>DATCMH010000012.1:0-248842 GCA_036563505.1 Beijerinckiaceae bacterium
TCGCGTCGGCGGACCGGCCGACGCGACGAGCGCAACGCAGTGGAGCGGGGGTGAGGGGGGCTCTCCGCTATTCGAGACCATGCCCACCACCCCTCATCCGGCCGGCTCACGCCGGCCACCCTCTCTCACGAGGGAAGAAGGCAATCTCAGTTGTAGTGCCGCCGGTACCACGCCACGAAGGCCGGGATGCCGGTCGAGAGGGGCGTCGTTGGCCGGTAGCCGGTGAGACGCTCCAAGAGGTCGGCACTGGCGAAGGTCTGCTCGACGTCCCCTGGGGGAAGCGGCTCGAGAACGCGTTTCGCTCCCAATCCTAACGCCCGCTCGATCTCCGCGACGAAATCAGTGAGCCGCACCGGCCGCCCGGCGCCGATGTTGACGAGGCGGTAGGGCGCGGCCGGGCTCAAGGTGTCGCCCAGCAGCGGCGTCGCGCCTTCCCGCGCGTCCGGCGCCGGCGGGACCTGCGCCGCGAGGCGCAGGATCGCCTCGATCAGGTCGTCGACGTAGGTGAAGTCGCGCCGGCTCTCGCCGTGATTGAAGAGCCGGATCGGCTCGCTCGCCAGGATCGCCCGGGTGAACAGGAAATAGGCCATGTCCGGCCGGCCCCAGGGGCCGTAGACGGTGAAGAAGCGGAAGGCCGTCGTCGGGATGGCGAAGAGATGGGCATAGGAATGCGCCATCAGTTCCGTCGAGGCCTTGGTGGCGGCGTAGAGCGTGATGGGGTGGACCGCCGGATCCGTCTCCTCGAAGGGGATCTTGCTGTTGGCGCCGTAGGCCGAGCTCGTCGAGGCGAGCATCAAGTGGCCGACGGGATGGGCCCGGCAGGCTTCGAGCAGGTTGAAGGTGCCCACCAGATTGGCGTCGAGATAGGCCCGCGGGTTCTCGATGGAGTAGCGCACGCCCGCCTGCGCCGCGAGGTGGAACACGCGCTCGGGCCGGGCCGCGCCGAAAACCTCATTCAGCGCAGCGTGGTTCTCCAGCGCGACTTCCGCGAAGGAGAAGTTTTCAGCCTCGGCGAGCTGGTCGAGGCGGCGGCGCTTCAGGGCCGGGTCGTAGTAGGGGGTCAGGGCGTCGAGGCCTGTCACCGTGTGGCCCTCGGCGAGGAGACGCCGCGCGAGGTGGAATCCAATGAAGCCGGCGGCCCCGGTCACCAACACGCGCATCGCAGCGAACGTCCTTGAGCCCTCGCGGTACTGCCTAGCCTGCTTTCGCGAGGCGGCAAAGGCTCAAGCTTCAACGCTCCACGAAGGCGCGCTCGACGACGAAATGGCCCGGCTCCGAATGGTTGCCCTCGGCGAAGCCGCGGCCGCCGAGGAGCGCCCGGATGTCCGCGACCATGGCAGGGCTGCCGCAGAGCATGATGCGATCGTCTGTCGGGCCGAGATCCGGCACGCCGAGATCGGCGAAAAGTTTGCCCGAGGCGATGAGATCGGTAATGCGGCCGCGGTTGCGGAACGGTTCGCGGGTGACGGTGGGATAGTAGACGAGCTTCTCGCGGATCAGGTCGCCGAGATACTCGTCGGCGGGCAGAACTTCAGTGATGGTCTCGCCGTAGGCGAGTTCCGAGACCTGCCGGCAGCCGTGGATGAGCACGACCCGCTCATAGCGCTCGTAGGTCTCCGGGTCCTTGATGATGCTCATGAAGGGCGCGAGGCCGGTGCCGGTGCCGATGAGGTAGAGGCGCCGGCCGGGCAGCAGGTTGTCGTGGATCAGGGTGCCGGTCGCCTTGCGGCCGACGATGATCGGATCGCCGACCTTCAGGTGCTGCAGGCGCGAGGTGAGCGGGCCGTCGGGCACCTTGATCGAGAAGAACTCGAGTTCCTCCTCGTGGTTGGCGCTCACCATGCTGTAGGCGCGCACCAGCGGTCGGCCGTCCACCTCCAGGCCGATCATCGTGAACTGGCCGTTCTGAAAGCGGAAGCCCGGGTCGCGGGTCGTGCGGAAGCTGAACAGGGTGTCGGTCCAGTGGTGAACCTGGAGGACGCGTTCCTGGTTGTAGGCGCTCATGAGGATCGTTCGGGTGGGCTGAAAAGGTGCTCGGGACGGGTGCGGGCCGTTCAATGCCCCGCGCGCGATGCCCTGCCAAGTGCCGATCGGGCCGCTTGGTTCCCCCGCCGGGGCATGGCGCCGCGCTTGAGGGGCGGGTGGGAACCGAGCCGGCCCGTCGCGGGTCATGCCCGCATGCCGGACCTCGACGACGCCTGGATCGCCGACCAACAGCAGCGCTTCGCGGGCGCCCTCGACGGCTTCGGCGCGGGCCAGCCTCTCGTGCTGGCGCATAACGATGCCGACGGGCTCTCGGCGGGCGCCCTCTTCGCCCGGGCTTTCGAGGGGAGCCGCTTCGGCCCGGCGCGGGTGCGCCTCGTCGGACGGGGCGAGGGCGCCTGGTCACCGGCGATGACGGCCGAGCTCGGGGCCGGTCTCCGGCCCGCCGGCCTCGTTGTCACGGATCTCGGCGTGCAGGCGGACGCGATCCTCGACGGCGCGCCGACCGTCGTTGTCGACCATCACGTACCGGTCAGTCTTCCCACCCCTGAGGTGGCGACACTGATCTCGGGCTACGGCGTCGCGCCCGTGCCCACCTCGAGCCTTCTCGCCTACTGGTGCGCGAAGGCCCTCGTCGGTGAGGACATACTGCGCGACCTTGCCTGGCTCGCCGCGCTGGGGCTCGTCGGCGACCTCGGCGAGAAGGGCGCGGCCCGCGACTTCCCCGACATTACGACGGAGGTTCGCGCCCGGCATTCCGCCAAGGCCCTGCGCGAGGCGAGCGCCCTCGTCAACGCGCCGCGCCGCTCGGCGGGAGGCGACGCCGCGCCGGCGCTCGCCCTGCTTCTCGCGGCGCGCGGACCGGAGGACGTGCTCTCCGGCGATCATCCCGAGACGGCGGCCCTGCGGGCGGCGCAGGAGGAGGTCAAAGCGGCGCTCGATGCGGCGCGGCGGATCGCCCCCACTTTCGCCGGACCGGCCGCTCTCATCCTGATGAGCACGCCTTGCCAGATCCATCCCCTGATCGCCCAGTCCTGGACCGGGCGGCTCAGGCGGCAGATCGTGATCGCGGCCAATACCGGCTACCGCGAGGGCTGGGTTCACTTCGCCCTGCGCAGCGCCACGGGACAGAACCTGATCGCCTTCCTGAAGGAGCGGGCGCCCCCGAATCTCAGCCCGGACGAACAGTTCGCGAACGGGCACGAGGGCGCAACCGGTGGCTCGCTGCGGCCGGACACCTGGGCCCGCTTCCTCGAAGGCCTCGGCTTCAAGGCCTAGCAGCCAGCATCTGGGCCACCACGGCCTGGAGGTCGTGGATGCGGAAAGGCTTGCGCAGCACGGGGGTGTCCGGGCCGGCGGCGCTCTCGATGGCTGCGGTATCGGCATAGCCGCTGGCGAAGACGATGGGCAGGCTCGGCCGGCGCTGGCGCGCGGCCCGGGCCACCTCGGCCCCGTTCATGCCCGGCATGGCGAAATCCACCATCATCAGGTCGGGCGACTCCGCATCGAGAGCGGCGAGGCCCGCCGGCCCGTCGGCCGCCTCGACGACGCGGTAGCCCAGGGCGTCGAGGCTGTCGGCGAGCACGCGCCGGATGTCCGGATCGTCGTCCACGATCAGGATCGTCGCAGAGGCTCCGACCTCGGATTGTCCCAGGCCGCCTCCGGCCTGATCCGGGTGCAGGGCCGCGTCGGTGCGGGGCAGGAGGATGCGCACCGTCGTGCCGTGCCCCTCCCGGCTCTCCAGGCGCACGGCGCCGCCGGCCTGGCGCGCGATGCCGTAGACTTGGGACAGGCCGAGGCCCGTGCCCTTGCCGATGCCTTTCGTGGTGAAGAACGGGTCGAAAGCCCGCTCCAGCACCTCAGGCGACATCCCCGAGCCCGTGTCCGTGACGGCGAGCTCGACGTAGGCGCCGGGCTCGAGCTCGGGGTCGGCCCCGACCTGGCGCAAGGCCGTGCGGAGCGTGAGGTCGCCGCCGTCCGGCATCGCGTCGCGCGCGTTGATGCACAGGTTGAGCACGGCCATCTCGAGCTGGGTCGGATCCGAGAGAACGGGCCATCGCCGCTCGTCGAGCGCGACATGGAGGCGGATCATGGGTCCGAGGGTCCGCGCGAGGAGGTCGCGCATGCCGTCGACGAGATCGGCCACGATCAGCGGCTTCAGCTCGAGGCGCTGCGCCCGGGAGAAGGCGAGGAGCTGCCCCGTGAGCTTTGCCCCGCGCTCGGCGGCGGCGAGCCCGGCTTCCGCGAACCGGCGCACCCGCTCGACGTCGGTGGGCTTGCGGCGGATGAGGTCGAAGGAGCCCACCACGGCGCCGAGCAGGTTGTTGAAGTCGTGCGCGATGCCGCCGGTGAGCTGGCCCACGGCCTCCATCTTCTGCGCCTGGCGCAAGGCGTCCTGCGCCTGCTGCAGCTCGGCAGCCGCGGCCTTCTCGGCCGTGACGTCGCGGCCGATGCAGTAGATCAGTTGGCCCTCGGGCTCGATCACCCAGGAGATCCAGCGCCAAGCGCCGTCCGCGGTGCGGTAGCGATCCTCGAAATTCAGGGAATGGTGGTTGCCGGCCGCCAGCCGTGCGAGCTCGGCCGCGGTGCGCTCGGCGTCGTCGGGATGCTTGATCTCGGCCGCCTTGCGGCCGGTGAGCCAGTCGAGGGGCCAGCCGAGGAGGCGTTCCCAGGCCGGGTTGACGCTCACCAGCGTGCCGTCGGTCTTCGCCACGCACATCAGGTCGGGCGAGAGCTGCCAGATGCGGTCGCGCTCAGCGGTGCGCTCGGCCACCTGTGCTTCGAGCGTGGCGTTGGCGCGTTGCACGGCCTGGAACAGGCGGGCGTTGTCGATGGCGACCGCGGCCTGGCCCGCGAGCCCGATCATGAGCCGCTCATGGCGCTCGCTGAACCGGCCGGGCTCGGGATGACCGAAGAAAAGGCCGCCGATCACCTCGCCTGAGCGCGAGGTCACCGGCACGGCGAGGTAGCTCCGCACCGGCAGATGCCCCTCGGGCATGCCTCGGTGCGGCGTGTTCAGACCGTAGCGCGGGTCGACGAGAATGTCGTTCGAGCGGATGACGCTCTCGCCCTTGAAGGTGGGTCGGAACACCGACGTAGCGCGCGGCATGCCGAAGCGGTCGAAGGAGGACCGCTCGGCGCCAGACAGGGTGTAGAGCATGAGGCTCTCTCCCCGCTCATTCAGCACGTTGTAGAAGAAGGCGCCGAACCCCGCGCCGGTGATCGCGACGCCAGCGTCGGTCACCGTCTGCACCGCCCGCTCGAGATCGAGCTCCCCCGCGAGCGCCGCTCCGGCGCGGTTGATGGCTTCGAGAGCGTGGGTCTCCTCGGCCAGCTCGGCCCGGGCCCGTTCCTGCTCCGTGATGTCGGCGTGGACGCCGACCCACTCGCGAACCGTGCCGTCCGCCTCCGTGACCGGGATGGCGCGGACCGAGAACAGGCGCCACGCGCCGTCGCGGCGCCGAACCCGGTGCTGGAACACGAAGGGCCGGCGCTCGCGCACCGCCGCGGTCCAGGCCTCCAGGGTCGGCTCGGCGTCGTCGGGATGGATGGCCGCCGTCCAGCCGTAGCCCTGGTACGCGTGGGGCGATTGCCCCGTGAGGGCGGCCCAGCCCGGCTGATCGCCGCTCATCCGGCCCGCGGCGTCGTTGGTCCAGAGCACGCCGTCGACGGCGGCCACCGCGCCGGCGAAGCGCTCGTGGCTGGCGCGCAGCCGCATCTCCGCGAGCTTGCGGTCGTGGATGTCCTCGACGAGCCCGTACCAGCGCAGGATCGCGCCGGCCTCGTCCCGGAGCGGGTTCGCCCGCGCCCGCATCCAGCGGTGCTCGCCCGTCGTCGCGACGCGGATGCGGTACTCCACATCCACCGGTTTGCCCGAGGCGAGGGACGCCGAGAAGGAAGCGATCGCCGCCGGCTGGTCGTCCGGATGGACCACCCGCGCCCAGCCCTCGCCGAGGGGCTCGCCGGGCGCCTGGCCGGTGAGGTCGAGCCAACGCTTCGAATAGGAGGTGATCCGCCCCTGAGGATCGCAGGTCCAGGGCACCTGCGGGTTGAGCTCGACGGTGTTGCGCAGCTCCTGCTCGCTCGCGCGCAGGGCCGCCTCGGCCGCCTCGCGGCGGCGCTCGGCCAGGACGCGCTCCGTGGTCTCGACCACGATGGCGAGCACGCCGCCGGGCCGCCCGGATTCGTCGGGCACCGGCGCGTAGTCGAGGTCCATGAAGACCTGCTCGGGCTGGCCGTGGCGGTGAAGCGTCAGCTCCTGGCCGCGGTAGGAGAGCGTGCCGCCGGAGAGCCCGACCCGCATGACGTGGTCGTTGAAGTCGGCGACCTCGGGCCAGCCCTCGCGCACCTTGGAGCCGAGGAGCTCAGGGTGCCGCCCGCCGGCGAAGGCGGAATAGGCGTCGTTGTAGAGCATGACGCCGTCCTCGCCCCAGAGCAGCACCATGGGCACGGGGGAGCGCAGCACGAGGCCGACCGTGGTGAGCAGGCTCTGCGGCCAATCCGTGAGAGGGCCGAGCGGGGTCGCGGCCCAGTCGCGGGACGCGATGAGCCGCCCGGTCTCGCCGCTGGCCAGGAGGGTGTTGGTGAGACTCAAGACGGTCGTCGGCCGGGGCTCGGGCATCCGCCGCGCGGGCGGAGTGAGGGATGGTGAGGCGATACTCTGCGCGTAAGGCAACGCCGTCCCGATGTCATGGGTCCCACGTCGCCCTTTCGCGCCTCCTCACGCTCCCTTGGAGCTCACGCGGCCGAGGGGGCCTCGATCGGGACGGGGCGGGGGCGCCCCTCAGCGTCGATCGCCACGAAGGTGAAGGTGGCCACCGTCACCTTCTCGCGCACCTGCGTCTGGAAGCGCCGGGCCCAGGCCTCGACCCGGATGACCATGGAGGTGCGTCCGACGCGCTCCACTTGGGTGTAGACGCACAGCACGTCGCCCACGCGCACGGGGCTGATGAAGTGCATGGCGTCGACCGCCACCGTCACCACGCGCCCCTGCGCCCGGTCGACCCCGGCGATGCCGCCGGCCTGGTCCATCTGCGACATCACCCAGCCGCCGAAGATGTCGCCGTTGGCGTTGGTGTCCGCCGGCATGGCGATCGTGCGCACGGTGAGCTCGCCCCGCGGCTCGTCCGTCTCCCGCTGGTTCATCTCTCCCTGGCCCATCTCTCCTTGGCTCATGTCCGCTCCCCGTCACCTCCCGACCTTCGCCTTGCCCCGCGGTTCGGCGCAAGAGCCGAGCCGAGGGTCGACGCTTCCCTGATGAGATGCCCGCCCGCGCCGACCGGCGCCTACGGGGTTGCCAACCCGGAGCGAAGGAGCTAGATCACCGCTCCCGGCCCGAGCTTCAAGGCTCCGGCCGCGGCAGGCGCCCGTAGCTCAGCTGGATAGAGCACCAGACTACGAATCTGGGGGTCAGAGGTTCGAATCCTTTCGGGCGCGCCATTTCTCCCTTCGTGATCCGATTGGCTTGAAGCCTTGAGAGCGTGCGTTGATGCGCGCTTTTTCGTTTGCAAGCACGTAACGGCGCACCGTCGGCATGAGCCTGCTCGGGGCGTTAAGCCTGCGCGCTGACCTGAACGCGCGCGGCTGGAAGATCAGCATTTCGCCACGTCACTGGCGAAGTGCCTCGTTCAGCGGTCGCGCACCTGTCTGGCCAGCATACCGAAGGCACGAAGCCTCTCCGCCGGTCCGCTGTGGAGAGAGGCAGATCGGGCGGCGCGAAATTTCCTTCGAAGCTTGACTCTTTCGCGAGGCAGCGGCGTTTATAGAACAAAACAGGAACACATATGTCGCAGGCGCGCGATGGCGTGTCGGCGCTCAGGACCGCTTTGGCCCGGTTCGATCCGGCGGCGGACCTGATGGCGACCGACCTGGTCCCTTTCGGCCTGCCGAGCCTCGACGAGGGGCTCGGCGGCGGAGTGCGACGTGGGGCCATGCACGAGGTTTATGCGGCGGAAAGTGAGGGCCACGAGGTTGCGAGCGCAGGATTCGGCCTTGGCATGGCGCTCCGCGCCAGCCGCGGGGGAGCCTTCGCCTGGATCCGGCAGGACGAAGCCGATGCCGCCGTCGGACGTCTCCACGGGGCGGGCCTCGCCGCCTTCGGCGCGAATCCGGCCTGTCTCACGCTCGTGCGGGTCGCGGATGCGGAAGGGCTGTTCAGGGCGGCCCGCGACGCCCTGCGCTGCTCGGGCCTCGGTGCCGTCCTCGCCGAGGCCTGGGGAACCTCCCGCTCGCTCGATCTCACCGCGAGCCGCCGCCTCGCCCTGGCGGCGAGCCAATCCGGCGTCACCCTCGTGATGGTGAGGCTCGGCGCCGCCCCCGCGCCGAGCGCCGCCATGACCCGCTGGTCGGTGGCGGCAGCCGCCTCGACCCCGCTCGAGGCCAACGCCCCGGGTCGTCCGGCTTTCGCAGTCACCCTGCTTCGTCACCGCGCCGGCACCCCCGGCGGAACCTGGCACCTGGAGTGGGACCGTGACCGCGCCGTCTTCGCCGAGCCTGCGCCGCTACCTCGCCCTGTGGTGTCCGTTCCTGCCCGCCGAGCGGCTGGAGCGCGCGATGAGGCGGCGTGGCGAAGAGCCGTGTGAGGGCCCGCTCGTGCTGGTCGAGGCCGTGCGCGGCGCCCAACGTCTTGCCGCAGTCAGCCGGGAGGCGCTCCGGCTCGGCCTCGCGCCGGGCCTTCCCCTCGCCGATGCCCGCGCCCGCGTCCCGAACCTTCTGGTTCGTGAGCATGAGCCCTCGGCTGATTCGGCGCTCCTCGCCCGCATGGCGGAGGATGCCCAGCGCTGGACGCCCCTCGTGGCGCTTGATCCGCCGCACGGGCTGATGCTCGACGTCACGGGCTGCGCCCATCTCTTCGACGGCGAGGCAGCGATGCGTGAGCGCGTCTTGCAGCGGCTCCGGCGCGGCGGGTTTTCCGCCCGCGGCAGCTTGGCCGGTACGCCGGAGGCGGCCCGGGCGCTCGCCCGCTTCGGCCGGGCCGCCGTCGTTCCGACGGGCCATGAGGCCGAGGCCGTCCGGCCCTTGTCGATCGCGGCGCTGGAGCTTCCAGAGGAGACGGCGCTCGCGCTCCGGCGCGCCGGCTTCAAGCGGATCGGAGACCTCGCCGACCGGCCGAGCGCACCCCTCACGAGTCGCTTCGGACCGGAGCTCTCGACGAAGCTTCGTCGTTTGCTCGGCCGCGAGGATGTCCGTATCACGCCGGAGCGGCCGCTCCCGACCTGCTCGGCGGAGCGGGCCTTCGCCGAGCCTATCAGCCGGTCCGAGACGATCGCTCGGGTCCTGCGGGCCTTGATCGAACAAGTCTGCGCGCAGCTCGAAGGAAGAGGGGAGGGCGGGCGGGCCTTCGAAGCCCGCTTCGACCGGACGGACGGAGCGAAACGGCGCATCGGAGCCGAGGCGGGCCGTCCCCTGCGCGACCCTGAGGCCATCGACCGCCTGTTCCGCGAGCGTCTCGATGCCCTCGCCGATCCCCTCGATCCGGGCTTCGGCTTCGATAGCATCGTGCTCTCCGTCCTGGCGAGTGAGCCGCTCGACAGCGTGCAGCCCACGCTCGACGGCAGGGCGGTGGCGGAAAACGAGGTTGCCGACCTCATCGACCGTCTGATCGCGCGCTTCGGGCCAGCCCGCGTCGCGCGCTTCGTTCCGGTCGATACCCATGATCCAGTCCGCGCCGCCCGCCTCGTTCCGGCGACCGTCGAGAGCCGGGAAGGAGAGGCCTGGCCCAGACCGGAGCCGGGCGAGCCACCGACCCGCCCGCTGCACCTCCTCGAACCGCCGGAGCCCGTCGAGGCCGTGGCCGAAGTGCCGGACGGGCCGCCGATCCGTTTCCGCTGGCGGCGCGCGCTCCACGACGTCGCCCGCGCCGAGGGGCCGGAGCGGATCCTGCCCGAATGGTGGCGGGACCGGCAGACGCCAGCGCGGGACTATTACCGGGTGGAAGACGCGCGAGGCCGCCGCTTCTGGCTGTTTCGCGAGGGCCAGTACGAGGAAGGGGAGTCCCCGCGCTGGTACCTGCACGGGCTCTTCGCGTGAGCGCGGTTCCTCCTTACGCCGAGCTCGTGGCGGCGACGAACTTCTCGTTCCTGCGCGGCGCCGCCCACCCGCAGCACATGGTGCTGACCGCCCTGCTCCTCGGGCATACGGGGCTCGGCATCGCCGACCGCAACACCGTCGCTGGCGTGGTGCGGGCCTATTGCGCGCTGAAGGATTTGCGCGAGGAGGGCGCTCCGCCGCCAGAAAAGGTGCGGGACGGCTCGGGGCCGGGGGAATACGTCTTCGTCGAGCATCCGCGCACGGGCGCCATGCCGGTGGCCCGCGACGAGCTGAAAGTCCTGGCGCAGGCCTTCAAGCTCGTCGTCGGCGCGCGCCTCGCTTTTGCCGACGGCACGCCCGACATCGTGGTCTATCCGACCGACCGCGCCGCCTGGGGCCGGCTGTGCCGGCTGCTGAGCCTCGGCAAGCGACGGGCGAAGAAAGCCGGTTGCGTTCTCACCTTCGACGACCTCCTGGCCGACCCGTCCGGCCTTCTCCTTATCGTCCTGCCCTCGCAGCCCTTCGACGGTCTCAGCCACCTGCTCGGCCAAGTCGACGAGGCGGCGCCCGGCGCGGTCTGGCTCGGGGCCACCATGCACCGCCGCGGCGATGACAGGCGGCGTCTGGCGCGGCTGAAGGCGAGCGCCGCGGCAGCCCGGGTGCCGCTTCTCGCCACGAACGACGCGCTCTACGACGAGCCCGGCGCCCGCGACCTGCAAGACGTCCTCACCTGCATCCGCGAGAAGGTGACGATCCATCGCGCGGGGCGCCTGCTCGAGGTCAACGCCGAGCGTCACCTGAAACGGCCGGCGGAGATGGCGCGCCTCTTCGCCGATGCGCCCGAGGCGCTGGAGGAGACGCAGCACCTTCTGTCGCGTATCGACTTTTCCCTGAAAGAGCTTGAGTACGACTACCCTGAGGAGACGGTGCCGCCCGGCTGGACCGCCCAAGCCTGGCTCCAGGAAGTGACCTGGCGGCGGGCTGCCATCCGCTACCCGGACGGGGTGCCATCCAAGGTCGAGGCCCTGCTGAAGGAGGAACTCGCCCTCATCGCGCGCCTCGATTACGCGCGCTATTTCCTCACCATCCTCGATATCGTCCGCGTCGCCGAGGACAAGGGCATCCTCTGCCAGGGGCGCGGATCGGCGGCGAACTCCGCGGTCTGCTACGTGCTTGGCATCACGGCGGTGGACCCGGCCGAGCACGACCTTCTCTTCGCCCGCTTCATCTCGGAGGAACGCCGCGAGCCACCCGACATCGACGTCGATTTCGAGCACGAGCGGCGCGAAGAGATAATCCAGCACATCTACGAGAAGTACGGGCGCGAGCGCGCCGGCATCGCCGCCACCGTGATCTCCTACCGTCCGCGCTCCGCCATGCGCGAAGTCGGCAAGGCGCTGGGCCTCTCCGAGGATGTGACGGCGCGCCTCGCCTCGACCCAATGGAGCAGCTGGGGCACGGACATCAAGGACGCCCACGTCGCCCAGGCCGGCCTCGACCCGCACAACCCGCTCATCCGCCAGGCGCTCGACCTCGCGCGGCGCCTGCTCGGCTTCCCGCGCCATCTCTCCCAGCATGTCGGCGGCTTCGTGCTGACCCGCGGGCGGCTCGACGAGACCGTGCCCATCGGCAACGCCGCCATGAAGGATCGCACCTTCATCGAATGGGACAAGGACGACATCGACGCGACCGGGCTGATGAAGATCGACGTGCTCGCGCTCGGGATGCTCACCTGCATCCGCAAGAGTTTTGACCTCATGCGCCGGCACGGGCTCGGCGACCTCGCCCTGCACGACGTCGAGCCCGACGATCAAGCCGTCTACGACATGCTCTGCAAGGCGGATTCGCTCGGCGTCTTCCAAGTCGAGAGCCGGGCTCAGATGAACATGCTGCCGCGGCTCAAGCCCCGAAAATTCTACGATCTCGTCATCCAGGTCGCGATCGTGCGTCCCGGGCCGATTCAAGGAGATATGGTCCATCCCTACCTCAGGCGCCGCGCCAAGCTTGAAACAGAGAATTACCCCTCGCCCTCGCCGGAGCACGGTGACGAGGACGAGCTGTATCAAGTCTTGAACAAGACGCTTGGCGTGCCGCTCTTCCAGGAGCAGGCCATGCGTCTCGCCATGGTCGCTGCCAAGTTCTCGGACACCGAGGCGAACCAGCTGCGCCGGTCAATGGCGACGTTCCGCCATGTCGGGACGATCGGGCATTTCGAGACTCAGATGGTCGAGCGCATGGTGGCCCGCGGCTACGAGCGCGCCTTCGCCCAGCGCTGCTTCGACCAGATCAAGGGGTTCGGCTCCTACGGCTTCCCCGAAAGCCACGCCGCGTCCTTCGCCAAGCTCGTCTACGTCTCGTCCTGGATCAAATGCCACCACCCGGCGGTCTTCGCTTGCGCGCTCCTGAACTCCCAGCCGATGGGCTTCTACGCGCCGGCCCAGATCGTGCGGGACGCCCAGGAGCACGGGGTCGAGGTGCGCGCCGTCGACGTCAATCACAGCTTCCATGACTGCACCCTAGAGGACGCGGGCGGCGCGCTTGCCCTTCGGCTCGGCTTTCGCCAGGTCGACGGCCTGGGTGAGGAGGCAGGAGCCTCCGTCGTTGGCCATCGCCGCACCGGCTACAGCAGCGTCGAAGACCTGGCGCGGCGCACGCGCCTCCCGGCACGTGTCCTCAGACGCCTCGCTGACGCGGATGCCATGCGCTCGATGGGGCTTGATCGCCGCAACGCGCTTTGGGAGGTGCGCCGCATTCCGGACAACGCGCCGCTGCCCTTGTTCGCGGCGGCCGATGCGCGCGAGCTCGGAGACGAGCCCGCCGTCGATCTCGCCCATATGAGCCTCGGCGAGCATGTCGCGGCCGATTACCAGACGCTGCGCCTGTCGCTCAAAGCGCACCCCATGCAGATCTTAAGGCCGCTCTTCGAGGCCGAGCGCGTCCTCACCTGCGCCGAGGCTTCGGCCAGGGCGGACGGAGCGCGCGCGAGAACGGCCGGCATCGTCCTCGTGCGCCAGCGCCCCGGCAACGGCAACGCCATCTTCATCACGCTGGAGGACGAGACCGGCATCACCAACGTCGTGCTCTGGGCGCGTCTCTTCGAGCAGTTCAGGCGCGAGGTGATGGCGGCCCGCCTGCTCCTTGTCGAAGGCCAAGTCCAGAAAAGCCCCGAAGGCGTCGTCCACCTGATGGCGGAACGGGTCTTCGACCGAACCGAAATCTTGAAGCAGCTCTCCGAGGTGCATGAAGCCGCGCCCGAGTTCGCCCGAGCGGACGAATTCGTTCACCCTCAGCAGCCCCGCGGAGCCTCATCCCACCCGCGCAACGTCCGGGTCCTGCCGAAATCGCGCGATTTTCACTGACAGTACCGGGACCGTTCCGACGCCGCAGCCCCGATCCATCTGGCCCCAGTGTCGCGATCTGCCTCGGCCGGCTCACCGACCGGCGGCGCGGGCGAGAACCTCCCTCAGCCGGCGCTGGTCGAGCGGTTTCTGGAGGAAGTCGAGCGGAGCCGTGGCGAGGGCGGCCTCGCGGGTCGCGGGGTCGCCGGAGCCCGTGATGAACACGTGCGGCACGGCGCGCCGGCGCGCCTCGACGGCGAGGTCGATCCCGGTCGTCGTGCCTTTGAGCTTGATGTCGAGGATGGCGAGATCGACGCCATCGCGCGCGAGATAGGCCAGCGCGCGCTCGCCTGTCGCGGCGATGCCGACGACGTCGTGCCCCGCCTCCTCGACGAGGTCGGCGACGTAGTCGGCCACCAAGGCCTCGTCGTCGACGACGAGGACGCGCAAGCGGGTGCCGTTCACAGGGGAAGGCTGATCAGGCACCGCGTCCCCACCTCCGCGCGCTCGAACCGGAGCTCCCCGTCGACCTGCGCGACGAGGCGCTGGACGAGCCTCATGCCGAGCCCGCCCGGTCCGGCTGCCGTCATGCCCCGCTCGAAGCCCACGCCGTCGTCCGCCACCGTCAGCACGAGCCGTCCATCGCCTGCCTCCAACCCAACCGACAGCCGTCCCGCGCGACCGTTCGGGAAACCGTGCTTGAGCGCGTTCGTGATCAGCTCGTTGGCGATGAGCCCGAGCGGCACGGCCACGTCAACGGGGATGGTCGTACTCTCGAGGCGCCGGTCGAGAACGACGCGTCCGCCCGCGATCCCGACGAGGTTCTCCGCGAGCCCGTCGAGGAACGCGCCGAAATCCACCCGGCGAAGGTCCTCCGAGCGATAGAACACCTCCTGGAGGGCGCTCAGCGCCTGGATCCGTCGCCCGAGATCCGCCAGCTGTTGACGGTCCTCCTCGGTCGCGAGAGCCTTCTCGGTCAGGCGAAGCAGGCTGATGACGATCTGAAGGTTGTTGTGGAGGCGGTGGTAGAGCTCGCGCAGGATGAGGTCGCGGTTCTCGCTCAGGCGCTTCCGTTCGCCGGCGCGCTCGACGGAGACGCGGGCGCTCGTCGCGAGCCGGCGCAGCTGCGTCGTGCCCTTGACGACGTAGTCGTCGAAGCCGTGCTTCATGGCGCGCACGGCGAGTTCCTCGTTGCCCGTGCCGGTGAACATGACGGCGCAGCACTCCGGAGCCGCCGCCTTCACCCGGTCGAAGACCTTGAAGCCGTCGGTCCAGCGCAGGTCGTAATCGGAAATCAGGATCGCGGGGGCGCCTTCGCGCAGCGCCGCGTCGAGGCTCGCGAGATCGCTCGCCTCCGGCGTCACCGCCTCAGGGAACTCCTGCACGAGGGCGCGGATTGCCAGCGCGCGGGTATCGGGATCGTCGTCGACGAACAGGATACGCATGGATCGGCTCGGGTGGGCTTTCGCGCATGAACGATGTGGGCCACGTTGCCGACAACGAAGATAACCGCGATCCGGTCCACCGCCTTGGCTCCGAGACGCGTGCGGCCGATC
Source organism: Beijerinckiaceae bacterium (assembly GCA_036563505.1). GTDB lineage: Bacteria > Pseudomonadota > Alphaproteobacteria > Rhizobiales > Beijerinckiaceae > DATCMH01. The sequence continues at coordinate 14,906 of DATCMH010000012.1, forward strand.
GCGCCGCGCGCCGGGCCGGCGGCCGTTCTCGTGCGCCCCGCGTTCGGTTGTCCCTGGGACCGATCGCGCTGGGGCTCGCCTTCCTGCTCCTCGTCGGCAGCGCGCTCGCCCTCAACCTGCTGCTGGTGAGCCTGACGGACAGCCGCAGCCTCGTCCTGCGCACGACCGCGATCCTGGAGGACGCGGCCGAACTGCAGGCCCTCGTCCGCACGGCCGAAACCGGTCAGCGCGGCTTCGTGCTCACGGGCGAGCGGCGCTACCTCGCTCCCTACGAGCAGGCGAGCCTGCGCGTTCGGGACAAGCTGGCCGAGCTCGAGCGCACCGTGCGCGATCCGCAGCAATCGGTGACGCTCCGGCTGATCCGCCCCCTGGTCGAGGCCAAGCTCGACGAGTTGGCACAGACGGTTGCCTTGCGCCAGCAGGAGGGCTTCGAGGCCGCGCTGACCGTCGTGCGCACCGATGTCGGCCAGAGACTCATGGAGGACATCGATGCCCAGCTCACGGCCCTGCGCGACGCCGAGCAGCGGCGTCTCGCCGAGCGCACGGCGGACCTTGAGCGCCGCGCGAGCGGGGCGACGCTCGCCGCGGCCCTAACTGGGCTTCTCGCGGTGCTCTGCACGGCGCTCGGCGTGGTTTGGCTGAGCCGCCAGCGCGCCCGGGACCAGCGGCTCGCGGCCGAACGGAGCTTTCGGCAGGACCTTGAGCGTCAGGTGGCCCAGCGCACGAGCGAGCTCAGCCAGGTCAACCGCGAGCTCGACGCCTTCGCCTACACCATCAGCCACGACCTGCGCGCGCCGCTCCGGGCCATGCACGGCTACGCGGACGCCCTGGCCGAGGATTACGGCGACGTGCTGCCCGTCGAGGGGCAGCGCTTCACCGGGCGTATCGCGGCCGCGGCGACCCGGATGGAGAACCTGATCCAAGACATCCTCACCTACAGCCGCCTCGCCCGCGAGGAGGTGAGCCTGCGCCCGGTCTCCCTGGAGACGGTGGTCGATCAGGTGCTCGCCAACGCGGCGCCGGCCCTCAAGGCGGCCGAGGCGGCCGTCACGGTGGACCGTCCCTTGCCGGGCGTGCGCGCGCACGGGCCGACGCTCGCCCAGGCCATCGACAACCTGGTCTCGAACGCGCTCAAGTTCGTGGTGCCCGGAACGCGGCCGCGCATCCGCATCGGCGTCAGGCGCCAGGGCGAGGGCCGGGTCCGTCTCTTCGTCGAGGACAACGGGATCGGGATCGACGCCGAGCACCGGGAGCGGGTGTTCCGGCCCTTCGAGCGCCTGCACGGCGTCGAGACCTATCCCGGAACGGGAATCGGGCTCGCGATCGTGCGCCGCAGCCTGGAGCGCATGGGCGGAACGTCAGGAGTCGAATCGATGCCCGGCCAGGGCAGCCGGTTCTGGATCGAACTGACGGAGGCAGGGGTTGGAGCCGAGATGCAGCCAAGCGAGATGAGCCGATGAACCCGCATCATGACGTGGTGCTCGTCGTTGAGGACGATCCGGACGACCGGCACCTCATCGCACGGGCCTTCCGCAAGGCGCAGGTGCAGGTTCCGATCCATTTCGCCGATGACGGCGAGCAGGCCGTGGCTTTCTTGAGCGGCGCGGCGGCAGACCCTGCGGCGATGCGGCCGGCGGTGGTGCTCCTCGACCTGAAGCTGCCGCGGCGCTCCGGCTTCGAGGTGCTGACCTGGGTCAAGGCTCACGAGAGCCTGAAGCGGATTCCTATCGTCGTGCTGACCTCGTCGCGCGAGAGCTCCGACCTTCAGCGCGCCTACGATCTCGGCGCTAACTCCTACCTGGTGAAGCCTGCCAAGCCCGACGCCCTTCTCCAAATGGTGGCGACGATCGATGCTTATTGGCTGAGGCTGAACGAGGCGGCCGGGGCTCGGCTGGGATGAAGCGCGCCGAACGCCCGGCGCGGAAACCGATGGCGCACCGCACGCCATCGGGCTGAAACCTGCTTCTTCTCACATGCTCCCCTCGGGAGCGGTTCCCGCCCTGGAGCGGCGTGCTGTCGCGAACAGGCCTGGCTTGCCGCACGGGGGAGATCGACGATGCGCTCGATTGCATGTGTTCTCGGCGTGGCCGCCATCGCGACGATCCTTGCCCCGCCCGCCTCGGCGCAGAGCTGCCGGGCGCAGGCGATCATGGCGAGCCAGTGCACCTGGCCCGTTCTCGAGGAGTTCGGCACCGACGCGCGGGCCGCCAAGCGCGCGGAGCAGGCCGCCACCTCCGGCCTCATCGACGGTTGCACGCCGGGGCAGTACCAGATGGTGCTCCTGCGCGGGACGGACGTGACCCAGACCGTGGCGCAGCGCCTGCGCAGCTTAAGCGCCACCGACGCGCGCAGCGTGCAGACCGCCTGCCAGGCCGCCGCGCAGGGCAGCGCGCGGTGACATCGCTCACCCATCCTTGGAGAGGAGCCGGCCGATGGGGTGCGCTACTCCTGCTCGCGTGGCTGGCTGGACCGATCGCGCCCGCCGCGGCCGAGGCCCCGCCAGCCTCGCGCGGAGCTGAGGCCACCGAGGAAAGCGAGGCCGAGGACGCCGCCCCTGCTTTCGCAGCGTCCAAGCTCAAGGATGCAGCGCCTCCCTACCCGGCCGCGATCCAGGCCTCCCTCGACGACAAAGGCCGGGACTGCCTGGCCGAGGGCGGGACATCGTATTCGTGGCGGCCTGGGATCGTGCGAACGGCCGATCTGAACGGCGATCCCTGGCTCGACTTCATTGTCGACTGGCGCGAAGCCCGCTGCGTCGACCGTCTGACGGCCTTCAGCGGCACCGGCGGCTGGGACCTGGAGATCTACGCCGGGCGGCCCCGCGGCGAGGCCGTTCCGGTCTTCGCCGGCCGGGTGCGCAACTACGACCTAGCCGGCACGAAGGCGCGCCGGATGACCTTCCACCTCCACGGCAGCTATTGCGGCCGCGCCGGCATCGACGATTGCGTCAAGGCCCGGCGCATCGGCCAGCGGCCTTTCGCGTTTCGCGACCGCTAGAAGGCCTGCCGACGTGCCCCATCGCCGAACCTCGCGCATCGGTCATCCATCGAACAAGCCCAACACGCGTTTCCGCGCGCTCGGGTGCTGCCTGCTCGCGCTCCTCGCGTCTCCTGCGGCGGCCAGGGCAGCCCCTTACGAAGGCCTCTGGTCCGCCTCGCCGCGGACCTGCCGCACTGATACGGACGGCGTGCATCGCCTCGAGATCAACCCGAATGGGCTGTTCTGGTACGAGGAGCGCTGCCGCGGGCGCATCCGCCCCGCGGGCCGCAACGCCTGGCGGGCCGAGCTGGCCTGCGAGGGCGAGGGGATGCGGCAGCGCGTCACGACGCGCCTCCTCCTGCCCTCGCCGGACAGGCTCGTGCTGGAGAACGCGCCCGTGACGCCGGTCAAGCGCCACGCTTACGTCCGGTGCGCGGCCCGGTGAGGCGCGCGGGTTGGGGATGATGGAGCCGGGCGGGGATGCGGTTCGGACGAGGCGCCTGACGTTGACTCGCGCCCGGCCCTCGCCTACCGGCCCGTCCGACCCCGATTGCTCCCGAGAACGCGAAGATCAACACCGTGACGATGCGTATGAACGAGGCCGCCGCCTCCGGCCCGGCCTTCGCGGAGGGATTCCGCCACCTCGCCGAACGCTACGACGTCGCTCTCTGCGACATCTGGGGCGTGCTCCACGACGGCATCGTGGGCTTCCCGGCCGCGGCCGACGCCCTGCGCCGGTTCCGCGACGGGGGCGGGACCGTCATCCTGGTCTCGAACGCCCCGCGCCCCGGCACATCCGTCGCGCGCCAGCTCGACGGCTTTTCGGTCGACCGGGAGGCCTACGACGCCATCGTCACCTCCGGCGACCTGACCCGGGCGGCGGTGGCCGAACGCCTCGACCAGGTGGTGCACCATCTCGGCCCCGAGCGGGATCGGCCGGTCTTCGAGGGCCTGCCCTGCCGCTTCGACGGCATCGACAACAGCGATTACGTCGTCTGCACGGGTCTCCTCGACGACGACGTCGAGACCGCGGAGGATTACCGGGGGCGCTTGTCCCGGATGCGGGCGCGCAACTTATGGATGATCTGCGCCAATCCGGACCTCGTCGTGGAGCGGGGCGATCGGCTGGTCTACTGCGCCGGAGCGCTCGCGGCGCTCTACGAGGAGCTCGGCGGCAGCGTCATGTATGCCGGCAAGCCGCATGCGCCCGTCTACGAGGCGGCGCTTGCCACCGCGGCGCGCCTGCGCGAAGGCTCCGCCGTTTCGCCGGACCGGGTGCTCGCCATCGGGGACGCGATCCGCACCGACATCGCGGGCGCGGTGGGGCAGGGATATGACGCGCTTCTGGTTGCCCGGGGCATCCACGCCGCCGATCTCCTGACGGACGGGCGGCTCGATCCGGAGCGCACGCAGGCCTGGCTGCAGGGGCAGCCGGCGCGTCCGACGGCTGTGACGGAAACCTTGGTCTGGTAGGGACAGGCGATCAGTCGAACAGCTTGTCGATGTCGTCCTGGGCGATAGCCTTGCCCTCGGCGGCGGGGCCGTTGAGGAGGAGCATCTCGCGGCGCGCCTGGCGCAAGGCCTCTTCCGGGTCCTGGGCGTCGGCGGTGTCCCGGGCGTTCACGGCGCCGGCGAAGCGGCCGAGCCGCTTCTCGATCTGCCCGAGGGCCTCGGCGACCTTCGAGAGGCGCTGGCCGGTGATGTCTTGGAACGAGCAGGCCTCGAGGATGGCGATTATGCGCTCCTCGACCTGAGGGCGATAGCGCGCCATCGAGGTCTCGCCGGAGCCGAGGATGTCCTCCGCCGCCGCCATGATGGTGTGGGCGGCCGAGGCGGTGGCCTTGAGGGTGCTGCCGAGCTCCTCGCTCGCGGTCGGGATGCGGTCGCGGCACAGCTCGTTGGCGCGCAGCGCCCCGATCTCGCTCTTGATGTGAGCGATGTAGTCGGCCACGGCGCCGAGCTCGCGCATGATCATCGTGACGTCCACGGGACCGGCCGCCGCCGGAGGCGGGGCCGTCTCGCGGACTTTGCGGAGCGACGCGGATGCGGGGGCCATGGTCACACTCGTCCCGTTGCGCGCAGTCGGTTCGGTCGCGGCTTTAGGCCCCGCAGACCGCCTCGATCTTCGTCTTGAGGGTCTGGGCGTTGAAGGGCTTGACGATGTAGTTGTTCACGCCCGCCTTCTTGGCCGCGATCACGTTCTCCGTCTTCGACTCGGCCGTCACCATGATGAAGGGCGTGGTGCGCAGGCCCTCGTCGGCGCGCACGTGCCGCAGGAGCTCGTAGCCCGTCATCGGCTCCATGTTCCAGTCGGAGATGACGAGACCGTACTTCTTCTGCTTCAGCTTGGACAAAGCCGAGGTGCCGTCGGAAGCGTCGTCCACGTCTTCGAAGCCGAGCTGCTTCAGGAGGTTACGGATGATGCGCACCATCGTCTGATAGTCGTCGACGACGAGGATCGGCATCCCCAGGTCAAGGGCCATGGTCCAGTACTCCGGTGCGGATGCGGCCGGCGCGGCCGGTCGCTGACATGACAGGGTCGGGTCGGAGCGCGCCAAGCGCGATCCTTGCCCGGGAACGCTAGCCGCGCCCGGTTTCAAAGCGGTTAACCCCTGGCGACCTCGAACCCGGCAAATCGGCGCGTGTTGCCGAGACTCGCCCGGCGGATTCGCAGCTCCCCGCGAACGGCCGAACCAAAGTTGCATGGCCGCGTTGTCGGGCACGGCGTAGCTTGTGCAGTGCAGCGGGGATCACGATGGCGGCGGGCGCGATGACGACACCGGCGGTTCCGGCAGCTCCCTCAGCGGCCTTCGTGACCCTGTCCTTCGAGGACTTGGCGCTCGGCCAGAGCGCCACCTTGATGCGCACCGTCATGGACCAGGATCTCCACCTGTTCGCGGCGGTGAGCGGCGACGTGAACCCGATCCACGTCTCCGACAGCTTCGCGGCGCAGAGCCGCTTCGGCCAGCGCATCGCCCACGGCATGTTCACCGCGAGCCTCGTCTCGGCGCTGCTCGGCACGAGGCTGCCGGGCCCGGGGGCGGTCTACCTCTCGCAAACCCTTCAGTTCCTGGCGCCGGTCAAGATCGGCGACGTGGTGACGGCCCGGGTCGAGGTGGTCGAGCTCGTGCCCGAGCGGCGCCGGGCGCGCCTCTTCTGCGAATGCATCACGGATGGCCGCGCCGTTCTCGAGGGCGAGGCCTGGGTGGCGGTGCCGGGACGCGCCTGACGCCGCCTGAGCGCTTGACCGGACGGCGTCCGATCGGACAGGGTCCGCCCGCCTTAAAGCGGCCCATCCTTCAAGACGCCATGCCTCCTGATCCCCTCGACGCCAGCGCCTTCGCCGTTCGGCGCGATGGTGACGATCCGGGCCCGCTCGCGGGGGCCATCGTCGCGATCGGCAACTTCGACGGCGTCCATCGCGGCCACAAGGCCCTGCTCGCGGCCGCCGGGCAGGCGGCTCGGACGGCTGGGAGGCCGGCCGCGGTCCTCACCTTCGAGCCGCATCCGCGCTCATACTTTCGACCCAACGTCCCGCTGTTCCGCCTCACCCCGGAAGCGGAGAAGCTTTTGGCCTTGGAGCGGCTCGGCCTCGATGGCGCCTTCGTGCGCCGCTTCGACGCCGGCCTGGCGGGTCTCACCGCGGAGGCCTTCGTCGACCAATTGCTCGTGACGGGGATGCAGGCCTCGGGCGTCGTCGTCGGACATGATTTCCGCTTCGGACGCGACCGGGCGGGCACCGTGGAGCGCCTCGCTGACCTTTGCGCCGCCCGGGGGCTGTCCTGCGCGGTGCTGCCGGCGGTGCTCGATGGCGCCGAGCCCGTCTCCTCGAGCCGGATCCGTGCCGCGCTGACCGCCGGCGACGTCGCTGAGGCGAACGGGCTACTGGGTCACCGCTGGTTCGTGACGGGGGAGGTGCGCCACGGCGACAAGCGCGGGCGCACGCTCGGCTACCCCACCGCCAACCAGCGCCTGCCCGAGACCTGCGATCTCCGCCACGGCATCTACGCGGTGCGGGTGCGCCTGGCGGACGGCTCCTTGCGCGCAGGCGTCGCGAGCTTCGGCCGCCGGCCCACCTTCGACGATGGCGCCCCGCGCCTCGAAACCTTCCTCTTCGACTTCGCGGGCGACCTCTACGGCCAGGACCTGGCGGTGGAGTTCGCCGCCTTCATCCGCGGCGAAGAGCGCTTCGACAGCGCCGAGGCCCTGATCGCGCGCATGGACGAGGATTCGCGCCAAGCGCGGGAGATCCTGGCCGGAGACAATGCACCGTCCCTCCTCGCCTCATGACGCCGAGCGGACATCCTCGACCCGCGCCGCGAGGGCTGGTACAAGCGCGCCCATGACGCGTCCGGCCGATCTCCGCAGTCCCCGAATTACGCGCCCGGCCTTCGCCTGAGCGCCTCGACGCGCTCGCGAGGGGCCGGGATCGCCGCCATCGCCCGTCACGAGACTTGAGACGCTCCTGAGCGCGCCGCGACGGAGCCTGGAACATCGCCATGAACGACTTGAGCCCCGCCGCCGATGCCCCGGCGCGCGACTATTCCGAAACCCTGTTCCTGCCCAAGACCGAGTTCCCCATGCGGGCCGGCCTGCCGCAGCGCGAGCCCCTGCTCCTGAAGCGCTGGGAGGAGCTCGACCTCTACGGCCGCTTACGCGAGGCGGGGCAGGGGCGCCCCCGCTTCGTCCTCCACGACGGCCCCCCTTACGCCAACGGCCACATCCATATCGGCCACGCCCTCAACAAGATCCTCAAGGACCTCGTCGTCCGCTCGCAGAGCATGCTCGGCTGCGACGCGAACTACGTGCCGGGCTGGGACTGCCACGGCCTGCCGATCGAATGGAAGATCGAGGAGCAGTACCGCGCCAAGGGCAAGGACAAGGACGAGGTGCCCGTCGTCGAGTTCCGCCGCGAGTGCCGCGCCTTCGCCGATCATTGGCTCGGCGTGCAGCGGGAGGAGTTCAAGCGCCTCGGCGTCGAGGGCGACTGGGACCACCCCTACACCACCATGGCCTTCGACGCGGAGGCGCAGATCGCCCGCGAGATCATGACGTTTGGCATGACGGGCCAGCTCTACCGCGGCTCGAAGCCCGTGATGTGGTCCTCCGTCGAGAAGACGGCGCTCGCCGAAGCCGAGGTGGAGTATTACGAGAAGACGAGCCAGATGATCTGGGTGAAGTTCCCGGTCGTCGACAGCCTCGACGCCGATCTCGAAGGCGCCTCGGTCCTGATCTGGACGACCACGCCCTGGACGATCCCGGCGAACCGCGCCATCGCCTACGGCCCCGAGATCGCCTACGGCCTCTACGAGGTGACGGAGGCAGCAGCCGACAACTGGGCCAAGGTCGGCGAGCGCTACGTCCTGGCCGACAAGCTTAGCCAGGAGGTCTTCGCGGCGGCCCGCGTGACGGGCTTCGCGCGCGTCAAGGACGTGGCGCCGATGATGGTATCGCGCTGCGCGCATCCGTTCCGGGGGCTCGCCGGCGCGGAGGGATTTTGGGACTTCGACGTGCCGGTCCTGCCTGCCGATTACGTCACCGACGACGCGGGCACCGGCTTCGTCCACACCGCGCCGGGCCACGGCGCGGACGACTACAACACCTACCTCAAGCACCGCGACACCTTCGAGGCCTGCGGGACCCGGGAGGTGCCTCACACGGTGGCGGAGGATTCCTCATACTTCCCTCACATCCCGATCTTCGCCGGCGAGCGCGTCTACGACGACGAGGGTAAGGACGGCGGCGCCAATGAGGCGGTGATCCGAAAGCTCGTCGAGGCGGGCGCTCTCGCGGCGCGGGGGCGCCTCAAGCACCAGTATCCGCATTCCTGGCGCTCGAAGGGACCGCTGCTCTTCCGCAACACGCCGCAATGGTTCATCGCCATGGACAAGCCTCTCTCCCCCTCCCCCCTTGAGGGGGAGGGCAGGGAGGGGGGTGCGCTGGGGCAGACGGACACTGCTTCGGATCACCCGACGAGCCCGGGCGCGAGTGCCTCTTCTGAGCCATCGCTCTCGACGCCCGGCCTACCCCCCTCTCCAACTCTCCCCCGCAAGGGGGGAGAGGGTACCGCGTCCCTTGGCACGACGCCCCTCGGCACCGTGGCTTGGCCGAGCAACCAGGAGCCGCCCAAGGACACCCTGCGCAACCGGGCGCTCTCCGCCATCAAGCAGGTCCAGTGGGTGCCGGCCTCCGGCGAGAACCGCATCACCGGCATGATCGAGAACCGCCCGGACTGGGTGGTGTCGCGCCAGCGCGCCTGGGGCGTGCCGATCTGCGTCTTCGTGGCCAAAGGCACGAACGAGCTCCTGCGTGACGAACGCGTGAACGACGCCATCGCCGAAGCCTTCGCAGCGGAAGGCGCGGACGCCTGGTACACGGACGACGGCAGCCGCTTTCTCGCGCCCTTCGGCTACGCGGCCGCCGATTTCGAGAAGGTGACGGACATCCTCGACGTCTGGTTCGATTCAGGCTCGACCCACGCCTTCACCCTCGAGACGCGCGAGGATTTGAGGGCGCGGCGCAAGGCCGAGGGCGGGCCGGATACGGTGATGTATCTCGAGGGCTCGGACCAGCACCGCGGCTGGTTCCACTCGTCGCTGCTGGAGAGCTGCGGCACCCGGGGCCGCGCGCCCTTCGACGTGGTGCTGACCCACGGCTTCGTCCTCGACGAGAAGGGTCTGAAGATGTCGAAGTCGCTCGGCAACACGGTGGCGCCCCAGGACGTCATACGCGATTCCGGCGCCGACATCCTCCGCCTGTGGGTGGCGGCGGCCGACTACGCCGACGACCTGCGCATCGGGCCGGAGATCCTCAAAACTTTCGTCGAGACCTACCGCAAGCTGCGCAACACGGTGCGCTGGATGCTGGGCGCGCTGGCGCATCATCGGCCCGAGGACGAGGTCGAGGTGGCCGCGATGCCGGAACTCGAGCGCTTCATGCTCCACCGCCTCGCCGAACTCGACCCGCAGATCCAGCAGGCCTACCGCGATTTCGACTACAAGCGCGTCGTCTCGCTCATGAGCCACTTCATGACGAGCGACCTCTCGGCCTTCTACTTCGACATCCGCAAGGACGCGCTCTACTGCGATCCGATCTCGAGCCACGTGCGCCGGAGCGCGCTCACCGCCATCGACATCCTCTGCGATGCGGTGCTGAAATGGCTCGCGCCCATCCTCGTCTTCACGGCGGACGAGGCCTGGCTCGAGTACCGGCCGCAAGGCTCGCCCTCGATCCATCTCACCGGCTTCCCCGAGGACCTCGCGCGCTTCCGTAACGATGCGCTAGCCGAACGCTGGGAAGCGATCCGCGAGGTGCGCCGCGTGGTGACGGGGGCCATCGAGATCGAGCGGGCGGCCAAGCGCATCCGCGCGAGCCTGGAGGCCGCGCCCGTGGTCCACGTCGCGGACGAGGCCTTGCGCGCGGCGCTGGCCGGCGTCGACTTCGCGGAGGTCTGCATTACGTCCGCGATCCGGGTCGAGGCGGGGGAGGGCCCAGCCGAGGCCTTCCGCCTCGACGAGGTGCCGGGCGTCGCCGTCGTGCCGGCGCGGGCTCAAGGCCGCAAATGCGCCCGCTCCTGGAAGATCATGCCCGAGGTCGGCAGCGATCCCGATTACCCGGACGTCACGCCCCGGGACGCGCGGGCGCTCCGGGAATGGGACGCGGCGAGGCAGGCGGCGTGAGCCGGCCCGCCCGCCTCGGCTTCCTCCTCGCCGCGGCAACCTTCCTCCTCGATCAGGCTTCGAAGCTCTACCTGCTCTTCGGCCTCGACCTGCCCCTGCGGGAGCCGATCCGGCTCCTGCCCTTCCTCGACCTCGTGGTGGTCTGGAACCGGGGCATCTCCTACGGGCTCTTCCAGCAGGGCTCGGATCTGGGGCGCTACGCGCTCGTCGCGATCTCGCTCGTCGCCGCGGCCGGGCTCCTCGTCTGGATGAGCCGCGCCGGCTCGCGGCTGCTCGCCGCGGCGCTCGGCCTCATCGCCGGCGGAGCGCTCGGCAACGCCGTCGACCGGGTCGCCTACGGCGCGGTCTTCGACTTCGTCCACCTCCATGTCGGGGCCTGGTCCTGGTACGTGTTCAACGTGGCGGACGCGGCCATCGTTGCGGGCGTCGCCGGTCTCCTTTATGACAGCGTCGTGGCGGACCGACGGGACAAGCCGGCCTCGGCCGGACCGGACCGGGCGTAACGCGCCCCGCCACACCTTCGCCGGATTGCCGGGCCACCGCTGCCCCGCGCTCCGGCGCAAGACGAAAACGCACGAGGGTGGGTGGCATGAACCGTTACGCGATCGCACTGTTGAGCGCCGGCCTTCTCGGGGGCGTCTTGGCCGCGCCCGCGGCCCGCGCCCAGGAAGGCGCCGTGGTCAAGAATCTGCTCGGCTCCATGGGCCTCATCCCGGAGGACAAGGACCCGATCGTCTACCGCGAGCGGCCGCCCCTCGTCCTGCCGCCCAAAACCACCCTGCGCGAGCCGGTGGCGCCGCGCTCCGCCGCCGTCGACCCGAACTGGCCGACCGATCCGGACGTCGCCGCCAAGCGCAAGCAGCGCGAGCTGGATCGTCGCCCCGTGACCGAGAGCGAGGTGCGACGCATGGCGGGCGATCGGCCCGAGCTTGCCCGCGGCGAGCTGGAGCAGGGCCGCCGCGCCGGCGCCGGCCTCAACGACGGCCGCCCGGTCCGCCGCTACGGCGACAATTCCCGCGACGAAGTCTGGGTGCACCCGGACGTGCTGCGCGCCACGGGCCGCCGGGAGGAGGACAACACCCTTATCTCGTCGACGGAGCCGGAGCGCCGGGCGCTGTCCGAGCCGCCGTCCGGCTATCGCCGCTCGGCGACAGGCCGCGCGGTGCAGCGCGACTTCGAGCCGATCAACCGCGACGACGAAGCCGATCCCCGCGCCTTCCAGAGGAAGCAGCAGGGCCGCTGAGCCCGGGCACGCGGCCCGGCGCAGCCTTTGGTCGCGGCCGCGAGCGTCTTTCATTGAGCCCCGCCCCGCCTACATCGGGCGGGTTCCGGCGCCTGCCGGTCGTGAAGGGCCCGCGGTGCCGCCTGGCATCGAAGGGCTCCGTCGTCAGCTGACAAGGGCCCGTCGATGGTCTCCGCTCCCGCCCAATCCCCCGCTCGCACCGACGCCTCCGTCCCGGAGGGCCTCGAAGGGGGCGGGCCGGAACTCTCGTCCTTTACCCTCGACAACGGCCTCGACGTGGTGGTCATCCCCGACCGCCGCGTGCCCGTCGCGACCCACATGATCTGGTACCGCAACGGGTCGGCGGACGATCCGCCGGGCCAGTCGGGCATCGCGCACTTCCTTGAGCACCTGATGTTCAAGGGCACCGAGCGGCATCCCGCCGGCGCCTTCTCGAAGGTCGTCTCGAACTTGGGCGGCCAGGAGAACGCCTTCACCTCCTACGACTACACGGCCTACTTTCAGCGCGTGGCCAACCAGCATCTCGGCACGATGATGGCGTTCGAGGCCGACCGCATGGCGGGCCTGGTGCTGGCCGACGAGGTGGTGGCGCCGGAACGCGACGTGGTGCTGGAAGAGCGCCGTATGCGGGTCGAGACCGACCCCTCCGCCCAGCTCTCGGAGGCGATGGCGGCCTCGCTCTACCTCCACCATCCCTACGGCACGCCGATCATCGGCTGGATGCACGAGATCGAGGAGCTCAACCGCGAGCACGCCTTGGGCTATTACCGCCGCTTCTACACCCCGGAGAACGCCATTCTCGTGGTGGCCGGGGACGTGGAGGCCGACGGCGTGCGCCGCCTCGCCGAGGACACTTATGGGCGCGTCGCCCCCCAGGGCGCCCGGCCCGAGCGCCGTCGCCCGCGCGAACCCGAGCCCCGCGCGGCGCGACGCGTGACGGTGGCCGATCCGAAGGTGGAGCAGCCCACCCTCCAGCGCATGTATCTGACGCCTTCCTGCCGCACGGCTGAAGGAAACGCCTCCCACGCCCTCGAGGTGCTGGCCGAGGCGATCGGCGGCGGGCCGACCTCCTACCTCTACCGGACGCTCGTCCTCGAGCGTGGTCTCGCAGTGAATGCCGGCGCCTGGTACATGGGCTCCGCCATCGACGACACGCGCTTTGCCGTCTATGCGGTGCCGGCCGAGGGCGTGTCCCTCGACCAGCTCGAGGAAGGCCTCGACCAGGCCCTCGCCGGCCTGCGAGACCGAGCGCTGAGCGCCGAGGCGATCGAGCGGGCCAAGACCCGGCTCATCGCCGAGACGATCTACGCCACCGACAGCCACAGCCACCTGGCGCGCATCTACGGCTCGGCGCTCGCCATCGGCGAGAGCCTCGACGAGGTGCGGCGCTGGCCGGCCGAGGTCGAGGCGGTGGCACCCGACGCCATCGCGGCCGCGGCGGAAACCTACCTCGTGCCGCGCCGCTCGGTGACGGGCGCGCTCCAGAAGGGTCCCGCCGCCTGACGGCCAGGGATCACGGCGAAGGGATCGGAGACCAGACCTCATGAGCACCGCAACCCTCGACGCCGCCGCTTCCCCGACCCGGGTCGAGCCCCTCGTCACGCCGGCGGGGGTCGAGGCTTGGCACGTGGTCTCCCCCGTCGCGCCCCTCGTCGCCTTGAGCTTCGTCTTCGAGGGCGGCGCGGCGCAGGACCCGGCGGACAAGCCTGGCGTCGCCCAGATGATGGCCCGGCTCCTCGACGAGGGCGCGGGCGACCTCGACTCTGACGCCTTCCAGGAGCGCCTCGCGGCGAAGGCGATCGAGCTCAGCTTCACCGCCGGTCCCGACGGGCTCGGCGGCTCCCTCAAAACCCTCGTGCGTCATGCCGACGAGGCCTTCGAGGTCCTGCGCCTGGCGCTCGCCGAGCCTCGCTTCGACGAGGCCGCCATCGAGCGCGTGCGGGCCCAGACGCTCGCCGGCCTGCGCTACCAGCAGAACGACCCGGGAGTGATGGCCTCCAAGCGATTCTTCGCGCAAGCCTTCCCGGGCCACCCTTACGGCCGCCCGACCGGCGGCACGGTGGAGAGCGTCGAGGCCGTCACCCGGGACGACCTCGTGGCCCTGCACCGGCGCATGGTCTGCCGCGGCCGGGTCAAGATCGCGGTGGTCGGCGCGCTCGACGCCGCACAGCTTGCCCCTCTCCTTGACCGAGCTTTCGCCGGCCTGCCGGCGCCCGAGGCCCTCGCGCTCGTGGAACCCCGAACCCTCGTCGGGCGCGGCACCCGCACCGTCGTCGACCTCGACGTGCCGCAATCGGTGATCCGCTTCGGCCTCGCCGGGCTGTCCTGGCGCGACCCGGACTTCATCCCGGCTTATGTGCTCAACCACATCCTGGGCGGGGGCGCCTTCACCTCGCGCCTGTTTCAGGAGGTGCGCGAGAAGCGCGGGCTCGCCTATTCGGTGGGCACGTCGCTGGTGAGCTACAAGGCCGCTGCCATGACCTGGGGCTACACGGCGACGAAGAACGAGCGCGTGCCCGAATGCCTCGAGGTCATCGGGTCCGAGATCGCCCGCCTCTCGGCCGACGGGCCGGGGCCTGAGGAGCTCGCCCAGGCCAAGGACTACATCACCGGCTCCTACGCGCTGGGCTTCGACACCTCGACGAAGATCGCCCACCAGCTCACCCAGATCGCGTCGGAAAACCTCGGCATCGACTACATCGCCCGCCGCAACGGCCTCGTCGCCGCGGTGACGCCGGAGGACATCCACCGCGCCGCAGCGCGCACCTTGTACGACGGGCAGATGCTGGTCGTCGTGGCGGGGCGCCCGACGGGGCTGTGAGGGGAGCGGCTGCGGCTTCACGCCCAGCGCTCGCCCCACCCGGCCGGCTGACGCCGTCCACCCTCCCCGGAGGCGGGGAGGGATGACGAACGGCGGCGCCGCTTCTTCCCTCTCCCCTTGCGGGAGAGGGTGGCCCCGCGTCAGCGGGGTCGGGAGAGGGGTGGCGCGAGGTACGAGCGCCCGGCCGAAAGGCCGATCAGAGCCTCTCCGCTTCGACCATCCCATTCGCTTCGCGAGGCGCCTCTCGGCGCCACCCCTCATCCGCCCGGCTCACGCCGGGCACCTTCTCCCACAAAGGGGAGAAGGAGCGCGCGACCAACACGGCCCCTCATCCCTCCCCGCCTGCGGGGAGGGTGGCCGGCGTCAGCCGGTCGGGTGGGGTGAGCGCCGGGGCCGACGTCAACCGCAACGAACCACCGCTCTTTTCCCCCGATCGCATGGCCATCGGCGGTCCCGATTGCTACATTGGCCTCCATGCCCGCCGTCCGCCGCCTTGACCCCGTTCTCGTCGACCGCATCGCCGCGGGCGAGGTGATCGAGCGGCCAGCCGCCGCGGTCAAAGAACTCGTCGAGAACGCGCTGGACGCCGGCGCCACGGCGATCGAGGTCACGGTGGAGGCAGGCGGGCGGCGCCTGATCCGCGTCGTCGACGACGGTCGCGGGATGAGTCCCGACGATCTGGCGCTGGCGGTCGAGCGCCACGCCACCTCGAAGCTGCCCGAGGGCGACCTCACCCGCATCGACACGTTGGGGTTTCGCGGCGAGGCCCTGCCCTCCATCGGCGCCGTGGCGCGGCTGTCCATCACCACCCGCGCCCCCGGCGCCGAGACCGGCGCGACGCTCCTCGTCGAGGC
Organism: Beijerinckiaceae bacterium; assembly: GCA_036563505.1. Lineage (GTDB taxonomy): Bacteria > Pseudomonadota > Alphaproteobacteria > Rhizobiales > Beijerinckiaceae > DATCMH01. Next base: position 30,482 of record DATCMH010000012.1, read on the forward strand.
CGGCGCGCGGGGCGAGGTGAGCCCGGCTCCGGCCGCCTTCGGCACCCGGGTCGAGGTCACGGAGCTGTTCTCCGCCACCCCGGCGCGGCTCAAGTTTCTCAAGAGCGACCGCGCCGAGGCGCAGGCCGTGGCGGAGGCCGTGCGGCGGCTGGCGCTGGCGCATCCGACGGTGCGCTTCCACCTCGCGGGCGACCACCTCACGCGCGTCGTCTTGCCTCCGGAGGGCGAGGGCGCCGTCGCGCTCTTGCGCCGGGCCGCGCGGGTTCTGGGCCCGGACTTCCCCGACAATGCCGTGCCCGTCGACGTGGCGCGGGAAGGTTTCGCGCTGCAGGGCCATGTCGGCCTGCCGACCTACCACCGCGCGGCGGGCAGCCACATCCACTTCACCGTGAACGGCCGGCCCGTGCGCGACCGGCTGCTCATCGGCGCCGTGCGCGGCGCCTACGCCGATGTCATGGCCTCCGACCGGCACCCGGTTCTGGTGCTCGCGATCCTGTGCGACCCGCGCCTCGTCGACGTCAACGTGCATCCGGCGAAGACCGAGGTGCGCTTCCGCGATCCGGGCCACGTGCGCGGCCTTCTCGTCAGCGCGATCCGGGAGGCGCTCGCCCGCGCCGGCCACCGCGCTGCACCCAGCGTCGGCGCGCGCACCCTGCAGGCCTTCCGGCCCGAGACCTTTCGTCCGGAATCCATCCGTCCCTTGCCGCCCCGGGACGACCCGTTCCGGGCCTGGCTCGCGCCCCTCGACCCCGGGCCGTCCGCCCCCGGCCTGCGGGACAGCCACGGGCTGCGCGACAGCCCCGGCCTGCGCGACGGCGCGGCGCTCCTCGACCTCGCCCCGCCCGCCGCCGAGGTTCGGCCGGAGGCCGCGGCGGCGCTCGCCGATCATCCCCTCGGCGTCGCCCGCGCTCAGCTCCACGACACCTATATCCTGGCCGAGACCCGGGACGGCTTCGTCCTCGTCGATCAGCACGCCGCGCATGAGCGCCTCGTCTACGAGCGCCTCAAGCGCGAACGGCATGCTCAAGCTGTGCCGCGCCAGCTCCTCCTCGTGCCCGAGGTCGTGGAACTCGATCCCCTCGAGGCCGATCGGCTGACCGGCGCGGCAGGCGACCTTGAGGAGCTGGGCCTCGTCCTCGACGCTTTCGGCCCCGGAGCCGTGCTCGTGCGCGAGGTGCCCGCGGCCCTGGCCGGCGGACGCATCGCCGCGCTCGTGCGCGACCTCGCCGACGCGCTCGCCGAAGATGCAGTGACTGGCGCGCCGCTGACCCGCCGCCTCGACGCCCTTCTCTCCCGCATGGCCTGCCACGGCTCCGTGCGCGCCGGCCGCCGCCTCAAGCCGGAGGAGATGAACGCGTTGCTTCGCGAGATGGAGGCAACGCCGCTGTCCGGTCAGTGCAACCACGGCCGCCCGACCTACGTCGAGCTCAAACTCGCCGACGTGGAACGCCTGTTCGGGCGTAGCTGACCTTGCGGGCCGGGGCCGCAGCCCTACCCTCGACGGCGATGGTTCCCCTCGTCTCCCACCCGGCCTACCAGGCGACCTTGCCCGAAGGGCACCGGTTCCCGATGCGCAAATACGGACGACTCGCCGAGGTGCTCGTCGAGGAGGGGCTCGTGCCGGAGGGCTTCGTCGTGCCCGAGCCCGCGCCGCGCGACATCATCGCCCTCGCCCATGACGGGCTCTACGTCGACCAGGTGCTCGCCTGCGCCGTGCCGCAGGAGATCGAGCGGCGGATCGGATTGCCGGTCGACGCGGGCGTGGTGCGCCGCGCCTGCACCTCGGCGGGCGGAACCCTGCTCGCGGGACGGCTGGCGCTCCGGCACGGGATGGCAGGCACGGCGGCGGGCGGCAGCCATCACGGCCAGCGGGCGACGGGGGCGGGGTTCTGCGTCTTCAACGACGTCGCCATCGCGGCGAAAGCCTTGCAGGCGGAGGGGGCCGTCGAGCGGGTCCTCGTCATCGACCTCGACGTCCACCAGGGGGATGGCACCGCCGACTGCCTCTCGGGCGATCCCGACCTCTTCACCTTCTCGGTCCATGCAGAGAAGAACTACCCCTATCGCAAGATCCCGAGCGACCTCGACGTCGGCCTGCCCGACGCGATGGAGGACGAGGCCTATCTCGCGGTGCTGTCGGCCCACGTGCCGCGGCTCCTCGACGCGCTCCAGCCCGACCTCGTCTTCTACAACGCCGGCGTCGATCCGCACCGCGACGACAAGCTCGGACGGCTCGCGCTCTCGGACGAGGGCCTCGCGGCGCGGGAGCGTTACGTCGTCGGCGAGGTGCGCCGGCGCGGCGTGCCGCTCTGCGCCGTGATCGGCGGCGGCTACAGCGCCGACGTCGAGGCCTTGAGCCGGCGCCACGCCCTCGTCTTTCGGGCGATGGCGACTTACGCCTCGAACGGCAGCCCGACGTAGTTCTCGGCGAGCGTCCGCGCGGCGACGGGCGAGGAGGTGACGTAGTCGAGCTCGGCCAACTGGCGCCGCTCGTCGAAGGGCGTGTGGTCGTCGAAGCGGTGCAGGAGGCTCGTCATCCACCACGAGAAGCGCTGCACCTTCCAGATCCGCCTCAGGCAGGTCTCGGAATAGGCGGCGAGCCGGTCGGTGCGGCCCTCGCCGTAGAAGGCCTCGAGCGCTTGGGCCAGCACCCGCACGTCGGCGACGGCAAGGTTCATGCCCTTCGCCCCCGTCGGGGGCACGATGTGGGCCGCGTCGCCCGCCAGATACAGGCGACCATAAGACATCGGCTCGGCGACGAAGGAGCGCATCGCCGTGACGCCTTTCTGCGTGATCGGCCCGCGGGCGAGATGCCAATCCTCGCCGCCGGCGAGCCTGCGATCGAGCTCCTCCCAGACCCGCTCGTCGGGCCAGGCGTTCACGTCCTCGTCCGGCGCGACCTGGAGGTAGAGGCGGCTGACCTCGGGCGAGCGCATCGAGAGGAGAGCGAAGCCGTCCGGATGGTTGGCGTAGATCAGCTCCTCGGAGGCCGGCGGCGCGTCGGCGAGGATGCCGAGCCAGGCGAAGGGGTAGACCCGCTCGTAGAGCGTGATCACGTCCTCAGGAATGCTCGCCCGGCAGATGCCGTGGAAACCGTCGCAGCCGGCGATGTAGTCGCAGGCGAGCACCCGCTCCTCGCCGTCGTGGCGGTAGCGGATCGTCGGCGTCGCGGTGTCGAGCCCTTCGAGCGCGAGGGTCTGCGCCTCGAACAGGAGAGGCGCGCCGGCCGCGACCCGCGCCGCGATGAGGTCGCGCACCACCTCGTGCTGGCCGTAGACCATCACGCTCTGCCCGCCCGTGAGCTCCGACAGGTCGAGGCGGTGCGCCTCGCCCTTGAACTTCAGCGAGAGGCCGTGGTGGAGGAGGCCCTCCTGGTCCATGCGGGTGCCGAGGCCCGCCTCCCGCAGGAGGTCCGCCGTGCCCTGCTCCAGGACGCCGGCCCGGATGCGGTTCTCGACGTAGGCACGGCTGCGAGCCTCGATGACGACGCTGTCGATCCCGGCGCGGTGCAGGAGATGGGCGAGCAAGAGGCCCGCCGGACCGGCGCCGACGATGCCGACCTGGGTGCGCGCGGGAGGGCTCATGCGGGGATGCTCACGGATCGGCCGGTCCTTGTGTCTCGGGAAGGCGTCGGTCCACGGATTGCCCCGCGACCGGTCGCAGGATAACCCGCCCGGGGCCGCGCGTCCCCTTCGCCCTTGGTCGCGCCGTCGCTCGTCTCAACCCAAGCCGGGACCTGCCGGGATCATGCTGGATCGCTCCTACGCCACGATCGATGCCGTGCTCCTCGACCTCGACGGCACCCTCGTCGATTCCGCCCGCGACCTGCAGGAGGCCCTGAACCGTCTCCTCGCCGAGGAGGGGCTGCGCTCGCTCGATCTGTCCGAAGTCAAGGGCATGATCGGCGACGGAGTGCGCAAGCTCCTCGAGCGGGCCCTTGCCGCGGCCGGAAGCGATCCGGCCCGGGTCGACGCGTTGCTCCCTCGCTACCTCGCCCTCTACGAGGGCGCGGCGTCGCACCACACGGACGTCTATCCCGGCGTGCGCGACACTTTGCAGGAGCTGCGCGGCGAAGGCCTGCACCTCGCGGTGGTGACCAACAAGCCGGAAGCCGCGACCCGGATCGTCCTTGAGGCGCTCGGGCTCGACGCCTTCCTCGACGCGGTGATCGGCGGCGATACGCTGCCTCAGCGCAAACCCGATCCGGCGCCCCTCCACGAGGCCCTGCGCCGGCTCGGCGTCGGGCCGGACCGGGCGGTGATGGTGGGGGACAATCACCACGACGTGAACGCCGCCCGCGCGGCAGGCGTGCGGGCGATCGTCGTCGGCTACGGCTACGCCCACGGCGCGCCGGAGGGCTTCGGGGCGGATGGGCTGATCGACGCGTTCGCTGAACTTCCGGCGGCCCTGCGCGCGCTTGATCAATGAGAGCGTAAGTGCCCCTGACCTCGCCCTCCCACCCCCGCACCTCATCCTGAGGCGCGAAGGCGAAGCCTGAGCCTCGAAGGAGGCCTCCAGGACCGTTCACGCCTCTGGAGGCCTCCTTCGAGGGCGCTGGCGCGCCGCCTCAGGATGAGGTGAAGGATGGGATGAGTGCCGTGCCGGCTGCTGGCAACGCAGCCATCCCCTCCCCACCTCTTGACCTTGCCATCGTTGGAAGCCCGAGAGCTTCAACGGCAGCGATGGGAGAGGATCCATGAGGATGCTGGACGAGGCCCGCCAAAGCAGGGCGACGGTCGTCGTCGCGGCTGAGAAGCCGGCGAAGGATCCGGCCGGGGAGGCCGCCCGCGCCGTTCGTCTGCTGATCGATGGCATGACCTGCGCCTCCTGCGCCGGGCGCGTCGAGAAGGCGCTGGCCCGGGTGCCGGGTGTGGCAGCGGCGGAGGTGAACCTCGCGGCGGAGACCGCCCAAGTTATTCTCGATCGTGGGGCATCCCCCGCCGATCTCGCCGCGGCGGTCGAGCAGGCCGGTTACGGGCTCAAGGCCGAAACCTTCGACCTCGCCGTCCGGGGCATGACCTGCGCGTCCTGCGCTGAGCGCGTCGAGAAGGCGCTGGCCCGGGTGCCGGGCGTAACGGGGGCCGAGGTCAACCTTGCCGCCGAGCGCGCGCGGGTGACCGGGATCGACGGTCTCGTCTCGTCCGATGACCTCGTGCGCGCGCTGGAGGTGGCCGGTTACGAGGCTTCGCCGCACCGGCCTGACGCGCGCTCGACTCCGGGGGAGGGCGCCCGGGACGAGGCTGCGCGCCGCGATCGGCGCGACCTTGCCCTCGCGGCCGTGCTCACCCTGCCCCTCGTCGCGCCGATGCTGCTCGCCGTCGTCGGGATCGACGCCGCGTTGCCCGGCTGGGCGCAGCTCCTCCTCGCCACCCCTGTCCAGTTCTGGCTAGGGCAACGCTTCTACCGGAGTGGGCTCCTGGCGGCGCGCGCCGGCACGGGCAACATGGACCTGCTCGTGGCCCTCGGCACCTCGGCGGCCTACGCCTTGAGCCTGTGGCAGCTCGCCTCGGGCCACGGCGCAGGTCATGGCACCGAGCACCTCTACTTCGAGACCTCTGCCGCCGTCGTCACCCTGGTGCTGCTCGGCCGTTATCTCGAGAGCCGCGCCAAGCGGCAAGCGACGTCGGCCATCCGCGCCCTCATGGACCTTCGCCCCGAGCGGGCCCGCCTGCGCCGTCCGGACGGAAGCGAAGCGGAGATCGACGCTGCCGCGGTGCGGGTCGGTGACGTGGTCGTGGTGCGCCCCGGCGAGCGCGTGCCCGTCGACGGCCGGGTGCGGGAGGGCGCGTCGGAGGTCGACGAGTCGCTGCTCACGGGCGAGAGCCTGCCCGTGCCGAAAAGGGTCGGCGATCGGGTCGCCGGCGGGGCCGTCAACGGCTCGGGGCTCCTCCTCGTCGAGACGGCGGCTGTCGGCGCGGAAACGGTGCTGGCGCGGATCATCCGCCTCGTCGAGACGGCGCAGGGCGCCAAGCCGCCGATCCAGCGCCTCGTCGACCGGGTCAGCGCGGTTTTCGTTCCCGTCGTCCTCGCGCTCGCGGCGCTCACCGTCCTCGGCTGGCTCGCCGCCGGGGCGGGCGTCGAGACGGCTCTCGTCAACGCGGTGGCGGTGCTCGTCATCGCCTGCCCCTGTGCGCTCGGGCTCGCGACCCCCGCCGCGATCATGGCCGGCACGGGCGTCGCCGCCCGGCACGGCATCCTGATCAAGGATGCCGAAGCGCTGGAGACCGCCCACGCCGTCGACGCGGTGGTGTTCGACAAGACCGGGACGCTCACGCTGGGCAAGCCGGCCCTCGTCGCGCTCGAGCCGGCGCCTGGGGTCGATCGCCTCGATCTGCTGCGCCTCGCGGCGGGCGTCCAGGCCGGCAGCGAGCACCCGCTCGCCCGCGCCGTGCTGGCGCAGGCGACCGGGGAGGGGATCGGCGCGCCGCCGGCGGCCTCGGTCAGCGCCTTGCCCGGCCGCGGCGTGGAGGCGGTGGTCGCCGGGCAGAATCTCAGGCTCGGCAGCCGGCGTCTCCTCGCCGAAAGCGGCGTCGAGCCTGGCGCACTCGCCGGCCGGGCCGCCGCGCTGAAAGCCGAGGGCCGCACCGTCTCCTGGCTCTTCGCCGCGGACCCGACGCCCCGCCTCCTCGGCCTCCTCGCCTTCGGCGACGCCCTCAAGGACGGCGCGGTCGAAGCCGTCGCCGCGCTGCGCCGGCGCGGCATCCGAACTCTTATGCTGACCGGGGACAACCAGGGCAGCGCCCAAGCCGCGGCGCGGCTCCTCGGCCTCGACGAGGTCGTGGCCGAGGCCCTGCCCGCGGACAAGGCGGCGGCGGTGGCGGAGCTTAAAGCACGCGGCCACGTGGTGGCCATGGTGGGCGACGGGGTCAACGATGCGCCTGCGCTCGCCGCGGCCGATCTCGGCATCGCCATGGCGACGGGCACCGACGTCGCCATGCACGCGGCCGGCATCACCCTAATGCGGGGCGACCCCGCCCTCGTCGCGGCCTGTCTCGACGTGGCGCGGCGCACCCGGGCCAAGATCCGCCAGAACCTGTTCTGGGCCTTCGTCTACAACGTGGTGGGCCTGCCCCTCGCCATGCTCGGATATCTGAACCCCACGGTGGCCGGAGCGGCGATGGCCTTCTCCAGCGTCAGCGTCGTCGCCAACGCGCTCCTCCTGCGCCGCTGGCGGCCGGAGCTCGGACAGGGGCGGGCCTGACGACGCCGACAGGCGGCTGGACGCGCCAAGACACGGCCTGCCTTGCACCGACGCCGCTTTCGGGCCAAGGGGCGCCGATGCCCCGCTTCGCTGCCCACCTCCTCCAGATCGCGGCCGCAGCCCTCGGCGGCTGGCTCTTTCACGCCCTCGGCATTCCCGCGGCCTGGCTCTCCGGGGCGGTGGTGGCCTGCGTCGCCCTGAGCGTCTTCGGGGTCGGACTGCCCTTGCCGAAACCCCTCGTCGACGCGGCAATGCTGGCCTCGGGCGCCACCATGGGCGCGTCCGTGACGCCCGAAGCGGTCGCGGCGATGGCGCGGTATCCGGCGAGCCTCGCCCTTCTCGTGATGGGCGTCGTCGCCATCACCGGCGGATCCATGATCTGGCTCGTGCGGGTGTCGCGCTGGCGCGTCGGCGACGCCATGCTGGCCTCCGTTCCGGGGGCCTTCTCGACCGTCCTGGCGGTGGCCACCGAGCGCGGCGTCGATATCGGCCCGGTCGCCGTCGTGCAGGCCTTCCGCCTGTTCCTCCTCATCACCGTGCTGCCGAGCGCCGTGGTCGCCGTCGGCGGCGACAGCGGCCGGAGCGCCATGCTCCTGGGCGAGGGCCTGCCGGTCGCGAGCCCGGTGGGCTTAAGTCTCGTGCTCGCCGGCGGTCTGGCCTTGGGGCTCGCCTTCGCCCGGATCGGCATGGCGGCTCCCATCCTGCTCGGCGCGACGCTGGCGAGCGCGCTCGCTCACGGCACGGGCGCGATCCCGGGCGTGGTGCCGCCTGTCATCGCCACGGCCGGCCTCGTGCTGCTCGGCGTCTACGTCGCCGAGCGCTTCACCACCCTCGACCGCGGCGTCCTGCGGCGCACGGTGCCGGCGGCGGTGGCCTCCTTCGTCATCGGCAGCGCTCTGGCAGTGGCCTTCGCCGTGGCCTCCGCCGCGCTCGCCGGCGTCGGCCTCGCCGATGCCCTCGTCGCCTTCGCCCCCGGCGGGCTCGAGGCGATGATGGTGCTCGCCCTCGTGCTCGGGCTCGACCCGCTCTACGTTGGCGTCCACCACCTCGTGCGCTTCCTCGGCATCGGTTTCGCCCTGCCCCTGGTCTATACCTGGATGCGGCGGCGAGGCGGTTGAGCGAGGGAACGAGTCGCCTCGGCGAGCCCGCCCCGACGGCGCGCGCCGATGCGGCCGTTGACGCTTCCGGGAGCATCCCGACGCAAGCGTGTGCACGAGGGCGCACGAGTGTGATCCATTAACCATATCGTCAGCAATTTGCTCGGTCTCACAAGCGGTTCCCCGTTGACTCGCGCCTCCCTCGCCGGTTGCATGCGCGCGGGAAAGACGGCGTGGCGGCGCCGCGGGGGGACTGACGTGAGAATGAGTGTTCGCAGCGCGGCGGCCGGCGCGGCGCTCGCCGCGGCTATGGCCTGCGGCGCAGCACAGGCGCAAAATCAAGCGGTCATCAGGGATCCGGATTACGACGCGCTGTTCCAGCGCGTCCTGCGCGAGCCCGGCAACCTCGACCTGTCCTTCCGCTTCGCGGAAACGGCGACGCGGCTCGGCGACTACGAGGCGGCCATCGGCGCCCTCGAGCGCATGGTGTTCTACAACCCGAACCTGCCGCGGGTGCGCCTCGAGCTCGGCGTGCTCTACTTCCGTCTCGGCTCCTACGAGATGGCGCGCTCCTACTTCGAATCCGCCATCGCGGCGCCCGACACGCCGGCTGACGTGCGGGTGCGGGTGAGCGGCTTTCTCGCCGAGATTGATCGCCGGGTCTCCGTCACCCAGTGGAGCTTCTTCGGCCAAGCGGGGCTGCGCCACCAGTCGAACGCCAATGCCGGCCCGACCTCGCAACTCGTGCGCGCGGCGGGCGTCGACGCGACGCTCGACCGCCAGTTCGTCAGGGCGCCGGACTGGAATGCCTTCGGCTTGGGCGGCATCCGCCACGTCTACGATTTCGAGAACCAGCGCGGCGACGTCTGGGAGACCACGGTCGGCGCCTACTACGCCAAGCAGTTCAAGTTCGAGAAGCTGAACCTTGGCCTCATCGAGGTTCAGACTGGGCCGCGCCTGGCGCTCCTGCCCGACAGCTGGCCCGGCTTCTCGATCAGACCTTATGCCCTCGCCAACGGCGTGTCCCTCGGCGACGATCCGTACCTGACGACCACCGGCGCCGGCGTCGGCGTCACGATGCCGATCAGCCCCTATTTCAACCTCGAGCCCTTCCTCGAGGTGCGGGCGCGCAAGTTCGGCAACAACAAGGATTATCCCAACGCCGCCGAGCAGTCGGGCCGTCTCTGGACCGCGGGTCTGCTGGCCCAGGGCGACCTGTTCTGGGGTTCGGCGGTGCGCTGGCAGGCGCGGGCGGCTTTCGCCCGCAACGACACGCGGCGCGATTACACCTCCTATGAGGCCGTTGGCATCGACGTCGGGTTCCCGATGGAGTTCCAGGGTCCCTGGGGCGCCCGCAAGTGGACCGTGATCCCGTCCGCCGGCTACGGCCGCACCTATTACGACGCGCAGAACTTCATCATCGACCCGATCACCAAGCGTGTCGACCGCGAGTGGCGGGCCGGCGTCCTCGTCGACATGCCCGTCTACGAATGGGTCGGCTTCGCCGCCCAGGTGCAATACGCCTACGTCGACTCGACCCTTCGCAACTACGACACCCGCAACCTGAGCGTGGTGTTCGGCCCGACCGTTCGGTTTTAGGGGGAGGCGCAGCCATGAAAACCGCTTACCGAGCCGGCGTCGCGCTCTGCGCCCTTCTCGCCGCCCTTCCCGCGGGCTCCGCCCTCGCCCAGGAGATCGGCACCGCCGGCGCCGTCAACCCGGCCGCGACCGGAACCCCGCCCGCCCGCCCGACCCGGGTGCTGGAACTCGGCGCCCGCGTCATCCATAAAGAACGCATCCGCACCGTGGACGGGGGCAACGTCCAGCTCATCTTCATCGACAAGACGACCCTGAGCATCGGTCCGAACTCCGACATCGTCATCGACGAGTTCGTCTACGACCCGAACACCGGCACCGGCCGCATGGCGGCGAGCATGGCCAAGGGCGTGCTGCGCTTCGTCGGCGGCAACACGAGCCATACGGGGGGCGCCACTATCAAGACGCCCGCCGCGACGCTCGGCATCCGCGGCGGCGTCGCCACCGTGACGCACGGGGCGGAGGGCACGAAGGCCATCAACCATTTCGGCATCCTGTCGGTGGCCACCGCCGCCGGCACCGAGATCATCCGCCGCCCGGGCTTCGCCGTCACGGTGGCGAGCCCTGCCGCGGTGCCGCCGGCGCCCAAGCGCGTGGCGCAGGCCGAGGTCGAGCAGGCCAACGGCGAGCTTTCGAGCCGAAGCGGCCAGTCGGGCGGCGCCCGGCAGCGCCCGACGGACGACACCGCGTCCCGCGCCGGCGTTGGCCAAGTCAACGCCCAGGTCGGCCCGGGCCTCGTCGAAGGCCAACGCCAGACGATCACCTCGGCCCGCGCGACGAGCACGACCACCGCGGCGGTGGCAACGACGCAGGTGCAGACGCTCACCCAGAACCTTACCCAGCAGGCGACGAACCAGGCCGTCACCCAGCGGATCGCGGAGGAAGTCGCCGCGCGCCAGCCCGAGAGAGTGCGGCCGAAGGAAAAGGCCTTCGCCCTCGTCACCACGACCGATCCGGGCCTCAACTCCCGGGTGCCCTACGTGCTCGGCTCGGCGGTGGCCAACGGCAACGTCTCCATCACGCCGATCTACGCCTACCGCACCGAGAACCCGGACGCCGAGAGCCTGAAGCCGCAACCCGCCCGCACCCTGCAGGTGGGCTTCGGCATCGAGGGGCGCGGCGCGCAGCAGACCTCCAACTTCCTCGTCGCCACGGGCGCCTTCACCACCAACGAGAGGGACGAACTGTCCTATTCCGGCGGCTTCCGCTTCACGTCGCGGCGCGCGGCGAACATCACCATGGGCAGCGCGCGAGGCTCCATCGCCGGCGCGCCAGGCGGGATCACCGCCGATCCGGACCGCACCCCGACCAGGGTGGCGGTGAACCAGGATTTCGTCGACGCGGCGGGCAAAGTGACCGCCGATCAGGCCTTCGCGCGCCCGGGCGGCGGCGGGGCCGGCCAGAACTACGGCTTCAACCAGACCTTCACCCGCACCGACACGCCGAGCGGGCTTGGCCAGAACCGGCCGGAGAGAACGCTCACCGGCTGGGCCGGCGGCATGGTGCGAACGCTCGACGTCGCCCGCGACGTCAACATCGAGCCGGCCCAGCCTCTGTTCGGCTCGGCCTCGGTCCAGCTCGACCCGGGCGACTCGCGGGTGCAGGCCTATATCTACTCCGCCGCCATGCGGACGGGCACCGGCGACTCCGCCGCCCCGACGGGCGCCTACGAGTACGGGCTGGCCCAATTCGGCAACCTCAACCGCGACGAGCACGCTCGGGGCACCTACATCGACTACGACCGTTTCGGCGCCCGCGAGGCCGCGACCGACATCAGCCGGGAGACCCAGACCCCGCTCTCCATCGTCAACGACGTCGCGCTCACCCGCGACAGCGGCCTGATGGCGAGCTCGGGCACCACGAGCGTGAAGGCCTCCTTCCCGGAGGTGAATTTCTGCCAGTGCGAGTACACGCGCTGGGGATTCTGGTCGCAGGAGACGCGCCGCACCCAGGACGGGCGCGAATACGCCGACCGGATCCATCTCGGCACCTGGATCGCGGGCGAGGTCTCGGAAGCCGAGAAGATCCCGACTGCGGGCACCGCCACCTATTCGGGCCATGCCATCGGGTCGTTCCGGAGCGGCGGCAACGAATACGTGGCGGCCGGCAATTTCCGCACGACGGTGGATTTCGCGCGCCAGACGGGCAACGTCGCCGTCACCGGGCTCGACAACCGCGACTATGCCGGCACCATGTCGATCAGCCCCGGCTCGGCCTACTTCTTCAGCACCGACATGCGCACGACCGGGACGAGCCCGACGAGTGCGGCGACGATGCAGCTCTTCGGCAACTTCTACAAAGGCCCCGGCGGGCCGATCCAGGAGATGGGCGGTCAGATGCTCGTCAACGGCCTCGGCGGCTACACCGGCAGCGGCATCTTCGCGGGACGGCAGAACTAGAACAGCGGAAGCGAGGGGCCGGGCGCTCGACCCCCGGCCCCTCGGTTGCCATCCCGCCCCCGATCCGCTATCAGCCCGCCACGCCCGCTTCGCGAGGCCCTCAGCTGCCGTAGCTCAGTGGTAGAGCACTCCCTTGGTAAGGGAGAGGTCGAGAGTTCGATCCTCTCTGGCAGCACCATCCCAGCCTTCCGCCTCACCTAGCGCCCGATCGCCTGGCCGGCGCGCGTGAGCGCGTCCTGGGCGCGGAGGAGGTTGTCGGTGCGGGTCTGGTACGGGTTCGGATCGCCGGTGACCCAGTAAAGGACGCCCCAGCCGATCAGGACCAGCGCGGCCGCGCGCAGGGCAAGGTGGGCGAGGGCTCGGCCCAGCAGCTTCGCGAAGCGCATGGCGTCAGCGCCAGGCCGGGAGCATGGCCACGACACGGGCGCCCGCGCCCTCGATCGCCTCGTTGCGCCGCGCGATCCGCTCCTTCATGCAGCTCTTGATCGTGTCGCCGTACCAGAACTCGCCCCGCTCCTTCATGCGCCGGCATTCGGCGTAGGGCTGTCCGTAGAAGATCCCGAGCGCCAGGACGATGACGGCCGCGAGCTCCAGCAGGAAGCGCAGGCCGCCGTCCTTCTGCGGCTCGTCGCGCCGGCGCGCCGCGCGCTGGCGCTCCTTGATGAGGGCGAGCCGCTCATGGAACGCTTCGTGAGACACGAAGGCGTCGCGCTCCTCGGCCCCGAGCGGCCGGCGCTCGTCGAGGGTGTCGGGGCGGTAAACACTCGTCATCGCAATGATCCCAGAATGAAACACCTTCGGTGCCCACCCTGGAATCGTCGCGAAGAGCGTGCCCGGCGGCCGTGCCGTCAGGGGCCCGGCGCCGGAGGCCTGCCGCCCGGCCTCGAGAAGCCCGGCGGCAGGCGCGTGTCGTTCGGCTTTAGGTCAGGATCGTGCCGTCGTTGACGTTGGTGCGGCCCTCGAAGACGCCGAAGGTGAGGAAGTGATCGAGGGGGTTGACGCCCGCCGCCGCCACGTCCGGGTTCGCCGCGAGGTAGCCCTGCGTGTCGAACTGGGCCGAGGGGTCGCGGCCTTCCTTCCAGCCGAAGACGCGGTAGTGCTCGAGGGGGTTGACCCCGGCCCGTGCCACATCCTGGTTCGCTGCCAGATAGGCGTTCGTGTCGAAGAAGGCGTTCGGGTTGCGACCTTCGCGGAAGCCGAACTGGTTGTAATGCGCCTCGGCGTCGACGTTCGCCGCGAACACGTCCGGGTTGTTCGAGAGGTAGAACAGGTCGTCGACCAGGGCGTTGCCGTCGACCTGAGTGATGCTGCGGTTCGAGAACTGGAAGATCTCGCCGTCGCGCACGCCGTCGGTGCCTTCCGGGCCGTTCACCACGAGCCGGCCGTTGGCGTAGGTGAAGCTCGCCTGGTTGAAGGCGAAGTTGAAGGCGATGGTGTCGACGCCGAGCCCGCCGTTGATGAGGTCATTGCCGGCCTCGCCGAAGATGAGGTCCACGCCGTCATCGCCGAAGAGCTCGTCAGCGCCGGCGCCGCCATAGAGCTGATCGTCGCCCAGATCGCCATCGACGAGGTCGACGCCGTTGCCACCGAAGAGCCTGTCGGCATCGTCGCCGCCCGCGACGAAGTCGTCGCCGTCCTCGCCGTAGACGAGGTCGAGGCCGGACTCACCGACGAGGAAGTCGTTGCCCACCCCGCCGAAGAGCACATCGTCGCCCGGGTTGCCCGCGGCGTAATCATCGCCGACGCCGCCCGACAACGTGTCGTTCCCGGCCTCGCCGATGAGCTGGTCGGCGCCTTCGTCGCCGTTGACGATGTCGTTGCCGGGGCCGCCGGCCACGTAGTCGACCGCTGCGCCGCCGCTCAGGAAGTCATCGCCGGCCTGACCGTCGATGCGGTCGAAGCCTTCGTTGCCGTAGATCGCGTCGTTGCCGAGCAGTCCGAGCAGGATGTCCTCGCCGTCACCGCCGTTGATGACGTCGTTGACGTTCGATCCTTCGATCCGGTCATTGCCGTTGGTGCCGTTAAAGGTGGGCATGAAGGTCTCCGCTTGCCTGGCCGAGGGCGAGAGGGGGCCACCGGCGCTCACGAACGGGGGTTCATCAGGTCGGTTCCGGCCTCATTCGACGTCAACAAGCTTGGCCGACTGCCCTCTTGGCGCTCGAAACGGCCCGAAACCCTTTTCCTGCCACGAACTTGCCACGCAGGCGCGGCGTCGCGCCGCACCTTGCCGTTCGCGGCCATGCCGCCGCGGCGCTGGTCGGCTGGCGCGACCGCTCTTGGCCTAGCCGAGACGCGCGGGATATGCGAGATCGCCTGAAAGGCAGACGGTCCTCGACCATCCATGACGACGAGCGACGAGCGCAACGAACGGCTGAAACTGGCGCTTCGGGAGAACCTGAAGCGGCGCAAGGCCCGGGCGCGCGCTCAGGACGCGAAGGTCGAGACAGGGCCCGAGGATCGCGCGGGAGTTGCCGGCCGCCGGCCCGACCGTGATCCTGACACAATCTAACCGTCCCTGGCGCCCCGTTAAGGGTTGCGCCGCCGGACGGCGCATCTCGGAAAGGCACATTATGGACCGCATCTTGATCCGGGGCGGGGCGCCCCTCAACGGCTCGATCCCGATCTCGGGCGCCAAGAACGCCGCCCTGCCCCTGATGATCGCGAGCCTGCTCACCGACGAGACGCTCGAACTCACCAACGTGCCCCGGCTCGCGGACATCTCGTCCCTGCTGCGCATCCTGAGCAACTTCGGCGTCGACCACACGATCGCCGGCAAGCGTCCCGGGCAGACGGCCGAGACGGGCCAGACGATCCGGCTCTCGGCCCGCACCATCATCGACACCACCGCGCCCTACGAGCTCGTCTCCACGATGCGGGCGAGCTTCTGGGTGATCGCGCCGATGCTGGCGCGGATGGGCGAGGCCCGGGTCTCCATGCCGGGCGGCTGCGCCATCGGCACGCGGCCCGTCGACCTTCTCATCATGGCGCTGGAGCGGCTCGGGGCCGAGATCGAGATCGACGGCGGCTACGTCATCGCCCGCGCGCCGCGGGGTCTCGTCGGGGGCGAGATCGCCTTCCCGAAAGTGACTGTCGGCGGTACCCACGTCGCGCTGATGGCGGCCTCACTCGCGAACGGCACGACCGTGATCGAGAACGCGGCGCGCGAGCCCGAGGTCGTCGACCTTGCCGAGTGCCTCTCCAAGATGGGCGCGAAGATCGAGGGCGCCGGCCAAGCGCGCATCGTGATCGAGGGCGTGTCGCGCCTCCACGGCGCCTCGCACGAGGTGCTGCCCGACCGGATCGAGACCGGCACCTACGCCATGGCGGTGGCGATGACGGGGGGCGACGTGACGCTCCTGAACACCCGCCCCGAGCTCCTGCAGAACGCGCTCGACGTGCTCGGCCAGACGGGGGCCGAGGTCACGGCGGCGAACGGGGGCGTTCGCATCCGCCGCAATGGCGGCGGCATCGGCGCGGTCGACGTCACGACCGACCCGTTCCCAGGCTTCCCCACCGACCTCCAGGCGCAGTTCATGGCTCTGATGACCCGGGCCAAGGGCACGGCCCGCATCCGCGAGACGATCTTCGAGAACCGCTTCATGCACGTGCAGGAGCTCGCCCGGCTCGGCGCCCGCATTCGGCTTGACGGCGACAGCGCCTATGTCGAGGGCGTGGAGCGCTTGAAGGGCGCGCCCGTCATGGCCACGGATCTTCGCGCCTCCGTCTCCCTCGTCATCGCGGGCCTCGCCGCCGAGGGCGAGACCACGATCAACCGGGTCTATCACCTCGACCGCGGCTTCGAGGCGCTCGAGACCAAGCTCTCGCGCTGCGGCGCCACGGTCGAGCGCATCCGGAGCTGAGATCGGCCGGCCCCGGGCGGGGCCGGCCCTCCTCGCTCAGCGATAGACGATCACGCCCCCGGGACGTCCCGGGAGCTGGCAGCGGCAGGGTGAGCCTGCCGGGTAGGGGAAAGACGGGCACATCCCGGCACGGGTGGCGCACATCGCTTGGCCGGCCTGGCGGCGCGGACCGGGACCGAAGCCGGGCGGCGGGCCGCCCTGACGGCGGTCGAAGCCCGGAGGCGGACCGTAGGGACGGCCGGGCAGACCGCGGCGCTCCTCGTAGTAATTCCCCCGCGGCCGGCGGGGACGGTAACCGTCGTCGTCGTAGCCGCGGCCATACCCGCCGCCACCGCCGCCGTAGTACTGCGCCTGGGCCGGCACGACGGCGCCCATGGCCGTCGTCAGCGCCAGGGCCGCCAGAACGATACGCTTCATCGAAACTTCCTCCACGCGTTCATACACCTGCTCACATGCACCTGCTTAAAGCGCGGCAGATGAACGGCGGCTGAGGCGCAAAGGTTGCGGGAGCGAGGGGGCCTTCCTACCTGCAGCGTCAACGAAACTGCCGCTGCGGGCCGCTACGAAGCCGGCCCCGACACGCCTTCGCGAAACAGGTCGCCCGAGGAACTGGTTGCCATGGACATCCTGCCCGCCGATCAACCGGAGTTGGAGCCCCTCAAGCTCATCGCCCTCGACCCGGAGGACCTCGCCGTCGTCTCGGCTCACCTCCAGGACGCGGTGCTGCGGGTCAAGGACCTCGCCTTCCTGCCGCGGGAGCATCGCTTTGCCCTCGTCGCCCGCCGCTTCGACTGGGAAGCCTCGACCCGGGAGGCGCCCCGCCGCCGGCTCACGGGCCTGCATTTCGAGCGCGTCACCGGCGCGCGGCTGCGCGGCCTCGACCGGTCGAGCGCGGAGGCCACTCTCAACTTGCTCGCCATCACCTTCGAGGAGCGGGACGCGCCGTCGGGCGTCGCGACGCTGCACTTCTCCGAGGGCGCCGCGATCCAGCTCGACCTCGAATGCCTGGAAGTCGCCATGAAGGATCTGGGGCCGGTCTGGCAGGCGGACAGCCGGCCGCAGCACGTCGTCGAGCTCGAGGCGCGCTGAGGGTCCGGCGGTGGCGCGCCGCTTGCCGATAAGCTAGAGGCACGAAGCCTTTCGCCAGTTCCTCCGGGAGACCTCGCCGATGCCGCTGCGGCTCGACGCCCGCGCGCCCGATTTCGGCCGCGCCTTCGCGGGCCTGCTCGCCATGAAGCGGGAAGTGTCGGAGGACGTCGACGCTGCCGTGCGCGCGATCATCGCCGAGGTCGTGGCCCATGGCGACGCCGCGCTCGTTGCCTTCACCGAGCGTTTCGATCACCTCTCCCTCACTCCGGACCGGCTGCGCGTCACGAACGCCGAGATCGACGAGAGCTTCGCGCGCGCGCCGGCCGAGGCCCTCGACGCGCTCCGCTTCGCCAAGGACCGAATCGAGACCTTCCATCGCGGCCAACTTCCGGCGGACAACCTGGCGACCGACGACGCCGGCGCGACGCTCGGCTGGCGCTGGACGGCGCTCGAATCCGTCGGCCTCTACGTGCCCGGTGGCACCGCGAGCTATCCGTCCTCCGTTCTCATGAACGCGGTGCCGGCCAAGGTGGCGGGCGTCCCGCGCCTCGTGATGACTGTCCCGACCCCGCGGGGCGAGACGAACCCCCTCGTGCTCGCCGCGGCGCGGCTCGCCGGCGTCGACGAAGTCTATCGCGTCGGCGGCGCCCAGGCCGTCGCGGCGCTCGCCTACGGGACCGCCACCATCGCGCCGGTGGCCAAGATCGTCGGCCCCGGCAACGCCTACGTCGCGGCGGCCAAGCGCCGGGTCTTCGGGCAAGTCGGCATCGACATGATCGCTGGTCCCTCGGAGGTGCTGATCCTCGCCGACGGCTCCGCGAATCCCGACTGGCTCGCCGCCGACCTTCTCGCCCAGGCCGAGCACGACGCGGCAGCGCAATGCGTCCTCGTCACGGATGACGCGGACCTTGCCGACGCCGTGGAAGCGGCCGTGGAGCGCCAACTCGCGACCTTGCCGCGGGCCGACATCGCCCGGGCGAGCTGGACCGCGTTCGGCGCCGTCATCCTCGTCGCGCGTCTCGCCGACGCGATCCCCCTCGTCGACCGGATCGCGCCGGAGCACCTGGAGATCGAGGCCGAGGACGCCGAGGCCCTGGCGGCGCAGGTGCGCAACGCCGGCGCCATCTTCCTCGGCAGCCACACGCCCGAGGCCATCGGCGACTATGTCGGCGGGCCGAACCACGTGCTGCCCACCGCCCGCTCGGCGCGCTTCTCCTCGGGGCTCGGCGTCCTTGACTTCATGAAGCGCACCACGATCCTGCGCTGCGGTCCGGACGCCTTGCGGGCACTGGGCCCCGCCGCCGTCGCGCTCGCCCGGGCGGAGGGGCTCGAGGGCCATGCCCGCTCGGTGGCCATCCGGCTCAATCTGTAAGCCGCGGGAGAACGGCCCGAATGGGAGAAGAGAAGCGGGAGCGCCTCGTCGCCGTCACCCTCGACGAGGCTTCCATCGGTCGCGGCAACCCGGACCAGGAGCACGAGCGGGCCATCGCGATCTACGACATCGTCGAGGCGAATTCCTTCGGCGTGCCCGGCCACGACCGCGGCCCCTATGCCCTGCATCTCGGGATGGCCGAGAAGAAACTCGTCTTGGAGATCCGCAGCGTCGAGGGCGAGGGTCTCATGACCCATTACCTGTCGCTGACGCCCTTTCGCGGCGTGATCCGCGACTACGAGATGGTCTGCGACAGTTACTACAAGGCGATCCGCACCGCCTCGCCGGCCCAGATCGAGGCGATCGACATGGGCCGGCGCGGCCTCCACAACGAAGCGGCCGAGCTCCTGGTCCAGCGCCTGGAAGGCAAGGTGACCGTCGACTTCGACACCGCACGCCGTCTCTTCACCTTGATCTTCGCCCTTCACTGGAAGGGCTGACGCGTGGCGGAGGAGGGCGGGGGGGAGCGGGCGAAGAAGGTGCAGTCCGTGCTCTTCGTCTGCGCTTACAACAGCGTGCGCTCGCCCATGGCCGAGGCCATCGCCCGGCACTATTTCGGCAAATCGACCTACGTGCAGTCCGCCGGCGTGCGCCGCGGCGACCCGGACGGCTTCATGATCGCGGCGCTCGACGAGATCGGCATCGACGCGAAGAAGCACAAGCCCCGCACTCTGGAAGAGCTGGAGGAGTGGGAGGGGCTGAACTTCGACCTCATCGTCTCCCTCTCGCCCGAGGCGCATCACGCGGCGCTCGAGCTCACCCGGACGCTCGCTGCGGACGTGGAATACTGGCCGACGCCCGACCCGACCCTCGTCCAGGGCTCCCGCGAGCAGAAGCTCGACGCCTACCGCGACCTGCGCGACGGCCTGAGCTACCGGGTGCGGCTGCGGCTGAAGTCGTGAGACCACGCCGATGTCATTCCGGGGCTCGCTGAAAGCGAGAACCCGGAACCCATGACCGGGTGAGCGGGAGCGAGCAGCACTCGGCCCAGTCGTGGATTCCGGGCTCTCGCCGAGGGCGAGCCCCGGAGTGGACAAGGGGGCCCTGCGACAAAACGGGACGGCTTCGCCGCGAAACGGAACGGGGGCCTGCGCCCGTTGTTCGTGGCTTGAGGCACGACTGAAAGCAGGCTTATGCGCTACCTCCCCGTCGACGCGATCACGGCCAAGGCCAAACCCTTGCCGGAGCAGGCCGAGGTGCGGCTCCTGGGGCTGACGCCGGTCACCGCTCCGTTCACCCTCGACCAGAACGACGTGATGCGCCGCGCCCGGCTCATGTTCGGGCCCCGCATGACGGATTTCGAGCGCCTCGCCCGCGTCTTCGAGAATACCGGCATCCTCACCCGCCAATCCGTGAAGCCGGCCGACTGGTACCACCAGCCCTGCGGCTGGCCCGAGCGCACGCAGGCCTATCTCGAAACCGGCACGGCCCTGTTCGAGCAGGCGGCGCGCGCTGCCTTGGACGCGGCGGGCCTCAAGCCCCAGGACGTCGATACGATCGTCACCGTGTCCTCGACCGGCATCGCGACGCCGAGCCTGGAGGCGCAGGCCTTCGCGGCCCTCGGCTTCCGGCCCGAGACGAAGCGGGTGCCGGTCTTCGGCCTCGGCTGCGCCGGCGGCGTCTCGGGGCTGTCGCTGGCGGCCCGTCTCGCCCGCGCCGAGCCCGGCACCGTGGTGCTCTTCGTGGCGATCGAGCTCTGCACGCTGGCCATCCGCGCCGACCGGGCGGCGAAGGCCGACCTCGTCGCGACCGCGCTCTTCGGCGACGGTGCGGTCGGCGCCGTGCTCGCCGCCGGCGGGGTCGGGGACGCGTCCGCCCCGATCATCGGTGCCGGCCACGAGCATACCTGGCCGGGCACCCTCGACATCATGGGCTGGTCCGTCGACCCCGTCGGCTTCGGCGTGATCTTCGACCGCGCCATCCCGCCCTTCGTCCATGCGGAGTACCGCACCGCCGTGGAGTCGCTGTTCAAGGTGACGGGACTCGCCTGGGACGACATCGACCGTTTTGTCTGCCATCCCGGCGGCACGAAGGTGGTGGCGGCGCTGGAAGAGGCCTTGCAGCTCGAGGCGGGCGTGCTCACCGCCGAGCGCGAGGTTTTGCGCGACCACGGCAACATGTCGGCGCCCACGGCCCTCTTCGTTTTACGCAAGGTGCTCGATTCAGGCTTTAAGGGCCGCGCGGTGCTCTCGGCGCTCGGGCCCGGCTTTACGGCGAGCTTCGTGACTCTGCGCGTGCCAGGCGAGGCCTGACATGAGCCTGGCGCTCGTCGTCCTCGCTCTCGTCACCCTGCAGCGCCTCGGCGAGTTGGTGCTCGCCCGGCGCAACACCCGGGCGCTCCTGGCCCGCGGTGCCTACGAGGTCGCGGGCGAGCACTATCCCCTCATCGTCGCGCTCCATGCCGCCTGGCTCATCGGGCTCTGGGCGCTCGCCTGGGACAATTCGGTCTCGCTGCCGTGGCTCGGGGTTTTCGTGGTGCTCCAATCGCTGCGGGTCTGGGTGATCGCCACCCTGGGCCGCCGCTGGACAACGCGCATCATCGTGCTGCCGGGAGCGCCGCTCGTCACGGGCGGGCCGTTCCGCTTCCTGCCGCATCCGAACTACGCGGTGGTGGCGGCCGAACTCGCGGTGCTGCCGCTCGCCTTCGGCTTGCCCGAATACGGCCTGCTCTTCTCGGTGCTGAACGCGCTCGTGCTCTTCGTGCGCATCGAGGCGGAGGCACGGGCCCTGGCGCCCTCCCGCGAGCCGAATCCGGCGGCTCAGAAACCCGCGGCGCGGGCGAGCGTCGCAACAGTGAGCCCGGCGCCGAGCGCCGCGACCTCGTAGCGGGTCCAGGCCATCACGGCCAGCGCCGCGCCGAGCGAGGCCAGCGCCACGGGACCGCCCTGGACGCCGATCGGCAGGACGGTCGCCACGACGATGGAGCCGGGGAGCGCTTGCAGACCCCGCTCGACTCGGGGCGTCACCCGGACCCGATGCATCAGCACCACGCCGGAGATACGGCACAGGTAGGTCGCCACCGTCATCAGGGCGATGGCGAGGTAGGGACCGGCCGGCCCCGCGATCAGGTCAGCGAGGCTCGTCATCGCTCATCATCCCGGCCGCGAAAGCGCCGCTGAGCGCCCCGACGACGATGTAGGCGTAGCCCGGCAGCGCCGCTTGAGCGGCGAGCGCCGCGAGGCCCGCCACGAGCCAGGGCAGTGCGCGCCGCGGCCCCTTCCAGATCGGGACGAGCATCGCCACGAAGAACACCGGCATGAGGAGGTCGAGGCCGAAGCGGCGCGGCTCCGGTACCAGGGCGGCGACGAGGTAGCCGGGCAGGGTCACCGCGGTCCAGGCGAACCACAGCGTGATCCCCGTGCCGAGCATGACGCCGATGTCGCGTCCGCCCTCGGCCTGATATCGTGTGCCGACGAGCCAGCTCGCATCGGTGAAGAGGAAGAGATTGAGGGCGTTGACGGGTTTCGGCACGCCGCGCATGGCGCTGGCGAGCGCCGCGCCCATCAGGATCATGCGTGCGTTCACCGTCGCCGTGATCGCGGCGACGCCAAGCACCGTGGGCAGGCTCCACGCCTCGCGCCAAACCTCGAGGGCCACCATCTGGGAGGCGCCCGCGAAGACGAAGGCGCTCATGAGCACGGCCTGGTCGAGGGTGAGCCCCTTGGCTGCCGCGGCGGCTCCGAAAGCCATGCCGAACACCATGACCCCTGGCAGCAGGGGCAGGGCGCGCTGGGCGCCGAGGCGGCAGCCGGCAAGGGTGATGGTGGCTGGAGCGGTGGCGGACACCGCGCGCTCTTCGCGTTTCGGCCCGACCCTCGTCAAGGCGGCCCGGCGCAGGGGGCGCATACGGGCGGCGCCGTGATCGCCTGGGCCGATCTGCGCGCCGACCCCCGCGGAGCCATGCCGGTCGAGGCGCCGGCGGCGGTTCTCCTGCTGGGCGCCGCGACCTCGGAGCGCCGGGAGGCCCTGCGCCGCCTCGCGGCGGGGATCCTCCGTGAGCCGGGTCTCGCGCTCGTTCACCGCGACGGTTTCGCGCCCCGCGTCGCCGGGCCCGATCCGGACCGGCTACGGCTCTCGAGCGCGTCCCGCAGTCCCTTCGCCGCCCTCGCCGCCAGCCCCTGGCCGATCGGGATCGACGTCGAGGTGGTGGACGAGCGCGCCGAGCCGCCCTGGGGGGTGCTCCATCCGGCCGAGCGGCACCATCTCCGGGCGCTCGCCGCGGAGAGCCGCGCGGTCGCCGCCGCCCGGCTGTGGTCCGTGAAGGAGGCCTACCTCAAGGCGATCCGGCGCGGTCTGTCCCGTGACCCCGCCAGCTTCGCGGTGCTGGGCCTCAACGGCGCGCGGCCGCTGATCGACGATCCCCTCGCCCCCGCGCCCGTGGTCCACCTCGCGACTCGGACGATCGCGGCGGGCGAAACCACAGCGATGGTCGCCGTGGTCGTTCTCGGGAGGAGCCCGTAACACGCGGGGCTCGGGAGCTCCCGCCGGCTCAGGTGCGCAGGTAGGGATAGACCTCGACGAACCCGCGATAGACCATCTCGAGCGCGACGTAGAGGATCACCACGAGACCGACATAGGCGATCCAACGATGGCGCTGGAGCAGCCGCGCGATGTACGAGGCCGCGAGGCCCATCAGGGCGATCGAGAGCACGAGGCCGAAGACGAGCACCCAGGGGTGATCGCGCGACGCGCCGGCCACCGCGAGCACGTTGTCGAGGGACATCGATACGTCGGCGATAACGATCTGCCAGGCGGCCTGGGCGAAGGTCTTGCGCTGCGCGTTCAGGATGGGCGCCGGCTCCCGGCCTTCCGCCACGGCCAGCGCGGCTTCCGCCGCCTCGTCGTCGTGATGGGGCTGGCGCAGCTCCCGCCACATCTTCCAGCACACCCAGAGCAGAAGGACGCCGCCCGCGAGCAGGAGGCCGACGATCTGCAGCAGCTGGGTCGTGAGCGCGGCGAAGATGATGCGCAGCACCGTCGCGGCGACGATGCCGATCAGGATCGCCCTGGCCCGCTGCTCCTTGGGCAGGCCAGCCGCGGCGAGACCGATCACGATGGCGTTGTCGCCGGCGAGGACCAGGTCGATCATCACGACCTGGAAGAAGGCGGTCATGACCGAACTGGAGAACAATTCACTCATGGGGCTGCTCATTCATGGGGCTGCGCCTCTCTTGAGGGCGGTCGAGGGCAGGCCCTGAGCGGGGCGGCCGCGACGCTCGGGTTCAGAAGGCGTGAACCGGCAGACGTGGCCACGCAGGCGCTCGAAGGCGACCCTGGGCGGTCGTCCAGTCCGACATCGCGGCGTCCGAGAACGCCGCCAGAGGGGCCCGGCCTGGCGGAGCCTCCTGTACCGGAAGCTCGCCGGCCGTCAATGGGGAAGGGAATGCAATCGCGCGACCGGCGGGGTGGCTTCCGCCCTCGCGGGAGAAGATGCGCTTCGAAGGAGGGCGGATGAGAGGGTGGTTGCCATAGGTCCGAGTACCGGAAGCCCCCCTTCACCCCCGCTTCGCCTTTGGCTTCGCTTGCTCGCACGGAACGCACGTTCCGCGCGAGCCCTCTCCCCGCAAGCGGGGCGAGGAGAGACGCGCACCATCGCTTTCTGATCACACGAACAGAGCCGAGACCCGGACGCCATCACCTCTCCCCGCTGTGCGGGGAGAGGGCTTCGCCTGCGCACCGGCAGGCGAAGCAAGCGCGTCAGCGCGAGGGTGCGGGGGAGCCGGGCAAAAACCCCGAGCGCTACCGATGCCGAACACCTTCCCGCAAGCCTCCACACATCAGGACGCGAAAAAATCCTCGAACGCCTCGGCGACCGCGTCCGGCAACTCCTCTGCGAGGTAATGCCCGCCCGGCAAGGCCCGGCCCCGGACGTCCGCGGCCCGGCGCTGCCACAGGGCGAGCACGTCGAAGCAGCAGTGCACCACGCCGTGCTCGCCCCAGAGCGCCAAGAGCGGCTGCCTCATCTTGCGATCGCCGTCGGCAATGTCGTGGGCGAGGTCGATCGAGGCTGCCGCGCGGTAATCCTCGCAACTCGCCCGGATCGTCTCCGGGTCGCGGAAGCAGCGCAGGTACTCGTCGATCGCCTCGGGCGCGAAGGGGGTGAGGCCCGCGCTGCCCGACCCACACTTCTTGAGCCAGTAGGCGTCCGGGTCTGCGCCGATCATCCGCTCCGGGAAGGGCGCGGGCTGGATGAGGAAGAACCAGTGCCAATAGCCGCGGGCGAAAGCCTCGGTCGTGCCGCGGTACATCTCGCGGGTGGGAGCGATGTCGAGGGTGGCCACTTTCACCACCCGCTCGGGGTGGTCGAGGGCAAGCCGATGGGCGACGCGGCCGCCGCGGTCATGGCCGGCGACGTGGAAGCGGTCGTGCCCGAGCGCGCTCATCACCGCTGCCATGTCCGCCGCCATGGCGCGCTTGGAATAGGAAGTATGGTCTGACGCGGAGGGCGGCCTGCCGCTGTCGCCGTAGCCGCGAAGATCCGCGCAGACCAGGGTGAAACGCCGGGCGAGCCGCGGCGCCAGTTTGTGCCACATGGCGTGCGTCTGCGGGTAGCCGTGCAGCAGGAGGAGCGGCGGGCCCTTGCCCCCGACCCTCGCATGGATACGGCAGCCCGGCACCGCCAACTCGAGGCGGCTGAAGCCAGGGAACAGGTCGGGACGGGTCTGCGGCTCGATCGGCATGACCCGAGGGTGGCCCGCCCACGCCCTACGCCGCAAGGGATAAGCGGCCATCGCCGGCCGGAGGCGCTTGATCCTGCCGCTTTCCCTGGTGCACAACTTCGACCGACATAAGAACATCAAGGTGTCCGCGACCGAGACGCCCTGAGGGAGGTTGCCGTCATGACTTCGCAACCCGAGCGGGCGGCCGAGCCGCGCTCCGGCCCGATCCGCGATACGCAGAGCCTCGTCGCAGGTCTGGCCCTCATCGCGCTGGCGGCCTTCGCGGTCTGGGCCATCAGCAACCTGCCTCAAGGCACACTGCGCCAGATGGGACCGGCGATGCTGCCCCGCTGGCTCGCCATCGGCGTCGGCCTGTGTGGCCTCGCCCTCCTGATCTCCGCCTTTACGGCGGTCGGGCCGGCGCTCGAGCGCTGGTCCTTGCGCGGCCCGGTCTTCGTCATCCTGGCGATCTTCGTCTTCGCCGTGACGATCCGGCCCTTCCCGATCGGCCCCCTCTCGACGCCGGGCCTCGGTCTCATCGCGGCGGGGCCGCTCGCCATCATTATCGGCGGTTTCGCCACCCCAGAGGCGCGACTGCGCGACCTCGTGATCCTCGCGCTCGCGCTCACCGCCTTCTGCATGGTGCTGTTCGGAGATCTCCTGAACCTGCCGATCCCGATGTTCCCGCAGGCTCTGTCCGACCTGTTCCCGCAGACTGTGTCGAACGACAACCGGCTGCGCAGCGTCGCCGGCCTGATGGCGCTGACGGCCCTCGCCATCTTCCTCGTCACGCACCGGTCCAGCCGCCCGGCCGACGTCGCGCACCACACGGGGCAGGTCTGATGGGTGACCTTTTCGCCAATCTGGGTCTCGGCTTCGCCACGGTCCTGAGCCTCTCGCCGGTGGACCTGCCGGGCCTCGGCCCGACGTCGCTGCCGGTCAACATCCTGCTCTGCTTCATCGGCTGCCTCGTCGGTACGCTCATCGGCGTGCTGCCCGGCGTCGGCCCCATCGCGACGATCGCGATGCTCCTGCCGATCACCTTCAAGTTCGACCCGACCGGCGCCCTCATCATGCTGGCGGGCATCTATTACGGCGCGCAGTACGGCGGCTCGACGACGGCGATCCTCGTCAACATCCCCGGCGAGGCGACCTCCGTCGTCACGACGCTGGACGGCCACCAGATGGCGCGCCAGGGCCGGGCGGGCGTGGCGCTCGGCATGGCGGCGATCGGCTCGTTCTTCGCGGGCTGCGTCGCCACCGTGCTCATCGCCGCGCTCGGCGCGCCCCTGACCCGGCTCGCCCTCATCTTCGGCCCGGCGGAATACTTCTCGCTGATGATCATGGGCCTCGTCTTCGCGGTGGTGCTGGCCCGCGGCTCGATCCTCAAAGCCGTGGCGATGATCCTGCTCGGCATCCTGCTCTCGACGGTCGGCACCGACCTCGAGACGGGGCAGGAGCGCATGACCTTCGGGCTGCAGTTCCTCTCCGACGGCATCGATTTTGCCGTGCTCGCCATGGGGCTCTTCGGCATCGCCGAGATCCTGCGCAACCTCGACAACGTCGAGACCCGCGACGTGGTCAAGCAAGCGATCGGCCGGTTGCTGCCCTCAAGGGAGGACCTGCGCCAATCCATCGCGCCGATCCTGCGCGGCACGGCGATCGGCTCGATCCTCGGTATCCTACCGGGCAACGGCGCGGTGCTCGGGCCCTTCGCGGCCTACACGGTGGAGAAGAAGCTGGCGAAGGACCCCCGCCGCTTCGGGCGCGGCGCCATCGAGGGTGTGGCGGGGCCGGAATCGGCCAACAACGCCGGCGCGCAGACCTCCTTCATCCCGCTGCTCACCCTCGGCATCCCGCCGAACGCGGTGATGGCGCTCATGGTCGGCGCCATGACGATCCACGGCATCATCCCCGGCCCCCAGGTGATGACGAAGAACCCCAACCTCTTCTGGGGCATGATCGCCTCGATGTGGGTGGGCAACCTGATGCTGCTCATCATCAACCTGCCGCTCGTGGGCCTGTGGGTGCGCCTCCTCAAGGTGCCCTACCGCCTGATGTTCCCGGCGATCCTGATGTTCTGCTGCATCGGCATCTACTCCATCAACTCGCTGCCCACCGACGTGATGTTCATCGCCTTCTTCGGGCTCGTCGGCTACGCGCTCATCAAGTTCGGCTTCGAGCCGGCGCCGCTGCTGCTTGGCTTCGTGCTCGGCAAGCTGATGGAGGAGAACCTGCGCCGGGCGCTCATCATCTCCCGCGGCGACATGATGACCTTCCTCGAGCGAGGCGTCTCGGCAGGTCTCCTCGCGGTGGCGCTCATCATGCTGATCATCGCCCTTCTGCCGACGATCCAGAAGCGGCGGGACGAGGTCTTCACGGAGTAGGGTCCGCCAGAACCAGGCTGTCCAGAACCAAGCCGCCGGTCCCGCGTTGTTCGCAGCGGCACGGGAACCGGCGATGGCATTCCTCTACGGCTTCGCGGTGGTCGCGGGCCTCCTCAACGCCCTGCAGTCGGGCGCGAACTCCACTCTGGCGAAGACGCTCGGGCAGCCCTTTGCGGCGGCCCTCGTCATCGTGGCAGTGAGCGCCACGGGCCTTCTCGTCGCGGGGCTCGTCTCGGGCCAGCTTCACTTGCCGGAAGCGCAAGGGTGGCGGTCCGTCCCGTGGTGGGGCTGGATCGGCGGGTTGATGGGCGCCGTCTTCGTGATGTCGCAGCTTCTCGTCGCGCAACGGATCGGCGCCGCGCCCTATCTCGGCCTCACGGTCACCGCGGCCGTCATCGGATCGCTGGTGCTCGACCATTTCGGGCTGATGGGCTTCAAGCAGCACGCGGCCGGATGGGGGCGGCTGGCGGGCGCCGCCCTGATGATCGCCGGCGTCGGCCTGATCGCGCGCAGTTGAGCGGGACGCTTTAACCGAACGGCAACCTTCGCGCTTGTCGCGCGATCCCACCCGTTACATATGAGCCGGACAAGAAATCGACCCGGAGGGAAGTACCTGTGAAGCATCTCATTCTCGCGGCGACCGCCGCCCTTGGCCTCGCCGTGGCATCGGGGTCTGCCCACGCCCAAGCCTATCCGCAGCGCCCCATCACCATGGTCGTGCCCTTCGCCGCCGGCGGGCCCACCGACATCGTCGCCCGCATCGTCGGCGACCACATGTCGAAGGTGCTCGGCCAGCAGATCGTGGTCGAGAACGTCGCCGGCGCCGGCGGCACCACGGGCATCACCCGCGCGAGCCAGGCGCAGGGCGACGGCTACACTATCATGATGGGCCATATGGGCACCCACGGCGCCGCGCCGGCCCTCTATCCCAACCTGAAATACGACCCGGCCAAGGATTTTCAGCCGATCGGCCTCGCCGCCGGCACGCCCATCGTCATCGTGGCGAAGAAGGACTTCCCGGCCGCCGACCTCAAGAGCTTCCTGGAATATGCCAAGGCGAACCAGACGAAGCTGAACATGGCCCATGCCGGCGTCGGCTCGGTTTCCCACTCCACGGGCATCCTGTTCACGTCCACCATCGACATCAAGCCGACGATGGTCGCCTACCGCGGCACCGGCCCGGCGCTCAACGACCTGATGGCCAACACGGTCGACTTCATGACCGACCAGATCGTCAACGTGGCGAGCCAGATCCAGGGCGGCACCATCAAGGCCTACGCCATCGCGACGCCTGAGCGCTCGCCGGCCCTGCCGAATGTGCCCACCACCAAGGAAGCCGGCCTCAACGGCTACGAGGTCTCGGCCTGGAACGCGATCTTTGCTCCGAAGAGCACGCCGAAGGAGGTCGTGGCCAAGCTCAACGACGCCCTCGTCAAGGCGCTCGACGACGAGAACACCCGCAAGCGCCTGCTGGAGCTCGGCGGCGTGATTCCGGAAAAGGATGGGCGCTCGCCCGAGGCGCTACAGAAGCTCGTCGAGAGCGAGGTAGCGCGCTGGACGCCTGTGCTGAAGGCGGCGGGCGCCGTCGCCAATTGATCGGGATCTAAAGATCAGGCGAGGGTGGTGAGCCGAGCCGCCACCCTCGCACTTCTTCAGCTTTCGACCGCGCCGCTTAGCCGGCGCTTAACTCTACGGAAACAGCTCTCTGGCAAGTTGCCGGCGCACTCCTCATCGCGCCGGGACGCCAGCCCATGCACAGCCTTCGATCGCGCCTTCTCGCCGCTCTGGCCGGGCTCTTCGCCAGCATCGTGGCCGTGGCCGCCTGCGGGGGCTTCGCCTTCCTGACCGCTCAGGCAGGCCTCAAGGGCCTTCACGACGACCGGATCGTCGCCATGCGTGATCTCAAGGTCGTGTCCGACATGTACGCGGTGAACATCGTCGACATCGCCCACAAGGTGCGCAACGGCAACTTAGGGTGGGGCGAGGGCGTCAAGGCGGTGGGCGAGGCCCGCACCCTGCTCCAGAAGCATTGGAAGGCCTACGCGGCGACGGGCATGGACGCCGTCGAGAAGCCTCTCGTCACCGCGCTCGAAGGCCTGGCGGGCGCGGCCGACCGCGCCGTGAGCGACCTCGACGCCATCCTGGCGCGCCAGGACAAGGCTGCCCTCGACCGCTTCGTTCTCGAACGTCTCTATCAGACCATCGATCCCGTCACGGAGGTGATCGGCAAGCTCGTCGATGCGCAGCTCGACGGCGCGGGCGACACCTACGCCGGCACGCAGAGCGCCCTTCGCACGACGCAGCTGTTCGGGCTCCTCGCCCTCATCTCGGGCGCGGCGGCGCTTGCTTTCGCGCTCTGGACGGTGACGGCCGGGACGATCCGCCCGCTCTCGGCCCTGACGCAGTCCATGGAGCGGCTCGCGAGGGGCGATCACGGCGCCGAGGTGCCCGGCACCGGCCGCGCCGACGAACTCGGGCTGATGGCCCGCGCCGTTCTCGTCTTCCAGCAGCAGGCTGTCGAGAACGAGGCGCTCGCGGCCTCAGGCCACGCCGACCAGGCGGCTAAGGATCGCCGCACGGCGGCGGTGCAGGCCCTCGTGCACCGCTTCGAGACGGCCTCCGGCCA
This sequence comes from Beijerinckiaceae bacterium, assembly GCA_036563505.1. Taxonomy (GTDB): domain Bacteria; phylum Pseudomonadota; class Alphaproteobacteria; order Rhizobiales; family Beijerinckiaceae; genus DATCMH01. The sequence goes on from DATCMH010000012.1 coordinate 60,828, forward strand.
GCTCTTGGCCGAGGTGACGCGCACAACGGCGGCTCTGTCGGGCACCGCCCGGGCCGTGTCCGGCATCGCGGCGGAGACGGATGCCAAGGCGGCGGAGACGGCCGTCGCGGCGGAGGAAACCTCCAGCAACGTCCAGACCGTGGCCGCGGCCGCGGAGGAGCTCGCGAGCTCGGCGCAGGAGATCGGCCGTCAGCTCGGCGAATCCGCCCGGGTCGCGGGCGCGGCGGTCGACAGCGCCCGCCGGACGGATGTCACGGTGCAGGCGCTCGCCACGGGCGCCGGCCGCATCGGCGAGGTCGTGCGCCTCATCAGCGCCATCGCCGAGCAGACGAACCTGCTCGCGCTCAACGCCACCATTGAGGCGGCGCGCGCCGGCGAAGCCGGCCGCGGCTTCGCGGTGGTCGCGAGCGAGGTCAAGACGCTCGCCGGCCAGACGGCCAAGGCCACCGAGGAGATTTCGGGCCAGATCGCCGGGATCCAGTCGGCGACGAACGATGCGGTGACCGCGATCCAGGGCATCCGCGAGACCATCGAGCAGGTCTATGGCATCGCCACCTCGATTGCCGCGGCGGTCGAGGAGCAGCAGGCGACGACGCAGGAGATCGCTCGCAACGTGGCGCAAGCCGCGCGGGGCACCGCGGACGTGTCGCAGAACGTGGTCCATGTCAGGGCCGCCGCCACCCGCGCCGACGGCGAGGCCGCCAAGGTGCTCCAGGCCGGCGATGCCTTGGCCCAGGGCGCCGGCGCTCTCAAAGGCGAGATCGAGACGTTCCTCGCGAGCGTTCGGGCGGCCTGAGGGGCCGCGACGGCGTAAGACGTGATTTCAAGAGAAGGCGGCCCAGAGGCGGGCCGTTTCAGGCAAAGCCCCGAAACGGTGCGGCGGGTCCGCGGTGGCGATGGTACAGCCGGGTGGGCTCGAACCACCGACCTTCGGAGCCACAATCCGACGCTCTAACCAGACTGAGCTACGGCTGCCTGTTCAACGTGTGGCCCAGATAAGGGCAACGCGCCGCCTTGGCAAGCGAAACGGCAACCGAGTTGCCGGCTCGGCGGCGCTGCACGCCCGCTCCGGTGCGAGCCGGAGCGGGGCGCATTAATTCTTGGGGTCGAAGGGCGTGCGCAAGGGCTTCGCCGCGTCGCCGGCCACGCGGCCCGCGGTTTCCGCCAGGTCCTTCCACTGGGCGGCCGCCACCTCATAGACCTGCCGCACGCCGCTGGTCTGGACGCGCACGGCCTCCGACAGCGATCCCGCCGTCAGCATGGAGCGCCACAACCCCAAGGCCACGTCGGCCTGGGCGCGGTAGAAGTCGAGCATCTTGCCGTTCAGCTCGACGAGGCCGCGCGACGTCGCCGACGCGCTCTCCGCCATCGCCGACCGCACGGTCTCCCCGGACGCCTGCGCCTGCGCGAAGGTCGAGCGGGCCTGATCGGCCCCGGCCTCCAGGAGGCTGGCGAAGGGAGCGGTCGCGGCCCCCACTTCGCTCGCGATCGCGGCCGGCGCGGCCTCCGGGGGCAGGGCGCCTGGCAGCGCCGTCACGGGCTTGCGCTCCGTGCGGGCGGACTTGGGAGCCGCATGCGTCGAGGCCGCCGCCGCGACGGGCTTGGGTGCCACGGGCTTGGGCGCGACGGGCTTGGATGCCACGGGCTCGGGAGCTTTCGGAGCGGCTTCGACCGGTGCAGGCGTGGCGGCCTTCGGCGCGGCCTCCGTGACCGCCGCGACGGCTCCGAGCGCCGCCGCGCCGGGCTCGGCCTCGCTCGCGGGCGTGGTCGGCGCGACGTCGAGAGCGCCGGGCGGCGCGGACGCGACCGCGGGCAGGGGATCGGCCAGGGCCGGAGCGGCCGTCGCAGGCGAGACGGTCTTCACGGCCGGGGCAGCCTTCGCAGGCATATTCCCATTGGCGGCGGGCTCGGCCTTGGCCGGCGCCTTGATCGCGGGCTCCGCGGCAGCCGTCTTCGCAGCGGCGCGGGGCTTCGCCGCCTCAGTCTTGGCGGTCTCGGTCTTGGCAACGGCCGGCGTTGCGGTGACAGGCTTCGCAGCGACAGGCTTGGCAGGCGCCGATTTCACGATCGCCGGCGCCGGGCCGGGTGCCGAAGCTTTGGCCGGCGCCTTCGACAACGCCGAACCCGTCGGCAGGACCCCCGTCAGGGCGGCCGGCGCGGTGGCCGTGGCCGGAGCGGCAACGGCGGCTGCGGCGTCGCTCGGCTTCGCGATCACGGCCGGCGTCGGGGAGGCTTTGGCCGATGCCGGCTTCATCAGGACCGCCGGCGACGGGGCTGGCGTCGGCCGCGCGGCGGCGCGGCCAGCGTTCGGGGTGCGCTTCTTCATGCGAATCTCCGTTCCGTCATCGGCCGGCGGTCCAGGGAGCCGGCCTCTTGTGCTGCCGGCTTACTTCTTCGCGGTCGGGGCGGGCTGAGGCGCGGCCGACTGACCGGTCTGGCCCATCTGTCCCATGCCCGCCTGACCCATCGCCGCCTGAGCGATGCCGCCGAACTCCTTCATCTGCGCCTGCATGGCGGAGATCTGGGTGCGGACGAACTCGGTCTGGAGGTTCATCGCCTCCTGCATGTCCTTGGCGCGAACGAGGCGCTGGGCATGGTCGAAGGCCGCCTGGAGGTTCTGCTCGGCGTAGGAGAAGCTGCGGCGCGTCACGTCCTTGGCGCTCGACTGGGCCGTGTTGGCCGAGCCCTCGACGGTGTCGAGGGTGCGCTGCGCGGCGCCCATGAAGCTCTCGATGGCCTTGCGGGCCTGCTCGACGCTCTTCTCGGCGAGTTCGCGCATCTCGTTCGGCACTTCGTAGTTCGGCACGTTGACCATGGCTGTCTCCTCGGGTCGGATCGGGCTGCGATGAATTGTGCGACGCAATAACACATTGTGCAGTGCGGAATCAACGCGGGACCCGCACCGTTAACCTTGACGCGAAGGAAACGCGGGAAACGGCCCTGGGTCCCAGGTGCGGCCGTCCTTGGACTGTGGTTAAAGGCTGGTTAAGGCCCTTTCTTGTCCGAGAGTTTTCCTGCCGATGGCTGATCCGGCCCTGCCGCCTGCGAGCCTCGTCGACGCGCTCCGCGCCGATTCGGCTCTCGGCGGGCTGATTCGCTCCGGGGCCGCCCTGCTGGTCTGGCGCGACGGCGGGCGGCAGCTGGCCTTCGCCGATGCCGCCACCCAGAACCTAGCGCGAGCGATCATCGACGAGGAGGGCCGCCTTGACGCCGCGCTTCCGTTGGCAGAGCGCCTGATCGCGCTCGCCGCCGGCGCCGCGCCACGCATGGGCGCTCGGCTCGAGAAGCTGCGCTTCTCGGCGAGCCGCCTCAGCCCGCTCGTCACTTGCGCCTGCCGTCTCCTGGAGCACGCGGGCGAAACCCTGCTTGTCATGCTGATCTCGGGACCGCTGCCGCGGATCGCGCCGGCGGTCCCTCGCCCGGCCATGGAAGCGCCGCCCCAGGCAGCGCCCGATCCGTCCGGCGAGCGCGGTCCCGGGTCCGACCGGCCTCCGGACGCCGATGCTCCCGATGCCGATCCGCTGGCGGCTCTCCAGGGGCGCGGCACGGTGCGTTTCGTCTGGCAGTCGGACGCGGAAGCGCGCTTCACCTCGGTGTCCGAGGCGCTCGGCACGGTGGTGGGCGCGGCTGCGGCGACCCTCGTCGGGCGGGGCTGGGACGAGATTGCAGGCACCCTCGTCCTGGACGCCGACGGCCGGGTCAGCGGTTACCTCGCCCGGGCCGAGACCTTCAGCGGCGTTGCCGTCCTCTGGCGGATCGCCGGCAGCGATCACGGGATCGAGGTCAGCCTCGCCGGCTCGCCCGTCCTCGGACCGGACCGCACGCTCCTTGGCTTTCGCGGCTTCGGGTTGTGCCGCACGGACCGGATCGAGCCCTGGCCGGCGCAGGCCGCGGAGCAAGTTTCCGAAGGGCCGGCTCCGTCCGACGCGCCGGCGTCCGATCATGCCTCGACGGCCCCGATGGACGCGCCCGAGATTGCGGCCAACGAGAATGATGCAGCGGAAGGGCTGGTCCCTGACGACGCATCTGTAAACGCGATAGAGGCTTCCGCTCCTGATCCGGCGGCGCCGGCCGACGCCCCTGATCTAGCTCCTGCTCCGCACGTCAAGACGTCAGACGAGAATGCGCTCGGGACGCAGCCGAGCCCGGAGGTATTGCAGGAAGCGCTCTCGGAGGCCGCAGGTCCAGCACCGCAGGAGGCCGGCGACGAGCCGACCTCCCATCGCACGACGTTCAACGATCCGGACAGAGCCAATGGAGAGGCGCCCGGCCACGATTCTCCGGAGGCGGAGCCGCGCCCGCCCGGCGAGCCGGCCGAGGGCGACCCGGTTGCGGCGCAGGCGCCCTCCTTCGGCAGCCTCGACGGGGCCGTGGCGGCGCGGCTCGGGCCCGGCGAGACCCCCCCGCTGCGGGCGGTCGACCCGCCTCCGGCCGGAGCGAATCCGGGCCTCACGGTGGCGGAGCGCCTCGCCTTCCGGGAGATTGCCCGAGCCCTGGGCGCTCGCCCGCCCGCGCTCGGCGAGCCCGCCCCGCCTCCGACTGTGGCGCCGCCTGCAACGGTCGCGCCGTTGCCGATCGCCGCGCCGCCCTCCACTCCGCCTCCCGCGGCTCCGGCGGGTCCGCCCGACGAGCCCGTGCTCGATCAGCTCCCCGTCGGCGTCCTGGCCTTGGCCGACGACGCCATCGTCTTCGCGAACCGCTTTCTCCTTGATCTCCTCGATTTCGATGACGCGGCGGCGCTCGCGGCGCGGGGCGGACTCGAGAAGCTTTTCCGCGGCCGTCGCCCGGGAGACGGGAGCGAGTCCGGCACGCCCTACGTCATCGTCACCCGTGCCGAAGAGAGCCTGGCCGTCGAGGCGCGAACGATCTCGGGCACCTGGGGCGGCACGCCGGCCCAACTCATCATGGTGCGCAAAATCCCGGAGGACGATCCGGGTCAGCGCCTGCGCGCCCTCGAACTCGACCTGCGCCGGCGCGAGGAGAAGGCGCGCGAACTCGCCGCAATCCTCGACACCGCGACAGACGGAGTCGCCGTGCTCGACGAGGACGGGCGCATCCTTTCCCTCAACCGCTCGGCCGAGGCGCTCTTCGGCTATGACCAGAACGAGGTGACGGGCGAGGCCGTCACCACCTTATTCGCACCCGAGAGCCACGCCGCCGCCCTCGATTACCTCGATGGGGTCAAGGGCACCGGCGTCGCGAGCCTGCTCAACGACGGCCGCGAGGTGATGGGCCGGGTGCGCCAGCGCGGCTCCATCCCCCTCTTCATGACCATGGGCCGCATCACCGACGGCCCGGAGCGGCGCTTCTGCGCCGTGTTTCGCGACATCACGGCCTTCAAGAAGGCGGAGGGTGAGCTGCTCGCCGCCAAGCGCGCGGCTGAAGAAGCGAGCGCCCAGAAGTCCGATGTGCTCGCCCGCATCAGCCACGAGATCCGCACGCCCCTCAACGCTATCATCGGCTTCGCCGAGGTGATGCGGGAGGAGCGTTTCGGGCCCATCGGCAACGAGCGCTACCGCGACTACGTCTCGGACATCCACGAGTCCGGCGGCCACGTCATCAGCCTCGTCAACGACTTTCTCGATCTCGCTAAGATCGAGGCGGGGCGGATGGAGCTCGCCTTCGTCAGCGTGAACCTGAACGAGCTCGTCTCGTCCTGCGTCTCGCTTCTGCAGACGCAGGCGCAGCGTGACCGCATCGTCATGCGCACCAGCTTCTCAGGAAAGCTCCCGCCCGTCGTCGCCGACGAACGGTCCCTGCGCCAGATCGCCCTCAACCTGATCTCGAACGCCATCAAGTTCACCGATGCCGGCGGGCAGGTCATCGTCTCGACGGCGGTGACCGATCGCGGCGAGGTGGCCCTGCGCGTGCGCGACACCGGCATCGGCATGAGCGGGGAGGAGGTCGAGGCGGCGCTCGAGCCCTTCCGCCAGCTCTCGACGACCCGCGGTCGCGGCGGCACGGGGTTGGGCCTGCCTCTCACCAAGGCGCTCGTCGAGGCGAACCGCGGCGCGATGCAGATCACGAGCGCCAAGAACGAGGGCACCCTGGTCGAGGTGCTGTTCCCGCCGACCCGCGTCCTGGCGTGAGCAGGGCCGCGGCATCGCAAGCCGTTGCTCCGGGACGGCGCGGCCCTTAGCTAGGCGGCACCGCCTCGAACCTCCGAAGGTCCGCCATGCAGCTCGAGCTCTCCCCCGAAGAGGAGATGATCCGCGACACGGCCAAGCGCATCGCGGCCGACCGGCTCCTCCCTGTCGCCGAGCGGCTCGACCGCGGCGAGGGCCGGGCGGATCTTTTAGAGAACCTGAAGCTTCTCGCCGAGAACGGCTTCATGGCGCTCAACGTCGCCGCCGAATACGGGGGCACGGAAGCCGGCACCGTGGCCTTCGCGCTGGCCATCGAGGAACTCGCCTATGCCTGCGCCTCCACCGGCGTCACGGCCTCCGTGACCAACATGGTGGGAGAGGTGATCCAGGCGGTCGGGACCCCGGAGCAGAAGGCGCGTCACCTGCCGCGGCTCGCCGACGGCACATACCCGGCTGGGGCCTTCTGCCTGACCGAGAGCGGGGCCGGATCCGATCCGAGCGGCATGACCACCCGGGCGCGGCGCGACGGCGATCATTACGTTCTCGACGGCTCGAAGATCTACATCACGAGCGCGGAATATGCCGGGCTCTTCGTGGTCTGGGCGGTGACGGATCCGGAGGCGCCCAAAGGCCGGGGCATCTCCTGCTTCCTCGTCGAGGCGGGCACGCCCGGCCTCGTCGTCGGCAAGGCCGAGCACAAAATGGGCCAGACGGGTTCGGCCACGAACACGGTGCATTTCGACGGTTGCCGCGTGCCGGCATCAAGCCTGATGGGCCGGGAGCACGACGGTTTCCGCGTCGCGGTGGGCGAACTCGCGGGCGGGCGCATCGGCGTTGCGGCCCTGTCGCTGGGCATCGCCCGCGCCGCCATGGACGCGGCCAAGGCCTATGCCCGGGAGCGCCGCCAGTTCGGCCAGATGCTCGCCGACTTCCAGGGCCTGCAATGGATGCTGGCCGACCGGGAGGTGGACCTCGAGGCGGCGCGCCTCCTCATCCTTCAGGCCGCGCACCTCAAGGATCAGCGCCAGCCCTTCGCCAAGGCGGCGTCCATGGCGAAGCTCTTCGCCTCCGAGGCCGCAGCTCGCGCCACGGACACCGCGATCCAGATCCACGGCGGCGCCGGCTACGTGAAGGACTATCCCGTCGAGCGCTACGCCCGGGACGCCCGGATCACCCGCATCTACGAGGGCACCTCCGAGATCCAGCGCCTCATCATCGCCCGGGAGACCCTGCGGCAGAGCGCCTGACAACCATCCGGCGCGAGGCGCGTTCACCGGGGGCTGTGCCGCAAGGGGAAAGCCGCGATGAGCACCTACCGCCTCGACAAGCTTTTCGCGCCACGCTCCGTGGCGGTGGTCGGGGCGAGCCGGCGCGAGGGATCCCTCGGGCGCATCGTGCTCCAGAACCTGCGCGCGGCGGGCTTTGCCGGCCCGATCGGCCTCGTCAATCCGAAGTACCGTGAGATCGACGGGCTCCCCTGCGTCGCCCGTGTCGAGGATCTGGGCGCGCCGCCCGACCTCGTCGTCATCGCCGTTCCGCCCAAGGCCGTGCCGGGCGCGGTCGACGCGGCCGCGCGCAAAGGGGCGTCGGCCGCCGTCATCATCACCGCGGGCTTAGGCTACGGGCCGGGATCCCTGGCGGAGGAGGCGCGCCTCGCCGCCCGCGCGCACGGGCTGCGGCTCGTCGGACCCAACTGCCTGGGCGTCCTGGCGCCGGGCGCGAAGCTCAATGCCAGCTTTGCGGCACGGCCCGCGCCTTCGGGCGATCTCGCCCTCGTCTCGCAATCGGGCGCCATCCTCGCCGGGCTCGTCGAATGGGCCGCGCCGCGCAACATCGGCTTTTCGGCCGCGGTTTCCCTCGGCGACAAGGTTGACGTCGATTTCGGCGACTGCCTCGACTACTTCGCGGGCGACCGGGGCACGCGGGCGATCCTGCTCTACGTCGAGTCCTTGAACGACGCCCGCAAGTTCATGTCGGCGGCCCGCGCCGCGTCACGGGTGAAGCCCGTGGTGGTGATCAAGTCGGGCCGTCACGCGCAGGGCGCGAAGGCGGCCGCGACCCATACGGGCGCCCTCGCCGGCTCCGACGAGGTCTACGACGCCGCCTTCCGCCGCGCCGGCCTGCTGCGCGTCCTCGACCTCGACGAGCTCTTTTCCGCTGCCGAGACGCTGGGGCGCCAAAGGCCCTTTCCGGGCAAGCGCCTCGCCATCCTCACCAACGGCGGCGGCGTCGGGGTGCTCGCCGTCGACCGCCTCGTCGATCTCGGCGGCACGCTGGCCGGCCTCTCGGACGAGACCCTTCGGCGCCTCGACGCGGTGCTGCCCGCGACCTGGTCGCGGTCGAACCCCGTCGACGTCATCGGCGACGCCGATGCCGGCCGTTACGCGGCGGCGCTCGAGGCGCTCCTCGCCGATCCCGGCAACGACGCGGTGCTGGTGCTCAACGTGCCGACCGCAGTAGCGAGCGCCGCCGATGCTGCAAGCGCGGTCGCGGAAACCGTGCGGCGCGACCGGGCGCAAGGCTACCGGCGCAAGCCCGTCTTCGCGGTCTGGCTCGGCGAGGACGAAGCGGCGGCCCGGGCCTTCGAGGGCGAGAACATCCCGCACTATGGCACGGAGGGCGATGCCGTGCGCGGCTTCATGCACCTCGTGCGCTACCGGGAGGCGCAGGATCTCCTGATGGAGACCCCCGACAGCCTGCCTCACGACTTCGATCCGGACGCCGAGGCCGCTCGCGCCATCGTCGCCAAGGTCATCGGCGAGGGCCGCACCTGGCTCGACCCCATCGAGGTGAGCCGGCTCATGCGCGCCTACGGCATCCCCGATGCCCCCGTGACCTTGGCGGAAACGCCCGAGGAGGCGGCCCGAGCGGCGCGGCCGATCGTCAAGGCGGGCGGCACCGTGGCCGTCAAGATCCTCTCCCCCGACATCGTCCACAAGTCGGACATCGGCGGCGTGCGGCTCGATCTGACGAGCGAGACGGCGGTGCGGGAGGCCGCGGCCGACATGCTCGAGCGGGCGCGAAAGCTGAAGCCCGAGGCGCGGCTCACGGGCGTCACGGTCCAGCCCATGGTGCGGCGGCCGAAGGCGCGCGAGCTCATCGCCGGCCTCGCCGACGACCCAACCTTCGGTCCCGTCGTGGTGTTCGGCCGCGGCGGCACGGCGGTGGAGGTGATCAACGACAAGGCGCTCGCGCTGCCGCCCCTCGACATGAGCCTGGCCGAGAGGCTGATCGGGCACACCCGCGTCGCGCGGGTGCTCAAGGCCTATCGCGACGTGCCGGCGGCCGACGAGCGCGCGGTGCGCCTCGTCCTCGTGAAACTCTCCCAGCTCGCCGCCGACGTGCCGGAAGTGCGCGAGCTCGACATCAACCCGCTGCTGGCCGACGCGGAGGGCGTCATCGCGGTCGATGCCCGCGTGGCCGTGGCCCCGGTGCCCGTGGACCGGCGGAAGGGCTCGGGCCAAGTGCGCTTCGCGGTGCGGCCCTACCCGACGGAATGGGAGCGGGGTCTCACGCTGCGCGACGGCCGAAAAGTGTTCGTTCGGCCCGTGCGGCCCGAGGACGAACCCTTGTTCGAGGCCTTCTTCCAGCGCGTCACCGACGAGGACCTCCGGCTCCGTTTCTTCGCGCCCGTGCGCGACTTCAGCCACGCCTTCCTCGCCCGCCTCGTCCAGATCGACTACGCCCGCGCCATCGCCATGGTGGCCCTCGACGTCGCGACGGGGGAGATGATGGGCGCCGTGCGACTGCATGCCGACGCCAACCTCGCCACTGGCGAATACGCGATCCTCATGCGCTCCGACCTCAAAGGCCTGGGTCTCGGCTGGGAGCTGATGCGCCTGATGATCGCCTGGGCAAGGGCCGAGGGGCTCCAGGTCGTCGAGGGGCAGGTGCTGCGCGAGAACCGGGTCATGCTCGCCATGTGCCGCCGCCTCGGCTTCGCGATCCGCCCCGATCCGAACGATCCCGACATCCAGATCGTCACCCTGCCCGTGGCCGAGATCGCGGAGCCGGAAGGGGAGGCGCTCGTTGCGCAGGCGGCCGAGTAGGGGCGCCCACTCAGCAGGGCTCCGAACGCATTCGGGGCCGCGGGATCTCTCCCGCGGCCCCGATAAGCTCAGGTTAAGCTGGCTGGATCAATCGCACTCGCGGATCCGGCGCGTCACGAGCTCGCCGAAGCGGTTCTCGCGGCGGACGATCGTGGTGCGGCAGCGCTCGACGCTCCCCGTGGAGCGGATGTCGCGACGGTCGCGGACGATCACGCGATCCTCACGCGGGCCGTAGCCACGGCGCTCCATGCGCTCGATGCGCTCCACGCGGTCGGGACGGCCCCCGTCGATGCCGACGCCGCCGGGGCCGATGTAAAGACCCTGCGCCGAAGCGGCGGCCGAGCCGAGGACGGTGAAAGCCAGGAGCAGGCTGATCTTCTTCACGTTGGTTCTCCGTAACGGGATTTTGAACAGTAACGTGCCGCGAAGCCGAGTGTTCCAACGGGCATCGAAGAAGTCTTGACGAGGCACGGCGAGCATCCCGTCGAGATGAATGCAAGCTGAATGCCAGCATCGCCGCGATCTGCGCAGTGGAAATCTACTTTCCCTGTGCAGCCTCGGCCTTGGCGCGGTTCGTGAAGCGGGCGTTGCCCAATCCCGTTCCGATGGTGAGCACGCCCCAACGCTCGATGTCCTGCATGAAGGGCACTTCGCTCAGGCCCTGCACCACGGCGTCATTGTGCATGACGACGAGGGTCTCGTGGCCGCCGATCGTCGGGATCGCCGCCGCGAGGGCCTTAGGCAGGTTGAAACGACTGCTCTCCCAATTGCCCGGCAGGTTCTGGCCGCCGCGGGTGATGGCTCCGTCGGGCTCGATCAGCCCCGGGCAGCCCACCCCGATCAGGGGCGCGAGCATCAGCTTCTCCTTCTCCGCCTTGGCGATGAGCGCCCGGAGCATATTCGCGAGCCGCTCCACCGCATCGTCGCGCGAGGGCTTGGGCTCCTCGTCGCGGTGGCGCCAGAGATCGGATTTCCAGACCTCTACCTTCGTCAGGTCCGGCGCTTTCTTCTGGTTGGTGACGAGCACGCCGACCCGGATGTTGGAGCCGCCGATATCGACGGCGAGCAGGCTGTCGTGGCCGGCGAACATCCACGAGGGCGAGAGGTGGACGGCGCCGATGAGCCCGGCCTCGTCCGGATGATGGCGGATCGGCACGAGGGAGAGATCGATCCCACCGGCCTTCAGGATCACCGTGGCGCGTCCGATGGCGAGCTCGCCGATGCGGCTCTCGCGCAGGCCGCCGCCGACCACGATCCGCTGGGTGTCCTTCCAGCCCTTGGCGCGCAGGAAGCGGCGCACCACGGTGGCGAGCTCCTGGGCGAAATCCTCGATGGCGCCGTGAACGATGCCGGCGGCCTCCGGATCGCCCTCGATCAGCAGCTTGTCGAGCTTCTTCTTGCTGATGTCCTGGCTCGAGGTCTCGCCGATCGGATCCTCGCCGGTCACCTCGCGCAGACGTTCCCGCCAATCCTCGAGAAGGCTGCGGAAGGCGCGGTTGCTCGCCCGGTCGCCGATGAAACCTTCCTGATCCCGCAGCTCGACGTTGTAGCTGTCGAGGAGGACGGCCGGCAGCTGGGTCGCTGCATGGGCGGTGCCGGAATTGGAGGCGGAGGATGTCGCGGCGGCGGCGTTCGGCATGGGCTCTCCTTGTCGAGAGCCAACTCACCAACGGGCTTACGGTTCAGCTTGGATCAGGGGTCGAGCGCGGTGGCTGCCCAGGACCTCACGGCGATCGACTCAGGCGCCTTTCGCCAGGGCCTGGCGAAGCCCTTCGACGGCCGCGTTGACGAGGCTCACCCCGGCTTCGGTGAAGCTGATCTCGTCGTCCGTGGCGGTCGCGAGATCGCGACCGACGATCTCCTCGACGCCCGCCGGATCGGCCTGATGGCCTTTGCCGTCCCGGCGCACGACCTTGGCCACCGGCTGACCGCTCTCGAGTTGGTGGAAGGCGGCGAAGGCGAAGATCGACAAGGCCTTGTCCGAGAGCGTCGCGGTGCCGGTGTCAGCCATGATCGCGGGTGCCTCCTGGCGGATGGGATGGGTGGCGGATCTGCGCCGAAGCCTGAAACGCGCAAAGCGTAAAAACGTTCGCGCGGTTCGTCGTCGCTCGGGAACAGAAGGGACTACTTGCCCATTGCCTTGGCGTGATCCCACCACGATCAGGAGGAAGACAGATGCGATTCATCGCTCAGGCCGCGCTCGTTGCCGGCCTTGTCACGGCGGGCGCCGCGCTCGCGCAGACGAACGCCACCGGCTCGTCCTCGGGCGGCATGTCGGGAACGCAGCCCGGCACGACGCAGGGGCGCACCGACACCACCACCGGCTCGTCGAACAACGCCGTGAACCCGGCCAACCGCACCGGCCCGGACGCGGCCCGCACCGGCTCGACCACGAGCCCGCGGCTCGAGGCCGGCTCCAACAGCTTCACGGAGGCCCAGGCCCGCGGACGCATCGAGGCAGCCGGCTTCCAGGACGTCAAGGAGCTGAAGAAAGACGACCAGGGCATCTGGCGCGGCCAGGCCATGCAGAGCGGCCGCAGCGTGTCGGTCGGGGTCGACTACAAGGGCAACGTCGCCACCCAGTGAGGCGGTTTTTCGCCGTCGATGACGTGATTACCCAACAACCATCGAAGATGAGGAACCACCCCCATGACTAAACGCACCGTCACTGCCCTGTTCGACTCTTACGAGAAGGCCGCCGAGGCCGTCCGTAAGGTCGAAGCGCTGGGCATTTCCCATTCGGACGTGTCGATCGTCGCCAACAATGAGGGCGATCGCTATTCCCAGTACGCCACGAACAACGGCTCCACGTCGTCCCGCGGCACCGACGACACCCACGCTGACGACGGCGCCGGCACCGGCGCCACGCTCGGCACCCTCGTCGGCGGCGGCACGGGCCTGCTCGCCGGTCTCGGCCTCCTCGCGATCCCCGGCCTCGGACCGGTCGTGGCGGCGGGTTGGCTCGTCTCGACCCTCGTCGGCGCGGGCGCCGGCGCGGCGGCGGGCGGCCTCGTCGGCTCCCTCGTGGGCGCGGGCGTGCCGGAAGAGCACGCGCATTCCTACGCCGAGGGCGTTCGCCGCGGCGGCACGCTCGTGACGGTTCGCGCTGACGATCAGTACGTCGACCGCGTCGTGGACATTCTCGACGATCACGGCTCCGTCGACATGGACGAGCGCGAGCAGACCTGGCGCTCGAGCGGCTGGAAGGGCCTCAACGAGGGCTCCGGCTACACCTCGACGGGCATGGGTGCCGCTGCCGGCGCCGGTGCGGGCCTCGTCGGCGCCGCCGGCTCGACCACCACGGGCACGAACTACGGCACGTCCTCCACGTCGTCGGGCTCCGGCGTGACCGGCGCCCTCGGCCGCGCGGCCGACAAGGTGACGGGCACGGTCTCCGACGCCGCCGCCGGCCTCTCGGGCTCGACCGATCGCACCACCACGGGCACGAGCTACGGCGCCACCGGCACCGGCACGGACCGCGAGGCGATCCCGATCGTCGAGGAGCAGATCGCCGTCGGGAAGCGCGAGGTCAATCGCGGCCGGGTGCGGGTGCATTCCTACGTCGTCGAGCAGCCGATCCAGGAGCAGGTGACCCTGCGCGAGGAGCACGTGCACGTCGATCGTCGCCCCGTCGACCGTCCGATCACGGACGCCGACCGCCTGTTCCAGGAGCGCACCATCGAGGCGGTGGAGCGCGACGAGCAGGCGGTGGTCGCCAAGGAAGCGCGCGTGAAGGAAGAGCTGGTGATCAACAAGGAGGTCGAGCAGCGTCAGGAGACCATCTCCGACACCGTGCGCCGCACGGAGGTCGAGGTCGAGGACGAGCGCGGCAACCGTATCTCCGGCACCGGCACCACGGGCACCACGGACCGTGATCGCCGCTAAGGCCTGAACTCCGACCGCGCCCGTCGCGGTCGGACCCCAACGAGGCCCGGCAACCGACAGGCTGCCGGGCCTTTCTGCCCCCGCACCACGCCCTGAAGACCAGGGCAGGAGAGCGTCATGACGGCATCGGACAGGCCTGTCGTTGATCGGCCGGGCGAATCCCTTCTGGCCGAGGAAAGGCTCGTTGAGGGCGTGACGTTGGGCGAGGAGCGGCTCTCCATCCCCCTCGTCGAGGAGACCCTTCGCGTCAATAAGCTGGTCGAGACCAGCCGGGTGCGGGTCCGAACGGTGACGGACACGGTGGAGGAGATCGCGCGCGCCTCCCTCGAATCCCAGAACGTCGAGGTCGAGCGCGTTCCGGTTGGCCGGGAGGTCACGACCGCGCCGGAGGTGCGCACGGAGGGCGACGTCACCATCATTCCCATCCTGGAGGAGGTGCTCGTCGTCGAGAAGCGGCTCGTCCTGAAGGAGGAGCTGCACCTGCGCCGTCGCGTCACGACGGAGACCTTCGAGGAGCCCGTCACCCTACGCCGCCAGCGGGCCGAGGTCGAGCGGATCGACGAGGACGGCTGAGGCCGCGCAGGAGGCTTGAGCCTGAGGCTTGCGCCGGCGCCGGTCCTTCGGCAACCTTCGCCCTGGATGCGGCGTTCTCCTCGCGGCCACGACCGTGGCCTTGGCAGGAGCCCTGTCGCATGAAGACTCTTCTCACTCTTTCGGCGGCCGTGCTGGCCGCCGGTCTCGTCACCGCCTCGTCGTTCGAGGCCGAGGCTGCTCCGCGCGGCGGTTTCCGTGCCGGCGGCTTCGGCGTACACGGCGGGTTCGCGGGACATGGCGGCTTTCGGCAAGGCGGATTCCGGCACGGCGGATTCCATCATGGCGGATTCCGTCCAGCCTTCGCGGCCCGCCCCTTCGGCGTGCGTCCCGCCTTCTATGGCGCCCGCCCAGGCTTCTACGGCTATCGTACCGCCGGCTTCTACGGCGCGAGGCCCTTCGGCTACGGCGTGCGCCCGGGCTACTATCGGGCAGCCGGCTACTACCCCTATCGCTACCGCCGCGCCTCTTACGGCTACGGCATCGGGGCCGGCATCCTCGCAGGCACCGCGCTCGCGGCCGGCCTGACCGCCGCGGCGGCCTCGCCCTATTACGGCTACGGTGCCGTGTCCTACGCGCCGAGCTGTTATCAGACCTACGATTGGGTCTACACCGGCTACGGCTATCAGCAGGCGCTGGTCACCCGCTGCGAGTAACGCTTGGCGTCGGCGCGCCTCCACTGGCCGCGCCGCGCTTTCGGGAACGGTCTTTCAGTCCGCTCCTCTCACGCGGGGGAGGGGGTGGTCGGCTGTGTGCCGCTGACCCACGGGCGTAGGCCGCAAGCCGGCGTGTTTGCTCGTCGAGAACCGGCTTGGTAGCGTGCCGCCGCGCCCGCGAGACGCGCAGGCTCAGCGACCACGAACAGGACCGACCGATGCCGACGCTGCCAGCCTCGATGCGCCTAATCCGCTTTGCCGGCAAAGGCGGCCCGGAGGTGATCCAGGTCGGGGAAGCATCCGTCCCGAGCCCCGGGCCGGGCCAGGTGCTCGTCGAGGTCGCCGCGGCCGGCATCAACCGACCCGACTGCCTGCAGCGCGCCGGCGGCTACCCGCCGCCGCCCGGCGCCACCGACATTCCGGGCCTCGAGATCGCGGGCCGTGTCGTCGCGGTCGGCGAGGGCGTAGGGGCCCCCGTGGTGGGCGAGACGGTCTGCGCCCTTGTCATCAGCGGCGGCTACGCGGAATACGCGCTGGCGGATGCCGCGCTGTGCCTGCCCGTGCCGAAGCCCTTGTCCCTCGTCGAGGCGGGTGGGGTGCCCGAAACCTATTTCACCGTCTACGACAACGTCTTCACCCGCGGGCGCCTCGCCGCGGGAGAGACGCTCCTCGTCCACGGCGGCTCGAGCGGCATCGGCTCAACGGCGATCCAGCTCGCGAAAGCCGCGGGCGCCACCGTCTATGCCACCGCCGGCTCGCCCGAGAAGTGCCGTTTCTGCGAGGATCTGGGGGCTGCGGCCGCCATCGACTATCGGGCGCAGGATTTCGTCGCGGAGGTCAAGCGCCTCACCGAGGGCCGCGGCGTCGACGTGATCCTTGACATGGTCGGCGCCCCCTACGCCATGCGCAACATCGCCTGCCTCGCCGTCGAGGGCCGCCTCGTGCAGATCGCCTTCCTGCAGGGCAGCCGGCCCGAGGGCTTCGACCTGCAGCCGATCATGCTCAAGCGTCTCACCGTCACCGGCTCGACCCTTCGCCCGCGCTCCACGGCGCTGAAAGCCAAGATCGCTGAAGGCCTGCGGCGGGACGTCTGGCCGCTGCTCGAGAGCGGCGCCGTCAAGCCGATCGTGCACGCCACCTTTCCGCTCGAACAGGCCCGCGACGCGCACGCGCTCATGGAATCGAGCGCGCATTTGGGCAAGATCGTTCTCGTGACCGGCCGCTGAGCTCCGTGGAGGTGGAGACCTTCGACACCGTCATCGTCGGCGGCGGAGCGGCGGGCTGCGTCCTCGCGGCGCGCCTGTCCGAGGATCCGCGCCGCACCGTGCTCCTCGTCGAGGCCGGCGACGCCAAGCCCTCGCTCTGGGTGACGATCCCGGCCGCCTTCGGCAAGGCCTGGAAGGATCCGCGCTTCAACTGGGCCTTCGCGACCGAGCCCGAAGCGGTCACGCACGATCGCGCCATCGCCTTCCCGCGCGGCAAGAGCCTTGGCGGCTCGACGCTGATCAACGGCGGCATCTGGGTGCGCGGCCAGCCCGAGGATTTCGACGGCTGGGCTCAGAGCGGCGCCACGGGCTGGGGCTACGAGGACGTTCTGCCCTTCTTCAAGCGACTCGAGGCCTATCCCGGCGGCGACGGCGAACGCGGGCGCGCCGGGCCCGTCACGGTCGAGCAGGTCCAGGACCGCCATCCCTTGCCCGAAGCTTTCATCACTGCTGCCGGCCAAGCGGGCTATCCGCTCAACCCGGACTACAACGGCCGGAATCAGGAGGGCTTCGGTTACTACCAGAACGCCCGTCGATCGGGGCGGCGCCTGAGCGCGGCCGATGCCTACCTCGCCCCGGCGCTGCGGCGCCCGCACCTCGTCGTGCGCACCGGCGCCCTCGCGACGGGCCTCGTTCTCGACGGTCGGCGGGTGACGGGCTTGCGCTACCGCCGCGGCGGGCAGGACGAAACGGTGAGCGCCCGGCGCGAGGTGGTGCTCGCCGCCGGCGCGGTGCAGTCGCCCCACCTCCTCGAACTCTCCGGCATCGGCGATCCGGCCGTGCTGGCCGGGGCGGGGATCGCGGTTCGCCACGCGCTGCCGGGCGTCGGCCGCAACTACCGCGACCACTATGCCACGCGGATAAACTGGCGCGTCTCGCAGCCGATCACCTTAAACGAACTCACCCGCGGCTGGCATCTGGGCAAGGCGGTCGCCGAATACGCCCTGTTCCGCCGCGGCATCCTCGCGCTCTCGACCGGCATCGCCCACGGCTTCGTGCGCTCGCGGCCGGAGCTTGCGACGCCCGATATCCAGTATTTCTTCGTCCACGCTTCTTATGCCAACGCTGCCGATCGGGTGCTCGACCGGAAGCCCGGCATGACGATCGGCGTGACGCAGCTTCGCCCCCAGTCGCACGGCACGATCCACGCCGTCTCGCCGGACCCCCTCATGCCTCCGGCGATCCGCCCGAACCTCTTGGCCGACCCCCTCGATCAAGAGGCGCTCGTCGCGGGGATGCGGATCGCGCGACGGATCATCGAGCAGCCGGCGATGGACCCCTACCGTGCCTTCGAGATGAATCCCGGCCCGGACATTCGGACCGACGAGGATTTCGCCGACTTCGCCCGCCGCACGGGCCAGACGATCTACCATCCCGTCGGCACCTGCCGCATGGGGACGGGCCCCGACGCGGTGGTCGATCCGGCACTCAAGGTATGCGGGATCGAGGGTCTGCGCGTCGCCGACGCATCGGTGATGCCGATGATCGTCTCGGCGAATACCCAGGCCGCGACGATGATGATCGCGGAGAAGGCGGCCGACCTGATGCGGGCGGAGAGGTGAGAGGCCTGTCATTCCGGGCCGGGCCGTAGGCCCGAACCCGGAACCCATTGCAGCCTGGGACCGATCCTGGGTTCCGGGTTCCGCTTTGCGACCCCGGAATGACGGCGCGCATCACCCGTACAGCCATGCCGCCATCGCCTGATACAGCGGCAGCCCGAGCACGATGTTGAACGGGAAGGTAATCGCGAGCGAGCAGGTGAGGTAGGTGCCGGGCGAGGCTTCCGGCAGCGCCACCCGCACCGCCGCCGGGGCAGCGATGTAGGAGGCGCTGGCGGCCAACGTGCCGAGCACCACGGCCCCGCCCTGCGACAGGCCCGCGACCTGGGCCAGGGCCACGCCGAGCGCGCCGTGCAGCACCGGCAGGATAACCGCGAAGGCCGCGAGGCGCAGGCCGACCTGGCCGAAATCGCCGATCCGGCTCGCCGCGACCCGGCCGAGCTCCAGGAGGAAGAGGCACAAAGCGCCCTGGAACAGGTCGCCGAAGAAAGGCTTCACCTTGGTCATGCCCGCCGGTCCCGCAAGCGCCCCGATGACGAGGCCGCCGCAGAGCAGGAGCACGCTCTTCGACGAGACCACCTCCGCGAACAGCACTCCGAGCCCGGTCCGGGGCGCGCCCGAGGGTCCGCCGGGTCCGCCGAGGATTGCGGTGCCGCCCCCGCCGACCCGCAGCGAGGCGTGGGCCGGCGCCTGCAGCACTTTGGCGATCCCGATCGCCACCACGATGGCCGGTACCTCCATGATGGCGAGCAGCGCCGCGGCATAGCCTTCGTAAGGCGTGCCCTGCCGGTCGAGCATCGCGACGACCGCGGCGAAGGTGACGGCCGAGACGGAGCCGTAATGGGCGGCGAGCGCCGCCGCGTCGGGCACCGAGAGCTTGGACGCGAAGCGCAGGAGCGCGTAGCACCAGATCGGGATGCAGCAGCCGAGCACCAGGGCGGCCGCGACGGGGCGGGCGATCTCGGCGAAGGGCAGGTGGCTCAGCTCCGCGCCGCCTTTCAGTCCGATGGCGAGCATCAGATACACGGAAAGCCCGGCGAAGACCGGCTCCGGCAGGGACAGGTCGGAGCGCACCAGGAAAGCGACCGCCCCAAGGACGAAGCAGAGAACGGCGGGCGAGAGCAGATTGCTCTGGGCGAGTTCAAGGACGGTCATCGGGAGCTCCTGAGGCGCGTAAGCTCCTACGACCGCACATCCCATCTGTGAAACGGGTTATACCGCTTGTGTTCATTGAAATCATCAATGGTACGGTGTGCCAGGCCGTCCGACCCTGCATCGCCCTTGCCCCAGCGCCCGGGTGCGCCACCTCGGTGGCGTGCGGCGCGGAGGGGATCAGGCATGAACGGACGACTTCTCGTTCTCCTCGCGGGTCTCGTCGCCGGCCCAGGTCAAGTCCTTGCCGGGCCGCAGCACCTCCTCATCGGCCTGGACAACAAAACCTTCTTCGAGGCCAAGGGCTCCCGCAACGGGCCGAACGAGGGAGATGCGGTGCTGGTGGTCGATACGAGCGACCCGGCCCGCCCCCGGATCGTCGCCTCCCTCCCTCTCCCGAACTCCGTCTACGGCCCGCCCTCGAACCTGCAGATCACGCCCGATGGGCGGCTCGGCCTCGTCGCGAGTTCCGTCACCATGCGCCAGGAGGGCGAGGCCTGGTACGCCCAGGCCGACGACCGCCTGCACGTCATCGACCTCGAAGCCGATCCGCCGCGCCTCGTCGAGACGATCAGGGTCGGACGCCAGCCCTCAGGGTTGGCGATCCATCCCTCCGGCCGGCTCGCGCTCGTCGGCAACCGGGAGGGCAAGAGCGTCTCGGTGCTCGCCATCGAGGGTCGCTCCGTGCGCCAGATCGCGGAGGTGCCGCTCGGCGATGCCGTGGCCGCGGTGACCTTCACCCCTGACGGCAAGCGGGCGCTGGCCGCCAAGAACCTCGCTGCCAAGGTGGCGGTGCTCGCGGTCGACGGAACGCGGGTCACCTACGATTCGGCGCTGGACGTGCCCGTCGGGGCCGGCGTCTACGCCGTCGAGGTCACGCCCGACGGCCGCACCGCGGTCACGGCCGATGTCGGTGTGTCCGCGAGCGATGGCCACGCCGACACGATGACGGTCATCCGCCTCGACCAGGACCCGCCGCGGGTCGTCGGCTACCTGACCGTCGGCGACACGCCTGAGACGGTCGCGATCGCCCCCGATGGCCGCCACGCTGCGGTCGTCGTGGTCAAAGGCTCAGCGGCCCCGCACGACGCCTGGTCGTTCACGCCGCGCGGCGCGACCGTTCTCGTCAGCCTCACCGGCGAGCGTCCGCGCATCGTGGACGAGGTCCCGGCGGGCGGCGTGCCGGAGGGCATCGCTTTCAGCCCCGACGGCAGCCATGTCTACGTCGGCAACTACGTCGACCGGACCTTGCAGGTGTATCGCCGCGAAGGCGACCGCCTGGTCGACACGGGAGCGCCCCTGCTGCTTCCCGGCCAGCCGGCCTCCCTGCGCGGTCCCGCGCCGGGCCTCACAGCTGCCCGTTGATCGCAGCCGCTTCGGCGTGTAGCGGCAGGGTGGGCGCCGCTCCGCTCCCGCCCGATCAGCCCGGACCCGATGCGCCTCAGAGCCGAAACCCTCGCCATGACGACCGTCCTGGCGCTCCTCACGGCCTTGGCGCCGCTCTCGACCGACATGTACCTGCCCTCGCTCCCGGCGATCGCCCGGGACCTCGGAGCCACGACCTCCGGCACGCAGCTCACCCTTTCGATCTTCCTCGTCGGGCTGGTCGTCGGCCAGTTCCTCTACGGGCCGATTTCCGATCGGTTCGGGCGCCGCCCGGCCCTGATTTTCGGCCTGTGCCTCTTCACCCTGGCCTCGGCGATCTGCGCCGCCGCGAGTTCGATCGAGGTGCTGGTGATCGCCCGCTTCGTTCAGGCGCTCGGCGCCTCCGGGCCCATCGTTCTCGGCCGGGCGGTGGTGCGCGACCTCTACGAGGGGCCGCGGGCCGGGCGCGAGCTCTCCCGCATGGGCTCGATCCTCGGCCTCGTGCCGGCCATCGCGCCGGTGCTGGGCGGGGTGCTGGAGAGCGCGTTTGGCTGGCGCGCCACCTTCGCGGCGATCATCCTGTTCGGGATCGCGCTCCTCGCCGTCGTGGCGCCGGCACTGCCCGAGACGCTTCGCGCCCGTGCGACGACCCCGCTCTCCTTTCTCGCGATCCTGCGCGGCTACCGCGAGCTCTGGGCGGACCGGGCCTACCGCATCCCGGTGCTTCTGGCCGCCACCGGCTATGCCGGGCTCTTCGCCTTCATCTCGGGCTCGTCCTTTGCCCTCCAGAGCTTCTACGGCCTCGACCCGTTCCTCTACGGCCTGAGCTTCGGCTTCGCCGTGCTCGGCTTCATCGCCGGCACGCTGATCGCCCAGCGCCTCGTGCCGCGGCTCGGGCTCGAGGGCGTCGTCGGCGTCGGGATCTGGTGCTTCCTCGTCGGCGGTCTCGCCATGGTGGCACTGGTGGCCCTGCGGGTGCCCTCGTCGCTCGCGATCACCGGGCCGATGCTGATCTATGCGATGGGGCACGGGCTCGTGCTGCCGCAGAGCCAAGCCCTCGCCCTCATGCCGTTCCCAGACCGGGCCGGCGCCGCCTCGTCGCTGCTCGGCATCTGTCAGATGACGGGCGCGGCGAGCATCGGGGCGCTCGTCGGCGCCATCGTCGAGACCTCGCCGCTCGCGCTGCCGATCGTGATCGCAGTGCTGGCGCTGATCGCCTTCGCGATCCTGCGGCTCGGACGGCCGGGAGCGCCGGTGTAAGCGGTCGATCCTTAGATCGCGTCAGAGCCCGCCGAGGTGCTCGGCCACCGTGAAGATGTCCTTGTCGCCACGGCCGCAGAGATTCATCACCATGAGGTGATCTTTCGGCTTCTGCGGTGCGATCTCGATCACCTTGGCGAGCGCATGCGCCGGCTCGAGGGCCGGGATGATGCCCTCGAGCTTGGAGCAGAGCTGGAAGGCGCCCAGCGCCTCGTCGTCGGTGGCCGAGAGATAGGTCACGCGGCCGAGATCGTGCAGCCAGGCGTGCTCCGGGCCGATGCCGGGATAGTCGAGACCCGCGGAGATCGAGTGCGCGTCCTGGATCTGCCCGTCCGCGTCCTGAAGCAGGTAGGTGCGGTTGCCGTGCAGCACGCCCGGCCGCCCGCCGGTGAGCGAGGCGGCGTGGAGCCCCGTGGAGAGGCCGTGGCCCGCCGCCTCGACGCCGTAGATCTCGATGCCGCGGTCGTCGAGGAAGGGGTGGAACAGGCCGATGGCGTTCGAGCCGCCGCCGATGGCGGCGACGAGGGAATCGGGCAGGCGCCCTTCGGCCTGCATCATCTGCTCGCGGGTCTCGCGGCCGATGACGCATTGGAAGTCGCGCACCATGGCGGGATAGGGATGCGGCCCCGCCACCGTGCCGATGCAGTAGAAGGTGTCGGCCACGTTGGTGACCCAGTCGCGCAAAGCTTCGTTCATCGCGTCCTTGAGGGTGCGCGAGCCCGATTGCACTGGCACCACCTCGGCGCCGAGCATCTTCATGCGGAAGACGTTGGGTTTCTGACGCTCGACGTCGACGGCGCCCATGTAGACGACGCATTGCAGGCCGAAGCGGGCACAGAGCGTCGCGGTGGCGACGCCGTGCTGGCCCGCGCCCGTCTCGGCGATGATCCGCGTGCGTCCCATGCGCCGGGCGAGCAGGATCTGCCCGAGCACGTTGTTCACCTTGTGCGCGCCCGTGTGGTTCAGCTCGTCGCGCTTGAAGTAGATCTTCGCCCCGCCGAGATGCTCGGTCATGCGCTCGGCGAAGTAGAGCGGGCTCGGCCGGCCGACATAGTGGGTCAGGTAGGACGCCATCTCGGCCTGGAAGGCCGGGTCGGCTTTGGCCGCCTCGTAGGCCTGCTCCAGCTCCAGGATGAGCGGCATCAGGGTCTCGGCGACGAAGCGGCCGCCGAAGGCGCCGAAGCGGCCACGCTCGTCGGGGCCGGTGCGGAAGGAGTTCGGGTTCTGCGGAGCGGTCACAGGGCGTCCTCGTGCTGCGCGGCGAAGCCCGCGCGGGCGGCGGCGACGAAGGCCGCGATCTTGGCCGGATCCTTGAGGCCGGGGCGGCTCTCGACGCCCGACGACACGTCGACGGCCCGCACTCCGGTCCGGCGGATCGCCTCGGCGACGTTGTCCGGGTCGAGACCTCCTGACAGCATGATCGGCGCCCGAGGGTCAAGGCCGGCGAGCAGCGCCCAATCGAAGCGCAGGCCGTTGCCGCCGGGCAGGGCGCCGGCCGAGGGAGGCTTGGCGTCGAGGAGCAGGCGGTCGGCCAGCGGGTAGCGGTCGAGCGCGGCGAGATCGTCCGTGCCCGCGATGCCGATGGCCTTCATCACCGGGCGGCCCGTGCGCGCCGCGATGGCCGCGACCCGCTCCGGGCTCTCGGCGCCGTGAAGCTGCAGCTGATCGACGCCCAGCGCCGTCACGGCGTCGATCTCGGCGTCGCTTGGATCGACGAGGAGCGCCACGGTCTCGGCTCGCCCTCGGGCGCTGGCGATCAAGCCCCGGGCGGCCTCGAGCGAGAGGTGCCGCGGACTGCGCGGGTAGAACACGAAGCCCACCATGTCCGCGCCGGCCGCGAGCGCGGCCTCGAGGGTCTCGGGGGTGCTCAGGCCGCAGATCTTGACGAGGCCGGAGGTCATGGCTGCTCCGGGGTGGTGTCGAGATAGATCGTGATCGACGTGACGAGCTCAGGAAGATCACGGCTGATCGTCTCGAAAACCACTTCGTCGGCGATTGCATCGTACGTGTGAGCGAGGCGGTTCCGTAGACCCCGGATGGCGTTCCAGGGGACGCCGGGTATGGCGGCTCTCGTGGCGTCCGTGAGCTTCGCGGCCGCTTCTCCGATCACCAACAAGCAGTATCGCGCCGCCAGGCGACGGTGCCGGTCGTTCATGAAGCCGGTGAGAGAAACGCCGTCGATCGTGCCAAGCCCGTCACGAGCGTAGGCGACGATGTCCGTGAGCCGCTCGCGCTCCTGCTTCATAAGAGACGCAGGTCCTTAGCGACGCGAGCCTTGATACGGTCGTTCAGCACACTCTCGAAAACGAGGTCGATCGGGCGACCGAGCCGCTCCTCCAGCTCCGCTTCGACCTCGCCGAGCCGAAAGAAGCTCAACCCGGGCCGATACTCGACGAGAATGTCGACATCGCTCCCCGCCGTTGCCTCATCCCGCGCGACCGAGCCGAAGATGCCCACCAGCCGGATCGGGTGGCGCGCCTCGATGTCCGCGCGGATGGCGCGCAGCATCGCGGTGATCTCGTCGCGGCTCGTCATGGCAGGTGGCGTCATGGCCCTGATATGCGCTCAGGGCGCCGCTGCGTCCAGGCGCTCCCAGACGGCCACCGCCGCCGCAAGGTCTTCGAGGGCCGTGCCGACCGACTTGAACAGCGTGATCTGGTCGGGCGCCGTTCGGCCCTCGACCGCGCCGCGGCACAGGGCGAAGAGGTCGCCGGCGATGTCGCCCTGCGTGATGGCGCCGTCTTTGAGGCCGAGCGCCACGTCGCCACCCTCGGTATGGGCGGCGGGCGTATCGACGAGGATGCGCGCGCGGCGCAGCGCCGCGTCGTCCGCCTCGCGCATGGACAGGTTGAAGGCGCCGACGAGGTCGAGATGAGCGCCGGCCCGCAGCCATTCGCCGCTCACGAGGGGCTCGGTCGCAAGCGTCGCGCAGGAGACGACGTCAGCCTGACGCACGGCGGCCTCGAGATCGGGCGCGGCGGAGACGGGCAGCCCTTCGTCACGCAGGCGCGCCGCCAGCGCCTCCGCCTTCGCGGGCTCCCGGGCCCACAGGGACACCGTCTCGAGAGGCCGCACGCTCCGATGCGCCCGGATCAAGAACGGCGCGAGAGCGCCTGCGCCCACCATCACCATGTGCGTCGCGTCGGGGTGGGCGAGCGCCTGCGCGGCGAGGGCGGACGCTGCCGCGGTGCGCCAGAGGGTCAGCCGCGTGCCGTCGAGCGCCGCGAGGGGCCGGCCGGTGTCGCCGTCCATGAGAAGATAGGTGCCAAGCACGCTGGCGAGGCCCCGTGCCGCGTTGCCGGGAAACACCGTGACGACCTTCACGCCGAGGTAGCCGCCCCCGCGGCCCGACCAGGCCGGCATGAGGAGAAGCGTGCCGTCGCCGCCCGGACGGGGGATCTCGTGATGGTGGCGCACCGGCGTCACGGCGTCGGAGCGGAAGGCTGCGGCCAGCGCCTCGATCAGAGCGGGAAAGGCGAGCGCCCGATCGATCTCGTCGGACGAGACGACGCGCATCTAGAAGCGGGACGGTGCGGGCAGGGCAGGGCCGCTCGCGGCATGGGCCTCCGTGCGCTGGCGCAGGCGCTCGGTCTCGGCCTTGAGGCGGCCGACCTCGCGCCGGGCCTCGCGGCGCGAGCGACGGTTCTTCCCCTGCGCGAGCCAGGAGGCGATGCCGCCGATAAGTGTGCCGAGCGCCACGGCCCCGAAGACGAGGGCGTAGAGCGGGACCCGGAACGCCACTTCCGGCGCGTCGCCCGAGAAAGGGTCGAGGGACAGGGTCACGGGGCCGCGGTTCGCCACCGCGAGCAGCACCACGACGATAGCCATGGGAAGGAGGATCAGAGCCTTGAGGAAGGCGCGCATCGAGCGTCCTTGACGTTTCAGGCCTCGACGGAGAGGCCGCTGGCATTGAGGCGGGAGCGCATCTCCTTGCCGGTCTTGAACACCGGCACCGCCTTCTCGGACACGGCAACGGCCTCGCCCGTGCGCGGGTTGCGCCCGGCCCGGGCGTCGCGGCGCTTCACGGAGAAGGCACCGAAGCCCCGCAGCTCCACCCGGTCGCCGCGGGCCAGCGCGTCGGCGATGGTATCGAGGATCGCGTTCACGATGTTCTCGACGTCGCGCTGATAGAGGTGGGGATTCTGCTCGGCGAGCTTGAGGACGAGTTCGGACTTGATCATAAGGGCTCGCTTAAGTCTATGCTATCAATCACTTATCGCTGATCGAAGGCTGCCAGACGGCCAGGAGGCCGTCAACGGTCAAGCTTTGGTGCGCCGAGGCCCGGCGCAGCGAAGCGGCGAGGCCGTCAAGGCCCACGAGGTCGGCGCTGAAGGCCGCGGCCGTCCAGAGGTCGAAGTTGGAGCGGTCGCTGCGCGGGCGCCAGGGCCGAATGGGGAGATCCTTGGCAACGTTGCGCTCGCGCTCAAGCCAGGCCACCGCCTCGCGCTCGCCGCCGAGTTCGTCGACGAGCTTGAGGGACAGGCCCTGGCGGCCGCTGAAGATCTGCCCGGTGGACACGGCGGCCACTTGGCCTTCGTTCATCTGCCGGCGCTCGGCCACGAGGCCCTTGAACCAGCCGTAGGTGTCGTTGACGACGCTCTGCAACGCCGCGCGGGCCTCCGGGCTCGTCGGCTTGAAGCCGGAGGGCTCGGCTTTGAGCGGGCTCGACTTCACCTCCTCGACCTGGACGCCCAAGGTTGTGAGAAGCTTCGAGACGTCGGGAAACTGGAACAGCACGCCGATCGAGCCGACGAGCGACGTCTCCCGGGCGACGATCCGGTCGGCGGCGAGCGCCGTGATGTAGCCGCCGGACGCCGCGAGGCCGTCCACGAAGGCCACCACCGGCTTCTTGGCCGCCAGCGCCCGAATGTTGCGATGGAGTTCTTCCGAGCCCGTCGTGGTGCCGCCGGGCGAGTTGATCGAGATCACCACCCCCTTGACGTGCCCCGCCTCGCCGACGCGGCGCATGAGATCGGCCATGCGCTGGTCGCCGGCGATGAAGCCGTCGACGGAGATGCGGGCGATCTGGTCCTGACCGGCCCGGCCGGAGCTGCGCCCCGCCGTCACGGCGCCGATCGCCACGACAGCGGCCAGCGCCGCGAGCACGCCGAGCACGCGCCAGAAGGTGAGCTTGCGCCGCAGCCGCCGGCGGTCGGCGATCAGTTCGGCATCCATGGCCATCGCGGGTGTCCTCGAAGAAATCGTGTCATCGCCCCCGAACGGGCCGGCACACTGCCCCGGGCCCGCGCGAAGGGCAAGGCGCAAAGCGAGCGCCGCCGCAGCGACGAAAAAGCCCGCGCGGATCGCTCCGCGCGGGCTGGATCGGCAAGGACGGGCTCTCGCCCGGCCGCCTTACTTCTTGTCGGTGCCGGCCTTCTTGAGGGCCGCGCCGAGGATGTCGCCGAGCGACGCGCCGGAGTCGGTCGAGCCGTACTGGGCGATCGCCTCCTTCTCCTCGGCCATTTCAAGGGCCTTGACGGAGAGCTGGACGCGGCGGGCCTTGCGGTCGAACTGCGTCACGCGTGCATCGACCTTCTCGCCGGCAGCGAAGCGCTCGGGGCGCTGGTCGCCGCGGTCGCGGGCGAGCTCGGCCCGGCGGATGAAGGTGGAGAGGTCGGTGTCGACGATCTTCACCTCGATGCCCGAATCCTTCACCTCGAGCACCTCGCAGGTGACGACCTGGCCCTTGCGGATCTCGCCGGCATCCGCGAAGGGATCGCCCGCGAGCTGCTTGATGCCAAGCGAGATGCGCTCCTTCTCGACGTCGACGTCGAGAACCTGGGCGCGCACCATGTCGCCCTTCTTGAAGTCGTCGATGACCTGCTCGCCCGGACGGTTCCAGTCGAGGTCGGAGAGGTGGACCATGCCGTCCACGTCGCCCTCGAGGCCGATGAACAGACCGAACTCGGTCTTGTTCTTGACCTCGCCCTCGACCTCGGAGCCGACGGGATGCTTCTCGGCGAAGCCCTCCCACGGGTTCTGAAGCGTCTGCTTGAGGCCGAGCGAAATGCGGCGCTTGACCGGATCGACCTCGAGGATCTGAACCTCGACCTCCTGGGAGGTGGAGACGATCTTGCCCGGATGGACGTTCTTCTTCGTCCAGGACATCTCGGAGACGTGGATCAGGCCCTCGATCCCCGGCTCCAGCTCCACGAAGGCGCCGTAGTCGGTGATGTTGGTGACACGGCCCTTGAGCTTCGCGTTCACCGGGTAGCGGGCGGCGATGCCCTCCCACGGATCGGCCAGGAGCTGCTTGATGCCGAGCGAGATGCGGTGCGTCTCGTGGTTGATCTTGATGATCTTGACCTTCACGGTCTGGCCGATGGTCACCACCTCGGAGGGATGGTTGACGCGGCGCCATGCCATGTCGGTGACGTGCAAGAGGCCGTCGATACCGCCGAGATCGACGAACGCGCCGTACTCGGTGATGTTCTTGACCACGCCGTCAATGACCTGACCCTCTTCGAGGTTGGCCACGAGCTCGGAGCGCTGCTCGGCGCGGCTCTCCTCGAGCACGGTGCGGCGCGACACGACGATGTTGCCGCGGCGACGGTCCATCTTGAGGATCTGGAACGGCTGCGGCACGCCCATGAGCGGGGTGACATCGCGGACCGGGCGGATGTCGACCTGGGAGCGCGGCAGGAACGCCACGGCGCCGTCGAGGTCGACGGTGTAGCCGCCCTTGACCTGGTTGAAGATCATGCCGTTGACGCGCTCGTTGGCTTCGAAAGCCTTCTCGAGCTTGACCCAGCTCTCCTCGCGGCGAGCCTTGTCGCGGGAGATGACGGCCTCGCCCAGCGCGTTCTCGATGCGCTCGACGTAGACCTCGACCTCGTCGCCGACCTTGACCGGCGTGTCGCCCCGGCCGGGGCCGACGAATTCCTTGAGGGCGACTCGGCCCTCCGTCTTGGCGCCGATGTCGATGACAGCGACGTCCTTCTCGATCGCGACCACGTGCCCCTTGACCACCGAGCCCTCGGTGATCTCGTGAGTGCGGAACGACTCCTCGAGAAGGGCGGCGAAATCCTCGCGGCCCGGCGCGCTTTGCAAAGCTGCAGACATTAGATCTCCTCGGGGCGTCCTCTCTTTCCGAGGACGCAACGCCGGCGGGTTGGTGTTGCACACTGCCCCTGGCGCCGCCGCTGCCCGAACCGCTCGTTGTCGAAAGCGGGGATTCGGGCGGACCGCTCACGAGCGGGCCGGCGTATGTCGACGGACGTCAGGACAGATCCAAGGTGCCGTGTGGACGATGCGGACGCGCGCGAGCGCCCCGCTCGCGCCGCAGCGCCGCGATGGACGGGCCTCACATAGTCGAAACCGGGTGCGACGGCAACCGGCCTCGCGGCAGGCCTGGCGTTCAGCCGCGCTCGCGGTAACGGCTGCGCGACGCCGTGGTCGAGCGCGCCTTCGGGGAGGGCGGCTCCCACGCGGCCGAAGCAAAGGTCTGGGGTGCCGTCGCCGGCCCGCGCGGGGCCTCAGCCTCGCGGGTCGCGGGCTGGCTCCGCTCCCGTGTGCGCGACGCCGTGATCCACCACGTGAGCAGGGCCGGTGCGCGAAGGGCGAGGGCGGCGAACATCCACAGTACGAGCATCTCGCGGGTAGAGAAGCCGAAGCCCGATCCCGCGCCGCCCAGCCCCAGGGCGCCCGACGCGGCGCTCAAGACGACCGCTGCCGCCATCAGGTTGAGCCAGAGATAGGTTACCTCGCCGGCCTGTCCCAGGCGGCTTCGCCCTTCGATGCGCGGCAGCAGGGCCCCGAACATGCTGGTCCTTCCATCCTTTCCGCCGCGTTACGCACCAGGATCGCGCGAAAACCCTAACGGAAGGTGCTCGGCCGACGGGCTCGTCCGCCGCCATAACTGGTGCGCTCCGGCCGCTTTGCTTGCCATCCCTTGCGGCACGCGATCGCGCTACCTCGCCTCGGGGCCACCGTCACCTATCTCGAGGTCCAGTCTGCCCACTCGTGATCGCCCCGTGACCTTCGCTCTCGCCAGCTTTGCCCTCGTCGCCGCTATCGTCGGCGCGATGCTGTTCTTCGCCGGCGCGGTCGCGCCGACGGTCTTTCGCGTCCTGCAGGCTGCCGAAGCCGGCCGCTTCTTGCGCGCGCAGTTCCGGGTCTACTACCTCGTGCTCGGGATCGCGACGCTCGCCGCCGCTCTCCTCGCGGCCGCTGCGGGGCGTTGGCGGGAGGCGGCGCTCATCGCCCTCGTCGCCGCGGGGTTCGCGCTCGCCCGACAAGGCCTGATGCCGCGGATCAACGCCCTGCGTGACCGGGCGCTCGCCGGCGATGCCGCGGCCGAGCCCGCCTTCCAAGCGCTCCACCGAACGAGCGTGTGGCTCAACGCCTTCCAGCTCCTCGGGCTCCTCGCCGTCGCCTGGCTGCTTGCCGGCTAACCGCCGCCCGCGAGGGCCGTCCGCTCGCCCGACGCCCAGGCCAGCGCCTGTTCCAGACGGTCGTTGCCCCAGAACATCTCGCCGTCCTCCGTAAAGAAGGTCGGCGCGCCGAAGATGCCGCGGGAGCGGGCCTCCTCGGTCAAGGCTTTGAGCCGTGTCTTGTTGGCGTCGGCGGACGCGGCGCGCAGCACCCCGTCCGCGTCCATGCCGAGATGGGTGAGGATGCCCTGAACCGCCGCCGGCTCGGCGATCGAGCGGCCCTCGCCGAAGGCCCTGTGGTAAACGGCCTTGGTGAAGGTCGGTCCCCACGGATGCTCGGCGCCGAGCAACGCTACCCGCGCCGCGACGAGGCTGTTCTGCGGGAAAGTCTCGGACTTGTGGACGGGCAGGCCGAGCCGCGCGCCCTCGCGCTGCATGTCCCGCCACATGTACCGGCCCTTCGCCGGGAAGAGATTGAAGGGCGAGGAGTTCCACCCCTGCGCGGCGAAGATCGGCCCGAGCAGGAACGGCCGCCAGCGGATGTCGACGCCCGCCGCTTCGGCCAGGGGCTCGATCCGCATCGCGGCGAGGTAGGAATAGGTGGAGGCGAACTCGTACCAGAACTCGAGGACGGGACGTCGGGCCATTCGGTCTCGCCTCCTGAGGCCTTAAGGCGTCTAGGGTTTCGCAATCGCGCCTGCGCCGCAAGCCCGTTGCGCCCCTTCCGCACATCTCTATAAACGCGCCGATCTCCGCCCAAGCTCGCGAAGGGTCGCGGCGGACCCTCCTCAACGGACCCGACGCTTCCATGCCCGAGACGCGCGTGAACAAGGTCGTGCTCGCCTATTCCGGCGGTCTCGACACCTCGATCATCCTGAAGTGGCTCCAGACCACCTACGGGTGCGAGGTCGTCACCTTCACCGCCGATCTCGGCCAGGGGGAGGAGCTGGAGCCGGCCCGGCGCAAGGCCGAGCTTCTCGGCATCAGGCCCGAGAACATCTTCATCGAGGACCTGCGCGAGGAGTTCGTGCGGGACTACGTGTTCCCGATGTTCCGGGCGAACGCGCTCTACGAGGGCCTGTACCTGCTCGGCACTTCCATTGCCCGGCCCCTCATCGCCAAGAAGCAGATCGAGATCGCGGAGAGGGTCGGCGCCGACGCGGTGGCGCACGGCGCCACGGGCAAGGGCAACGACCAGGTGCGCTTCGAGCTCGCCTACTACGCGCTCAAGCCCGACGTGACGGTGATCGCCCCCTGGCGTGAGTGGGATCTGCGCTCCCGCGAGCAGCTCATCGCCTTCGCCGAGCAGCACCAGATTCCGATCGCCAAGGACAAGCGGGGCGAGGCGCCCTTCTCCGTCGACGCCAACCTCCTGCACGCCTCGTCCGAAGGAAAGGTGCTGGAGGATCCATCGGCCGAGGTGCCCGACTACGTCTATTCCCGCACCGGCGACCCGGAATCGGCGCCGGACAAGCCCACGATCATCACCGTGGGCTTCGAGCGCGGCGACGCCGTGTCCATCGACGGTGAGCGCCTCTCGCCCGCGACCTTGCTCGCGCGCCTCAATGATCTCGGCCGGATCAACGGCATCGGCCGCCTCGACCTCGTCGAGAACCGCTTCGTCGGCATGAAGAGCCGCGGCATGTACGAGACGCCGGGCGGCACCATCCTCGTCATGGCCCATCGCGGCATCGAGTCGATCACCCTGGATCGCGGCGCGGCGCACCTCAAGGACGAGCTGATGCCGCGCTACGCGGAGCTCATCTACAACGGCTTCTGGTTCAGCCCTGAGCGCGAGATGCTCCAGGCCCTCATCGACAAGAGCCAGGAACTCGTGACCGGCACGGTGCGCCTCAAGCTCTACAAGGGCGGCGTCCACGTCATCGGCCGCGAGAGCCCCTATTCCCTCTACGACCAGGACCTCGTCACCTTCGAGGAAGGCGCCGTCGCCTACGACCACCGGGACGCTGCGGGTTTCATCAAGCTCAACGCGCTGCGCTTGAGGACGCTAGCGCAGCGCAAGCGCAAACTCGGGCTCTAACCGCGGCCACAAGCGCGACAGCACGTCTCCCGAACCGTCCGGCCTGACCCCACGTTGTCGACGGCCTGAGATTCGCGGAGGCTGTCGATGCTTTGGTCGTTTCCCGTCGCCGTCATCGCCGGGACGGTGGTGCGGCTGCACGCCACCTTCGTGCTCTTCCTGATCTGGGTCGGTGCGACGCAATACCGGCTCGGCGGCCGGGAGGCGGCGCTGGAAGGGGTTCTCTTCCTCATCCTCGTCTTCGCCTGCGTGCTCGCGCACGAGTTCGGCCATATCTTCGCCGCGCGGCGCTATGGCATCCGCACCCCGGAGGTGACGCTCTCGCCCATCGGCGGCGTCGCGAGCCTCGAGCGCATCCCGGAGCGGCCCCGCGAGGAACTGGTGGTGGCGCTGGCCGGCCCGGCGGTGAACGTGGTGGTCGCAGCAGCCTTGTTCGTCTATCTCGCGGGGCGGGGCGCAGACGGCACCACGGATGCCGTGCAGGCGGCCCAGATCGCCGAACCACAGGCAGGCCTCGCGGCGCGTCTCGCAGCGGCCAACGTCTTCCTCGTGCTGTTCAACCTGATTCCCGCCTTCCCGATGGACGGGGGCCGGGTGCTCCGGGCGCTGCTCGCCACCCGCCGTCCCCACGCCGAGGCGACCCGGATCGCCGCGCGCGTGGGCCAGGGCGCGGCCTTCCTCTTCGCGCTCGCCGGCCTCTTCGTGAACCCGATGCTGATCGTCATCGCGCTCTTCATCTATCTCGCGGCCTCCGCCGAAGCCCAGCATGTCGCGCTGCGGGACGGGACCCGGGAACTGCCGGTGCGGGCGGCGTTGGAAAGCGTGCTCGAAGGCCTATCGCCCAACGCCACGCTGAATGACGCCGTGAACCTGCTGCTGCGCTCCCCGCAGACTGTATTCCCGATCATCGACGGGGCGGGCCGGCCTCGCGGTCTCCTCACGAAGGACGCCCTCATCCCGGCGCTGCGCGACGGGGGACCCGCCGCGCCCGTGCTCGACATCATGGTGCGCGACGTGCCCGCGGTGAATGCCATGATGCCCCTCGACGCGGCGCTCGCGCTTCTGAACCAGTCGCGGGCGCCGGCTCTCTTCGCCCTCGATGAGGAAGGGCGCCTCATCGGCCTCGTCACTCGCGAGAACGTGGGGGAGATGATGCTGGTGCGCAGCGTGCGCCCCGACTGGCCGTTCCGGGGCGGCGCGGCGCGACCGGCGGTGCCGGCCTGAGTCCGTCCCGCGGCCCCCGCCTTCATTTCGGCCGATTGGCCGGCTGTCCTGGCGGCCCTTGCGCTCGCGGGTCTCACCCGCCAACCTCCCCCGCATGCGCCGCCTGGTTCTCACCCTCCTCGCTGCCGCGCTCGCGCTCTTCGCGCTGAGCCTGCTCGGCGTGCAGTACCTGACGGCGCCGACGACCCTGCGGGTCGCCGTCGGGCCGATGTCGAGCGAGGACACGCGGCTCATGGCGGCGGTGGCCCAGTATCTCGCCCGTGAGCGGGCGGCCGTGCGTGTCAAGCTCGTGCTGACGGAAGGGGTGGCCGGCAGCGCCGAGAGCCTCGACAACGGCAAGGCGGACTTGGCCGTGGTGCGCACCGACGCCGCGGTTCCTCCGAAAGCCCAGACGCTCGTCATCATGCACCGCGACGCGGCGGTGCTCATGACCACGGGCGCGACCAAGATCGAGCGCGTGGCCGGGCTCTCCGGCAAGACGGTCGGCATCGTGCGGCGCATCGACGCGAACGCGAAGCTGCTCGCCACCGTGCTGAACCATTATGAGATCGAACCCGGCACGGTGCGCACCATCCTCTTCGACTCCGCGGCGGCCGTCGCCGACGCGCTCCGCGCGGGAGAGATCGACGCGGTGCTCGCGGTGGGCACACCCTCGGGCAAGACGGTGACGGACGCGGTCGCGGCCGTGACGCAGGCCGCCGGCGGGCCGCCGGTCTTCGTGCCCATCAACGAGGCCGACGCGATCGCCCAGCGCCTACCGGCCTTCGAGTCCTTTGAGATCGTGCGCGGCACCTTCGGCGGCTCGCCGCCGCGGCCGATGGAGAGCGTGACGACGCTCGGTGTCAACCACCGCCTCGTCGCCACGCCGGAGCTCGACGACGACATCGCCTCCGAGCTCACGCGGCTCATCTTCGCCATGCGCCCGGCGATCGCCACGGAGGTGCCGCTGGCGAACCGCATCGAGGCGCCCGACACCTCCAAGAGCTCGTCGCTGCCGGTTCATCCGGGGGCTGCCGCCTATTACGAAGGCGAGGTTCAAACCTTCTTCGAGCGCTACGGCGACTGGATGTATCTCGGCATCATGGTGATCAGCATCGCGGGCTCGGCCGCCGCGGCGATGGCCGGCAAGACGGCGAACCATAATCGGGCGCGCAAGGTGTCGCTCCTCAACCGCCTCCTCGACATCGTGCGCGCGGCACGGCGCGCCGACACGCTCGCCGAACTCGACGCCCTCGAATCGGAGGCCGACGACATCCTCGGCCGCGCCCTGTCGAAGGCCGGCCAGGACGGGATCGACGAGGCGAGCATGGTGGCCTTCACCCTTGGCCTCGACCAGGCCCGCCACGCCATCGGCGAGCGGCGCCGCTGGCTCGAAACCCACCCGACGCCTTTGTCTCAGGCCGCAGAGTAAAGGCTCGCGGCGAGGGATCGCGTAGGCGGCCCTATTGCCGCCCCATCCGCGTCCCTATATTGCACCGCACACCAGGATTTCTCGCACAGGCCCGGTTCGCGTCGCGCGGCTTAATGCCGTCCCGTCGCGATCCGGGCTGCCTGCATTGTCGGACGAGCCACCGTGAAGCTTCGCAACATCGCCATCATCGCCCACGTCGACCACGGCAAGACGACGCTCGTCGACAAGCTGCTGCAGCAGTCCGGCTCCTTCCGGGAGAACCAGCGGGTCGAGGAGCGGGCGATGGACTCGAACGACCTCGAGAAGGAGCGCGGCATCACGATCCTCGCCAAGGCTACCTCGGTGGTCTGGAAGGATACCCGCATCAACATCGTCGACACCCCCGGCCACGCCGATTTCGGCGGCGAGGTGGAGCGCATCCTCTCCATGGTCGACGGCGTTATCGTGCTCGTCGACGCGGCCGAGGGGCCGATGCCGCAGACGAAGTTCGTGGTGTCCAAGGCCCTCAAGATCGGCCTTCGCCCCATCGTCGCGGTCAACAAGGTCGACCGGCCGGACGCGCGCGCCCAGGAAGTGATCAACGAGGTCTTCGACCTCTTCGCGGCGCTCGACGCCAGCGACGAGCAGCTCGACTTCCCCATCCTCTATGGCTCGGGCCGCAACGGCTGGATGGCGAAATCGCCTGAAGGGCCCCAGACCGACGGTCTCGCGCCGCTCTTCGACCTCGTGCTGGAGCACGTGCCGGAGCCCAAGACCGATGACGCCCCGTTCCGGATGTTGGGCACCCTGCTCGAAGCGAACCCCTTTCTGGGCCGCATCATCACGGGGCGCATCGCCTCGGGCACCGTGAAGCCGAACCAGAACGTCAAGGTTCTCGACCGCGAGGGCAACCTCGTCGAGACGGGACGTATCTCCAAGATCCTGGCCTTCCGCGGCCTGGAGCGCCAGCCGATCGAGATGGGCGAGGCGGGCGACATCGTCTCCATCGCCGGCCTCGTGAAGGGATCGGTCGCCGACACCTTCTGCGACCCGTCGAACGACGTGCCGATCCAGGCTCAGCCCATCGACCCGCCGACGGTGACGATGTCCTTCATCGTCAACGATAGTCCGCTCGCTGGGACCGAGGGCGACAAGGTCACGAGCCGGATGATCCGCGAGCGCCTCTTCAAGGAGGCCGAGGGCAACGTGACGCTCAAGATCGAGGAGGCGGCGGACAAGGATTCGTTCTACGTCTCCGGCCGAGGCGAGCTGCAGCTCGCCATCCTGATCGAGACCATGCGACGCGAGGGCTTCGAGATCGCGGTGTCGCGTCCCCGCGTCGTCATGAAGAAGGACGAGGCCACGGGCGGGCTCCTCGAGCCCATCGAGGAAGTGGTCATCGACGTCGACGAGGAGCATTCCGGCGCGGTCGTCCAGAAGATGTCCGAGCGCAAGGCCGAGATGATCGAGATGCGCCCGTCCGGCGGCAACCGGCAGCGCCTTGTCTTCCACGCACCCACCCGAGGCCTCATCGGCTATCAGTCGGAGCTCCTGACGGATACCCGCGGTACGGCGATCATGAACCGGCTCTTCCACGCCTACGAGCCCTACAAGGGCGAGATCGCGGGCCGGCTCAACGGGGTGCTCATCTCGAATGACCAGGGCGAGGCCGTGGCCTACGCGCTCTGGAACCTGGAGGATCGCGGCCCGATGGTGATCGAGCCGGGCTGGAAGGTCTACCAGGGCATGATCATCGGCATCCACACCCGGGACAACGACCTCGAGGTCAACGTCCTGAAGGGCAAGAAGCTGACGAACATCCGCACCACC
This sequence comes from Beijerinckiaceae bacterium, assembly GCA_036563505.1. Taxonomy (GTDB): domain Bacteria; phylum Pseudomonadota; class Alphaproteobacteria; order Rhizobiales; family Beijerinckiaceae; genus DATCMH01. The sequence continues at coordinate 97,553 of DATCMH010000012.1, forward strand.
TCCAAGGACGAAGCGGTGCGCCTCACCCCGCCGATCCGCATGACCCTCGAGAAGGCGCTCGCCTGGATTCAGGACGACGAGCTCGTCGAGGTGACGCCGAAGTCGATCCGCCTGCGCAAGGCGGTGCTCGACCCGAACGACCGCAAGCGCGCCGAGCGCTCGCGGGAGGCGCTGAGCGCTTAAAAAGCGCTTCGCTTCTGATCTCTGTCATGGTCGGGCTTGACCCGGCCATCTCGACCTTCTGCACCTGAGCCTAAGCGCCGAGGTTCGCGGGTCGAGCCCGCGAACGACATGCGGTGTATTGAGCCGTTCGGGGCTTATGCCCGGCTCCCCCCTCACCCCCGCTCACCTTCGGTTCGCTCGCTTCGCCTGCCGGTGCGCAGGCGAAGCCCTCTCCCCGCCCGCGGGGAGAGGTGGGTCGGCCGGGTCTCGGCCCTGTTCTCGATGATCTGATACGATGGTGCGCGGTTCTCCTCTCCCCGCTCGCGGGGAGAGGGCTCGCGCGGAACAACATGTTCCGTGCGAGCAAGCGCAACGCAGTGGAGCGGGGGTGAGGGGGGCCTCGCCGCTCCCGCACGGCAGGGCCCAGCCAACCCTACCCGCCGTTCGCCTTGCTCCCCGGCTGCCCGATGCCGTCGAACACCTTGCGAAGGCCTTCGACGTATTGCTCCTGGACCTCGTGGCCGGCCTGGAACATCTGGCGCCAGGCCTCGGACGGATCAGGCTGCGCCGGCTCGGGAGCCGGCGGTGGGGTCGGCGCGGCGGGTTGAGCGCCGAAGAACCCGCTCATCATCGCCTCGAACGGATTGCCCGGGGCGGCCGGCTGCGGCGGTGGCGGGGGCGGCGGTGCTTGTCCGAAGGCGCCGGCCATGAAGTCGCTCCAGGGATTGCCGGCGGTTGGAGGCGGCTCCGGACGGAGGTTCGGGGCGGCTTGGGCCGCGCCGGCGAAAGCGCCTTGCATGGCGCCCTGCATCGCCCCTTGCATCATCGCGAGCCAGGGCGCGAAAGGATTGACCGGTCCGGTTCCCGGCGCCTGCGCCGCGCGCTGAGCCAGACCCCCCATCAGCATCGTCCCGACCACCGGCAGGAGACGAGCCATCAGGTCGGCGCCGAGCCCGGCGAAGGCCGCTGCCCGCTCAGCGACGGCGCGGCTCGCTTCGGGCGATCCGAACAGGCTGCTCGCCAGGTCCGCGCCTTGCCGCTCGGCCTGGGGAGTGAAGGCCGCCTGCGGGTTGGCATAGGCCTGCGCCGCGGGATGCGATGCCATGGCCCCGAAGAGCTGCATCAGGGCGGCCGGGTTCTGCGCACTGTTCTGGAGCGCCAGGGCATAGGCCGGAAGGAGCGCTTCCGTCGCCTTGCGCACCTGCTCGGGCGTCAGCCCATATTGACGGGCCAGGTTGTCGAACGCGGCCCCGCCTTGGCCGTCGCGCAGGATGTCGAAGAGATTGAACACGGGCGCCCTCCGGCCTCGGCTGCCGGCAAGGGTAGGGCCTCAGGTCCTGCACGACAATGTCAGGCCGGGGTTCAGGCCAGGGTTCAGACAAGAGTTCAGACCCGAGCGCGTCCGTCCTCCCGCGCGAGTTTCGTGATCGTCCAGAAGGCCGTGGCGATCGCCGCGCAGCCGAAGACGAGCGACCCGACGCCGGTTCCGGCCAGCGCCCCCTCCGGCCCGGCGAGCCAGGCGCCGACGAGGGCGAAGGGGATCGTGCCGAGCGTCGCCCGGCCCCAGTTGAAGGCCGTCGAGTAGAGCGGAAAGCCGAGATTGTTGAACGAGGCGTTGGCGACGAAGAGGAGCCCGTTGAAGAACCACAGCGCCCCGCTCACCCAGCAGAAGAAGGAGACGAGGTGCGCGGTCGGCCCCGTGATCTGAAACAGCCGGAGGATGAGACCCTCGGCGAGCAGCAGGAGCGCCCAGACCACGCCCGTGTAGATCGTCATGAACAGCACGCTGGCGCGCAGCGTCTCGCGCATGCGGTCGAAGCGGCCCGCGCCCCAGTTCTGGCCGAGGATCGGACCGACCGCGCCGGACAGCGCGAAGATGCCTCCGAAAACCACCGGGACGAGGCGGTCGATGATGCTGCCTCCCGCGACGATCGCGTCTCCGAAGCGGGCGAGGATGCCCGCCAGGAAGGCGTTGGCGAGCGCCGGGGCCACGTTGGTGAGCACGGCGGGAAAGCCGATCCGGTAGACCGCCCGGGCATCCGCCACGACGTCGGCGACGCTGGGTCGGGCCACGAGATCGTGCACCCGCACCGCGCCGTGCAGGCCGACCAGTGCGAAGACGAGGCGCGATCCCACCGTCGCCCAGGCCGCCCCGTCCGTGCCGAGGCCGAGCCCAAAGATGAGGAGAGGGTCGAGCCCGGCCGTCACGAGGCCGCCGATCAGGGTCACGTACATGGCCCTCGCGGCATCGCCGACTGCCCGCAGCACCCCGGAATATCCCATCCCGAGAGCCATCAGGGCATTCGAGGGCAGGGTGATCCACAAGAAGCGCTCCGCGACGGCATAGGCCTCGCCGGTCGCCCCGAGCCGTCCGAGGATGAGGGGCAGGAAGGCGAGCATTAGGAGGCTGATGGCCAGCGCCACGATCACGAGGTGGACCAGAGACGAGGCGGCGAGACGCCGGGCCAGGGGCCGGTCGCCGGCGCCGAGCGCCCGGGACACGAGGGCACCGGCCGCGATCATGAGACCGATATTGATCGAGACGCCGAAGAACAGGACCACGGTCGCGAAGCCGACGCCCGCCGTGAGGCTCGGGTCGCCGAGCCAGGACACGTAGAGGAGGGACAGGAAGTCCACGACGAACACGGCGACGAGGCCCACCGCCCCCGTCCCCGTCATCACCGCGACGTGGCGCAGGGGCGAGCCGGTGACGAAGCGGGCCGTCTCCCCCGCCGCCGGGGCGGCGGACGAGACGGGAGCGGTCACGGGTTGGGGCGGGGCAACAGGGGACGGAATGTCCATCAGGCCGCTTCCTCGCCGCCGAGGATGTCGCGGGTCTCGGGCGACAGCGCGGTGGAGCGGGCCTTGGGGGCGGTGAGGGGCTGCGGCGTGAGGCGCGGCGTGCCGACCAGGAGGTCGGAGCCGCCCATCAGACCCTCGTCCTTCTGCATCATCAGGCGGGCGACGTCGCGGCGGCGCACGTCTTCCACGGTGGCCGTCGCCTCCGCCGCCGAGACGCCGAGCTCCTCGAGCGTGGCGCCGCCGAAGTTGAGCGCCGACTCGAAGGTTTCCCGCATCAGGTAGTCCACCTCGAGCGCCATGAGGTCGATGGCATGGATGCGGTCATAGGCGCGCATGTAGGTGCGCAGGGTCGGGAATTCCTGGTGCGCGATCTCCGCGATTTTGAGCGCGGCCTCGCGGTCGTCGACGCAGACGCACAGCACCTTGGCCCGCGCGGCGCCGGCGGCACGCAGCACGTCGAGACGGGTGCCGTCGCCATAGTAGATGCGGAAGCCGAAGCTCGAGGCGCCGCGGATGCGCTCCACGTCCTTGTCGATGACCGTGACGTCGACGTCCCGCGCCAGGAGTACCTGGTTCACCACCTGCCCGAACCGACCGAAGCCCACCACCAGGACCTCGCCGCCTGAGGCCTCCTCCATAGCCCGCAACTCGGGCTCGTCCTCGCGCCGGCGGGCCCGCTCGAGGACGAGGTCGATGACCTTGGCGATGGGCGGGCCGAAGACCATCGTGAGCGCGGCGAGCGCCGTCGCGAGCTGGGCGTCACCGCCGGCGAGGAGCCCGAGGCCTGCGCCGAGGGGCAGGAGCACGAAGGCGAACTCGCCCGCCGGCGCCAGCACCGCGCCGGCTCGCAAGCCGTCGCGCCAGCCCGAGCCCGTGGCGCGCAGGAGCACGGCGGCGAGCAGGATCTTGGCGCCGATGACCCCGAGCGTCGCCGCCGCCAGAAACGGCCAGGCCCGGCGCACGAGCCCGGCGTCGATCGACATGCCGACGCTCATGAAGAAGAGGCCGAGCAGGATGCCGCGGAAGGGCTCGATGTCGGCTTCGAGCTGGTGGCGGAAGTTCGATTCGGCGAGCAGGACGCCGGCGAGAAAGGCGCCCATGGCCATCGAGAGGCCGACTTGCTCCATCAGCACCGCGGTGCCGAGCACCACGAGAAGCGCCGACGCCGTCATCACCTCCCGCGCCCGGCTGCCGGCGAGGAAGCGGAAGAACGGGTTGAGCCCGTAGCGCCCGACGAGGATGACGAGGAGGATGGCGCCCGCGGCCTTGCCCACGGTGATAGCCTGTCCGGCGAAGTCCTCGCCGCCCGAGGTGCTCGCCAGCAGCGGCAGGAGGGCCAGGATCGGCACGATGGAGAGGTCTTGGAACAGGAGCACCCCGAAGGCGCGCCGGCCGTAGGGCGCCTGCAAGTCGCTTCGCTCCTCCAGCACTTGCAGCGCGATGGCGGTGGCCGACAGGGCGAGCGCGAGGCCCACCGTGAGGGCCCCCCGGAACGGCAGGCCATAGGCCATGCCGGCAGCCGTCATGAGGGCGCCCGTCACCGCGAGCTGCAGTGCGCCGAGGCCGAAGATGTCGCCCTTCATCGAGAGGAGGTGCGAGAGCTTGAGCTCCAGCCCGATGATGAAGAGGAGGAGCACGACGCCGAGCTCGGCAACGCCCCGCGCCGTCTCCGGATCCGCGATGAGGGACAATCCCGACGGCCCGACCGCCACGCCCGCGGCGAGGTAGCCCAGCACGGCGCTCTGCCCGAGCCGCCGCGCCAGCGGCACGGCGACCACCGCCGCCGCGCACAAGGTGAGCACGGGCGGCAGGAAACTCGCGTGAGAGGCGGCACCGGCCATGGGCGGAGTCTTCTCGAATCTGTCGCGGTGGGTTGGAAGGGCAGGGCGGAGCCCACGCTGCAGGTGTTCTAGCGCGCTCGGACGAGAAGCGCGAGGTGCGCTGGCGCACGGACAGAGTCGGGAGCGGGTTCGGCTGCGGTCGGTTCCTTGCCGGTCATGGCCGGGCTTGACCCGGCCATCTCGGTTCGCGGGCTCGGGTGTTCGCGCCGAGGTTCGCGGGTCGAGCCCGCGAACGACATTGCTGAAGTTTTGAACGTATCGGGCCTATGCCCGGCACCCCTCATCCGCCCTCCTTTCGGAGGGCACCTTCTCCCGCAGAGGGGAGAAGGTAGGGCGCGCCGCCCTCTCCCCTCTGCGGGAGAGGATGGCCCCGCAAAGCGGGGTCGGGAGAGGGGGCGCTGCGCAGCAGCGCTCGGCGCCAGCCGATCAGGACCCTTCGACCTCCCTGCCATGCCGCCGCATTCGCTTGACACCGGCACGGCCCGCCCGCACATCGGACGCGATGACGAAGCCCACGCTCCAGGTTCTGCTGTGCGCGCCGCGCGGCTTCTGCGCCGGCGTCGTGCGGGCGATCGATGCGGTGGAGCAGGCGCTCCTGCGCTACGGGCCGCCGGTCTACGTGCGGCACGAGATCGTCCACAACCGCTACGTCGTCGAGAGCCTGAAGCGCAAGGGCGCCGTCTTCGTGCGCGAGCTCGACGAGGTGCCGGACGGTTCGGCCCCCGTGATCCTCTCCGCCCACGGGGTGCCGCGCTCCGTTCCCGAGGCCGCCGCGGCGCGCCGCCTCTTCGCCGTGGACGCCACCTGCCCCCTGGTGACGAAGGTGCACCGCGAGGCGATGGTTCATCACAAGCGCGGGCGCCACGTGATCCTCGTCGGCCATGCCGGGCATCCCGAGGTGGTGGGGACGCTCGGGCAGCTCCCTCCCGGCGCCATGAGCCTCGTCGAGACCCTCGAGGAAGTGGCGACGCTCCGGCCGGCCGACCCGCACAGCCTCGCCTTCGTGACCCAAACCACGCTCTCCGTGGACGACACGCGGGAGATCGTGGAGGCCTTGAAGGCCCGCTTCCCCGAGATCGCCGGGCCGCACAAGGAAGACATCTGCTACGCCACGACCAACCGCCAGGAGGCGGTGAGCCGGGTCGCGCCCCAGGTCGACGCGGTGATCGTGGTCGGGTCGCCCAACTCCTCCAACTCGCAGCGGCTGCGCGAGGTCGCCGAACGGGCGGGCGCGCCTTTCGCGAGGCTGATCCTGCGCGCCGAGGAGATCGACTGGGCGGAGTTCGCGACAGTCCGGCGCCTCGGCGTCACGGCCGGCGCCTCCGCGCCCGAAGTGCTGGTCGAGGAGATCCTCGACGCCTTCGCCGCCCGGTTCGACCTTGAGGTCGAAACCGTGACCACGGCCAACGAGAGCGTGTTCTTCCCGCTTCCCCGCGAGCTGCGCCCCGAGGCGGCGGCTTAAGCGCGGAGAGGCAGCTTGGCCGTCTACACGGAAGTCTCCGACGAGGAGCTCGCGGCCTTCGTCGCGGCCTACGAGATCGGCGGGGTGCTCTCCTGCAAGGGCATCGCCGAGGGCGTCGAGAACTCCAACTACCTGCTGCGCACCGAGGGCGGCCAGTTCATCCTTACCCTCTACGAGAAGCGGGTGCGCGAGGCGGACCTGCCCTTCTTCTTGAGTCTCATGCAGCATCTCGCCGGCAAAGGGCTGACCTGCCCGCTGCCTGTCCGGACGAGAGCGGGGCAGGCGCTCGGGCGAGTGGCGGGGCGGCCGGCCGCCCTCATCACGTTCCTCGACGGCCTGTCCGTGCGCCGACCGGCGGCGCGCCATTGCGCGGCGGTGGGCGAGGCCATGGCGCGCATGCATGTCGCCGCCCTTGATCTCGGGCTCGAGCGGGCGAACGCGCTTTCCGTGGACGGCTGGCCGCCGCTCTTCGCCGCGGCCGAAGCCCAGGCCGACCGGGTCGCGCCGGGGCTCGCCGACCGCACGAGGCTCGAGCTCGATCACCTCGCGCGGGCTTGGCCGACCAGCCTGCCCCGGGGCGTCATCCACGCCGACCTGTTCACCGACAACGTGTTCTTCATCGGCGCGGAGCTGTCGGGCATCATCGACTTCTACTTCGCCTGCACCGATCTCCTCGCCTACGACCTTGCCATCAGCCTCAATGCTTGGTGCTTCGAGCCCGACGGCTCGTTCAATCTCACGAAGGGCCAGGCGATGATCGCGGGCTATCAACGGGTGCGGCCTTTGGAACGGGCGGAGATCGAGGCCCTGCCGACGCTCGCCCGCGGGGCGGCGCTGCGCTTCATGCTCACCCGCCTCGTCGACTGGCTCAACGTGCCGCCCGGAGCTCTCGTGAAGCCCAAGGACCCCCTCGAATACGACCGCAAGCTCGCTTTCCACCGCCGGGTCGACACCGCCCGCGACTACGGGCTCGCGGCGTGAGCGAGGCGGCTGGGGCGGACGCCGCGGAGCGCGTCACGGTTTATACGGACGGCGCCTGCTCCGGGAATCCGGGGCCGGGCGGCTGGGGCGCGATCCTTCTGTTCCGCGGCACCGAGAAGGAGCTCTCGGGCGGCGAGGCGCATACCACCAACAACCGCATGGAACTGATGGCGGCGATCCAGGCGCTCGAAGCCCTGCGCCGCCCATGCCAGGTCGAGCTCTTCACCGACTCGCAATACGTGCGCAACGGCATCACCGCCTGGCTGCGCAACTGGAAAGCCCGGGGCTGGCGCACCGCGGACAACAAGCCGGTCAAGAACGACGACCTCTGGCGCCGCCTCGACGAGGCGCGGACCCGTCACGAGGTGCGCTGGCACTGGGTCAAGGGCCACGCCGCCGACCCGCTCAACAACCGGGTCGACGCGCTCGCCGTCGCCGCCATGGCGCCGTTCCGGCAGCGGCGCGGGGCCACGGGGGCATAAGTCGAGGGCGTTTCCCTCTCAGTGTCATTCCGGGGCCGCGCAAGCGGAGCCCGGAACCCACGACTGGGTGGGTTGCTGCGGTAAAGGCCTCGGCCCAGTCATAAATTCCGGGCTCGGGCCGATGGCCCGCCCCGGAATGACGAGGGGATCTCCTCAAAGCGTCTTGAGCAGCATCTCCGCGCCCGAGACGTCCGCCTTCGAGGGCGTGTCCTCGACGTTGAGCGCCTTCACGACCCCATCATCGACGAGCATGGAGTAGCGCTGGGAGCGGGTGCCGAGGCCGAAGCCGCTGCCGTCGAGCACGAGGCCGAGCGCCTTGGCGAAATCCGCGTTGCCGTCGGCGAGGAAGACGAAGTCCGGGTCGGCGCCCGACGCCTTGGCCCAGGCGTCCATGACGAAGACGTCGTTGACCGAGGTCACCGCGATGGCGTCGACACCGCGGCCGCGGATCTCCGTCGCCTTCTCGACGTAGCCCGGGAGATGGTTGCGGTGGCAGGTGGGCGTGAAGGCGCCGGGCACCGCGATCAGCACGACCTTGCGGCCCTTGAACACGTCATCCGTGGTGCGGGCCGCGGGACCGTCGGCGGTCATCACGCGAAAAGTCGCCTGCGGCAGGCGGTCGCCGACCTGGATCGTCATATAAGGAAACTCCGAACTTAAGAAGGGCGCGGACGCGCCGTCGCCGGCTCAGTTAGCGTGGCAGCGCGCCGGCGTCGAGACCGGCCTCGACCTCGACGGCGGTCTCGCTCGAAACGAGGGTGAGGAGCAGGGGTACTGAACCGGCGGGCTGCTTGGGGCGCTCGACGATCTCGACGGGAAAGCGCAGCGTCGCTCCGTCCGCCGAACCTTGCGGGACACCCTCCCCGGCGCTGAGGAACCAATCTTCCGGCCCCTCGACGAAGAGCTGGGCGCCAGCCGGCGCACGGGCTTCGACCGTGAGCGCCGCCTGACCCGCGACTGGCGCGACCGCCAGCACGGCGAGCGGCTCCGAGGCGCCGAGCGCTGCTTTCCGCGGCACGCGGCGCAGGGCGTCCCCGATCCGTCCGGCTTCGGCCGTGGTGGTCCCAGCGAGTGCGAGGGCGAGGTCGGCCCGGGCTGGGATGCAGATGTCCTTGCAGACACCGTAGGCAAGATTCAGACGCAGCGCCACGGGCCGATCCGGCTCGAGGGGCGTCGCGCGGACGGGAAGGATCACCCCGCCGGCGTAGCCGAACGAGGTTCCGCCGCCGTCCTCGAAGCGCATCGGAGCGGGCCAGAGCACCTCGGCGGCGGCAAGGTTCACGGATCCGGACCAGTCGAGGGTCGGTGGAATGCCGGAATCGCCGGGATGGCGCCAATAGGTCTTGAACCCCTCCGACAAAGCAATCTCGAGGCCGGCAAGGCGCACCGCGCCCTCAGGTCCGCCGTCCAGCAGGCGGACGCGGGAGCGCTGACCCTCGGCCCAAGGTGAGGCGGAGGGCGAGGCGGAAGCCCAGGCCGTCCGACCGGGCATGAGGGCCAGCCCCGCGAGCCCGGCGAGCAGGGAACGGCGCGACACCGCAGCCGTCGGCGCGGACGTCGCTGGCATGGAACTTGGATCGCGTCTCACGCTTGACCTTTACCTCCCGGGCGCACGACGCCACCAGCCACGTTCCCGTGAGGCCAAGGTTTCGACAGGCCGTCGTGCGGCGCTCAAGGGATGGACAACATGATCGGCCAGCGTAGCATGAAGGACACGCTTTCGGGACGGTCTGCAGCGATGACGGAAGCCAATTTCCTCGACGGCCAGCTTCTCGTCGCCATGCCGGGCATGGGCGACGCGCGCTTCGCACGCTCGGTGATCTATCTCTGCGCCCATTCGGCGGAAGGGGCGATGGGCATCGTCGTCAACCGTCCGGCGACGGACCTCTCCTTCTCGGATCTCCTGGTTCAGCTCGAGATCGTGCCGGAGCACGAGCGCATCCGTTTGCCGAGCCGGGTCGGGCGCATGCCGGTGCTGATGGGCGGCCCGGTGGAGACGAGCCGCGGCTTCGTGCTGCACTCGCCGGATTTCTTCATCGACCAATCGACCCTGCCCATCGACGACGGGGTGTGCCTCACCGCCACCATCGACATCCTGCGCGCCATCGCCAAGGGTGAGGGACCGCAGGAAGCCGTGCTGGCGCTCGGCTATGCCGGCTGGTCGGCGGGCCAGCTCGAGACGGAGATCCAGGGCAACGGCTGGCTCAACTGTCCCGCCGATCCCGACCTCATCTTCGGCACCTCCGTCGAGAGCCGCTACGACCTGGCCCTGCGCCGCATCGGCATCGACCCGGCCCTCCTGTCGAGCGAAGCAGGGCACGCCTGAGCGCTCGCTGTCGCGAGCGCCCCCTCTCCCGCTGAAGGGGAGAGGGTTCCGCGCCCAACCTTATCCCCTATGCGGGAGAAGGTGCCCTGCGAAGCAGGGCGGATGAGGAGTGCCGGGGCAGACCCGAACCAATCAGAACATCAGCAATGTCGTTCGCGGGCTCGACCCGCGAACCTCGGCGTGACGAGGTCAACGCCTCCGAACCGAGATGGCCGGCTCAAGGCCGGCCATGACACCTGCTAAACCGAAACGAATAGCACTCGATCAAGCCGCCTCCGGCGCGGCCCCCACCAGCTGCCGTGCCTGGAGCGCGGTCATCGGCTCGCCGAAGGCGTAGCCTTGCGCGTATTCGCAGCCGAGCTGGTAGAGCTCGATGGCGTCCGATTCCGACTCCGCTCCTTCGGCCACCACGTCCATGCCGAGCTCGTGCGCGAGCTTGACGATGGAGCTCAGGATCACCGGGCGTTTGCCGTTGCCCATCTGGCGCACGAAGGACTGGTCGATCTTGATCGTGTCGAAGGGGAAGCGCTGCAGGTAGGACAGGGCCGAGTAGCCCGTGCCGAAATCGTCGAGCGACAGGCCCGCGCCGAGGTCCCGGATGCGGGCGAGCATCTGCGCCGCGTATTCCGGGTTCTCCATCACGAGGCTCTCGGTGAGCTCGAGCTTGAGCGAGCCTTCCCGCACGCCCGTGCGGGCGAGCACCGTTTTCACGTCATGCAGGAGGTCGTGCCGCAGGAGCTGGCGGCTCGACACGTTCACGCTCGCGAAGATCGGCGGCTCGACCTCGAGCGCCCGCTGCCAGGCCGCGAGTTCGCGGGCCGTGCGCTCCAGCGCGAAGATGCCGAGCGGCACGATCAGCCCCGATTCCTCGGCGATCGGGATGAAGGTCGCGGGCGAGAGCCGGCCGAGGCGCGGGTGGTCCCAGCGCATCAGGGCCTCGAACCCTGCGATGGTGCGGTCCTCCAGCCGCACGATGGGCTGGAACACCACCTTGATCTCGCCCCGGTCGAGGGCCCGGCGCAGGTCGCTCTCCAGCAGGAACTTGTCGCCCCGGTCGGCCTTCATGGTGGGCCGGTAGGCCTCGGTCCGGTCGCCGCCGGCGCGCTTGGCCTGGACCATCGCGATCTCGGCGCACTTGACCAGGTCCTCGCGCCGCGGCGCCGCTTGGGGGTCATAGGTCATGACGCCGATGGAGGCGGTGAGGAACACCTCCCGGTCGGCGTAGGTGACGGGCGTCGCCACCGTGCGGCGCATCATCTCGGCGAGACCCAAGATCCGCTCCGGGTCGCGTTCGGATAGGAGAATGAGGGCGAACTCGTCGCCGGCGATGCGGGCCAGAGTATCCTGCGGTTTGAGGAGGCGCCCGAGGCGCCGCGAGATCGTGAGCAGGATCGAGTCGCCCGCCGAGAGGCCGACCGACTCGTTGACCAGCTTGAAGCGGTCGAGGTCGAGAACGAGGAGCGTCGGGCGGACGCGGTCGTCCTGCGCGGCGAAGGTGAGGGCGGCTTCGAGGCGGTCGTTGAAGAGCTCGCGGTTGGGCAGGCCCGTGAGGTTGTCGTGCACGGCGTCGTGGAGCAGGCGCTCCTCGGCGGTCTTGCTCTCGGTGACGTCAGCGAGCGTGCCGACGATGCGCACCACCTCGCTGTCGCCGCCGACCACGGGCCGGGCCTTGAGCCGGAACCAATGGTAGGGTCCGCCCGCTGAGCGCAGGCGGAAATCCTGCACGATGCGGCCGCGCCGCTGCTCGATCACGGCGTCGAACGAAGCGCGGTAGCGGTCGCGGTCGAAGGGATGGATGAGGTCGAGCCAGTCGGTCGCTGGCCCCTCCAGGGTGCCGCGGCGCAGGCCGAGCTGCTGCTCTACCTCCGGGCTGACGAAGATCTTGTCGGCCGGGACGTCCCAGTCGAACACGATGTCGCCGGCGCCCGCCAGCGCCAGCGCCCGGCGCTCCGTGTCCGTGACGAGGCCTTGGGTGAAATGGCCGCCGGCGAAGGCGTGCTGCATCACCGTGAAGCCGATGAGCATGATGATGAGGACGAGGCCGCCGATCAGCGCCGACGGCACGAGGTCGTTCGTGATCTGCCCCACCACCGTGAAACCTGCGGCCGCCACCCACACGACGAGGAGAAGCCAGGTCGGGATCAGCATCACCGCACGATCGTAGCCGTGGGTGGCGAGATGAATGACGAGCAGGAAGCCGATGCCGGCGACCGCCGCGATGGAGATGCGGGCGACCCCTGAGGCCACCGGCGGATCGACGACGGCCAAACCCACCAGCGCGGCGAGGAAGAGAAGCCAGAACCCGGTCACGTGGCTGTAGCGCACGTGCCAGCGGTTGAGGTTGAGATAGGCGAAGAGGAAGACGAGGAGGGTGGCCGCGAGCACCGCCTCGGCGCCGGCCCGGTAAACGCGTTCGGCAGCCTCCGTGATCGGGAAGATGCGCTGGAAGAAGCCGAAGTCGATGCAGGCATAGGCCAGAACCGCCCAGGCCAAAGCCGCGGCGGCGGGGAAGATCAGCGCGCCCTTCACCACGAAGACGATGGTGAGGAACAGCGCGAGCAGGCCCGCGATGCCGATGATGATGCCCTTGTAGAGGGTGAGCCCGTTCTGCTTCTCCTTGTAGGCGTCCTGATCCCACAGGTAGATCTGCGGCACATTCGGGGTGCGCAGCTCCGCGACGAAGGTCACCGTCGTGCCCGGGTCGAGGGTGATCAGGAAGGTGTCGGCGTCGGCGCTCTCCTCCCGCTCCGGCCGGATGCCCTCGCTCGCGGTGATCGCCGCGACCCGGGTCGAGCCGAGATCGGGCCAGACGACGCCGGAGCCTACGAGCCGGAAATGCGGCGCGACCAGCAGGCGGTCGATCTGCTCGTCCGTGTCGTTGGTGAGCGCGAAGACCATCCAGTCGGGCTGCGTGCCGGATTCGCGGGCCTTCACCGCGATGCGGCGCACGATGCCGTCGCGGCCAGGCGCCGTGGAGATGCGGATCTCGTCGCCGTCGGAACGGTAGCGCTCGATCGCCGGCGTCAAGTCGATGGCGGTGGCGTCCGGGCTGACCCGCACGGCCTCGACGGCCCGGGCCGGCACCGACAGCGCGAGCAGCGTCACGAGCGCCAGCAGCGCCGCCCACAGGACGGCCAGACAGGCGGCCGGGACGGAACGCAACGCGGAAGTCTCTCGTCCGGTCACAGGTGACGAAACAGCCAAGATGAAGCAGCCAAGTCGTATCGGGGTGCCGGGTGCAGGGCAAGGCGGGCCGGCCCGCCCGCTCCGGGTTGTCGGCAGGAGTCTGAAGGGGGCGCGATGGCCGCGCTTTGCGGCCAAATCAGGGTGGCGGGCCTAACCTGAGTGAAAGACGAGAGGAGGAAAGGCCCGCTTGGCCCTTCACGCCGCGAGGCGCGCGCGCAAAACTTCGAGCTTCGGCAGGCCCTTGATCGGCCCGATGGCCGCAAGCGTCGGCGGACCGGCGAGAACCGCTTGGCCTGCCTCACGCACCGCGTCCACCGTGACGGCGTTCACCTTGGCGATGACCTCCGCCGGCGGGATGACCCGACCCCAGGCGAGAAGCTGGCGGGCGAGGCGCTCGATGCGTCCGCCAGGCGTCTCGAGGCCGGCGAGCAGCGCCACCTTGAGCTGCGCCTTAGCCCGGGCAAGCTCCGCCGCGTCGATGTCGACGACGGCTGCGCGGGCGCAATCGGCCGTCATCGCCACGAGGTCGGCGAGGTCCTTCGCCGCGGTGCCGGCGCCGATGCCGAACAGGCCGCAATCGGAGAAGGGCCAGTGGAAAGCGTCGATGGCATAGGCCAGCCCCCGCGTCTCGCGCACTTCGTGCCAGAGCCGGGAGGTCAGGCCGCCGCCGAGCACGTGCGCGAACATATGGGTCGCGTAATAGGTCGGGTCCTTGAACGACACGCCGGGCAGGCCGATGACGACGTTCGCCTGCTCGAGCTTGCGGGACATGCGTCGCTCGCCGCCCTGATAGACGCCGGCGTCGACGGGAGGCTGCGGCCGGGCCGGCAGGTGGCCGAAGGCGCGCTCGGCCGCGTCCACGACCGCCGCGTGGTCGAGGCCTCCAGCGGCTGCGAGCACCATGCGGTCGGGGGCGTATTCCCGGTCCATGAAGGCGCGGATCGCCTCGCCGTCGAGCGCCGCGATCGTCTCGGGCCGGCCGAGGATGGGCCGGCCGATTGCCTGGCCGGGGAAGGCCGTCTCCATGAAGACGTCGTAAACGAGGTCGTCCGGGGCATCCTCGACCGAGGCGTGTTCCTGCAGGATGACGCCCTTCTCGCGGGCGAGCTCCCCCTCGTCGAAGCTCGAGTTGGTCAGGATGTCGCCCAGAACGTCGAGCCCGACCCCGATATCCTCGGCCAGCACCCGGGCCGTGTAGCTCGTGGTCTCGACGCTGGTGGCGGCGTTGATGTCGCCGCCGACATTCTCGATGTCCTCCGCGATCTGGCGGGCCGAGCGGGTTCGCGTGCCCTTGAAGGCCATGTGCTCGATAAGGTGCGATAGGCCGTGCTCGCCCTCACGCTCGTAGCGCGATCCGGTGCCGACATGGACGCCGAGCGTCGCGGTCGCGATCTCGGGCATGCGCTCGGTCGCGACGGTGAAGCCGTTGGCGAGAACCGTGATCTGCACGTTCGGCTCACCCGGCAGCATCGGAGGGATGGCGACCGGCGCCGTCACGCCGCCGCACCCCGCACGGCCCGGGCCCGGTCGCGCACGAAGCTCTCCAGCGCCTGCTGGTCGTTCGGCAGAACGGTGAAGCGCTCGGGCCGGTCGAGGAGGTCGGCGAGATGCGGCGGCAGCGACGGCCGCTCACCGGTCGCCCGCTCCACCGCGTCGGGGAACTTGGCGGGATGGGCGGTGGCGAGCGCGACGACGGGCACTTCGGGACGGGTCTGCAGGTGCGCGCGCCCCGCGCGCAGGCCGATGGCGGTGTGCGGGTCGAGGAGGTATCCCGCGCCGGCCCGCGTCGCCCGGATCTCGTCCAGAACCTCGTCCTCGGACACCGCGGCGGAGGCGAACTCCTCCCGCAGGCGGGCGAGGGGTTCCGGCGCGACCTGGAGCGCTTCCCCTTGCGCGAGGCTTCCCATCAGCGCGCGAACGGCTCCGGAATCGCGGCCATAGGCCTCGAACAGGGCGCGCTCGAAATTCGAGGACACCTGGATGTCCATGGAAGGCGAGGTGGTGGGCGTGACGCCCCGCAACTCGTGAGCGCCGGTCTCAAGCGTGCGGTGCAGGATGTCGTTGGCGTTCGTCGCCACGACGAGGCGCTCGATCGGCAGCCCCATGCGCTTGGCGACAGAGCCGGCGAGCACGTCGCCGAAATTGCCCGTCGGCACGGCGAAGGAGACCGGCCGGTGGGGGCTCCCGAGGGCCACGGCGGCCGTGAAATAGTAGACGACCTGCGCCGCGACGCGGGCCCAGTTGATGGAGTTGACCCCTGAGAGCTGCAACTCGTCGCGGAAGCGCTGATGCGTGAACATGCGCTTCAGGGCCGTCTGGCAATCGTCGAAAGTGCCCTCGACAGCGATGGCGTGAACGTTCGGGGCGTCCACGGACGTCATCTGCCGGCGCTGGACTTCCGAGACGCGGCCGTGGGGGAAGAGGATGAACACGTCGACCTGGGACAGCCCCGAGAAGGCCTCCACGGCGGCGCTACCAGTGTCGCCCGACGTCGCGCCGACGATGGTGGCGCGCTGGCCGCGCTGTCGCAGCACATGGTCCATGAGCCGCCCCAGCAGCTGCATCGCCAAGTCCTTGAAGGCGAGGGTCGGGCCGTGGAAGAGCTCGAGGACGAAGAGGTTGTCGCCGACTTGGGTCAGGGGGCACACCGCAGGATGCCGGAAGCCCGCATAGGCTTCGTCGACCATGAGGGAGAGGTCCGCCGCGCCAATCTCCCCGTCGAGGAGGGGCGCGAGCACCGCCTTCGCCACCGCCGCGTAGGGCTGGCCGGCGAAGCCCGCGATGGTGGCGGCGTCGAGGTGAGGCCAGCGCTCCGGCAAGTAGAGCCCGCCGTCGCGGGCGAGGCCGGCAAGAAGCGCGTCGGTGAAGCCGAGCGCCGGAGCGTCGCCCCGGGTGGAGACGTGCAGCACGAATGTCGTCCCTGATCGAAGGCGGCGGACAATAGGGGGGAGGGGCCCGGGGGACAAGCGCGGCGGCACCTTCTCCCCTCATGGGAGAAGGTGCCCTCGCGTGAGCGAGGGCGGATGAGGGGGTGGTGGGCGTAGGCTCGAGTGGCTACGGAGAGCACCCCCTCACCCTCGCTCCGCTCTGCTGCGCTCGTCGCGTCGGCCGGTGCGCCGACGCAACCCTCTCCCCGGCCGGGAGAGGAGGGACGCGCTCAGTCGTGTCAGGTCAACGACCACAGAACCGAAACTCGGATGCTCAACCCCTCTCCCTTCCGGGGAGAGGGCTTCGCCTGCGGAATAGCAGGCGAAGCAAGCCCGAAGGGCGGAGGTGAGGGGGAGCGTGGCGAAGGCCCGATAGTCTCAACACACACCCCCCATGTCATTCGCGGGCTCGACCCGCGAACCTCGGCGCGAAGCCACCCCTGCCCCGAACCGAGATGGCCGGGTCAAGCCCGGCCATGACAGGGGAGGGTTGGGAGGCGGTCGCGCGAAGTCGCTGCTAGCGCGCCCCCGCCCGCACCGCCCAGCGCCAGCCCTCCGCGGCGAGGGGGCGGACCTCGCTCGCCATCACGGCGGCGTTGGCGTTGGTCGCCGTGCCGTCGCGGACGCGGCCGGCGATGCCTTGCAGGATCGCGGCGAAGCGGAAGAGGTTGTAGGCCATGAGCGTTTCGAGATGGGGGATCTCGGACAGGCCCATGCGGCGGGCATAGAGGTCGGCGTAAGTCTCGAGGCTCGGCAGGCCTAAAGCCGCGAGATCGAGCCCGGCGAGCGTGCCGGTGCCGCCGCCCGAATCCGAGCGCGGCATCACCCAGGCCATGAGGTGATAGACCGCGTCCGCGTTCGGATCGCCGAGCGTCGCGAGCTCCCAGTCGAGCACCGCCGCGACCTCGGGCGCATCGGCGCGCAGGATCAGGTTGTCCAGGCGGTAATCGCCGTGGACGAGGGCGGGGCGAGCCGTCGGGGGCACGGCGTCCGGCAGCCAGGCCATGAGCCGGTCCATCTCCGGGATCGTCTCCGTCTCGCTCAGGCGGTACTGCTCCGACCAGCGCTTGACCTGCCGGGCGACGTAGCCCTCCGGCCGGCCGAAATCGGCCAGGCCGATCGCCGCGGGGTCGAGGGCATGGAGCCGGGCCAGCGTCGCGTTCATGGCGTCGTAGACCAGGGCGCGCTCCGACGGCTCCGCGCCCGGCATTGCCGGATCCCAGAACACCCGGCCCGCCACGTGGGCCATGACGTAGAACGGCGTGCCGACGACCGTCTCGTCGGCGCAGTAGGCGAGGGGCGCGGCGATGGGAAACCCTTGCGCCGCCAGCGCCGTGAGCACCCGGTATTCCCGGTCGACGGCGTGCGCGGAGGCGAGGAGCTTGCCCGGCGGCTTGCGGCGCAGGACGTAAGCGCGGCCCGGCGTCTCAAGAAGGTAAGTCGGATTCGACTGGCCGCCCTTGAACTGGCTGATCGTGAGCGGCCCGCGAAAGCCTTCGACCTGGTCGATGAGCCAGGTTTCCAGACGGGCGGCGTCGAAGGCGAGCGCCGCCGGCACCTCCCGGGTGCCGGCATAGGCCGCTTGGCGATCGACAGCTGTTTGGCGATCGATGCCGGTCATGGCGTCAGGAAGGCTTGCAGCGCCGCGAGCGTCGCCTCGGGCGCCTCCTCGGCGATGAAGTGGCCGGACCCGGCAATCACGTGGCCCTCGGCCTGCGGCGCGAAGGTGCGCCGCCAAACGTCGACGGGAGCTTCCGGCGCTCCGCCGCGGCTCAAGTAGGCGGCCCCGGACAGGACGAGGACGGGGCAGGCGACGGTGCGGCCCGCCGCGAGGTCCGCCTCGTCCTGCGCGACGTCGAGGGTCGCGCCAGCGCGGTAATCCTCGCAGAAGGCGTGGATGCGGGAGGGCTCGTTGCAGCTCTGCCGATAGGCGGCGAGCGCCGCGGGGTGAAAGGCGTCGAGCGTGCCGCCCGCCGTCCATTCCGCCATCAGGCCCTCGAAATAGAGCAGGGGATCGCGGGCGATCTCCGTCTCGGGCTCCGGCTTGGGCTTGGCCAGGAAGGTCCAGTGGGGCGCCGGGAAGCCGGCCCGGATGCGCTGCCAGTTGCTCACCGTCGGCACGATATCGAGGAGCGCGAGGCGCTCGACCCGTCCTGGCTCGTCGAGCGCCAGGCGGTAGCCGACCCGGGCGCCGCGGTCGTGGCCCGCCAGCGCGAAGCGCGCGTGGCCGAGCTCCTCCATGACCCGCACCACGTCGCGCCCCATCGCGCGCTTGGAGTAGGTCTCGTGAGCGTCGTCGCCCGCCGGAGCGGACGACCAGCCGTAGCCGCGCAGATCGAGGCACACGACCCGGTGCGTCGCCGCGAGCGCCGGGGCGATCCGATGCCACATGGCATGGGTCTGCGGGAAGCCGTGCAGCAGCACGAGGGGCGGCCCCGATCCGCCGGACCGCGCGAAGATCCGGCCCGCCTCCGTCGAGACCCAATGCGATTCAAAGCCGGGGAAGAGGTCGGTGGTCATCGAGCGGCTCGTGCAGGGACGCACGAGAATAGCGGCCCGTGCGCGTTCGTCACCCATTCCTCTCCCGCTCCACGGCCCGCCAGCCGATGTCGCGGCGGCAGAAGCCCTCGGGCCAGTCGATCCTGTCCACGGCGGCGTAGGCCCTCTCTTGCGCCTCCGTCGCGCTCACGCCGAGGGCCGTCACGGCGAGCACCCGGCCGCCGTCGGCGAGGAGCCGGTCGCCGTCCTGCTTCGTGCCGGCGTGAAAAACGAGGGCGCCCGCGGCTTCGGCCGCGTCGACGCCCCGGATCGTGGTGCCGCGGCGCGGCGTCCCGGGATAGCCCCCCGCGGCGAGGATCACCGTGAGCGCCGTTTCGGGTGACCAGACCGGCGTGACCTCCGCGAGGCGCCCCTTGCGGGCCGCGACGAGGGCGTCGAGCAGGTCGGAGCGCAGGCGCGGCATGAGCACCTCGGCTTCCGGATCGCCGAAGCGGGTGTTGTACTCGATGAGCTTGGGACCATCGCGGGTCAGCATCAGGCCGGCATAGAGGATGCCGACGAAGGGCGCGTGGCGGGCCCGCATGCCCGCGAGCGTCGGCGCGATGATCTCGGCCATCACCCGCGCCTGCATCGCCTCGTCGAGGATCGGGGCCGGGGAATAGGCGCCCATGCCGCCCGTGTTGGGGCCCTCGTCGCCGTCATACGCGCGCTTGTGGTCCTGCGCCGTGCCGAAGGGCAGGGCGCGGGCGCCGTCGCAGAGCGCGAAGAAGCTCGCCTCCTCGCCCTCGAGATACTCCTCGATCACCACCTCGGCCCCGGCCGCGCCGAGTTCGCCGCCGAACATCCGCTCGAGCCCGGCCTCGGCCTCAGCAGGGCTCATCGCCACGACGACGCCCTTGCCGGCGGTGAGCCCGTCGGCCTTGAGCACGATGGGCGCGCCCACCTGCGCGACGTAGGCCCGGGCCGCCGCCTTGTCCGTGAAGCGCGCGAACGCCGCCGTCGGGATCCCTTCCGCCTGGCAGAGCTCCTTCGTGAAGGCCTTGGAGCCTTCGAGCCGCGCCGCCGCCCGGCTCGGCCCGAAGGCGGCGATGCCCTCGGCCGCCAGGTCGTCGACGAGGCCTGCCACGAGCGGAGCCTCGGGGCCGACGACGACGAAGTCGATCCGCTCCCGGCGGCACAGCGCGACGATCGCCGCATGGTCGGAGACGTCGAGCGCGACGTTGGTGCCGAGCCGCGCCGTGCCCGGGTTGCCGGGGGCGATCAGAAGGCGCGCGCAGAGCGGGCTCTTCGTCAGAGCCCAGGCGAGGGCGTGCTCGCGCCCGCCGCCGCCGATGAGAAGGACGTTCATGATCTTTGGCCCTCGCCGCCCGCGTCCATGCGCCAGCTTCGGGCGGGGATCAATGGTTCTGACAGCGGGCGCTGCGCTTCGCGGAGGCGATCCCCACCTCATCGCTTCTTCCATGTCATGGCCGGCCTTGAGCCGGCCAACTCGGTTCAGAAGCTTTCACGTTTCGGTATCGAGGTTCGCGGGTCGAGCCCGCGAACGACATCGATGACGTTCTGAGCGACTCGGGTCTACGCCCAGCACCCCTCATCCGCCCTCCTTCGGAGAGCACCTTCTCCCGCAGAGGGGAGAAGGTGGCGCGGCCCAACCCTCTCCCCTTTGCGGGAGAGGGTGGCCGGCGAAGCCGGCCGGGAGAGGGGGCGCTCGCGCAAGCGAGTGCTCGGCGCCAGCCACCCCCCACCTCCCCACACCAGCACCCTCCCCACACCAGCACCCTCCCCACACCAGCACGCTCCCCCATCCAGCGCCCCGCTTTGCGCTCCGCCCCCGAACGGCCTACACCCACCCCCATGAGATCCGAGCCCTCCTGATGGCCCTCGACGCGCGAAAAGCTCCCACGAACGCCAGCGAATGGTCCGTCTCCGAGCTCGCGGGCGCCCTCAAGCGCACGCTGGAGGACGCCTACGGCTACGTGCGCCTGAAAGGGGAGGTCTCGGGCTACCGCGGCCCGCATTCGTCGGGCCACTGCTACTTCTCGCTGAAAGATCAGGGCGCCCGCATCGACGCGGTGATCTGGAAGGGCACGTTCGCGCGGCTCAAAGTTCGGCCGCAGGAAGGGCTCGAGGTCGTGGCCTTGGGGAAGATCACCACCTTCCCGGGCAAGTCGGCCTATCAGATCGTCGTCGATTCCCTCGAGCCCGCCGGCATCGGCGCGCTGATGGCGCTGCTGGAGGAGCGGCGGCGCAAGCTCGCGGCGGAAGGGCTCTTCGACGACACCCGCAAGCGGCGCCTGCCTTATCTGCCGAAGGTGATCGGCGTCGTCACCTCGCCGACCGGCGCCGTCATCCGCGACATCCTGCACCGGCTGGAAGACCGCTTTCCGCGCCACGTCCTCGTCTGGCCCGTGCGGGTGCAGGGCGAGGCGAGCGGCGAGGAAGTGGCCGCGGCGATCCGGGGCTTCAACGCTTTGCCGCCCGGCGGTTCAATCCCGCGGCCGGACGTGCTCATCGTCGCCCGGGGCGGCGGCTCCATCGAGGATCTGTGGGGCTTCAACGACGAGGCCGTGGTGCGCGCCGCCGCCGAGAGCCGCATCCCCCTCGTCTCAGCGGTGGGTCACGAGACCGACTGGACGCTCATCGACCACGCGGCAGACCTGCGCGCCCCGACGCCGACGGGCGCCGCCGAGATGGTGGTGCCGGTCCGCGCCGACCTCTTGGGCCAGGTGGGCGACCTCGCCCGCCGGCACCGGGAAACGGTGCTGCGCCTCCTCGACCGGCGCCGCCAGGAGCTGCGCTCGGCCGCCCGCGCCCTGCCGTCGCCGGAGGCTTTGCTCGCGACCAAGCGCCAGCGCCTCGATCTCGCCGCCGCGCGCCTCGCCCCGGCGCTGCAGCGCAACGCCCGCGGCTTTCAGGCCAGGCTCGGGGAAGCAAGCCGCCGGCTCGCGGCGCGGTCTCCTGCGACGACCCTGGCGCGGGCGCGGGCGCGGCTCGATGCGGTGGACCGGCGACCGTCGGAGGCCCTCGACCGCCTCGTCGCGGCCCGCCGCGAGCGCCTGACCCAGGTGGAGCGCCGTCTTCAGGCAGCGCGGGGCGCTTTCGCCACGGCGCAGCGCCTCACCGTGCAGCGCCAGCGCGAGCAGGTCATCGCGGCATTCCAGCGGCTCGTCGGGGCCCAGGCGCGCCGGCAGGAGCGCCGCCGCGAGAGCTTGGGGCGTCTCGCCCAGCTTCTCGACGCTTTCAGCTACAAATCGGTGCTGGAGCGCGGCTTCGCCCTGGTGCGCGACGCCGAGGGCCAGCCGATCCGCCAAGCCGCGGCCGTGGCGGCGGGCCAGGCCCTCGCGCTCCAGTTCGCCGACGGGGCTGTGCGTGCCACCGCCGAAGGCGGGCCGCGCCAGCCCCGGAAGGCGAAGGCTGCGGACGCGTCGCCCCAGCCCACACCGCCCTCCCAGGGTACGCTCTTCGAGGCTTAGATCGGCACCCGCCGCCGCGCGAAGCCTTTCCCGACGGGCGGCGTTGGGCCATAAGGCCGGCTGGCACGACGGCGTCGGCGCGGCACGGACCGCGCCTTCGGAGACCCTGGCCGAGGACATGGCGATGAACAGGTTCGAGGGCGGCGGGGAGGCGGTGGTCGAGTACCTCGACAGCAACCTGCGCATCGTGAAGCCCGGCGCCTACGTGCGCTGCGCCGTCACGGGCGAGCGCATCCCGCTCGACCAGCTCAAATACTGGAGCGTTGAGCACCAGGAGGCCTATGCCTCGCCCGAGGCCGTGCTCCAGCGCCTTAAGGCGAAGCCCGCGCGCGGCTGAGACTCTCCGCCAGGAGCGCGTCGAGGGCGGCAGGCTCGGCGAGCGCGAGCGCGACCGGCAGGGCTTCGATGGCACCCGACGCACCGGCTGTCGCCGCATCCCCGCGCAAGCGGACCAGATCCTTCTCCGTCGTGACGAGGCTGAGCCCGGCCCGGGCCGCCTCGGCTACGAGGGCTTCGATCTCGGCGGCCGCGTAGGCGTGGTGGTCCGGGAAGGGGCGGTGCAGGACGACCTCGGCGCCGAGCTCGGCGAGCGTCGCGAAGAATTTGTCCGGGCGGCCGATCCCGGCGAAGGCGAGGAGGCGCCTTCCTTTCATACCTTCCGCAACGGCGGGGTCGGGCAGCAGGCTGCCTCGCAGCACCGGCAATCCGCGCTCCTCGGCCGCCCGCGCTACCGCAGCACCGGCCTCGCCCGCGCCGACGAGAATGAGCCCGTGCACCCGCGGCCACTGCGCTGCCGCCGGCGCGCGCAGTGGCCCCGCGGGGAAAGTGAGGCCGTTGCCGAGCCCGACGCCCGCGTCCACCACCGCGAGCGCGAGGTCCTTGGCGAGCGACGGATTCTGCAGGCCGTCGTCCATGACGATGACCGTGGCGCCCTTCCGCGCGCAGAGTGCGGCGCCGGCGACCCGGTCCCGGGCCACCACCGTCGGCGCGGCGCGGGCGAGCAGCAGGGGCTCGTCGCCCACCTCCCGGCTGCCGTGGCGCTCCGGGTCGACCCGAACCGGGCCGGGAAGAGAGCCGCCGTATCCCCGGGTCAGGAAGGCGGGGCGCTCGCCGAAAGCCTCAAGGCGGGTTGCGATGGCGAGCGCCGTCGGGGTCTTGCCCGTGCCGCCGAGGGTGAAGTTGCCGACGCAGATCACGGGCAGGGCGGCCCGCGCGCCCCGGCGCGCCATCCGCCGGGCGGCGAGAAGGCCGTAGAGAGCCCCCAGCGGCTGAAGGGCGCGGGCGGCGAGCCCCGGCCGGGGCTCCTGCCAGAAGGCGGGCGCTTCGAGCCTCACCCCGCGGCGCCCAGGGCGACCCGGGGCAGGAGAGGGTCGATGGCGCGAAGCGTGCGCTCGAGGGCGCCGCCCTGCTCCGCCGCGACCTCGCCGGCGGCGCGGGCCATGTCGCGCACGAGGCCGGGATCGGCGAGGAGGTCGCCGAGCGCGCGGGTCAGGCCCTCGCCGTCGGGGACCTCGAGCGCGCCGCCGGCCCCGTCGAAGGTGGAGAAGATCGCCGTGAAATTGTGGACGTGAGGACCGTGCAGCAGGGCCGAGCCGAGCTTCGCCGCCTCGATCGGGTTCTGGCCGCCATGGGGCACGAGGGAGCCGCCCATGAAGACGAGGGGGCTGAGGCGGTAGAACAGGCCGAGCTCGCCCACCGTGTCGGCGATGTAGAGGTCCGTTCCGGAATGCGGGTCCTCGCGCCGGGAGCGCTGCGCCGTGGTCAGGCCTTCGGCCGCCGCGAGCCCCGCCACCTCGTCGCCGCGATGGGGGTGGCGCGGCGCGACGATGGTGAGAAGGCGCGGGTGGCGGGGGGCAAGTGCCCGGTGCGCCGCCGCGAGATGCGCTTCTTCGCCCGGATGCGTGCTCGCCGCCACCCAGAGAGGGCGCCCGGCGACGAGGCCTGACAGGCGCGCCACCTCGCGGGGATCGGCCGGCGGGGCGGGAGCGTCGAATTTGAGGTTGCCGACGACGCTCACCCGCGGTGCGCCGAGCCGCAGCAGCCGCCGTCCGTCCTCCTCGCTCTGAGCGAGGCACAGCGCGAACCCAGCGAGAAGGCTGCCTGCGATGTCGGGAAAACGCTGCCAGCGGGCGAAGGAGCGCTCCGAGAGGCGGGCGTTGAGGAGCGCGCGGGGGATGCCGCGCCGGTCGAGGGCCAGCAGCATGTTCGGCCAGATCTCGGACTCGGCGAAGAGCGCGAGGTCGGGCCGCCAATGGTCGAGGAAGCGCGCGACGTAGCGGGGCACGTCGAGGGGGACGTATTGATGCGCGGCTCCCGGCGGCAGGCGCCGCGCCACGAGCTCGGCGGAGGTGCGGGTGCCGGAGGTGACGAGCACGGCAAGGCCCTGCTGCGCCAGTCGTTCGACGACGGGCAGCACCGCGAGCGTCTCGCCGAGGCTCGCGCCGTGCACCCAGACAAGGGGCACGCCCTCCGGCCGCAAGCGGCCCGGGATGCCGCGCCGCTCGCCGATGCGCGCCGGATCCTCCTTGCCCCTTCGCCGCCGCCACGCCAGCAATCCGAGCGCCGCCGGCTCCAGGAGCGACAGGCCGATCCGGTAGGCGACGAGAGGCGGCGGCACCCGGGCGCTCATGCGGGAAGGCTCTCCGGAGCCGGGCGCCGAAGCGCGGCGCCAGGGTCCTCGCCCCCGACGAGGGCGTAGGCGCGAACGTGAACCCGGTCGAGCTCCCGCTCGACGGCGAGCCGCGCAATGGCAACGGCCGCCGCGTCGGCGTCGGAGGGAACGTGGATGGGCTCGCCCAGCACCATGGCGCCCCGCCCGAAGGGCAGACCGAGGCTCGCCCGGTCCCAGCTGTCGAAGACGCGCCGCCGGCTCGTCGTCACGGCCACCGGCACGATGGGACGCCCGGAATGCTTGGCGAGCAGAACGATGCCCTCGCCGCAGACCCGGGCGATCTTCGGGACGTCGGCGGTCATCACCACCATCTCGCCGCCGGCCAGCGCCCGCAGCATTTCCCGGGTCGCGGCGACGCCGCCTTTGGCGCGGAAATCGCGCCCCCGCGCGCCCGAGCCGCGGATCGGCCGGACGCCGAGATGGCGCAGGGCCGCGGCGTTGAGCTCGCCGTCGCCCGAGCGCGAGACGAGGCTCGCGGCCCGGTCCTGCGGGCGCTTGGCGAAGTGGATCATGAAGTGCTGGCCGTGCCACATGGCCGCGATGACGGGCATCATCGGGCCGATGCGGTCATAGGCGTCGGCCGGCTCCATGACGAAGCGGTTGGTGCGCTGGACGAGGTCGAGATAGCGCGCGAAGAGGTAGCCGGCGGTCTCCTGCGCCGGGCGGCTGCGGCTGACGCGCTTGAGGACGCCCATCGTCGCCGCGTCAGGCCGACGGATCGAGCAGACGGTGCAGGTGAACGATGAAGTAGCGCATCTGCGCGTTGTCGACGGTGGCCTGGGCCTTGCCCTTCCAGGCCGCGTAGGCCGTGGCGTAGTTCGGAAAGACGCCGACGATGTCGAGCTTCGACAGGTCGCGGAACTCGGTGCCGTCGAGGCGGGTCAGCTCGCCGCCGAAGACGAGATGCGGCAGCTGCTTGGCGGCGGGGGTATCAGTCATGGCGCGGTCTCTGGGCCAAGTTATCTGGCCGGAGGCTCGGCCGGACACATGAGGGAAACGGGCGGGCGGCGCTCAGCGCTGGGCGGCGGCGTCCCGGCCCGCCGTCATGGCCTCGATCACCGCGGGATGCAAGCCGCGGGACACCGCGACGAGCTCGCCGTGGATCGGTTCGGGGCGATTGTAGGCCGGCTCGACCCCGTCGAAGCCGGAGAGCACGCCCCCGGCCTCGGCAAGGATAAGGTCGGCCGCGGCGATGTCCCAATCGCGAGCGTTGCCCGAGACGAGGCCGACATCGATGCTGCCCTCGGCCACGCGGGCGATGCGCAAGGCGAGCGATGGGACCCGGGCGAGGCGCTCGACCCGCCCCACCCGGCGCTCGACATGATCGATGAGGGGCTTGGGGCCCGACAGGCCGGCGCCGCCGAGCTTGGCTTGCCGCGAGACCTGGATCGGCTGGCCGTTGCGCTGCGCGCCGGCCCCGGCCAGCGCCTCGTAGACCACTCCGTGCGCCGGAGCCTCGACGAGGCCGATGAGCGGGCGTCCGTCGGCGAGAAGCGCCACGGCCACGGACCAGTCTCGGTCGCCCGAGAGGAAGGCCCGGGTGCCGTCGATCGGGTCGACGATCCAGACGAGCCGCCGGGACATCCGGGCAGGGTCATCGGCGGTTTCCTCCGAGAGCCAGCCGGCCTCGGGCAGGAGACGCGATAAGGCCACCTTCAGGAAGGCGTCGACGGCGACGTCGGCCTCCGTCACCGGCGACCCGCCGGCCTTGGACCAGATCCGGGCGGAGGTTTTCTGGCCCTCCCGAAAGTAGGTGTTCGCCATCGCCCCGGCCTCGCGCACGGTCTGGCGGAGCGCGAGGCGCAGGGGCGCGAGGTCGGGAAGGGAACTCATCGTCGGCATCATCGCGGGCAAGCGGCGGGGACGGCAAGGCGTTCCGTGATGCCTGCAAGACTTGTGCAAGGCATTCTGTCGCAAGGACCCCCGGCAAGCATCCGTTCAGCATCCGCCCGAAAAGGGCCCCTGAAACCAGGCGTTTACCCCGTGCCTTAAGCCCCTGGCGGGACGGCAGCCCGCATGCTCACCCCATGAACGAGCGGCCCGCCAAAAGGGCTGCCGACCGCCGAACAGGGCGTTTCAAGATGACAGGATCCACCCCGGCCGCCGGGGCTCCCTCGCATGGCGAGGGCGGCCCCGGCGCGCCCATCCTTCAAAGCGCCCTCTCGGGCGTGATCGGCTTAGCGCACGGCGCGACGCCGGCGGGTTTGGCGCTGACGCTCGACCCTGCAGGCAACGACGTTTTCCTCGTCCGCCTCGTCGACGCCGCGGGCGAGAACCTCCAGGATCTCGGCCCCTTCGCAGTGGACGACGTCATCGCTGTGTGGCGCTCCCTCGGGGCCGCCTCCGGCCTGCCGCTTCAGATCCAGCGCGGCGACGGGCGCCTCGAGACGCCCTACCCGCAGATCGGCCGAGTCCAGCTCGGGACGATCCGCACCCGACGCCGGCACGGCCTCCTCGGCCACCGCCGGCCGCGCTTCCTCACCCGCCGCAAGCCGGGCGCCTGGCCCCTGCGCCCGCGGGTTCACCGCGAGCGGGAAAACTTGGGCCAGCGAGAAGGCTGAGCCTCAGCTGAATGCCTGCGCTCGCTGTTCGCGCAGGCAAGCCATGACTCAGGCCCCCCAGGATCGGACGAGACCGTCCGCGGCGAGGCCTGCGAAGAACAGGAGCCCGGCGTCGCGGTTCGCGCGGAAGAGGCGCAGGGCGCGCTCGCCGTCGGCGGGATCGAGGCGGGTGACCTGCCAGGCGAGATGCGCGCCGAAGAGGGCGAGCCCGAGATAGGAGAGGAACCCCGGCCCTGAGGTGAAACCGGCACCCGCGGTCAGCAGCGCGCCGAACGCGAGCGCCAGCGCCAGGCCGTAGCACCCCGCGACCGCGGGACGCACGCGGCTCCCGAAGAGCCGGGCGGAGGACTTGATGCCCGCGATGGCGTCGTCCTCGAGGTCCTGGACGGCGTAGACCGTGTCGTAGCCCACGGTCCAGGCGACGGCGGCGAGGTAGAGGAGCACGGCGGGAAGGTCGAGGCGCCCGAACGCCGCCGCCCAGCCCATCAGCCCGCCCCAGGCGAAGGCGAAGCCGAGCACGATCTGCGGCAGCCAGAACACCCGCTTCATGAAGGGATAGAGCGCGACGACGCCGAGCGAGGCGAGGCCGGTGAGGATCGCGAAGCCGTTGAACTGGAGGAGAACGGCGAGGCCGGCGAAGCTCAGCGCCACCATGAAAACGAGGGCGTCTCGCGGCCTGACCTGGCCGGAGGGAATCGGCCGGTTGCGGGTGCGTTCGACGCGGGCGTCGAGGTCGCGGTCGACGAGATCGTTGTAGGTGGAGCCCGCGCCCCGCATCGCCACGGCGCCGATCAGGAACAGGGCGCAGTGCCATGGATCCGGGCCGGGCCGCCCTGCCGCCACGGCGGCGAGCGCCGCCGACCACCAGCAGGGCAGGAGGAGCAGCCACCAGCCGATCGGCCGCTCGATGCGGGCGAGTCGGAGATAGGGCCTGACCGAAATCGGCGCGTGTCGCTCCGCCCAGTGGCCGGCAACCGCGTCGGGAACCGGAGGCGCGCCCGCGGCGTCGCCGCGCGCCGCCTCGGGCCTCACAGGGCGCCCGACGGGATCCTGTACTGGCCGGTGAGGCCGGGGCCGCCGAAGAGGCCGCCCTGCTGCGGGCCGCCCTGCTGCTGCGCCTGGCGGGCTTGGCGCATCATCTGCGCCTGCTTCGCCGCCACCGTGCAGGCCTGCGCCTTGATCTTGGTCGAGCGCTCGTGGTCCTGCTTGATGCCCTCGGCGAAGTTGTCCGGGATCTGGCACCAGTCCTTGTTCGCGTCCACGAACTTGACCGCGCTCTGGCCATTGGCGACGAGCTTGGTGAAGAGATTGCAGGCCGTCGCCGGATCGATCTTCTTCTTGCCGAGCCCCTGGATCCGCTCCACGACGCTCTTGCGCTCGAGGAGGATCTTCTGGATGTCCGTGCACTGGCTCGCCTGAGCGGTGGCCGGAAGGGCGAGAAGACCTGAGCCGATGAAGGCCGCGGCGAGGAGGTGCGTGGCGCGCATGATCGAAGCTTCGGCAATCCTAGAGGGCTGGCGCGCGACCGACGAGAACCGACCGCGTTGGGCGCTCCCTTAGCAGAGAATGGCCCCGGACGCCACCTGCCGCACGGCGTCGCGGGCACTCTGGCCGGGACGCACCCCGCACCGCGCCGCAGCGGTGTTCGCCATTGAGACCACGCCGCTCGCGAGCGTGTCCGCCGCGTCGCCGATCCGGGCGCTGTCGTGGCGGACGGCGAAGGCCGGCATCCCGACGCCGTCGAGGAGGGCGAGCCCGGCAACCCCCGCCCCGTCCTTGCCGATCCCGGCATCGTTGAAGACAACGGCCGCGAGCGGCAGGGCCAGCGCGGAGCGGGCCGCGCTGATCCCGCCGTGCGACCCGCTCACCACCACGGCGCCCGCGTCCCCGGGGCCGGTCTCGGCGATGGAGTCCCGCAGCACGACCCGAAGCGGCTCGTCAGTCACGCGATCTCCGTCCTGATGTCGGCGCGATCTTGACGCCGCCGCCGTCCACCCGGCAAGCCAGGCCCGCCATGGCCGACTTCAACGCCCCGCGCCTTTACCTCGACGCCGCCCTCACCGCCGGCGCGCCGGTAGCGCTCGACAAGCCCCAAGCCAACTATCTCTTCAATGTCCTGCGCCTGCGCTCCGGCGACAGCGTCTTCGTCTTCAACGCCCGCGACGGCGAATGGCGGGCGCTGGTCGAGGGCGAGGGCAAGCGCGCCACTCTCGCGGTGGCGGAGCGGACGCGTCCCCCCGAGCCGCCGGCCGACCTTCATTACCTGTTCGCGCCCCTCAAGGCCGCCCGCCTCGACTACATGGTGCAGAAGGCGGTGGAGATGGGGGCAGGCCTGCTCAGGCCCGTTCTCACGCAACGCACCCAAGTGTCCCGGATCAACCTCGACCGGATGCGGGCGAACGCGATCGAGGCTGCGGAGCAGTGCGGTCTCGTTGCCCTGCCCGCGGTGGAGCCGGAACTCTCCTTCGCCAAGGCCTTGGCCGCCCTCGATCCCGACCGCCTTCTCGTCTTCTGCGACGAGGACGCCCCCGTGCGCGATCCCGTGGCGGCGCTGCGGGGCGCCCCGGAACCCACGGCCAAGATTGCCGTTGTCGTCGGGCCCGAAGGAGGGTTCACCGAAGAGGAACGGGCGCTTGCGCTTCGTCACCCCCGCACCGTCCGTCTGTCGCTCGGACCGCGCATCCTGCGCGCCGACACCGCGGCCGTGGCGGCTCTGGCCCTCGTTCAGGCGGTGCTCGGCGACGCCCGCTGACAGAGCCTTCCGGTCAGGACGGCGCGGCCGACACCGACGATAGGCCAGCGGCTCTTCGCCGCTCATCCTTTGATCCCTTTGAAGCGTTTGGATGCGGGCGCCGCGACTGGCCGCGCTCGCGTCCCCCTCAGCGCCAGCGTTTGTCAGGACGAGCACCGTGCAGCAGTCAGAGTTCCGGTTCGGCATCGAGGAAGAGTATTTCGTCAACGATGCCGAGAAGCGCGACGCCGCCCGGGGTCGCATGCAGGAGTTCCAGAAGGTCTGCCTGTCCCGCTTCGACGGCGCGGTCCAGCGGGAGATGCTGGAGCCACAGATCGAGGTGGCGACCCCGCCCTCCGCCGATTTCGCCGAGGCCCGCGCCTACCTCGCCCAGCATCGCCGCAGCATCGCCGACTGCGCGGCCGAGTTCGGCCTCACCGTGATGGCCTCGGGCACTCACCCCGTCGCCGCCTGGAACCGGGTGCGCGCCAACGCGCAGCCGCGCTACGGCAAGGTGATGCACGATCTTCAGATGATCGGCAGCCGTACCGTTGTGTGCGGGCTCCACGTCCACGTCGAGCTGCCCGACCTCGCCCAGCGCGTCGACCTCATGAACCGCATGCAGCCGTTCCTCGCGCTGCTCTTGGCTCTCTCGACCTCATCGCCCTTCTGGCAGGGCCAGCGCACGGGGCTTCTCGGCTACCGGCTCGCGGCCTATCGCGAGCTGCCGCGCTCCGGCTACCCGGACCTCTTCGCGAGCGCCGACGATTACCGGCACTACATCGACACGCTCGTGGCGGCCCGCGCCATCGAGAACTCGAGCTACATCTGGTGGGTGATCCGCCCTTCGCTGAAGCATCCCACGATCGAGCTGCGCGTCGCCGACAGCTGCACGCGCCTCGACGATACGCTGGCGATCGCCGCCCTGTTCCGCTGCCTCGTGCGGCGGCTTGCCCTCGACCCTTCGCTCAACGCCGGCATGACCGGGGCCTCGCGGGCGATCGCCGTGGAGAACGGCTGGCGGGCGCAGCGCTACGGCATCCATGGCTCCCTCGTCGACGAGGCGAGCCGGTCCCTCAAGCCCGTGAGCGAGGTGCTGACCGACACCATCGCCCTTGTGCGCGAGGACGCGAAGGCGCTGGGTTGCGAGCGCGAGCTCGACCTCGCGCGGTGGATCGTGGCCCGGGGCACGAGCGCCGACCAACAGCTTCTGATCCACACCGACGCCTTGGGCCGCGGCCGCTCCAACCGCGACGCCTTGAGCGACGTCGTGGATTGGCTCGCGACGGAGACGGCGGGACCGGTGGTTCACTAAGCCTTGAGAAGCGTCTCCAACTCCGCCCGCAGCGCCGGCCCGAGATCCTCGCGTTCCAGGGCGTAGGCGACGTTCGCGGTGAGGAAGCCGAGCTTCGAGCCCGTGTCGAAGGTGCGGCCCTCGTATTTCATGCCGTAGAAGGTCTGGCTCTGGGCCAGCCGCTTCATCGCGTCGGTGAGCTGGATCTCGCCGCCGGCCCCCGTTTCCTGGCTGCCCAGGATGTCGAAGATCTCGGGCTGGAGGATGTAGCGGCCGGAGATGATGAGGTTCGAGGGGGCCGTGCCCTTCGCCGGCTTCTCCACCATGCCGGTGATCTCGAAGGTCTGGCCAAACGTCTCGCCGATGGCCACGACGCCGTATTGGTGCGTCTGGTCGTGGGGTACTTCCTCGACGGCGATGATGTTGCCGCCATGGCGCTCGTAGGCGGCGAGCATCTGCGCCATGGCGCCGCGGCTCAGCATGTCGGGCAGGAGCACCGCGAAGGGTTCGTCGCCGACGATCTCGCGGGCGCACCACACAGCATGGCCGAGGCCGAGCGGCGCCTGCTGACGGGTGAAGCTCGTCTGGCCGGCCTGGGGCAGGTCGCGCTTGAGCTCTTCGTAGGCCGCCTGCTTGCCCCGCTTCTGGAGCGTGTCGTCGAGCTCGTAGGCGATGTCGAAATGGTCCTCGATCACCGCCTTGTTGCGTCCCGTGACGAAGACGAAGTGCTCGATGCCGGCCTCGCGCGCCTCGTCGACCACGTGCTGCACCACGGGCCGGTCGACGACGGTGAGCATCTCTTTCGGCACCGCCTTCGTCGCGGGCAGGAACCGGGTGCCGAGGCCGGCGACGGGCAGGACGGCTTTGCGGATGCGCTTCATGAGGTGGCCCTGGCAGGGAGAAAGGGGGCGGGGCAGGGAGTGGCGGAACCGCGCGGTGAGGTCAAGCGCGGCGTGACGCAGCGACACCTGAGGGCGCGGACCTTAATCGAAGCTGAAGCGTTCGGGTCTAGGCTTGCCGCGAGGATCAAGGGATTCGAGGGACGAACATGGCGGTTCTGGTGACGGGCGGCGCCGGCTACATCGGCAGCCACATGGTGTTGGAGCTCGTCGACGCGGGCGAGCAGGTCGTCGTGCTCGACGACCTCTCGACAGGCTTTCGCTGGGCGCTGCCGGAGGCGGTGAGCCTCGTCGTCGGCGATTCCGGCGACCCGGCCCTCGTTACCCGCATCATCCAGGAGCACGGCATCGAGGCCATCGCCCATTTCGCGGCGAAGATCGTGGTGCCGGAATCGGTCTCCGACCCGCTGGGCTACTACTTCGCCAACACGGTGAAGTCCCGCGCGCTGCTCGAGGCCGCGGTCAAGGGCAAGGTGCGCCACTTCATCTTCTCGTCGACCGCCGCGGTCTACGGCGAGCCGGAGGTCAACCCGCTGCCGGAGGACACGCCGCTCTCGCCGATTAACCCCTACGGCCGCTCCAAGCTGATGACGGAGTGGATGCTGGCGGACACCGCCCGGGCCCACGACCTCACCTACGTGGCTTTGCGCTACTTCAACGTGGCCGGCGCCGATCCGCAGGGGCGCTCCGGTCAGTCGACCCCCAACGCGACGCACCTGATCAAGGTCGCGAGCCAGGCGGCTCTGGGGCAACGGCCCTATCTCCAGGTCTTCGGCACCGATTATCCGACGCGCGACGGCTCCTGCATCCGCGACTACATCCAGGTCACGGACTTGGCCCGCGCCCATACGGCGGCCCTCGATTACCTGCGCGGCGGGGGGGAGAGCCTCACCCTCAACTGCGGCTACGGCCGCGGCTTCTCGGTGCTCGAAGTCATCGACGTGGTGAAGCGCGTCTCGGGCGTCGATTTCGAGGTTCGCCACGTGCCGCGCCGCCCCGGCGATCCGGCGGCCCTCGTGGCGCAGTCCGACCGCATCCGCGAGACCCTCGGCTGGCAGCCGCGACACAACGAGCTCGAGGGCATCGTCGAGCAGGCGCTCGCCTGGGAGCAGCGGCTGAAGGAGCGTATGGCCGCAGCGTAACGTCCGGGGCAACGCTTCCTTAACCATGCTTATGTCGCATTGTCGGGGCAGGTGGCGCCTCCCGCCCCGAACGAGCGACCGATCATGCCACGACCTTTCCTGGCGGGCCGTCATATCCGCGGATTGCTGATTGCCCTGGCCGCCGGCGCCGCGATGCCGGCCCTGGTGCAAGCGCAAACGAGACCGGCAGCACAGGCCGAGACGGCATCAGATTTCCGCGCCTTCGTCGAGAGCCTCTGGCCGGAGGCGAAGACGCGCGGCGTGTCCCGCGCCACCTTCGACGAGGCGTTTCGCGGCGTCGCGCCCGATCCCAAGGTGGCGGCGCTGACGAAGAAGCAGTCGGAATTCGTCCGGCCTATCTGGGATTACGTCAACGGCGCGATCTCGCAGGACCGGCTCGCCCGGGGCCGGGCGCTCGCCGCCCAGCACGCCGCGACCCTCGACCGTCTGGAGCGCTCGACCGGCGTGCCCCGCGGCGTCGTCCTCGGCATCTGGGGCATGGAGACCAACTTCGGCTCCTTCACGGGCTCAATCTACGTCGTGCGGGCGCTGGCGACGCTGGCGCACCTGCGCTATCGCGGCGACTTCTTCCGCGAGGAACTGCTCACCGCGCTGCAGATCCTCGAGGCCCGCCACGTCGCCCGCTCCGAGATGCTGGGCTCCTGGGCCGGCGCCATGGGGCAGACCCAGTTCATGCCCTCGAGCTTCGCCAAGTTCGCCGTGGATGGCGACGGCGACGGCAAGGAGGACATCTGGACGAGCGTGCCCGACGCGCTCGCCTCGACGGCGAACTACCTGCGCCAGCAGGGCTGGCGGCCCGGTCAGCCCTGGGGGTTTGAGGTCGAGCTGCCCGAGGGCTTCGATTTCCGCAACCTGCGCCAGGGCTTCTCGGGCTGGCAGGGTCTCGGGGTGCGCCGGATGGACGGGGCTCCGATGCCGCGCTCAGGCGAGGCCACTCTGTTCCTGCCGGGCGGCGCCCGCGGGCCGGCCTTCCTGATCACCACCAACTACGACGTGATCAAAACCTACAACCAATCCGACGCTTACGCCCTGGGCGTCGCCCATCTCGGCGACCGCCTGATGGGCGGCGGCCCGATCCGCGGCGATTGGCCGACGGACGAGCCCATGCTCGACAAGGATCAGCGCGTCGAGCTGCAGAAGCGCCTCGCGGGCTTAGGCCTCTACCAAGGCGAGAGCGACGGCAAGCTCGGCTCCAAGACCCGCGAGGCGGTGCGCCAGTTCCAGCTCGCCCGCGGTTTGACCCCGGACGGCTACGCCGACCGCAAGGTCCTGGGGGCCTTGCGCGCGGCCCGCTGACTTCCGCGCCCGGAAGGCTTATATTGCCGATATGACCTGGCACCTGAGCCTCCGGCACCACGGCGTTTGGGCGAGCCTCGCCCTGGCGCTCGTCCTCCTCGGATTTCACGCGCCGGCAGCGCGGGCCGAGAACGAGGATGGCTTGCGCTATCCCGGCGTCTACCGGCCCTACACCCCGCCGCCCCAGCCGCGGCAGCGTTACCGCCGGCCGGACCCCTATGCCCAGCCGGCCCCGGTCTACCCGGGCAACAGCTACTATTACGCTCGGCCTCAGCCGCAATACGCGCCGCCGCAGCAATACTATTACCAGCGGCCGCCGACGGCCTATTATCCCGGGATGCCGGTCTATCCGGAGCGGCGGCGCGCCGTCGTGCCCCGGGAGGCCTACCCGCCCCCGCCGCCGGGCTACGTTTACGTCCCGAACCCGAACTACGACCCCGGTGCCCGCGAGGCGCGGCGGCAGGAACAGATCGAGCGCCGCCGCAAGGCCCGTCGCGTCGTTCCCGCGGCTCCCGTGGTCCGCGAGAGGCCGGAGAAGCCGAAGGCCGAGCCCGAGGTCGCCGAGATCGAGCCCTCGACCACCATCCTGGTCCTGGGCGACACCCTCGCCGATTCCGTCGGCCAGGGCCTCGACGACGCCTTCGAGGAGGCCAATGACGTCGAGGTCGTGCGCAAGGTCCGCGGCGATTCAGGCCTCGCCCGCCTCGACCTCTACGATTGGCCCAAGGTGGCTCAGGAAACCTTGACCTCGGGGCAGAAGACGGCCTTCGCCGTGATCATGCTCGGGGCGAACGACCGGCAGGCGATCCGCGAGGGCGAGACCACCCATGATCCCTTGAGCGACCGCTGGCGCCAGCTCTACCGCGAGCGGGTGGACGCGGTCCTCAAGCCGTTCCTCGACAGGAAGGTGCCCGTGATCTGGGTTGGGGCTCCGCCGATGCGCAACGAAGGGCTCAACGCCGACGTCGCCGCGATCAACGAGATCAGCCGCGAGCGCGTGCAGCGGGTCGGCGGCACCTACGTCGATATCTGGCCCGGCTTCGTCAACGACGAGAACAAGTACGCCGCCACCGGCCCCGATCTCGAAGGCCAGGTGACGCGTCTTCGCGCCTCCGACGGCATGGGCTTCACCCGGGCTGGCGCCCGCAAGGCGGCGCACTTCGCCGAGACGGAGCTCAAGCGGCTCATCGAGCAGAAGAACGCCGGCACCGCAGTCGCGGCTCTGCCGAATGCCGCAGCGCCCGCCGTTCCCGGCCAGCCGACGAACGTGGACCAGATCATCAACTCCTCAGTCCCGGCCCTGCCCGAGCTGCCCGGCCTGCCCTCGCTCGCCGCGCGTCCCCTTGCTGGACCGGTGCTGCCGTTGACCAAGCCCGACGTCTCCCCCGGCGGCGCGCTCGTGACGGCGCGGCCCAAGCTCGATGCCGACACTTCGCTCATCGTGGATCGGGCGCTCCGCGACGGTCTGCCCCCCGCGCCGAAGCCGGGCCGGGCCGACGATTTCAAGTGGCCGCGGAGCTGAGGGCCGGCGGAGCGTTCACCAGTGTCATTCCGGGGCTCGCCAGAGGCGAGAACTCGGAACCCATGGCTGAGTGAGCGGCCCCGAGCAGCGTGCGGTCCAGTCGTGGGTTCCGGGTTCCGCTGCGCGGCCCCGGAATGACGGTGTAGGGAAAGGCTGGCGACCTCTGCCCTACCGCGGCAAGACGCTCTCGCCCATCAGGTGCTCGTCGATCGCCCGCGCCGCCTGGCGCCCTTCCCGGATCGCCCAGACGATGAGGGATTGGCCGCGACGCATGTCGCCGGCGACGTAGACCTTGTCGTTCGAGGTGCGGTAGGCCCGGTCGTCGGCGAGCACGTTGCCGCGCCGGTCGAGCGCCACGCCGGACTCCTCCAGCAGACCCTTCGTCACCGGTCCGGCGAAGCCGACGGCGATGAAGACGAGGTCGGCTTTCAGCAGGAACTCCGTGCCCGGCATGGGCTGGCGCTTCTCGTCGACGCGGGCGCAGACGACGCCGATGGCGCGCCCCTTCTTGCCTTCGATGCGCAGGGTCGCCGCCTGGAACTCCCGCTCGGCCCCTTCCGCCTGGCTCGACGAGGTGCGCATCTTGGTCGGCCAGTAGGGCCACACCGTGAGCTTGTCTTCCCGCTCCGGGGGCTTGGGGCGGATGTCGAGCTGGGTCACCGAGAGCGCGCCCTGGCGGAAGGCCGTGCCGACGCAGTCTGAGGCCGTGTCGCCGCCGCCGATCACCACGACGTGCTTGCCCCCGGCGAGGATCGGCGCCTCCTCCAACGCGATGGCCTCCTGGCCGACGCGACGGTTCGATTGGGCGAGATAGGGCATCGCGTAGTGGACGCCGGCGAGATCCTGCCCCGGCAGTTGAGGGTCGCGCGGGGCCTCGGCGCCGCCGGCGAAGAGCACGGCGTCGAACTCGTTGTGCAACGACGCGAAGCTCTTGGTGACGCCGACCTCGACGTTGGTGTGGAACACCACGCCCTCGGCCACCATCTGGCGCACGCGCCGGTCGATGTGATGCTTCTCCATCTTGAAGTCGGGGATGCCGTAGCGCAGGAGGCCCCCGAGCTTCGCCTCGCGCTCGAAGACGTGTACCTCGTGGCCGACGCGGGCGAGCTGCTGCGCCGCCGCCATCCCGGCGGGTCCCGAGCCGATCACCGCGACGCGGCGGCCGGTCTGAACCTCGGCCGGCTCCGGCGCGACCCAGCCCATCTCCCAGGCCTTGTCCGCGATCGCCTGCTCGATGGTTTTGATGGTGACCGGCTGGTTCTCGAGGTTGAGGGTGCAGGCCTCCTCGCAGGGCGCTGGGCAGACGCGGCCGGTGAACTCCGGAAAGTTGTTGGTGGAGTGCAGGTTGCGGGCCGCCGCCTCCCAGTCGTCCTGGAAGACGAGGTCGTTCCAGTCTGGGATCTGGTTGTGGACGGGGCAGCCCGTCGGGCCGTGGCAGAACGGAATCCCGCAGTCCATGCACCGCGCCGCCTGCTTGCGCAGATCGGAATCGTCGAGCGGCAGCGTGAACTCGCGAAAGTGCCGGATGCGGTCGCCGGCGAGCTGATACTTCTGCTCCTGGCGATCGTATTCGAGGAAACCCGTGACCTTGCCCATCGTCGTCGTCCCGCTGCCGTTCACGCGGCCGGTTGGAGGTGTTGAAGATCGAGCGCGCCCCCGCAGCGGGCGATCCAGCGCCGCACGTTCGGACGCGCCTGAAGATTGAACCCGCCCTCGTGCGCGAGGCGGGTATAGGCCAGAAGCGCGATGTCCGCGATGGACATGGCGTCGCCGACGAACCAGTCGCGGCCGGCGATCATCCGCTCCATGAAGTCGAGGGCCTTCTCGCCCCGCTCGACCCGCCAGGCCTCGCGCTCGTCAAGCCCGCGGCCGAGATAGACCACGTGATAGCGCGTCGTGGCGATGTAGGGTTCGTGGCTATACTGCTCCCAGAAGAGCAGCTCGTCGATCTTGGCCTGGGTATAGGCGTCGTCGGGCAGGAGCGCCGAGCCCCGCGCGAGATAACGGATGATCGCGTTCGACTGCGCCAGGCAGCGCCCGTCGCCGAGCTCGACCAGGGGTACCTGGCCCATCGGGCTCTTCGCCAGGAACTCGGGCGTGCGGCTCTCGCCCTTGGCGATGTCGACGTCGACCCAGGCGTAAGGGAGCCCGAGGTGGTCGGCGACGTATTTCACCTTGAGGCAGTTGCCGGACTTGAGGTCGCCGTGGATGCGCATCAGTTCGGTCCTCACAGAATGCCAGGATGCTGGGCCAGCCATTCCTTTAGGGCGGCGTCGATGCGCGACTGCCACCCGGGGCCGGACGCCCGAAAGCGGGTCACGACCTCTTCGGACAACCGGATACTGATGGCGACCTTCGGACGGTCCGATTTCGGCCGCCCTCGGCGCACAAGCGCTCCCCCGTGATAAAGGTCTGCCTGCTCGAAGAACTCGTCGTCGAGTTCCGGGATCTCATCGTAATCGGCGGGTGTCGGCTCATGCGCGTCCACCCGTCGCAAGTCGCTCCCGATAGCGGGCTTGTTCCCGGTCATTCGCCTTCCTCATCGAGATCACGTGACGGGCGCCGTCCCGCTTGGTCCAGATCACGATCACCATGCGACCTTGCAGGTGACCAACCGTCACGATCCGCTCCTCGCCGTAGTCACGCCGGTCGTCCGGCCATTCCAGCGTCTCGCCAGCGAGTACCTCGGCGGCGTCCTCGAAGGCGAGACCACGGTCGGCAAAGGTCCGATCACGCTTCGCTCGGTCGAAAGTAATCCTCATTATTGTATATACAAGAATGGGATCGTGTCATCCCTCACTCCGCCGCCTGCAGCATCTGCGCCCGTTCCATCTCCTGCAGGGCCCGGCGGTACTCGACGGGCATCACCTTCACGAACTTGGTGCGGTAGGTCGCCCAGTCGTCGAGGATCGCCTTGGCACGGGAGGAACCCGTGTAGGCGTGGTGGTTCGAGATGAGCTGGACGAGGCGCTCCTCGTCGTGGCCCGACATGTTGGCGAGGATGTCGATGCGCCCCTTGGTCTCGAGGTCGCCGCCGTGATGGTGGAGGCGCTGCATCAGATCCTCCTCTTCCGGCACCGGCTCGAGGTCGACCATGGAAAGGTTGCAGCGCTTGGCGAAGGAGCCGTCCTCGTCGAGCACGTAAGCCAGGCCCCCCGACATGCCGGCCGCGAAGTTGCGTCCGACCTGGCCGATGACCACGACGACGCCACCCGTCATGTACTCGCAGCCGTGGTCGCCCAGGCCCTCGACCACGGCGATGGCGCCGGAGTTGCGCACGGCGAAGCGCTCGCCGGCGACGCCCCGGAAGTAGCACTCGCCGGCAATCGCCCCGTAGAGCACCGTGTTGCCGACGACGATGGAGCG
The DNA here is from genome assembly GCA_036563505.1 of Beijerinckiaceae bacterium. Taxonomy (GTDB): domain Bacteria; phylum Pseudomonadota; class Alphaproteobacteria; order Rhizobiales; family Beijerinckiaceae; genus DATCMH01. The sequence continues at coordinate 137,197 of DATCMH010000012.1, forward strand.
CTCCGGCAGGGCCTTCATCGCCGGGGAGGGGGCGATGATGAGCTTGCCGCCCGAGAGACCCTTGCCGACGTAGTCGTTGGCCTGGCCCTCGAGCTGCAGCGTCACGCCCGCGGCGAGCCAGGCGCCGAAGCTCTGGCCGGCCGTGCCCTTCAGCTTCACCGTGATTGTGTCATCGGGCAGGCCCTCGTGACCGTGCGCCTTGGCCACCGCTCCGGAGAGCATGGCCCCGACGGTGCGGTCGGCGTTACGCACGCTCGCTTCGATGGTGACGGGCGTGCCGTTCGCGATCGCGCCTTGCGCCTGCTCCAGGAGCGTTCGGTCGAGCACCTGGGTGATCGGATGAACTTGGCGCTCCGCGTGACGGATGGCGACCTCGGGGCCGGCCTCCGGCTTGTGGAAGATCTTCGCGAAGTCGAGGCCCCGCGCCTTCCAGTGGTCGATGGCCGCGTCCTTGTCGAGGGCGTCGGACCGGCCGACGAGTTCGTCGACGGTCCGCAGGCCCATCGCCGCCATCAGCTCCCGCACCTCTTCGGCGACGAAGAAGAAGTAGTTGATGACGTGCTCAGGCAAGCCCTTGAAGCGCTTGCGGAGCACCGGGTCCTGCGTGGCGACGCCGACGGGGCAGGTGTTGAGGTGGCACTTCCTCATCATGATGCAGCCCGCCGCGATGAGCGGCGCCGTCGAGAAGCCGACCTCGTCGGCCCCGAGCAGGAAGGCGACGAGCACGTCGCGCCCGGTGCGGATGCCCCCATCCGCCTGGAGCGCCACCCGGCCCCGCAGCTTGTTCAGCACGAGGGTCTGATGCGTCTCGGCGAGACCCATCTCCCAAGGGCTGCCGGCATGCTTGATCGAGGTGAGCGGGGACGCGCCCGTGCCGCCCTCGAAGCCGGAGACCGTGATGTGGTCGGCCCGCGCCTTGGCGACGCCCGCTGCCACGGTGCCGACGCCGACCTCGGAGACGAGCTTCACCGAGACATCCGCGTCCGGGTTCACGTTCTTGAGGTCGAAGATGAGCTGGGCGAGGTCCTCGATCGAGTAGATATCGTGGTGGGGCGGCGGCGAGATCAGGCCGACGCCCGGCGTCGAGTGCCGGACGCGGGCGATCTTGGCGTCGACCTTGTGGCCGGGCAACTGGCCGCCCTCGCCGGGCTTCGCCCCTTGAGCGACCTTGATTTGCATCACGTCGGCGTTGACGAGGTATTCCGTCGTGACGCCGAAGCGGCCGGACGCCACCTGCTTGATCGCCGAGCGCTTCGAGCGGCCGTCCGGCAGCACTTGGTAGCGCTCCGGCTCCTCGCCACCCTCGCCGGTGTTGGACTTGGCGCCGATGGCGTTCATGGCGAGCGCCAGGGTCTCGTGCGCCTCCTTCGAGATGGAGCCGAAGGACATGGCGCCGGTGGCGAAGCGCTTCACGATGGTCGCGGCCGGCTCGACCTCGTCGAGCGGCACGGGGGACAGTCCCAGCTCCTCTGCGCCCTTGATGCGGAACAGGCCCCGAATCGTCTTGAGGTGGCTCTCCTGCTCGTTCACGAGGCGGGCGTAGTCGCGGTAGCGGTCGGCCGCGTTCATGCGCACGGCGTGCTGGAGCGTCGCCACCGTGTCCGGGTTCCAGACATGGGCCTCGCCGCGCAGGCGATAGGCGTACTCGCCGCCGACATCGAGGGCGTCGCGGTAGACCGGCGCGTCGCCGAAGGCGTCGCGGTGACGGCGCACCGTCTCCTCGGCCACCTCTGCCATGCCGATGCCCTCGATCGTGGTGGCCGTGCCGAAGAAGTCCCGGTCCACGAACTCGGACTTGAGGCCGATCGCGTCGAAGATCTGCGCGCCGCAATAGGATTGGTAGGTGGAAATGCCCATCTTGGACATCACCTTGAGCAGGCCCTTGTCCACCGACTTGATGTAGCGGTGGATGATCTCGTCCTCGTCCACCTCCGCCGGCAGCTCGTCCTTCATGGCGACGAGGGTCTCGAAGGCGAGATAGGGATTGATCGCTTCCGCCCCGTAGCCGGCAAGGCACGCGAAGTGATGCACCTCCCGCGGCTCGCCCGACTCCACGACGAGGCCGACGGAGGTGCGAAGGCCCTTGCGGATCAGGTAGTTGTGCACGGCCGCGGTGGCCAGCAGCGCCGGGATCGGGATGCGGTCCGGCCCGACCATGCGGTCGGAGAGGATGATGATGTTGTAGCCGCCGTGGACCGCGGCCTCGGCGCGGTCGCACAGGCGGTCGACGGCACCGTCCATCGCCGCGGCCCCGAGCTCGGCGGGGAAGGTGATGTCCAGCGTCTTGGTGTCGAAGCGGTCCTCGAAATGGCCGATGCAGCGGATCTTCTCCAGGTCCTCGTTGGTGAGGATCGGCTGGCGCACCTCGAGGCGCTTCCGGCGCGAGGTGCCCTCCAGATCGAGGATGTTCGGCCGCGGCCCGATGAAGGACACGAGGCTCATGACGAGCTCCTCGCGGATCGGATCGATCGGCGGGTTCGTCACCTGGGCGAAGTTCTGCTTGAAGTAGGTGTAGAGGAGCTTCGGCTTGTCGGAGAGCGCCGAGATCGGCGTGTCCGTGCCCATGGAGCCCACGGCCTCCTGGCCGGTCACGGCCATGGGCTGCATCAGGAGCTTGAGATCCTCCTGCGTGTAGCCGAAGGCCTGCTGGCGATCGAGGAGCGAGACGTCCGTGCGCGACTCCCGCGCCTGAACGGGCTTCAGCTCCTCCAGCACGATCTGGGTGCGCTTGAGCCAGTCCCGATAGGGATGCGCGTCGGCGACCCGCGACTTGATCTCGTCGTCCGAGACGATGCGGCCCTCGTCGAGGTCGATAAGAAGCATCTTGCCCGGCTGCAGGCGCCAGGACTCGACGATCGTCTCCTCCGGGATCGGCAGGACGCCCATCTCGGAGGCGAGCACCACGAGGCCGTCCTCCGTGACGAGGTAGCGCGCGGGGCGCAGCCCGTTGCGGTCGAGGGTCGCGCCGATCTGGCGCCCGTCGGTGAAGCAGACCGCGGCCGGTCCGTCCCACGGCTCCATCAGCGCCGCGTGGTACTCATAGAAGCCCCGCCGCTCCGCGCTCATCAGCGGATTGCCGGCCCAGGCCTCGGGGATGAGCATCATCATGGCATGGGCCAGCGGGTAGCCGCCGCGCACCAGGAACTCGAGGGCGTTGTCGAAGCAGGCGGTGTCGGACTGGCCCTCGTAGGAGATCGGCCAGATCTTGGAGATGTCGTTGCCGAAGAGCTCGGAATCCACGGAAGCCTGGCGCGCCGCCATCCAGTTGACGTTGCCGCGCAGTGTGTTGATCTCGCCGTTATGCGCCACCATGCGGTAGGGGTGGGCGAGCTGCCAGCTCGGGAAGGTGTTGGTGGCGAAGCGCTGGTGGACGAGCGCCAGCTTGCTCGTGAAGCGTGGGTCGGTGAGGTCCTTGTAATAGGCCCCGAGCTGGTGGACGAGCACCATGCCCTTGTAGACGAGGGTGCGGGACGACAGGCACACCGGGTAGTAGCCGGCGGTGCGCGGGTCTTTCAGGTTGACGACGGCGTTCGAGATCACCTTGCGGGCGAGGAACAGCTTGCGCTCGAAGGCGTCCTGGTCGGCGATGGGCTTCATGGAGCCGACGAAGATCTGGCGGTGCTGGGGCTCCGTCGCCTTGACGCTCTCGCCGAGGTCGCTGCCGTCGACGGGCACCTCGCGCCAGCCGAGCAGAGTCAGCCCCTCGTCGGCGATCGCCTTCGTGACGATCTCCTCGACGATGCGGAAACCCTCGGGGTCGCGCGGCATGAAGAGGTGGCCGACGCCGTATAGGCCTGGCTCCGGCAGGGTGATACCGAGCGCGGCGCATTCCTCGGCGAGGAACGCGTGCGGAACCTGGACGAGGATGCCGCAGCCATCGCCGAGCTTCGGGTCGGCGCCGACCGCCCCGCGGTGGTCGAGGTTGGCCAGGATCTGGAGACCCTGTTCCACGATGGCGTGGGAGGGGCCGTTCTTCATGTCGGCGATGAAGCCGACGCCGCAGGAATCCTTCTCGTGGCGCGGGCTGTAGAGGCCTTGCGCCGCGGGCATGGCCGGGTCGGACGGGAGCGCCGGCAGCGCCGCCCCGCCGCCGCGGGACGCGGCCGGACCCATCTCCGTCAAGGAACCTTCGACGATTGGACCTTCGACCTGGCTCATGCTCGACCTCGCAGCCGTCGTTGTCGAGGCGCTTTCCGAAGAAGGCGCCGGTGGCGTCGTTTCGTTCGAGGTTCGGTGCGATGGTCTCCCCTCGGCCCGCTCCTCGCGGGACCCGAGGGCTGATCGGTCAGCCCGCGCGCGCCCGCACCGCCCGCACCGCCCGCGTCGCGCGGGCGTCGGTCTTGGTGTCTCGTTTGGCCGTCGCCGGACGTGCCATCGCTGAAAACTCACCGCGCGTCTAATGGGACAGTATCGCTGTCCTAACTGCGCTGACCCTGACAGAAATCCAAACGCCGCACAAGAGGCCCTGAATGGGAAATCGTGCTGAAAGTTGCGCCTTCGCAGGCGCTCCGGCAACGAACGATATGCGGGGTGCCGTTGCGGCGAAAGTCAGCGCTCCCTCACGGCTGTCTCTCGCGAGACGACGCGACCGCGCTCGGCAGTTGCCGTCGCGCAGGCGCCCGTCTACCAGGGCGCGGTGGCCAGGGCGGCCCTTTCCCTCGCCTCGCGGGGGTACGAGGCGTTGAGCGCATCATGACCGAACGGCCGGAGAACCTCGGAGAGCCAGGGCAGGCGGGGTCTTACGCGCTGGACGAACAGGTTGGTTTCCTGCTCCGCCAAGTCAGCCAGCGCCACGCGGTCATCTTCGCCGGCGGCATCGGCTGCGACCTGACCCCGACGCAATGGGCGGCCTTGGCGAAGCTCCACGAGGTGGGCGCCTGCTCGCAGAACCATCTCGGCCGCCTCACGGCGATGGACGCGGCAACGGTGAAAGGCGTCGTCGATCGGCTGGCCAAGCGCGACCTCGCCCGGACCCGCTCCGACCCGCAGGACGGGCGCCGGCTCCTCGTCGAGATCACGCCGGCCGGGCGGGACCTCGTGGAGCGCACCATCCCGCGCGCGCTCGCGGTCACCGAGGAGACGCTCGCGCCGCTGAAACCCGCGGAGCGCAGAACCCTGCTCGGCCTTCTCAGGCAACTGCGCTGAGGCTGGGTCGTTCTGCTGCTACTCGGGGCAGCCGCCGCGACAGCGCAGCGACTCGACGACGAGGGTGTCGAGCCCGGTCGTGCGCACTTCGATCATGGCCCCTCCCGCGTTCTGCCACAGGAAGGTGCAGGGCGCCCGGCCCGCCGTGCTGCAGCCCTCGGCTTCGGGATAGGCGCCGCAGCGCTCGTCGCTGTCCGGGCAGCGCGGCCGCCGCTGGGGCGAGGCCGGTTCGTAGGCCATGATCGCGAGGAGGCGCCGCGCCTGCGGGTAGGGCGTGCCGCGCAAGGCTGGTAGGCCGGCGCCCGACGAGGTCGCGGGAGCCTGAGCGTAAACGTCCGGCGCTCCCGCCGGACCGAGGAGGAGGGCCCCGGCGAGAGCGGCTCCCGCGAGGGCGCGCGTCCGTCGCGAGCCGATCACAGCTCGATGCCGCCGCTCGGCTTGTCCGCCGGCTTGGCGTCGTTCTTGACCGTGATCTTGATGGTGATGACCTGATTGCGCCCGTCCGGCCGCTTGACCTCGTAGGTCACCTCGTCGGCGCCGGTGAAACCCTTCGAGGGCTGGTAGAACACGCCCTGCGCCGGCACTTCGAGCTTGGGGCAGCGCGGGAGCGCGCCGGCCTTGGTCTTGCCGGTCCGCACGGCGACCGTGCCGTTCTTCGGCAGCGTCGTCACGTTGACCTCCGGGTTCGGCCCGGCCACGCAATCCTTGCCCACGTTCTCGTAGATCCCGAGGCGGGCCTGCTTGCCCGTGGGGACGTCGAGGCTGCGAAACAGCTTCTCCTGGGCGGAGGCCGCGCCGGTGGCGGCGAGACTGAAGGCGAGAACCTTGAGGGGAAGACCGATCATTCGATGCCGTCCTTGGCTTAAGGTGAGTTTGCCGACCTTGCCCCGACGATCATGGCGGGGAGATGAACGCGTCCCGTCCCATACCGTCGGGAGCCTCGAAGCGGAACTGGAACAGCCAGGCGCCGTCGGGGGCGGCTGGCGTGGCGGTTGGGGCAGGGCTCGCTGCAGGGGCAAGGCTCGTGGCGGGGGCGCGGGCGAGCGCCGGCAGGCCGCTCGTGCCGGATACTCCGAGGAGCTCTGGCGCTCCTTGCAGGAGGGCTGCCGTCACGAGCGCGCCGAGAAGAGCGCCGGCCCGGTCGGGGGGCAGATCCGTGCCTTGGGGCGCCCCAGCCAGGCGCAGTTCCGTCCCCACCTGCCAGAGGCGCAGGCGGTAGGTCGCCGGGCAGCCCGGCTCCCGGGCTGCGGGCGCGGAGCCTTGCCCCGCCAAGCAGCGCAGGCTCGCGAGCACGGCCTGGCCCAAGCGCCCGGCGGCGCCGGCATCGATCCGGGGCGCGCCAGGGCTCGGCGCCGCCAGGGCGCTCAGCGGCACGCTCACGGTGCGCTGCGTGACGTCCGCGGCTGCGGGCAGGCCGGCGGCGGCGACGCGCTGTCTGACGTCTTCCAGGAAGCCCGTGAGCTGGCGCTCCCAATCGATCTGCGCTTGCGCCTGCCGCTCGCGGCGGGCCGCGTCCTCAGGATCGGCGCCCCATTGGGTGAAGAACATCTGCGCCGCGATCAAGATCAAGAGGACGAACAGAACGCCCACGATCATGTCGAAGAACGGCTTGAAGTCGATCTCGTCGCTGTCACTGGGCGCCACGCAGCGCCTCCGCAGGTGCGGGGGCTGCGCGCGGGGCGGCCGCGTCGAGCCGGCCCGTCAACGCTTCCACGGCGAGGATCAGGCGCTCGAGCCGTTCCGTGACCTGGGCCAGCCCCGGGCGCGGGGTGAGCGTGCCTTGCACCTCCCGCCAGGCCGAAAGATAGCCCTCGACGGCCGCCACCGCCCGCTCCTGCTCGCGGCGCACGAGGGACAGCCCGAAGCGGTGCACGAGGCTCACCAGCAAGGCGGCGACAAGCGCCGCCACCGAGGTGAGGAACTTGAACGACGAGGCGTTCAAGAGCTGGAGGATGGATGCACGTGCTTCCTCGACGTTGCCGGAGCGAAAGCCCCGGGCGGCGAAGTAGAGCGCCACGACGAGTCCGACGAAGGTGAAGATGAGGCCGACGGAGGTGAAATAGCTCGGCAGCGCCGCCATGAGGCCGCGCCGCTCGCCCGCGGTCGGGTCGGCCGCGACGAAGGCGGAGAAGGGGGTGCCCGGCAAACCCTCCTCCCGGGCGGCCTGGGCCTGGAAGGCGGCCCACGCCGTGGGGAACAGGCTTTGTGCCCGCATCGCCTCGCCCAGCGCGCGCAGGGCCTCGCCCGTGCGCGGCGCGTCATCGAGGGAGGCGGGCGCGCGCAGCCACTGGACGGTTCGGCTGAACGCCCGCAGGCGGCGGATCTGTGGCCGCACGAGCCGCAGCCAGTAGGCCACGCAGACCACGATCGCGGCGACGAGGATGACGGTCGAGAGAACGTAGACGAAGGACGGCTTGTTGATGAGCTCGACGAGCGGGATGACAAGCGGCCGCACCACGTCCGTCGCGGCCTGGCCGATGGCGTCCTGCCAGGCGGGCGTGGCGAGCACCTTCCAGCCGAAGCCGGCCAGAAACAGCACCGTGAAGATCAGGCCGTAAGGCAAAGAGACGTCCGATGCCGGAAGAGAGCCGTTCGGATGCCAGAGGCGGCCGGAGGGGTCAACCTCGGGCTCGGGGCGGGCTCGACCCACAGAGCGAAGCCCCGGGCCCGGCCTCTATGCCGCGCCCTTGGCCGGTTTGCCGGAGCGGGCGAGCTCCTCGCTGACCCGGTCGAGGAGACGCTCGACGTCGCCGGCGTCCTCGATGCGGCCTTTGCGCAGGTAGACCGCCTTGTTGCAGTACTTGAGCAGGGTCTTCGGGTCGTGGGAGGCCAGCACCAGGATGCTCGACTTGGTGATGATCTCCTCCATGCGGGCGACCGCCCGCTCCGTGAAGGCGGCATCGCCGACGCTGATGAGCTCGTCGAGCAGGATGATGTCAGGCTGCACCGCCGTCGACACCCCGAAGGCGAGGCGCAGGGCCATGCCCGAGGAATAGGTGCGCATCGGCAGGTCGATGAAGTCGCCGAGCTCGGAGAAAGCCTCGATCTCCGGCACCAGGGCCCGGGCCTCGTCGTAGTTCATGCCGAGCAGGATGGCCCGCAGGATGATGTTCTCGCGGCCGGTGAGCTCGAAATCGAGGCCCATGGTGATGTCGAGGAGCGAGGTGACGCGCCCCTGCGACGTGACCCGGCCGAGGGTCGGCTCATAGGCGCCGGCGAGCACGCGCAGGAGCGTCGATTTGCCCGCCCCGTTATGGCCGATAAGCGCGAGGCGGTCGCCGCCCTTGAGCTCGAGGTCGATGCCGTCGAGCGCCCGCACGGTGACGACGTCGGTGCGGCTCTGGCCGAGCTGGCCGCCCACCCGGCGCAGGACGTTGTTCTTCAGGGAGCGGCTTCCCGTGTTGTAGATCGGGAAGTCGACCGTGACCTGGGACAGAATGATGGAGGCCACCGGGGTCTGAGCCTCCTAGAGCCAGTACACGATGCGGCCGCGATAGCGCGTGAACAGCGGCCAGGCGATCGCGGCGAGCACGAGGATCGAGAGTCCTGCGGTCAGGTAGGTCGAGGCCGGCGGCACGCGGCCGAGCAGGGGCTCCGAGACGACGCGCAGGAAGGCGGCAAAGGGGTTCAGGTCGACGACGAGACGGTGCTCGCCCTGCAGCTGCTCCGGCCGCCACACGATGGGCGTCACGAAGAAGAGCACTTGGAGAAAGTTGATGACGATCTGGGGCAGGTCGCGGAACCGCGCCGAGAGGATCGCCGAGACCAGGCCCACGAGGAAGCCGGCCACTGCGATCAGCACGAGGCCAGGCAGCGCGAGCAGCGCGGCCCAGGACGGAGGCGTGGCGAAGAACAGGAAGACGAAGGGAACGATGAGGACGTTGTGGCCGAAGGCGATGAAGTTGCGCAGCAACATGCGCATCACGAAAATCGTCTTCGGCAAGGCCTCCTGTCGCAGATAGGCCTCCGCCTGGATGAAGGCCGTGGTGCTCTCGGTGACGATGCCGGAAATCAGGAACCAGACGACGTAATTCGCGGCCAGGAACGGCACGAACTCGGCAAGGGGCGTGCGAAACAGGGTCGAATAGACGAAGCCGATGGCGGTCACGAAGATCGCCATGCTGATCGTGATCCAGAACTGGCCGAAGCGCGAGCGCCGGTAGCGCTGCCGGATGTCGTTGAGCGCCAGGAGCGACCAGATCCGCCAGCTCGCGAGGCCCTGCGCCAGGTCGCGCCACGCCCGCGCATTTCGTTCCTCGGCGTAGGCGTTCACCACCCTGAAGGCACTCCTGCATGCGGCCCGCACCGCTGATCGTCGCGCCACCTGCGCCGGCGGCCCCGTTCGTCCGTTCGGACGGGCGGTGCTTTACGGCGTTCGGTCAACCTCTGTAAAGCCGTCACTCCTGCAACCGCCCGGCGGAGAAGCGTCGGGAGGGCGCTTCTCGCCCCGGGACGACCGATTGGAACGAGGCCGATGAGCTTGGCCGCAGGCGTCGTCGCCTACGAGCCGGATGGGGCGACGCTGCTGCCCCTCGCGCGCTTCCTGGCGGCGCGAGCCGACCGCGCGACGGTGTTCGTCAACCAGCGCATCGCGCCCGATCTCCTCGGCGCCCTCGAAGCGATCGACCCCGGCCTCGCGGTCGTGCGGGCCGACCTCAATCTCGGCGTCGGCGAGGCGCTCAACTGGCTCGCCCTCGACGCGATCCTCGCCGGCTGCGACCGCCTCGCCCTCTTCGACCAGGACTCCCGGCCGGGCCCGGACCTCCTCGACGGACTCTCGGCGACCTTGGACCGCCTCAAGGCGGAGGGCCGGAAGCCGGCGGCGGTCGGGCCCCGCATCGTCGCGCCACGGGGCGAGGAGGGCACGTACAAGTCGCCGCGCTACCCGCGCCGCCGCGGCGTGGCGCCGACGGCCGACGCGAGCCCGGTCGGCTTCCTCATCACCTCGGGCTGCCTCGTCGATCTCGCCGCTTTCAGGCAGGTCGGCACCTTTCGGGCCGACTACTTCATCGACGGCATCGATCTCGAATGGTGCTTTCGCGCCTGGGCGCGGGGCTTCTCCTGCTGGCGCGACGAGGCTCAGGCGATGGAGCATACCGTCGGGCAGGGCAGGGCGCGGGGCCCGCTCGCCACCCCCGACCAGTCGGACCTTCGCCTGTCGACTTACGCGCGCAATGCGGCCTACGGCTGGCGCCTCGCCCACGTGCCCTTGTCGTGGCGGGCGCGCTCGGCAGCGTATCTCACCCTCCAGGCTCTGGCCTTGCTGTCGGCGCGCCGCTTCGACCGCCGTTTCGCTGGCCTCCTCGCCGGGGCCGTGCGGGACGGCTTGGCCGGCCGCCTCGGCCCGCCGCCGGGCGCGGGGTCGGCGGTCTCCTGGACGCCGAGGGACGGGTGAGAGGGCCCGCGCTTTCCAGGCCGGGAGAATTCGTCTAAGGACCCCGCCACTTCGACGCACCCGCGCACGGCGGGGGCGCCTCACGTCATTCTTAGCGTCTCGAGCAGGGCATGAAGGGCATACTCCTCGCCGGGGGCAGCGGCACCAGGCTTTATCCGCTCACGACCATCGTGTCGAAGCAGCTGCTGCCGGTCTACGACAAGCCGATGATCTATTATCCGCTGTCGGTTCTCATGATGGCCGGCATCCGGGAGATCATGATCATCTCGACGCCGACGCAGTTACCCCTGTTCCGCGAGATGCTCGGCACCGGCGAGACCTGGGGCCTGCGCTTCGTCTACCAGGAGCAGGCGAAGCCTGAGGGCATCGCCCAGGCGCTCATCCTCGCCGACGAGTTCCTCGACGGGAGCCCGAGCTGCCTCGTGCTCGGCGACAACATCTTCTACGGCGGGGGTCTCGGCCCCATGCTCCAGAGCGCGGCCGCCCGCACCGAAGGCGCCACCGTTTTCGGCTATCAGGTGAGCGACCCGGAGCGCTACGGCGTGGTGGAGTTCGACGCCGCGTTCCGCGCCCTGTCGCTGGAGGAGAAGCCGGCGAAGCCCCGCTCCAACTTCGCCGTGACAGGCCTTTATTTCTACGACCACGAGGCGCCGGCGATCGCCAAGGCCCTCAAGCCCTCCGCCCGCGGGGAACTCGAGATCACCGACCTCAACAAGGTCTATCTCGAGCGCGGCCGCCTCATGGTGGAGCGCCTCGGGCGCGGCTACGCCTGGCTCGACACCGGCACCCACGACTCGCTCCTCGAGGCAGGCCAGTTCGTGCAGACGATCGAGCACCGGCAAGGCCTCAAGATCGCCTGCCCGGAGGAGATCGCCTTCAACCTCGGCTACATCGACGCCGGTCAGGTGCGGGCGCTGGCCAAGCCCCTCGTCAAGGCGGAGTACGGCCAATACCTGATGCGCCTCGCCGACGGCTTCCACCACTAGAGGCCGCGCGATGGAGATCACGCCCACCGCCCTTCCCGCCGTCAAGGTGATCACGCCACGGCGCCACGGCGATGACCGGGGCTTCTTCTCGGAAGTCTGGCGCGACGACGCGCTCAAAGCCGGCGGCATCCCGGTCACCTGGATCCAGGACAACCATTCTCTGTCCCGCGCCCGGGGCGTGGTGCGCGGCCTGCACTTCCAAACGGGCGCGAGCGCGCAGGCGAAGCTCGTGCGCTGCACCCGGGGCGCCATCCTCGACGTCGCGGTCGACGTGCGCCGGGGCTCGCCGAATTTCGGCCGCCACGTGGCCGTGGAGCTCTCGGCCGAGAACTGGCGTCAGCTCTACGTGCCCGTCGGCTTCGCGCACGGTTTCTGCACCCTCGAGCCGGACACCGAGGTCGTCTACAAGGTCTCGGCCTACTACGATGCGGCGGCCGACAAGGGCGTGCTCTGGAACGATGCCGACATCGGCATCGCTTGGCCCGTCGGCCCCGACGAGGCCGTTCTGTCCCCGAAGGATCGCGTCCAGCCGCGGCTCGCCGAGCTGGCAAACGACTTTCCTTACGACCACTACCCCGACTGACAACGAGAGGCGGCATGGCCGACACCATCATCGTCACCGGCGGCGCCGGCTTCATCGGCTCGGCCGTGGTGCGCCACCTCGTCGCGGCGACTGACGCCACCGTCGTCAACCTCGACAAGCTCACCTACGCGGCGAACCTCGCGAACCTGAAGGACATCGAAGCGAACCCGCGCTACCGCTTCGAGCAGGCCGACATCTGCGACCGCGCCGCGATGGAGCGGATCTTCGCGACTCATCGCCCGACCGCCGTGATGCATCTTGCCGCCGAGAGCCACGTCGACCGCTCGATCGAGGGGCCGATGGCCTTCGTCGAGACGAACATCGTCGGCACGGCGACGCTCCTCGTTGCGGCGCTGGGCTACTGGCGCGGACTCTCGGGCGAGGCGAAGGAGCGCTTCCGCTTCCACCACGTCTCGACGGACGAGGTCTACGGCACCTTGGGCGAGACGGGGCTCTTCACCGAAGAGACGCCCTACCAGCCGAACTCCCCTTACTCCGCCTCGAAGGCCGGATCGGACCACCTCGTGCGGGCCTGGCATCACACCTACGGCCTGCCGACCGTCACCTCGAACTGCTCCAACAACTACGGGCCCTACCACTTCCCCGAGAAGCTCATTCCCCTGATGATCCTCAACGGGCTCGAAGGCCGGCCGCTGCCGGTCTACGGCCGAGGCGACAACGTGCGCGATTGGCTCTACGTCGAGGATCACGCCAAGGCGCTGTGGACGATCTGCAGCCAGGGCCGGGTGGGCGAGACCTACAACGTCGGCGGCTACAACGAGATGCGCAACCTCGAGGTGGTCGAGACGATCTGCGACCTCCTCGACGAGTTGGCCGCGCCGCTCCCCAGCGGCAAGAAGCGCCGCGAGCTCATCACCTTCGTCACCGACCGGCCGGGCCACGACGCCCGCTACGCCATCGACGCCACGAAGATCACCCGCGAACTCGGCTGGAAGCCCGACGAGACTTTTCAGACGGGCCTGCGCCGCACCGTCGAATGGTATCTCGCCAACGAGGGCTGGTGGCAGCCCCTGCGGGACGTCGCCGCCGAGCGCCGCGGCCTTGTCGCCGCCAAGGCCTGAGCCGTGGCGGCGCCCGCCGTCGACGTCGTTCTCGTCAACTGGAACGCGGGTCCCCAGCTCGCCGAGGCCCTGGCGGCCTTAGAGCAAAGCACGATCGCCGCCGACCTCGCGGCGGTCGTCGTCGACAACGCCTCGCAGGACGGCTCGGCGGATGAGGCGTCCCTGAAGACGGCGGCCCCTGGTCTTGCCCTCACGATCCTGCGCAATCCCGTGAACCGCGGCTTCGGCGCCGCCTGCAATCAGGGCGCGGCCTCAGGCCAGGGCCGGGCGGTGCTGTTCCTCAACCCCGACACCCGCGTCGCGCCCGACGCCATCGCGCAGGCACTCCGGGCCCTCGATGCGGATCCGGCCATCGGGATCGTCGGCGCCCGTCTCGCCGGCGCGGACGGCGCCACGCATCGCACCTGCGCGCGCCTTCCTACTTTGAGCAGCCTTCTCGGCCAGGCGCTCGCCCTCGACCGTGTCGGTCTCGTGCGCCCGCACTTCATGCGGGAATGGGACCATGAAGATACCCGGCGGGTCGGGCAGGTCATGGGCGCCTTCCTCCTGATCCGCCGTTCGCTGTTGGATGAGCTCGGCGGCTTCGACGAACGCTTCTTCGTTTATTACGAGGACGTCGACCTATGCGCCCGGGCTCAAGCTAAGGGCTTCTCCGTTCTCCACCTCGCGCAGGCGCGGGCCTTCCACAAGGGCGGCGGCACGAGCGAGCAGGTCAAGGACCGCCGCCTCTTCTACTACCTGCGCAGCCAAGTTCTCTACGCCGCCAAGCACTTCGGCGCGGCGGGCGGTGCGGTGCTTCTCGCCGCCCTGCTCCTCGTCCAGGTGCCGTTGCGCGCGCTTCACGCCCTCGCGGCGCGCTCAGCCGCCGATGCCGCGGGCGTCTTGCGAGGGGCGGGGCTCCTGGTCCAAGACCTGCCCAACATCTTGCCCAGAATCCTGCCTCGCCTCACGGCCCGTTCCCGGAGACCCGCATGAACCCGATCACCGTGCTCGGCGCCAACGGCCAGGTCGGCCGCAGCCTGGTCGAAGCGGCGACCGCGCGGGGGATCCCCGTCCGGGCCGTCACCCGCGACGCCTGCGACGTGACCGATCCCGCGGCCCTGGCGCGGGTGACCGAGGGCGCGTCGCTTCTCGTCAACTGCACGGCCTATACGGCGGTGGACAAGGCCGAGAGCGAGGCGGAGCTCGCCTTCGCGGTCAACGCGACCGCGCCCGAGCAGATGGCCCGCGTCTGCGCGGCGCAGGGCGTCCCCCTCGTCCATATCTCGACGGATTACGTCTTCGACGGCTCGGGCGACCGGCCCTGGCGCGAGGACGACCTGACGGCGCCCCTTGGCGTCTACGGACGCTCCAAGCTCGCGGGCGAGACGGCGGTGGCGGAACAGCTCGACCGGCACGTCATCCTGCGCACGAGCTGGGTGTTCTCAGCCTACGGCGCCAACTTCGTGAAGACGATGCGCCGGCTCGGCGCGACGCGCCCGGAACTCACGGTGGTCGACGACCAGCGCGGCGGGCCGACGGCCGCCGCCGACATCGCCGCGGCCATCCTCACGATCGCCGAGCGCCTCCGGGACGGCAGCACCGCCTGGGGCACCTATCACTTCAGCGGCGCGCCCGCGACGACGTGGTGCGGTTTCGCGAAAGCCATCCTCGCCGACGTGCAGTCCGTGACCGTGCGCCCGATCCCGACGAGCGCCTACCCGACGCCGGCGCAGCGCCCCCTCAACTCGGTGCTCGACTGTACGAAGATCGAGCGCGCCTTCGGCATCCCCCAGCCGGACTGGCGTCCGGCGCTGGAGGCCGTGCTGGCGCGGCTGAAGAATGAGGCGGCCTGACCCCCTGCGCATTTCGTCCAAGACGCGCGCGACGCCGCGTGTCATCGTGCCCGCGATGAACCCGGTCTCGCCCGAAGCCTCGCTCGACGCCGCGCCGGCGCGCATGGGTGACGTGACGCGTTTCTGGCGCGTGGAGCGCTACCGCGGGCTGGAAGGCTTGCGGGCGACATTCCGGCGCCACCGCTACGCGCGCCACACTCACGAGACCTACGCAGTGGCGGCGATCCTGGAAGGCTGTGAGACCTTCTTTCACCGCGGTGAGCAGCGCTACGCCTTCGCCGGATCCTTGGCGGTCGTGGAGCCCAACGAACTGCACGACGGCGAGCCCTATGGCGGCCCCTTCGAGTACCGCACGATCTATCCCTCGCCCGCCCTGATGCAGGAGGTGGCCGAGGATCTCGCCGGACGATCGCTGCCCGGGCCGCCGCATTTCCCCCGCTCCATCATGCCCGATCCCGGGCTCGCGGCCGATCTCGCGGGCCTTCACGCGGCGCTCGATGCCGGACGGGCGGGGATTCCGCTTCTGGAGCAGGATGCCCGCCTCATCGCCTTTCTCGGCCGCCTCGTCGCGCGGTGGGGCGAGGTCGCGCCGGTTCGAAGGCAGGGCCGGGAGAGCCGCGCGGTGAGCCTCGCCCGACAGGTCCTGGACGAGGGCTACGCCGAGGAGATCGGGCTGCCTCACCTGGCGCGGGTCGCGGGCCTGTCGCAGAGCCACCTCATCCGGGCCTTCCGCGCCGAGACCGGGCTGACGCCCCATGCCTACCTGATCGACCGCCGCTTTCGCGCCGCGCAAGCCCGGCTCAGCTGCGGCGAGGGCCCGGCCGAGGTCGCGGCCGCCTGCGGCTTCTGCGATCAGAGCCACCTCAACCGCGTCTTCAAGGCCCGCATGGGCGTGACGCCGGGGCTTTATCGCGCGGCTTGAGGGCGTTTGCGGAGGCGTTCGGGCCTCTTGCCCGGCCACCCCTCACCTTCGCGCTGACGCGCTCGCTTCGCCTGCCGGTGCGCAGGCGAAGCCCTCTCCCCGGAAGGGAGAGGGTTTTGGCGCCCGAGCATCGGCCCTGTTCTCGATGACCTGATACGGTGATGCGCGTCCCTCCTCTCCCGGCAGGGGAGAGGGTCGCGTCGGCGGAGCGGCCGACGCGACGAGCGCAGCCGAAGGCGAAGCGGGGGTGAGGGGGTGCTTGCCGGAGGCACCCGAGCCCATGCCCACCACCCCTCATCCGCCCTCGCTGGCGCGAGGCCACCTTCTCCCGCAGAGGGGAGGATCACGCCTCTTTTGTCCAAGACGCGCCCGGCCGCGATGCGGCACTCGTCGCTCCCCATCCTTGCTCCCGATCCCGGCCATGGACCTGACGACCTCTCATCGCCCCACACCGTTCGCCGAAGCCCGTGAGGGGGTCCGGGACTTAAGCCCGGCGATCGTCGCCGCGATCCCGATCGGCCTCCTGTTCGGGGCGGTGGCCGCGTCCAAGGGGCTGTCCGTCCTTGAGGTGACTCTGATGTCGGCGCTCGTTTTCGCTGGCGGCGCGCAGTTTGCCGCGATCGAGATGTGGGCCTGGCCCGTACCCATCGCGGCGCTCGCGGTCTCGACGCTTCTCATCAACCTGCGCCACGTGCTGATGGGCGCGTCGCTGGCGCCCAAAACCGGCGCTTTCACCACCGCTCAGCGTCTCACGAGCTTCGCCGTGATGGCCGACGAGAACTGGGCCTTCGCCGAGCGCCGCGCCGTCGAACGCCCGCTCACCTTCGCTTATTTCGGCGGAGCGGGCGCCGTGTTCTGGTTGAATTGGGTGGTCTGGAGCACGCTTGGCGCGCTCGCCGGGCCGCTCCTCGGCGATCCGGCCCGGCTCGGCGCCGATTTCGCCTTCACGGCCTTGTTCATCGGTCTTATCGCGGGCTTCGGCCGCGCCCCGCGGACGCTGGCAGCGGTGGTGGCGAGCGCTGTCGTGGCGGCCGCGGTGCACCGCCTCCTCGGTCCGCCCTGGCACGTCGCGACCGGCGCGCTGGCCGGCATCCTAGCCGCCTACCTCGCCGCCCCGAAGGAGGCCGCCCGATGAGGCTCGACCCGGCGGTGCTCGCCGCCATCCTCGCCATGGCCGCCGTGACCTACGCCACCCGGATCGCCGGGATCGCCTTGGCCGGCCGGCTGTCCCTGTCGCCCCGTGCCCAGGCCGCCTTCGACGCGATCCCGCCCGCCGTGCTGACCGCGGTGATCGCGCCCACCGCGCTCGCCACCGGCTGGGCGGAAACGATCGCTGCGGCGGTCACGATCGTCGCGGCGACGCGCCTGCCGCTGCTGGCCGTCGTGGCGGTCGGTGTCGTCGCGATCGTGGCCTTGCGCCAGGCCGGCCTGTAACGCCTCAAGCGAGAGGGCGGGTGGCCTTGTCGAGCCAGGCGCGAGCTTCGGCGTCGAGCTCGGGCCCGACGACCTCACGCACCTTGGCATGATAGGCGTCGAGCCAGGCGATCTCGCCGGAAGTCAGCAGCGCCGGCTCGATCAGCGCCTGGTCGAAAGGTGCGAAGGTCAGGGTCTCGAAGCCGAGCATCTCGCGTTCCGCGCCCTCGACCGCGCGGGGTTCGACGAGGACGAGGTTCTCCAGCCGAATGCCGTAGGCGCCCGTCTTGTAATAGCCCGGCTCGTTGGAGACGAGCATGCCGGGCTCGAGGGGCGCCGTGCCGGTCTTGGCGATGCGCTGCGGCCCCTCGTGAACCGAGAGATAGCTGCCGACGCCGTGGCCGGTGCCGTGGTCGAAATCGAGCCCCGCTTCCCAGAGCGGCCGGCGAGCGAAGCCGTCGATCTGCGCGCCCGAGGTGCCTTTCGGAAACACGGCGGTGACGATGGCGATATGGCCCTTGAGCACCCGCGTGAAGCGGTCGCGCATCTCCGGGGTCGGCGCGCCGACGCTGATCGTGCGGGTGATGTCGGTGGTGCCGTCCTCGTATTGGGCGCCCGAATCGACGAGCAGCAACTCACCCGTGCCGACCCGGCGGTCGGTGGCGCGGGTGACGCGGTAATGGACGATGGCCCCGTTCGGCCCGGCGCCGCAGATCGTCGGGAAGGACACATCCTTGAGCGCACCGGTCTGGGCACGGAAATCTTCCAGGGCCTCGACGACCGCGATTTCGGTGAGGCGCCCGGCCGGCGCCTCGCGGGCGAGCCAGGCGAGGAAGCGCGCCACCGCGACGGCGTCTCGGCGGTGCGCCGTGCGGGCGCCCGCGATCTCGGCCGCGTTCTTGGCGGCCTTCATGAGCGTGATCGGGTCCGGCCCGACATCGGCGGTGCCGCCCCCCGCCTCGATCCGCCGCACGAGCGCCACCGCCGCCGTGCCCGCGTCGAGCCGCACCCGCGCCTTCGCGTGCCCGAGCGCATCGAGCCTCGGCCCGAGCTGGTCAGGAGCCGCGACATCGGCGAGCTGCCCGATCGCCGCGCCGGCCTCGTTCGTCATCTTGGCCGGGTCGAGGAACAGGGTGGGGCGGCCCTCCGCCGGCACGAGGGCATAGCCGAGCGGCAGAGGGGAATGGCTGACGTCCCCACCGCGCAAGTTGAAGAGCCAGGCGAGGTTGTGCGGATCGGAGACGACGAGCGCGTCGACCCGGGCAGCCTCGAGCTTCGCTTGAAGGCGCGCGAGCTTCGCCTCGCTCGCCTCCCCTGCGAACGCGGCGGGATGCGGGCGAACCGGAGCCTTTGGCAGAGGCGGCCGGTCGATCCAGATCACGTCGACGAGGTTGATGTCGACGGGCGCGACGGCGCCGCCCGCCGCCTTCGCCGCCGCCTCGAGCTTGCGCACGCCGTCGGGCGTGTGGAGCCAGGGATCGTAGGCCAGCGTGCCGCTGCCGAGATGGCCCTCGATCCAGGCCTCCACTGAGGTCTGCGCCAGGGGGACGGGGGTGACGACGGCAGTGTCGACCTGATCTCCGGCCTGGAGCGTGTAGCGGCCGTCCACGACGAGAGCGGCCTTGTCGAGGAGGATCACCGCCGTGCCGGCGGAGCCCGTGAAACCCGTCAGCCAGGCGAGGCGCTCCGCGCTCGGCGGCACGTATTCCGACTGATGCTCGTCTGCGCGGGGCACCACGAAGCCCGACAGCCCCCGCCGGGCGAGCTCTTCCCGAAGCTGCGCGACCCGGGCCGCGACCCGGCTCTTGGCGGTGCTGTCCTCGAAGCTCTGAAAGCGGGCCATGGGCGTCCTCGATGCCGGGGAGGCGAGGATTAGGGGCAAGCGGGAGGGGAGGCAATCGGGAGCAGCGATCCCGCTCAAGCTGAGGCGCTAGGGCCCTTGCCCGGCTTCCCCTCACCCTCGCGCTGGCGCGCTCGCTTCGCCTGCCGGTGCGCAGGCGAAGCCCTCTCCCCGGAAGGGAGAGGAGTTGAGCGCCCGAGTTTCGGTTCTGTAGTCGATAGCCTGACACGGCAGAGCGCGTTCATCCTCTCCCGGCAGGGGAGAGGGCTCGTGCGGAACGCAGGTTCCGAACGAGCAAGCGGAGCAACGCGAAGCGGGGGTGAGGGGGTGCTCGCCGTTACCCGAGCTTTTGCCCTTTATCCCCGCTCGAACATTACCCTTCATCTCGGACGCGGCGCGCTCCCTCAACGCCTCAACGTCAGCGCCGCCCAGCCCTCGATGTCGCGGCGCTTCACGAGCCTCAAGCCCTGCGCCGCGTAGGCTGAGAGCACGCCCGGCACGTCCCGGGCGAGCAGCCCGGAAAGGATCAGCGTTCCGTGTGGCGCCAGCACGCGGGCGAGCGGCGGGGCCAAGCGCATCAGGGGCCGCGCCAGGATGTTGGCGAAGACAAGGTCGAAGTGCCCCGCCCGGTCGGCGAGGGGGCTTCGCGTGCCGGGGCCGACATAGAGCGAGAGCCAGGGGCTCACCCCATTGAGGCGCGCGTTCTCCCGCGCGACCCGCACCGCCTCCGGGTCGATGTCGCCGGCCACCACCCGGCGGCGCAGGGCTTTCGCTGCGGCCAGGCCTAAGATCCCGGTGCCGGAGCCGACGTCGAGAACGTGGCGGGGCCGGCGGCGCTTCAACTCGTCAACGAGGGCCAGCAGACAGCCCAGCGTCGTGCCGTGGTGGCCCGTGCCGAAGGCGAGCGCGGCCTCGATCTCGATGGCGAGATCATTGACGCGCCGCGCCGCGCGGTCGTGTGATCCATGCACCAGGAAGCGGCCGGCGCGCACGGGGTTGAGCCCTTCGAGCGAGGCGCTGACCCAATCCTGCTGGTCGATCGCCGTGAAGACGCCCTCATCCGCGACGTCGCCCACGATGGGCCGGACGAGATCGCGGATCGCGTCCTCGTCCGGCGGGGACGCGAAATAAGCCTCCAACAGCCACGACGAACCGTCCTCGGTCTCGAAGGCGGCCACCGCCGTCTCGGCCGGGTCGAAGACCTCGCCCAACAGGTCGGTCATGGCGCGGGCCGCCCGCTCCGTCGTGGTGAGGCGGAGGATGTGGGTCGGACGGTTCGGGTGCAGGCCTTCGAGCATGACCTGCCCATACCATCGCCGCGGCATGCGCGCCACGGAACCGCGAGTCCCGTCGGAGGTTGGCCCGTCGTTGCCGTCTCGTCGGCCAGGCCCGCGCCGCGACGACCCACGCCCGGAGGCTCAACCATGGCAGGACGTCTCTTCGACAAGGTCGCGATCGTCACGGGCGCCGGCACCGGCATCGGCGAGGCGGTGGCGCTGAAATTCGCCAAGGAAGGCGCGCGCCTGCTGCTGGCCGGCCTGCCCTCCGACCCCGTCGACGAGGTGGCGCGCCTCATCACCGGCGCCGGCGGTTTCGCGGAGGTGTTCCAGGGCGACCTCGCCGAGGAGCGGGACGCGCAAGGCTGCGTCGAGGCCTGCATCAACGCCTACGGGCGGCTCGACGTGCTGGTGAACGTCGCGGGCGTTTTCCTCGTCACGGCCGAGACACAAGATTATCCCATCGAGGCCTTCGATGAGACGCTTCGGGCCAACGTGCGTTCAACCTTCCTGATGACGCGCTTTGCTCTGCCGCACCTGCAAAAAACCTACGGCAACGTCGTCTCGACGGGCTCGGAAGCCGGGCAGATCGGCATCGCCAAGAACGCCATGTACGGCGGCACCAAGGCCTTCATCCATTCCTTCATGCGCGGGGTCGCGGTGGAGCAGGCGGCCTACGGCGTTCGCGCCAACTGCGTCTGCCCCGGACCCATCGACACGGCCTGGACCCACAAGGAGACGGGCCCGATGGACCGCCAGATGGAGAAGACGAACCTCCAGGCAACCCCCATGGGCCGGCTCGGCACGCCCGAGGAAGTCGCCAACATCTTCGCTTTCCTCGCCTCCGACGAGGCGAGCTACGTCACGGGCGCCCTGTACTTCGTCGACGGCGGCATCACCGTCGGCAAGGGGCCGGTCGGCGACCAGGCCTCCTCGCATTTCAAGGCGCCGCCGAAGGGCACGCTGCCGACGCGCCACGCCCACGAGGGCCTGCGCAACAAGTCGACCGAAACCCTGACCTGACCGGCGCGCAACTTCGGCGCGGATCGACGGGAGACAGCCATGCAGCGGTTTGACGAAGCGGCCTTCTCGCGCCGCGGTTTCCTGGCGGGCGCAGGCGGCGGGCTTGCCATGAGTTCAGGGCTGGTCCTGCCCGGCGGTCCGGCGCTGGCACAGGGGCCTATCGGCAGCGCCGGCGCGGCGGCGACTCAGGATGCGCCGCGGGCGGTCGGGCGTCCGCAGCCCCGAATGGAGAAGGAGATGCCGGAGCCGCCCGGCCGCCGCCTCGGCTACGCCATCGTGGGTCTCGGCAAGTTCGCCCTGAACCAGATCATCCCCGCCTTCGCGGAGGCCAAGCACGCCAAGCTCGCGGCTCTCGTCTCGGGCGACCGCGCCAAGGCGGACAAGGTCGCGCAAGTCTACGGCGTCGATCCGGGCGCGATCTACGATTACGGCACCTTCGACCGCATCGCCGACAACCGCGCCGTCGACATCGTCTACGTCATCACCCCGAACGCCCTGCATCCGGAGTTCACGCTCCGTGCCTTCGCGGCGGGCAAGCACGTCCTGTGCGAGAAGCCGATGGCGCCCACCGCCGCCGACTGCGAGCGCATGATCGCGGCGGGCCGGCAAGCCGGCCGCAAGCTGATGATCGCCTATCGGGCCCAGTACGAGCCCTTCAACCTGGAGGCCATGCGGCTCGCCCGCGCGGGCGACCTTGGCACGATCCGCTACGTGACGAGCGACCACGGCCGCCCCCTCGACCCCAAGGATCCCGCCGACCAGTGGCGCATGGTGAAGTCGCTTGCCGGCGGCGGATCCCTCTACGACATCGGCATCTACAGCCTGCAGGCCGCCCGCTACATGACGGGCGAGGAGCCGATCGAGGTTCAGGCCTTCATCTCCTCGCCCGAGGGCGACCCGCGCTTTCGCGAGGTGGAG
Organism: Beijerinckiaceae bacterium; assembly: GCA_036563505.1. Lineage (GTDB taxonomy): Bacteria > Pseudomonadota > Alphaproteobacteria > Rhizobiales > Beijerinckiaceae > DATCMH01. The sequence continues at coordinate 159,616 of DATCMH010000012.1, forward strand.
GACCTGTGCGCTTTCCAGCTCCGCTTTCCCTCCGGCGCGCTGGCGAGCCTGTCCTCGTCCTACTCCACGGCCTCCGTGAAGCGCTTCCAGGTCTTCGGCAGCAAGGCGTCCCTCGTGCTCGATCCCGCGACGGAATACTACAAGCACGAGCTCGTGCTGAAGACGGAGAAGGAAGAGCGCAAGCCCGAGATCGAGGAGGGCAACCAGTTCGCCCTTCAGATGGACCATTTCGCGCAGGCCGTGATGGAGAACCGCGAGCCCAAAACCCCCGGCGAGGAGGGCTTGCGCGACGTGCGCATCATGCAGGCCGTCTACCAGGCTGCGGCGACGGGCCGGCCGGTGGGGCTCGACGCGACGGGCTCGCTCAAGCGCTGAAGGGCGCAAACGCCACGGCCACGCTGGAACGAAGACCGGCGGCATCTGTTTGTGAGCGACCCTGGCCGCCTCGCGACCGGGTTTCCCCCCTGATTGTCGGCATCAGCAGGAGCGCACGATGTTCTTTCATCGCAAGGAATTGCAGTACCACGCCAAGCCCGAGCGCCCCGACCCGATCTTCGCCAAGCACCTGCAGGAGCCCCTCGGCGGCCAATGGGGCGAGATCAGCGTCATGATGACCTACCTCTTCCAGGGCTGGTCCTGCCGCGGCCCGATGAAGTACCGCGACATGCTCCTCGACATCGGCTCGGAGGAGATCGGCCACGTCGAGATGCTGGCCACGATGATCGCACGCCTGCTCGAGACGTCTCCCGTCGAGACGCAGGAGGACATGGCAAAGAACTCCGTCATCGGCGCCGTCATGGGCGGAGCCCGCGTCGAGGACGCCATTATCGCGGGCATGAACCCGCAGCACGTCATCGTGTCGGGCTCGGGCCCCCGTCCCGTCGACAGCGCCGGCAACCTCTGGAACGCGGGCTTCATGACGGCGAGCGGCAATCTCCTCGCGGATTTTCGCTTCAACCTGACGGCCGAGAGCCAGGGCCGCCTCCAAGTGGCGCGCCTCTACAACATGACGAACGACACCGGCGTGCGGGACATGCTGGCCTTCCTCATCGCGCGCGACACGATGCACCAGAACCAGTGGCTCGCCGCGATCAAGGAGCTGGAGGAGGACGGGCTCGAGTCCACGCCCTGTCCCTCGAATTTCCCGCAGGAGCTGGAGAGGCAGGAAGTCTCCTACCAGTTCATCAACGCGTCCGAGGGCATGGAAAGCGCCGAAGGGCGCTGGGCCAAGGGCCCGTCCATGGACGGACGCGGCCAGTTCACCTACACGCAGCTCAAGGCGCTCACCGACGACAAGGGGCTGCTCGGCCAAGTCGATCCGCGCACCTATGGCACCCCGGCAATGCCGGTGCCGCCGGCGGCTGCGGAGTAACGTCACGCACGTGTCGTTCGCGGGCTCGGGCCCTGCGAACCTCGGCTCCGAGCCCCCGGGAGCTTCGAACCGAGATGGCCGGGTCAAGCCCGGCCATCACATTCGCGGTGTCATTCCGGGGCCGCGCAGCGGAGCCCGGAATCCACGACCGGGTGAGCGGCCGCGATCAGCATTGCCCAGTCCATGGATTCCGGGCTCGGGCCTACGGCCCGCCCCGGAATGACGACTCCGGGCGTCACGCCGGCTGAACGAAGCTGTCCAGCACCATCTTGCGGCCGGCCTTGTCGAAATCGACGGTGAGCTTGTTGCCGTCCACCGCTGCCACGGTGCCGGGGCCGAACTTGGTGTGGAAGACTCGGCCCCCTGAGGCAAAGCCCGAGTGGCCCGTGGATTTCGCCACGAGCTCGCCCTCGATCATCTGCGGCCCGCGGCTCGTGCCCCGGCTCGACGTGCCGAAGCCCGCGCCGTAGCGGTCGGATCCGGCGGCGCGGCTCGCCTCGGCCTGCGCCTGGGCGCGCTGCCAGCCCGGCGTCGTGTAGGACGAGCCGAAGGGCTGCATCCGGTCGAAGCGGGACTGGCCCGTATAGCCGCCGTAGCCGTGGCTCGCCGGTGCCTCCGTCACCTCGACGTGGCCCTCCGGCAATTCGTCGACGAAGCGGCTCGGCACGGTGGAGTTCCACATTCCGTGGATGCGCCGGTTCGAGGCGAAGTAGATCTTGGCCCGGCGGCGCGCGCGGGTGAGCCCGACATGGGCGAGGCGCCGCTCCTCCTCGAGACCCGCCCGCCCGCTCTCGTCGAGCGCCCGCTGGTTCGGAAATAGGCCCTCCTCCCAGCCGGGCAGGAACACGGTGTCGAACTCGAGTCCCTTGGCGGCGTGGAGCGTCATCAGACTCACCCGCTCGGCGGTGTCGGCGTCGTTCGCCTCCATGACGAGGGACACGTGCTCCAGGAAGGCCTGCAGGTCGGGGAACTCCTCCATGGAGCGCACGAGCTCCTTCAGGTTCTCCAGGCGCCCGGCCGCGTCCGCGGATTTGTCCTTCTGCCACATCTCCGTGTACCCGGACTCCTCCAGGATCGTCTGCGCCACGTCGGAATGCGGCTTCGTCTCGGCGAGCTTGGCCCAGCGCTCGAAGGCCAGCACGATGTCGCGGAGCGACCCGCGGGGCTTGGGCTTGAGGTCGTCCGTCTCGATGACGAACCGCGCCGCCTGCATCAGCGAGACCCGGGCCGCGCGGGCGTGGTTGTGCAGGAGCTGGATCGTCGTCTCGCCCAAGCCGCGCTTCGGCGTGTTGACGATGCGCTCGAAGGCGAGGTCGTCCGTCGGGTTCGCCGTGCAGCGCAGATAGGCGAGCGCGTCGCGGATCTCGGCGCGCTCGTAGAAGCGCGGGCCGCCGATGACGCGGTAGGGCACGCCGAGCGTCACCAGCCGGTCTTCGATCTCGCGCATCTGCGCCGAGATGCGCACCAGGATCGCGATCTGCGAGAGGGGATGCTTCTTGGCGTGGAGCGCCTCGATCTCCTCACCGATGAGGCGCGCCTCTTCCTCCGAGTCCCAGGCGCCTGCGACCGTGACCTTCTCGCCCGGCTCGTCCTCGGTGCGCAGCGTCTTGCCGAGGCGGCCCTGGTTCCGGGCGATGAGCCCCGACGCCGCCGCGAGGATATGCGCCGTCGAGCGATAGTTGCGCTCGAGGCGAATGACCTTGGCGCCCGGGAAGTCATGCTCGAAGCGCAGGATGTTGTCGACCTCGGCGCCGCGCCAGCCGTAGATCGACTGGTCGTCGTCGCCGACGCAGCAGATGTTCTTGCGCGACTGGGCGAGCAGCCGCAGCCAGAGGTACTGGGCGACGTTGGTGTCCTGGTACTCGTCGACGAGCATGTAGCGGAAGCGGTTCTGGTAGGCTTCCAGGATGTCCGGGTGATCGCGCCACAGGCGCAGGCATTCGAGCAGCAGGTCGCCGAAATCGACGGCGTTGAGCGTCTTCAGGCGCTCTTGATAGGCGGCGTAGAGCTTGGCGCCCTTCCCTTGAGCGAAAGCCGAGGCCTCGCCCGCCGGCACCTGCTCCGGGGTAAGGCCGCGGTTTTTCCAGCCGTCGATGTGGCCCGCGAGCTGGCGGGCCGGCCAGCGCTTCTCGTCGAGGTTCTCGGCCGCGATCACCTGCTTCATCAGGCGCTGCTGATCGTCGGTGCCGAGGATCGTGAAGTCGGAGCGCAGGCCCACGAGCTCCGCGTGGCGGCGCAGGACCTTCGTGCCGATGGAGTGGAAGGTGCCGAGCCAGTTCATGCCCTCGGCGACCCCGCCGAGCAGCGCCCCGATGCGCTCCTTCATCTCCCGCGCCGCCTTGTTCGTGAAGGTGACGGACAGGATGTCGAAGGGCCGGGCACGGCCCGTGGCGATGAGATGCGCGATGCGGGTCGTGAGCACCCGCGTCTTGCCCGTGCCGGCGCCGGCGAGCACGAGCACGGGGCCTTCCGTCGCCTCGACGGCGGCACGCTGCTCCGGGTTGAGACCGACGAGATAGCTGCCGCTCGCCGGCATGACGAGACCGCGGGCGCGGGCGCTGATCGAGCCGGCGCGGGGCGCGTAGGCGAGGTCCTCGATGGGCGGGAGGGGGCCGGGCTCGGGCTGATTCATCGGCCGGACCATGGATCAAAAGGCGAACGGCGTCGAGGCGCGACGGCCGCCGCGGGCGCGCCCCGCCGCATCATGCCGCGCCTCAGGACCGCCTCACGAGGCGAGCGGCCGGGAAACCGCCTTGCGCACCAGCCGTTATCGGGGAACGGTTCCCGTTCCACGCCATAGGTGCCCCATGCGCCCCGTCATGCTCCGCCTCGCCGCCGCGACCGCTCTTGCTCTCCTCAGTGTTCCGGCCCTCGCTCAGCAGCGCCTTCCGTCGACGAGCCGCGCCGAGCGCGAGATCGACGCGACCAACCGCGCCATGCGCCAGCAGCAGCAGAGCGTCGGTCAGCAGCAGCAGAACCAGTTCGAGGTCAACCAGCTGCGCAATCAGATCCAGCGCGACAGCATCAGCCCGCCGATCACCACCAGCCGGCCGGGCTGTCCGGCGGGCTCGATCGGCTGCTGAGGGCCGCTCAAGCGGTCAGTGCCGGGTTCCGGCGACCCGCAGCGCCTGGCCGGCCTCGTGATGCTCGTCCTCGTGGTGGCTGGCCCCATCTCGGCGCGGGTTCAATCCGATGACCCGGCCGAGCGCCTCGGGCCGCGCGAGACGGGCGTGGGAGGCGCGCATCACGGCGAGATTCGACTGGATGTCGGCCGGGAAGGGCGCGGCCTTGCGGGTCCGGAGGTCGACGTGGAGCGACAGGTTCTCCGTCGTCGCGGCGACCCAGCCCTCGGCGGCCTGACGGATTTCCATGTAGTAGTGCAGCCGCTTCTCGTCGTGTCCGATGAGCTGGACGGTGACCCGTACCTGGTCGCGGCGGGTGAGCTCGCGCTTGTAGAGCGTGTGAGTCTCGACGGCGAAGAAGGACGCCTTGCGCTCTTCGACGTAATCGGGCCCGAGCCCGATGAGCCCGAAGGCCTCGTCCACGGCGCGGTCGAAGAGAACGTGGTAGTAGGCCATGTTGAGATGGCCGTTGTAGTCGATCCACGAGGGCTCGATCCCCATGGTCGAGGACACGAAGGGCGCGAAGAAGAAAACCGGAGCCGCGCTCTCGTTCGTCATGAGCGATCTCCCATCGTCGCATGCTGAACCGAGTGTGTCTGCCCCGGTCCCGGAAGGTAACATAAGGCAAGACCGCTGCAAGCGCGGCCGATCACATTTCGCCGGCCCAAGGGAAAGAATTGCGGCGCGGTCTTGTCGTGATCAATCCTTCGACGTCCGGGCGGAGATGGCCTACCCCAAGTTTCGGACGCGAGCCCGCAGTCTGTCGAAGGCGCGCTAATCTTCGCCTATTCTTCGACGACGGCCTGCGTCGCGCCAGTCGATCCGCTCCGTGTAGATGAGGCGGGCGGCGACGAAAGCTCCCGCGACGATGCAAGCGAGGATGAAGATGTCGAGCATCGCTTCGTGCTCCGGCAGCTTTCTTTAAGCCGCGCTGTCCATGACCTCGTCGACCGACAAACCCTCGGCCTGGAGCCGCCACATGCGGTCGAACAGGCCGCCCTGGTGGCGCAGTTCGCTGGCGGTGCCGTCCTCGACGATTCGGCCGTTCAGGACGACGAGGATGCGGTCGAAGGCGGCAAGCGTCGAGAGACGGTGCGCCACGGCGACCACCGTGCGGTCGCGCATCAAGCGCACGAGGGAGCGCTGGATCTCCATCTCCGACTCGGTGTCCAGTGCCGAGGTCGCCTCGTCGAAGACGATGATCGGCGCGTCCTTCAGGAAGGCGCGGGCGATGCCGATGCGCTGGCGCTGGCCCCCTGAGAGCTTCACGCCCCGCTCGCCGACGAGGCTGTGATAGCCTTGCGCCAGGCGGCTCACGAAGCCGTCGCAGGCGGCGGCGCGAGCGGCCTCGATCACCTCCTCGTCCGTCGCCTCGGGCCGGGCGAAGCGGATGTTTTCCATCACGGTCCGGTGCAGCAGGGAGATCTCCTGCGGCACCACGGCAAGGGCCGCGCGCAGGGAGTCCTGCGAGACCTGCGTCACGGGCTGGCCGTCGATAAGGATCGTTCCGGACTGAACGTCGTAGAGGCGCTGGATCAGGTGGACGAGAGTTGATTTGCCGGCTCCCGACGGGCCGACGATCCCGACCTTCTGGCCCGCGGGGATCACGAGGTCGAGCTCGCGCACCGCGTACTGGCCGGGGCCGTAGGCGAAGGTGACATTCCGGAACTCGATCGAGCCGCCCCGCGCTTTCAGCGGCGGCGCGTCCGCCTCGTCGACGACGCTCTGGGGCTGGGCGATGACCCGGAGCGTATCGTCGATGAAGCCGATGTTTTGCACCGTGTCGACCAGCGACAGGGCGAGATCCCGCGACGAGTGCAGGATGCGGAAGGTCAGGGCCGAGACGACCACCACGTCGCCGGGCGTGATCCGCCCGGCGCTCCACAGCGACACGGCCCAGGTCAGCATCGTGCCGGCCATCGTCCAGAGCGCGATGTCGTGAAGCACGCGAGCCTTCTCGACGTACATCCAGCTGCGCCGCTGCGCCCCGGCCTCGTCCCCGAACTGGTCCTGAAAGCGCGAGAGCTCGCGCGTGCGGGCCGAGAAGGCCTTCACCGACCACATGTTGCCGATGACGTCGACAAGCTCGCCCGCGACGTGGCCGGCCTTGCCGGCGTAATCGCGGTGGAGCGGCCGGCCCCGCTCGCCGAACCAGATCAGGGTTGCGGTGGTCAGCGTCACGAAGGCGGCAAGCGCTCCCATCATGCGCCAATCCACGGTGGCGAAGATGACGAGAGCGCCGATGAAGTCGATGCAAGGCGGCAGGATGCGCCAGGTCATCGTGTTGGCGAGCGCCCCGAAATGCCCTGCGGTCGCGGTGATGCGCTGGCCCAGCGACCCTGCCAGGTTGTCGGCGAAGTAGCGCATCGGCTGCCCGTTCAAATACGCGAACAGGTCGAGGCGCATGTCGACGCCGACGCCCACCGTGGTGCGGCAGGCGAGCCAGCCCACGCCGCGCCAGAGCACGCTCTCGACGGCGATGAGGCCGATGAACAGGGTGAGTGCCGCCCAGGCCGCGCTCACCGCCGCTTCCCGCGGTCCGGCCATGGCGTCCACGAGGAGCTTCATGACGTATTGGCTGCCGACCGCGCAGGCGGCCGCCGCGACGGCCCCGGAGAGCAACAGGGTGAAGCTCAAGCGCCGCGCTCGCACGTAGTGCAGGATGAAGTGGTACGGATCGCGCAAGTACGCGCTCGGCGCCCGCTCGGGCCGCGCGCGGTCGGCGACCTCGGTGAAGCGGCGGCGAAGGGCGGGGAAGCTGCGGTCGGCCCACATCGTGATCACTCGGCCGCCTGCGCGAAGGCGGGCGCGTGGCGGATGCGGGCCTCCTCCAGGATCGCCTGCTGACGCTGGAGCTCGCGGGCCAGCGGCGCGCAGACGGGCCGCTCGCCGGACGTGTCAGGTGTCGAGAACAGGCCGACCTGGCAGACGCGCTCGTTGTCCCAGCCGGGATAATCGAGGATCGGGTAGAGGCAGGCGCCGAGCACTGGGACGCCTTCGTCCAGCGCCGCCTCGATCTCGGCGCAGACGTAGTGAAGCCAGGCCGGCCGGCTGCGCCCTTCCGCGCCCGTCTCGGCGAGAACGAGGGGGCGGCCGTAGCGGCGGTGCGCTTCGGCCAGCATCTCGCTCAAGGGACGGTAGGCGTGGTGGCCGAGGGGGATCGTCGGGCCGCCATAATACCACTGGTTGTCGGGGTAGTAATTGACGCCGACGATATCGAGGCAGTCCGGTCCGCCGCCGAGCTCGGGCTCCCGGGCGCCGCTGAGCAGATCGAGGGCCTCGTATTGAGACAGGCGGTACGTCTCCGCCCCGCGCCGATGCTCCTCGTCCCCGAGGCCCGGATCGACGTGAATGAGCGGCTCGGCCGTGATGAAGCGGGCGCTCGCATCCACGTCGCGGATCGCGCGGGTCGCCGCCACCGCCGCGCGGACGAGCTGGCGCTTGAGATCGCCGCCCCGCCCGTGGACGGAGGGGTTGAAGCGGCCGACCTCGGCGCCGGCCCAGGCCCAGAAGGAGATCTCGTTGATGGGGCAGTAGACGGCGCCCTCGACGCCCTCGTCGCGCATCAGGCGGGCCGCTGCGGCGGCAAAGCACGCGAAGCGCTCCACGAAGGCCGCCGACCAGATGTCGATGTCGTCGGGCCAGCCATAGTGGCACAGGTCCCAGGCGATCCGGACGCCCCGTTCCCGGGCGGCACGGATCATGGGCAGGGCGCTCGACCAGTCGTAACGGCCGGGGCTCGTCTCGATGAGGTGCCAGCGCAACCCGTCGCGCGCCCCGGCAATGCCATGCTGGCGCAGGGCTGCGTAATCCTGGGCGACGAAGCGATCGTGACCCGTCATGGCAAGGAGGTCCAGCCGCCGTCCGTCGTTGCGGCGATGGGACGAGCATTCGAACCCGCCCAGGAAGAAGCTGCCGAACGGGCTCGTGAGAGGCGAAGCCTGCATCTTGAAACGGGTCTCCTGGCCGGAATCGGTTCGTGCCGCCCATGCCAGACTGGGCACTGGGGAAAATGACGTCGGCCGAGGAGCGCTCGGCCGGGCAATGGCGTATCGTGGGGGCGTGACCAGGTCTTCGGCGGTGCCTGGCGGCTGCTTCGCCCCGCCACAAACGCATCGGGCGGCCAGCAGTTCCCTCCGCTCGAATCAGGGCTGGTCCCGCGGGCCGTCCCGCCGCATCCGCTCGGCCTCCGCCGGGAGCAGGGACCCGTCGCGCGCCAGGGTTGCCACGGCTTCGTCCCAGCGCGCCCGCCGCGCTGCCGGCGAGGGGTAGCGTTCCGCCAGGGACAGGCGCGGATCGCCCGTCGCCGCACGCTCCGCCGGGGTCGCCGGGAAGGGCAGGGCGGCGCCGGCCGTGGCGCAGAGGTCGCCGGGGGCGTGGCCCGCCCGGCGCAGGTTGAAGCCGAGATGGCTCGCCCGCGCCGCCTCGACCGCGGGGAGCCGCACGCCGGCGACCTCGACCCCGTCCGCGTCGCGCAAGGGAGCGAGCGCGGGGTAGGCGAACACCTTGCGCGGCGGCACCACGTCGTCGACGGCGTAGGCGCGGGCGAGACGGCCGTCGTAAGCGAAGCCCGGGATACGCGGAAAGGCGGCCCTCTCGGCCGGGACGAGGCTGCCGTCCGCCAGATTCGGATAGCGGCTCAGCGGCGGGGGGCGATCCTCCCCGACCCAGGCCTCGAGCGCCGTGAACAGCGCGCGCGCGACCGGCCCCGCGTGAAGCGGGTTCTGCGGCGCGAGGCAAGGATCCGGCACCTCGGCCGGGTCGGCGTTCGCCGGGACGAAGTGGGAGACGCCCGCGATCAGGTAGGCCCGCACCTCGGGCGGAAGGGCGAGCGGTCCGCCGGCCGGATCGGTCACGACGAGGGGCGCGCGGGACTGCACCATCTCCGTGCTCGTGTCGACGTGAAGGATTTTGGGGCAGGTGCCGTCGGCGCGGCAGCGTTCCAGGAGCCCGTCGCGCCGTCCCGTCGCCGGGTCGCGGCTCGCCTCGTAGGCGAAGGGAAAGGCATCGAGCGGAAGCAGCGTCTCCTCGTGCTGCAGCGCCGATTGCCCGGGCTCGGCGAAGCGGGCGTTGACGAAGCTGCGCCTGGCTCCCGCGATGTGGATGAAGAGCCCGTCGAAGACGCGGCCGCCGGTCTGCGTGCGGTTGAAGCCTTGATACAGGAAATCCCGCAGCACCCGGCCGCTCTGGGACAGGCCGATGCCGAGAACGCGCCGCAGCCCGGGCGCCGGATGCCCTGGCCCTCGGCCGTCGCGCAAATATGCGGCGACGTCCCGGATCGCGGCGAAGCCGAGGCCCATGACCTTCGAGTCCCGCGCCGTGTAGCTGAACTCGTAGAGCGCCCCGGCGTCGAAGCCCGTGGCGGGACGCTCGATCGTGATGCGCGTCGGGCTCTCGAAGCGAAATCGAAGATCCGGCGGGGTCTGCGGCGGATCGTCCGGGTATTGCCGGACGGTGAGACGGGCCGGCTCCCCGGCCACGGCCGGATAAGGCAGGTCGGCGCTCGCCGGGTTGCGGTCATGGTCGAAGGGAAAGAGCAGGCGCACGGGACCGCGCGTCCCGACGGCCACGGGCACTTCGAGCCCCAAGGCGGTTGGCGAGGTCGTGACGTCGCCCTGCCAGCCGCTCCAGGCCAGCGTCGCGCCCTGCTCCATGAGGAAGCCGTTGCCCGCGCCCTCCGGCCGGTCGAAGCCTGCCTCGCCGGTGCGGTCGTCGAGGAGGACGAGCACCGCCTTGTTGCCGCGGTTGACCACCTCGTAGAGCAGCGTGCCGCTCGCCCTGGCGGGGTCGCTCGGTTTCAGGATCTCGACCGGAACGTCGAGGGAGACCTGCCCCGTCGCGGAATCGGCCACGCGGTCGATGTCAACGATCCCGGCGTTCTCCGGCCGGCGCGCGTCGACGACGACCCGCGCCGTCCCGCGCAGGTGGTCGTAGGTGCCCACCGTCCCGAAGCTCCGGCCGCCGAAGGCCGGCGACGTGATCTGCTCAACGATGAAGTTCACGACCTCCGCTCGTGCCGCGACGGGAGCCAGGACAACGCTGAAAAGGACAACGCCACAAGCGGCGAGGAGTGCGCGCACGAAGGCCATTGACCAGGGCTCCCCGCGGGCTAGGACCGGCCCGCACCCTCTGATACTGTCCGCGGCCCCGCGCGGATCAACCCGCGCGCCCCGGATCGAAACGATGAACGCTCCTCTCCCGACGCCCCGCTTCCGGCCCGACGAAGCCGCCGTCGCCGCCATGACGGGCGAGCTCACCAAGCGCTTCGGCAACCGGGTGGTGACGAGCCTCGCCGTGCGTCAGCAGCACGCCAACACTCTGACCTGGGTCGAGAACCAGCCGCCGGACATCGTTGTCTTCCCGCAAGGGACCGACGAGGTGGCGACCATCGTCAAGCTTTGCGCCGCGCACGGCTTTCCCGTGGTGCCCTTCGGCACCGGCACGTCCTTCGAGGGCCACACCAACGCGCCGCACGGGGGCGTCTCCATCGACACGTCGCTGATGAAGCGGGTCATCGAGGTCCATCCGGAAGACCTCGACTGCGTCGTGGAGCCCGGCGTCACCCGCAAGGAGCTCAACGAGCACCTGCGGGATATGGGCCTGTTCTTCCCCATCGACCCCGGCGCCGACGCCTCCATCGGCGGCATGACCGGCACCCGGGCCTCGGGCACCAACGCGGTGCGCTACGGCACGATGAAGGACAACGTCCTCTCGCTCACCGTCGTGCTGCCGAACGGCGACGTGGTGAAAACGGCGCGCCGGGCGAAGAAAACCTCGGCCGGTTACGACCTGACGCGTCTCTTCGTCGGCTCGGAGGGCACGCTCGGCGTGATCACCGAGATCACCCTCAAGCTCCACGGCATCCCAGAAGCGATCTCCGCGGGAAGCTGCTCCTTCCCCTCGATCGAGGACGCCTGCAACGCCACCATCGCCACGATCCAGTCGGGGCTGCCCGTCGCCCGCATCGAGCTCCTCGACGAGCTGCAAGTGCGCGCCTGCAATCTCTACTCGAAGCTCACGCTGCCTGAGCAGCCCCTCCTCCTCGTCGAGTTTCACGGCACGGATGCCTCTGTTCGCGAGCAGGCGGAGCGGTTCGGCGAGATCGCGGCCGAGTTCGGCGGCGGCGGCTTCGAATGGGCGACGAAGGCCGAGGACCGCACCCGCCTCTGGCAGGCCCGCCACGACGCTTATTGGGCCTGCATGGCCCTGCGCCCCGGCGCCAAGGGCATCTCGACGGATGTCTGCGTGCCGATCTCGCGCCTCGCCGAATGCGTCGAGGCGACGAAGCAGGACCTCGACGCCACGGGACTGATCGCCCCGATCGTCGGCCATGTCGGCGACGGCAACTTCCACGTCCTGCCGCTCATCGACATGGACGACGAGGCCGAGATCGAGAAGGGCAAGGCTTTCGTCGAGCGCCTCGTTCAACGGGCGCTCGCCATGGAAGGCACCTGCACCGGGGAGCACGGGGTCGGCCAAAAGAAGATGAAATACCTCGAAGCCGAACACGGTCCGGAGGCGCTCGACCTGATGCGCACCTTGAAACGGGCCATCGACCCCGCCAACATCATGAATCCGGGCAAGATCGTCGCGGTCTAGGCGTCGTCACGGTTCCGCCATCCCGAGCGCCCAAGACGACCGACGGCTCGCAACGCGACTTGGAACGGCTGAACGGAGCCCAGATCGGCCTTGCGCGACATCCTGACCGTCATCGCCGGGCTGGTGATCCTCGTGCTGGCGGCCGCCCTCGTCGTGCCGCCCCTGATCGAGTGGGAGGCCTATCGCGGCACCATCGACCGGGCGATCGCTCAGGCGACGGGGACGGCGGCGCACACGAACGGGCGCATCGAGGTTCGCCTCCTGCCCTCGCCGCGGGTGCGGTTCGACGCCATCCGCATCGGCGGAGCAACGCCGCAAGAGGCCACTCTCGACGCCCGCTTCGTGAAGGCGGAGCTGGCGCTGAGCCCGCTTCTCACGGGTGACGTCCGCTTCACGCAGGCCCGCATCGGCCGGGCCGAGATCCGGGTGCCGACCGGGCGCACGGGCGACTGGCGCGTTCCCGCCGACCTCCTCAACTGGACGAAGCGCCCCTGGGCCTTCGACGACGTCGCGGTCGCCCAGCTCTTCCTCACGACGCAAGGGCCCGCGACGGGACGCACCGATCAGATCTACCTCGAGACCGTCAGGCTCCAGGGCCAGAGCCTCGCAGGGCCGTGGCGGGTCGAAGGGCTCGCCGGCACCGTGCCGTTCCGCCTCGCCACCGGTGAACTCGCGGCCGATCGCAGCATCGTGCTCAAGCTCTCCGGCGGCGGCGATCTCCATCCTCGCTTCGACATCGACGGGCGGCTCACCCTCGCCGAGGGCCTGAACGGCACCTTCATTCCCGATCTCACCGGCAATGCCCGGCTCGTCTTCGGCCCACCGGCCCAGGCGGCGACGGCGGGGCTGCCGCTGCCCGTCTCGGTCCAGTCGCCTTTCCGCACCGACGGGCGCTCCGTCGAGCTGGAGCAGGTCACCGTCGAGGCGGGGGAGGGCGGGGCGAGCCTGCGGCTGACGGGCAGCGCGCGGGCCGATTTCGAGGCGCCGCGGATCGCGGTGAAGCTCGAGGGCCGCCGGCTCGACCTCGACAGCTTCTTTCTGTCCCCGGTCGGGCAGGCCATCGCGGAACGCGCCCGGACGTGGTCGCCGCCGCCCGGCAGCGTTCCCGTCGACCTGGACCTCTCGCTGGCGAGCCTTCTCGTCGCCCAGGAGGAACTGGCGAACCTCAGCCTGCGCGCCAGCTTCGACAAGGGCAGGGTGCGGCTCGGGGCGCTCGAGATCGCCGCGCCCGGCCAGACGCAGATCGTGCTCTCCGGCGAGGCGGGGCTCACGACGGAAGGCGGCGCGAGCGGGCGGATCGCGATCACCTCCGCGAATTCCGATCGCCTCGGGCGCTTCGTCGGCAAGATCGGGCTCGGTTTCCTCGGCGGCGTCCTCGACGGCCGCGCCGTGGAAGCGAGCGCCGATCTCGCGCTCGCCAACCCCGTCGCCTCGCTGCGCAACCTTCGCCTCAAGCTCGGCGACCTCATCGTCACGGGCAACCTGCGCTATACGGCCGGCGAAGCCGGCGCCCGCCCGCGGGTCGATGCCCAGATCGGCGCGCAGGGACTCGACCTCGCCCAACTGCCGACCCTGACGGGCCTCTTCGACTCCGCCCGGAGCGTGGATCTCGGCCTCGCGCTTGACGCCCGCGGCGTGCGCCAGGGGGCCCAGCCAGGGGTCGGCCGCATCGCGGCCCGCATCGTCTCGGACGGGCCGGCCCTGCGGGTCGACACCCTGGAGATCGCGGACCTGGCCGGCGCCAACGCCCGGGTCAGCGGCCAGATCGCGCCGGACGGGTCGGGCCGGATCACGGGCCGCCTCGTCGCCAAGCGTGCCGCGCCCCTCGTCGATCTTCTCGGCGCCGTCTGGGTGGGGGGCGTCGCGAAGCTCACCCCTTACTTCCTGCGCGAGGGCGACCTCGACCTTCAGGTCACCGCGGAGCGGGCGGCGCAGCAAGGAGAGAGCGGCCTGCGGCTTGCCACCACCGCCCGCGGCACCTGGGCCGGAGGCCCGTTCAGCGCCGAGGCGGTGACAGCAGGAGGGCTCACCCAGACGCTCAGCGTCGAGCTGTCGACCCAGAATACCGGTCGCTGGGTGGATCGGCCCGATGCGCCGCCCCTGCGCCGGCCGTCCTCCCTCTCGCTCAAGGGCGTGCGGGTGCAGGCGGGACCTCTCAGCGTCACGGCGACGGGCGAGATCGGCGGCGTCAAGGTCGCCACCACGCGCCCCTTCTCGCTGGCGACCGGCGACGACGTGGTGGACGCGGGCGAAGCGACGCTGAGTGCAGACGACGTCACGCCCTTCCTCGTACTTTTAGGCGACGGCGCCGGGGTCTCGCCGCCGGTCCCCCTCCAGTTGCGGGTGACGCTCGGCCGCGACCGCAATCAGTCGCGCTTCGCCGTCTCCGGGCGCGTCGCGGGGGAGGGCGTGGAAGCGAGCGTCATCGCCGGTTCCCGCTCCGACGTGACGGGAACGCTCGCCGTCGACCGCCTGTCCCTGCCGTGGCTCGCCAATGCGCTGGCACTCGGCACGCCCTTCGACCCGAAGGCCGCGAGCGTCTGGTCGCCCGCCCGCTTCGGCCAGACCCGGCGCCTTCTCGAGGGCGGCCAAGTCGAGGTCACGGCCCGCCGCCTCGACCTCGGGCGCGGCGAGCGGGGCGAGGGCGCCAAGCTCCTTCTCGTTCTCACGCCGGAGGGCGTGGCGCTGCGCGACGTCGACATGCGCATCGCCGGCGGACGCCTGACGGGGCAAGTTACCGCCGCGCGGCAGGGCAGCCTCGGCTCCGTCGTCGGGGAGCTTGCCCTGCGCGACGCCGCGTTGCCGGACCTGATCGGCGCGAGCCCCTTCGCCGGCAAGCTGACGGGGCGGCTGCGCTTCGGCGGCTCGGGCGAGAGCCCGGCGGCGCTGATTGCCAACCTCGCCGGCTCGGGCGACCTGCGCTTCCAGGACCTCGTCGTGCCGAACGCCGATGCCGGCGCCGTTGATCGGGGCTTGCGGCGGGTTCTCGCCGAGGCCGATCCCCTGGCCGTGGGACGCCTTCAAGCCGTTCTGGCGGACGAGCTGAAGAAGGGCCAGCTGCGGGTCGCCGCCGCGTCAGCCACCGCGACCCTCGTCGGCGGCGTGCTGCGGGTAAGTCCTCTCGGTCTCGAAGCGGAGGCGGGCGTTTGGCAGGGCGCGGCCACTCTCGACTGGAAGACGATGGCCTTCGACGCCCGGGGCACGCTCTCCGCCCGCGCGCGGCCCGCTGCCTGGACCGGCAGCGCGCCCTTCATCGTGCTCGGCCTGCGCGGCCCTTTGAGCGCTCCGGCGCTGGAAATCGACGTCGGCCCCCTCACCAATGGCGTGGCGGCGATCGTGCTGCAGCGGGAGCTGGAGAAGGTCGAGGCCTTCGAGGCCGATGCCAACGAGCGCAACCGCGTGACGCAGCGCCGCGACATGGAGCGGGCCCGTCGCCTCGCCGCGGAGGAATCGGCCCGCCGCGCCGCCGCCGAGGACGCGGCCCGCAAGGCAGCCGATGAGGCGGCCCGCCGCGCCGCGGAGGATCAGGCCCGGGAGGCGCGCCGCCTGGAGCAGCAGGCCGCGGAGGACGCGGCGCGCCGGGCGCGCGAGCAGGCCGACGCCGAGCGGGACCGGGCCCGCGAGGCCGCGGGTCCTCAAGGCGGCGACACCTTGCCCGCCCTGCCCCCGCCCGTGCAGATCGGCCCGGCCCCCGCCGTTCAGCCCTCGACGGGCGGGTGAGGGGCGCCGCGTCGGGCCTCGCGCAGCAAGAACACCCGGATCGCGGAGGAGAGATTCTGGCCGGCCCGTCCGGCGTCGATCTCGCCGACGAGGGCCTGCACCGACGACCCGCGATGCTCGGCCGCGTCCCGCAAGGCCTCCCAGAAGGCATCCTCGAGGGAGATGCTGGTGCGGTGCCCCGCGATCGAGAGCGACCGCTTGACGATGTGCCCGCCCGAGGCGCTCACGCGTCCTCGTCGCGATTCAGCTTGTGATGGTCGAGTTGCCGCTGGACGCGATCATCCGCTGCCTCAGCCTGCGTCCGCTCCGCTTTCGTGCGCCCGTGCCGCGCCCGGTTCGCTTCGGCCTTGGCGTCCTTCTCGGCCCGCGCCTTCGCCTTGCGGGCCCGGTTCAGGTTGATGATCTCGGCCATGGGGTCAGATCCCGGTGAAGAGATAATCAAGGGCGGCGATGATGCGATGGCGTTCCGGCATCAGGGACGTGATGGCCGGGCCATTGAGGCGGTTGCGCGGAACGGATGCCAGATCCGTCACCGCCAGGACGAGCGGCCGCCCCTCGATGGTGAACAGAGGATAGAGGCGCGAATGCGCCCGGGTCGGATCGGCAGCGACGAGGGGCGCCACGATCACAGAGCTTGTCCGCGGCAGATCGTCGGACTGCAGAATGACCAGGTACGGGAACGCGTCGGCCGAACCGGGCTTTGGATTCGCGAACACGTCCAGCTGACGCATCAGAAGCCGCGCCAGGCATCGGAGAACAGGCCGTGGCGCTCGACGTGCTCGTTGTAGGCGGCGACCTCCTCGTCGATCTCTCGTTTGACCCTGGCCGTCTCGTCGACCGGACTTGCTTCGCCTTCATCCAGGCGCACCGACAACGCCCTGCGCAGGGCGCGATTGGCGACGTCGCTTAAGTCGATGCCCTGTTCGCGGGCCAAGTCCACCAGAGCCTGGTCGAGCTCGACGGTCACGGTGATCGTATGAGGCTGATCCATCGCCGCGCCCTCCTCGTCCGTCATGCTAGCCAAGGCGTGGGTGCCGCGCCACCTCACCCCGGCGCCAGCATCGTCTCCGGCCGCACCAGCGCGTCGAACTCCTCCGCGCTCACCGTGCCCGAGCGCAGGGCCTCCTCTTTGAGCGTCGTGCCGTTCTTGTGCGCCGCCTTGGCGATGCCGGCGGCCGCGTCGTAGCCGATCCTCGGCGCAAGCGCGGTGACGAGCATGAGGGAGCGGTCCAGAAGCTCGGAAAGGCGCTCCTTGTTCGGCTCGACACCCACCACGCAATGATCGGTGAAGCTCACCGCAGCGTCGGCCAGGAGCCGGATCGACTGCAGGACGGCGCTGGCGATCACGGGCTTGAACACGTTGAGCTCGAGGTGGCCCTGGCTGCCGGCGAAGGCCACCGTGGTCTCGTTGCCGATCACCTGCGCGCAGACCATCGTCATCGCCTCGGCCTGGGTCGGGTTCACCTTGCCCGGCATGATCGACGAGCCCGGCTCGTTCTCCGGCAGGGAGATCTCGCCGAGCCCCGAGCGCGGCCCGGAGCCCATCAGGCGAAGGTCGTTGGCGATCTTGAACAGGCCCGCGGCGAGGCTCGCCAGGGCACCGTGCGTGAACACGAGGGCGTCGTGGGACGCGAGCGCCTCGAACTTGTTCGCGGCCGAGGTGAAGGGCAGGCCGGTGAGCTCGGCAAGCTTGTCCGCGATGCGCTCGGCAAATTCAGGGTGCGCGTTGAGCCCGGTGCCAACCGCAGTGCCCCCCTGCGCCAGCGCGTGGATGCCCGGCAGGGTCGCCTCGATCCGGGCGATGCCGAGGGCGACCTGCGCCGCGTAGCCTGAGAACTCCTGGCCGAGCGTCACCGGCGTCGCGTCCTGGAGGTGGGTGCGGCCGATCTTGACGATGTCGGCGAAGGCTCGCGCCTTCGCGTCGAGGGCCCCGTGCAAGTGCCTGAGTGCCGGCAGGAGCCGGTCAGTGATCTCCCGCGCCGCCGCAACGTGCATCGCCGTCGGGAACGTGTCGTTGGAGGACTGGCCGCGGTTGACGTGGTCGTTCGGGTGAACGGGCGATTTCTGCCCGAGCTTGCCGCCGAGGCTCACGTTGGCGAGGCTCGCGATCACCTCGTTGGCGTTCATGTTGGACTGGGTGCCCGACCCCGTCTGCCAGACGACGAGGGGAAACTCGTCGTCGTGCTCGCCGGCCGCGACTTCGGCCGCCGCCGCCGCGATCGCGTCGGCGAGGCGCGGCTCGATCTGGCCTAAGTCCTTGTTCACCAGCGCCGCCGCCTGCTTCACGAGCCCTAAGGCCCGCACGAGGGGGATCGGCATCCGCTCGCGCTCGCCGCCGATCCGAAAGTTCTCGCGGGAGCGCTGGGTCTGCGCGCCCCAGAGGCGGTCGGCCGGCACCTCGATGGGGCCGAAGGTGTCCGTCTCGGTGCGGGTCGGGAGCGACATCGGAGGCCTCTTTCGCTGAACGGGTCGTCGCCTCACATAACGCAGAGGCACCCCCGCTTCGATCCCGCGAAAGCCGCTTTATGGCCTCGACCACGGCCCCCTTCCGCCCCCCGGTGCCGCCGCTCCTCGACGAGCCGCTCGGCCTCTTCGAGTTCCTGCGACGGGTGCGGGCCAACCCGCTCGCCACCTGGGCCCCGGAGCATTTCGAAAAGCCAATCGTCGCGGGCGACGGTCCGCTGGGGCGCATCACGGTGGTGAGCGATCCCGCCGCCATCCGCACAATCCTCGTCGACGAGGCCTCGCGCTACCGCAAGGACGAACTCCAGCGCCGGGTGCTCAACCCCGGTCTCGGTCAGGGGCTCCTGATGGCCGAGGGCGAGGAATGGCGGCTGCAGCGCCGCACCCTGGCACCGCTCTTCAACCCGCGCACGGTCGCGAGCTTCGCACCCGCGATGGGGGAATCCGCCGAGCGTCTCGTGCGCCGCTGGCGCCGGCGCGGATCGGGTCAGGTGCTCGACGTGGCGCTCGAGATGACCCGCGTCACCCTTGACGTCCTGGAGCGCACGATCTTCACGCAGGGGCTCTCCCGCGACCCGGACGCGCTGGGCCGGGCGATCACACGCTACTTCGAGGCGCTGGGGCCGGTCGACCCCCTCGACCTCTTCGGCCTGCCTGGCTGGATCCCGCGCATCGGCCGCTTTCGCGCCCGCCCGGCGATCCGCTACTTCGAGGAGGTGGTGGGCGAACTCATCGCGGCCCGCCGCCGCAGGCTCGGGGAAGAGGCGCCGCGCGATCTCCTCACGCTGCTGCTCGAGGCCGCCGACCCGGAGACGGGGCGCGGCCTGTCCGACGTGGAGGTCGCCGCCAACATCGTCACCTTCATCGGTGCCGGCCACGAGACCACGGCCAACGCTCTGACCTGGTCGCTCTATCTCCTGTCGCAAGATGTGGTTGCGCGCGAGCGGGTCGAGGCGGAGGCCGACGCGGTTCTGGGCGACGGGCCGGTGACGGTGGAGGCGCTGCCGCAGCTCGCCTTCACCCGGGCGGTGCTGGAGGAGAGCATGCGCCTGTTCCCGCCGGTGCCCTTCATGAGCCGGTCGCCGATCCAGGACGAGAGGCTGGGCGAGCTGAAAGTGCCCCGCCGCTCGCTCGTGGTGATCGCGCCCTACGTCCTCCACCGCCATCGCCGGCTCTGGGACGAGCCCGACGCCTTCCGGCCCGAACGCTTCCTGCCGGAGAACCGCGGCGCCATCGACCGCTTCGCTTACCTTCCCTTCGGCGCCGGTCCGCGGGTCTGCATCGGGGCGAGCTTCTCGATTCAGGAGGCGACGATCATCCTTGCCACCATCGCCCGCGCGGCGCGCCTTGCGCTTGCCGACGACCGGCCGGTGATGCCGCTGCACCGCGTGACCCTGCGCCCCGAGGGCGGGGTCGCGATGCGGCTCGCGCTGCGCTGAGGCCTGCTCAGGTTTTCTTGCGGAAAGCGTCGAGGCTGACGACCTGGGCGCCGGCGTCCTGAGCCGCCGCTTCGCCAGCCGGCTCCTCGTTCTTGGTCGCGTCGGCGTTCTTGGCCGCGTCGACCGGAGCCGGCCTGCGGGGCTCCTTAGCCGGGGCCGGTTCCGCCTTCGGGGCGAGCCGCGGGACGGGCGGCGCGATGGGCAGCAAGGGTTTTGCGGCCTCGGCCGGCTCCTCGGGGGCGGCGTCGGTTGCCTCCGCGCCCTCGCCCTGGATCTCGAATTTCAGGCCGAACTGGACGGAAGGGTCGAAGAACCCCGTCAGCGCGTCGAAGGGCACGAGCAACCGCTCCGGGACGCCGGAGAAGGACAGCCCCACCTCGAACGTGTGCTCGGTGACGCCGAGATCCCAGAATTGGTGCTGGAGCACGATCGTCATGTCCTGCGGGTACTTCTCGCGCAGGCGCTGGGACAGGCGCACCCCGGGCAGGTCGGTGCGAAAGGAGACGTAGAAGTGATGGTCGCCGGCGAGCCCGTCGCGGGCGGCGTCGGTCAAGACCTTGCGCACGACTCCCTTGAGCGCGTCCTGCACCAGAAGATCGTAGCGGATCAGGTCCTTGGCCATCGAGAAGCCTTGCGGGAAACCGTGGGCGAACGTGGGTCGAAGAGGCCGTCCGGCATCGGCGCGGCTCCCCGGTTCAGGCCGGGCGAGCCCTCGCGGGCCGGCCGGACAGATATAAGGATCGGCCCAAACCTTGGGAAGTGCGGGGACAACGCTTCCCTGCAGCGTCGACCTGACTCGAACGGGGCGCCCCGCCTGCGCTAGGGTCGACCGGAACAGGCAGGCCCCACGATGCACGTTTACCACGAACTCCTGCGCCGTATCCTGAGCGAGGGTGTCCGAAAGGACGACCGCACCGGCACCGGCACGCTCTCCGTCTTCGGCCATCAGATGCGCTTCGACTTAGGCGAGGGCTTTCCCCTCGTCACCACGAAGAAGCTGCACCTCAAATCCATCGTTCACGAGCTCCTCTGGTTCCTCGCCGGCGACACCAACGTGCGCTACCTGCAGGAGAACGGAGTTTCGATCTGGGACGAGTGGGCCGATGAGCGCGGCGACCTCGGCCCCGTCTACGGTCGCCAGTGGCGTTCCTGGGAGAAGCCGGACGGCGGCACCGTCGACCAGATCGCCTGGGTGCTCGACGAGATCCGCCGCAATCCGGATTCTCGCCGCCTCGTCGTCACCGCCTGGAACCCGGCCGACCTCGACCGTATGGCGCTGGCGCCCTGCCACTGCCTGTTCCAGTTCTACGTCGCGGACGGCCGGCTCTCCTGTCAGCTCTACCAGCGCTCGGCCGACGTGTTCCTCGGCGTGCCTTTCAACATCGCGTCCTACGCGCTGCTCACGCACATGATGGCGCAGGCCTGCGACCTCGCGGTGGGCGACTTCGTCCACACGCTGGGCGACGCCCACCTCTACCTCAACCACCTGGAGCAGGCCGAACTCCAGCTCACTCGCGAGCCGCGTCCGCTGCCGCGACTGAAACTCAACCCGGCTGTGCGCTCACTCTTCCGCTTCCGCTACGAGGACATCGTCGTTGAAGGTTACGACCCACATCCGGCGATCCGCGCGCCGGTGGCGGTGTAGGGCCGCATGACCCTCTCGATCCGCCCCGCCGCGCCCGGCGACGCTGCGCTCGTGCTCGCCTTCGTCCGGGAACTCGCCGATTACGAGAAGCTGCTGCACGAGGTGGTGGCCACCGAGGAAGCTCTCGACGCGGCGCTCTTCGGGCCGAACCCCCGGGTCTTCTGTGACGTCGCGACCTGGGGCGGCGAGCCCGCCGGCATGGCGCTGTGGTTCTACAACTTCTCCACCTTCCGCGGCCGTCACGGGGTCTACCTGGAAGACCTCTTCGTGCGGCCGGCCCACCGCGGGCGTGGCATCGGCAAGGCGCTGCTGGCCCATCTCGCCCGGCGCTGTGTCGCGGAAGGGCTGCCCCGCCTCGAATGGTGGGTGCTCGACTGGAACGAGCCGGCGCTTGCCTTCTACCGCTCCCTCGGGGCGGTGCCGATGGACGAGTGGACCGTGCAGCGCGTGACGGGCGATGCGCTCCGGCATCTTGCTGGTGAGGCGCCGTGAGCGACCCCCCCCTCGTCCTCGTGGCGGCCGTCGCCGACAACGGCGTCATCGGCCGCGACAACCGCCTCATCTGGCGCCTCAAGTCCGATCTCAAGCGCTTCCGGGCGCTCACCTGGGGCAAGCCCCTCGTCATGGGGCGCAAGACCTATCAGTCGATCGGCAAACCCCTGCCCGGCCGCACCACCATCGTCGTCACGCGCGATCCGGGCTTCTCCGCCGAGGGCGTCGCCGTCGCCCACGACTGGAAGGCAGCGAAGGCTGCCGCGCGCAAGGCTGCGGCGGCGATGGGGGCGGGGGAAGCCTGCGTGGCCGGGGGCGCCGAGATCTACGCGCTCGCCCTGCCCGAGGCGGCGCGCCTCCACCTCACTCTCGTCCATGCGGCGCCGGAGGGCGACACGCTCTTCCCGGACTTCGACCGCGCGGCCTTCGCGGAAGCCCGGCGGGAGGGGCATCCGGCAGGGCCGGACGACGAGCACCCGTTCACCTTCCTCGACCTCGTCCGGCGGCAGCCCGCCGCAGCGCGTTGACGTCAGGCTTCGCCGTTCCCACCTGCGCTTCTTGACGGGGGCGCACCAACCATCGACAAACGCCCGCAGCCTGGCCGACGGGCTCGGACCGGCACCGTGCCGGCCGCGCCCGCGGCATGCCCCGTCTGGGCTTGGAAGAGTTTGAGGGAACGGCGAATGCCTTGGAGCAACCAGAGTGGCGGCGGCAGCGGCGGGGGCGGCCCCTGGGGTCAGCGCGGCGGCGGCGGCGGAGGAGGCGGGCCTTGGGGCTCGGGACCGCAGGGCGGCGGAGGCGGTGCGCCGCCTGACCTCGAGGACATCCTGCGCCGGAGCCAGGACCGGCTGCGCGGCCTGATGCCGAGCGGCGGCGGCGGCGCGATCGGGCTCAAAGGGGCGATCGCCGTGGCGCTTGGCGCCTTGGCTCTGTGGCTCGCCACGGGCTTCTACACCGTGCGTCCCGACGAGGTCGCCGTGGAGCGCCTGTTCGGCGCCTATGTCGGCAAGAAGGGCGAGGGCCTGCGCTACAATCTTCCCTACCCGATCGGTCAGGTGGACAAGCCCCGCGTCGGCTTCGTCAACCGCACCGAGGTGGGCTACCGTTCGGCGGGCAACCAGGGCCGCAACCGCGACGTGCTCGAAGAGAGCCTGATGCTCACGGCGGACGAGAACATCATCGACATCGATTTCGAGGTGCAGTGGCAGATCGACGCCGCCAACGCCCAGAACTACGTCTTCAACCTCCAGAACCCGGATGGCACCATCAAGGCTGTGGCGGAAAGCGCCATGCGCGAGGTGATTGGCCGGCGCCAGATCCAGCCGGTGCTCACCACCGAGCAGTCGAGCGTCTCTCAGGAGGTGCAGAAGATCATCCAGGACACGCTCGACGCCTACAAGTCCGGCGTCCAGGTGCGCGTCGTGCAGATGGTGGCGGTGCAGCCGCCGGCGCAGGTGCGCGAGGCCTTCTTCGACGTCAACGCCGCCCAGCAGGATGCGGCCCGCGTCCAGAACGAGGCCGAAACTTATGCGAGCCGCGTCGTGCCCGAGGCCCGCGGCCAGGCGACCCGCGCCATCCAACAGGCCGAAGGCTACCGCGAGCAGGCCGTCAACGAGGCCACGGGCCAGGCGGCGCGCTTCTCGAAGGTTTACGACGAGTACCGCAAGGCGCCCGAGGTGATCCGCGAGCGCATCTTCCTCGAGACCATGGAGAGGGTGCTCGGCGGCATGGACAAGATCATCGTCGACCAGGGGCGCGGCGGCTCGGGCGTCGTGCCCTACCTGCCCCTCAACGAACTCGGGCGCCGGGCACCGGCCCAGGGCAACGCTCAGCAGGGAGCCACGCGATGAACAATCCCGTCCTTCGCATCGGCGTCCTCGTCGCCCTCGCCGCGGCGCTCCTCGCGTTCTTCGCCGCGACCTTCGTGGTGCAGCAGACCCAGCAGGCGCTCGTCCTGCAGTTCGGCCGCGTTCGCACGCAGATCACCGAGCCCGGCCTCTACTTCAAGGTGCCGTTCATCGAGAACGTGGTGCTGATCGAGCGGCGGGTGCTCGACCTCGACCTGCCGGTCCAGACGGTGCTCTCCGCCGACCGCCAGAACCTGGAGGTCGACGCCTTCGCGCGCTACCGCATCACCAACCCGCTGCGCTTCTACCAGAGCGTGAACAACGTCACGCTCGCCAACCAGCGCCTCTCGAGCTTCACCAACTCTTCGATGCGTAACGTGCTCGCCAGCGCGTCGCGGGACGCCATCGTGCGCACCGACCGTGCCGGGCTGATGAACCGCATCCAGGAGGACGTGAACCGGCAGGCGCAGAACGTGGGCGTCGAGATCATCGACCTGCGCCTCACCCGCGTCGACCTGCCGGCGGTGAACTCGCAGGCCGTCTACCAGCGCATGCAGACCGAGCGGCAGCGCGAGGCGGCGGACCTTCGGGCGAACGGTCAGCAGCAGGCGGCGGGCATCCGCGCCCGTGCCGAGCGCGAGGCCACCGTTATCGCTGCGGAAGCGACGCGCCGTTCGGAAGAGCTGCGCGGCTCGGGCGACGCCGACCGCAACCGCATCCTGGCGGAGGCTTTCGGCCGCGACCCGGACTTCTTCGCCTTCTACCGGTCGATGCAGGCCTACGAGGCGGGTTTGAAGGGCAGCGATACGCGGCTGGTGCTGAGCCCCGATTCGGACTTCTTCCGCTACTTCAACGATCCGGCGGGGCGCGGCTCCACGGCCCGGCAAGGTCCTCCGCCGACGCTGCCGCCGGCCCAGCCATGACCCGGCCTGCCTGAACCGGCGCGGGACCCGCGTCGCCGTCATGACGGACCTTCTCGCAGCCCTCGGCCTCGCTCTCGCGGTCGAGGGCTTGCTGTTCGCGGCTTTCCCCGAAGCGGTGCGCCGGGCCATGCTCGACGCCGCGAGCGCGCCGCCCGAGCGCATGCGTCTCGTCGGCATCGCCTCGGCCTGCGCCGGGGTGGTGATCGTCGCGGTCGTGCGGCTGCTCTTTCGTTGATCGTGGCCGGCGCCCTTGATTGCCGGCCCGATCCGACGATCTAATGCCCCAGACACGAAGGACGAGGATACGCCCATGGCTTGCGCCGTGACCGCCCGCGGGCGGCAGACTTCCCCCCGCCGAGGCCGCTTCGGCCTCGTGCTCGCCGCAACGCTCGCCCTCGCGACGGCGGTCCAGCCCCTGCCGGCCATGGCCCGCGGGCCCGAATCGCTCGCTGACCTCGCCTCCCAGGTCACCGACGCGGTGGTGAACATCTCCGCCGCCACGACGGTCGAGGCGCGCGGCCGCACCCTGCCGCAACTGCCCCAGGGCACCCCCTTCGAGGACCTCTTCGAGGAGTTCTTCAACCGCCGCGGGCAGGGGCAGAACCCGGGCCAGGGCGAAGCGCCTCAGCAGCGCCAGCGCCGCTCCAACTCCCTCGGCTCCGGCTTCGTCATCGATCCGTCCGGCATCGTGGTCACGAACAACCACGTCATCGGCGACGCCAACGACATCACCGTGATCTTTCCCGACGGCACGCGCCTCAAGGCCGAGATCATCGGCAAGGATTCCAAGGTCGATCTCGCCGTCCTCAAGGTGAAGTCCGACAAGCCGCTCAAGGCGGTGAGCTTCGGCGATTCCGAGAAGATGAGGCCGGGCGACTGGGTGATCGCCATCGGCAATCCCTTTGGCCTGGGCGGTTCGGTCTCGGCCGGCATCGTCTCGGCCCGGGGCCGCAACATCGAGAGCGGTCCTTACGACAACTACATCCAGACGGATGCGGCCATCAACAAGGGCAATTCCGGCGGGCCGCTGTTCAACATGAACGGCGAGGTCATCGGCATCAACACGGCGATCCTGTCGCCGACCGGCGGCTCGGTGGGCATCGGCTTCGCCGTGCCGACCTCCACCGCCGTGCCGATCATCGACCAGCTGCGCCAGTTCGGCGAGACCCGCCGCGGCTGGCTCGGCGTCAAGATCCAGAACGTCGACGAGACCACGGCGGAAGCCCTCAACCTCGGCTCGGCCCGCGGCGCCCTCGTCGCCGGCATCGACGAGAAGGGCCCGGCCAAGCCCGCCGGCCTCGAGGTTGGCGACGTGATCGTGCGCTTCGACAACCGCGAGGTGAAGGAGTCCCGCGACCTGCCGCGCATCGTCGCCAACACGCCCGTGGGCAAGGCGGTGGACGTGACCGTGGTGCGCAAGGGCAAGGAGGTGACCAAGAGCGTGACGCTCGGCCGCCTCGAGGACAACGACCGCCAGCAGCAGGCGAGCGTCACCCAGCCCCCGGCGGATGTCCCGACCGCGACCCGCCAGGCGCTCGGCCTCACCATGTCCGGCATCACGGACGAAGCGCGCCGGCGCTACAACATCAAGGACACGGTGAAGGGCGTCGTCGTCACCCGCGTCGACCCGAACTCAGCCGCTTCCGACAAGCGCATCCAGGCGGGCGAGGTCATCGTCGAGGTCGGCCAGGAGGCGGTCAGCACCCCCGCCGACGTCACCCGCCGCGTCGACCAGCTCAAGAAGGAAGGCCGCAAATCGGCGCTTCTGCTGGTCGCGAACGCGCAGGGCGAAGTGCGTTTCGTGGCCGTATCGATCGAGTGATTCCTTCTCCCCTCGTGGGAGAAGGTGCCCGGCTTGAGCCGGGCGGATGAGGGGGTGCTAGGCGTAGGCTCGGGTGGCTGCGGCGAGCACCCCCTCACCCCTGCTCCGCCTTCGGCTGCGCTCGTCGCGTCGGCCGTTTCGCCGACGCGACCCTCTCCCCTGCCGGGAGAGGGGTGACGCGCTCTGCCGTGTCAGGTCATCGACCACAGGGCCGAAACTCGGATGCCAGAACCCTCTCCCTTCTGGGGAGAGGGCTTCGCCTGCGTACCGGCAGGCGAAGCGAGCGGAACGCAGTGGAGCGGAGGTGAGGGGAAGCCGGGCATGAGCCCGCACGCCTCCACCCACCCCCCATGTCCTTCGCGGGCTCGGCCCTGCGAACCTCGGCGCGAAACCCTCAACGCCCCCGAACCGGGATGGCCGGGTCAAGCCCGGCCATGACAGGCCTACCCCGCCACGAACTCGTTCGCGCCGTAGCCCTGCAGGTAGAGCAGCGCCGTGAGGTCGCCGTGGTCGATGCGGGCGCGGGCGGCCTCAGCCACCGCCGGCTTGGCGCGGTAGGCGACGCCCATCCCGGCGTCGCCGAGCATGGCGAGGTCGTTGGCCCCGTCGCCGACGGCGAGCGCGTCTGTGGCTGAGAGGCCGAGGCGACCGCACAACTCCTCCAGCGTCGCCCGCTTCGCCTCCCGGCCGAGGATCGGCTCCTCCACCGTGCCGGTCAGTCGGCCATCGGCCACCCCGAGCCGGTTCGAGCGGTGCTCGTCGAAGCCGACCATCGCGGCGACCGGGCCGGTGAACAGGGTGAAGCCGCCCGAGACGAGGCAGGTCGTGACGCCGTTGGCGCGCAGGGTCTGGACGAGGGCACGCGCACCGGGCGTCAGGGTGATACGCGTCGCGATGATCTCGTCGACGGTGCCGACGGGCAGGTCTTTCAGCAATGCGACGCGCTCGCGCAGGGCCGGCTCGAAGGCGATCTCGCCCCGCATCGCCCGCTCGGTGATCGCCGACACTTCGGCTTTCAGGCCGACATAGTCCGCGAGCTCGTCGATGCATTCCTGCGCGATGATGGTGGAATCCATGTCGGCCAGGAACAAGCGCTTGCGGCGGTGCTGCGCCTCCTGCACGACGACGTCGATCGGAAGCGCGCGAAAAGCCTCGCGCAGGCGGGCCTCGGCCTCGCCCGCCTCGCCGGTGAACAGAAGCTCCGCCGCCACCTCGCCGTGAAGCGGGCGGGTCGGGTGATCCGTGCGCAAGAGGCGGTGCGCCTCCGCCAGCACGTCGTCGGTGATGGACGGGTGCGCGGGGCTTGATATCAGCGTCGCGACGAAGGTCACGGGAGGCACCGGGTGGAGCAGGCAGGGAGCGGGGTCGAGGCGGTCCTCATCGCAGGGCCGACCGCCTCCGGCAAGTCTGCGCTTGCGCTGAGTCTGGCGAAGGCCACGGGCGGGGTCGTCGTCAATGCCGATTCCATGCAGGTCTACCGCGACCTGCGGGTTCTCACGGCCCGCCCCTCGCCGGAGGAGGAAGGTCAGGCGCCCCACGGCCTCTATGGCACGGTGGACGGCGCCGAGAACTTCTCCGTCGGCCGCTATCTCGCGGCGGCAACAGAGGCGATCGAGCGCGCCTGGGCAGAGAACCGTTTGCCGATCCTCGTCGGCGGCACCGGCCTCTACTTCAAGGCGCTTCTCGACGGCCTCTCGGACCTGCCGCCGGTGCCCGAGGCGGTGCGCGCGGCCGTGCGCGCCGCGGCGGAGGGACAGCCGACGCCGGACCTCCACGCCGAGCTCTCTCGCCGCGACCCGGCGAGCGCGGCGCGCCTCCGTCCCAGCGACCGGCTCCGGGTGCTCCGGGCCTTAGAGATCCACGAGGCCACGGGCACGTCGTTGACGGAGTTCCAGGGCCGCCGTGGGCCAGCGCCCCTCGCGGGCCGGCGGACGGTGCGCCTGTTCCTCGCACCCGACCGCGAGGAGCTGCGCCGGCGCATCGACGCCCGGTTCCTCGCCATGATCGAGGCTGGTGCCCTCGACGAGGTGCGGGCGCTCGCTGCCCGCGCCCTTGACCCCATGCTCCCCGTGATGCGCGCTCACGGCGTGCCCGGGCTGATCCGGTTCCTCGACGGCGAAACGAGCCTCGCGGAGGCTGTCGCCAAGGGCCAAGCCGACACCCGGGCCTACGCCAAGCGCCAGTTCACCTGGTTCCGGCACCAGATGGAGGGTTGGACCTGGGCCGCTCCGGAGGAGGGCGAGGCGGCGCTCCGCGTGGGCTTGGGGAGATGACGCGAGGGCTCGCCCGAGCGCCTGTGATAAACCCCGTCGTCATTCCGGGGCTCGGCGAAAGCCGAGAGCCCGGAACCCATGACTGGGCCGGATGCTGGTCGCGGCCACTCACCCGGTCGTGGGTTCCGGGTTCCGCTGCGCGGCCCCGGAATGACATCGCTCCTCGATGAGAGCCGGGTTGACGCTTCCTATCCTGGCCGCTACCGTCTCCAGCAATATTCGACACGGGCGGTCACGCGCATGCGCGTCATTCTTATCGTAAGCGAAGCGCCACTGACGGAGCGGGGATAGCCCGCAGGTCCGGTTGGTGGCGCTTGAAGGGTCCCTCGGGGCCCTTTTTTGTTGCCCCGACCCGGATCAGCCCTGCACGAGATCAAAGGTTCGAGGAGACGTTCGATGAGCGAGACGATGACCGGGGCCGAGATGGTGATCCGCGCGCTGCAGGATCAGGGCGTCGACACGCTCTTCGGCTATCCCGGCGGCGCGGTGCTGCCGATCTACGACGCCCTGTTTCACCAGGAGAGCATCCAGCACATCCTCGTTCGCCACGAGCAGGGCGCCGTCCACGCCGCGGAGGGCTATGCCCGCTCCTCCGGCAAGGTCGGCGTCGTGCTCGTCACCTCGGGGCCGGGTGCCACGAACGCCGTCACGGGCCTCACCGACGCCTTGATGGATTCGATCCCGCTCGTCTGCATCACGGGGCAGGTGCCGACGCATCTGATCGGCTCGGACGCCTTCCAGGAATGCGACACGGTGGGCATCACGCGCCACTGCACGAAGCACAACTACCTCGTGAAATCGATCGAGGACCTGCCGCGCATCCTGCACGAGGCTTTTCACGTCGCCTCGAGCGGCCGCCCCGGCCCGGTCGTGATCGACCTCCCGAAGGACATCCAGTTCAAGACCGGCCTCTACGCGAGGCCGCGGGACAACCAGCACAAGACCTATCGCCCGACCGTCAAAGGCGACCTCAACAAGATCAAGGCAGCCGTCGAGCTGATGGCCAAGGCCAAGCGCCCGGTCTTCTACACCGGCGGCGGCGTCATCAACGCCGGTCCCAGTGCCGCGGCGCTCCTGCGCGAGCTCGTCAAGCTCACGGGCTTTCCCGTCACCTCGACGCTGATGGGCTTGGGCGCCTACCCAGGCTCCGATCCGCAGTTCCTGGGCATGCTCGGCATGCACGGCACCTACGAGGCCAACCTCGCGATGCACGGCTGCGACCTGATGATCAACATCGGCGCGCGCTTCGACGACCGCATCACCGGGCGCCTCGACGCCTTCTCGCCGACCTCGAAGAAGATCCACGTCGACATCGACCCCTCCTCGATCAACAAGAACGTGCGCGTCGATGTCGGCATCGTCGGCGACTGCGCCCACGTGCTCGAGGACATGGTGCGCCTGTGGCGCGCGGGCGGCCATCAGCCGGACAAGGCGGCCTTGAAGAGCTGGTGGGGCGAGATCGAGAGCTGGCGCGCCCGCGACTGCCTGCGCTACCGGCCCTCGGGGGAGGTCATCAAGCCGCAATACGCCGTGCAGCGGCTCTATGAGGCGACGAAGCACCGCGAAACCTACGTCACGACGGAAGTCGGCCAGCATCAGATGTGGGCGGCGCAATACTACCGCTTCGAGGAGCCGAACCGCTGGATGACGTCGGGCGGCCTCGGCACCATGGGTTACGGCCTGCCCGCGGCCATCGGCGCTCAACTCGCCCACCGGAACGCTCTCGTCGTCGACATCGCCGGCGAGGCCTCGATCCTGATGAACATCCAGGAGATGTCGACCGCCGTGCAGTACCGCCTGCCGGTCAAGATCTTCATCCTGAACAACGAGTATATGGGCATGGTGCGCCAGTGGCAGGAGCTCCTGCATGGCGGCCGCTACTCGCAAAGCTATTCCGCCTCGCTCCCCGACTTCGTGAAGCTGGCGGAGGCCTACGGTGCGGTGGGCATGCGCTGCGACGATCCGGGACAACTCGACGAGGCCATCGCCGAGATGGTGGCGGTGGACCGCCCCGTCATCTTCGACTGCGTCGTCGACAAGGCGGAGAACTGCTTCCCGATGATTCCGTCGGGCAAGGCCCACAACGAGATGCTGCTCAACGATTACCTCGGCGAGACGGGCGCCGACATCGGCTCCGTCATCGACGAGAAGGGCAAGATGCTGGTGTGACGGGAAACCCTCTCCCCGCGAATGGGGAGAGGGCACGGTGAGGGGGCGGTTGTGGAAAAGGTAGATGGTCGTCTCATCGAGATGGCAAACCGCCATCTCGTTATCACGCGCGCCCTCCAGCACGGCTTCAATGCATTTCTACCGGTGGTGGACCAGGGCATCGACCTCATCCTTCACCGCGAAGCCGACAACCGGCTGTTCAAGGTTCAATTGAAAAGCCGGTGGACGATCGCGAAAAAGTATCTGGGTCGCGATCTCTGGATCGCTTTCCCGGGCAGTGCCTCCGATTGGTATCTAATGCCGCACGACCGTATGGTGCAGGCGGCAGGTGCCCTCCGCGTTACGGATAGCCAGAGCTGGATTGAAAAGGGAAGCTATTCCTCGCTTCCGACGCCACGCCTCGTCTCGATCTCGAAAGGGTTCGAGCTGGAGAAGACTCTCAACGACAATACTATTGAATGGCACCAACAACAGTCGTTGGACGAGACTCCATCCACCAGTGACAGTGCTCCCACCTTGAATTCTTGAAACCGCTGGTGATAGCTCATGCCCACCCTCGTCATCGCCAACAAGCTCTACTCTTCCTGGTCCCTGCGGCCCTGGATCCTCATGAAGGCCTTCGGCCTG
This sequence comes from Beijerinckiaceae bacterium, assembly GCA_036563505.1. Taxonomy (GTDB): domain Bacteria; phylum Pseudomonadota; class Alphaproteobacteria; order Rhizobiales; family Beijerinckiaceae; genus DATCMH01. The sequence goes on from DATCMH010000012.1 coordinate 191,129, forward strand.
CCCTTCGACGAGGTGGTGCTGCCCCTCGACACACCGGAGTTCCGCACCGAGGTCGCGCGCTATTCGCCCGCCGGTCGCGTGCCGGTGCTCGTCGACGGCGACGTCACCGTCTGGGACAGCCTCGCCATTGCGGAATACCTCGCCGAGACGCATCCGGACCACGCGATCTGGCCGCGAGACAGCGCGGCCCGGGCGCTGGCGCGGGCGATCTCGGCGGAGATGCATTCGGGTTTTCAGGGCCTGCGCTCCGCCTGCCCGATGAATCTCGGCAAGAGGTTCGCGCCCCGCGACCGGGGCGAGGCGGCGGCCCGGGACGTCGAGCGCTTCACCGCGATCATCCGCGACGCGCGCGAGCGCTTCGGCGCGGACGGTCCGTTCCTCTTCGGCGCCTTCTCGGCGGCGGACGCCATGTACGCGCCGATGGCGACGCGCCTCGACACCTATTCCATCAGCGTCGACCCGGTCTCGCAGGCCTACATCCACGCGGTGCTCGACCACCCAGCCTTCCGGCAATGGCGCGATGCGGCGCTCGCCGAAACCTGGATCGTGGACCACGACGAGGTCGACGAGGAACCGGTCGAGATCTATCGCGCCGCGTGAGCGCGCATCAGGGGGCAGGCATGAACGCGATGAACACCCATTACCCCGACCCGACCCGGGTCGAACCCGTCAACCGGCACACGCTCGCCGTCGTCGTCGACAACGAGCCCGGCGTGCTCGCGCGCATCGCCGGCCTCTTCTCCGGCCGCGGCTACAACATCGAGAGCCTCACCGTCTCGGAGACGGAGCACGAGCGGCATATTTCCCGCATCACCATCGTGACCTCGGGCACCAACGCCGTCATCGAGCAGATCAAGGCGCAGCTCGAGCGCCTGGTGCCCGTCCACCGGGTCGACGATCTCACCGTGCGCGGCGAGGCCATCGAGCGCGAGCTTGCCTTATGCAAGGTGGTGGGCCGCGGCGACCACCGCGTTGAGGCGATGCGGCTTGCCTCCGCCTTCGGGGCGCGCACCCTCGACGCGACGCTCACGTCCTTCGTCTACGAGCTCACCGGCTCGACGGAAGAGGTCGAGCGCTTCATCAAGCTGATGACCGCCGTCGGCCTCGTCGAGGTGTCCCGCACCGGCATCGCCGCCATGAGCCGCGGCGCCGAAGGACTGTAGCGCAACGGCGGTCCGTGGCACCGCACTAAGCTGTCAGCTCCGGCGCTTTTCCTGCGCCGGGCTGTGCTTCTGGGGCTTCTGCTCGCCCTGCCCCTGATGATTGTGCTTGTTGTGATCCCGGCTCTCCTGGTGCTGGCCGGGCTTGGGGGCGCCCGTGTGCCGCTCCTGAGGCTGGTTCTGCTCGTTGGACTTCATGACGGCTCTCCGCGTGAGCGGGGAGAACGCGGAAGCGGTGGGCCGGGTTGCGCAAGTGCGTCGGCGCATGCGCGGCTTCGGTTTTCTCGAAGACTCGCGGCCTTAGTTCAGGGCGTGACATTGACGGTCGGGCAAGGCATCAGGACCACGAAATGGGTTCGCCACTCCGAATTGTTCAAGCTCCCGACTTTTTCATCAGGCTCGAAATCTGCCTCAACAAATCGCGTATGATGTCGTCCGTCACGCGTGAAGCCTCGTGATACTTGCCTTGTCGCTGCAGGCTCTTCGCGAGCGTCATGTAATCGCCGATGGTCGAAGGCTTCTGCAGCACTTCATCGAGGCTGTCGAACACCTCCTCGGCGTAGGAGCGCCAAATCACCTGCACTCTCGGGTCAGCCCATTCCATCCAAGGCTTGGTCGGCCCGGCTCCGTGCAGGATCACCCTTCCGAGGTAAGCGTCCAATCTCCTTTCCTGCGGTGGAAACTCGCGTCCGCCGACCAGCACGTTCCAGCGCGGATTGAGGATCAGCTTCCGGAACTTGGCGAACTCGTTGATGATGCACTGGTCCAGCCAAGTGATCCTGTCCTTGTACTTGTCATGAATGGCGCCGCACGCCCGCAGGAAGTCGCCGTCTCTCAGTAATGCGAGATCCATCAGCACCACGCCCATGTTCAGGTACGTGTCGCTGTCGTGCGTTGGCATCTTCGTTCCGAACTCGCCCCCAAGCGGGGCGCAGCCGGCGACGAGGTTGCCTCGAAGCTCCATGTTCAACAAAGGCGTGATGTCGCAGGTCGCGATCAGGTCCGAGTCGAGATACAGAGCTCTCTCTGCCTCAACGATATAAGGAATGAGAATGCGATAGTAGGTCGCCAATGAGAAATGTTCCGTGACCTTCCAGCCATCAAAACTGTACTTTAATTCGCGATGAAACGTGATCTTCGCCTGATGTCGGTCCGCTATGTTCTTGATGCGAGCGAGATCGTCATCTGATGCATCCTTGCTGATGCAGTGAACGTTCAGCCGCGATTTGCAGTGCTTCAGCACCGAATGCAGAGCGACGGCGCAGTACTTCGCGTACTTGGCGTCGAAGGCGAAGACAACGGACGTATCGTGCATGCTGAGCTCGTTCGGTCCCGCCAGCCGGTCCGGCGGAACGAGCGCGGCTTATCGCCTGTGGCTAGAGGCGGCAAGCGCCAGTTGGCAGCGAGGGCTCAAGGGCACCCCTCACCGCCTGTTCGATCGCGTTGCAGGTAAGGATGGTGCCGCAAGAGGGATTCGAACCCCCGACCCCCTCATTACGAATGAGGTGCTCTACCAGCTGAGCTATTGCGGCGTCGCGGGCGGGGCGGCGAGGCCCCGCGGCGGAGCGTTCTCATAGACGCATCCCTGCTCCTTGGCAAGGATGGCGGGCGGGGAGACGACGGGGGTCGCGGTCCCTTAACCGAGCAGGCGGAACCGGCCGGAGCGGCGCTCGGGGCGGCGCGGCCCGGGATCGTCGGGCGGGTGCGAGACGGGGAACACCGCCGGTTCCGCCGGGCTTGCATTCGGGCGCGGCGGGGCACGCTCGCCCTCGGGCCGGACCGGGGCCGTGGGGATGCTTTCCGCCGGCGGCTCGGAGTCCGACTGGGCCACGGCCGTCTGGACTACGGCCGGCTGGGACGCGTCGGGTGACGGCGCGACCAGCGGCTCGGCGGAGGCGGTCTCGACAATTGGCTCGGCGGCGGGCGCCGGGGTCGATTCCGCGACGACCAGGGTTTCGGACGGCTGCATGGGCTCCGGCGCTGCGGCGGTGACCGGGGTCGGCGCGGGCAGCACGGAGACGGGCTCGTCGTCGAGGTCGGCCATGACGTCGTCGATGACCCGCGAGGGGGCCGCGAGCACGTCGGGCGGGGCCCGCCACTCGAAGGCGTCGAGGTGTCCGGTCACGGGGGAGAGCGGGGCCCAATGGTCCGAGACGACGCCGTCGGCGATCCAGACCGGGTCGCGCGGCGCGCGGGCGGCGCGGGCGATCCACTCGCGGGTACGGCCGCCGGCCCCGTCCTGCAGCTCTTCCAAGTCCGCCATGAGGAAGCAGACCCGCACCGTCGGACGCTCCTGCAGCAAGGGTTCGAGGGTGCGGCGCGCCTTGTCGAGTTCGCGGGCGTCGATCGCGGCCCCGGCCAGGGCGATGCGGGCCTCCGGATCCCAGGACGAGAGCTTGGCGAGGGTCTCGGCGCGGGCGAGGCGGTCGAGGGTCGAATCGCCCACCCGCAGGTGAAGGTAGGCGTCGGCGATGTCGGGATGCGGCATCGCCTTCCAGGCGGTCTCGAGGAGGCGCGCCGCCTTGCGCAGGTCGCCGCGGCGGGCGAGCAGGCGCCCGGCCAGGGCTGCGGCGGGAGGAAGGTCGGGCGCGAGCTTCGTCGCCTCCTGCGCCGCATCGGCGGCGCCGTCCGGATCCTGCTCCGCGCGGTCGAGGGCATCGGCGGTGAGGAGCACGGCGCGGTGGCGGCGGGCGGTGGCCTTGTCGACGAGGCCGAGCGAGGCGCGGCGCTCGAGCCCGGCCAGGGCGCCGCGCCAGTCACGGGCGGCCCCTTGGGCCTCCAGCACCGAATCGCTCGCCCAGGACGCCGCGGGTGCCAGGCGGGCGGCTTCCATGGCGTGGGACAGGGCGGCTTGGGAATCGCCGCGGCGGCGCGCCTCGACGTGGAGGCCGCGAAGGCCGAGCACCCGGGTCTCGGGATCCTCGGCCATGCGCCGGAAGGCCGTTTCCGCGGACGCGCGGTCGCCCGAGGCTTGCGCGGCCTGGGCGGTCAGCAGGAGCGAAAGGGGTTCGCGGCCCAAAAGCTTTTCCGCGTCGCGGGCGTGGCGCCGCGCCGCGATGGCATCGCCCGCGCCGACCGCCACCATGCCGCGGGACACGGCAGCATAGCCGCGGGCGCGCTTGCGGGCCCGCGAGGCGTGGCCGAGGCGGCCGGGCAGGCGCAACAGCGCGCCGATGCTGGCCCAGAGCACGGCCAGCGCCATGGCGAGGGCCACGGCGAGCACGGCAGCCACCGCCACCGTGGTCTCGACCCGGTAGCCCGACCACACCATGGTCACGGTGCCCGGCCGGTCGGCGAGCCACACCGCCCCGAAGGCCGCGAGCGCCAGGAGGCCGAGGAAGACGAGGGCGCGCCACATCGCGGGGGACTCCTTAGAGCGTTTTCGAGTGAGGTGGGAACCGGCTCACGTCAAGAAAACGCGACCACTCAGAAAAGAGACTTGGTTCCATGGCAGGGAACCAAGTCTAACGGGTTGCCGCGTCGAGGGCGGACAGGGTGTCGGTGGCGAGCGCCCGGGCGGCGGCTTCGGCCGCGGCGCGCTGCTTGAGGCGGGCGCCGAAACTTTCAGCCGTGCGCCGCGCCGGCTCGGGCAGGGCGTCGAAGGCCGTGGCCGCCTCACCGAAGGCGCCTCGGCGCAGGGCGGCCTCGATCTGCTGCACCTGGGCCTGAACGTCGCCGCCGGACTGCTCCACGGGGCGGATCGTCACGACCTTGTCCGCGAGGCGACGGAAGCGCTCGGAGAGGGGTTCGTCGGCGGGGCGGGCCTCCCGCAGGATGCGCTCAGACAGGGGCTGAAACTCCTGCGCCAGAGCGTTGCCCGTCGGCGCGCCGCCCCCGGCATAAGGCTCGAGCGCCGCGATCCGGGCCGGATCGGCGTTGAAGCGGCGAAGGGTGTTGAGCGCGGGAGCGTAAGGGGCGCCGTCTCGGAGCGCGGAGGACAGCCGGTCGGCAGCAACGACCCGCAGGCCCGCCGCCATGGCGTCCGCCCCCTTCTCATTGACTTGGCGAGCAAGCGCCCCGAGGCGCTGGTCCTGGTCGGCGAGGCGTCGCTCGATCGTCTGCGCCTGGGAGCCCGCCTGCTCGCTGGCCGTCCGCCCCTGCGTCTCGAGGGCGGCAAGCCGCGTCTCGAGCTGCGTCACGGCGGTCACCGCGCGCTCGACCGCGGGGTTGGCTGCGGGCGGTGCTGGAGGCGTCACTGGTGCGGCGGCGGTCGCCGGCCGGTTCGCGGCGTCACGGGCCTGGGCCGCGGCGGCTTCCGCGAGCTGGCGCGCCTGGCCGAGGCGGTCGCTCAGTCCCTTGGTCTCGCCTTCGAGGGCTGCCACCCGGCGGTCGATGGCCTGGAGCGCCTGCGGGGCCGGGCCGGCGCCCGCCCGCTCCTCCAACTCGCCGAGGCGGCGTTCGAGCCGCGCCGTCGAGCCCTGAAAATACGCGTTGCCCCAGAGCATGAGGCCGGAGCCGATCAGCCCGCCGAGCAGGCCCGCCACGATATGCGTCTCGGCGCGGCTGCGGGACGGAGAGGGCGCTTGCGGCGCGGGTTCAGCCGAGGCCGCCGGCGGCTCGTCGGAGACCCGGCCGGTCTCCTCCGCTCGGGCGATCTCGGGTGCGGGTGCGAGGCTCGCCTCCGGCACGGGGACCGTCCCGGCCGGAACGGTGACGCTCTCCGCCTCGGGCGCAGGGCTTGCCGCGGCCTTGGTTTCGTCCGTTGGATCGGCGGCCGCCGCGGGCGGCGGGGGCGTGTCGTCCCGCACCTCGGAGGAGGCAAGGTCGATCACCGCGGGCTCGCGGTAGGCGCGGCTGCGCTTGCGCTTCGAGGCGGCGTCGTCGCGAGTGTCGGTCACGGGCGTCAGGATCTCACGTGCGAGGCGGGAAAGCGGGAGCGCCGGGCTTCGGTTCCCTTGTCTAGCACCGGTCCGGGTCGGACGGCGAGACGGCAGAGGTCCGAAGCTGGGACCGAGCGACGGTCTCGGCAAGGGGCGGGGCAGGGTCTGAGGCGGGACTTGGGGCGAGCGCGGCCGCCAGTGCATCCAGCAGAGAGTCCTCATCGGGCCTGGCCGCGAGGGCAGTGCGCACGGCCCCGGCGCGCGCCAGGGGCTCGGCGACCGCCGGCGACAGGCAGACCTGCGGCAGGGCGAGCAGGGCGTCCGCGAGGCCGGCCTCCCGGGCGAGGGCGAGGAGACTCTGGGCGCTGCGCGCGGAGTAGTGAAGCACCCCGCCGAGCGTTCCGGCGCAAAGGGCATCCGCTGCGGCTTCGGGGAGCACGGGGACGATGGAGGCCGCGTAGGCCTCCCACACCGAGAGATCGTAGCCTCGCGCCGCGAGGCTCGCCGCGGGTTCTGCGTGGCGGTCCCGCCCGGCGACGTGAAGGAGGCGGGCTCCGGCCGGCAGGCTCGCGGCGACGAGGTCTGCTAGTGCTGGCCCGTCGCCGGCGGCGGACATGACCCGAACCGCACCCGCGGCGCGAAGGCTTAAGGCCGTGCGCTCGCCCACCGCGAAGGTCTCCTGCGTCAGGAGGCCGGCTTGGGCGCAGAAGGGCGCGGCCTGGGCGCTCGTGGCCAGGACTGCCGCGAAGGGGCCGGACGGGCAGGGGGCGCCGGTCGGGACGATCGTCGTGACGGGGGCGATCACGGCGGCGTGGCCCAGAATGCGAAGGCGCTCCGCCGTGCGCCGCGCGTCGTCCTGCGGGCGCGTCAGGAGGATGCTTGCCATCAGGACGTCAGGAAGCCGGGGGGCATGCGCGCCTTGATGGAGCGCCCCGCCTCCCGGCCGACCGAGATCGCGTCGTCGGCCGCGCCTTCGCCGGCGCTCTCCAGGCTATCCGAGCCGTCGGGGCGCAAGACGAGGCCGCGGAAAACGATCTGCCCGTCCCGCACCGACGCGTGACCCGCGATGGGGGTGCGGCAGGAGCCGTCGAGCACCGCGAGGAAGGCGCGCTCGGCGGCGAGCGCCGCGCCGGTGTCGGGGTGAACGACCTGCTCGACCGCCTCGCGAACCCTGGCGTCGTCGGCGCGGGTCACGAAGGCGATGGCGCCTTGGCCCACGGCCGGAAGGAACGCGTCCTCGTCGAGGATCGCCGTCACGTGGTCCGTCAGCCCGAGGCGCTTGAGCCCCGCGAGCGCCAGGATCGTCGCGTCGAAGGCGCCCGATTCGAGCTTGGCAAGCCGGGTGCCGACGTTGCCGCGAAGCAGCGTGGTGGCGAGATCCGGCCGGAGGCGCCGCACCATCGCCTGTCGGCGCAGCGACGCCGAGCCGACGACGGCGCCGGCGGGGAGCTCGGCGAGGCTCTTTGCCTTGAGGCTGATGAAGGCGTCGCGCACGTCCTCCCGCGGGAGGTAGCCCGCGATGACGAGCCCTTCGGGCAGGGCCGTCGGCAGGTCCTTCGCGGAGTGGACGGCGAGGTCGATCGCGCCCTCCATCAACGCGATGTCGAGTTCCTTGGTGAAGAGCCCCTTGCCCCCGGCCTCCGAGAGCGGGCGGTCCTGGATGGCGTCGCCCGTCGTCTTGATCACGTTCAAAGGCAGGCGCGCCACCGCGAGCCCTAAGGCCGCCGCGAGCCGTCCTTGCGTCTCGTGCGCCTGGGCGAGCGCGAGCGGGCTGCCGCGGGTGCCGATGACCAGGGTGGAGAGAGACGTCATCGCGCGCCTTCTTGAACGTTCGCGGGCGGGGTTCGCCGTTGCGCCCGACGGCGCGCGCGGTACAAGGTGCGACTTGAAAGCCCTTTCGCCGGCGCTGGCAAGGTCCGGCCGCTCGCGACCCCTGGAACTCTTGTCCCAAGGACCTCCCGGCCCATGCGCGTGCTCGGCATCGAGACCACCTGCGACGAGACGGCCGCCGCCGTGGTGGCCCTCGGAGCGGACGGGCGGGCCGAGATCCTCGCCGACGAGACCTTGAGCCAGATCGCCCAGCACGCGGCCTATGGCGGCGTGGTGCCCGAGATCGCGGCTCGCGCCCATGTCGAGGTCATCGACCGCCTGATCGCCCGGGCTTTGCGCAAGGCGGACACCACCCTCGACGACCTCGACGGCATCGCCGCCGCGGCGGGCCCGGGCTTGATCGGCGGCGTCATCGTCGGGCTCACCACGGCGAAAACCCTCGCGCTCGTCGCCCGGAAGCCGCTCGTCGCCGTCAATCACCTCGAGGCTCACGCCTTGACCGCCCGCTTCACCGACGGCGTCGGCTTCCCCTACCTGCTCCTCCTCGCGTCGGGCGGGCACACCCAGCTCGTCGCCGTGCGCGGGGTCGGCGATTACGTGCGGCTCGGCTCGACCATCGACGATGCGCTCGGCGAGGCCTTCGACAAGGTCGCCAAACTCTTGGGCCTCTCCTATCCGGGCGGGCCGGAGGTCGAGCGCGAGGCCCTGAACGGCGACCCGGAGCGCTTCGCCCTGCCGCGGCCGATGCTCGGACGGCCGGAACCGAACTTCTCGCTGTCCGGTCTCAAAACGGCGCTGCGCCTGGAGGCGGAGCGTATCGCCCCGCTCACCCACCGCGACGTGGCGGACCTGTGCGCAAGCTTCCAATCGGCCGTCGTCGACGTCGTCGTCGACCGCACCCGGACGGGGCTGCGCGCTTTCCAGGCGCTCGCGGGACGCCCCACCGCCCTCGTCGTCGCCGGCGGCGTCGCGGCGAACCAGGCGATCCGCCGGGCGCTGCAGCGCCTCGCGACGGAGGCCGGCCTCAGGCTCGCCGCCCCGCCGCTGCCGCTCTGCGGCGACAACGGTGTCATGATCGCCTGGGCCGGGATCGAGCGCCTGCGCCTCGACCTCGTCGACGATCTCACCGCGCCGGCCCGGGCCCGCTGGCCGCTCGAATCCGCGCCGGACGACGGCCTCGTCACGCGATGATCCGGGCCGACCTGTTCGAGACGGACGCGGAGGCGACCTCGCGCCGCCGCTGGCGCGATCTCATCGAGCGCCGCCTGCCCGAGGCGGCGCGCCACCGCCCCGACTGGCCGGTGCGCCTCGACCATTGCTTTGCCCGCATCCTCCTCGACGAGGTGTGCGGCCGCCCCTGGCGCGAGATCGTGGCAGCCCCGGCCTGGCGCAACCTGCCCCTCGACCGCCTCGAGGCGGCCCTGACCCTCGGCGAGAGGGTTTTGCTGGGCGAGGCGAACTTAAGCGCCCTCAACGAGCGCTCCCTCGCGCGGCGCGGCAAGGCAGGTCGCGACGCGGGTCAAAAGGTCACTCGCGGGCGCGACGCGGCGTGACCACCGGACGCGACTTCCCCATCATCGGCGTCGCGGGCGCCGGCGCCTGGGGCACGGCGCTCGCCAATGCCGCGGCCGTCGCGGGCCGGCGCGTGATCCTCTGGGGCCGCGACCCCGATGCCATGGCCACGATGGCCGCAGCTCGCACCAACGACCGCCACCTGCCCGGCGTGGTCCTGCGCCCGGGCGTCGAGCCCGTCGCCGACCTGAGCCGTCTGGCGGAGGCTTCTGCCGTTCTCCTCGTCACCCCCGCCCAGACGACGCGGGACCTCGCCGCTCGCATCGCAGAGTGTCTTGCTCCCGCCACGCCCCTGGTTCTCTGTGCCAAGGGCTTGGAGCGGTCGAGCGGGCGATTTCTCAGCGAGGTGGTGGGCGAAGCCCGGCCCGGCGCGCCGCTCGGCATCCTCTCCGGCCCGAGCTTCGCCGCCGATGTGGCGCGGGGCCTGCCCACCGCCGTGACGCTCGGCATGGCGGAGGAGGACGGGGCGGCCGCGCTCGCCGCGGCCCTCTCCGGCCCGACCTTTCGCGTCTACCGCACCGCCGACCGGCGCGGGGTCGAGATCGGCGGCGCGGCCAAGAACGTGCTCGCCATCGCGTGCGGGGCCATCGCGGGCCTCGGCCTCGGCGAGAGCGCCAAGGCGGCGCTGATGGCCCGGGGCTTTGCCGAGCTCACCCGCTTCGCCGCCGCCCATGGCGCCGAGCCGCAGACCCTGATGGGCCTGTCGGGCCTCGGCGACGTGGTGCTGACCTGTTCCTCGGCCCAGTCGCGCAACTTCGCCTTCGGCGAGCGCCTCGGGCGCGGCGCCTCCGTCGCCGAGGCCGCGGCCGGGCAGCTCGTGGAAGGCGCTCTGACCGCGGGTGTGCTCGCGGCCCTTGCCCGGACACGCCGGATCGAGATGCCGGTCGCCGAGGCGGTCGCCGGCATCGTCGCCGGGCGGCTCTCGCTGCAGGACGCCATCGCCGCCCTCATGAACCGCCCGCTCCGGGCCGAACGCTAGACTTTCGAGGAGACCGTCCGTGGCCTACTGGCTCTTTAAATCCGAACCCGCCACCTGGTCCTGGGACCAGCAGGTGGCGCAAGGCGAGCCCGGCACGTTCTGGAACGGCGTGCGAAACCATTCGGCCAAGCTGAACCTCATGGCGATGAAGCGCGGCGAGCAGGGCTTCTTCTACCACTCCAACGAGGGCAAGGCGGTGGTGGGTATCGTCGAGGTCATCAAGGAGTACTACCCCGACCACACCGACGAGAAGGGCGTCTTCGGCATGGTGGATGTCAAGGCGGTGCGGGCGTTGCCCGTGCCGGTGACCCTCGACCGGATCAAGGCCGAGCCGGCGCTCGCCGAGATGTGCCTCGTCAATAATTCCCGCCTCTCCGTGCAGCCCGTCACCGACGACGAATGGACGCTCGTCTGCCGCCTCGGCGGCCTCTAGAACGACCAAAGTCCGAGAGCGGCGCGCTTGCCGCTTCCGAGGCGCTTCGATTAACTCCGCTCAAGAGCCGAGCGGCCCTCCAAGTGGGCCGCCGCCACGCCGCGGAGGAAGGGCCATGCAGGAAAAGATCTACGACGTTCCGTCCGAGTGGACGACCCGCGCCTATGCCGATGCCGCCGCCTACCAGGCCATGTACGACGAGTCCCTGCGCGACCCGGACGGCTTCTGGCAGAAGCACGGCGGCCGCATCGACTGGTTCCGCCCCTTCACCCGCGTGAAGAACACCTCTTTCGGCGGCCCGGGCACCTCGGGCGAGGTCTCGATCCGCTGGTTCGAAGACGGCACGACGAACGTCGCCTACAACTGCCTCGACCGGCACCTCGCGAAGCGCGGCGACCAGGTGGCAATCATTTGGGAAGGCGACGACCCGAACGAGAGCCGCCACATCACCTACCGCGAGCTGCACGCGGAAGTCTGCCGCATGGCCAACGTGCTGCGCAACCGCGGCGTGGGCCGGGGCGACACGGTGACGATCTACCTGCCGATGATCCCGGAGGCCGCCTACGCCATGCTGGCCTGCGCGCGGCTGGGCGCGATCCATTCCGTGGTCTTCGGCGGCTTCTCGCCGGACTCGCTCGCCGGCCGCATCGAGGGCTGCCGCTCCAAGATGGTGATCACCGCCGACGAGGGCCTGCGCGGCGGGCGCAAGGTGGCGCTGAAAGCGAACGTCGACGCCGCCATCGACCGCCTCGGATCGGGCATCGTCGACCACGTGGTCGTGGTGCGCCGAACCGGCAGCAACGTCTTCATGCAGGCGGGGCGCGACGTCTACTACGACGAGGCAGCGGCCCAGGTCACGGACGATTGCCCGGCCGAGGAGATGAACGCGGAGGACCCGCTGTTCATCCTCTACACCTCGGGCTCCACGGGCCAGCCGAAGGGCGTCGTCCACACGACCGGCGGCTATCTCGTCTGGGCGTCGTTCACCCACCAATACGTCTTCGACTACCACGACGGCGACATCTACTGGTGCACCGCCGATGTCGGCTGGGTGACGGGTCACTCTTACATCCTCTACGGGCCGCTCGCGAACGGCGCGACGACCCTGATGTTCGAGGGCGTGCCGACCTACCCGTCCATCGACCGCTTCTGGCAGGTCGTGGACAAGCACAAGGTGAACATCTTCTACACGGCCCCGACCGCCATCCGCTCCCTGATGGGCGCGGGCGAGGAGCCGGTGCGCCGCACGTCGCGCTCCTCGCTGCGCCTCCTCGGCTCGGTCGGCGAGCCGATCAACCCGGAGGCCTGGGAATGGTACCACCGGGTCGTGGGCGACGGGCGCTGCCCCATCGTCGACACCTGGTGGCAGACGGAGACCGGCGGCATCCTGATCTCGCCGCTGCCCGGCGCCACGAAGCTCAAGCCCGGCTCGGCCACCCTGCCGCTGCCGAGCGTCAAGCCGGTCATCGTCGATGCGGAAGGCAAGCCGCTCGAGGGCGCGACGGAAGGCAATCTCTGCATCGCCGATTCCTGGCCCGGCCAGATGCGCACGGTCTACGGCGACCACGAGCGCTTCGTGCAGACCTATTTCTCGACTTATCCGGGCATGTACTTCACCGGTGACGGCTGCCGCCGCGACGCCGACGGCTACTACTGGATCACCGGCCGCGTCGATGACGTCATCAACGTCTCGGGGCATCGCATGGGCACGGCGGAAGTGGAATCGGCCCTCGTCGCCCATCCCAAGGTGTCGGAAGCGGCGGTGGTGGGCTACCCGCACGACATCAAGGGCCAGGGCATCTACGCCTACGTGACCCTGATGAGCGGGGAGGAGCCCTCGGAGCCCTTACGCAAGGAGCTCGTCGCCTGGGTGCGCAAGGAGATCGGCCCCATCGCCTCGCCGGACCTGATCCAGTTCGCGCCGGGCCTGCCCAAGACGCGCTCCGGGAAAATCATGCGGCGCATCCTGCGCAAGATCGCGGAGGACGAGTTCGGCTCGCTCGGCGACACCTCGACCCTGGCCGACCCGGCCGTCGTCGACGACCTGATCTCCAACCGCCAGAACAAGCGCGCGACGGCGGCCTGACGCCTTCTCGACGGACCAAACGCGAAGCCGGCCTTCGGGCCGGCTTTTTTCGTGTCGGCCCTATGCCGTCGCGCTTTCGCGTTGCGAGAAGAAAGCGGTTGTGGGATAGTCTGAACGGAGAACGTTCTTGCTGTTGTCCGGCGTTACGGGAGAACGTTCGCCTCAGACCTGACTGCGAGAGCCACCATGACCCTCAAGGCGCTGTTCACCGAGCATCCGGATTCCGTCGGCGAGAGCTACACCGAGCACATGGGCGTCGCGCTCAGCTTCGCCGGCCCCCTGGCGCTGGCCGCCGGCGCCGCCTTGGTTCACGCCTTCCTGCCCTTCCTGTGCGAGCGCACGGCGAGCGGGATCGTGAAGCGCCTCTACAATCGCATGACGAACCGCACGCCCCACGCCGCGCCCGACCGCATGCTGGGCTGGGACCCGGTTATCTAAGGCTCACGTCCTCACCCTGTCATTCCGGGGCCGCGCAGCGGAGCCCGGAATCCATGATCGGGTGAGCGGCCGCGAGCAGCACTCGGCCCAGTCGTGGGTTCCGGGTTCTCGGCTTCGCCGAGCCCCGGAATGACAGTGACACGTGTCCGGCACATCCCGGCTTCCCTCCCCTGAGGGGAGGGAGGTGCACGCGCTCCGTGCCGACGAGCCTCCGCCGGCCGCCGGCGCGAGCCAGGTTCGCGGCGGCCCGCCTCTTCACCCCCCGCTCACCACGCTTCCCAACCGGAACGTAAAGCTTAGGCACGTATTGATCTGCCCAGAGGGTCACGCAGAGGACCTCAGGGATGATCAAGCAGAGTGGACGGGTTGCCCTCGCGGCGGCCCTCATAACGGCTGCGTCCGCCAGGGCCGAGGCGCGCGAGCTCGTCGCCTTCGACGCGACGGTGCAGCCGGGCACGATCGTGGTGCGCACGGCCGAGCGGCGGCTCTATTACGTGCTCGGACAGGGCGCCGCCGTGCGCTACCCCGTGGCGGTGGGCAAGCCCGGCAAGCAGTGGAGCGGCTGGGCGCGGGTCGACGGCAAGCATGTCGAGCCGGCCTGGGCGCCCCCGGCCGAGGTCAAGCGCGACAACCCGCGCCTGCCCGCGGTGATCCCCGGCGGATCGCCGCGCAACCCGATGGGCGTTCGCGCGCTCACCCTCGACCGCGGCGAATACGCCATCCACGGCACCAACCGCCCCGACTCGATCGGCACTTACGCGTCCTACGGCTGCATCCGCATGTACAACCAGGACATCGTCGACCTCTTCGAACGCGTCCAGGTCGGCACGCCCGTGGTGGTGACGCGATAGCGGTCCGCTCAGCCCAGCGTGCGCCCGGAGTAGTGGCGCGGGCAGCGGTAGGCGATCGGCGTCACGAAGGCGTTGTCGCGGCCGGAGCGGTGGAGCAGCAGGTCGTTGCCGCCGCGGCGGACGACCTCGGCGCGGAACTCCGCCAGGCGCGCGCCAAAGGTCGGGCCGGTCGGCGTCGGGCCGCTGAGGCGGGCCAAGCGCTTGCAGGCGTTCACGTCGGCGGAGGAATCCCACACCCGCACGAGGTCCGTCGGCTCGGGCCGATAGGAGCAGGCGCCGGCGAGGAGAGCGAGGGACGCGACGACGAGAGCCTTGCGCATGCGGGACACCGATGGGGCGAGAGGGCGAGTGACCGCCTTCTAGCTCAAGCCGGCCGCGCTTGCCCAGCCTCGTCGAGGAGCGCCCGCGCCTTGCGCGTCACGAGGACGCCGGCGAGCACCGTGGCGATGATCCCGACGACGAGGAGCGCCCATTCCCAAACGGTGACGGAGCCGCCCCGGCTCGCCGTCTGGCCCATGGAGCCGAGATTCACGTAGACCACCGTGGCCGGCAGGATGCCGAGCGCCGTCGTGGCGACGAAGGGCCAAAAGCCCACATTCGACACCCCGAAGACGTAGTTGGTGACGGCGAATGGGATCGGCGGCGAGAGGCGGATGAGCGCCACGACGCGCCAGCCTTCCGCGTCGATGGCCCGGGCGACGGCCTTGAGACGCGGCCGCTTGTCGAGCATGCGCGCAACCCGGTCCCGTGCGAGGTAGCGCCCGATCAAGAAGGCCGTGGCGGCCCCGAGCGTCGCGGTCACGACGACGAACAGGATGCCCCACCAGCCGAAAGCGAGTCCCGCGGCGATGGAGAAGATGGAGGAGGGCGCGAGGACCACGATCGCGACGAGGTAGAGGGCGCCGAAGGCGAGCACGCCCCAGATTCCCATCGACTGCATGAGCCCGACGAAGTCGCGGATCCAGTCCTGCAGGGGCAGGAAGGCCCAGGCGAGCCCGGTCACCACGACCACTGCTCCCATGCCGAGCCAGGCAAGGAGGCCGGCTCGATCGCTCGGTTCGGCCTCGCTCACCGCACGGCCTCCACCAGCGCCCTGAACAGCCGCTGCTGCGGTCTCGCGAAGACGAGAAGCTCCGGGTGCCATTGCACCCCCAGAAGGAAAGCGTCGCCGGTGCCTTCCACCGCCTGCACGATGCCGGTCTCGTCGCGCGCGACCACCTTCAGGTCCCGCCCCACCCGGTCGACGGATTGGTGATGCAGGGCGTTCACCCGGCAGGGATTGCAGCCGGTGATCCGGTGGAGGCGGCTGTCCACGTCGATGTGGATCGTCTTGCGCGGCAGCACGGTGCGCATGCGCGGGGCCTCCTCGTAGACGGCGTAGATGTCCGTATACAGGGTTCCGCCGAGCGCCACGTTGATCATCTGCGACCCGCGGCAGATGCCGAGCACCGGCAGCTTGTCGGGCAGCGCCCGCTCGAGGAGGCCGAGCTCGAGGCGGTCGCGCTCCGGGTCGATGCGCACGTCCGGGGCGACGGTGCCGCCGTAGATCTCCGCGCCGATGTCGTCGCCCCCGCCGATGACGAGCGCATCGAGGGGCTCCCTTGGCGGCGCCTCCCCGGCGGTGAGGCGCACCGCTTGGCCGCCGGCCCGGGCGATGGCGAGGCGGTGCATGAGGAAGCTGCGCCAGCCGCCCTTGCGGGAGGTGGTGACGCCGACGCGAGGTCGCGTCATGCGAAGGCGATCCGCGCGGAGAGGTCGGCCCAGCTCTTCGGCTCTCCCGCGAAGGACAGGTAGGCCTCCCCCAGCCGGTCGAGGCGCTCCGGGTCGGCAGCCATCCGCTCCACCGCGACCCAGCGGTTCCAGTCGGGGGCGATGCTCCAGCCGGGATCGCTCACTCGGGCGTCCGGCAGGCGGTAGTGAAAGGTCGGCCGCTTGCCGATCTTCTCGTTGGGCAGCATGGCCCGCACCTGGTCCTCGTCGAGGTAGGTCAGCAGCGGAAGCAGGTCGCAGTCGCGGTTCCGGGTCGGGTTCGCGAGGAGGTAATCCGCGATCAGCGCGTGCTGGTCGGGCCGGTAGTCCGGCCGCACGAGGTGACGGATATAGGCGTCCGGGAAAGGGTCGGCGAAGCCGAGCAACCCCCGGGTGGCGTCGGGCGCCACCTCGCGCCGCAGCCAGGTGTTGAGCAGGACGAAGCTTTTCAGGAACGCGGTGATGGTGTCGGCGTCGAGACGCGGCGCCTCCGGGTTGAAATGCAGGCCGAAGGCGTAGAAGGGCCCGTCCTGGGTGCCGCGCCCGCCAGCCCGGCGCAGCACGTCGACGAGGCGGTCGACCGCGGGCAGGCGATCGAAGGGAATGGGCGCCGTGACGACCTCGCAGGGGATGACGTAGCTCGTCGCCGCGCCGAAGAGCGAGGCGAGCTTCGGCATCACGGTGGTGAGAATGCCGTCCTCCATCTTGCTCGGATGGAGGTAGCGGCTGTCGAGTTCCACCGAGATCTCGCCCAGGGCCTGCGTGACGACCGTGTAGGCGTGTGGATCCTGCTGCTCGGGCACGCCGCCCAGGGCATCGCCGATGGCTTGGGCCGCAGCGCCCGCGGTCAGCCCGGCGAACTCGATCTCGACACCGACCGTGCGCGGCCGTCCGTCGGCCCGAGTCAGGACCGGAGGTCGCTCGAAGTCCGGCGTCCGCAACTCCGGGAGTCTCGGCTCTACCCTGTCCACCCTGCTGACCCGCTCGCCGGCCACGCTCGTGGCCCGTGCAAGCTTGAACGGGATGGCGGTGGCGGGGTTCCAGCTTTGGTTCAGAGCCCTGAGACGGGCGGCGCGGTGCAGAGCGGGTCGGCGCTCACGGGGAGCGGCGCGCCGGGGCCGGGAGTCGCCTCGGCCATCAGCACCTGCATGGTCCGCCGCTTGAGGTCGCCCCAGGTGCCGAGCGCCTCGCCGCAGCCCTTGCAGCGGATCGGCGCATCGTCCGTGAACTCGCGCGGCGGCTCGATCGCCGGATTACCGCAGGCGGAGCAGGCGAAGGGGCTGGCAGTTTGGCGGGCGATCGGGCCGGCGAACTGGAACATCACGCGAGAACTCCACCGTCCGACGGCCGCGGCCTGCTTCGAGCCGCCCTGACGCCGGGAGGGTCGGGCGGACATGAAGCCGGTCGCGGCTGAACCTTGGCTGAAAAGCATCCGGCCAAGGTAAAGCCGGCACGCCGCGTAGCATGCCGGCTCCGGATCGGGCAATCGCGAGGGTGGACGTGAGGGCGCGCGAGGCGCCCTCGTCCCCGGTTAAGGTTTACTCCGTGTCCGCGCCCTGCGGCGCGGCTCCGGACCGGCCGGCACGGCCGCCGCCTTCGCCGCGCGACGGCGCACCGGCGCCCGCGCCGCGTTCGGCTCCGCCTGGCGAGCGAACGGTGCCCGTCGGGTCGCCCTCCGGGCGCGAGGCCCGTCCGGCGCCGGCCGTCGCGGGCGAGCGCTCAGCCCCGGCCGGAGAAGCGGCGTCAGGGCGCGCGGCCGAGGGACGACCGCCGCCACCACCGGCCTCGGCCGTGCCGCGCTCGCGGGCCGGAGAGGAGCTCTCCGCCGCGCCGGCTGCGCCGCGACCGGTGCCACGGCCGGCATCGGCCGCAGGACGCTCTTGGGTGCGCTCTTGGGTGCGCTCTTGGGTGCGCTCCTGGGTTCGTTCCTGCGCAGCGGCGGGACGCTCCGAGGCCGTCGGACGCTCCTGCGCGGAGCGGTCCTGTCCGGTCGCGCGCTCGCGCGCCGGTCCGGCTGCCGTGCCCGGCCTGGTGTCGCTCGGCCGGACGTCGCTCGGCTTGGCGTCGTCACCACGCCCAGCCGCCGTTCCCGGGGCGGACGCACCCGGAGCCGACGGGCTCTGGCCCGCCGTACCCTGGCCCGGTCGCGCCGGATCGGCCCTCTGGCCATCCCGCGCGCCGGCCGCGCCGGCCTGCGGGTTGGTTGGCGACGGCGAGGCGCCCGTGCGGGCCGGGCCGGACCGCTCGCCCCCCAAACGCTCGCCCTCGGCGGTGGCCGGCGGCGTCGCGCGCGGAGCGGTGCCCGGCGCGGTCGCGCCGGTGGTCGCGCCGGGGCGGCCGGACGGACCGGGCTCGGCGCCCGGGGCCGCCGCGCGGGCCGGACCCTGGCCGGGCGCCTGCCCCGTCGCTTGGCCCGAGGGCTGGCCCGGTTCCTGGCCGGACCGGGTCGTGGCGTTCGCCGGGCCGCCGTCGCGGCGCCGCTGCTCGGCGCTCGCGGCGGGCGGGGTTCCGGGGACGGCCGGCGGGGCTCCCGTCGCAGTGTCCTGACCCGGGACCGGCCGCGCGCCGGCCGGAGCGGTCGCGGACGGACTCGGCGCGGGGGTGCCCGGCGGGTTCGTCGCAGCGCTCGCCGGCGGGGTGCCAGGCTGTGTCGTTGGCTGCGTACTCGGCTGCGTGCCTGGCTGCGCTCCCGGCCGGGTCGCGGTCGTGCCCGTGGCCGGCTGGCCGGGCACCTGACCTTGGGCCTGCGCCGGGGCGCCGGGCTGGGCTGGAGCGCCGGGCTGAGCCGGGGTCGCGGCCTGCCCTGGCGCCGGCTGGCCGACGGTCGGAGCGGTGACGGTGGTGCCCGGCTGGGGCGCCGCACCCGGTAGAGCCGGAGCCGCCCCGGGAGCCGTCGTCGAGCGGGCGTCGGTGCCTGTCTCGCGCCGGTCGGTCGTCGTTGTGGTGATGCGCGTCTCGGTCGAGATCTCGCGAACCGAGCTCGGCACCGTCACCACCTGCGGCCGGGGCAGGTTGCGCGGCCGGATCTCGATCCGGGTCTCCTCCTCGATGACCCGCGGCTGGAGCGCGAAGTTCACCGCGACGGAGCCGCGCCGCTCGACCCGGCCGATCGGCCGGGTCTCCTCGTAGACTTCGACGACCCGCTCGCGGCGCAGCCGCACGCGCTCGACGTTGGTCGTGGTGATCTCGCGCGTCGGCACGAACACCCACTCCTCCTCGACCCGCTGGGAGCCGCCGGAGCGTCGAGCCGTGGTGGTCGTGCTGGTGGTGGAGCGGCTCGTCGTGGTGCCGCGGGCGGCCGACCCGCCGGAGCGCTCATCGCTGCCGCGGCTCGCCGCGCGCTGCGGCAGGTTCTCGGGCGGCAGAGGACGCCAGCCGATGATGTCTTTGCTGCGCCGCCACTCGACCCAGGCCGGCGCCCATTCGGTGCCGGCGGCCCAGACCCAACCCTCGCGCGGATCCTCGAACCAGCGGCCGTAATGGAAGGTGATCTCCGCCCAGGGCTCGGGCGACTCGAAGTACCAGCCGACCTTGTCGTTGAAGATCCACTGACCCACCGAGTAGGGGCGCCAATCGGTCTCGGTGAAGCGCGGGCGCCAGACCTCGCCGACGCCGTCGACTTGGAGGAACTCGCCGTGCTCGCTCAAGGTGGGTCGGAAGCTCTCGACCGTGACCTCGGTCGTGACGGTGCGGACGGCGCCCTGCTGCGCGGCGGCTGGGCCGACGACAGGAGCGGGAAGGAAGGCCGATGCGCCAGCGACCAATGCCGCGGCGGCCGCGCCGGCGAGGAGACGAGTACGGGTCAAGAAAACCTCCGGAGGGCTCGTCGACTGCGAGACCAAGGCAACGGCGAAGGTCGAAGCCGGTTCCCTCACGAGGGGCTCTCTGACGGCTCCGCGACCGTGCTCGTTCAGGCCGCCCGGGCGCGGCGCCGAGGCGCGAGGCGCCTTGCTTCTTCGATGGGGACCGGTGGGCTGAACAGGTAGCCTTGCACCTCCGTGCAGCCTTCCGCGCGCACCGCGTCGAGCTGCTCGCGGGTCTCGACCCCTTCGGCGATGGTGCTGATCGACAGGCTCTGGCCGAGGCTCGTGATGGCGCGCACGATGGCCCGGCATTCCGCGTTGTGGGTGAGCTCGCGCACGAAGGAGCGGTCGATCTTGATCTTGTCGAAGGGGAACGACCGCAGGTAGCTCAAGGACGAGTAGCCCGTGCCGAAATCGTCCATGGCGATGCGCACGCCCGCGCCGCGCAGGCGGTGAAGCGCTTTCAGCGAGGCCTCCGTGTTCTGCATGAGCACCGTCTCGGTGATCTCGAGTTCCAGGCGCTCGGGAGCGAGACCCGCCTGGGCGAGCGCGCTCAGCACGCCGGCGCCGAGGCCCTCGCCGCGGAACTGGGCGGCGGAGATGTTGACGGCGACGCGGATGCCGTCGGGCCATCCGACCGCGTCCTGGCAGGCCTGGCGCAGGATCCAGTCCCCGAGGGGGACGATGAGGCGCGTCTCCTCCGCCACAGGCACGAACTCGGCAGGCGAGATCAGGCCGCGGGTCGGGTGGTTCCAGCGCACCAGCGCCTCGAAGCCCACGACCTCGCCGCGCAAGAGGTCGACGAAGGGTTGGTAATGCAGGACGAATTCGCCGCGCACCAACGCTTCGCGCAAGTCGAGCTCGAGGCTGCGGCGGGCCTGGACGGCGGCGTCCATCGCCGGCTCGAAGAAGCGGTAGGTGCCGCGGCCGTCCTCCTTGGCCCGGTAGAGGGCAAGATCCGCGTTGCGCAGCAGCGTGTCGGCGTCGCCCGCCGCCTCGGTCACCACGGCGATGCCGATGCTGGCGCCCACATTGATCGGATGGCCTTCGAGCAGGTAGGGCTGGCCGAGGCTCGCCACGAGCCGATGGGCGAGCGCCGCGCCGGCCGCCGGTTGGCCGGTGCCGTTCTGCAGGATGGCGAACTCGTCGCCGCCGAGGCGCGCGACGGTGTCCTCCTCCCGCAACTCGGCGCGGATGCGCTGCGCCACCGCCTTGAGGAGCGCGTCACCGATCGGGTGGCCGAGCGTATCGTTCACGCCCTTGAAGTGGTCGAGGTCGAGGCACAACAGTGCGACGCCGTCGCCGCGGCGGCGCATCCCGGCGAGCGCCTGCTCCAGCCGCTCGCGGAAGAACACCCGGTTCGGCAGGTCCGTCAGAGCGTCATGACGGGCGATGTGGCTGATGCGCTTCTCGGCCCGCTTGCGCGCGGTGATGTCGGTGTAGGTGCGCACCGCGCCGCCGCCCGCGAAGGGCACGGTGCGGACTTCGAGCACGGTACCGTTCGGCCGCTCGCGCTCGTAGACGTGGTGCGTCTGCTCGAAGCCGCCGCTCTCCACCCAGTCGCGGAAGCTTGTATCCTGCTTGGCGAACTCGTCCCGGGCGAACTGGTAACGGATGACCTCGTCGAAGCTCGGCCGCCGCGCCAGAAGCTCGGCCGGCAGCTCCAGAAGTTCCTGGGCGCGGCGGTTGCAGACTTGGACGGTGGTCTCCTGGTCCACCATGAGGAGGCCCTGGTCCATGGTCTCGAGGGTGGCTTCGAGCAGGGCCGACTTCTGCGTCGCCCGCGCCTCGGCCTCAGCACGCCGCCGCATCTCGCGGGCGACGAGGGCGCCGAACGCGACGAGCGCCAGGAGAACGAGGGCGAGGATCGCCAGGGTGCTGCGCATCTCGGCGGCCCAGGCCGTCAGGCTGTCCTCCTCCGAGAGCGCCGCCACCGTGACGAGATCGGTGCCGGGCAGCTGCCGGTAGGCCACGATCCGGCGCGTGCCGTCGGTCGCGGAGGCCGCCCGGTAAAGGCCGTTCGGCGCGCGCGCGAGTTCCTTGAAGAGGGCGGCGCCCGGATAGACACGGCCGATATGGGCGCCGTTGTAGGGCGCACGGGTGAGCAGGAGGCCGTCCGCCCGCCACAGAACGATGGAGCCGCCCCGGCCGACGTCGATGCTGGCGTAGAAGCGCTGCAGCTGCGAGAGGTCGACGTGGGCCACCGCGAGCAGGGGGGCGCCCTTGCTCGCGGAACGGGGATAGACCCGGCTCACGGCGGCGCTCCAGTGACCTGTGTCGGCGTCGAAGAAGGGTTTGCCGACCCGGACAGATGCGCCGGCTTTGCGATGCGCGCGGAACGCGTCGAGGTCGAGGTCTCCCGCGATCTGGCGCGGCGGCCCATGGCCGAAGACCCGCCGGCCGGTCTCGGCGCACAGCACGCTGGTCGCCGCGACATACCCGCGCTCGCGCAGCACCTCGGCGAGAACGGGGTCGAACCGGTCGGGCCCGGGGAGCGCGGCCTCGCGGTGTTCGCCGCTCGCGGCGACGAGGCGCAAGAGCAGCTCCACGGCATCGACCGAGCGCTGGGTGTGGTTCTCCAGCACCCGGGCAAGGTTCTGGGCCGTCGCGCCGGCCGTCGCGAGCGCCCGCTCGCGTCCGGTGAGGGTGGTGTAGGCGCCGAACCCGGCGAGACCGGCGGCGGTGAGGCCGATGCCGACCCAGACGAGGGCCACCGCCCGCCAGGATGCGGCGCGGGCCGGCAGCGACGGGGCGTCTCCCCGCACGGCAGCCGCGTCCGCTCCCGTCTGGGGCGGTGCCGATGCGCCGGTGTGGTGCCGCGCGGTCAAGCCGTGAAAAACCCGCTTCGTGATCAAACGAACGAAGCGTTGAGGGGCAGGCGTAAACAAGGTGTGAACAGGGACGATGCAGATTCGCTCAGGCCGAATCGGCCGCAGGCCGCGGCGGGTCCAAAGCGGCCGCTGCGACGAGGCTGCGGGTATAGGCCTCCCGCGGCGCGGCGAGGATCTGCTCGGAGGTGCCGCGCTCCACCACCTGCCCGCCTTTCATGACGAGGATCTCGTCGGCAAGCGCCCGCACCACGGCGAGGTCGTGGCTGATGAACAGGTAGGCGAGGCCATGCGCCGCTTGTAAGTCGCGCAGGAGGTCGACGACTTCCTTCTGCACTGAGCGGTCGAGGGCCGAGGTCGGCTCGTCGAGGACGACGAGCTTCGGTTTCAGGATCAGCGCCCGGGCGATGGCGATGCGCTGGCGCTGGCCGCCGGAGAATTCGTGTGGGAAGCGGTGCCGGCCGGCCGGATCGAGCCGCACCTCCTCGAAGGCCTTGGCCGCGCGGCGGTCCCGCTCTTGCGTGGTCAGCCCCGGCTCGTGCACGAGGAGGCCCTCGGTGACGATCTGGCCGGCGGTCAGCCGCGGCGACAGCGATCCGAAGGGGTCCTGGAAGACGAGCTGCAGGTGACGGCGCAAGGGGCGAAGCTCGCGACGGCTGAGGGGCGTCAGGGCCCGATCCTCGAAGAGCACCGTGCCCGCCGCCGGCAGGAGCCGGAGCACCGCCCGCCCAAGGGTCGATTTGCCCGAGCCCGATTCCCCGACAATTCCGATCGTCTCGCCGGCCCGCACCTGAAGGTCGACGCCGTCGACGGCGCGAAGCTCTTGCCGGCGCAGCCATCCGCCGAGGGGAAACGACACCACGACGTCCTTTGCCTCGAGGACGACCGGCGCTCCCGGCGCGACGGGCGCCTTGCGTCCCTTCGGCTCCGCCTCGACGAGCTCGCGGGTGTAGGAATGCTGCGGGTTGGCAAAGAGGGCCGCGGTCGGGCCGGCCTCCACCACCTCGCCGCTGCGCATGACGAGAGTTCGGTCGGCGACCCGGCGCACGACGTTGAGGTCGTGGCTAATGAGCACGAGGCTCAAGCCGATGCGCCGGCGCAACTCCGCCAAGAGATCGAGGATGCTCGCCTGCACGGTGACGTCGAGCGCCGTCGTCGGCTCGTCGGCGATGAGCAGGCTCGGATCGTTGGCGAGCGCCATCGCGATCATGACGCGCTGGCGCTGGCCGCCCGACAGCTCGTGCGGATAGGCGGCGAGGCGCCGCTCGGGGTCCGCGATGCGCACGAGGTCGAGGAGCTCGATCGCTCGCCGCCGCGACGCCCCGCGGTCGAGGCGCCGGTGCGAGGTCAGGGCGAGGCGGAGCTGGTCGCCGATCCGGTAAAGCGGATCGAGGGAGGTCATCGGCTCCTGGAAGATCATGCCGATCTCGGCGCCGCGATAGCGATTGAGCGCCTTCGGCGGGAGCCCGATGAGTTCCTGGCCGCGATAACGGGCCGAGCCCTCGGTGAAGCCGTTGGCGGCGAGAAGGCCCATGACGGCCATCATGGTCTGGCTCTTGCCGGAGCCGGACTCGCCGACGATCGCCAGGGCCTCCCCCGCGCGGAGGTCAAGGTCGATGCCCTTCACCGCGTGGAGGATCCCGTCGCCGGTGCGGAAGCGGACGTTGAGGCCGCGGATGGCCAGAAGCGGCACCTCGGCTGGCCCGCCGCTCATCGATCCCTCGGGTCGAGCGCGTCGCGCAGGCCGTCGCCGATGAAGTTGAGGGAGAACAGCGTCGCGACGAGGAGGAGGGAGGGGAAGATCAGCATCCAGGCGGCGCCCTGGATGTTCTTGGCGCCCTCCGCGATGAGCACGCCCCAGCTCGTCATCGGCTCCTGCACCCCGAGCCCCAGGAACGACAGGAAGCTCTCGAGCAGGATCACCTTCGGCACGAGGAGCGTGACATAGACCACGACGGGCCCGAGCGTGTTGGGGATGACGTGCCGGCGCAGGATGCCTCCCGTGCCGACGCCGAGCGCCTCGGCCGCCTGCACGTATTCCTGCCGCCGAATCGAGAGAGCCTGGCCGCGGACGATCCGGGCCATGTCGAGCCATTCCACGGCGCCGACCGCCAGGAACATGAGCACGAAGTTCCGGCCGAAGAACACCACCAGCATGATGACGAAGAAGATGAAGGGCAGGGCGTAGAGAATGTCGACGAAGCGCATCATCACGAGGTCGACCCGCCCGCCGAGATAGCCCGCCGTCGCGCCGTAGACGACGCCGATGAGGAGCGCCACCGCGGTGGCGAGCAGCCCGATGGCCAGCGACACGCGCCCCGCCACGAGGCTGCGGGTGAGGAGGTCGCGCCCGTTGGCGTCGGTGCCGAAGAGGAAGCGGTGGCGCTCGATCGGCACCTCGACGGCGAGGCGCCGGCCCTCCTCCGTCCGCGCCGTCACGCGGGCCGCGCCGAACAGGTCGGAGCGCTCGAAGAAGGCGAGCAGGCGCTCGTCGACCGGCCGCGTGCCGACGAGGGTGAGGCGGAGCGTATCTCCCTCGACCGCGACGCCTTCCGCCCTGGCGCGGGTGCGGGCTGCGACGCGCTCGGCGGCCGGAACGATCTGGTCGGCGGCGGGATAGGCGGACAGGCTCGCGGGAGCGCGCACGTAATCGGGGTAGACGCGGTCGAAGGCGTGCCCGGTCAGGAACGGCCCGACGAGGCAGGCCAGCGTCATGAGGGCGAGTACGACGAGGCTCGCCAGCGCCGCGCGGTTGCGCAGGAGGCGCGCCCGAGCGTCCGCCCAGAGCGAGCGGCCGCGGCCCGGATCCTGATCGGGCGTCCCGTGCGTGACGTCGAGGGGCAGCACCGCGCCGTCAGTCATAGCGGACCCGGGGGTCGATCACGGCGTAAAGCACGTCGACGAGCAGGTTGAAGAGGAGGACGAAGACCGCGACGAGAACCACCGTGCCCATGACGAGAGTGTAGTCGCGGTTGAGCGCGCCCTCGACGAAGTAGCGTCCGATGCCGGGCAGGCCGAAGATGGTCTCGACCACCACCGAGCCGGTGAGCAGCGCCGCCGCGGCCGGGCCGAGATAGGAGATCACGGGCAGGAGCGCACCACGCAGCGCATGGCGCAGGACCGTGCCGCCCGGGAGGCCGAGCGCCCGTAGCGTGCGGATGTGATTGGCCCGAAGCGTCTCGATCAGGCTCGCGCGCACCATCCGCGCCACGACGGCAATCTGAGGCAGCGCCAGGGTGAGGACCGGCAGGACGAGGTTGCGCAGAGCGCCATCGTTCCAGCCGCCCACGGGGAGCCAGGCGAGCGCCAGGCCGAAAACGATCTGCAGCACTGGCGCCACTACGAAGTTCGGGATGGTGAGCCCCATCGTGCCGAGGCCCACGACGGCGTAATCCACGGCGCTGTTCTGGCGCAGGGCCGCGACGGTGCCCAACGTCCCACCGACGAGGATCGCGAGGAGGAGCGCCAGCGTGCCCAGCGTCAGCGAGACGGGCAGCCCGGCCGCGAAGAGCTGCGCTACCGTGAAGTCGCGCGAGACGAAGGACGGGCCGAAATCGCCCTGCAGCAGGGCCCCGAGATAAAGCAGGTACTGCCGCCAGAGCGGCTGATCAAGCTGGTAGATGCGCGTCAGGTTCTCCATCACGCTCGCCTCCAGCGGCCGCTCGAGATCGAACGGCCCGCCCGGCGCGACGCGGATCAGGAAGAAGGCGAGGGTGACGACGAGGAACAGCGTCGGCACGGCCGTGAGGAGACGGCGCAGGATGTAGCTCAGCATGGCCGATGAGATGTGCGGGGCTCGCTCAACCGAACGGAAAGTGCGCGATCCTTCTTCCCTCTGCGGGAGAAGGTACCCTGCGAAGCAGGGCGGATGAGGGGGGCTGGGCGTGAGGCCCGAGCGACTTAGAACATCCGAGATGTCGTTCGCGGGCTTGACCCGCGAACCTCGGCGCGAAGGCTCGGGTGCTCCGGACCGAGATGGCCGGGTCAAGCCCGGCCATGACAAGAGTGGGGCGGAGAGACCGCGATCGGCCTCGCGGCCGTGCGCCGCTTCGCGGGGCCACCCTCTTCCGCAAGGGGAGAGGGAAAAGAGGTGCTGCGGCCCGGGCGCGATCAACCCTCCTTGCGTAGGAAGCGCGTCGGGTAGACGCCGCGCAGGTTCTGCTGAAAACCCTTCAGCTTGGGCGAGATCAGGTTCTTCGTGCCGTAATGCATGATGGGGATCCAGGGGAGCTCCTTCATCATGATGGTCTCGGCCTTGTAGAGCGTCTCGGCGCGCTTCTTGAGATCCGTCTCCGTGCCGGCCTGGCGCAGGAGCGCGTCGTACTCGGCGTTCTTCCACTTGCCGTAGTTGAAGCCCTTGTTGTCGCTCTCGAGCAGAAACAGGAAGTTCTGGGGGTCGGAATAGTCGCCGATCCAGCCGTAGCGCGCGACGTCGAAATCGCCGCCGTCCCTCAGGTAGGCGAAATGGGTCTTGGTGTCGGTGTTGATCGCGCTGCCCTCGACGCCGATCGCCTTCCACTGATTCATCACCGCGACGACCGTGTTCCGGTTGTTGTCGGTGGTGTTGTAGCGGATCTCGACTTTGAGGGGCTTCAGCCCCGGCCCGTAGCCCGCTTCTTTCAGGAGCGCCTTGGCCTTTTCCTCGCGGTCGATGGGCGAGAGGTCCTTGGCCGCGTCCTGCGCCGGTTCGCGGTAGTTGTTGATGCCCGGCGGCACGAAGGAATGGGCCGGCACCATGGTCTGGCCCCAGATCTGGTCCGCGATGAACTCGCGGTCGATCACGAGAGACAGCGCCTGGCGCACCCGCACGTCGTTGAAGGGCGCCTTCGAGGTGTTCACCGGAAAGCACCACACCCCGAGATAGGGCCCGAGCACCACTTGGCCGCCGAAGCGTTCCCGCAGCGACTTGATCTGGTCCGCCGGCAGGTCGTTGAGGGAGTCGATCTCGCCTGCCTGGTAGCGCCGCACGGCGGCGGCGAGGTCTGGGTGCGGGATGAAGTTCACCGTGTCGATCTGGACGTCCTTCGCCGCGTAGAAGTGCGGGTTCTTCCTCGCGCGGATGTAGCTGTTCGGCACGACCTCGGAGAGCATGTAGGCCCCGTTCGAGACGAGGTTGCCCGGCTTCACGAAATCCTTGCCGAACTTCTCCACCGAGGCCTGGTGCACCGGCAGGCTCGTCTGGTGGGTGAGGAGTTCCAGGAAGTAGGGCGTCGGCCGCTCCAGCGTGATCTCGACGGTTCGGTCGTCGAGCGCCTTGACGCCGAGCTCGTCGGGCTTGGCCTGGCCCTTGTTGATCTTCTCGGCGTTGAGGATCGGATAGAGGATGTTGGCGTATTTCGCCCCCGTCTCCGGGGCCATGATGCGCCGGTAGGAGAAGACGAAGTCGGAGGCCTTCACCGGGTCGCCGTTCGACCACTTGGCGTCGGCCCGCAGCGTGAAGATGTAGCGCTTGCCGTCGTCGCTCACCGTCCATTTCTCGGCGGTGCCGGGCACGACCTCGGCTTTCGCGTCGTAGATCACGAGCCCGTCGAAGAGATCGCGCAGGATGTTCGATTCCGCGACCGACGACGTCTTGTGGACGTCGAGCGTCTCGGGGTCGGCGTCGTTGCCGCGGTTATAGACGACCTCGGCCGCGGCAATGCCGGAGAAGGCAACGGTCGCGAGCGCGGCGAAGGCGAGGCTCTTGAGCCCCGCGCGCGCGGAAAAGTGAGCCATGACGATCCCCTCGTTTCTTATGGCAGAATGGCGGTCACCCTGCGTCAGGTGGCTGGGCCTTGGCAACCGCCGCGGCGTTGCGTCCCCGGAACCCCGGCTTTCGACCTCGCGTTGAGCCCGCACGTCCGGAGACCCTTGATGCCCCGCTCACGCCTGCCCGCTCTCGTCGCGCTCCTCCTCGTCCTCGCCTCGATGCCGTTTGCCGCCACGAGCGCGCTGGCCCAAGCCAAGGACCAGGTGACGCGCCCGATCGAGGTGCTCGTCGTCGCCCGCGACCAGGAGCCCCGCTGCGAGCCGCAGGAGCTGCGCGTGCCGGCGGAGGCCAACATCGACCTGCGCGTCCAAAACCAGGGCACGAAATCGGTGGCGGTGCGGGCGCCCGACCTCTTTCGCGAGAATTCGGTGCGCACCGTCACGGGCGCCACCGCCGAACAGGGCAAGCGCGGCTACGTCGTGGATGCCAACGGTCAGGCCCAGTGGATCGTCCTGACCCCGGGCCGCGGCCGCTACGAGTTCACCTGCGCCGATCCAGCAGGCAACATGGTCGAGATGAAGGGGACCCTCACGGCCGTTCGGTGACGAACGTCATCGCGGGGCTCGGCGCAGCGAAGCCCGAAGCGTCACCGTGAAGATTTCCCAACTCATCCCGGCCTCCCTCCACTCAGGGGAGGGATACAGGGTGGGGTACGCGCCGAAGGCGCGATCACTCGGCGCTTGGACTTCAGAACGGATTGCCGCCTCACGGCGGCATACCCCACCCCACCCTCCCCTGAGGGGAGGGAGAGTCGCCACGCTGGTTGGGCTACAACCCTCCCTTGGTGACCTCTCAGGCCCCCGTCTCGGCAGCCATCCCCGCCGCTTCGATCCCGGCCACCGCCGCCATCTCGTCGTTGTCCGACGTGTCGCCGGAGATGCCGACAGCTCCTGCGATCTCGCCTTTGCGGTCGCGGATCAGCACCCCGCCCGGCACCGGGACGAGGGAGCCGCCGACCGCGTGGGTGACGGCGGCGACGAAGTGGGGGCGCTCGGCCGCCATCTTGCCGATCGCCCGGGACGGCACCCCGAGCGCCAGGGCGCCGTAGGCCTTGCCCATGGCGATCTCGCCGCGTTTTAAGCTCGTCCCGTCCTCTGCCGCGAAGGCCTTGAGCGACCCGCGGGCGTCGTAGACGGCCACCGCCAGGGGTTTGAGGTTCTTCTCGCGGGCGACTTTGAGCGCCGTCGCGAGGATTTTCTGGGCGGCGCGCTGCTTCAGCTCGGTCATGGTGCTTTCGTCTCTCCTATCGAGTCAGCGGGCCTGGTCCCGGGCGGCGAGCCAGGCGGCGACGGTGCGCCGCTCCTCCGGGGTCATCTCGGTGAGGTTGTTGGGCGGCATCGCGTGGGTCAGCACCGCCTGCATGCGGATCGCCTCGGCATGGCGGGCGATGGCCTCGGGCGTGTCGAGGTGGACGCCCTTCGGCGCCACGGCGATGCCGTCCCAAACCGGCTGGGGGGCGTGGCACATGGAGCAGCGCGACTGCACCGCCAGCACCGCCTCGTCGAAGGCGGCCGGCAGCGCCGCCGTGGCCTGCGGCGCGGCAAGCGACGCCGTGTCCTGCCCCGGCCGGCCGACGACGGAGAGCACCACCGCCCCCGCGAAGGCCGCCGCCGCGACGCCCCACGTCCACCACGGCGTCGGGCGCCCGGAATGGCGCTCGTTGAAGAAGTGCCGCACGATCCCGCCCGCGACCACGATGCAGGCGACGACCGCCGGCGCCCAGCGCGACGACCAGGCGAGGGGCGCGTGGCTCGAGAGCATCAGGAAGAGGACGGGCAGGGTGAGATAGTTGTTGTGCAGGGAGCGCTGCTTGGCTTGTTTCCCGAGCGCCGGGTCCGGCGTCTCGCCCTTCAGGAGCGACGCCACCACCTTGCGCTGGTTCGGGATGATGATGAGGAACACGCTGGCTGCCATCCAGGTCGCGACCATGGCGCCGGTGTGCAGGAAGGCCGCGCGGCCGTTGAAGAGATACGTAAAGCCCCAGCTCGCCGCGACGATGAAGGCGAAGATGACGGCCGACAGCGCGACGTCGCTGCGCCCGAGCGGAGAGCGGCATAGCCCGTCATAGACGAACCAGCCGAGCACCAGTGCCCCGATCCCGATCGCCCCAGCCTGCCAGGCCTTGAGCGGCATCACCGCCGGATCGACGGTGTAGAGGTCGGCTTGCAGGTAATAGATCCAGACCAGCAGGAAGAAGCCGGAGATCCAGGTGGCATAAGCCTCCCACTTGAACCAGGTGAGCTCCTTCGGCAGCTCGGGCGGCGCCACCAAGTATTTCTGCATGCGGTAGAAGCCGCCGCCATGCACCTGCCACGCCTCGCCGCCGACGCCCTGCGCCAAGCCCTCCCGCTTCTTCAGGGAGAGGTCGAGGTGGATGAAGTAGAAGGAGGAGCCGATCCAGGCGATGGCGGTGATGACGTGCACCCAGCGCGCCAGGGCGCCGATCCACTCGGACAACAACGGGACGAAGGACATCGAGGGCGGATCGGGTGCTTGCGGGCGATCTTTGGGACGGGGCCGTCACGCTAGCGGGCTGCGCGCCTCGTGGGAAGGGCGGACCGGCTCGCGCCGACCGGAGCCGGGCCGGCGCGGGGATCGAAGGGCGCTCTCCACGCGTTGACGGCGGGCCTTCGCCTTCCCAGCTTCGCCGTGGCGCCTCTTCCCCGGCGCATCAACGAGCCCGAGTCATGCAGGACCGCTTTACCCGCCTCGCCCTGATCCTCGCGCTCGTCCTGTTCGCGGCCTATGTCGGGGAGCCTTACGTCGAGCGCTTCTTCTACTCGGCGCAAGGGCCCCGCACGGTCGCGTCGCGAGGGGATCTTGCCGCGGCGGAGCGGACGAACATCGAGCTGTTCCAGCGCGTCTCGCCTTCCGTCGTGCACGTCTACGCCCAGGCCGGCCGGCGCAACCTCAACGAGGTGCAGGACGACGACGAGGGCACGGGCGGCGGCGGAGTCCAGACCGGGACCGGCTTCATCTGGGACGCAGCCGGTCACATCGTGACCAACAACCACGTCGTCCAGGGCGCCCAGCAGATGTCGATCCGCCTCTCGACGGGCGAGACGGTGACGGCCAGCGTGGTGGGCACGGCGCCGAACTACGATCTCGCCGTGCTGCGCCTCGGGCGCGCCCAGAACCCGCCGCCGCCCATCGCCATCGGCACCTCGTCCGACTTGAAGGTCGGCCAGTTCACCTTCGCCATCGGCAACCCGTTCGGCCTCGACCAGACGCTCACGACGGGGGTGATCAGCGCCCTGCAGCGCCGCCTGCCGACGAGCGAAGGCCGCGAGATCGCCGACGCGATCCAGACGGACGCCTCCATCAACCCGGGAAATTCGGGCGGCCCGCTCCTCGACTCGGCGGGGCGCCTCATCGGCGTCAACACGGCGATCTACTCGCCCTCGGGCGCCTCGGCCGGCATCGGCTTCGCGATCCCCGTCGACGTCGTGAACCGGGTCGTGCCGGAGCTCATCCGCACCGGCCGCCTGCCGAGCCCCGGCATCGGCATCATCGCGGCCCAGGAAGCCGCCGCCGCCCGGGTCGGCATCGAGGGCGTGGTGGTGCTGCGCACGCTCCCCAACTCGCCCGCGGCGCGGGCGGGACTGCAAGGGGTCGATACCCGCACCGGCGAAATCGGCGACATCATCGTCGGCGTGAACGGCCGCGCCGTGCGGCGCCTCTCCGAACTCACCGCGGAGCTCGAGCGCGCCGGCATCGGACAGGCCGTCGAACTCGCGGTCGATCGCGGCGGGCGGGCGGTGACGGTTCGCGTGGACGTGGCGGATGTCGGCGCCCGGCGCTGAGGCACGGCCTGTTCCGTTTGACCCTTGTCATGGCCGGGCTTGACCCGGCCATCTCGGTTCCCTGCACCCGAGCCTTCACGCCGAGGTTCGCGGGTCGAGCCCGCGAACGACATGGATGATGTTCTGATCTTTTCGGGGCTGCCCCAGCACCCCTCATCCGCCCTCGCTTCGCGAGGGCACCTTCTCCCGCAGAGGGGAGAAGGTGGGCGCACCCAACCCTCTCCCCTCTGCGGGAGAGGGTGGCCGGCGAAGCCGGCCGGGAGAGGGGGCGCTGCGTCAGCAGCGCTCGGCCGCAAGGCCGATCGGCGGTAAGACCGGCTTTATTCGGCACCACAGGAATCGGGTCGTTTCCTCTCGCCCCTGCGCGCTTCATCGGCGAGATCCGAACCGCGAGGTCCCCATGTCCCGCTTCCCGACCCTTCTCGCCGCCGTGGGTTTGAGCCACGTGGCCGACCAGATGGCGCTCG
This sequence comes from Beijerinckiaceae bacterium, assembly GCA_036563505.1. Taxonomy (GTDB): domain Bacteria; phylum Pseudomonadota; class Alphaproteobacteria; order Rhizobiales; family Beijerinckiaceae; genus DATCMH01. The sequence continues at coordinate 223,697 of DATCMH010000012.1, forward strand.
CCGCCCTGCCGCTCTGCGCCGTGCTCGCCCTCGGCGCCGGACCCGGACTGACGGGGGCGCTCGTCGCGGCGCAAGGCGCAGCCTGGCTCCTCGTCTCTCTGCCCGCGGGCGTCGTGGTCGATCGCGGCTCGAAGCGCCGCCTCATCGTCGGCGCGCAGGTCGCGGCGGCGCTCGCCTGCGCCCTCGCGGCGCTGGCGGCCTCGCAGGGTGCCGGACCGCTGCTCGGTTTCGCGAGCTTCGTCGGGACCGGCGGGACCGTCGTCCTGGCGCTCGCGGCCCTCGCCCTCGTTCCGCATCTCGTTCCGGCTGGGGAGCTCCCCAAGGCCAATGCCCGCCTCGAACTCGCTCGCGCCGGCGCGGCGCTCGCGGCCCCCGTGCTCGCCGGCTTTCTCGCGGAGCGAGCGAACCCGGCGCTCGGCTTCGCCGTCGCGGCCCTCGCGGCCGCCCTGGCGGCCCTGGTGGCCGCACGGCTGCCGGAGGGGGTGGCGCAGGCGGCCCCGGCCCGCCCGCCCGTGACGCGAGCCATCCGCGAAGGCGCGGATTTCGCGCTGCGCCATCCGCTCCTGCGCGGCATCGTGCTCTGCGCCGTGTTCTGGAACTTCGCCTTCTTCGCCCTGCTCGCGGTCGCCGTGCCCTTCGCCCTCGAGCGGATCGGCCTCGACGCCGCCCGCACCGGTCTCATGCAGGGCGGCTACGGCGTCGGCCTGATCCTCGGGGCGCTCGTCGCGCCCGGCCTCCTCGCCCGGGTGGCGCCGCGCAGCATCCTCATCGCCGGTCCGGTGCTCTCGACGCTGGCCGCAGCCCTGCTCTGGACGGCACCCCGCGGCGGCGGGTTCGCGGCGGGAGCGGCGGCCTATTTCCTCATCGGCTTCGGCCCGATGCTCTGGCTCATCTGCCAGACGAGCATCCGCCAGCTCGTGACGCCCGCGGCCCTGCTCGGTCGGGTCGCGGCCCTGATCCAGGTGGCTATCTACGGCGTGCGGCCGCTCGGGGCGCTCGCCGGCGGGACGCTCGCGGCGGTCGCCGGTCTCGACGCTGCGGTGACTTTAGTGATCGTAGCCTTCGCCTTATCGGCCCTCGTGCCGCTCGTCTCGGCCCTCGGGCAGTTGCGGTCCATGCCGGCCGCCTCGCCCGCCTGACGTTGACCGGCGCAGGCGCGCCCGCCAAGACAGGGGGCTCCCGCCGTGAACCGGATGCCGCGCATGGGCCGCCTCTCGACTCACGTTCTCGACACCCATGCCGGCCGCCCCGCGGCCGGCGTCGCGCTCACCCTGTCCCGGATCGAGAACGGCGCGGCGCAGGTGCTGCGCGAGGCCGTCACCAACGCCGACGGGCGCACGGATGCGCCGCTCCTCACGGGCGACGACCTGCGGGCCGGCGCTTACGAAATTTTGTTCCAGGTCGGAGCCTACTTCGCGGCCCGGGGGATAGACCTTCCCGACCCGCCCTTCCTCGACGCCGTGCCGATCCGCTTCGCGCTGGCCGATCCGAACGGTCACTATCACGTGCCGCTCCTCGTCTCGCCCTGGAGCTACACGACCTATCGCGGAAGTTGAGGCGGCGAACGACTTGACCCGCGGCGCGCCCGCGGCGAAGGCTCGAGCTTCGCAGTGATGAACTGAAGAAGCGCCCGCGATGCCAGACACTTCCTACCCGCGCGACCTCGTCGGCTACGGCCGGACGCCCCCGCATCCGCGCTGGCCCGGCGAGGCGCGGATCTGCGTCCAGTGCGTCGTCAACTACGAGGAGGGCGGCGAGAACGCGATCCTGCACGGCGACCGGGCCTCGGAAGCCTTTCTCTCCGAAATCGTCGGCGCTCAACCCTGGCCCGGCCAGCGGCACATGAGCATGGAGTCGATCTACGAATACGGCTCCCGCGCCGGGTTCTGGCGCCTGTGGCGGATGTTCACCGAACGATCCCTGCCCGTCACCGTTTTCGGCGTCGCCACCGCCCTGCAGCGTAACCCGCAAGCCGTCGCCGCCATGAAGGAGGCCGGCTGGGAGATCGCGAGCCACGGGCTCAAATGGATCGACTACCGCGATTTCTCCTCCGACGAGGAGCGGGCCCACCTCGCGGAGGCGCTTCGCATCCATGAGGCGGTGACGGGCGCGCGCCCGCTCGGCTGGTACACGGGACGCACCTCCGAGCACACGACGCGTCTCGTCATGGAGGAGGGCGGCTTCCTCTACTCGGCCGATTCTTACGCCGACGAACTGCCCTATTGGGTCGAAGGCGAGCGCGGCCCCTTCCTCGTCGTGCCCTACACCCTCGACGCCAACGACATGCGCTTCGCCACGCCCCAGGGCTTCAACGCGGGCGACCAGTTCTATGCCTACTTGAAGGACTCGTTCGACACGCTCTACGCCGAAGGCGAGACGGCGCCGAAGATGATGTCGGTTGGCCTTCACTGCCGCCTCGTCGGGCGGCCCGGCCGCGCCGCGGCGCTCGCCCGCTTCCTCGATTACGTCGCCGAGCACGACGACGTTTGGATCGCACGACGGATCGACGTCGCCCGCCATTGGCTGCGCCATCACCGCCCGCTCGCGCTTCGTCCGAGCACCATGAACCGGGCCATGCTGGTTGAGCTCTACGGCGACGTGTTCGAGCACTCGCCCTGGATCATGTCGGGCGCCGCGGAGGCCGGATTGACCCCGGCGCAGGACACAGCGGAGGGACTCCATGGCGCGCTCGTCCAAGTGCTGCGCGCCGCGCCGCGGGAGCGCAAGTTCGCCCTGATCACGGCCCACCCCGACCTTGCGGGGCGCTTGAAGCTCGCCGATCTGACCGCCGACAGCCAAGCCGAGCAGTCCTCCGCTGGCCTCGACCGCCTGGCGCCGGACGAGCGCGACCAATTTCTCGCTCTCAACGACGCCTATAAGGCCCGCTTCGGTTTCCCGTTCATCATGGCCGTGAAGGGCCGCACGAAGGACGAGATCCTCGACGCCTTCGAGGAGCGGCTCGAGCACGACCCGGAGCAGGAATTCGAGACGGCGCTCGCCGAGATCGAGGTGATCGCCCTCCTTCGGCTCAAGGAGCGGCTGCCGTCCCTGGCCCAAGTGCCCTCGATAACCGCCTGACGGCGCCCGTCGTTCTTGCCGGCTAGGTGCGACATGCTCTAGGCGACCCGCGCCGGCGCGCTATCTTGGCAGCCCAGCAGCGCGAACGGAGGCATGATCGCCATGGGACTGTTCAAGTTCATCAAGGACGCGGGCCACAAGCTCTTCGGCACCGGCCAAGCCAAGGCGGCGACGGCCGACGACCTCAAGAAGGAGGTGACGAGCCACGGCTTCGACGCGGGCAAGCTCGGCATCGACGTGCAGGGCGACAAGGTCAAGCTTTCGGGCCAGGCGATGACCCAGGAGGAGGCGGAGAAGATCATCCTGTCGCTGGGCAACACGGTGGGCGTCGCCGAGGTCGATACGAGCGAGCTCACGGTGCAGAAGCCTGCCGCAGAGGCGCAGATGTACACCGTTCAGAAGGGCGACACCCTCTGGGCGATTGCCGAGAAGTTCTACGGCAAGGGCCAGGGCGCCAAGTACACCGAGATCGTGAAGGCCAACACGCCTCCCGTGCGCGATCCCGACCTGATCCAGCCCGGCTGGACCCTTCGCATCCCGGCGAAGAGCTAAGGGCCGTGAGCGGGGGAGTGCCGAGGGCGGGCGTGGTCGATCTCGACCGCGAGGCGGTGAAGCAAGGCTTGGCCGACGACGCGATGATCCTCGTCGACGTGCGCGAGGATCACGAGTTCGCGGCGGGCCACATCCCCGGTTCGGTCTCCCATCCCCTCTCGCGCTTCGACCCCGCCGCTTTGCCGGCGGCGGAGGGCAAGCGGGTCGTGTTCTCCTGCGCGGCGGGCATCCGCTCGGTCCGGGCCATCGAACTCGCGCAAGGGGCGGGGCTCGCCATCGACGCGCATTACCGCGGCGGGTTCAAGGATTGGGCGATGGCCGGCGAGCCGATCGCCTTCGATTGACGCGCCGTCACGCAGCTGTGACGGGAAATTGCTCAGCTGCGGCGCGCCGCTTGCTTAACCGCGTGGGAAGGCGCTTGCTGGACGTCGCGCGCGATGTGACATTTCGCACATCGCGAGCACGACGCGACGGCTAGCTGGCGCGGACTGCCCCGGGAAAGTGATTATGGATCTGCTTCGAATTGCCTTCGCTTCACTTCTCCTCACGGCTCTCCCGATCGCCCAGGCGGCCGCGCAAGGCCCGCCGGGCGGGCCGCCCCCGCCGGTGACGGTGGCCAAGCCGATCGTCAAGGACATCGTGGAGTACGACGACTTCACGGGCCGGTTTGAGGCCGTGGATGCGGTCGAGGTGCGGGCCCGAGTGTCCGGCTACATCGACTCCGTCAACTTCCGGGACGGCGGCCTCGTGAAGAGGGGCGACCCGCTGTTCACGATTGACCGGCGACCCTACAAGGCGGCCCTCGACCAAGCGGAAGCGGCCGTGGTGTCGGCGCAGGCGCGGGTGAACTTCGCCGAGGGCGACCTCGACCGCGCCGAATCCTTGCGCCGGACCGGCAACATCGCCGAGCAGCTTCTCGAGCAGCGGCGGCAGAACTACCTCACCGCCAAGGCCGATCTCGACCGCGCCAACGCGGCGGTGCGGGACGCGCGGCTGAACTACGAGTTCACCGAGATTAAGGCGCCCATCGCCGGGCGGATCAGCCGCCGGCTCGTGTCCGAGGGCAACCTCGTCAACGCGAACCAGACTCTCCTCACGACGATCGTCACCCTCGATCCGATCAACTTCTACTTCGACGTCGACGAGCGCTCCTTCCTCGCCTACCAGCGCACGCTGCAGATCGGCCGCGTGGCCGAGCGCACCAAGGACCAGCTGCCCATCCTCGTGGCGCTGACCGACGAGAGGGAGCCTAAGCGCAAGGGCGTCCTCGACTTCGTCGACAACCGCGTCGACCAGGCGACGGGCACCATGCGTGCCCGGGCCGCGGTGGAGAACAAGGACCTCTTCATCAGCCCGGGCCTCTTCGGCACCATCCGCATCCCGGGCTCCGTGGCATACCAGGGCGTGCTCGTGCCCGATGAGGCGGTGGCCACCGACCAGGACCGGCGCATCGTGTGGGTCGTGGCCGAGGACGGTACGGCAAACCCACGCGTGGTGCGGCCCGGCCCGCGCATCGACGGCTACCGGCTCATCCGCGAGGGGCTGAAGGGCGATGAGACGATCGTCATCGGCGGCCTGCAGCGGGTGCGCCCCGGGGCCAAGGTGACGCCCGAGATGAAGGACCTGCCCGCGACGCGCTCCTAAAGGTTTTCGGGCGCGCCGCTCCCTTTTCCTGCCGACAGAAAGTCGCGCCGATGAGATTCGCTCACTTCTTCGTTGATCGCCCGATCTTCGCGTCGGTTCTTTCGATCATCATCCTGCTCGTCGGAGCGGTGTCGTATTCGAGCCTTCCGATCGCCCAGTATCCGGAGATCACGCCGCCCACCATCGTGGTGCGCGCCTCCTATCCCGGAGCCAACGCCGAGACCGTGGCCTCGACGGTCGCGACGCCTCTCGAGCAGGAGATCAACGGCGTCGAGGACATGCTCTACATGTCCTCCTATTCGACGAGCGACGGGTCGATGTCGCTCACCATCACCTTCAAGCTCGGCACCGACCTCGACAAGGCCAACGTCCTCGTCCAGAACCGCGTCGCAACCGCAACGCCCCGCCTGCCCGACGAGGTGCGGCGGCTCGGCGTCACGACGCGAAAAAGCTCGCCCGACCTGATGATGGTCGTGCACATGCTCTCGCCGAACGATTCCTACGACCAGCTCTACATCTCGAACTACGCCGCGATCCGGGTGCGCGACCAGTTGCTTCGCCTCGACGGCATCGGCGACATCCAGCTTTTCGGCGCGCGCGAGTACTCGCTGCGCGTCTGGCTCGACCCCAACAAGCTCTCGGCCTACGCGCTCACCGCCGGCGACGTGGTCCGCGCGCTGCAGGAGCAGAACGTGCAGGTCTCGGGCGGCTCGCTGGGCCAGCAGCCGGCGCCGTCCGACAACGCCTTCCAGCTCACGGTGCAGACCCAAGGCCGCTTCGACGACGTGCGCCAGTTCCGCCAGGTCATCGTCAAGGCGGGCGAGGAGGGCCGCCTCGTGCGCCTCGGCGACATCGCCCGAGTCGAGCTCGGGGCCCGCGACTACGTCACGAACTCCTACCTGAACGGCAAGCCGGCCGTGGCGCTCGCCGTGTTCCAGCGCCCGGGCTCGAACGCGCTCGATGCCGCCGACGGCATCATCAAGAAGATGGAGGAGCTCAAGCGCGAGTTTCCCGCCGGCATCGACTACCAGATCGTCTACAACCCGACCGAGTTCATCGCGGAGTCGGTGCGCGAGGTCTACAAAACGCTCTTCGAGGCCGTGGCCCTTGTGGTCATCGTGGTGATCGTCTTCCTGCAGTCCTGGCGGACGGCGCTCATCCCGATCATCGCCATCCCGGTGTCGTTGGTCGGCACCTTCGCCCTGATGTCGGCTTTCGGCTTCTCGCTCAACACGCTGACGCTCTTCGGCCTCGTGCTCGCCATCGGCATCGTCGTCGACGACGCGATCGTCGTGGTGGAGAACGTCGAGCGCAACATCGCCGAGGGCAAAACGCCGGGTGAGGCCGCCCACATCACCATGGACGAGGTGGGCACGGCGGTGATCGCCATAGCCCTCGTGCTCACCGCGGTCTTCGTCCCGACCGCCTTCATCCCTGGCATCACGGGACAGTTCTACCGGCAGTTCGCGCTCACCATTGCGGCCTCGACGATCATCTCAGCCTTCAATTCGCTCACCCTCTCACCGGCGCTCTGCGCCCTGCTCCTCAAGCCCCACCAGGCCGGCCATCGGCCGCGCTTCTTCCTCACGCGCTTCGGGCTCTGGCTGGCGAACGGCTTCAACAAGGGCTTCGACAAGCTTTCCTACGGCTTCTCCCGCACCGTGCACGCCCTCGTCGCCCACAAGGTGATGCTGCTGCTCTGCCTTGCGGCCTACGGCGGCCTCCTCTACGCCACGGCGTATGTCGTGCGCACGGTGCCGACGGGCTTCATCCCGACCCTCGACCAGGGCTACGTCATCGTCGTGGTTCAGACGCCAGACGGCGCCTCGCTGACCCGCACCGACGACGTGGTCCAGCGCGCGACCGCCATCATGCGCGAGACGCCGGGCGTAAAGGACGCGATCGCCTTCGCCGGCTTCTCGGGCGCCACCTTCACCAACGCCTCGAACGCCGCCGCCATCTTCGCCGGCCTTCAGCCCTTCGAGGAGCGCATCAAGGAGAACCGCTCGGCGGGCGCCATCGTCGGCGACCTCACCGGGCGTCTCCAGGCGATCCAGGAAGCCTTCATCATCGTCGTGCCGCCGCCTCCGGTGCGCGGCGTCGGCAATGCCGGCGGCTTCAAGATGCAGGTGGAGGACCGCAGCGGCGTGGGGCTCGCCCAATTGCTCGCTGCCTCGCGCGACCTCATCGCCAAGGCCAACCAGGACCCGAACCTCACCCGGGTCTTCACCACGTTCGGCAACAACACGCCGCAGATCTACCTCGAGATCGATCGCACCAAGGCGCGCATGCTCAACGTGCCGCTGGCGAACGTCTTCGAGACGCTGCAGGTCAATCTCGGCTCGGCCTACGTCAACGACTTCAACTTTCTTGGCCGCGTGAACCAGGTGCGCGCCCAGGCCGACCAAAGCTTCCGCATGGACCGGGAGGACATCCTGCGGCTGAAAACCCGCAGCGCCACCGGCGCGCTCGTGCCGCTGGGCTCGCTCCTCACCATCCGCGACACCGCGGGCGCGGACCTGGTGCAGCGCTACAACCTGTTCCCCACCATCCCCGTCCAAGGCGACGCCAAGCCCGGCGTCTCCTCGGGCCAAGCCCTGCTCGCCATGGAGGAACTGGCCAAGGGGCTGCCGCAGGGCGTCGGCTACGAGTGGACCGAACTCGCCTATCAGGAGCGGGCCACAGGCAACACGGCGGTGTACATCTTCGCGCTCTCGGTGCTCTTCGTGTTCCTCGTGCTCGCGGCGCAGTACGAGAGCTGGGCGCTGCCGCTCTCCATCGTGCTCATCGTGCCCATGGGCGCGCTCGCCGCCCTCCTCGGCGTGATGTACCGCGGCCTCGACAACAACATCCTCACCCAGATCGGCCTCGTGGTGCTGGTGGGCCTGGCGGCGAAGAACGCCATCCTGATCGTGGAATTCGCCAAGCAGGCGGAGGACAACGGGTCGAACCCGGTCGACGCGGTGGTGGAGGCCTCGCGCCTGCGCCTTCGGCCGATCCTGATGACGGCCTTCGCCTTCATCCTCGGCGTCGTGCCCCTCGTCATCGCCACCGGCCCGGGCGCGGAGATGCGTCAGGCGCTCGGCACCGCGGTGTTCTTCGGCATGATCGGGGTGACCTTCTTCGGCCTGTTCCTCACCCCCGTCTTCTACGTGGCGATCCGCTCCCTCGTGCTGCGCTTCCGCAAGACGCCGCGCGTGGAGGCCGTGCCGCCGGCCGCCCACGCCGCGGCGGCCGAGTAAGATCCGGGTTCGACGAACACACAGAAAAGAGGTCCGTCCTTTGTCCACCCGCCCCACGAAGTTCGGCGTCGGCCAACCGGCGCGCCGCGTCGAGGATCAGCGCTTCATCACCGGCGCCGGCCGCTACACCGGCGACGTGCAGCCCGCCGGCACGGCGCATGCTTACGTCGTGCGCAGCCCCCACGCCCATGCTCGCTACCGCATCGTGGATGCCGAGGCTGCCCGCGCCCTGCCGGGCGTGCTCCTGATCCTCACGCAGGCCGAAGTCACCCATCTCGGCGGGCTTCCCTGCCAAGGCGCGGCCCGCAACAGCGACGGCAGCCGCATGGTGCTGCCGTCCTATCCCGTCATCCCGGCCGACACCGTGCGCCATGTCGGCGACGTCGTAGCCTTCGTCGTCGCGGAGACCCCGGACCAGGCCCGCGACGCGGCCGAAGCCCTCGTGATCGACTGGGAGCCGCTCGACGCCACGGTCGGCATCACGGGCGCGGAGGCGCCGGGCGCCGCCACCGTCTGGCCCGACGTGCCCGGCAACCTCGCCTTCGACGCCGAGGTCGGCGACGCGGCGAAGACCGAGGCGGCCTTCGCCAAGGCCCACCGCACGGTGAGCCTGACGCTGGTCAACAACCGCCTCGTCGCGAACTACCTCGAGCCGCGCGCCTGCGTCGCGGAGTACGACACGGGAGAGAAGCGCTGGACGCTGACGCTGGGCAGCCAGGGCAGCCACGGCATCCGAGATATTCTCGCCAAGGACATCCTGAAGGTCGACCCGTCCCGCATCCGGGTGATCACCCCGGATGTCGGCGGCGGCTTCGGCACCAAGATCTTCATGTACCGGGAATACCCGCTCTGCCTCGCTGCGGCGGAGCGCCTCGGCCGGCCGGTGCGCTGGACTTCCGAGCGGGTCGAGCACTTCATGGGCGACGCGCAGGGGCGCGACAATCTCACCACCCTCACCATGGCGCTCGACAGGCGCGGACGCTTCCTCGGGCTCAAGGTCGACCTCAAGTCCGACATGGGCGCCTATCTCTCGCAGTTCGCGCCCTTCATTCCGACGAACGGCGCCCGCATGTCGCCGGGCTGCTACGACATCCCCGCCGTCCATGCCCGCGTGCGCGGCTACTACACCCACACCGTGCCGGTGGACGCCTATCGCGGAGCCGGACGGCCCGAGGCGGCGTACGCCATCGAGCGCTTCGTCGATTACATCGCCGCTGCGATCGGCAAGGCGCCGGACGAGTTGAGGGCCCTCAACTTCGTCAAGCCCGAGGCGATGCCGCACAAGACCCAGACCGACCGCGTCTACGATACGGGCGAGTTCGAGGGCCACATGCGCCGCGCCATGGAGCTTGCCGACTGGAGCGGCTTCAAGGCCCGCGCGGCTGAGGCGCGCCGCCGCGGCAAGCTTCGCGGCATCGGGCTTGCCAGCTACATCGAAGCCTGCTCCGGCGGCTCGGCCGAGGGCGCGCAGGTGCGCGTCGACGAGGACGGCGGCGCCACGGTCCTCATCGGCACCCAGTCGAACGGGCAGGGACACCAGACGGCCTATGCCCAACTCGTCTCCGAGCACCTGGATCTGCCCCTCGAGAAGGTGCGGGTGCGCCAGGGCGACACGGACGAGATCGCCACCGGCGGCGGGACCGGCGGCTCACGCTCGATCCCGGTCGGCGGCGCCTCGGTGGCGGGGGCCTCGCGGATGCTTGCCGACAACCTGAAGCGCCTCGCGGCCGACGTGCTCGAGGCCGGCGTCGGCGACCTCGAGATCGCGGACGGGGCCGTGCGCATCGCCGGCACGGACCGGGCCGTCGGCTTCGCAGCGCTCGCCAAACTGCCCCAGGCGACGCCCGACCTCCTCTCAGCGCAGGATTCCTGGAAGCCGCCGGAGGCGACCTATCCCAACGGCACCCATGTCTGCGAGGTGGAGGTCGACCCCGACACCGGCGAGACGGAGGTCGTGGCCTACAGCATCGTCGACGATTTCGGCGTTGCCCTGAACCCGCTGCTGCTACAGGGGCAGATCCACGGCGGCGTGGTGCAAGGGATCGGTCAGGCCCTGCATGAGCGCACGCTCTACGACGAGAGCGGGCAGCTCATGACCGCCTCCTTCACCGACTACCGCCTGCCCCGGGCGGCCGACATTCCGGAGATCCGGTTCGAGACGCGCAACGTGCCCTCGACGACGAACATCCTTGGCATGAAGGGCGCCGGCGAGGCGGGGGCGATCGGTGCCTGTCCCGCGGTGATGAACGCACTCTGCGACGCATTGAACCGTGGCGCCGGGATCCGGCACATCGACATGCCGGCGACGCCGGACCGGGTCTTCGCGGAGCTTCGGGCGGCGGCGCTGCCGCAGGCGGCCGAGTGACGAAGGCTCGCTGCGCACGGATTCGTGCGCGGCGAGGTCTGCGAATCTGCTTGGGCGGGGCGTTCGGCTCTGTTTATGCTGATTCCAAGGTGGCCGGGTGCGCCGGCCCGATACAGGGGAAACTGATGATCCGTGCTCTCGTCCTCACCGCGGCCCTTGCCGTGGGTCTCGGCGCCGCGTTCGCGCAGAGCGACCCGATCGCCGCCCGCCGGCAGATCATGAAGAACGTCGGCGCCGCCACCGGCCTCGGCACGAAGTTCGTCAAGGGCGAAGAGGCTTTCGACCTCGCCAAGGCGAAGCAGATCCTCGAGACCTACGCGGTCGCCGCCGACAAGACGCACACCTACTACCCCGACACGTCGAAGACCGGCGGCGAGACCACGGCGAGCCCGAAGATCTGGGAGAGCCAAGCCGACTTCCGCAAGCGCTTCGACGATTGGTCCGACGCGATCAAGAAGGCCTCGGCCAACGTGAAGGACCTCGACACGTTCAAGACCGAGTTCTCGGCGCTCACCCGGTCCTGCGGCTCCTGCCATCAGGCCTACCGCATTCAGCGAAGCTGACCCACGCGGCCCGGTGGGGCAAGACGCACCGCCGGGCCGACGCCCAAAACTCCCATGCTGCAGACCGAACATCCTCACCGCGTGACGGCCCAGGTCAAAGCCTGGGACCTGCCGACGCGCCTGTTCAAATGGGGGCTCGTCGCCGCGATCGTCTCGTCCTGGGCAAGCCACGAATGGGGTGACTTCGAGTTGAAGTGGCACCGCTATACCGGCTACGCGGTGCTCGTGCTCCTCGTCTTCCGGCTGCTCTGGGGCGTCGTGGGCTCATCGACGGCGAAGTTCTCGGCCTGGGTGAGCTGGCCCTGGGAGGCCGTGCGCTACGGCCTCGACATCACCCGCGGCCGGCGCCGGCCCTACCTCTCGCACAATCCGCTCGGCGCCTGGATGATCCTGATGCTGCTCGCGATTGTGAGCGTTCAGGCGGTCACCGGCCTCTTCTCCGTCGACTCGAACGGCATCTTCGGCGGCCCCTTCGCGAACACGGACCCGCTCGCCGACCCGACCTACTGGCAGAAGACGCTGTCGCGTCTGCACCATCAGCTCTTCAACATTCTCCTCGGGCTCGTCGTCGTGCACGTTGCAACGAATCTCTTCTACCAGTTCGTGAAGAAGGACCCGATCGTGAAGGCGATGGTGACTGGCCGTAAGCCCGTCGAGCCCTTCGAGGACCAGGCCGAAATGCGCCCGGCCCCGGCGCAATACGCCCGCGCGCTCGCCTGCCTCGCCGCCGCCGCCGCGATCGTTCTCGGCGGCATCAAGCTCTTCGGCGGCAACCTGGCCTGATCACGACGATCGATGGGGTGGAGGTCTGCCCCGGCACCCACCCCACCCGTCCGGCTGACGCCGGCCACCCTCCCCGCAGGCGGGGAGGGATGAGGGGCGCCGCCGCGCCTCTTCCCTCTCCCCTTGAGGGAGAGGGTGGCCCCGCGAAGCGGGGTCGGGAGAGGGGTGCGGCGAAGCCGCCGGCGCGAGCCGATCAGGATCTCTCCGCCCTAATCATTCTGTTCGCTTCGCGAGGCGCCTGTCGGCGCCACCCCTCATCCGCCCTGCTTCGCAGAGCACCTTCTCCCGCAGAGAGGAGAAGGAGCGCGCACCACGGCTCCTCATCCCTCCCCACCCGCGGGGAGGGTGGCCCTCGCGACAGCGAGGGTCGGGTGGGGCGAGCGCTGGGGCAGCCTTGGAGGCCCTCCGAACGCCCGCGTCCAGGAAAGCCCCGGAACGCCCCGCCTCAATCCATCACCGCGGCTTTGAGGATGCAGACCATCGTCGCCCGGCCGGGGGTCTCGCCGATGCAGCGCACGGTGTGGGGGCGGTCGCAGCGGTAACGGAGCGTCTCGCCGGCGCGGCCGCGCTGTGTGACGCCCGACACCTCGACCTCGAACTCGCCCTCGAGCACCGAGAGGCACTCCACCGAGCCGCGCTGGTGCGCCTCAGAATCGAGTACGCCCCCCGGCTCGGCCTGGACGTCGTACCACTGCAGCCACTCGACGGTCTTGATCCAGCCGATGATCGCGAGCCGCATGCGGCCGTCGTCGGAGACGAGGATCGGCGTGTCGGCCTTCGACGAGCGCTCGATGAAGGGCTCCTCGTCGCCCGAGGCCAGCACCCGCTCGATGGAGACGTCGAGGGCCTGGGACAGCCGCCAGATTGTGGCGAGCGTCGGGTTCGTCTCGTTGCGCTCGATCTGGCTGATGATGGATTTCGCGACGCCCGACTGCTCGGAGAGTTCGGAGAGCGAGAGGTTGTAGGCCTTGCGCAGGCGCTGCACCGTCTTGCCGAGCTGCCCCGACAGGATCTGCGCCCCGGCGGACAGTTCCCGCGCCCGATCCTTGCCCTCGATTCCCATCACGCCACCAGTGTTCCGCAAAGCGAACGCGCGTTTGTTTTCGCGAAATCACCTTGCCCGAAACGCGGCCGGGCGATCAAGCCCGTGCCGCAGCAGCGATCGCCTCGGATCAGCTCCAGAGTGCGTGGAAATGGTGGACCGGCCCGTGCCCGCTTCCGATGGGGAGCCGATCCGAGGCCGCGATGGCGGCCGTGATGTAGGCCTTGCCCTCCGCCACTGCGTCGCGCAGGGGCCGGCCCTTGGCGAGTCCTGAGGCGATGGCGGATGACAGGGTGCAGCCCGTGCCGTGGGTGTTGCGGGTGGCGGCGCGCGGGGCGGGGAAGCGGGCGAAGCCCGACGCGTCGAGGAGGATGTCGACGCTCTCAGGCCCTTCGGCGTGGCCGCCCTTGATGAGCACGGCCTCCGGTCCGAGCGCCCTGAGGCGTTCGGCCTGGGCGCGCACGGCGTCCTCGTTCTTGGCGACCGGCTCGTCGAGGAGGGCCGCGGCCTCCGGCAGGTTCGGCGTCACGAGAAGGGCCTGCGGCAGAAGCTTTTCGCGCAGGGTCGCGACCGCTTCCGGCCGCAGCAGACGGTCGCCGCTCGCCGCGACCATCACCGGATCGAGGACAACGGTGCGGGCCTCGTGCCGCGCCAGTCCTCCGGCGACGGCCTCGATGACGGCCGGCTGCGACAGCATGCCGATCTTCACCGCCCGCACCGCGAGGTCGGAAAAGACGCTATCGATCTGCGCGGCCACGAAGTCCGGCGGCACGTCATGGATGCCCTGGACGCCTCGCGTGTTCTGGGCGGTCAGCGCCGTGATCACGCTCGCGCCGTAGACGCCGAGCGCCGAGAAGGTTTTGAGGTCCGCTTGGATGCCGGCGCCGCCGCTCGAGTCGGAGCCGGCGATGGTGACGGCAATGGGTGTTGTGGCAATGGGCGTTGTCATGGAGCGGCTCCGCGGCTCGCGAGCGTGCGGTCGACAATGGTTCTGAACTCCCGGGCGGCGTCCCGCGGGTCGGGCCGGCCGAAGATCGCGGAGATCACGGCGATGCCATCGGCGCCCGCCGCGATCACGTCACCCGCGTTCTCCCGCCCGATCCCGGCGATGGCGCCCACCGTGATGCCCGGTGCGGCGAGGCGCGCCCGGAAAGCGATCCGGCTGAAACCCTCGAGACCGACGGGCGGCTCCGGGTTCGCCTTGCTCGCGGTGGCGAAGACGCCGCCGATGCAGGCGTAGTCGACGGGCAGGCGATAGAGCTCATCCGCCTGGGCCGGCGTCTTGACGGTGAGGCCGATGATCGCTTGGCGCCCGAGCAGCCGCCGTGCGTCCTGCGGGTGCAGGTCGTCCTGGCCGAGATGCACGCCGTCGGCGCCCGACGCCGCCGCCACGTCGACGCGGTCGTTGACGAGGACGGGCACGCCCGTGCCGGCGAGCGCCGCCTTGACGGCCCGGGCCGCCTCGACGAAGCGCCGGGCGTCGGAGCCCTTGTCGCGCACCTGCACGAGGGTCGCGCCGCCCTCGACCGCGGCGCGGGCAAGGCGCGCCAGATCAGCCGCCGACCCCTGCTCGGGACCGAGAATGGCGTAGACCCGAAGGTCCACCGGGTTGATCGCGGCTGACGCGAGCGTCGGCATGCTCAAGGCTGCGGCTCCCAGGCGGGACGAGCCCGGTCGGTGAGGGTCTCCGCCGACAAGCCGGCGAGCGCGTCGAGAAGAGCGGGCGCGAAACTGCCCGGCCCGCCCGCCGCCTCGCCCGCGACCTCGCCGGCGACGCCCATCGCGAGGAGCCCGGAGGCGGCCGCGACGAAGGGATCCGGCTCCGCGCCGGCGAGCGCGGCGATAAGGGCGGTTCCCGCGCAGCCCATGGCGGTCACGCGCGTCATCAGAGGGTGGCCGTTCTCGATGCTGAGGAAGCGCTCGCCGTCGGTGACGTGATCCACCGGGCCGGTGAGGGCGACGACACAACCGTGCGCGCCGGCGAAGCGCTTCAGCGCCTCGGGGGTCGGGTCGGCGTCCGAGAGGGCCCGGAACTCCGGCGCGTTGCAGCGCACCACCGCCGGCTGGCCGGCGAGGCAGAGCTGCGCGAGCGCGAGCCGCGGCGGCGACGCCTCGACGAAGACCGGATCGAGAAGCCAGGGCAAGCCCGAAGCCCGCGCCGTCGCGATGGCCCACGGGATCGCCGCCCGGCGCTCGGCGTCGAGCGTGCCGAGGTTGACGAGAAGGGCGCGGGCCCGTCCCGTGAAGAAGGGGACCTCCTCCGGCGCGGTGGTGAGCGATGGGATCGCCCCTGCCGCGAGCAGGAGGTTGGCGGTGAAGGCTTGGGCGGCGGCGTTGGTGATGGCGTGGACGCGGATCGGCTGGTCGCGCAGCCGGGCCAGCAGGTCGGCCGTGATCACGGCGAGGTCGGGATGGTCGGCGCCGGGCGGCGCCGCGGGATCAGGCATCTCGCTTTCCTCCGCCGGCATGACCCGGGTCAGGTTCGATGGGTTGGCTCCGGCCTCGAGCCTCTCAGCCCCGCGGCCGGGGCACCCCAAGGAGATTTGAATGCGGAGTTAACCACGGCCCCAGGCCTTGGCAAGCTGGCCTTGGCAAACGGGCGTCAGGCGGCGCGCTGCGCCCCCATCTCGAGCTCCCGGGCCCGGGCGAGGCCGAGCTGCCGCTCGCGCCACAGGACGAAGAGCCCGGCCGCCGCCACGATGACGCCGCCGACGAGCACCGCCGCTTGCGGCAGCTGGCCGAAGGCGAACCAGCCGATGAGGAGCGCCCAGATCATCGTCGTGTAGTCGAAGGGCGCGACAAGGGAGGCATCGGCGTAGCGGTAGCTCTGGGTGAGGAGGATCTGGCCGATGCCGCCGAGGATGCCGATGAGGACGAAGGCGGCGAAGTCGAAGGGCGTCGGCATCCTCCAGCCGAGCACGATCGTGACGAGGCCGAGCGCGGTCGTCAGCAGCGAGAAGTAGAGCACGATGGCGCCCGTCTGCTCGTGGGCGGTGAGCCGCCGCACCTGGATCGTCGCACCCGCCGCGCAGGCCGCGCCGAGCAGCGCGAACATCGCGCCCACCGCGGGCCCGCCTTCGAGGCCGCGCGCCAGAGCGCTGGCGTCGAGGTGGGGCGAGAGCATGATCAGCACGCCGACGAAGCCGATGACCACGGCGCTCCAGCGATAGGCCCGGACACGCTCCTTCAGGACGACGGCGGCAAGAACCACGGTGATGAGCGGCGCGGCATAGCCGATCGCCACCGCGTCCGACAGGGGCAGGTAGGACAGCGCCATGAACCCTGAGAACATGCCGCAGCTGCCGATGATGCCGCGCAGGAGATGGCCCGGCACGTTCGAGGTGCGGATCGAGGCCAAGAGGTCGCCGCGCCAGCCGAGCCAGACCAGGAGCGGCGCGATGGCGAAGAACGAGCGGAAGAACACGATCTCGCCCGTCGGGTAGGATGCGCCGACCTGCTTGATGCCCGCCGACATCAAGGTGAAGGACAGGGCCGAGATGACCTTGAGGGTGATGCCGAGGACGGGCTGCACGGGCTCGGGCGTGGCTCAGGGGAAAAGCCTACTCACCACAAGCGGGCCGGCAGGTGAACCCTTCTCCGGCGCGGGCGGGCCTGCGCCCGCCGCATGCGTTGGGTCGGATCGAGCCATGGGGGCCATTGTGATAGGGCTGACGGCAGGCGGCGTGCTAGGCTGCGAGCTCCGGAAGCGCGGTGCGCCCACCGGATCGGCCCAATCGGAGACGAGTCATGAACCTCGACCTGTGGCTGATCTACTGCGTGGCCGCGGTGGGCCTGTCCCTCACGCCCGGTCCGAACGGGCTCCTGTCGCTCACCCATGGGGCGTGCTTCGGCTTTCGCCCGACCATCGCGACGGTGCTCGGCGGCGCGCTCGGCTTCTTCCTCCTGATCGCGGCCTCGCTCGCCGGCATGGGGGCGCTGCTCGCGGCCTCAGAGCGGGCCTTCACGATCACCAAGTGGCTCGGCGCGGCCTACCTCGTCTATCTCGGCGTGAAGGTCTGGCGCGCGCCTGCACCCATCATCGAACGGGCCGTGTCCGGGCAGGACGCACCCACCGCTGAGCCGCTGCGGATGTTCTACCAGGGCCTGTTCGTGGCGGTGTCGAACCCCAAAGCCCTGATCTTCTTCGCGGCCTTCCTGCCCCAGTTCATGACGCCGAACCTGCCCTACCTCGTCCAACTCGCGATCCTGGGCGGCACCTTCGTCCTGGTGGAGATCGTCTACGAACTCGCGCTCGCCGGGCTCGCGCAACGCGTGGCGCCCTGGCTCGCCCGGCACGGACGCTGGTTCAACCGCGCCGCGGGCGCCACCTTCGTCGGCATCGGCGCGGCGCTCACGACGGCCGGCCGATAATGGCCTGAGATCGGCGCGGTGCGATCCTATCCACAGATGAACGGGAGCTCCTAACGGACCTGGAAAGGCTCTGTCATCAAAGTGCTACGCGAATCCTGTTCTTGCCAAAGCACGATACTGGAAAAGGATCGCGCCCGTGGCCGATCAGACCCCCGTCGTGCGGGTGAGAACACTCTTCCTCTCCGATGTCCATCTCGGAACGAAGGGCTGCCAAGCCGAATTGCTCCTCGGCTTCCTGCGCGAATACGATGCCGATCTCATCTACCTCGTCGGTGACATCGTCGACGGCTGGCGCCTGAAGTCGGGCTGGTTCTGGCCCCAGGCCCACAACGACGTCGTCCAGAAGCTTCTGCGCAAGGTGCGCAAGGGGACGCGGCTCGTCTACGTGCCGGGCAACCACGACGAATTCCTGCGCGACTATGTCGGGCACAACTTCGGCGGCATCGAGATCGCCGATCGCGCCATCCACGAGACCACCGACGGCCGCCGGCTCCTCGTGGTGCACGGCGACCACTTCGACATGGTCGTGCGCCATGCCAAATGGCTGGCCTTCCTCGGCGACGGCGCCTATGGCGCGGCGCTCGTCGTCAACACCCATCTCAACGTGATCCGCCGACGTCTCGGCCTCACCTACTGGTCGCTGTCGGCCTGGGCCAAGCAGCGGGTGAAGAACGCGGTCAACTACATCAGCAAGTTCGAGGAACTCCTCGCCGAGGAGGCGCGGCGCCACGGCACCGACGGCGTCATCTGCGGCCACATCCATCACGCCGCCGATCACGCCGCGTTCGGGGTGCGCTACCTCAACACGGGCGACTGGGTGGAGTCCTGCACGGCCCTCGTCGAGCACTATGACGGACGGCTCGAGATCATTCGCTGGGCCGACGTTCTTGCCCAGCGCGCCGCGCCCGCCGAGGTCGTGGCGCTGCCCACCCGGCCGCGGGCCGTCGCCTGATGCGCGTCCTCGTCGCCACGGACGCCTGGCGGCCCCAGATCAACGGCGTCGTGCGATCCCTGGAGCACCTGGCGCAGGAGGCTCCCGGCTTCGGCGCCGAGATCCTCTTCCTCACGCCCGACCAGTACCGTTCGGTTCCGATGCCGAGCTACGGCGAGATCCGCCTGTCCCTCGTCACCCCGGGCATGGCGGCGCGGGCCATGGACCGCCTCGCGCCGAGCCACGTCCATATCGCGACGGAGGGCCCGGTCGGGTTCGCCGTCCGCGCCGCTTGTCTCAGACGGGCCCAGCCCTTCACCACGAGCTACCACACCCGCTTTCCCGAATATCTCTCGGCCCGGTTGCCGGTGCCCGAGCGCTGGAGCTACGCCGGCCTGCGCCGCTTCCACAATGCCGGCCGGGCGGTGATGGCGAGCACGACATCCCTCGCCCGTGATCTCGAAGGCCGGGGCTTCCGCAACGTGGTGCGCTGGACCCGCGGCGTGGACACGCAGCTGTTCCGGCCAAGGCCGACCGCCAGCCTGGGGCTGCCGGGGCCGGTCTTCCTCTTCGTCGGACGGCTCGCGGTCGAGAAGAACATCGAAGCTTTCCTGCGCCTCGATCTGCCCGGCACCAAGGTGGTGGTGGGGGAGGGGCCGGCGCGGGCGGCCCTGGAAGGGATAGACCCCAACGCCCGCTTCCTCGGCGCGCTCACGGGCGAGGCCTTGGCCGAGGTCTATGCCGCGGCCGATGTGTTCGTCTTCCCGAGCCGCACCGACACCTTCGGCATCGTGTTGCTCGAAGCGCTCGCTTCCGGCCTGCCGGTCGCAGCCCTCCCCGTGATGGGACCCCTCGACGTGATCGCGGGGTCGGGATGCGGGGTCCTCGACGAGGACCTCGGCGCGGCCGCCCGCGCGGCGCTGGCGATCCCGCGGGAGCGCTGCCGCGCCTACGGCGAAAGCTACACCTGGCGCGAGAGCGCCCGCCAGTTCCTCGCGAACGTGGCGGAGTTCGCCGGCGAACTGAGAACCCTTCCGCACGCGGCCTGATCCGCGCCGGCCGGAGAGCGGCACCGCCGAAACCTCGCGCCCGGTTGCGAGGCACCGTCGCGAAACACGCGAGCGCGACAAGGCCCTTGCCGGACGGCGCAGCGCCGCGGCGAGGGAGGACAGGATGAGACATGCGTCGAGCCTTCGAGGCGGATCACGAACGGTCCAGGCCGCGCTCGCCGCCGTGCTCGCCGCCGTTCTTGGCCTCCTCGCTCCGATTCCTGCCTCCGCCGAGACCCTGACCGCGCTCGTTCAGCGCGAAGAGGGCGTCGACGCCGGGCCATGCAACCTCTCGCCCCGGCCCGACCTCGCGGGCGCCCGCGTCCACGCCGTCGTCCCGGCGCGCTTCGACCATCCCGGCATCTGGAGCACGCGCATCCTGCTTCTCGTCGGCGTCGACGGCGCGGGCAACGTCGAGGCTGAGCGGGCCCTGACCCTCGCCGCCCAGGTCCCGCCCCGCGAGATCGTCTCCGTCACCTGCAAGGAAGGCCGCGTCACCATCCAGCAGAGCGGATGGGCCGGCGGCGGGCGCGACGTTTACGCCTGGACGGGCCGCGCCTTGAAGCCCGTCCGGCTCGCGCGTCGGTCCTGAGCGCCGGCGAACGCCCATTCCCTTGACCTGCTTTTTCCAACATCACCGTCGGAGGTGTCCCGTGTCTCGCCCGTTTGCAACCTCCTTTGCTGGCCAAGCTCTCGCGCTGACCTTCGCCCTCGCCGCATCCTGCTGGGCCGCCGCGGCGAACCCCTTCGCGAAGTACGACTTCCCACCCGCGGGTCCGAACCGCTCCACCTTCCTGTGCGACGGCACCCTCGACCCGAAGGCGATCCTGGCCGCCGCGTCGGGTCCGCAGCGCAAGCGCATCGAGGCCGAACTCGCGGGTCTCGACTGCGCCCAGGCGCTCCTGCCCGCCACCCCGGCCAAGGAGAGCTCGGGCGCGCCGGACGAGACGCATACGGGCTGGACCTACGACGCCGCGTTCAGCGCCGACGGCAAGCTCATCGCGAGCGCTGGGTTCGACGGCACGCTGCGTCTTTGGGACGCCGCGACGGGCCGCATGCTGCGCGTCCTGGCGACCGTCGCCCCCTTGACGCATAAGGGCCAGCCTCAGGGGCGCCGCATCCGCTCGCTCGCCTTCCTATCCGGCACGCAGACGCTGGCCTACGCCGCCGATGGCTACAACCCGAAAATCGTGGACCTCGAAGGGCGCGAGTTCCGCGAGATCCCGGCGCAGTTCGAATCCAGCGTTCCTTTCGCCGCGCGCATCGCATCCGGCGGCGGGCTCCTGCTCGTCGGCTCAGAGGGCGAGACGGTCGAGGCCTACCACGCCGAGACCTTCGAGCGGGTCTTCAGCTTGCCCGGGCATGCGGGCGGCGCGGGCGCCGTCGCGGTCTCCGACCGGGCGGGGCTTATCGCCACCACGCGCGCGAAACCGAAGCCTGCGATCCTGCTCTGGCGCCTCGGGACGGGGCAGGCCGTCGCCGAGATCACCCTCAAGCGCGAGCCACGCGTGATCGCCTTCTCGCCGGACGGCCTGCGCTTCGCCTCGTCCGCCGACGGCAGCGTCCAGGTGTTCTCCATCGCCGACCAGAAACTCGAGCGCACCCTGAACGTGCATCCGATGTTCAGCGTCTTCGACCTCGCCTTCACCGCCGACGGGCAAGGGCTCGTCACCTGCCGGTCTCACCCGCAGCTTTGGGATCTCAAGACGGGCGAGATGACCCGGCATTTCGGGCCCTTCACGGACCTGTGCCACTCCGTGGCGATGAGCCCCGACGGCCGCCACGCGGTCACCACGGCCATGGGCTCGGACCTGCGGATCTGGGACGTGGCGACCGGCGCCTTCCATCGCCGCCTCGGTCGCAACGTCACGGCCCGCTACTGAGCCTCGACGTTCATCCAACCCCGAGGACGCGCAGCCACACCAGCAGCGTCACGAGGGAGAGCGCGGTGGAGAGCGCCACCGCGCTCGAGGCGACGGCCACCCCCTCGCCGTAGCGCTCCGCGAAGAGGTAGGCGTTCACCCCCGAGGGGCAGGCGGCGAAGAGCACCGCCACCCCGGACCAGGCCGGCGGCATCGCGAAAACCTGTGTGGCGAGACCATAGACGATGAGCGGATGCAGCCCGAGCTTCAGCCCGGTGATGACGGCCGGCAGGCGCCAGCCGGCCTCGAGCCCGTAGCGGCGCAAGGCGATCCCCATCGCGATGAGGGAGCAGGGCACCGCGGCCCCGGCGACGAGATCGACGCCTTGCCAGACGAGGTCGGGCAGGGGCAGGCCGGTGATCCGCAAAGCCGCTCCGACGAAGATGCCGACGATGATGGGGTGGCCGAGGATGCGGCGCAGGAGGAGAAGCGGCGAGGCCGAGCGCCCTTCGACGAGCAGGGTAGCCAGGCTCATCGTCACGGGCAGGTGCACCGCGATCAGGAGGAAAAGCGGCACCGCTCCCGCGTCGCCGTAGGCTTTGAGGATAATGGGCACGCCCATGAACACGGTGTTGGCCTGCCCCGCGGCGAAACCTGAGACCACACCCGCCGTCCCGGTGACGCCGAAGAAGCGCCGCGCGGCGAGGGTCGCCAGAACCCAGACGCAGGCGACGCCGGTGAAATAGGCGAGCCAGTAACCCCAGGGCTGGGCGGCGGGGATCTCGGCCCGGGCGAGGGTGCGGGCGATCAGGCAGGGGACGGCCAGCGCGAAGACGAACTCGGAGATTCCCTCGCCCGCCCGATCCGTGAGGAGGCCGAAGCGCCGGGCGAGGTAGCCCAGCGCGATCAGCCCGAAGACGGGCAGGACGATCAGCGCCGGGCCGAACACGGCGCGTCGGTCAGCGCGCGGCGTCGCGCTGCGCGACCCGGGTGGCGCCGGCCGCCTTCTCGATCAGGCCGTCGACCTGGTCCTTCTGCCGCTTGAACTCGGCGAGCGCCCGGCCCTCGAGCTCCCGGCCCCGGGGCAGGCGGATCTTCATCGGGTCGACGAAGCGCCCGTTGACGATGACCTCGTAGTGCAGGTGCGGCCCGGTGGAGAGGCCGGTGTTGCCGACATAGCCGATGACCTGCCCCTGCCGCACGCGGGCGCCCGGCCTGATCCCGGCCGCGAAGCGGGATTGGTGGCTGTAGGCCGTGACGTAGCCGTTGACGTGCTGAACCTCGACGCGCCGGCCGTAGCCCGAATCCCATTCGGCCTTGGTGACCGTGCCGTTGCCGGCCGACAGGATCGGGGTGCCGATCCGGTTCGACCAGTCCACGCCCGTATGCATCTTGGCGTAGCCCAGGATCGGGTGACGGCGATAGCCGAAGCCGGAGCGCAACTGGCCGTCGGCGATGGGCTTGCGCAGCAGGAACTTCTTCAGGGAGCGGCCGAGTTCGTCGAAATAATCGACGGAGCCGTCGTCGGGCGACTGGAAGCGATAGACGCGCCGGGTCTCGCCGCCGAGGTTGAGAGAGGCGGACAGGATCTCGGGTGCGCCGCCGCTCTCCTCGTCGGCGGCATAGAATAGCTCGAGGCCGTCCCCGGCCGAGACCCGGCGCTGGAAGTCGACGTCGTAGCCGAAGATGCGCACGAGATCGTCGACGGTCTGGCGCGGCAAGTCGTTCTTCAGGACCGTTTCGTAGAGGCTCTCGTAGAGGCGCACGCCTCCGGCTTCCTCTTCGTCGTCCTCCTCTTCGCTGTTCGCCGCGGGTGCCGTTTGGCGCTGCTCGCGCTCCGGCGCGGGCGGGGCGACGGAGACGAAGGCGCCGCGGTCGTTCGCCGCCGCGATCGCCTCGACGCCGCGCTCGCCGAACAGGATCACGCGCACCACTTGGCGCCCGTCGCCGGGGCGGGGCCCTGGCGCGACCAGGATTTTCAAGTGTTGCCCCTCGGGGACCGGAGCGCCCCTGAGCCGCGTCGCCAGCGCGGCCTGGATGGCGCGGATCTGGTCCGGGCGGGCGCCGTTCGCCGCGAGCACCGATTCGAGGGTCTCGCCGCGCTTGATCACCAAGTCCCGCTCCTCGACGAGGGGCTCGCTGGAGCGCGGATCGAGCTTTGGGAGCGAGGTGACGTTCTCCGGAATGACCCGAACCTCGATGGCGTTGAAGCGGGTCTCGGGGATGGCGGCGTAGCCCAGAGCCGGGGCTGCCATGTCGGGGCTCGTCAGGGTGCGCGAGAGCATGAGTTGGGGCGGCACGGGCAGGGCCTGGCGCCGGGTGGCGCTCGCCGCGAGCCGCCGCTCCTCGACCACCTGCGCGAGGGCGTCGTCGTCGGTGAGGCTTCCCGCGCCGGCCTCGGAGAGGGCAGGGGGCAAGTCGCGCTTGACGACCGAGACCTCCGCGTCGGAAACCTCCGGCGTCGGCTCCGGCAGTCGCTCGCCCCCCTCGTCGTTGAAGAACTTGAGCGGGTTGAACGGGGGAATGTCCGTCGCGTAGGCCCCCGTCGTCAGCGACAGGCCGGTGGCGATCCGCACGAAGGGGCGGACCTTGATCACCTCGCGGTCGCCGACGCGGATGGTCGTCGGAGCCTTGAACGCGTGCTTGGCGGAGGCGACCGTCTCGCTGCGCACGAGCTTGTCGCCTTTGCGGGCCGCGGTCGTGACGGCCTCGTCGCCCGCGGGGCGGCCTGAGGCGACCACCGCCAGCTCCGGCATTTCGGCGAAGGTGGTCTCGCCCTCGACGGACACGTAGATGGCCGCCCCGAGCAGAGTGGCGCCGGCTACGCCCGTGAGTACGCTCGCCCCGAGCCAGCGGAGATTGACGTCGCGCCGATCCAGATCGCTCTCGCCGGCGATGGCGAGGGGCGGTTCGGAACCGGGATCGCCGGCGTGGCGCGAGCGGCCGTCGTCCATCATCGGCTTGCGGTCTGTCGTGTTGCCCGGATCGAGACGGGGAGGACCTGAGCGCGGAACCTTGCCCGCGGGCGCGATCTGAATCAACCGCGCCGGTTCTCTCCGTCACGTCCGACGATGGCGGGATTGGGGCGGTCGCGCCACGGAGGTTGGGAGCAGTCTGTGTGCAGCAGCCATTATGCCGGTCCGCCTGCCGCCTGCCAAAGCGCCTGTCGCAAAAACTTCATCGAGGGTGTTGACAGCCACGCGAACCCCCGCCTATATGCCGCTCATCGACGCCGTCGCTGACGCGAACCGGCGCCGAACGCATCTCCGGACAAATCGAGCGCCAGGTCGCTGACTCTAGTCAGAGCCCTCCTCGTTTTGCTGAAAGGTGTGAGCCTCCCCCGGGAGGCTGTTGAGCCCGGAACGGCGAACGGAAAGTTCACGAACCGGACTTGACGCGGAGGCGAAGCGGCCTTATCTACGCTTCTCCGACGCCGCGATCTTCGGATCACATGCGGGTCGGCCTTCTTTGAACGTGACGGGCTTCTGGATCGGCGCAAGCCGGCCACTAGTTTTGTTTCGTTCCGCTCTTTGACAAGTTCATCTGGGAAAGAGAAGCGCGGGCGGCGGGTATCCTTGCGCCTGGGTGCTGAGAGGCGTCTGGGGAGAGATATCGAGCTGTCTTGCGTTTTGAGGAATGCCGGGTTCGGGCTCGTGGAAACGCG
>DATCMH010000019.1:0-205871 GCA_036563505.1 Beijerinckiaceae bacterium
CCCGCGCCACGGCGGAGGCGCTCGCTGCTCAACGCCGTCTAGCCGAGCTTGACCGATTCAGCGCCGAGGAGTCTTCTACAAGAGTTCCGTCGTTGCGTGCCTTCTGCGTCGCCGCCGTACTCCAGCCGATTGTCATCAACAGGGGTCGTTCAGGCCTCAAAACCAACGCCGCTGGGGAACAATCATGAAAGGCTGCCGCGTGCTGATCGCGGAGGACGAGGCGCTCGTCGCCCTCGACCTCGCCGACTCTCTTCTGCAGATTGGCGCCGAGGTCGTTGCGACGACCGGGCTCGTGCGCGAGGGTTTGCGCTTCGCTGAGACCACGACGATCGACGTCGCCCTTCTCGACTTCAACCTGGCCGATGGGGTCGCGACACCGCTCGCTGAAGCGCTTCGGTGTCGCGGCACCGCGGTGGTGTTCTACTCCGGCCGTGGCGTGCCGGAGGAGGCGCTCCAGCGTGTGCCCGGCGCGACTGTTCTCAAGAAGCCGCTGCGGTTTGAGTCGATCGCCCGGACGCTTCGGGAGTGCCGTCGCGGCCTCAGTTCGCCTGCCCGCGCCTGATCTCGGCCAGCCGGCGCACGTCCTCAAGAAGCCGATCAGCCGCATCCTTGCCGCGCACGGCGGTCACGCCACGCAGGCTGGAGTTGGGCACGCCCTCGATGAAGGCTTTGCGCTCGTCTGCGTTCATGGCCAGCACGTAGGCGACCTCGGTCTCGTGCCGCCACTCCTCTGAAGCGGTGTCGACCTCGCGTCCGGCGAGGTGAGAGTAGGCCCGGCGCATGCGCTAGAACCCGATCTCGCCCACGACATAGATCATTCCGGCGGCAAAGACGGAGGCGGCGAGCATAATGAGAGCCACAGTCATTGCGGCTTGCCCCTGGTCTCCTCCTGGATGGCCAGGAGCTGCGCCAGAGCCATGAACGCCAGCTTGTAGGTGTCGACATCGCCGGGCGGAACGAAGAAGCCCGTCTTGCGGTACTCCTCGCAGCGCGCGGCGGCTGCCTTGGCTTTGACAGCGGTCATCGGAACAGTCCCCGGGCCGGAGCTTTTCCGCTCTCCCAGCGACTCACAGCGTACCTTTCGGCTTAACGTGCGTCATGTCGGGCAGCGGGGGCTCCTTCCAAAAGCACGCCTCCCGCTATCTTCACTTCCTCTCTGTCCCTCTCTCGGACTCCTTCTGCCTCTCTCGCCGCCAGCGAGCTTCGGCCCGTTTTTTCCGGGCTTTCTCCTCAGGCGTGACCCGGCCTCGGAGCCGGTTCGGGGGTGTCCCACTGTCCCAAGCACTGGGCCTGGGACAGTGGGACAGCGATCGTCAGGCCGCTTTGGCCTCGCTCGCCTGTTTGATCCGGTGCACCTGGCTCTTGCTCAGGCCGGTCCGGTCGGCGACGTCGCGAACGGACAAGCCCTCCGCGAGCAAGCTCTCCACCTCCTCCGCCGACCCATCCCGTACGGGTGAGCACTGCCATGTGCTGCGGCCGTCCGCTTGTGTCAGCCGCGCCTCGAAGGGCTCCGCGTCAGCCCCGAACACACCGCGCGCCTTTGTCAGGTGCACCTCGAAGCGCGCACCTTGGCCTGGGGCGTAGTCGAGGGGGCGTTTGAGCTGGACCACCGTGTCGAGCACGTCTTCTCGTTTGGACGTGCCCCGCGCTTGTCCTGAGCGACCAGCATGATGAACCAGGATGACGCTCACACCACTTCGTCGCAGTCGCAAGAGCCAGGCCTGAACCGTATCCCACGACTCGGCGTCGTTCTCCCGGCCGCCGCTCACCAGCGTCGACAGGTTGTCGAGGACGATCACCTCCGTGTCGCCGAGCTCTGCCTCAAGCCGCCGCTGATCCTCCTCGCGTGCGAGATTGAGCGAGACGCCGGGCGGCTGCCGGTCGAGGGCGAGGAGACGGAAGTACTCCTTGTCGGGCGGGCGCACGTCGGTGGTGTCCATGGTGGCGCGCGCTCTCTCCTGCATCAGGGTCTGAGGCATCTCGCCGTCGACGTAGAGCACGCGCCGGGGCTGGGGCGCCTTCCAGCGCAGGAACGAGCTGCCGCAGGCGATGCTCCAGCCCAGGCCCATGCTCACGTGGGTTTTGCCGACACCCCGTTCGGCGAAGATCATCATCAACCCCTTCGTGGGCAGAACAGGTGCGACGACGAGCTCGCGGTGAGGCAGCGGCAGCGCGACGAAGTCGGCGAGCGCTGTCGTGACGAGGCGAGGCGGCACACACTCCTCGCTGATGGCCGACTTGGTCGTAGCGTTCTCGTTGGCGGCCACGGTGAACCGCTCGGTGGGGACGTCGGTCAGGTCCTCCATCAAAGGGCACCTCCGACTTCGGCGCTGCGGAGCAGGGCTCGATGGATCTTCAGGGCCATGCGGTCGCCGTAAGATGAGACAGCAAGGGCATCGACGATTCGTCCGGCCTTGTTGCGAACGAGACGAACGATGGTCCACTCGGCCGCGGGGTCAGCGGGATCGCCGAAGTCGAAGCCGCCATCGCTGCGCCACACCACCGGCAGCACGCTAACTGCGGCCGGCTCGGCGCAGGGCCGTTCGCTGCCCATGTCGTCAGAGCACAGCCAGGAGCGCAGGCGAGCGGTCTGCGTCACCGGCGACCACGGTCGGTTCAGCGCGCCGTAGCACCCGGAGAGCGCGAAGAGTTCGTTAAGGTCAGCGGTCATTGGCGGCCTCCGGCTCGCATGGAAAGACGCTCGTGAACTCGGCACAGGCGGCGCGCTGGTAAGCGGCGAGGCGGCCGAGCGCGAACGTTGCGCCGAGCCGGTCGCCTACCGCCACGTACTGCGCAGCGTGAGCGGCGTAGAGGGCTGTCAATTCGAGACGCTCGATGAGGAGGTCACGGTCGTCCTCGACGTCCCAGAAATGACGATTGTTAGTCATGGCAGGCCTCCTTGGGCCCAAGGCCAGCGAGCTCGGCGACGGTGCGAGCGAGGGCCGGCGAGAGATGAGAGCGGCGCACGACGTGGCGCACCGCGGGCTGGTGCAGGAGCGCCCGGGTCTGAGCCCAGGCGAACAGGGGTAGGTCGCTGGCGGGCATAGCTCCGCCCTTCGCGCGCAAGCGCGTTTTGCGTCTCGACATCATGGATCAGCTCCGCCCAGGCCTGCGCCTCAGCGCAGGCGGGCCGCTAGGTGTGCGGGATCAGGCGGAGCGCCTCACCGGTCGTTGGCGGGCGTGATCTGGGCGATGAGGGCCTGAATGTCGTCGACGCGCCAGGCGGTCACGCGAGCACTGAGCTTCACGGGCTGAGGGTACCGCCCTTCCCTGACCCCGGCCCACCATGTCGACTTGCCCACCGGAATGGGCCCGTGCGGAGCGATGATGGAAGTGAGCCGCAGGAAGCCTGTCGAGGGCAGCACGCGAGCTTCAGCTGTTTGCTTCTGATCATTGGTTGGCACGAGGCGTCACCATTGCCTTTGGACAAGGTGGGCTGACGCTGACAAGGGGACTCGCCAGGCTCACAGCTCTTTCGTAGGGTTTGCCTCGCTCGGCTAAGAGCACGGGGTTTGCCCCACGAAGCCGTTTGATCGTTGCAACCGGTCAAGCGGCTTCACTTTGTCCAGTGCCCCGCGAGCGGGGGGCATCGCGTTGATCTTGGACCAACACGAATCACCCTAGACGATATTGGGCGTCGCATTCGAGGCAGCAGGAAACACAGCGCTGTGGAAAGCGGGGTGGCCCGCAAATACGCTGTGCATCGATCCGGAAATTAGCGGAAGCAATGGTCCGCCCACGCCTGCATCAGCTCGCGCCGCTTCTGGAGCGCGTCGCCGCGCCGGTAGGCTCTCTCCACCTCCGAGCCGACAAGGTGCCCCAGCGCTGCCTCCGCCACCTCGCGGGGGTAATCGGTGGTCTCCCCCACCCAGTCCCGGAACGCGCTACGGAAGCCATGAACTGTGACCTCGGCCTTCATGCGCCTGAGCACCGCGTCCATCGCCATGTTCGACAACGGCCGATCGCGCCGCTGGCCGGGGAAGACGTAGGCACTCGTACGTTGCTCCTGCTGCGCGGTCAGGATCGCGACGGCTTGGGTCGAGAGCGGCACCCGGTGCTCCCGCGCCACCTTCGTGCGCCGGGCCGGGATGGTCCACACGCCCGAGACGAGGTCTACCTCGTCCCAGGTAGCCCCGATCACCTCGCCCGTGCGCGTCGCCGTCAGGACGGTGAAGGCCAGCGCCCGTGCGGCGATCCCGGGCTGGTTGGCAAGTTGCTCCATGAATGCCGGCACGTCGTCGAACGGCATGGCCCGATGGTGCCCGCGGGTGAGCTTCTGGCGTTTGGGCAGGACGGCATCGAGATGCCCGCGCCAGCGCGCTGGGTTCTCGCCAGAGCGGTGACCGTGCGCCTTGGCGTAGTCGAGTACGCGCTCGATGCGGCCCCGCAGCCTTGAGGCCGTCTCGGCCTTCTTGCTCCAGATCGGCTTGAGCACCCCGAGCACGTCCTCCGTCGTGATCGCGTCCACGGGCTTGGGCCTGAGCGGTGCGGCGTAGACGGTGAGCGTCATCGACCACTGGGCCTTGTGCTTCTCGTTGCGCCAGCTCGGGCCCATGCTCTCGACGAGCGCGTCGGCGGCTTCGCCGAACGTGAGAACGCGTCGGGCCTCGGTAGCCTTGCGCAGGGCGAGCGGGTCATGGCCCTCGGCGATCTGCTGGCGCGCGGAGGCGGCCAGCTCTCGGGCACGCGCAAGCGGCACATCGCGCAGCGAACCCAGGCCCATCTCGCGACGACGTCCGGCACTCGTCCAGAGGAACACCCAGGAGCGCGCGCCTGACGCTGTCACGTTCAAGTACAGGCCGCCCCCGTCGCCGTGCCGACCTGGACTCGTCACCGTCGCCGCCGTGCGAGCCGTGAGCTTCTGGACCTGTCGCGCCATGGCTGCTTCCCCACGCTTCCCTACTTTCTTCCCCACTGGGCGGCGTGGATCGTAGCGGATGAGCGCGGACGGAGGCGAGCCAAAGATGAGGGTTTCCAGGGCAGATCGGGCACGAAGCCGGACAACCTCGCACTCTGGCGGATGATGGTTAGGCGGACTCCGTCTCCGCCACCGTCCGTCTCGGCCTCAACGGGCACTGTAGTCTGCCCCTCAAAACTACCTTCATAGCGCAATCGGCCTTTTCCTGCGGCGTCGCAGGCGGCGATGAGCCGTGCGCGAGGCATTCTGTCGGTCGAGAGCTTTGACCCGCAGGTCGGAGCCGTGAACTCGGGGCGCCAATATATTGGATTACGCGATCCTGAAGCTGACGGATCGGATCGTGAGAGAGTCGATTGTGCTCGGTTGCGTGACGCTTAATCCTCGGAGGGCATCTCAGAACATCGGTAGGCTCCGCGTTCACGTTTTTCCCGTCATGCACTCTGTCGGTTGAGGCTGATCCCGGCTCGGTCGGACAGCATCTCCCGAACCGCCGACAAAGCCGGCTTATCCCCAGACTTATCCCCAGGCAGGACACAAGCTTGACGGAGAACAGAACAAAAACTTACATCGAACAAACAGCAAACGAGACGCCGAGGTGGCCCCGATGAGCACGCTCCCGCCCACGGTCGAGCAGGTGGTTTGCGGCTATCTGGACGGGGCGGACGGGGACGCTCAGAGGGCGTTGCGGCACGTTGTGGCGGATGCGTTCGCCGACCTCGCGGAGATGGAGCGCCGCTCCGCGCAGAAGGACCGGCTCATCTCCCGCGGCTACGTGCGGGCGGCCGCGCCTACGATCCAACCGGCTCGCGACGCCGATCTTGAACCCTGAGATGGGTGAGCGGGACCAACGCCCTCCCGCGGTCCCGCAAAAATCATCGGCTTGCGACAGACTGACACTCGCGCGGTCGCGGAATATTCATGATCAGCCACCATCGTCGAGGAGAAGCGGCGGCGAACCGTCAGAACAGCAGGCGAGGGGGCAAGCATGGCAACGGGTTTTCGAACGATCACGGGGAACAACACCACGTCATGGTGGGGTGCGAACGTCTCCAACAAAGCCGTGTTCCTCGGCTACTCCTTCGAAACCCAGTTCTCGTCTTTCCGAAGCTCGACGGGTGACAACAGGGGGAGCTTCCAGCAGCTCAGTGACGCTGACAAGACGCTGGCCCGCGACGCCCTGAAGCAATGGGCTGACGTCAGCGGCATCACGTTCTTCGAGGTCCCGGCGGGCCGGGGCGACCTGAAGTTCATGAAGTATGATTTCGCCGGTTCCGACAACGCGGGCTTCGCCGGTTTCGCCTACTATCCCGGCGTCGAGCTCAGCTTCGGCTACCAATCCGATATCGGCGGCGAGATTTTCATCAACACGACCACGCGCGCGGATCTCAACCTCTACCTGCACGAGGTGGGCCATGCGCTTGGCTTCAAGCACTCGTTCGACGGGGACCCGAAGCTCGACACCAACCTCGACAACGGCAACCAGACGGTGATGAGCTACACCGGGCCGCGCACCGGCAAGCTCGGTCCTCTCGATGTTCAAGCCGTCCAGTACCTCTATGGCTTGGCCGACAAGGACGGGAGCCAAGTGGCGGGCTGGTCCTTCGCCAACGGCAACCTGACCCAGACCGGCACCGCCGCCTCCGACCAGATCCGAGGCCTCAAGACTGACGACGTCATCAACGGCGGGGGTGGCGGCGACCTGATCGCCGCCTTCCGCGGCAACGACGTCATCACGGCGGGATCGGCAACGACGAGATCTACGGCGGCGAGGAAAACGACACGATCACGCCGGGCCTCGGTACCAACGAGGTCCTCGCTGGCGCTGGCACCGATACCGTGCGCTACGCGGGCACCCGCGCCGAGTACGCGATCAACAAACTTGGATCTTCGATGACGGTGAAGAAGGCCGGCATCTCCGACACCTTGTACGACGTCGAGTACCTGCGCTTCGATGACATAACCCTCGACGCGAACCTGTCGTCGGTCCGCAACGAGCAGCACGTCTACCGTTTCTGGAACAAGGCCAACGGCGACCACTTCTACACGACGAGCGCTAACGAGAAGGCCTCGATTCAGGCCAACCTTCCCAACATGATCTACGAGGGCGCGCTGTTCGACACGCCGGTCAAGAGCGCCAACACCATCGACGTGCACCGCTTCTACAAGACCGACGGCACGCATTTCTACACGACCAACGTCGTCGAGAAGGACGCAATCATCGCGAACCTGAAGAACTACACCTACGAGGGCGTGGCGTTCCAGGCCTACAACAGCGCGGCAAGCCCCGACGCGGTCGTGCTGCAGCGCTTCTACCGGCCCTCGACGGGCGAGCATCACTTCGCGGCCTCCACGACGGAGGCTCAGGGCCTGCGCGACCAGAAATGGGGCAACGACGAGGGGCCGGGGCTGATCATGGCCAAGGTGTCGGGGCCGGTGCCCGGCCAGAGCTTCGGCACGGAGGCGAACGACACCGCGGCGGACCTGCACCTCGCCGACCTGTTCGGCGACGACGAGCATACCCATACGCATACGGGTGGGCTCCACGATCACGAGCACTACTTCGCGGCCCTGATGCAGGTCACCCCCGTGCCGGATCCGGGCGACTGGCGCTGAGGGAGGCTCAGCGCCCGGGAAGCACGAGCACCTTCGGCCGGGGTGGGAGGCTCGCCCGCGTGAGGGTGACGGAGGCGGTTTCGCTCCTCGCCACGTCGAAGCGCGATCGGGCCCGGTCGAGGAAGCGGTCGAGGGTCGTGGGGCCGAAATAGTGCATCGGCACCATGAGAGGCGCATTGAGGCTGGCGAGCACCTCCATCATCCCGTCGAGGTCCAGGGTCCAGTTGCCGTCGACGGGCACGAGCACGACGTCGATGCGCCCCAACGCCTTGAGGTGGCCCGGCTCAAGGGCGTGATGCAGGTGCCCGAGATGGGCGATGCACAACCCGCCCGTCTCGAAGACGAAGATCGAGTTGCCGTCGTGGCTCGTGCGTCCGCCCCAATCGCGGATGTTGGTTGCGACGTTGCGGATCTGCACGTCCCCCACCGTGAGGTCGTGCCGCGCCGCACCACCCGCTGGATTCCAGCCGCGCAGCACATGCTTGATACCAGGATCCGGGAACTCGGAATAGTGCGTCGAGTGGGCCCGGTTCATCGTCGCGACTTCGGGGACAATCGAGGGGCGGACGTAGTCGTTGTAGTCGGTGGCGATCCGCACCCCGCCGGGGCTCTCGATCAGGAAGGTCGCGTGGCCCACGAAGGTGAGCCCCACCTCGCCCGCGCCGAGCGCCGCCCGCTGCGCCAGCGGCCGGCCTGAGGCGACCAGGCCGGGACACCGGCCGCCATCCTCGGCAAGGCTCGGCGTCGCGGTCGCGATCCCCGAGGCCGCGAGTCCGAGGAACGTCAGGACAGCCGCGACGATCCGCATGAGCACCTCCGTAGCTACGTGGCAAGCTAGCGTATCGCGGGCTAGCGGACACCCACGCCCGCTGCTACAGGCGGTCACAATCGCATCATGCAATATACAACTCAGGGGAACTTAGGAGTTGTAGAACACATTTAGGATTGCATAACCGAGCGGCTGCCCTCGACGGATGCCGTTCGGGGACAGCCGTGAACATCGATGCTTTCATCGCTCGCTGGACCGCTCGCGAAGGCGGTGCGGAGCGGGCCAACTACCAGATGTTCCTGTCGGAGCTATGCGACGTTCTAGGCGTCGCACGTCCCGATCCGGCCGGCGTCGAGCGGGGGCAGAACGACTACGTGTTCGAGCGTGCCGTGCGCCCGCGCGCCGGCGACCCGACGACGGCGCCCAAGCGCATCGATCTCTACAAGAAGGGCGCGTTCATTCTCGAGGCCAAGCAGTCCCGGCTGGCGGGGGGCTCGAAGGCGCTATCGCAGCAGCTCTCGATGCTGCCCACCGAGCCGTCCCAACTCGGCCGCCGAGGCGTCGAGCGCGGCTGGGACGTGGTGATGCAGAACGCCCGGCGCAAGGCCGAGTCATACGTCTTCCTCCTCGACGCGAGCCATCCGGCGCCGCCCTTTCTCATCACCTGCGACGTTGGCCACGCCTTCGAGGTCTTCGCGGATTTCACCGGCACCGGGCGGGCCTACGACCAATTCCCTGACCGCAACGGCTTTCGGATCTACCTCGAAGACCTGCGCCGGCCGGACGTGCGGGAGCGTCTCGCCGCGATCTGGACCGCACCGGACACGCTCGATACCGCGAGAACCTCGGCCCGCGTCACGCGCGCGATCGCCGACCGTTTGGCGAGGGTCAGCAAGGCGCTGGAAACCCAGCACCCGCCCGAGGCGGTGGCGCACTTTCTCATGCGCTGCATCTTCACCATGTTCGCCGAGGACGTGGACCTTCTGCCGCGGGGCTCGTTCACGATGCTGCTCAGTGAATGCATCGAGCAACCGGCCGCGTTCGTGCCGCTGCTGGAAGAGCTCTGGGCGAAGATGGACGAACCGGACCACGCGCGGCGCTTCTACTCCGCTTTCCGGGTTCATCTGCGCCACTTCAACGGCAACCTGTTCAAGGGAGCAAGCGCTTTTCCGCTCGGGCGGGAGGAGATCGGCGAACTCTGGGAGGCCTCCAAGGCCCGGTGGACGGAGGTGGATCCGGCGATCTTCGGAACGCTCCTGGAGCAGGCGCTCGATCCCGTCGAGCGCCGCAAGCTCGGCGCCCATTACACGCCGCGCGCTTACGTGCAGCGCCTCGTGGCCGCGACGGTGATCGAGCCCCTGCGCGAGGATTGGGGTCAGGTGCTGCGGCAGGCGGAAGCCGCCAAGGAGGCCAGCGACGACCGGGCCGCCGTGGCCTTCGTCCGGAACTTTCATCGCAAGCTCTGCGCGACCCGTGTGCTCGACCCGGCTTGCGGCACCGCCAACTTTTTGTACGTCGCCCTCGAGCTCATGAAGAAGCTCGAAGGAGAGGTGCTGGAGACCCTGGCGCGCCTGGGTGAGTCCGAGACCCTCGGTCTCGAGCGGGAAACCGTCGACCCGCACCAGTTCCTCGGCCTGGAACTCAACCCCCGCGCGGCGGCGATCGCCGAGCTCGTGGTGTGGATCGGCTTCCTCCAGCAACACTACCGAACCCGGAGCGGCCACCCCGCCGAGCCGATCCTGCGCGCCTTCGCGAACATCAATTTCGGCCGCGGGCAGGGCTACGACGCGGTTCTGACCTGGGACGGCGCGCCCGTCACGACGGTGGTGGCCACGACGGCTGGCCGCGTCGAGACCTACCCTAACCCGCGCCGGCCCGTCTGGCCCGAAGCGGAGTTCATCGTCGGCAACCCGCCATTAATCGGCGGCAAGGACCTGCGCTCGCGCGTGGGAGCGGGCCAGGTTGAGGCGCTTTGGTCGGCCCACCCGCACATGAACGAGAGCGCCGATATCGTGATGTACTGGTGGGACCGGGCGGCGGAGCTGCTCACCCGTAAGGGTTCGCCTCTGCGCCGCTTCGGCCTGGTGACCACGAATTCGATCAGTCAGGTTTTTCAGCGCCGGGTCGTCGAGCGTCACCTGAACGCCAAAGTCCCGATCAGCCTCGTCTACGCCGTCCCGGACCATCCTTGGACCAAGGCCACCCGCGACAGCGCCGCCGTGCGCATCGCGATGACGGTCGCCGAAGCGGGCTCGTGCGACGGGGTCTTGTGGGAGGTGGCTGCGGAGAGCGGGCTCGACACGGACCAGCCGGAGATCGCGTTCACGACGCGGGAGGGGCGGATCAATTCCGATCTCACCGTAGGGGTGGACGTGACGCGAGCAAAGCCGCTGCGCGCGAACGAAGCCTTGTGTTCGCCCGGCGTGAAGCTGCATGGGGCCGGCTTCATCGTGACCCCGCGCGAGGCCCAGCGCCTCGGACTCGGACGACGCCCGGGCCTGGAGCAGCACATCCGACCTTATCGCAATGGGCGGGACCTCACCGCTCGATCCCGAGGCGCCTTCGTCATTGACCTGTTCGGGCTCGAGGCAATCGAAGTCAGAAACCGCTTTCCCGAGGTCTACCAGCATCTTCTCGAGCGCGTGAAGCCGGAACGCGACACGAACAACCGCTCGTCATACCGCGATCAGTGGTGGATCTTCGACGAGCCGCGTCGTGAACTCCGCCCGGCGCTGGCGGGATTTCGCCGCTACATCGCGACCGTGGAAACGGCGAAGCATCGCGTGTTCCAGTTCCTCGATGCCGCGATCATTCCCGACAACATGCTCGTGGTCGTCGCGAGCGATGACGCTACGACTCTTGCGGTGATGTCGAGTCGGGTTCACACGATATGGGCGCCTGTCCTCGGCGGCTGGCTCGGCTATGGCAACGACCCGCGCTACTCCAAATCGCGCTGCTTCGACCCGTTTCCGTTCCCGGTTCTCGCCGAAGCGCAGCGACACTCCCTGCGGGCCGCAGGCGAAGAGCTCGACCACATTCGCAAGCAGGTGCTGGCCGACCATCCGGACCTGACGCTCACGGGCCTCTACAATGTGCTGGCGAAGGTCAGGGCGGGCACGCCGCTCGCGCCGGCGGAAGAGGACGTCAAGCGTCGCGGCCTCGTCCTGATCCTCGCGGAGCTGCACGACACCATCGACCGGCTCACGGCCGAAGCCTATGGCTGGCCCGCCGATCTCGCCGAGGACGAGATCCTGGCGCGCCTCGTCGCGCTCAACGCGGGGCGCGCGCGGGAGGAGGCGGCGGGCCAAGTGCGCTGGCTCCGCCCGGACTACCAGGTGCCGCGCTTCGGCAAGGCGCTCGCGGGCCGCTCGGGGGACCTCGCGCTGGAGGACGTCGTCGCCGCTGCGGACCAGGGCAAGCCCCTGTTCCCGCGTAGCGCCTACGAGGCGCCGCTCGTCGTCGAGCGGCTGCTGCGGACGGCGGGCCGGCCGATGACCGCCCGGGATC
Source organism: Beijerinckiaceae bacterium (assembly GCA_036563505.1). Classification (GTDB taxonomy): domain Bacteria; phylum Pseudomonadota; class Alphaproteobacteria; order Rhizobiales; family Beijerinckiaceae; genus DATCMH01. The sequence continues at coordinate 11,808 of DATCMH010000019.1, forward strand.
TTGCGCGGAGCTTCCGGCGCGGCGGCAAAGCGCTTGAGGTCAAGATCGAGCACACCCTTTTGACCCTCGCCCTCTACGGCCATCTCACGCGGCTCGAGGACGGGCGCTTCGCGCTGCCTGCCGAGAGCCGGATGAACCTGCCGCTCGCCGCCTGAGCACCGCCCCGCGGAACGCTCCCTCGCGATGTCGGTTGTCGACCCAACCGCCGCCAGAGGGCTCGCGCGATGTCCGCCCAACCCGAGCGCCGGCTCGACCTCCTGAACGTCCTGCTCTCCGATGTGCGCTACGGGCTCGGGGCCTATCTCGGCGTCTATCTCCTCAGCGAGCATCAGTGGAACGAGGCGAGCATCGGGCTCGCGCTCTCGGCGGGGGGCCTCGCGGGGCTCGTCGCGGCGACGCCGATGGGCGCCCTGGTCGATGCCGTGCGGGACAAGCGCTGGCTCATCGCAGCCGCCGCCGCGATCGTCACGGCGACCTGTCTCGCGATTCCCCTGGCCCCGCGCTTCGGACCGGTCGTCGCGGCAGGGATCATCGGCAGCGTCGCCGGGACGATCTTCGCGCCCGCCGTCTCAGCGCTCTCCCTCGGCATGGTCGGGCCTGCGCGTTTCCCCGAGCGGTCCGGGCGCAACGAGGCGATGTTCCATGCCGGCAATGCGGCCTGCAACGTCGCTGTGCTCGGCGCCGCCTTCGTCTACGGCACGGGCGCGGTGTTCTGGGTGCTGGCCGCGACCGCGATCGCCAGCATCGCCGCGGTCTTCTGGATCCGACGTGACTCGATCGACCCGGACCTCGCGCGCGGTCTTGCCGGGCCGGCCACGCTCCCTCACGCCGGGCCGACCCCGCTCAGGCTCCTTCTCACGAGTCGGCCCCTCCTGATCTTCGCTTTATGCGGAGCGCTGTTCCACCTCGCCAACGGGGCGATGCTGGGGCTCGTCGGCCAGAAACTGGCGCAACTCGTGCCGGGGCAGGGCATCACGCTCACCGCCGCCTGCGCCATCCTGGCGCAATGCGTCATGGTCCCGACGGCCCTGCTCGCCGGCCGCCATGCCGACCGGATCGGCCGCAAGCCGCTCTTCGCCGCCGCCTTCGTCGCCCTTGCGCTGAGGGGCGCGCTCTACACCCTCTCGGACTCGCCAGCCTGGCTCGTGGCGGTGCAGGTTCTCGACGGGGTCGGGGCTGGGCTCACTGGCGCGCTGTTTCCGGTGATCGTCGCCGATCTCACCCGCGGCTCCGGCCACTTCGCGGTGGCGCAGGCCGGAGTCGGGACCTTGCAGGGCATCGGCGGCACGGTGAGCGCGACGCTGGCCGGCGCGGTGGTGGTCGCCTCCGGGTACGGCGCGGCTTTCCTTACCCTGGCCGGGGTCGCCGCTCTGGGCGGCGCCCTATTCTGGCTCTTGATGCCCGAGACGGGCCGGCTCACTTCTCCGCCGTCGCCGTCCGCTTGACGAGCTCCTGCACCAGCTTGTCGCGCACGCCCGCCGGCAGTTCGACGCCGGTCAGCCGCCAAGTCAGGGAGGAGTTGAGCCGCAGCTCCAGGCGGAACTGCTCCTCGGGCGCGCGATGGGGCGGCAGGAGGAACGTGTAGCGCCGAAAGCCGCGGGCTTCCGAATCCGCGAAGACGCGAAAGGCGTCGGCCAGGGACGATCGGCCGCCACCGATGCCGGGCGCGGCAGCACCGCCGATCGACTCGCCGCGCTGCGTGAGCAGGTTGGAGAGGGCCTCGGGCGTCACGAGCTCGGCGAGGATCGGGTCGGCGAGCGTCGCGCCGAGGCCCGTGGCGAGCTGCCCGCCAGCGCCCTTCAGCTCGCCCGCGCGGCCGGTGGCCGCGAGGTAAGCCGTCACGATCTGCTTGGCGAGGGAGATGCGGACAGCCCGGAAGTTCACCCGCGCCTCGATAAGCGGGATGTCCCGGTTCTCGACGGCCCTGGCCGTGCTGTAGAGGGCGACGAAGGGTGAAACGGCATAGACCCCCCAGAGCAGCACCAGGGCGATCGTGATTCTGAAAAACCAACGCATCCCGCTCGCGTAGATCAGGAATCGGGCTTTGGCGAGGCGTGGCCCGGGCTCTCCAAATCAGGCACTGCGACGTAGCGTCCCGAGCGGCTCGAGGAGCGGCACCCCGCCTTTGTGGGAATGCGCGGCGGCGCTTGCGCTCCGGGATCGGAGGTGCCACGCGTCCGCCCATGGCACCCCCGCTTCTCCTGCTTCAAGACATCACGGCCGGTTTCGGCGGCACGCCCCTGCTGCAAGGTGCGGACCTCTCGATCGAACCTGGCGAGCGCGCTTGCCTCGTAGGGCGCAACGGTTCGGGCAAGTCGACTCTGCTGAAGGTGGCCGCAGGTCTCGTCGAGCCCGACCGGGGCACCCGCTTCCTCCAGCCGGGCTCCACCTTGCGCTATCTCGCGCAGGAGCCCGACCTCTCGCGTTTTGCCACCGTCGAGGCGTTCGTGGCGGCAGGGCTCGCGCCGGGTGACGATCCCTACCGCGCCCGCGTCATGCTGGAGGGCCTGGGGCTTACCGGCGCCGAGCCGACGGACCGCCTCTCGGGCGGCGAGGCTCGCCGGGCCGCGCTGGCCCAGGCGCTCGCGCCGCGGCCCGACATCCTGCTCCTCGACGAGCCCACCAATCACCTCGACCTGCCCGCCATCGAGTGGCTGGAGAGCGAGCTGAAGGGGATGCGCACGGCCCTCGTGCTCATCAGCCACGACCGGCGTTTCCTTGAGGCTCTCTCCCAGGCGACGGTCTGGCTCGACCGCGGCGTGACCCGCCGCCTCGACCGCGGATTCTCCGCCTTCGAGACCTGGCGCGACGAGATCCTGGAGAAGGAAGAGTCCGACCGACAGAAACTCGAGCGGAAGATCGTCGCCGAGGAGCACTGGCTGCGCTATGGCGTCACGGCGCGCCGCAAGCGCAACACGCGCCGGCTCTCCTCGCTCCACGCGCTGCGCAAGGAGAGCCGCGACCACCGCGGGCCGCTGGGCACGGCGCGGATGACCCTCTCGGAAGCCGAGACCTCCGGCACCCTGGTTCTCGAAGCCAAGGGCGTCTCGAAGAGCTTCGGCGCCCGTCCGATCGTGCGGGACTTGTCTCTCCGGCTCCTGCGGGGCGACCGGCTCGGCATCGTCGGGCCGAACGGGGCGGGCAAGACGACGCTTCTCAACCTCCTGACCGGCGTGCTGGCGCCGGACAGCGGGACGGTGCGGCTCGGGGCCAACCTCTTGCCCCTCACCCTCGACCAGAAGCGCGAGAGCCTCGATCCGGCGGCGACCCTCACCGAGACGCTCACCGGCGGACGGGGCGACACCGTGACCCTCGGCGGCCAGACGAAGCACGTCGTGGGTTACATGAAGGACTTCCTCTTCCGCCCCGAACAGGCCCGCACCCCCGTCGGCGTGCTCTCGGGCGGCGAGCGCAACCGCCTGATGCTGGCCCGGGCGTTGGCCCAGCCCTCGAACCTGCTCGTCCTCGACGAGCCCACGAACGACCTCGATCTCGAAACGCTCGACCTCCTGCAGGAGATGATCGCCGACTACGCCGGCACCGTGCTCCTGGTGAGCCACGACCGCGATTTCCTCGACCGCACCGTGGACGCCGTTCTCGTCGCGGAAGGCGAGGGGCGGTGGACCCTCTACGCTGGCGGCTATGCCGACATGGTGGCACAGCGCGGCACGGGCGTGACCTCCCGCACCGTGGAGAAGACGGAGAAGCCGCGGGGGAAGGCCGGAGCACCCGCGCGGGAGAGCGGCGCTGCCAAAAAGCTCAGCTTCAACGAGCAGCACGACCTCAAGAGCCTGCCGGAGCGCATGGCGGCCCTGGAGGCGACGCTCGCGAAGATCCAGGCCATCCTCGACGACCCCGGCCTTTACGCGCGCGACCCGAAGCGCTTCGACCAGGCCACGGCGGCCCTCACGAAAGCCCAAAGCGACCTCGCCGCGGCCGAGGAGCGCTGGCTCGAGCTCGAGATGAAGCGGGAGAGCCTGGAAGGGTAGGTGCCCCGTCATTCCGGGGCTCGGCGTCAGCCGAGAACCCGGAAACCATGACTGAGCTAATTGCTGGCCGCGCCCGCCCGCCCGGTCGTGGATTCCGGGTTCGCCTTCGGCGCCCCGGAATGACGGCGTGTTTCAGCTCAACAGCCGCACGAGGGCGAGCGAGAGCCCCGGGAAGGCGACGCAGAGCACCAGCCGCACCACGTCGGCCCCGATGAAGGGCAGGACGCCGCGGTAGGTCGCAGCGATGGGCACGTCCTTCGCCACCGCGCTCACGACGAAGACATTGAGCCCGATCGGCGGCGCGGTGAGCCCGATGCCCACCACGATGAGCACGAGGATCCCGAACCAGATCGCCACGTCGTCGGCGGGCATGCCGAAATCGAGCCCCGACACGATCGGGAAAAAGATCGGCAGGGTGAGTAGGATCATGGCGAGCTCGTCCATCACCGCGCCGAGCAGGATGTAGAAAAGCAGGAGGCAGGACACGACGGCGTAGGGCGGCAAGCCGAGACCTGTCACCGCCTCCGCGGCCAGCGTGGGCATCTGCGACAGGGCCAGGAAGGAGCCGAACACCTCGGCACCGAGCAGGATCAGGAAGATCATGCCGGAGGTCTCGGCCGTCTGGATCAAGGCGTCGCGGATCTCTGTCCAGCCCAGCGAGCGCTGGGCGAGGCCGACGACGAACATCGCGATGGCGCCGACCGCCGCGCCCTCGGTCGGCGTGAACACGCCGCCGTAGATGCCGCCCACCACGACGAAGGCGACGAGGAGCACCGGCCAGACGGCCTTGAGCGCCGCGCGGATCTCCGCCGACCCGGCCTTCTCGTGCGGCGGGCCGAGCTCCGGCCGGCGCCGCACCACGAGGGCGATCACGATGCAATAGAAGATCGCTGCGAGGATCCCCGGGACGAAAGCCGCCATGAAGAGCTTGGCGATGTTCTGCTCGGTGGAGATGGCGTAGACGACGAGGATCACCGAGGGCGGGATCAGGATGCCGAGGGTCCCGCCCACCGCGATCGTGCCGGTCGCGAGGCCGGGATCGTAGCGGTAGCGCCTCAGCTCCGGCAGGGCGGCGCGGCCGAAGGTGGCGGTCGTCGCCACTGACGAGCCGCAGATGGCGCCGAACGCCGTGCAGGCGCCGATCACGGCCATGGCGAGTCCGCCGCGCCGGTGTCCGACGAAGACGCTCGCCGCCCGGAAGAGCGCCGTCGAGAGGCCCGAGCGCTCGGCGAGCGCGCCCATCAGCACGAAAAGCGGGATGACGGAGAGCGTGTAGTTCGCGAACTGCTCGTAGGTGTTCGTCTTCATGTAGGCGAGGAACACCGGCCAGCTCGCGAGCTGGACATAGCCCACGGTGCCGACGGCGAGCATGGCGAGCCCCACCGGCATGCGCACGGCGATGAGCAGCAGCATCGCCGCGAAGCCCGCGAGGGCCATCGTCGTGCCGCTCATCGCGCCAGGGCTCGCAGGAGCTTCAAACCGCTCGCCAAGGCGGTGAGGGCGAGGACTACGAGGAGGCCTGAGCAGAGCGCGAGCACGGGCCATTCGGGCAGGAGGAGGACCATCGAGGCCTTGCCGCTGCGATAGGCCTCACGGGCGCCGTCTGAGAGCGTGTACGCCAAAACCGCCGCGAGCCCGGCGTAGACGAAGTCCCAGAACGCGTCGATGCCGCGCGCGACCCGCTCGGGCAGGCGGCTCGTGAAGGTATCGACCATGATGTTGCCCCGCCGCCACTGGGTCAGCGGCAGGAAGCAGAAGACGGACAGGGCCACCGCCATCTTCACGAGCTCGAAATCGCCGTTGATCGAGCCGAAACCGAGGGCCTGGCCGAGGCTGAGCCCGCTCAACCACCGGCCGACGACGCTCACCGTGACGAGGAGCGCGGCCGCCACGCAGACGCCGCCGCCGATCATCGCGATGGCCATCAGGACCCGGCCGAACCCGTCGCGCGCCGTCGGCGCGGCGGGTTGCTCGGCCTCCATCGCTCCTTGGCTCACCCTCAGGCGCTCTTCTCGTGCTTGGCGAGAAGGGCGCGGGCGCTCTCCAGGAGCTTCGCCCCATCGACGCCCTTGTCCTTCATCGCGGCGATCCAGCCCTGCACCACCGGATCGGTGGCCTGACGCCAGCGGGCCGCCTCGTCATCGGCCAAGGTGATGAGGGTGTTGCCGCGCTTCTTGACCATGTCGGACACCGCCACGGCCTGCTCGTCCCAGACCTTACCCGCCATGGCAGCGGCGACCTGGCCGGAGTTCCTGTCGATGACCTGACGCAGGTCGGCGGGCATCGCATCGTACTTCGCCCGGTTCATAGCCAGAATGAAGGTTGCGACGTAGAAGGTTGGCGAACCTGGGATTTCGGTGTGGTTCTTGACGAGCTCCTGCACCTTGATCGAGGGCACCACCTCCCAAGGCACGACGCAGCCGTCGATGACGCGCTGAGCGAGAGACTCGGGCACTTGCGGGATCGGCATGCCGATGGCGTTGGCGCCGAGCGTGCGCAACGCCTCGCCCGACAGGCGGGTCGGGAAGCGCAGCTTGAGACCCTTCAGGTCGTCCAGCGTGCGCACCGGCTTGTTGGCGTGGATGAGCCCGTGATCGTGCGCCCAGAAGCAGATCGGCTTCACCTCGCGGAACTCATCCTGAAGGTTGGCCTCCGCGTATTCCTGGAGAGCGAGAGAGTTCACCACCGCGCGGCGCGAGGGCACGAAGGGCAGTTCGAACACCTCGATCTTCGGGAAACGGCCGGGCGTATTGCCCGGCAGCGTCCAGACGAGATCGGCGACGCCGTCGCGGGCCTGATCGAAGAGCTGGGGCGGCGTGCCGCCGAGCTGCATCGCCGGGAAGATGTTGATCTTGATCCGGCCCTGGCTTTCCTCCTCGACCTTCTTCGCCCAAGGGGCGAGGAACTTCGACTGCCCGTTGGCGATGGCAGGCAGGAAGTGATGCATCCGCAGAGTCACTTCGGGCGACTGGGCATGGCCTTCGCGGAGCAGGGCGGGGGCGGCCACGGCGCCTCCGGCGAGCGCCAGGAATCGACGGCGGGTAGGGGTCATGTCGGGCGTTCCTCCGGTGGACGGGTCATCGGGCGGCGTTCCGCCTTCTTTGGCGGTGGCACGCTGTCAGATCGCATGCGCGCTGGCAACGCACCTCGGCCGGCTCAAGGGTCAGACGATGGTCGGGGCTCGCCCGCCCGCCGGGCGAGCGCGATCGCCTCCTCCAGGGTGCCGAGGTCGCCGACCTCATTCGCGAGGATGAGAACGAGCCGGGTGTTGAGCGCCGCGCTCTCTTCATCCGAGAGACCGCGATGGGCATCGACGAGCAGACGGTAGGCCCGGTCCGGGTCGGAGAGGCGAGAGGCTTCGCTGAGGGGCACGGGCGGGTTCCTCGTCAGCCTGCACGGCCGGTCATACGGCGCTGGGCGGCGGCGATTGCCTCGGGCTGGGGATGGCGCCAGCGCGCCGCGAGGTGCTGATCGGGGCGCACGAGGATCGCGGCCCCGGGCGCAGCGTCCATGCGGGCGGCGAGATAGCCGTCGGTGTCGATCAAGTCCTCGCCCACGACGATGCGCCGCAAACCCTCGGGTGAGGCCGGCACCGTGCCGTTTGGCCAAGCGAGAAGGGCGGGCTCGCCGCCGAGAGCGTCGAGGAGCCAGGTCGCGCGGCCGGACCCGTCCCGAATGGGGGCATCGGGGAGCGGCGCCCCGAGCCGGGCCGAACCGGTCCAGGCATCGGCATCCGGTGTCGAGAGCGGGCTGTCGTAAGCCGTGGGCGTCGAGAGGCGTCCCGAGTTGACGAAGCGTGTGGCGAAGATTTCGTGCCGGGCGAGCGCCAGCGCCGCGTCGCGGAGCCGGACTTCCTGGCGCGTGCGCGGCGCGATGAAGTCCGTCGAGCGAGTGGAGTGGGCGATGTTCTCGTCCGCCGCCTGCGAGCGCTCGATGTCATACGTGTCGACCAGGCTGACCGGGGCCTCGCCCTTCACCACAAGGGCGAGCTTCCAAGCGAGGTTCTCGGCGTCCTGGATCCCTGAATTGCCGCCCCGCGCGCCGAAGGGCGAGACTTGGTGCGCGGCGTCGCCCACGAAGACCACGCGGCCGTGGACGAAGCGCTCGAGCCGCCGGCACTGGAAGGTGTAGACGGACACCCATTCAAGGCTGAACGCGTCGTGCCCGAGCATCTGGCGAATGCGGGGCACCACCCGCTCCGGCCGCTGCTCCTCCGCCGCGTCGGCCTCCGGCCCGAGGCCGAGATCGATGCGCCAGACACCGTCGGGCTGCTTGTGGAGGAGGGCAGAGCGGCCCTCATGGAAGGGTGGGTCGAACCAGAACCATCGCTCGGTGGGGAAAGGCGCCGTCATCGTCACGTCGGCGATGAGGAAGCGCTCCTCGAAGACCTCCCCCATGAAATCGAGGCCGAGCAGGTCGCGAAGTCCGGAGCGGGCCCCGTCCGCTGCCACGACCCAGGCCGCGTCGAGCAAGTAGGAGCCGTCCGGCGTCTCGACGGTGAGGCGCGCGCCGTCGTTACGGGGCTGCAAGCCGGTCACCTTGTTGCGCCAGCGCAGGTCGAGATTCGGCAGCGCCTGCGCGCGTTCCACCAGGAAGCGTTCGAGGTGGTACTGCTGCAAATTGATGAAGGCCGGCCGCTTGTGGCCCTGCTCGGGCAGGAGGTCGAAGGCGTAGAGCAGGTCCTCGTCCTGGAACACCTTGCCCGTGCTCCAGGTCACGCCCTTCTCGACACACGCGTCGCCGACGCCGAGCCGGTCGAGGATCTCCAGGCTGCGCTTGGCGTAGCAGATGCCGCGCGAACCCTCGCCGATGCGGTCGGCATCGTCGAGGAGCACCACCGGCACGCCGCGCTGGGCGAGGTCGATCGCGGAGCACAGGCCCACCGGCCCGGCCCCGACCACAACGACCTGGTGCTCGGCAGGTGTTCCGCGATCCTGATCGGGCGAGCGGCGATAGGCGAACTGGTGGAGGGTTTTGCGGCTCATCGTCCCTCTCCCCTGGAGGGAGAGGGACAGCGTTCCGGTGCCGGTTCCTCCCTCTCCCGCTCAGGGAGAGGGTGGCCCCGCGAAGCGGGGTCGGGAGAGGGTGCGCGAAGCGCTTCCCTGATCTTTGCCACGGCGAGCTCAGGAGCGCCGATCACCAGATCATCGGACAGTCGCAAAACTCGGAAGCCTTGCTCAGCGAACCAAGCATCGCGCCCCGCGTCCTTCGCGGCACGGTCGGGTGCGGCGTGGGTTCGGCCGTCGACCTCGATGATCAGGCGCTCCGACGCGCATGAGAAGTCCGCAGCGTAGGGACCAAATGGGACTTCCCGTTTGAACTTGAAGCCGTCAAGGCGCCCTGCTCGAACCGCGCTCCAGATGATCTCTTTACCACGGGTCCGCAGTTGGCGGCGCTCCTTCGCGAAGGCGCGGTGCTTGCGGTCAACGGTGTGCCTCATGGCCAGACCCTCTCCCGGCCCGCATCCGCGGGCCACCCTCTCCCTGAGCGGGAGAGGGTTGGTCACCCCTGCAACTGCGCCCACATTTCCTGGTCGCGCGCCGCGGTCCAGATCTGCGGATGGTCGATGCCCGACGCCTCGTCGTAGGCGCGCGACACGTTGAAGGGCAGGCAGTGCTCGTAGATGGCGAAGTCCTTGAACTTCGGATCCATCACGGCCCGGGTCGCGGCCATGGTGTCCTTGAGGGAGTGCCCGCGCGCCACCGACAGTTCCGCCGCGCCGTAGAGCGTGGTGACGAAGTCGCGGGTCATGGCGATGGCCTCGCGCACGGTGCCCTCGCCGGTGAGCGCGTCGCCTCGGCCGGGCACGAGGGCCCGCGGGGCGAAGTCGCGGATGGCGTCGAGCGTTCCGGGCCATTCGCGCAGGTGCGCGTCGCCGCAATAGCAGGCGGAGTGGTATTCCACGAGATCGCCCGAGAACATCACGCCGGCGTCCGGCACCCAGGCGACGATGTCACCCGCCGTGTGACCGGCCCCTAAGTGCATGAGGCGTACCTGGCGCCTGCCGAGGTACAGGGTGAGCTCTGTCTCGAAGGCGAGCGTCGGCCAGGTGAGGCCGGGGATCGACCCGGCGTCCTGGAACAGGCGCGGAAAGCGGCCGTATTCCGAATCCCAATCCTCCTGCCCGCGCTCCACGATGAGGCGGTAGGTGGCCTCCGAAGCGACGATGCCCTGCGCGGCGTAAGCGGATGCGCCGAGTACCCGCACGGCGTGGTAATGGGAGAGCACCACGTATTTGATCGGTTTGTCCGTGACCTGCCGAACGCGCGCGATGACCTCGCCCGCCATCGCGGGCGTCGCCTGCGCATCGATCACCACGCAGCCGTCGTCACCGACGATGACCCCGGAATTGGGGTCGCCCTGGGCCGTGAAGGCGTAGAGATCGGGCCCGATCTCGGCGAAGGACACTTCCTTGCGGGCGAGGTCGCCGGTGGAGGCAAAAGACTTACCGCTCATAACGCACCACCTCCTGCTCGATGGCGCCGAAGATCGAGTGGCCGGCTTTGTCCTTCATCTCGATCCGCACGCGGTCACCGAAGGCGAGGAATGGCGTTTGCGCCGCGCCGCCGAGGATCGTCTCGACCGTGCGGATTTCAGCGATGCAAGAATAGCCGAGGCCGCCTTGATCGACAGGCTTGCCCGGCCCGCCGCCAGCGTCCTTGTTCGACACGGTGCCGGAGCCGATGACGGCGCCGGCGGCGAGCGGCCTCGTCTTCGCCGCGTGGGCGATGAGGGTGGGGAAGTCGAAGGTCATGTCGACCCCGGCGTTCGGCCGCCCGAACGGTTTGCCGTTGACGACCGAAAGCAAGGGCAGGTGAAGCTTGCCGCCGTCCCAGGCCTCCCCGAGCTCGTCCGGCGTCACGGCGACCGGCGAGAGCGCCGAAGAGGGTTTCGACTGAAAGAAGCCGAAGCCCTTGCCGAGCTCGGCCGGGATCAGGTTGCGCAAGCTGACGTCGTTCACGAGGACGACGAGGCGGATGCAAGCCGCCGCCTCGTCCCGGGTCGCGCCCATGGGCACATCCCCCGTCACGACGGCGATCTCGGCCTCGAAGTCGATGCCCCAGGCCTCGTCCGCCATCGGGATCGGGTCGCGGGGCGGCAGGAAGGAGTCGGAGCCGCCCTGGTACATGAGGGGATCGGTCCAGAACGAGGCCGGCATCTCCGCGCCGCGAGCCCGCCGCACGAGCTCGACGTGGTTCACGTAAGCGCTCCCGTCAGCCCACTGAAAGGCCCGCGGCAGGGGCGAGGCGCAGTCGTGCTCGTGGAAGCGGAAGGACGGCACCGAGCCGTGCTCGAGCTGCTCGGCGAGGTCGGCGAGCGCCGGGCCGTGCCGGTCCCAGTCGTCGAGCGCGGCCTGGAGCGTCGGCACGATGATGAAGGCGTCGGTGGCTCGCGTCAGGTCGCGCGAGACCACCACGAGGCGGCCGTCTCGACCATGCTTCAGGGACGCGAGCTTCATGGATTTTCCTCCCGGTTCTGTGCTTGAGTGGCGTCAGCGAACACCAGACTAGAGGGAATGCCCGCGATGACCACGCCTGAAACCGCCGTTCCGAGCCCGAAGCGTCGCGCTTTCCTGACCGGCGCTGCTGCGACCGCCGCGACGGCCGGCATTGCCGCGCCCGCCATCGCCCAGTCGATGCCGGAGATCCGCTGGCGTTTGACCTCGAGCTTCCCCAAGCAGCTCGATACGATCTACGGCACGGCCCAGACCTTCGCGAAGTTCATGGCGGAGGCGACGGACAACAAGTTCCAGATCCAAACCTTCTCGGCGGGCGAGATCGTCGGTGGTCTCCAGGCCCTCGATGCGGTGCAGAACGGGGCCGTCGAGTGCGCCCACACGCCAACCTACTTCTACTTCGGCAAGGAGCCGGCGCTCGCCTTCGGCACGGGCGTGCCCTTCGGGCTCAACGCCCGCCAGCAGCACTCCTGGTGGCACTTCGCGGACGGCAAGGAGATCATCAACGGCGTGCTGGCGAAGTTCAACGCCACGTCCCTCGTGTGCGGCAACTCGGGCTGCCAGATGGGCGGCTTCTTCCGCAAGGAGCTGAAGGAGGTCTCGGACCTCAACGGCCTCAAGTTCCGCATCGGCGGCCTCGGCGGCCAGGTGCTCGCCAAGCTCGGCGTCGTCCCGCAGCAGATCGCCGGCGGCGACGTGTATCCCGCGCTCGAGCGTGGCACCCTCGACGCTGCCGAGTTCGTGGGTCCCTACGACGACGAGAAGCTCGGGCTCTCGAAGGTCGCGAAGTACTACTACTACCCGGGCTGGTGGGAGGGCGGCGCCATGCTCCACCTCGTCATCAACCTCCAGAAGTGGAACGAGCTGCCGAAGCTCTACCAGAACCTCATGTTCCAGGCCTCGGAAGCCGCCAACAACTGGATGCTGGCGAAGTACGACGCCGTGAACCCGCCTGCCGTGCGCCGTCTCATCGGCGCGGGCACCGAGTTCCGGGCCTTCCCGCAACCCATCATGGAAGCGTCGCTGAAGGCCGCCAACGAGCTCTACGCCGAGACGGCGGCCAAGAGCCCCGATTTCAAGCGCGCGCTCGATTCCATGACCGCCTTCCGCGGCGAGAGCCTCTTGTGGTGGCAAGTGGGCGAACTCTCCTACGACAACTTCATGGCGAGGACGCGCGGGCGGGCGTGAGGTCTACGCCTCTCCCCCTTGTGGGGGAGGGCTTCGCCTGCGGAAAGGCAGGCGAAGCAATGGAGCGCAGCGACTGAGGGTGAGGGGTGATGGCGACGCGTCGCGAACGAACCCGGCACACCCCTCACCCCCGCTCCACTTCGTTTCGCTCGTCGCGCCGGCCGGTGCGCCGACGCGACCCTCTCCCAAATGGGGAGAGGGGGGCAGGGCACGGTCCGACGTCTCACCACTCTCGCCGGTTTGGATCGAACTGCTTCTTCAGCCCTTTCCAGCAGTCGATGTAGCTCTCCTGCAGCTCGGGCAGCCCTGCGGCATAGGCCGTGACACGCTGCGGGAAGCGGGTCTCGAACATGAAGGCCATGGTGCCGGTGAGCTTCACGGGCTTCAGCTCGCCGTTCGAGGCGTGGTCGAAGGCTTTGTCGTCTGGGCCGTGCGGCAGCATCTGGTTGTGGAGCGAGAAGCCGCCGGGCGTGAAGCCCTCAGGTTTCGCGTCGTAGACGCCATAGATGAGCCCCATGAACTCGCTCATCAGGTTGCGATGATACCAGGGCGGCCGAAACGTATTCTCGGCCACCATCCACCGCTCGGGGAAGATCACGAAGTCGATGTTGGCGGTGCCCGGCGTCTCGGAAGGCGCGGTCATTACCGTGAAGATCGACGGGTCGGGGTGGTCGAAGCCGATGGCGCCCACCGGCGAGAAGGTGCGAAGATCGTACTTGTACGGCGCGTAGTTGCCGTGCCAGGCGACGACGTCGAGGGGCGACTGGCCGATCTCGGTGGCGAAGAGCTCGCCGCCCCACTTCACGAACAGATGGGCTGGCCCTTCCTTGTCCTCGTAGGCCGCGACGGGCGTGAGGAAGTCGCGCGGGTTGGCCAGGCAGTTGGCGCCGATCGGCCCGCGGTCGGGCAGGGTGAAGGAGCCGCCGTAGTTCTCGCAGACGTAAGCGCGCGCCGGGCCGTGCGGGACGTCGACCGCGAAGATCACCCCGCGGGGGATGACGCAGATCTCGCCGGGCTCGATCGCGATGACGCCGAACTCGGTGCGAAAGCGCAGGCGGCCTTCCTGCGCAACGATCAAGAACTCGCCGTCGGCGTTGAAGACGTACTCGTCCTCCATGGAGCGGGTAACGAGGAGAAGGTGCACCGCCATGCCGACCTGCGTGTCGGTGTCGCCCGCGGTGGTGATGGTGCGAAGCCCCGTGACGAAGGTGAGCGCCTCGTCCGGGATCGTGACGGGCGACCAGCGTAGCTGGCCGAGGCTCAAGTCGCTCTCGTCACGCGCGGCGGGGGCCGAGCGGATCAGGCCCTTGTCGACCTTCCGGTAGCGGCCCGAATGCTTCACGGTCGGCTGGATGCGGTAGAGCCAGGAGCGCTGGTTCGTGGCTTGCGGCGCGGTAAAGGGCGAACCTGAGAGCTGCTCCGCATACAGGCCATAAGGCGCGCGCTGGGGTGAGTTGCGCCCAACAGGAAGAGCGCCCGGCAGAGCCTCGGTCTCGAAGGAATTGCCGAAGCCCGACATGTAGCCCGCCGCCAGCGTCGGCTGACCGGCGCGCGCTTCGCGTGGCTGGAAGCCCGAAGGGTTCTGGACGTTCATGGACGGTCTCCGCGCTCAAGCTCGCCGGGGCCGAACGGGGCGGCGAGAGGCTAGTTGCTTCCGCAACGGAATCTGCCATATTGGTTGCACGAGCAACGATATCCTGTCAACGATGGCCTCGTCCTCCGCTGCCCGCCAGACTGCACCCGACACGGCACCGCTCGTCGTGCTCGAGTCATTTCTGCCCTATCGGCTGAACGTTCTGGCGACGGTGGTCTCGAACGCGCTCGCCCGCATCTACGAAGCGCGGTTCGGCCTCACGATCCCGGGTTGGCGCGTGGTGGCGACGCTCGGTCAGTACGGCGTGCGCACGGCCCGGGACATCGCCGGACATGCCGTCATGCATAAATCCACGGTCTCGCGCGCCGTCTCGGCCCTGGAGGAGCGCGGCCTCGTCGGGCGCCGGCCGAACCCGCAGGACATGCGCGAGGAGCTGCTCGTTCTCACGGAAGCGGGCCGGGAGGTCTACGAAGCTTTGGCGCCCGAGGCGTTGGCCTTCGAGCGGTCGCTTGCGGAGGCGCTCACGCCGTCCGAGCACGCCGCCCTTTTCTCGATCATCGCGAAGCTCGATGCCCAGGCCGGAAAGCTCGCGGGCGCGGCCGGGGAGGGCGCATGAGGCTCTACACCTACTTCCGCTCGTCAGCCGCCTACCGCGTGCGGATCGCCCTGAACCTGAAGGGCCTCGCTTATGAGTCAGTGCCGGTGAACCTGCTCAAGCGCGAGAACACCGAGGCCGGCTTCCGGCACGTGAACCCGCAGGGGCGCATTCCCGCGCTCGAGCGCGAGGACGGCACCGTGCTCGTCCAGTCGCCGGCGATCCTTGAGTACCTCGAGGAGACCCATCCCGAGCCGGCGCTCCTGCCCCGGGACCCGGTCGCCCGAGCGCGGGTGCGCGCCGCCGCCGCGCTCGTGGCCTGCGACATCCATCCTTTGAACAACGTGGGCCCGCTGCGCTACCTCAAGAACGGCTTCGGCCAGGAGCAGCCGGCGATCGACACCTGGATCGCGCACTGGATCACCCAGGGCTTCTCAGCTCTTGAAGCCATGCTGGAGCCAGGGCCATTCGCCTTCGGCGCGACGCCCGGCATGGCCGACCTCTACCTGGTGCCGCAGGTCTATAACGCGCGGCGCTTCAAGGTGCCCCTCGAGGCCTTTCCCAAGATCACCGCAGTGGACGCGGCCTGCACGGCGCACGACGCCTTCGCAGCCGCTGCCCCCGAGCGCCAGCCCGACGCCGCTTAGATCCCCCTCGCAAGCCATAGGAGACCACCATGGGTCCTTTCCCTCACGATGCCCCGCCGCCGGCCATCTCCGACGACAACCCGATGGGCACCGACGGTTTCGAGTTCGTCGAGTACTGCCATCCCGAGCCCGAGAAGCTCGACGCCTACTTCAAGCTGATGGGCTTCGAACCGGTCGCGAAGCACCGCTCGAAGCAGGTGACGCTCTACCGCCAAGGCGACATCAACTTCGTCCTGAACTCCGAGCCCGGCTCCTTCGCCGCGAACTTCGCCGCGGCACACGGGCCGTCCGCGCCCGCCATGGCGTTCCGGGTGGTTGACGCCAAGCTGGCCTATGAGCGGGCCATCCAACTCGGCGCCAAGCCGGCCCAGACCCAGGTCGGGCCGATGGAGCTCAACATTCCCGCCATCGAGGGCATCGGCGGCTTGCAGATCTACCTCGTCGACCGCTACGGCGCGAAGGGCTCGATCTACGATGTCGACTTCGAGTGGCTCGGAGAGCGCGATCCGAAGCCCCACGGCGTCGGCCTGCACTACATCGACCACCTCACCCACAACGTCTATCGCGGCCGCCTGAACGAGTGGGCCGGCTTCTACGAGCGGCTCTTCAACTTCCGGCAGATCCGCTACTTTGACATCTCGGGCAAGCTCACGGGTCTGCACTCGCGCGCCATGACGAGCCCCGACGGGAAGATCCGCATTCCGATCAACGAGGACGCGGGCGAGACCGGGCAGATCGAGGAATACCTGCAGGAGTACAAGGGCGAGGGCATCCAGCACATCGCGCTGGGCTCCCGCGACCTCTACGAATCGATCGAGAGCCTCATCGAGGTGGGCCTCGAGTTCATGCCGGCACCGAACGACATCTACTACGCCCGCATCGACAAGCGCCTGCCGAAGCACGGCGAGGCGATCGAGCGCCTGCAGCGCAACGGGATCCTGATCGACGGCGAGGGCGTGGTCGAGGGCGGCTTCACGAAGGTGCTGCTCCAGCGCTTCGGCAAGACGGCCATCGGACCGATCTTCTTCGAGTTCATCCAGCGCAAGGGCGATGACGGCTTCGGCGAGGGCAACTTCAAAGCGCTCTTCGAGTCGATCGAGGAAGATCAGATCCGTCGCGGCGTGCTCAAGGCCGAGGTGGCCTGATCCGGCGCAACAGACGTCCCTGCCGTGTTGATCGCGGCGACGGGTTCTTCCCGTCGCCCCCTCAGATTCGGTAGCATTGCGGCTCCAGATTGCGGCCGTGCGCGGGCAGGAGGCGGCTCAAGCCGTCTGTGAGCGCGACCGGCGTACAGCCAGGTCAGGATCACGGACGTTTTGTTAACGGTTTGTAAACACTTCCAGATTGGGCGGCTAAGTCCGGAACGACCGGCCTGATCCCGCCGCTCTCGTTTTCGTGACCTTTGTGCAACATGGCCCTGAAAAGGCCTCAAGTCGGGCCCTGGGAAGGCTTCTCTCGGTTGAACGGGGAAGGTTCCAGCGTATGGTGAAAACGCGACGGGGGCGCCCCAGTCGTCGTCTGTTCGGGTCACGTTGAACATCAGCGGGCCGGGCCAGGCGCCAGGGGATCAAAGGGAACGTGAACGAAGGGCTCCGCAAGAGGGTCCGGAAGCACAAATCCCCCGCCCCAAGGGTCTCGAAACTTTGGAGGTCTATATGAAGCTCGTTAAGAGCCTTCTTCTCGGATCGGCCGCGGGTCTCACCGCCGTCGCCGGGGCTCAGGCCGCCGACCTTCCCGTTCGGAAGGCCGCGCCGGTTGAGTACGTTCGTGTCTGCTCCACCTATGGGGCCGGGTTCTTCTTCATCCCTGGCACCGAAACCTGCCTTCGCGTCGGCGGCCGTGCTCGCGCTGAGTTCCGTATTGAGTCGGATCGCTTCCGCACCGCTGACACCTCGGGCTTCCGCGGCCTCGGTCGTCTGAACCTCGATGCCCGCACGCAGACGGCCTACGGCACGCTGCGCACCTTCGTCCGCTTCGACATCGCCCGCCGCACCGGCGTGCTTCGTTCGGGCACGCAGGAGCGTCTCGGCCTCGCCTTCGGCGGCACCGGCGTCGACTTCACCGGCCGCGCCCAGACCAACGTTCTGGTCGACAAGGCCTTCATCCAGTTCGGCCCGATCACGGCCGGTCGCGCGTCGTCGTTCTTCGACTTCTACCAGAACGACCTCGAGTTCCTCGGTACCTCGGGCTCGGCGCAGCCGTCGACGACCCTCTTCGCCTACACCGCCTCCTTCGGCGGCGGCTTCACGGCGACGCTCTCGGCGGAAGACGGTCAGGAGCGCCGCACTCCGGTGTTCGCTGGCGGCAACTTCGCCGGCATCAACCCGTTCACGGGCGCCCTCATTGCGGGCGGCTTCGACGCGGCTCAGCGCAACCAGCTCCCCGACATCGTCGCGGCGCTGCGTGTTGACCAGTCCTGGGGTTCGGCTCAGCTCTCCGGTGCGTTGCACCAGATTCGTGTGGCTGGCACGACGTCCACGGCTTTCGGCGCCTCGCAGCTTTTTGCAGGCTACGCTCCTGACACCGAGTACGGGTTCGCCATCCAGGGCGGCCTGAAGTTCAACCTGCCGATGATCGCGGCCGGCGACGTGCTGTGGCTCCAGGCGGCTTACGCCCAGGGCGCCGGCAACTACGTCTACGGCAGCGCTTACGCCTTCGGCGGCGCTCTCGCCAACCAGGCGGGTGACCGCGGCGGCGTCATCGGTCAAACGCTCGACGCCGTGTCGACGATCTACGGCGACCTCAAGCTGACCGAGAGCTACTCGGTGGTGGCCGGCTTCCTGCACTACTGGACTCCCCAGATCCGTCAGGGTGTGTTCGGCAGCTACACGAAGATCGACTACTCCAACATCCTGCGGACCCAGTACGGCCCGCTCGGTGTGATCGGCGCGGGCGGCGTTCCGACGGCCGGTAGCGCTCTCGGCGCTCTCAACCCCAACTTCAAGGACCTCAGCGTCTTCGCCATCGGCACCAACCTGATCTGGTCGCCGGTGCGTGACCTCGATATCGGTGTCGAGGTGCTCTACAACCGCCTTGACCCGCGCGGCCGCGTCGTCGACGCCAACCGTCCGTTCGCTCAGACGGTCCCGGGCGTTGGTCTCGTGCAGCGCACGATCAGCTACGACGACATCATCGTCGGCCAGCTCCGCATCCAGCGCGACTTCTGATCCTTCGATCAGATCAAGCCTCCAGAAGCCCCGGCCTCGGCCGGGGCTTTTTTCGTTTCGAAACCGCGGATCGCTCAGGGCTCTGCTGAAGCGCCGCAAAGACGCCAAGCTTCTGCGTCAGGAAAAGACCTGAAGCCGCCGGCCGCGCGGCAGGACCGGAGAAGGTCGGGGTGACGCGTCGCTGGGTCGGAGGAAGTCTGGCCGCCCTCGTCGTCGCGGCGATGCTCGCTGGCGGGTACTGGACACGCCCATCTTCGGAGCCGCCCCGGGCCCCTGAACTGCCAGCCGCGGAGCGCGATATTCCCGGATCAGGCAAGGATACGAAAGCGCGCCTTCCGCCCGATGATCCTCCACGGGAGGAGGAACGCCCGGCCAGCCTCACTGTGGCCCGTGCCGACGGAACGCTGACCCTGTCCGGCCGCCTCGCCCCCGCCGCGCGGACCGATGTCGCGGCCGCCGTCCGGGCCGCCTTCCCCTCCGCTTCCCTCTCGGACAACCTTGCGTCAGGGGCCGACGACCCGGCGATGCTTGCCGACCTGCCTGCTCTGCTGAAGAGGCTCGCCGATCTACCGTCGGGAATGCTCCTCATCGAGACGGGCCGCGCCCGCCTGAGCGGCGACGCGCCGGATCCGGACGCCTACGAGCGCGCTACGGCGCCCCTCGAGACGGCGCGCTTGCGCCTCGACACCGATGCGGTCCGCCCGCCGCTCATCGCGTCCTACACCTTCGTGGCGCGGCGCACGGCGGAGGCTCTCGTCCTCGACGGCTTCGCCCCGACCCGGGCGGACCGCGACGCGCTCGAGGCGGAGGCGCGCCGCATCGGTCCCGCGGTCGCGGGCCACCTGAAAGTCGGCCGACCTCCGGACGGGTTCGACGCCCTTGCGGCAGCGCGCTTCGTCCTGGCGCAAGCCGCCCAGCTCACCACCGGGGAAGCGTCCTTGCGCGATGGTCGTCTCACGGTCGCAGGCACCGCGCCGGACCGGGAGGCGCGGGACGCCCTCCAGCAGGCGGCGCGGCAAGGAGCGGCCGGCCTCGCAGTGGCGCGCTTCGCCGTCGAGACGGCTCCGCTCTCCGTCTACGCCTTCTCGCTCCATCGTGCGGACGGCCGTTTGCGCCTCGCCGGCTACCTGCCCGACCAGGCAGCGCGAACACGGCTGCGCGAGGCGGCCCGTGATCGCTTCCTCGGGCTCATGGTCGAGGATGCCACGCGCCTCGCCGACGGCGCCCCTCCGGGGCTCGAAGCGGCCGCGATGCTGGCCCTCGACAATCTGTCCCTCCTCGCGAAGGGCGAGGCTCGGCTCGAGGGCAGATCCATCGTGTTGTCCGGGGACATGCTTTACCCGCAAGCCGCCGATCGGATGCGACGCGATGTGGCCAAGGCGGCGCCCCCGGGCTGGACGGCGCGGGCCGAGGTGGGAACGGCCGCGGAGCGCCGGGCCGGTGCCTCGGAGACCTGCGGGCGCGCCCTCGACCGGCTGCTCGCCGAGACGCCGCTGCGATTCGAGGCGGACAAGCTGGCTCCATCCTCGGCCGAGACCCTGCGCCGGGTCGCGGCCATCGCCGCGGGGTGCCCCGAGAGCCGGATCGAGATCAGCGCCCTCATCGACAACGTGCCGCCGGAGGCCGACGCCGTCGAGCTCTCGCGCCGCCGCGCGCGCCTGGTCGCCGAAGCGCTCGTGCGGGAAGGGGTCGGCACGGGGCGCGTCTCGGCCCTCGGACGCGGCGCAGCCTCGAAGCCCGAGGAGGCGGCCCGCGCGGTCGAGATCAGGGCGCGGCCGTAGAGGCCTCCGTTCGTATCGGCGTGGCGACACGCGAACCCGCGTCGCGCACGAAGCCCACGATCTCCTCGACCAGCGGGCCGGCGAGCACCGGGGCGTGGCCCTGGCCGGGCACGGTCACCGCGCGCAGCCTCGGGTGACGCCGCTCCATCTCCGCGAGCGTCCCGGCCGAGAGGATGTCGGAATGGGCGCCGCGCAGCACGAGAACGGGTACGCCGCCGAGGCCTTCGAAGAGAGGCCAGAGGGTCGGCAAGGGGGTTTCGAGGTCGATGCCCTCGAGCGTCTTGCGCAGGGCCGGGTCATAGGCCGGTACGAGGCGACCGTCCTGCTCCCGCCATGTGACCTCGGCCTGCGCGCGCCAGTCGGCGCGGGTGAAGCTCGGAAACTGCGCGTCGGACAGGCGCTTCAGGATCTCGGCCCCCTCGTCGAGGCTGCGCGGCGCGGGCAGCGCGCCGACGTACCCTCGGATGCGCACGAGGCCCTTCCCGTCGATCACCGGGCCGACATCATTGAGCACGACACCGCGCAACAGCGACGGCCGGAGCGCCGCCAAACTCATCGCGATGAGCCCGCCGCGCGACGTCCCGACGATAACGGCCTCGTGGACCCCCGCGACCGTCAGCACTTGGAGCACGTCCGCCGTCTCGACCTTCAGGTCGTAGTTGCGCCAGTTCCGGTCCCAATCCGACCGGCCCCGCCCGCGGTAGTCGAGGCACAGAATCCGGCGCGGCGCGTCGGCGTCGCGCGACAGGGCGATCGCGAGGGCGTGGAAGTCGGCCGAGGTACGGGCGAGACCGGGCAGGCACACGACGGGCAAACGGTCACCGCCAGGATCATAGTCACGAGCGTAGAGACGCAGGCCGTCCGAGGCCGAAACGAACAGGTCTTGGAAAGGGAGAGGCTCGGTCAACGAGGGGAGTTCCGCTGAGGTCTGGATGCGTCTGACCTCCAGCATTCTTCTGTCATTCCGGGGCGCCGCAGGCGAGCCCGGAATCCACGACCGGACCGAATGCTGCTTGCGGCCACTCACCCAGTATGGGTTCCGGGTTCTCGGCTTCGCTGAGCCCCGGAATGACAAATCGGCAGAGCGAGGTCGATCGCGGCCCTATCGGCTCGCGTCCGCCTCGATCATGCCCGGCACACGCTCGTCGAAGCGGCGTCGGTAGACGTTGAAGTTCTCCATCACGCGCTGGACGTAGTTGCGCGTCTCAGAGAAAGGGATGCGCTCGATCCAGTCGATCAGGTCGACGTTGGGCTGGCGGGGATCGCCGTAGGCGTCGATCCACTTCTTCACGTTCGGCCCGCCCGCGTTGTAGGAGGCGAAGGCGAGGATGTGGGAGCCCTTCCAGTCCTGCATGAGCTCAGCGAGATGCGCCGAGCCGAGCCGGGCGTTGTAGGACGGGTCCTCGGTGAGGCGGTCGAGATCGTAGCCGAGGGCGAAGCGCTGGGCCGTGCGCTTGGCGGTGGCCGGCATGAGCTGCATCAGGCCGCGCGCGCCGGCATGGGACTGCGCCTTCGGGTCGAAGGCGCTCTCCTGGCGGGCGATGGCGAAGACCATGGCCTTCTCCACCTTGGCCGCCGCCGGCTCGAAGGCCGGGATGCCGATGGTCGGATAGGCGTGCAGGTCGAGGGGAAAGCCGCGTTGCACCGCCGTCTTGCCCGCCGTGAGGAGCGCCCGCGCGTCGCGCTGGTCGGCGGCGAGCTCGGCGAGGGCGTTGAGGTCGCACGCCTCCTTCAAGCGCTGCGCCAGGTCGGCCGTCAGCGCGAGGGCGAGGTCCTTGGCGCCCACCGTGTAGAGGTGGCGCAGGGCTTTGACCGGCGTCATGGCATCGAAGCGCGGCCGCCGGTCGGGCTCGGTCGAGGAGACGCGCAAGGTGAGGGCGCCCACCCCGAGCTTCTCCTGCGCCAGCTGCCCGTAGAACGTGATCGGGTGAGCCGCGGCGCGCTCGTATTGACGGCGGCTCTCCGCCAGCTTGCCCGCCGCCTCCGCCGCGCGGCCGCGCCAGTACGAAGTGCGCGCTACGGAGATCGGCGTCTCGGCGATGCCGTCGGCCTCGGAGAAGTGCCGGTCGGCGACCGCCGGATCGTTGAGAAAGCGCAGCGCGATCCAGCCGGCTTTGAACTCTGCCTCGATCTTCTTGGCCGGGGAATCGGCGGCATGGTCCCGCACCACGTCGTAAGCGGCCCGAGGGTCGCCGTCGTCGAGGAGCTTGCGGGCGATCATCCGGCGCTCCACCCACCACTCGTCGCCGTCGGCCAGCACGCTCGGGTCGCGGGGCACGTTCGCGATGACCTTGGCGGCCTCGACGGCCTTCTCCTTGCGCCGGAGATGCTGCGCCTTGGTGAAGAGGTAGGACGTATCGCTCCGCAGAGCCGGCGGCACGGCGTCGAGCGCCTTCTCGGCCCCGCCTTCCTTCTCGGCCACGATGCGCCGCGCCTTGACGAGGGCCAGATAATCCTTGCCGGCCCGGGCGGCGGCGCGGGCGGCCGCGGTCCAGTTCTCCTTGAACAGGAGACGCTCCATGCGAAAGCGGTGATCGGCCGTCGAGATGACGTCCGGAAAGGCGTCGAGGACCTTGGCCTCGAACTCCTTTGACATGGTCTCGGTGCGCCAGAGGTCGCGCACGAGGTCGGCGGCGTCCTGGTCGAGGCCCTCCGTGCGGAAAGCCAGCGCCAGCGCCAGCTTGCCTTGCGCGCTGATCGGGCGCTGCGCGGCGAAGAACGCCCGCACGACCGGCCCGGGGCGGCGGTTCGCGAGAAGCGCTTCCTCGGCGCGGCGGCGCAGGAGCGTGCTCACCGGCCAATCCGGGTGTTCGCGCAGGAAGGCGGCGATCCGCTCGAAGCCCGTCGCCGCGCCGACCCGGATGCCGACCCAGTCGACGAGGGCGCTGGCGGTTGGATCCTTCAGTTGCGCCTTGAGACGGTCGGCGGCGCCGACGTCGCCCTTGCGCGAGGCCTCGATGGCCTGACGAAGCAGCGCCGGGTCGAGGCCGGCCTGCGCTTTCGGCTCCTCGCGCAGGCGGCCAAAGAAAACATCGTCGAGCACCGCGACCCGTATCGCCTGGTCGCCGGAGGCGAGGGCCGCGCCGGCCGTCGAGAGCGACAACGCGAGGACGGCGGCGCTCAAGAGCGCCTTACGCTTGGGTTCACGCGTCATGGTCTGCCCCCACGGCGGTGCGGAAAGCCCGATGCTTGGGCCAGTCGGTTAACAGGTCGTTAACATCGGTTAACGCGGCCGGCGTTTGCGCCCGGAAGCGGGCTCGCCTATGTGTCGCAGGGATGGCGGCGGCGTCGCGCGCCGCTCCCAGCCCAGCGTCAGGACGTCCAGGATGAGCCACCACCGCCTGCGCGGATCGATCACCGCCCTCGTCACCCCGTTCCGGGACGGGAGCCTCGACGAGGAGGCCTTCCGCGCCCTCGTGAACTGGCAGATCGAGAACGGAACCAACGGTCTCGTGCCCGTCGGCACCACGGGCGAGAGCCCGACCCTGACGCACGAGGAGCACAACCGCGTCGTCGCGATGTGCGTCGAGGAGACGAAGGGGCGCGTTCCCGTCATCGCCGGCGCAGGCTCCAACAACACGGTGGAAGCGATCGACTTCGCCCGGCACGCAGAGGAGGTCGGCGCCGACGCCCTCCTCGTCGTGACGCCGTACTACAACAAGCCGACGCAAGAGGGGCTCTTCCAGCACTTCAAGGCGATCAACGACGCCACCACGCTTCCCATCCTGATCTACAACATCCCCGGCCGGTCGGTGATCGACATGAGTGTCGAGACCATGAGCCGCCTCTACGAACTGAAGAATATCGTGGGCGTGAAGGACGCGACCGCCAACGTCGCCCGGGTCAGCCTGCAACGGCAGGCCATGGGACCGGACTTTATCCAGCTCTCCGGAGAGGATGCCACCGCCCTGGGCTTCATGGCCCACGGCGGTCACGGCTGCATCTCCGTCACGTCGAACGTTGCCCCCAAGCTGTGCAGCGACCTCCAGGCCGCATGCCTCGCAGGCAATTATGGCGAGGCCGTGTTGATCCAGGACCGGCTCATGCCCCTGCACACGGCGCTCTTCGTCGAGACGAATCCGTCCCCGGCCAAGTACGCGCTCTCCGTCCTCGACCGCATGGCGCCTGAGGTTCGGCTGCCCCTGGTGCCGGTGGGGGAGGGGACGAAGCAAACGGTGCGCGCCGCCATGGTGCATGCCGGGCTCATCAACGCCTGAAGCTGATGAACAAGCCAGCTCATCCCCCGCACCGGGTCGTTGCCGACAACCGCAAGGCGCGGTTCAACTACGAGATCGTCGACACGATGGAGGCGGGGATCGCCCTCACGGGGACGGAGGTCAAATCTCTGCGCCAGGGCAAAGCCACGATCGCCGACGCCCATGCCGGCCCGTCGGGGGAGGAATTGTTCCTCTACAACGCCTACATCCCGGAATACCTCCAGGCGAACCGCTTCAACCACGAGACGCGCCGGCCACGGCGGCTGCTCCTGCATAAGCGTGAGATCAACAAGCTGATCGGCGCGACGCAGCGCGAGGGGTTCACCCTCATCCCGCTGAAGCTCTACTTCAACGACAAGGGCCGCGCGAAGATCGAGCTGGCGCTCGGGCGGGGCAAGAAGCTCCACGACAAGCGCGCGACGGAGAGGGACCGCGATTGGGCTCGCGAGCGCGGCCGCCTGATGCGCGACAAGGGGTAGGACTCATGAGCGTTCCGGATCTCGCGACGATCCCCGCAGACCTGCCGGCCCCCGTCGACGATGGTGCCGCGGCGCATCTCGAAGGAGCGCGGCTGCCGGACGTCGCCCTGCCCGCGACCGACGGCACCACGGTGTCTCTGGCCCGCCTCGCGGGCCGCGTGGTGGTCTACGCCTATCCGCGTACCGGCGAGCCCGGAAAGCCGTCCTTGGTGGACGATTGGGATCAGATCCCCGGCGCCCGGGGCTGCACGCCCCAATCCTGCGGCTTTCGCGATCACTTCGCCGAACTGTCCCGGCTCGGCGCCGCGGCCGTTTACGGCCTCTCGACGCAGGACACCGCCTACCAGATGGAAGCGGCGGAGCGCTTGCACCTGCCGTTCCCGCTCCTGTCGGATGAGGGCCTTTCCTTCTCGCGCGCCGCGCGGCTGCCGACGATGGACGTCGCAGGTGTCACGTTGCTCAAGCGGATGGCCCTCGTCCTCGACGATGGCCGGGTGACGAAGGTGTTCTATCCCGTCTTCCCGCCGGATCGGAACGCCGCGGACGTCGCGGCTTGGCTCGCGGATCATCCGCGGGCTTGATCAGGTTTCCGCGATGTCGTCGTCCACGGCCGGGGCTTGGCGGATGCCGTAGCGCCGCTCGAGGCCGGGGCCGGCAGCGCCCTGGTGACGGAAGCGGTCCGATCGCTCCGCAAATTCGCCTGGGGCCCGCGGCGCGCGCTCCGAAGGGTCGCGGCCGATCTTCGGGATCAGGGTGGCGAGATCGATGAACTCGTCGGCTTGGCGCCGCAGCTCGTCCGCCACCATCGGGGGCTGGGTCGAGATCGTGGAGATCACCGAGACGCGAACGCCGCGCCGCTGCATGGCCTCGGCGAGGGAGCGGAAATCGCCGTCCCCGGAGAAGAGGATCATCTGGTCGATGAAGGGCGCGAGCTCCAGCGCGTCGATCGCGAGCTCGATGTCCATGTTGCCCTTGACCTTGCGCCGCCCGGTGGAGTCCACGAACTCCTTCGTCGGCTTGGTCACGACCCGGTAGCCGTTGTAGTCGAGCCAGTCGATCAGCGGCCGGATCGAGGAATACTCCTGATCCTCGACGAGCGCCGTGTAGTAGAAAGCGCGCACGAGGTAGCCGCGCGTCTGAAACTCCTTCAAGAGACGCTTGTAGTCGACGTCGAAACCGAGGGTTTTCGTCGTGGCGTAGAGGTTCGCCCCGTCGATGAACAAGGCGATTCGATTCTGACCGTTCATCGTGCGACGCGGATCCCTGTTGCGCGGCGTTCAACGTCCGCTGCCGGACGCGGCTCACGCCGACAACCTTGTGCCGGCTATGTTTCGGGTCGGACCACCGCCGAAAACGAGCCCAGCTCTCAAGGTCGTGCAGGCGAAAACCGCTACCTTAGAACCGCTATAGACGAGGCGATCGACCGCAAGTCAAGGATCGGGCATCCCGAAACTTGCGGCAGGTTTTCGAAAGATTGAAGGAAATTCCCCACCTGCGTTAACGCGACAACGCCCGGCTGCCTGGCTTAACGGCGGGCATGGCGGCAAGCTCCGGCGGCAGCTGGTCGGGCGGATAATTCGGGATGTCGAGCGCCACGAGGGAGACAAGCGGAACGTCGAGGATCGCCGAGCCGCCGGACCGGTCGATCAGGCAGGCAGCGCCGACGACCGTGCCCGGGTGCTCGGCCAGAGCAGCGAGGCACTCGCGTGAGGAGAGCCCGGTCGTGACGATGTCCTCCACCATGACGACGCGGGCGCCGTCGGGAATCTGAAATCCGCGCCGCAGGGCGAAAGCGCCGTTCTCGCGCTCGACGAACACGGCCTTGGCCCCGAGGTGCCGCGCCGTCTCATAGCCCGGCACGATGCCGCCCACCGCCGGCGAGACCACGTAGTCGACCGGTCCAAAGCGGTCCGTGATCTTTCGGGCCAGCGCCCGGCAGAGCCGCTCCGTCCGGACCGGGTCCATGAACACGAACATCTTCTGCAGGAAGACGGCGCTGTGCAGGCCGGAGCTCAGGATGAAATGTCCTTCGAGCAGGGCTCCCGCGTCGCGGAATTCGCCCAGAACCTCGTCCGATGTCATGGCCATTCTCCTGCTCGTCCCGCGCCGGTGCTCACGAGGAGGGCAGGGCGGCCGACGGGCGCCCGACGCTGACATAGGCGAAGCCGCGCCGCGCGATGTCGTCGGGCCGGTAGATGTTGCGCAGGTCCACCAGCACGGCGTTGCGCATCGCGGCCTTGATGCGATCGAGGTCGAGCGCCCGGAAAGCGTCCCACTCCGTAACGATGACGAGCGCATCGGCGCCTTCGGCGCAGGCGTAAGGATCGAGGGCGTAATCGACGCCGTCGAGAACGGTGCGGGCCTGCTCCATGCCTTCCGGATCGAAGGCGCGCACGGTGGCGCCACCGTCGAGCAGGGCCGTGATGATCGCGAGCGAGGGCGCGTCGCGCATGTCGTCGGTGTTGGGCTTGAAGGTAAGGCCGAGGACCGCCACCGTCTTGCCCCGCACGGAGCCGTCGAGGGCCTGGACGACCTTGCGCGCCATGGCGCGCTTGCGCTGGTCGTTGACCGCCGCCACCGTCTCGACGATGCGGATCGGCGCGCCATGGTCCTGCGCCGTCTTGATCAGCGCGAGGGTGTCCTTCGGGAAACAGGAGCCGCCGTAGCCGGGGCCGGCATGGAGGAACTTCGACCCGATGCGGTTGTCGAGCCCGATGCCGCGGGCGACCTCCTGGACATTGGCGCCCACCTGCTCGCACAAGTCCGCGATCTCGTTGATGAAGGTGATCTTGGTCGCGAGGAACGCGTTGGCCGCGTATTTCGTGAGCTCCGCCGTGCGCCGCGACGTCACCAGGATCGGCGCCTGGTTGAGGTAGAGCGGACGGTAGAGCTCCGTCATCACGTCGCGGGCGCGCTCGTCGTCGGCCCCGATGACGATGCGGTCCGGGCGCTTGAAATCGGCGATCGCCGCGCCCTCGCGCAGGAATTCGGGATTCGAGACCACCGCGAAATCGGCCTCGGGCCGGGTCTCGCGGATGATGCGCTCCACCTCGTCGCCCGTGCCGACCGGCACCGTCGATTTCGTGACGACGACCGTATAGCCGCGCAGAGCCGCTGCGATCTCGCGGGCCGCCTGGTGCACGTAGGAGAGGTCGGCATGACCGTCGCCGCGCCGGGACGGCGTGCCGACCGCGATGAACACGGCCTCGGCATCGGCAACTGCCTCCGTCAGGTCTTCCGCGAAGGTGAGGCGACCCGCCTTGACGTTCGTGGCCACGAGCTCCGGCAGGCCCGGCTCGAAGATCGGGATCTCGCCGCGCCGAAGCGCCTCGATCTTGCGGGGATCCTTGTCGACGCAGCACACCGTGTGGCCGAAATCGGCGAAGCACGCCCCGGAGACCAGACCCACATAGCCTGACCCGATCATCGCGACGCGCATGGAGTTTCCTTCGGGGAAAATGGTCCAGAGTGCCCGCGGCTCTTATCAAACGGGTCCGGTCAAGCCAACCGCGGGCCGACTGGCGTCGTCCGCCGATTGCCCGGCGCCTGCCGCATGGTTACCCTTCGATTCGAGGGCGCTTCGGGCCGGCGCGTGTTCGGGTTCGCCGCGAAGGCCGCCTCGCGTCGGGGAGGCTGTTTGGCATCGAACACGGCTCGCAGGGCCGCCGGGACGGACGGCTCAGCTGCGCCTCCCGCGGCTGAGGCGCCCGGGGGCGAGGCCGAGCGGCTGCGCCTGGCGCTCGAGGCGACGGGCCTCGGCTTCTGGGACGTCGACGCCGTGTCCGGGGCGCGGACTTGGTCGCCCGAGATGCGTGCCATCCTGGGCGTGTCCGCCTCGCTGGCCGCCGAACCGGCCTTCTTCTCGACCCTGATCCATCCGGACGACCGCGATTGGGTCGAGGCGCACTACCGCCGGGCCTACGATCCGGCCCACGGGGGCGACTACCGCGCCGAGTTCCGCATCCGCCGATTCGGCGACGGCGTCGAGCGCTGGGTGGCGACGACGGGAAAAGTGAGTTTCGACGCCGAGGGCCTTCCCGTGCGGGCGATCGGCACGCTCCTCGACATCACGGATCGCAAGCGCGCCGACCTCGCCCTGCGCGAGAGCGAGGAGCGGCTTCAGCTCGCCCTCAAGGCCGGCGGCCTCGGCAGCTGGGACCTCGACCTCGTCGCCGGGCAGCGGGTTTTCTCCGCCCGCTCCGCCGAGATCTTCGGCGTGGCGCCGGAGGAGATGCGCGAGCGCGGGGCCTGGACTCGGGTCATCCATCCGGACGACCAGGAGCGGACCCAGGCCGCGCTCGCGGCGGCGCTCAAAGGCGAGGGCGACTACCGCGTCGAGTTCCGGGTCTGCACCGGTGAGGGCGTGCGCTGGGTGGCGTCCCAGGCCATCGTGCAGCGCGGTTCCGACGGTGCCGCGCGGCGGGTCATCGGCATTCACCAGGACGTGACCGAGCAACACCGGGCGCAGGCCGCGCTGCGGGAGAGCGAGGCGCGCTTCCGGGCCCTCGCCGAGGCGACGCCGCAGCTCGTCTGGTCGACGCTTCCCGACGGCGCGTGCGATTACCTGAGTCCGCAATGGGAGGATTATACCGGCCGGCCGGCAGCCGACCACCACGGCCTCGGCTGGCAGGAGGCGATCCACCCGGACGACCGGCCAAGGGCCGCCCAGGCCTGGGCCCTCGCCGCGGCGCGCTTCGCCGATTACGACGTGGAGTACCGCCTGCGCGGCAGCGACGGCACCTACCGCTGGTTCAAGGCCCGGGGCTCGCCTCTCCTCGACGAGACGGGCGCGATCCTGCGCTGGTTCGGAACCTCCACCGACATCGACGACCTCGTGCGCGCCCGCGAGGCGATGCGGGAGAGCGAGCAGCGGCTGCGCGCGACGCAGGAGCACGCGGCGGTGGGGATCGGCGAAGCCGACGCGGCCGGACGGTTGCTGCGCGTCAACGAGGCGCTGTGCTCCATCGCCGGCGCGTCGCGCAGCGCCATGATCGGCCGCGTGCTCTTCGACCGCACCCACGCCGACGACCTCGACGAGGACCGCACCCAGTACACCCGGCAGGTGGCCGGCGAGATCGACCGCTACGGCATCGAGAAGCGCTACCGCCGCGACGACGGCCAGGAGGTGTGGATCAGCGTGGTCTCGTCGGCGGTGCGCGACGCGGAGGGCCGGTTCCTCTACAGCGTGCGCGTCGTCCAGGACGTGACGGAGCGCAAACTCGCCGAGGCCCGGCAGCGGCTGCTGCTCGGCGAGCTCAACCACCGCGTCAAGAACACGCTCGCGACCGTGCAGTCCATCGCGGCCCAGACAGCCCGGACCGCGACGAGCGCGGGAAGCTTCTTCGAGGCCTTCGAACCGCGCCTCCTCGCCCTCTCGAAGGCGCACAACCTCCTCACCCAGGGGAGCTGGGAAGGGGCGGACCTGCGCGACGTGCTCGAGCAGGAACTGTCGCCCTACATGGAGAGTGCCGCGGCGGACGGGCCGGCCCGGGTGAGTTTGCACGGCCCGCGCTTCACGGTCGGACCGCGCACGGCTCTGGCGCTCGGCCTCGCTTTCCACGAGTTGTCGACCAACGCGGCGAAGTACGGCGCGCTCTCGGCCCCGGAGGGACGGGTGGCGGTGGCCTGGCGCCGGTCCACGATCGAGACTCAGGCCTGGCTTCGGCTCACGTGGCGTGAGGCGGGCGGCCCGCCGGTCGTGGCTCCCACGCGGCGCGGCTTCGGCTCGCGCCTCCTCGATCGCGGCGTCGCCGCCGAGCTCGGCGGATCGGTCGACCTCGCCTTCGAGCCCACAGGCCTGCGCTGCCGCATCGAGATCCCCCTCGACGGCGAGGCCGACAAGCGCATGCTCTGACGCCGCCAGCGGGCTTTCCAAAGTTTAATCTGCCCGCCAGGACACTTTCACCTGCCCGCACGACATTCAGGTCACGCGCGCTGCTCATCGTCGGCAGCGTCGATCGGAGTGACCGCATCCATGTCGAGCATCGACCAGACCCCGTCTTCGCCGCGCCGCCGTTCCCTGGCGTCGGTCGCGGCCATCGCGCTCGTGGCGTCGGGCGCCCTCGGCGCGACGCTCATCGAGGGGCGTAGCCCCGCGCTCGCCCAGGCGCCCATCACCGTGACGCCGTCCCAGGCGCTGCCGTCCTTCGCCGATGTCGTGGACAAGGTGAAGCCCGCGGTCGTGTCCGTGCGCGTTAAGATCGCCAACGTCGCCGACACCGCCGAGGACAGCGCGCCGTCCGGCCGCGGCCTGGAGAATGTTCCGCCGCAGCTGCGCGAGTTCTTCCGCCGCTTCGGAGAGGGACAGCCGGGAGAACGCGGCCCGCGCCAGGGTCGGCCAGGCGGCGCCCGCCAGTCGCAAGGATCCGGCTTCTTCATCTCGGCCGACGGCTACGCCGTGACGAACAACCACGTCGTGCAGAACGCCGCGAGCGTGACCCTCGTCACCGATGACGGCCGCAGCATCGACGCCAAGGTCGTCGGCACGGATCCCAAGACGGATCTCGCCCTGCTGAAAGTCAACGAGGGCGGCACCTATCCTTACGTGCGGATCGCCGGCAAGGCGCCCCGCGTCGGCGATTGGGTGGTGGCCATCGGCAACCCCTTCGGCCTCGGCGGCACGGTGACCTCCGGCATCGTCTCGGCCCGCGGCCGCGACATCGGCGCCGGCCCTTACGACGACTTCCTGCAGATCGACGCGCCCATCAACAAGGGCAACTCGGGCGGCCCGACCTTCAACCTCCTGGGCGAGGTCGTGGGCGTGAACACGGCGATCTTCTCGCCCTCGGGCGGCAGCGTGGGCCTT
Organism: Beijerinckiaceae bacterium; assembly: GCA_036563505.1. GTDB lineage: Bacteria > Pseudomonadota > Alphaproteobacteria > Rhizobiales > Beijerinckiaceae > DATCMH01. Next base: position 43,726 of record DATCMH010000019.1, read on the forward strand.
GCCTTCGCGATCCCCGCCGACACGGTGCAGACCGTCGTCGACCAGCTCGGCAAGGAAGGCCAGGTCACCCGAGGCTACCTCGGCGTGCAGGTGCAGCCGCTGACGCGGGACATCGCTGACGGCCTTGGCCTCAAGGAGGACAAGGGCGCGCTCGTCGGCTCGGCCCAGGCCGACACGCCGGCCGCCAAGGCGGGCCTGAAGGCGGGCGACGTGATCACTGCCGTCAACGGCGAGCCGGTGGCCAATGCTCGTGAGCTCACCCGCAAGGTTGGCGGCCTGCGTCCCGGCTCCAAGGCCGAGGTTCGCTACCTGCGTGACGGCCGCGAGCAGACCGCGACCGTCGAGCTCGCCACGCTGCCGGGCGAGAAGTCGGCCAAGGTCGAGCGCGACACGGATCGCGCCAATCCGCGGCTCGGCCTCCAGCTCGGCCCGACGCAGGGCGGCGAGGAAGGTGTCGCGATCACCAGCGTCGACCCGAACGGGCCGGCGGCCACCAAGGGCCTCCAGGCGGGCGAGGTCATCCTCGAGGTCGGCGGTCAGGCCGTCTCGAACCCGTCCGACGTCAAGGCCGGCGTCGAGGCGGCGCAGAAGGCGGGCCGCAAGGCCGTCCTGATGCGCATCAAGGGCCGCGAGGGCACCCGCTTCGTGGCGGTCGCCCTGCCGAACGCGGGCTGACCTGAGCTGCCTCAACTAGCGGTTCGTGGAACATCCAGGACCGTGTCACGACCAAGAGGGCCCTCGCCGGATGCGGCGAGGGCCTTTTCGCGTGGCCAGCCCTGGCCATATCGGACCCGTCCATCAAGGGAGCAGGGCACGTGGCTTGGGCTAATCTGGCGCTCGCGATCATCGCTGAGGTCGCCGCCACCACAGCCCTGAAGGCGTCGGACGGCTTCACAAGACCCGTGCCCTCACTCGTGACGGCCCTGGGCTACGCGCTCGCGTTCTACTGCCTGTCGCTGACCCTGCGCTCGATCCCGGTCGCCGTGGCCTACGCGGTGTGGTCGGGGGCAGGCCTGGCGCTCATCACGCTCATCGGTTGGATCGTCTACCGGCAGGCGCTCGATGCGGCGGCCCTCGTCGGCATGGGCCTGATCGTCGCCGGCATCGTCGTGCTCAACTTGTCCGAAGCGGCCGGGCGCTGAAGGCTCATCCGCGATCGTAGAGAAGCCGGGCGCGGATCGTGCCCTCGAGCGCGCGTATCTCGGCGAGGATCTCCCGCGCCGCGGGGCCGCCGACCTCCGCCTCCATGACGACGTAACCCGTGTCGCCGTCGGTCTGGTAGGACTGGGCGGCGATGTTCACGCCCCGCTCCGCGAAGAGCTGGTTGAGGCGCCCGAGCATGCCGGGCAGGTTGCGCTGCACCTGGATGAAGCGCGCACCCGTGGGCCGTGCCGGCAATTGCACCTGAGGAAAATTCACGGCGCCGACCGTCGAGCCGACGTCGGAGTACTCCACCAGCTTCTTGGCCACCTCCGCCCCGATCCGCTCCTGGGCCTCCTCCGTCGAGCCGCCGACGTGAGGGGTCAGGATGACGTTGGGCAGGCCCTGGAGCGGGGTGACGAAGCGCTCGGCGTTGGAGGCGGGCTCGACCGGGAACACGTCGACCGCCGCGCCCCGCAGGTGTCCGTCGCGCAAGGCGCCCGCCAAGGCCTTAAGGTCGACCACGGTGCCGCGGCTGTTGTTGATGAGGAAGGCGCCGGGCTTCATCGCCCGGATCTCCGCCTCGCCGATCATGCCGTGGGTGGCCGGCGTCTCGGGCACGTGAAGGCTCACGACGTCGCTCGCCGCCAGGAGTGCCCGAAGGCTCTCCGCCGGCTCCGTATTGCCGTGGCGCAGCTTGTCGGTCTGATCGAAGTAGATCACCCGCATGCCCATGGCTTCCGCGAGCGTCGAGAGCTGCGAGCCGATATTGCCGTAGCCGACGATGCCGAGCACCTTGCCCCGCACCTCGTGGCTGTCCGTCGCCGACTTGTCCCATGCCCCCTCGTGGGCCGCGACGGAGCGAGGGAAGACGCGCCGGAACAGCATGACGATCTCGCCGATGACGAGTTCGGCCACGGAGCGCGTGTTGGAGAAGGGGGCGTTGAAGACGGGCACGCCCCGTTCCCGCGCTGCCGCGAGATCGACCTGGTTGGTGCCCACCGAGAAGCAGCCCACCGCGATGAGCCGGTCCGCCGCGTCGAGCACGTCCGGCGTGAGCTGGGTGCGCGAGCGGATGCCAAGGATATGGACGCCCTGGATCGCCTGCTTGAGCGCCGGGCCGTCGAGGGCCTTCGGCAGGCGAGTCATGCTGGTGTAGCCGGCGCTCTGCATCAGGGCGGCGGCCGAGTCGTTCACGCCTTCGAGCAGCAGGACCCGGATCTTGTCCTTGGACAGGGAAAGGCGGGAGACCATGGCGCACCGTGAAGCTGGAAGCGGAGCCGGGATTAAAGGGCGGCCCGGGTGAAGCGCAACCGTTTCCGTGCGCGGCCGCAGCCTTGCCTCACTGGCGCTTTTCGCCCAGAGACCGCGCCGGCTCCCATCACCACGGTTTCTCAATGTTCGCCGGCATCCCCTTCGCCGACCTCGCCTTCCTGGCTGTCGCGCTCCTCGTCGCGGGCGCGGTGACGGGGCTTCTCGCCGGGGTCTTCGGCGTCGGTGGCGGCGCGGTCATCGTGCCCGTCCTCTACGAGCTTTTCCGCATCGCGGGCGTGCCGGAAGAGCCCCGCATGCCGCTCTGCGTCGGCACCTCGCTCGCCATCATCATCCCGACCTCGATCCGCTCGTTCAACGCCCACCGCGCCAAGGGCGCCGTCGACATGACCGTGATCCGCGCCTGGGCGGTGGCCGTGGTGCTCGGGGTCGCCGCGGGCAGCGTCGTGGCGCGCTACGCGCCGGCCGACCTGTTCAAGACCGTCTTCGTCCTCGTCGCGGGCGTGTCCGCCGTTCGCCTGCTCTTCGGCCGGGATTCGTGGCGCATCGCCACCGACCTGCCGAGGGGCATCCTGATGCGGGTCTACGGCTTCGTGATCGGCATCCTCTCGGCCCTGATGGGCATCGGCGGCGGCCAGCTCTCGAACCTGATCATGACCTTCTACGGCCGTCCCATTCACCAGGCGGTGGCGACCTCGTCGGGGCTCGGCCTGCTCATCTCAATCCCGGGAGCGCTGGGCTACGTGCTCGCCGGCTGGCCGAAGGCGGCGCAGTACCCGGACGTTGCGGTCCTCCAGCCGCCCATGACTCTCGGCTACGTCTCGCTTCTCGGTTTCGCGCTCTTCGTGCCGACCAGCATCTGGACGGCGCCGATCGGCGCGCGTCTTGCCCACACGCTCTCGAAGCGCCGCCTCGAGGTGGCGTTCGGCATCTTTCTCCTGATCGTCTGCGCCCGGTTCTTCTGGAGCCTGGTCGTTTAAGTTCCGCGGCCGCGCAGGATCAGCCGGTTCTGGCGCACCTCATAAGAAGCGAGCCGGTCGAGGAAGGTCATCCCGAGCAGGTTCTCCCGCAGTGCCCCCGGACGTGCCACGAGGGCCGGGACGCGGCGCTGTTCGATCGAGCCAAAGGCGAGCCTGTCGAGGGTGATAGGAGCCGCGGTGGTGCGGCCGTTGGCCGTTGAGATCGGCACCCCGTAGTCGCGGTCCGAGGGTGCGAGCCCGAGCGCCCGCGCGCTCTCGGCGGTGAGCACCACCGTGCTCGCCCCCGTGTCGAAGATGAAGGAGAGCGGCCGGTCGTTGGCGCGCCCCGAGAGCACGAAGGTGCCGCCGAGGCGGCGCGTCACCTCGACCTCGCCCCCCGGACCCACGCTCGTCGTGCCCGGCGACAGCTCGCCGACGAGGCGGTTGCCGACCTCCGCGAGCTCGGCGCGATAGCTGTAGGCCGCGACGACGCCGAGGCCGATGACGAGCCAGGCCGCGATCGCGGCAACGCCCTGAGACCAGCGTCCGCGAAACTCGCTGACGATGGAGCCGGCGAAGATCAGCGCGAGGGATACAAGAGCGGTGAGGGAGGCGAGCTCGCCGGGCTCGAGCCCCGCCACCGAAGTCTCGCCCTGCGTCGCGAGCAGGAAAGCCGCGACGAGCAGGATGAGGGCGAGGCCGATCGCGCCGCCCATCATCCTGCCTCGTCGGCTCCGAGGAAGGCCCGCCGCATCCGCTCCTCGAGACCGGCCATGATGGTCAGCCGCTCCTCCTCGGAGAAGCGCACCCAGCGCTCGATCTCCTCGCGCGTGCGCCCACAGCCCTCACAGAGCCCCGTCTCGGGGTCGAGGAGGCAGACGCGGACGCAAGGGGTGGAGATGCGGGCCATGGTGCTCGAAGCGGTGCAGCAGCCTTCTATCTCGTCAGCGCGGGGCACCGATCAAGAGGGCGAGTAGGATCGCGACCTCGCTGACTTGCTGGATGGCGCCGGCGACGTCGCCCGTGTGGCCGCCGACGAGACGGACAGCAACCCGCGTCAGCCCTACAGCTGCCGCCGCAGCGAAGCCGAAGGCGAGGAGGGTTCCAGGAAGGGGCAGGAGAGCCGCCAGGTCCAGAGCAAGCCCAAGGAGGCCGGCGAGCGTCCAAGCGACCGTGACGGTCCAGGCGGACGGCTGGCCGACGGCATAGGCCGCCCCCGTGCTGCGCGCGGGCGGCGCGAGGCGGAAGGCCAGGAGCCCGGCGGTGCGCGAGAGGGCGCCGGCGAGAACCAGGGCGGCCGCAGCCAGACCCGGCCCGTTCCGGTCCAGAAGCGTCGACAGCGCGCCGATCCGCAAGGCGTAAGCCAGCACCAGCGCCGCCGTTCCGTAGGAACCGATGCGGCTGTCGCGCATGATCTCGAGGCGGCGCTCCGGTGTGGCGCCGCCGAACGCGTCGGCCATGTCGGCGAGCCCGTCCTCGTGAAAGGCGCCGGTGACGAGGGTCAACGACGCTACAGCGAGGGCCGCCGCGAGCCAGGAGCCGAGGTGAAGGGCGTCGGCGAGATAGAGCACCGCAGCACCGATCGCCCCGAGAAGCGCCCCCGCGACGGGCAGGACCCGCGGCATCGTGCGGAAATCCGGAATGCCGTGCGGATCGCCCTCCCAGGGCAGCGTCGGAACCGGAAGCCGGGAGTAGAAGCGTAGGCACCGGGCGAGGTCGGTCAGGATGGCACGGGCGGCGTCACCGATCTCGCGTCTCGTCATGCGATGAGCGCTCCCGTCCGCTTCACCTCGCGGGCGGCGAGGTCTATAGGCGCCCTTCCCGAGGGCGCCGTCGCGCTCCGTTAGCTTATCGGGCGGCACGGCCGCCAGAGGAGACCTGCATGGCGGATACCCCGGCCGGCTCAGGGAACGGCGCCCCGTTCGACGACATCCGCCGGCTCCTCGCCATGATGCCAGGGCCGGATCAGGCGGCCGTCGCGGCCGTGCGCGCCCGCGACCGCGAACTGACGAAGCCGGCCGGCAGCCTCGGCCGGCTCGAATGGCTCGTGGAGTGGCTGAGCTGCTGGCAGGGGCAGCCCAAACCCACGGTCAACCGTCCGCTCGTCTGCGTCTTCGCCGCCAGCCACGGCGTGGCCGAGCTGGGCGTTTCGGCCTATCCCTCCGAGGTCAACCGGCAGATGCTGGAGAACTTCGCCGCCGGTGGGGCGGCGATCAACCAGATCTGCGGGGCCTACGGCCTCGGCTTCAAGGTCTTCGACCTGGCGCTCGACATGCCGACCGGCGACATCACGCAGGGGCCCGCCATGGACGAGCGCGCCTGCGTCGCCACCATGGCTTTCGGCATGGAAGCGATCGCCGGAGGCACGGACCTGTTGGCCCTCGGCGAGCTCGGGATCGGCAACACGACGGTGGCTGCCGCGATCCTCTGCGCGCTGTTCGGCGGTACGCCCGCCGATTGGGTCGGGCGCGGCACGGGCGTTGACGACGAAGGCCTCGCCCGCAAGATCGCCGCCGTTGAAGCGGCTCTTGAGCGCCATCGCGGCGAACTCGGCGATCCGCTCCAGGTGCTGGCGCGCCTCGGGGGGCGTGAGATCGCGGCGCTCTGCGGCGCGATCCTCGCCGCACGGCTGCAGCACATCCCGGTCATCCTCGACGGTTTCGTCGTGACGGCGGCGGCGGCGATCCTGCACGCCCTCGACCCGTCCGCCCTCGACCATTGCGTCGCCGGCCATCTCTCGGGCGAGCAGGGGCACCAGCGGGCTCTGGAGCACCTGGGCAAGGTGCCGCTTCTGGCGCTCGGAATGCGCCTCGGCGAGGGTACGGGCGCGGCGATCGCCGCCGGCATCGTCAAGGCGGCGGCGGCCTGCCATAACGAGATGGCGACGTTCAGTCAGGCCGGCGTCTCGGGGCCGTCTCAGGTCGCTTAAGCCGCCTGCGCGCCGGGCTTCTCCGGCACCTCCAGGGCTGCGAGGGCGTCCATCACGCGGGCGGCCGGGAAGGTGATGATCACTTCCGTGCCCTCGCGTGGTTTCGACTTCAGCTGGAAACCGCCGCCGTGCAGGTCGACGAGGCCCTTGACGATCGGCAGGCCGAGCCCCGAGCCCTGCTCCGCCGTCTTGATGGCGAGCGAGCCCCGGCCGAAGGACGACATGACGATCGGGATCTCGTTCTCAGGGATGCCGGGGCCGGTGTCCCTGATGCTCACGTATTGCCCACCGCTCGACGTCCAGCCCACCTTGATGGCGATCTCGCCGTTCTGCGGCGTGAACTTGATCGCATTCGACAGCACGTTGAGGACGATCTGGCGCACCGCGCGCTCGTCGGCCCAGAGCTTCGGCAGGGCAGGGTCGATGGCCTCGCGGAAGGACTGGTTCTTGGCCTTCGCGCGCAGGTTCATCATGTGGCGGCAATCCTCGACGATATGGGCGAGCTGCACGGCCTCCTCGTTGAGTTCGTAGCGCCCGGCCTCGATGCGGGAGAGGTCGAGGATCTCGTTGATGAGGGTCAGAAGATGCTGGCCCGAGCCGTGGATGTCCCCCGCATAGTCCCGGTAGAAGGGCGAGGCGTGGGGTCCGAACACCTCGTTCTTCATCACCTCCGAGAAGCCGAGGATGGCATTGAGCGGCGTGCGCAGCTCGTGGCTCATGGTCGCGAGGAAGCGGGATTTCGCGAGGTTGGCCTCCTCCGCGCGCCGGCGCGCCTCGTCCGAATTGGCCTTCGCCTCCTCGAGCTCGGCGAAGATCGCGTCCTTCTCCGCCCTCGACTGCAGGGCCGCCACGGCGCTCATGTAGAGCCGGCGCGCCAGGATCGCGAAGAATACCTGCGCGCTCGTCACCATGACGAAGAGCATGCCCGCCTCGACGGAGCGCGCGACGCTCACGAAGGCGATCATCGCCGCGCCGAGGGGCACGAATCCGGCATAGACCGCGGCGGGAATGGTCGCGGCCAGCATCGTCGTCACCGCCGAGACGATGACGAGCACGAAGAGCACGAAGCTGCGCAGGCTCACCCCGTCGGCCTGCATCAGCACCTGGACCACGAGGGCCCAGCTCAAGCCGACGAGCAGTTCCGCCAGGACGAAGCGGCGGCGCCACGGGCCGAGCGGCACGGTGTCGGGCGCCTGGCGCAGGAAGCTGCGGCCGAGCGCGGCGCCGACGCCCATGGCGGCGAGGACGAGGGCGACGGGAAGGGCGAGCTGCTCCGGCGGCAGCCAGAGCGTCGCCGCGAGGAAAATCGCCGCGGCGAGCCCAGCCACGGGGATCGAGGCCCCGAGCCGGTACTGCGCGAAGAGCCGGACGAGCTCGTAGTCGTAAGTGCGCTCGAGCCCGATGCTGGAGGTGAGTTTCTCCCGCGCGCTGCGCACGTCCTGCGCGATGCGGCGACGGCGGGCGACCTCCTCCGAGGCCGGGCCGCGCCCGCGCTGGATCGTTTCCGCCGTCAGCTCGCCCATCGACGCCTACGCAGACCTCGGATCCGACCACCCTGCGACGCGGGCCGGCCGGTCGTCCGACCGCGCCTTCGCCCAGCCGTCGAGGATGCGAGGAAAGTGTTAAACTCCCCCTTCGAATAAGGTCGAAAAGCGGGCCCTTCGCCGTTCGGATGAGGATGTCGGTCTCTTGAAGCGCCTCCTGAGCGGTGTCGGCTCCCTTCTCGTGTTGGCGATGCTCGCCTTGGCGGCGCAAGCCTTGCGCACGTGGAACCAGTCGACGGTGACGGGAGCGGCGGCGGTCGTGGATGGCGACTCGCTGCGGGTCGGCGGCACCGTGATCCGGCTCAAAGGGATCGACGCGCCTGAGCTGCAGCAGACCTGTGAGCGCGAGGGGCGATCCTACCGCTGCGGCGATGAGGCCCGGCGCGCGCTGGCGAACCTCGTCGAAGGTGACGGATTGACCTGCACGTTGGAGGGCAAGGACCGCTACGACCGCAATCTCGCCCGCTGCTCAACCAGCGCCAGGAACGATATCGGTGCGGTCATGGTCGAAGAGGGTCACGCGGTGGCCTATGGCGGTGGTTACCGTCGCGAGGAGACCGCTGCCCGGGCCAGGCGGCGTGGGCTGTGGGCCGGGTCCTTCGAGCGGCCGCAGGATTGGCGGCGCGAACACCAGCGGTCGGCCCGCTGACGGCTCTTCGATGTGCGCTAGCGCACATTCTGTTGCGGCGATTGTCACGAAGGTGTCCAATGTTCCCGATTGGGTCTGTTTCGTTTCACGCGTTCGTTTCCGCGGAGGATCGCCGATGATCACGCTCACGATTAACGGCGCGGCGCGCCAGCTCGACGTCGATCCGGACATGCCCCTTCTCTGGGCGATCCGGGACCATCTGAACCTCACGGGCACCAAGTACGGCTGTGGCATCGCTGCCTGCGGCGCCTGCACCGTCCATGTCGACGGCCAGCCGGTGCGCGCCTGCCAGATGCCCGTCGGCTCGGTCGGCGCAGCGAAGATCACCACCATCGAGGGCATCGACGGCAAGGTTGCCCAGGCCGTTCAGGCGGCGTGGCGCAAGCTCGATGTCGTGCAGTGCGGCTACTGCCAGTCCGGGCAGATCATGTCGGCGGTGGGCCTCCTCTCGGAGAATCCGAAGCCCAGCGACGCCGACATCGACACCGCCATGGACGGCAACATCTGCCGTTGCGGCACCTATCAGCGCATCCGCGCCGCGATCCACGACGCCGCCCGCTCCTTGGCCTGACGGAGATCAACCATGCTCGCTCGCAAGCTTCAGGCCTCCGCCCAACACCCGACCTCCCGCCGCGCCTTCCTGACGGGCGCTGCCGCCGCGACGGGCGTCCTCGTCGTCGGCACGACCATCAGCCTCAAGGGCAAGGCTTTCGCGGAGGCTGCAGGCGCCTCCCTGGCGAAAGCGCCGGCCCAGCCCAACGCCTTCGTGCGGATCGCCCCCGACAACACGGTCACGGTGCTGATCAAGCACCTCGACATGGGGCAGGGGAACACGACCGGCCTCGCCACCCTCGTCGCCGACGAGCTCGACGCCGACTGGTCTCAGATCCGCACCGAATTCGCGCCGGCGAACGCGCAGCTCTACAACAACCTGCTCTTCGGCCCGGTCCAGGGCACGGGCGGCTCCACGGCCATCGCCAATTCCTGGCATCAATTGCGCAAGGCGGGTGCGGCGGCTCGGGAGATGCTCGTCGCTGCTGCGGCCTTCGCGTGGAAGGTGCCGGTCAAGGAGATCAAGGTGGAGCGCGGCGTGCTGAGCCACGCGGGCACCGGCCGCTCCGCGACCTTCGGTGAGTTCGCCGCCTCCGCCTCGACGCTGCCGGTGCCGCAGGAGCCGCGCCTGAAGGACCCGAAGGATTGGGTCTATATCGGCAAGCAGGTCTCGCGCGTCGACTCGACGGCCAAGACGGACGGCACCGCGATCTATTCGCTGGACGTGCGCCGCCCCGGCCAGGTGACGGCGGTCGTCGCCCGTTCGCCCGCTTTCGGCGGCAAGGTGAAGAGCTTCGATCCGGCCCCGGCCAAGGCTGTGGCGGGCGTCATCGACGTCGTGCAGGTTCCGACGGGCGTCGCGGTCATCGCCAAGGACACTTGGTCGGCTATGAAGGGCCGCGAGGCGCTCAAGGTCGAGTGGGACCTCTCGAGGGCGGAGACGCGCTCGTCGGACGCGATCCTCGCCTCGTTCAAAGAGCTCGCGAAGACGAAGGGCCTCACGGCCGCGAACCGGGGCGACTCCGACGGCGCGCTCCGTCAGGCCGCGCAGGTGCTCGAGGCCGAGTTCACCTTCCCCTACCTCGCCCATGCCTCGATGGAGCCGCTCAACGCCACTATCGCCCGCAACCCGGACGGGACCGTGGAGATGTGGGCCGGCCACCAGCTCCAGACCATCGAGCAGGCGATCGTCGCCCAGGTGCTCGGGACGACGCCGGACAAGGTGAAGCTGAACACGCTCTGGGCCGGGGGTTCCTTCGGCCGCCGGGCGACGCCTTCGGCCGACTACTACGCCGAGGCCGCGACGATCCTCAAAGCCTGGAACGGCAACGCGCCGATCCACCTCGTCTGGACCCGCGAGGATGACATGAAGGGCGGCCATTACCGCCCCATGGTCTACCACGCGCTGCGCGCCGGCCTCGACGCCAAGGGCAAGATCGCCGGCTGGCAGCATACGATCGTCGGTAAGTCGATTCTCATCGGCTCGCCCTTCGAGGCGATGCTGGTGAAGAACGGGGTCGACGGCACGACGGTCGAGGGCGTCGCCGACACGCCCTACGCCATCCCGAACTTCCGGACGGAAGCGCACAATGCGCAGGAGGGCGTTCCCGTCCTCTGGTGGCGTTCGGTCGGGCACACCCACACGGCGCAGGCCATGGAGGTGTTCATCGACGAGCTGGCCAAGGCGGCAGGCCAGGATCCGGTGCAGTTCCGCATGGCCCACCTCGACCCGGCTTCCCGCAGCGCCGGGGTGCTGAAATTGGCGGCCGAGAAGGCCGGCTGGGGCGAGATGATGCCGCAGGGCCGCGGCCGCGGCGTGGCCGTGCACGACAGCTTCGGTTCCTATGTCGCCATGGTGGCCGACGTCACGGTGGACGGCGGCGAGGTCAAGGTCGACCGCGTCGTGGCGGCCGTCGATTGCGGCATCGCCGTGAACCCTGACGTGATCGCGGCCCAGGTGGAAGGCGCGGTGGGCTTCGCGCTCTCGTCGGTGCTGCGCAACCGTATCACCCTCCAGGACGGCGTAGTGCAGGAGGCCAACTTCGACGCCTTCGAGCCGACCCGGATGCGCGAGATGCCGAAGGTCGAGGTCCATATCGTGCCCTCGACCGTCGACCCGACGGGCATCGGCGAGCCCGGTGTGCCGACGATCGCGCCGGCGATCTCCAACGCGGTTTTCGCGGCCACCGGCAAGCGCCTGCGCTCCCTGCCCCTCGACCTCGCCGCGTTGAGAGGTGTGTGACAGCGCACATCGTGGGGAACCGCGGTGGGCTACCTGAGAGTTATGGATTGACCTCCATATCGAGACCCCTTCAGGCGCGGCGCAAGCCGCGCCTTTTTTCTTGGGGCCACTGGCCCGGCGAGGTGCTTTGTCGCCTCCTGCAGGGTGAGCGCGACACCATATCTCGGGCATGAACCCAGCCTCGCCGGACGATCTCACGCCTCTGCTTGCCGAGCTGCGCGCCTGCCGTGTTTGCCGCGATACCCCGCGGCATGGCGGGCCCCTGCCGCACGAGCCGCGGCCGATCTTTCAGATCGCCTCGACCGCGCGGCTGTGCATCGCGAGCCAGGCGCCGGGGATGCGGGCGCACGCGAGCGGCATTCCGTTCCAGGACCCGTCCGGCGTTCGCCTGCGGGATTGGCTCGGCCTCGACGAGCCGACGTTCTACGACGCGTCGCGGGTCGCCATCGTGCCCATGGGCGCGTGCTTTCCGGGCTACGACGCGCAGGGCGGTGACCTGCCGCCTCGGCGGGAATGCGCGCCGCTCTTTCGCGAGCGCATCTTCGCGCAGATGCCCGGGCTCGAGCTGATCCTGCTGATCGGGAGTTACGCGCAGGCTTGGCATCTCGGCCCCGAGGCCAAGGCGGGCATGACGCAGACGGTCCTGCGCTGGCGCGAGACCCTCGCGAGCCCGCGCCGGCCCCGCGTGCTACCCCTGCCGCACCCGTCCTGGCGCAACACGAGCTGGCTCAAGAAGAATCCTTGGTTCGAGGCGGAACTCCTGCCGGTGCTCCGCGCTGAGGTCGCGGCCGTGACGAGACTTGAGCCGCTGGCGCTTACCGGTTGAGGCGCAGGATCAGGCTCGACGTATCGTAGCGCGTGCCGCCCATGGCCTGCACGTCGCTGTAGAACTGATCGACCAGCGCCGTGACCGGCAGCTTGGCGCCGTTGCGCCGCGCCTCGTCGAGGCAGATGCCAAGGTCCTTGCGCATCCAGTCGACGGCGAAGCCGAAGTCGAATTTGCCCTGATTCATGGTCTTGCCGCGGTTCTCCATCTGCCAGGAGCCGGCGGCACCCTTCGAGATCACTTCGAGCATCGCTTCGATGTCGAGGCCGGCGCGCTGGCCGAAATGGATGCCTTCCGAGAGCGCTTGCACGAGGCCGGCGATGCAGATCTGGTTCACCATTTTGGTCAGTTGCCCGGCGCCCGACGGGCCCATCAGGCGGCAGGCCCGGGCGAAGCTCATGATGGCGGGCTCGGCCTTGGCGTAATCGGCCTCCGAACCGCCGCACATCACGGTGAGCACGCCGTTCTCGGCGCCGGCTTGGCCGCCCGACACCGGCGCGTCGACGAAGCCGAACCCTTTCGCGGACGCCGCGTCGGCGAGTTCCCGGGCGACCTCGGCCGAGGCCGTGGTGTGGTCGACGAAGACGCCACCCCGCGTCATCGAATAGAAAGCGCCCTGTTCGCCGAGCGTGATCTGGCGCAGGTCCTCGTCGTTGCCGACGCAGGCGAAGACAATCTCTTGGCCGGCCGCGGCTTCCCGCGGCGTCGGGGCGGCGCGGCCGCCGTGCTCGGAAACCCAGCGCTCCGCCTTCGCGTGCGTCCGATTATAGACCGTGACCTCGTGCCCCTTGGCCGCAAGGTGCCGCGCCATCGGGTACCCCATCACGCCCAAGCCCAGAAACGCCACCTTCGCCATGAAGCTCTCCCTGATCGTGGAGGGTTCATAGAGAGAGGAAAGTGGAGCCGTCAAACAGGGCGAGAGCTCTTCGGCCGATCGGTCCTGACGCGTCACTCCGCGCGTCGGTCAGCCCGGCGGCTTCACGTCGAAGGCGAAATACTTCTCCCGGATGCGGTCGTAGGTGCCGTCCTTGATCACCTGCGCGATCGCGGCGTCGAAGGCGGCTCGCAGCGCGGTCTCGTCCTGGCGCAGCCCGATGGCGGCACCCGGGTTGAAGTAGGCCGGGTCGGCCGGAAGATCGCCGATGATGCGGCAGCAGGCGCCCTCACGGCTCGCCAGGAAGCGGCTCAGCACCAGCTTGTCGCCCGCGACGACGTCGAGGCGCTCGGTGAGGAGATCGAGGCTCGCCTCCTCCAGCTTGCCGTAGAGCTTCACGTCCGAGGTCGCGTAGCGCGCCTCCAGGTAGCTCGTCACCTCGCTACGCTCGACAGTGCCGATGCTGAGCCCGGCGAGCGCCTCCGCCGTTACGCCGGTCAGGCTCGAATCCTTGCGGGCGATGACGGTGCTCGGGATCCGGTAGTAGGGCCGCGAGAAGGCGATCTGCCGCCGGCGCCGCTCGGTGACGTGGAGCGAGGCAACGATGGCGTCGACTTCGCGGTCGAGGAGGCCGCGGGTGATGCCGTCCCACTGCTGGATGACAAAGGTGCAGCGCGCCTTGATGGCGGCGCAAAAGGCCCGCGCAAGGTCGATCTCGAAGCCCTGCACCTCGCCGGTCGCATCGACGACGTTGAACGGCGGGTAGGCGCCTTCCGTGGCGATGCGCAGGCTGCGCCCCTCCTGCGCCAGCGACGGCGTGGCCAGAAGGGCGAGCATCCATGCCGTCCCGCCCATCCGACCCAAGCTCCGTCGCGAAAGCATGCCGTCGCTCCTCCTCGCATGCACCCCCGATGAAGTCGGCCCTGAGGGCGGCCAAGGACGTGGTTCACCCAAGCGTCAATCAGACCATTGAGCGATCGCGCTTGCCAAAGGCAAGTGGAACTGCACAGCTTAGCCGTCGATCTTCTGACACGACGGAAGAGACGACAGTTCTGCTGTGGGAGCAACGCCGATGAAGAGACGCCAATTCCTGCAAACAGCCGGTTTGGGAGCTGCCGCGACGGCAGTTGCCGCCCCGGCCGTCGCGCAATCCATGCCGGAGGTGCGCTGGCGCCTGACCTCCGGCTTTCCGAAGGCCCTGGACACGATCTACGGCGCGGCCGAAGTCTTCTCGAAAGCCGTGGCGGAGGCGACCGACGGCAAGTTCCAGATCCAGGTCTTCGCGGCCGGCGAGATCGTCGGCACGTTCCAGGCTGCCGACGCGGTGGGCAACGGCACGGTCGAGATGGCCCATACCGCGCCCTACTACTACGTCGGCAAGGACCCGACCTTCGCGCTCGGCACTGCCATCCCCTTCGGCCTCAACTCCCGCCAGATGAACGCCTGGACGTATCACGGCGGCGGCATGGACCTCCTCAACGAGTTCTACGCCAAGCACAACATCTACGGGATGGCGGGCGGCAACACCGGCACCCAGATGGGCGGCTGGTTCCGCAAGGAGATCAAGTCGGCCGCCGATTTCCAGGGCCTCAAGATGCGCATCGGCGGGCTCGCCGGACAGGTGTTGCAGAAGCTCGGCGCGGTGCCGCAGCAGATCTCGGCCGGCGACATTTACCCGGCGCTCGAGCGCGGCACCATTGACGCGGCGGAGTGGGTCGGCCCCTACGACGACGAGAAGCTCGGCTTCAACAAGGTCGCGCCGTTCTACTACTACCCCGGGTTCTGGGAGGGCGGCCCGCAGCTCCAGTTCTTCGTCAACATGACGAAGTGGAACGAGCTGCCCAAGCACTACAAGGCGATCGTTCAGGCGGCCGCGGGCTACGCCAACGTCGACATGCAGGCGAAGTACGATGCCCGCAATCCGGCGGCTCTCAAGCGCCTGGTCGGGTCGGGCGCGCAATTGCGGCCGTTCCCGCAGGACTTCCTCGAAGCGTCCTTGAAAGCCGCTAATGAGCTCTACGACGAGCTCTCGGCCAAGAACCCGGACTGGAAGAAGATCTACGACAGCTACCGTGCCTTCCGGAACGAGGAGTACCTCTGGTTCCAGGTGGCCGAGTACACCTTCGACAACTTCATGATCCGCGCCCGCGCTCGGGCGTAACCGGCCCGCGCGGGGCGCCGGCCATCACGACACTCCTCCCGGGCAATCCGGGAGGAGGCAATCGAGATTGCGCGTCCGTTACTGGATCTTTGGCGGCTGGTTGAGGTCGAAGGGCGGCAACCCGGGCAGGCCACCCCCGCCCGGCATATCGAGGCCGGGTATCTGCAGATTGTCGAGCTTCTGCTGAATCGCGGCCGGGTCGAGGGTTTTCTGCCCGCCGAGCCAGTAGGTGACCGAGGATGGCCAGAGGATCACGATCGCGACCAGGATCAGCTGCATCACGACCCAGGGGACCGCGCCCCAGTAGATGTCCGAGCTCTTCACCTCCTTGGGCGCGATGCCGCGCAGGTAGAAGAGAGCGAACCCGAAGGGCGGGTGCATGAAGCTCGTCTGCATGTTCACGCACAGCAGGACGCCGAACCAGATCAGATCGATGCCGAGCTTCGCCGCTACCGGCGCCAGCAGCGGCACGACGATGAAGGCGATCTCGAAGAAGTCGAGGAAGAAGGCCAGGAAGAAGACGAAAATGTTGACGAAGATCAGGAACCCGATCTGACCGCCGGGCAGGCCGGTGAGCAGGTGCTCGATCCAACGCCCGCCGTCCATGCCCTGGAACACGAGGCTGAAGCAGGTCGAGCCGATGAGGATGAACACCACCATGGCGGTGATGCGCATCGTCGACTGCATGCCCTCCTGAAGCAGCGGCCAGGTCAGCCGGCGATGCAGGGCGGCGAGCACGATGGCCCCGACCGCGCCCATGGCGCCCGCTTCGGTGGGCGTCGCGAGACCCATGAAGATCGTGCCGAGCACCAGGAAAATCAGAACGATCGACGGGATCATGCCCCAGAGCACGCGTCGGATGAGCGGCCAGCCCATCTCGCCCCGCGCCTCCGGAGGAAGCGGCGGCATCGCGTTCGGGCGAAGGAAAGACAAGAGGACGATGTAGCCGACGAAAATCGCGATCTGGAGCAGGGAAGGGCCGATCGCGCCCAGGTACATGTCGCCGACCGAGCGACCGAGCTGGTCGGCGAGGACGACGAGAACGAGCGAGGGCGGGATGAGCTGGGTGATGGTGCCCGACGCCGCGATCACGCCCGTGGCGA
Organism: Beijerinckiaceae bacterium; assembly: GCA_036563505.1. Lineage (GTDB taxonomy): Bacteria > Pseudomonadota > Alphaproteobacteria > Rhizobiales > Beijerinckiaceae > DATCMH01. The sequence continues at coordinate 59,977 of DATCMH010000019.1, forward strand.
GGCGCATGTCGTAGCCGTAGCGAATCATCACGGGCAGCGAGATCACGCCCATGGCGATCACGGATGCCGCGACCGTGCCGGTGATCGCGCCGAGGATCGCTCCCACGAAGATCACCGCATAGGCCAAGCCGCCGGGGATTTTACCGAAAAGCTGGCCCGTGCCCTCGAGCAGGTCCTCGGCCAAGCCGCAGCGCTCGAGGATCGCGCCCATGAACGTGAAGAACGGGATCGAGAGGAGGAGGTCGTTCGAGATGATGCCGAAGAAGCGGTAGGGCAGGGCTTGCAGGAAGTCAGGGCTGAAATGGCCCGTCCGGATGCCGAGGATGCCAAAAAACAGGCCGACCGCCGCCAGAGAGAAGGCGACGGGGAAGCCGATCAGCATGAACAGGATCATGCCGCCGAACATCAGGGGCGGGAACACGCCGTGGGAGAACACGCCCCGGACGATCGTGTCTCCGAAGAGCTTGGCGAGGATCGCCAGAGTCACGGCGATGATCGCGACAGGGACGTAGCGGCGTAGAGCGAGCATGACGTGAACCAGAGAAATGCGCGGGAACGTTAAAACCGACGAGGGGGAAATGCCTCCTCGATCGCCTACTGCAGGGGCTTCTCGTAACTGGTGTCGAGGGTCAGGTCGCCGTGAAGGGCCGCGACGCGCTTGATCAGCTCCGACAGACCCTGGAGCGTGAGGAGCGCGAAGCCGACTGGGATCACGAGCTTGATCGGCCACAGGATGAGGCCGCCCGCGTTGCTCGAGAATTCCTGCTGACGGAACGACTGCAGGAAGAACGGAACGGCCAGGTAGGTCAGGTAGATCGTCACCGGCAGGAGGAAAACAACGAAGCCGACGATGTCGATCCAGAGCCGCGCGCGGTCGGAGACGGCGGAGTAGACGAGATCGACGCGAACGTGCTCGTTCTTGCGCAACGTGTGCGAGGCACCCAGCAGCACGATGGCGCCGAACATGTACCACTGGATCTCGAGCCAGGCGTTCGACGAGTAGCTCACGAGATAGCGGATCGCGGCGTTGGAAGCGCTGATCAGCACGGCGGCGAGCACGAGCCAGTCGGCCACCGCACCGGCCGCTGCAGTCAGGCGATCTACGGCCCTACTGAAGCCCAACAAGCCCGTCATGCACGCCACCTGCCCACAGCTATGTTCTGATTGCAGGGGCGCTATACAGGAATGCGCAGGCCTTGCAAGGATCGGCTGTAATAGCGGGCAAGTCGTGGCGAGCCGACCGGCATTACGATTTCGCCACGCGCCCCATGAGTAGGCGCGCCGATGCGACCAGGAGAAGCATCGCGAGGGGCAGCGCCGGCGGCCAGCTTGCCACCGCGTAGCCGATGGCGATCGCCCCGACCGCACCGAAGCCGAGTTGCCCCGCGCCGACGAGACCTGCCGCCGTGCCGGCGAGGTCGGGGCGAACCGACAAGGCGGAAGCCGTGCCGCCCGGGATCGTCAAGCCATTGCCGACTGCGTTGAGTGTCATCGGGATGAAGAGGGCCGCTGGGTTCCAGGCGGCCTGCATCACGAGGGCCAGCACGAGAGCGAGGCCGGTCGCGACGAGCGAGATCGAGAGGCCGACCCGGGCCAGCCGATCGCCGCCGATGCGGGCGCCGAAGCGTCCCGTGACGAAGTTGCCCGCCATGTAGCCGGCTGCGACCAGCATCGAATAAACGCCGTATTCGTAGGTGCTTCGGCCCATCACCTCGACCACGATGTAAGGCGCGCCGGCGATGTAGACGAAGAAGGCCGCCGTGCTGCCGGCGAGCGCTCCGGCATAGCCCACGAAGGTGGGACTCGCGAGGAGAACGGGCAGGGCCGCCCCGTAGCCGGCCTGGGCGTCCGCTGACGCCTTCGGGGCGGTTTCCGTGAGGAGGAGGGCTGCCGCAATGGTCACGGCCGCGGCGAGCACGAGCATGGCGACAAAGATCGAACGCCAGCCGTAATGCAGGTCGAGGTATCCGCCGACGAGGGGAGCCACCATCGGCGAGACCACCATCGCCATAGTAATATAGCCGATGAGGCTCGCCGCCTCGTCGCGCTCGGCGGTGTCGCGCACCACGGCTCGGGAGAGCGCGAAGCAGGTGCCGCCGCCCATGGCCTGGACGGCCCGGGCGAGGAGGAGCGTCGCGATGTCAGTCGCTACGATGCCGATCACGGAGCCGACGACGAAGCTCGCGAGGCCGCCCAGGATGCAGGGGCGCCGCCCGATCCGGTCCGAGACCGGGCCGACGACGAGCTGGGTGACCGCCACCGCCACGAGATAGACGGTCAAGGTGAGCTGGATCGTACCGTAATCGGTGGCGAAGAAGCGGGCGAGCGCCGGGGTCGCCGGCGCGAGGACATTGAGCGCGAAAGGCTGGAGGGCCGAGATCGCGACGAGAACAAAGAGCGGCGGCCGCTTCGCCAGTGTCGCGCTCACGCGAACTCTCCGGCGGCCTCGGCCGCCCGCCGGCGGACCCGCTCGCGATGGATCGTGTAGATCCCGCTGCCGCCGATGAGCGCGATGCCGAGCCAGGAGGCGGGATCAGGCAACTCGCCGAAGACAAGCCAGCCCAGCACGATCGAGAGCAGGATCACGACGTAGCGAAAGGGTGACACCACGGCGACGTCGGCGCGGCGAAAGGCAAGGATGATGGTGAGGTTGCCGAGCGTCACGAAGACGGCCGCGGCCACGAGCAGCAGCAGGCGCGTCCCGTCAATGGCGCGCCAGCCCTCGACAGTCGCGAGCCCCGCCCCGACAAGGCCGACGGCCAGCGTCGTCGAGAGCGTGACGATGATCGAGGGCACCTCGGCGCCGATCGAGCGCGTGACGAGGTCGCGCACCGCCACGAGAACGGCAGAAAGGAGCGCCAGGCCCGCGTAGAGGTTGAAGGCCGCCGGATCGGGCTTGACGATCAGGAGCACGCCCAGGAACCCGACGGCGATCGCCGCCCAGCGGCGCCAGCCGACCTGCTCGATGCCGAGCACCACGACCATCAGGGTCATGATGAGGGGCGCCGCCTGCAAGATCGCCGTGATGTTGGCGAGGGGCAGGTGGGCGAGGCTGGTGATGAAGAGGAAGGCCACACTCGCCTCGACGCCGGCGCGTAGCAGCACCCGGGGCGAGAACAGGTTGGGCAAGTGCCCCTGCGCCCTGCTCGCAAGGACGAGACCGAGGGCGAGCGCGCTCGCGAAGGCGCCGCGCACGGCCATGATCTCGCCCGGACCGAGCTGTGCCGAGGCCAGCTTCAGGAGCGTGTCGTTCCCGATGAAGCAGGTCATGGCCGCCAGCATCGCCAGGATGCCGCGGCGGTTCTCGAGGGCGGAGGCCAAGGCGGGTGCTCCAGGCCGGAACCGGCCCTGACCCCGCTTACAGCGAGGCGACCGGTTCGGTCGAGGCCCGCGCACGCGCGGGTGCTCCGACAGACGCGCGGGGAGGCCTTAAACGCACGTTAACCAATGGGCGCCAACGTAGGTTAGTTCAGCTCGGCTTCCCATGCGCACCTTCCAAGCTCTCGCCGCTTTCACGCGCCGGACGGATACGCCCGAGGCGCCTGCGACCCTGTCGTCCTCTCCGGTCGACGTCGGACCCGCCGCGCCCGCCCTCGATCGCGACCTCGTCGACGGACTCGAGTCGGACGTGCTGCGCGCCATCACTTCGGTGTCGGACGCCATCGCCTCGGCCTCGGGCGAGGTGGAAGCGACGCGCGAGGACCTGAGCCACATCCAGGCCCATATGGGCGAGCTCGCGGCTGCGGGCCGCGGCGCGGCGAGCCAGACCGTGGCGCTCGCCGCCTCCACCGAGGAACTCGCGGCGGCTTCCGGAGAGATCACCGGAGCAATGGGCCAGGCCGGCGGGCGCATCGGCGAGGCGGTGTCCTGCGCCCAGGAGGCCAACGGCTTGATCGCCGAGCTGGCGCGGGCGACCGAGGAGATCGTCAGCATCATCGACACGATCGCCTCCGTGGCGCGGCAGACCAACCTTCTGGCGCTCAACGCCACCATCGAGGCGGCGCGCGCCGGCACGGCCGGGCGCGGTTTTGCGGTCGTCGCCGGCGAGGTGAAGTCGCTCTCCGTCGAGACCGGCAATGCAGCGAACGACATCCGCCTTCGCATCGAGCGCCTGCGCGAGAGCGCCGGCGCCTCCATCGCCGCCGTCGAGCGGGTGGTATCCGTCGTCCAGGGCGTTCAACCCGTGGTCGAGACCGTGCGCACCGCGGTCGACGAGCAGAACGCGGCCATCGCGGAACTTGCCCAGCGCGCGGCCGAAGCGTCGGGCTTCGTCGAGCAGGTGAGCGCGCGGGCGCAACAGGTCGACGCCGCGGCCCAGGACGCCTCCGAGCGCGTCGCCAAGGCGGGGTTGGCTTCCGCAACCGCCGACGGCCTCGCCCGCGGCCTTGGCCAGCGCTTCGTCGCGGTCGTGCGTCAGAGCGAGCTCGGCGACCGCCGGCAGCATGACCGCTTCCCAACGGAGCTGCGGGCCAGCCTCGGCCTCGGCGGAACCACCCACGCGACACAGACCATCGACGTCAGCGAGGGCGGCGCGCTTCTGGCTTTGCCGAAAGGCGTCTCTCCGCGCCTCGGCGCGGGCGTCGAGGTCACGCTCGACGGCGCGGGACCGTTCCCCGCCCGGATCGCGGCGGTGAGCGGCATGGGCCTACACTGCGCCTTTACCGGCCTGTCGTCCCAGGCCGCAGCCGACGTCGCGCGCCTCGTGGCTGGCATTCGCGACGAATACGGCCCGCTCATCGCGGTGGCGCAGGACACCGCGCGGCGCGTGACGCTCGCCATGGAACAGGCGGTCGCCGAGGGTCGGCTCACCCGCGAGCAGATCTTCGACACGGATTACCGGGCGATCCCCGGCACCGACCCGAAGCAGTTCGAGACGGCTTACCTGCGCGTCCTCGAGGACGTGCTGCCGCCGATCTTGGAGCCGGTGCTCGTCAACGACAACCGTATGGTCTTCTGCATTCCGATCGATCGGAACGGCTATATCGGCGTCCACAACCGCAAGTTCTCGCAGGTGCAGCGCCCCGGCGAAACGGCCTGGAACACGGCCAACTGCCGCAACAAGCGGATCTTCGACGACCGCGCCGGCATCGCCGCTGCCCGCTCGACCCGCCCCTTCCTTGTCCAGGCCTATCCGCGCGACATGGGCGGCGGGCAGATCGTCATGATGCGGGAAGTCGACGCCCCCATCCGCCTCTTCGGCCGCCATTGGGGCGGGCTGCGCACCGCCTACCGTCTCTGACCGGATCTCACCCGAGGCGGTCGAGGCGAAACAGGTCGAGGTCGAACGGAGAGGGGCGGCCGGTCGCGAGATCGGCCAGGACCTCACCCATGACGCTCGCGAACTTGTAGCCGTGGCCCGAGCACGGCGAGGCAACGACGACCTGGGGCGCGCCGGGCAGTGTGTCGACGACGAAGTGCTCGTCGGCCGTGTTGGTGAAGAGGCAGGCGCGCAGGCTCATCGTCGGGCCGTTCGCGTCGGGAAAATAGGCCTCCATCGCTTCGCGCAGCACCGCCTCGTCCTCCGCGTTCGGCTCCCGGGAGAGTGCGTCGGCGTGACCCGTCTCGCCGCGATGGTGATAGACCCCGATCTTGAACCCGGGGACGCCCCATTCGGGAAAGACGTAGAGCGCCCGGTTCCCGCGGTCGACGAGGCCGACAGGGAAGCGGCCGAGCCGGAAGTGGTCTGGCACCTTCGGCCTGAACCAGCCGAGCACCTGCCGCTCGGGCACGGCCCGGCCCCGCAGGGCCGGCACGAAATCTTCCATCCAGGCGCCCGTGGCGAGCACCAGGCGGCCAGCCTCGTAGCGCCCGCGCTCGGTGGTGACCGCGACCGTTCCGGCCCCGGTCACCGACCAGTCCACGACGGCCTCGCGCGCCCGCAAGTCGGCGCCGGCGTTCAGCGCGAGATTCGCATGGGCGACGATGGCCCGTTCGGACGCGACGAAGCCGGCATCGGCCTGCACGACGCCGACGTGATCGGACGGCATGCGCCAGCCCGGGAAACGCCGGGCCAGCTCCGTGGCGGAGAGCACTTCGTGGGCAAGGCCGTGCTCGCGGCAGGAGGCCAGCGAGCCTTCCACGACGCGGCCGTTTTCCGGCCCGGCATCGACGCCGCCGGTCACGAAGAGAAGCCGCTCGCCGGCGGCGTATTCCGCCTCGCGCCACAGCTCGTAGGCCCGCCGGAGCAGGGGAACGTAGGACGGATGCTCGAAATAGGCGAGCCGGATGATCCGGTTCTGCCCGTGCGAGGAGCCGTAGGCATGCGGGATGTCGAAGCGCTCGAGGCCGAGCACCCGCAAGCCGCGGCGGGCAAGCTGCCAGCACGTCGCCGAGCCCATGCCGCCCAACCCGGCGACGATCACGTCATAGCCCTGCGCCACCGTTCCCGCTCTCCTCTCGACTCGCAGGAGGGTTACCGGGCCCGGCGGCGTAGGGCAACGCGTCTCACGCGCGCCAGAAGGGCTTGGCCCCCTCCGCCGCCGCGTCGGCCGGGGACAGGCCGAGGTCGGTCAGCATGGCGCCGTCGAGCTCCAGCAGCGCGCGGCGCTGGCGGTGCCGCTCCATCCAATACTCGACGACGAGAACGGCGCGCAGCAGCCGGGACTGACTCTGCGCCGCGGTGGCGAGACGGAGATTTTCTGAACAAGTGGTCGTGGACATGACACGCTCCGATCAGCGATGATTGCCCTGATCGTGCGCCTCCGAAGCGGGGTCGGCAAACCAGAACTCCTCTTGGTCAGAGCGAGGAAAACTCGGTCACCAGCATGAAGCGTCGCCTGCCGCCCCTGAATGCCGTGCGCGCCTTCGAGGCCGCGGCGCGCCACTTGAGCTTCCTCAAGGCCGCCGACGAGCTCAGCGTCACGCCGGGCGCCGTCGCCCAGCACGTGAAGGGGCTGGAGGCTTGGCTGGGCGCTACTCTGTTCCGGAGGCTGCCGAGCAAGGGCGTTCGCCTGACGGAGGTTGGTCGCGATTACGCGTCATCCCTCGGCGAGGTGCTCGATGACCTCGCCGACGCGACCGCCCGGGCGCGGCGCCGCGGCTCGTCGGAGCGAGGCCTGACCGTCACGACGGTGCCCTCCTTCGCCGCGCGCTGGCTCATCCCGCGCCTCGGTTCGTTCCGGGAGCGCCAGCCGGGCGTTGAGGTCCGCATCCTGGCCGCGGTCGGACTGGCCGATCTCTCGCGGGAGGACGTCGACGTCGCCGTGCGGCTCGGCCCCGGACCCTATCCGGGCCTGCGGGCCGATTTGCTGATCCACGAAGTGTTCTTCCCGGTCTGCAGCCCGGCCCTCCTCGAGCGGGGGCCACCCCTGAAGGTGCTGGACGACCTGCAACGTCACACGCTCCTGCACGAGGATCCCGACCCTGGGATTCCGGCTTACGTCTACTGGCCGCAATGGCTGGCCGCGGTCGGCGCGAAACAGGTCGACGCGACCCACGGGCCCCGCTTCTCACACACCTTCATGGCGCTCCAGGCGGCCGTGGGCGGGCAGGGCGTGGCTCTCGCCACCAATGTCGCGATCGGCGACGACCTGACGACCGGCCGCCTCGTGCGGCCGTTCCCGGGACTGGACCTGCCCGGCCCTTACGCCCACCACCTCGTCACCTTGCCCGAGCGGGCCGACGAACCGGCGATCCGCGCCTTTCGCGAATGGGCGCTAGAGGAGGCGGCCGCGACAGCCGCTTCCTAACCTCCCGTCACGCTCATGTGCCGGCCGACCGCGGGCCGGTCTCGGCGGCGGTCGATGACGAAATCGTGGCCCTTCGGCTTGCGGGCGATGGCATCCTCGATGGCCCGCAGCACCGGGCCATCGTCGTCGGAGGCGCGCAGCGGGGCGCGAAGGTCGGCCGCGTCCTCCTGGCCGAGGCACATGTAGAGGCGGCCGGTGCAGGTCAGGCGCACCCGGTTGCAGCTCTCGCAGAAATTATGGGTGAGCGGCGTGATGAAGCCGAGCGTGCCGCCCGTCTCCCGCACCCGGACGTAGCGGGCCGGCCCGCCGGTCCGGTAGGGGATGTCGTCGAGGGTAAAACGTTCGGCGAGCCGGGCCCGCACCGTCGACAGGGGCAGGTACTGGTCGACCCGGTCCGGCTCGATCTCGCCGAGCGGCATCACTTCGATCAGCGTCAGGTCCATGGCGCGGGCATGAGCCCAGGCCAGCATGGTTTCGATCTCGTCCTCGTTGACACCCTTGAGAGCGACGGCGTTGATCTTGACCTTGAGCCCGGCGGCCTGAGCCGCCGCGATGCCGTCCAGAACCTTTCCGAGGTCGCCCCAGCGCGTGATGGCGCGGAACTTGTCTGGATCGAGCGTGTCGACCGAGACATTGACTCGCCGCACGCCACAAGCAGCGAGCTCCTGCGCATAGCGGGCGAGCTGCGAGCCGTTGGTGGTGAGGGTCAGCTCTTCGAGCGCGCCCGAGCGCAGGTGGCGCGAGAGGGACTGGAACAGCCCCATGATGCCGCGCCGTACCAGCGGCTCGCCGCCGGTGATCCGAAGCTTTCTCACACCGCGCGCGACGAAGGCGCTGCACAGGCGATCGAGCTCTTCCAGGGAGAGGAGGTCGCGCTTGGGCAGGAACGCCATGTCCTCCGCCATGCAGTAGACGCAGCGGAAATCGCAGCGGTCGGTGACCGAGACCCGGAGATAAGAAATGGCGCGACCGAACGGGTCGACGAGCGGCCGGCTCGTCGCGACCGGGTCGCGCAGGTCAATCGGTCCCCACATGCAGCGTTCCTCGAGGGAGGCGCTCCCGCCTCTCGCCTTGCTCCGGATCATAAGTGCTGCGACACCCCGGTTCAATCGCGCGGGGTTAGATCCCTTTGTTCTGCCTGGAGATGTCGATGCCGTCCTCCCGCTGGCCGATCGAAATCCGCCTGTCGCCGGACAAACGGACCCTGACCGTCGTCTTCGACGACGGCGCCCGCTTCGCCCTGCCGGCGGAACTCTTGCGGGTCGCAAGCCCGTCGGCGGAGGTGCAGGGGCACAGTCCGTCCGAGCGCAAGACCGTGCCGGGCAAGCGCAACGTCGCCGTGCTCGCGGTCGAGCCCGTCGGCAACTACGCCGTCAGGCTGCGCTTCGACGACATGCATGACACCGGCATCTTCGGCTGGGACTACCTCCACGAGCTCGGCGCGAACCAGGCCGAGCGCTGGCAGAACTACCTTGCCGAGCTCGACGCCAAGGGGCTGTCCCGCGATCCACAGCCACGGCGGGCATGAAAAAGGCCGGCGCGAGGCCGGCCTTTCCGCTTGCTGTGGGCTTGATCGCGTCAGCGCAGGACGACCACCCGGGTACCGACGCGGGTGCGGTTGTAGAGGTCGATCACGTCTTCGTTGGTCATGCGGATGCAGCCCGAGGAGACCGCCTGGCCGATCGTCTCCGGCTCGTTCGAGCCGTGAATGCGGTAGAGCGTGGAGCCGAGATACATGGCGCGCGCGCCGAGCGGGTTGTCCTCGCCGCCCTTCATGTAGGTCGGCAGGTCGGGACGGCGCTTCAGCATCTGTGCCGGCGGACGCCAATCCGGCCACTCGCGCTTCTGGCTGATCGTCTTCGTGCCGGACCACTCGAAGCCGGGGCGGCCGACGCCGACGGCGTACTGGATCGCCTCGCCGTTGCCGAGCATGTAGTAGAGCCGGCGCTCGGCGGTGGAGATCACGATGGTGCCCGGCGCGTAACGCAGGCTCGTCTGCACGACCTGCCGCGGGATCGCGGTAGCCTGCGGGCGATAGGTCTGATCGTAGTACTCGATCGGCTGCATGGTGAGCGGATCGAGCTCGTAAGCGGAGGCCGCGGAGGAGAGGGCGGCGGCGAAGGCAAGCCCGAGGAAGGTGCTGGTTGAGCGACGCATGGTTGCCTCAGTTATGTCCCTTGTGTGGCGGGTATGCCTTGAAAACGCGAAAGCCTCGCTTCGGGTCCATCGATGCGCCAAGCTTCCTTGCGTTGCAACAGCTCGGACCCTCCAGGTGTGAGACGGCCGAGAGCACTCTTTCATACGCCGGCCCGGTTTCGAGAGGCTGAACATCATGCGCCGGAAAACGGCTGGGGAGGCGGGGTGCGCTTGACGAAGCTTCGAGAAAACAACTAGAAGGCCGGCACGGATGGGCGCGTAGCTCAGCGGGAGAGCATTCGCTTCACACGCGAAGGGTCACAGGTTCAATCCCTGTCGCGCCCACCATCCGCCCTCAAATGCCAAGCTTCACGAATGCGTGAGCGTCGGTTTCACGCAATGGCCGCCAGCCGCGGCCGCTCCGGTGCGAGCAGCGCCAGGACCACGTCGGCAAGTTCGTCAAAATGGTGGATGACGACGTCCGGTCCGAGGGTTTCGACGGGTACGTCGGAGTAGCCGAACGGCACGGCGACGACCGGCAGGCCCGCGGCCTGGGCCGCGGCGATGTCCGACCGCGAATCGCCGACCATCACGGCGTGATGCGGGTCGCCGCCGGCGCGCTCGACGGTGAGCAGGATGTGCCGAGGATCGGGCTTGCACATCGGGAAGGTGTCACGGCCGCAGATCGCGGCGAAGCGGTCCCTTAGCCCGAGCGCCTCGATCAGCGACACGGCATGGGCCTCGACCTTGTTGGTGCAGACCGCGAGCAGGCAACCCGCGGCTGCCAAGTGGTCGAGCGCGGCGGCAACTCCCGGGTAAAGAGCCGTCTCTTCGCAGAGGTGCTCGGCGTAATGCGCCAGGAAGGCATCGTAGAGCGCGTCGAGGCGCGCCGGCGCCAGCTCCTGGCCGGCCAACGCGAACCCGCGCTGGATGAGCGCCTTCGCGCCGGCGCCGATCATGTCGTGAGCCTCGCCCGCGGCGACTCCCGGCAGGCCTTCCCGCGCGAGGATCGCGTTGAGCGTCGCCACGAGGTCCGGCGCCGTGTCGGCCAGCGTGCCGTCGAGGTCGAAGACGACGGTCGGGGGAAGGGGAGAACGCATCACGGTCCGCTAGCCTCTGAACGCCGCAGGATCAACCCGGGCCGCGGTGCTATCGTGCGGCCCTGATTCGATCCGGGGAGGCCGCCTTGGGCCCGCTTAAAGCAATAAGGTTAATGCTCGCTGCATCGCTCGTGCCGGCCGCCCTCGCTGGGCCAGCCCTCGCGGCCTCCTACGAATTCGTGCCGGCGCCGCAGACCGATCTCAACCGCATCTATCGGATCGATCGGATCACGGGCGAGGTCTCCTCCTGCCAGTACGGCCTTCAGGAAAGCGGCGTCGGCGTCACGCTCTGCTTCGGGGCCGGGGAGGGGGCCGGGCCGCAGAATCCAGCCGAGTACGGGCTCATCGCCTCCCGACACGAGCGCGAGGGTGGCGTGTTCCGGGTCAATTATCGCTCGGGCGAGATGAGCGTCTGCTACGTCTTCGACGAGCGCGTGGTCTGCACCCCGCAGACGACGCCGCCACCGCCTGCGACGGCCTCAGCCCCGCCGACGCCCATGACCCCGCTGGGCACGGCCGGATCGACACCGGTGCGTCGCCCGTAAGAGCCCGACGCCGTTCGCGATCCTGCCGTACCGGCCGCTCGCCTTCCGCGTGGTCGGCGCGCCGTGGTAGAGGCCGCGAAACTGTCCGCCAGGAGCCGCCGCTTGAAGCTCTCCGACCCCACTCTGCTCGTCGGGCGCTGCTATGTCGGTTGCCAGTGGATCGGCAAGGGCGCTGATCCAGTCGAGAACCCGGCCACGGCGAACCCCACGCCCTGCGGCCTCGCCACCTACTTCTATGCCCGGGATCTCGGCCGGGTGCCTCGCGTCGCGGAATTCACCGACATCAAGTACACCCTTCACGCCGGGCTCGACCGATGAGCGCGGACGCTTTGAAGCGCGCGGCCGCCGAACGGGCGGCCGCCATCGTCAAGGACGGGATGCGTCTCGGGCTCGGCACCGGCTCCACGGCTTCGCTCTTCGTCGAGGCCTTGGGAGAGCGGGTGCGCGGCGGCCTTTCCGTCGTCGGGGTGCCGACCTCGGAGGCGACGCGGGCCTTGGCTCAGCGCGTCGGCATTCCGCTCACCACCCTCGACGAGACGCCGGAACTCGACCTGACGATCGACGGGGCCGACGAGCTCGATGGAGCCTTGCGCCTGATCAAGGGCGGCGGCGGCGCGCTTCTGCGCGAGAAGATCGTCGCCTCCGCGAGCCGGCGCATGGTCGTGATCGCGGACGGCTCGAAGCAGGTTGCGACGCTGGGCCGCTTTCCCCTGCCGATCGAGGTGGCGACGTTCGGCCTCGCCTCGACGCGCCGGGCCGTCGAGGCCGCTCTGGCGAAGGCCGGGTGCCCGGTCGAGGCTCGCCCCAGAAGGGCCGCAAAGGGCGACCTTTACGTCACCGACGAGGGACACCGCATCCTTGACGCGTCCTGCGGCAGCATCCAAGACCCGGAGGCGCTCGCAGCCGGGCTCGCCGCCGTTCCCGGCGTGGTCGAGCACGGCCTGTTCCTCAACCTCGCCGCCGGCGCCATCCTCGCGACGGACCGCGGCCTCGTCGAACTCGGTCGGGTCTGACCGGGTCCCCTCTCGGAGACGTCGCCCATGATCCGCATCTCGACCCGCCTTCCCGCGGCGGCCTTCTTCCTCGCGCTGACGGGCGCTGCCCTCGCGCAAGGACAGGCCCAGTACGCCCCGAGCCATCTGGCAGCTGGCCGCGAGGTTGCTCTCATCGCTGGCGTCGGCCGCACCGTCGATCAGCTCCTCCCGGAGTTTTCCGAGACCTTGCGCCAGATCACGGTCACGCGGCCCGAAGTCACGAAGGATCTCAACGAGGTGCTGGACGGGCTCAAGCCCGAGATGGAGCAGCGCAAGCAGGAGGTGATCGAGGCCGCTGCTCGCAGCTTCGCCGGCCGCATGAGCGAGCCGGAGCTGCGCGAGACGCTCGCCTTCTTCAACTCCGGCGTCGGCAAGAAATTCTCCGACGTGGAGCCTCAAGTCTCGACCGAGGTGCTGGCCGAGCTCGGCCGCTGGTCTCAGCGCACCTCGGAGTTCGTCGTGACGCGCGTCCGGACCGAGATGGCGAAGCGCGGACACCAGATGCAGTAGGCCTTCGCGCGCCGCTGCGATGCTTGCCCCCTCCATGACCCAGGGTTCGATCCCGAGCGTGCCGTCGCGGCGGCTCTGGGCGCTGGCGGCGGCCGGCCTGGCATTGATGCCTGTCGGCATGGCGGTGGCGAGCCGCTCGAGCCCCATCTTCGTCGTCCTCGCCGCGCTCGCCGCCTTGTCGGCACTCGCCGTCGAGGGCCGGGCGGGAAGCGTTGCGTCGGACTTGCGCAGGGCCTTCGCGATGCCGCTTGGGCTCGTGGCGGCGATTTTCGTCGCCTGGTGCGCCGTGACGATCGCCTGGAGTGCGGCGCCTCGCGTGTCGCTGCACCAGTTCGGCGAGGCGCTCCTGCCGCTCGCCGCGGCGCTCGTTCTCGGCCTCACTCTGCCGGGGCGGGTGCGACGATGGCTGGCCTGGGGCTTGGCCGGCGCCATAGTGACGGCCGCCGCCCTCATCGCTGCCGAGCTCGCGACGGGGCTGGCCCTGCGACGCGAGCTCGGCACCCGCGCCTCGACTTTTATCTTCAACCGGTCCGCGCTGACCCTCCTCGTTCTCCTGCCGGCTGCCTGCGCGCTTGCCTGGGCGAGCCTGCCGAGACGGCGGGCGCAGATCGTGACGCTCGTCCTCGTCGCTGCGACGGCACTCACCGTGCTGCGCTCCGATAGCGGCGCGGCCATCCTGGGACTGGCGCTGGGGCTTGCAGCCTACGTGATGGCCCGCGTGCTGCCGCGGGTGGCGACCGCTCTCGCAGTCCTGGGCATCGTCGCGGCCTTCGCCACGGCGCCCTTCCTTGGCGAGATCGTCGACCGCGTCGTGCCGGCCAAGGCCCACGAGAGCCTTGCCGAGACCCATTCCCGTGACCGGGTCGAGATCTGGCAGAGTTTTGGCCTTGCCGTGCGCGCGGCGCCGCTGGTCGGTCAAGGCTTCGGGGTGAGCGCACGGTTCGCAACGACGCCCGTCGCGGCGGCGCTTCCCGTGGACAACCAGATCCTTTTGGCCGTTGGCCACCCGCACAACGCGGTTCTCCAGATCTGGGCCGAACTCGGCCTCGTCGGCGCCGGCCTCGCGGCGGCCCTGTTGATCCTGCTGGTGCGGTACCTCGCCGCGCTGCCGCCCGCTCGCTACGCGCCACGGCTCGCTCTCCTCGCGGGCGCGCTGGCCGTTGCCCTCGTCGGGCACGGGGCTTGGCAGGGCTGGTGGTGGGCCTGCCTCGGAACGGCGGCCGTGCTGTTTCGGGTCGCGGACAGGATCGAGGACGGAGTTTCGTCATGAGCGGCTACGACGTCGACCTCTTCGTGATCGGCGGCGGCTCCGGCGGTGTGCGCGCCGCCCGGATCGCGGCGGGTTACGGTGCTCGGGTCAAGGTCGCGGAGGAGTACCGGGTCGGCGGCACCTGCGTCATCCGCGGCTGCGTGCCGAAGAAGCTGATGGTCTACGCCTCCCGCTTCCCCGACGAGTTCGCGGATGCCGCGGGCTTCGGATGGAGCGTCGAAGGCGTTCGGTTCGACTGGGACACGCTCCGGCACAACCGCGACCGCGAGGTCGACCGGCTGGAAGGCATCTACCGCGCGAACCTCGCGAAAGCCGGCGTCGACATCATCGACGACCGCGCGGTGATCGAGGACGCCCATACCCTCCGCCTCGTGAACTCCGGCACGCGGATCACGGCTGGAGTTATCCTCGTTGCGGTTGGCGCCCACCCGACCCTGGAACCACCGATTCCCGGCGGGGACCTCGCGGTCACTTCGAACGAGATCTTTCATCTCGGACGCCTGCCCGAGCGGCTCCTCGTGGTGGGCGGCGGCTACATCGCCGTGGAGTTCGCCGGCGTGTTCTCTGGGCTCGGCAGCCAGGTCACCCTGCTTCATCGCGGCGATAAGATCCTGCGCGGCTTCGATGACGAGGTGCGCGACGCGCTCGCTGCCGCCTACACGCACCGCGGCATCGACCTGAAGCTCGGCGTCACCATCGAGCGCATCGACGCGGTCGGGGCGGAGCGCCACGCCCGCCTCTCGGACGGTAAGGTGATCACAGCGGACGCGATCCTCGTTGCCACCGGTCGGCGGCCGAACACGAAGGGGCTCGGGCTCAAAGCGGCGGGGATCGGCGTCGACGAGGTCGGGGCGATTCCCGTCGACGGCTACTCACGGACGCTGACGCCGTCGATCTTTGCCGTCGGCGATGTCACGAACCGGGCGAATCTCACCCCTGTCGCGATCCGCGAGGGCCATGCCTTCGCCGATACGGTGTTCGGCGGACGCCCGACCCTCGTCGACCACAACCTCATCGCGACGGCCGTGTTCTCGACCCCGGAGATCGGCGTCATCGGGCACACGGAAGCGGCGGCCCGCGCGCTCTACGGCGACGTCACGGTCTTTAAATCGTCGTTCCGGCCGATGAAGGCAACCGTCTCGGGGCGTGAGGAGCGCACCTTCCTCAAGCTCCTCGTCGATCCGGCGAGCGACAAGGTCGTGGGCCTGCACGTGCTCGGCCACGATGCCGGCGAGATCGTCCAGGCGGCCGCCATCGCGATCACCATGGGCGCGACGAAGGCCGACTTCGATCGTACCATGGCGGTGCACCCGACCGCTGGCGAGGAGCTCGTGACCATGCGCACGCCCTTCATCGAGAAGAAGGCCGTCGCGGTGGGCTGACTGCGACGGAGCGGGCCGACGCGCCGCACTCGCTTTCCCCGCGCAACCTCGTGTATAGACCGCGCCTCGTTTTGTTCGATTGTGGCGCACGCGAAGGATGTGCCGCCGGGAGACAGGTCATGAGCGAGCGTTGGACGCCCGAAAGCTGGCGGGGCAAGCCGATCCAGCAGGCGCCCTTCTATCCGGACGCGGCGGAACTCGCCGGCGTCGAGCGCCAGCTCGCGGGCTTTCCGCCCCTCGTCTTCGCCGGCGAGGCGCGCAAGCTCAAGCGCGCCCTGGCTCAGGTCGCGACGGGCGATGCTTTCCTGCTCCAGGGCGGCGATTGCGCCGAGAGTTTCGCGGAGCACTCCGCCGACAACATCCGGGATTTCTTCCGCGTTTTCCTGCAGATGGCGGTCGTGCTCACCTTCGCGGGCTCCTCGCCCGTGGTGAAGGTCGGCCGCGTCGCGGGCCAGTTCGCCAAGCCCCGCTCGGCTCCGACGGAGACCGTCGACGGCGTGGAACTGCCGAGCTACCGCGGCGACATCGTCAACGACATCGCTTTCACCGACGCCGCGCGCACCCCGGACGCCCGCCGCCAGCTCATGGCCTACAGGCAGTCGGCGGCGACGCTCAACCTGATTCGCGCTTTCGCGACCGGCGGATACGCCAATCTCGAGAACGTCCATCGCTGGACGCTTGGATTCGTGAAGGACTCGCCGCAATCGTCCCGATATCGTGAGTTGGCGGAGCGGATCACCGAGACTCTCGACTTCATGCGGGCCATCGGCATCGACCCGGAGCGTCATCCGGAGATGCGGATCACCGATTTCTACACGAGCCACGAGGCCCTGCTCCTGGGCTACGAGGAGGCCCTGACCCGCGTCGATTCGACGAGCGGCGACTGGTACGCCACCTCCGGCCACATGATCTGGATCGGTGACCGCACGCGCCAGCTCGACCATGCCCATGTCGAGTATGCCCGGGGCATCCGGAACCCGATCGGCTTGAAATGCGGTCCGTCCCTGAAGCCGGACGAGCTCCTGAAACTCATTGACCTGCTCAACCCGCAGGACGAGGCGGGCCGCCTGACGCTGATCTGCCGCTTCGGCGCCGACAAAGTCTTCGATCACCTGCCGGCCCTGGTGCGCGCCGTGAAGCGGGAGGGCCGCACCGTCGTTTGGTCCTGCGACCCGATGCACGGCAACACCATCAAGGCGGGCTCAGGGTACAAGACACGCCCCTTCGAGTTCATCATGCAGGAAGTGCGCAACTTCTTCGCCGTGCATCAGGCGGAGGGCACCCATGCCGGCGGCGTTCACCTCGAGATGACGGGGCAGAACGTGACCGAGTGCACCGGTGGCGCGCGGGCGCTCACCGACGCTGACCTGCACGATCGCTATCACACCTACTGCGACCCGCGCCTCAACGCCGAGCAGGCCCTGGAGTTGGCGTTCCTAACCGCCGAGCTGATCAAGCGCGAGCGGCAGGGCCGCGAGCGTCCGCGCGCGGAAGCGGCGGAGTAGGTCAGCCCTCGACGACAAAGGGCGGCCCCGAGGGGCCGCCCTGATGACGCGACGCTTACGCATACTCGTGACGGACAGGCTCGCGCCGTCCGTTTTTCTGTTCTCAGCTCAAGTAGCCGAGAAAGAACAGGATCAAGATGATCGGCAGAGGAATGCCGATGAGCCAAAGAAGACCACCGCGAAGCATCTGTTTGCCTCCAGCTTGGAACTGTTGATTCAACGACGCTGAACCGCCCAGGTTCCAGCCAAGCTCGGGAGGCTTGCGCGGGGCGATGCTCGCCGAACTCACCCTACGCTTCGGGGCTGTCACCACTGAAAGTGCGCGCCGTCTCGGCTTCGTCCGCGCCAGCGTCGCGCTCTGGTCCCGCGCCACGCGGCACCGCCGGGCCTGGGCGCCGCACGAGGCGCGCTGCCACGCTGCCGTGCGCCGGTCCCTGGCCGACCTGCCTCGCCGCGGCACCGTCGTGGTTCTCGGGTCGGGCCTCGTCCGCGACGTGCCGATTGACGACCTTCTCTCAACCTTCGAGCGCATCGTTCTGGTCGACGCGGTCCACCTCTGGCCGGTGCGACGGCGGTTCCGGCGCGAGCCGAAGGTCAGCTTCGTCGTGCGCGACCTCTCCGGCCATGCCGGCCTGCTTGAGCGGGGCGACCCTCCCCGGGCCGACCCCCTCGCGGACATCTGCGATGGTCCCAGCCTCGACCTCGTGATCTCGGCGAACCTCCTCTCGCAACTGCCTCTCGCGGCGGAAGATATCCTTGAGGACGGGGCCGACCTGCCGCCGGACCTGCCTCGGCGCATCGTCGAGGCGCACTTGGCCGATCTCGCTTCGCTGCCCTGCCGCGTCTGTCTCCTGACCGACGTCGTGATGCGCGACGTCGCGCCGGACGGGACGGTGCTCGACAGTCTCGATCTTCTGCGCGGAGTCGCGCTGCCCGAGCCGGACGAGGCTTGGGATTGGACGGTCGCCCCGCGGGGCGAGATCAGCCGGCGCTTCGCCGTGATCCACCACGTCCACGCCTACGCGGATCTCGCAGCCTCTCGCGCAAGGAGCGGTTTGCGCGGCTGCGATGGCGAGGGGCGGTCGAGCGGCTGATAATGGTGAGGTCGATGTCCCTCGACGGAGGTTGCCATGACCCGCTTGCCCACGCTGTTCGTGTCCCACGGCGCACCGGACATCGTGCTGCGGGAGAGCGCCGCGCGCGCTTTCCTCGAGGCTTTCGGTCGGACCTTGCCGCGGCCCCGGGCCATCCTCGTCGTCAGCGCGCATTTCGAGAGCCGCACGCCCCTCGTCACCATCGATGAGCACCCTGAGACGATCTACGACTTCGGCAACTTCGCCCCGGCGTTGCGGCGGCTGACATATCCGGCCCCGGGCGATCCAGCGCTCGTGCGCCGCGTCGCTGACCTCCTGCGAGCCGCGCACTTTCCGGTCGAATTCGCCGCGAACCGCGGCTTCGATCATGGCGCCTGGACGCCGCTGATGCTGCTCTTTCCCGAGGCCGACATCCCGGTCGTGCAGCTCTCCATCCAGCCCGAGGCCGGGCCGGAGCACCATCGCGATCTCGGCCGGACATTGGCCCCCTTGCGCAATGATGGCGTCCTGATCCTCGCGTCTGGCGCGTTGACCCACAATCTCGCGGCGTATTTCGGCACCCGCCGCGGGCGCGGCACGGAGGCGGCAATTGAACCCGAGCCCTGGGTCGAGACCTTCGCGACCTGGGTGAACGCGGCGGTCGCGGCGGGGCGCGTCGACGACCTCCTGGATTACCGCCGCCGCGCACCCTCCGCCCGCGAGAACCATCCCACGGAGGAGCACCTCTTGCCGCTCTTCGTCGCGTTGGGCGCTGCGGAGGGCGAGACCGGCCGTCGCGTCCACGCGAGCCACGACGGCGGTGTGCTGGCCATGGATGCTTACGCATTCGGGGAAGTGGCGGGCGTTAAGGCGCTGGAGCGCACGACCGCTCTTGCGTCGTGACCGTCATTCCGGGGCCGCGCAGCGGAGCCCGGAATCCACGACCGGCTGAGCGGGGTCGAGTGGCATCCGGCCCAGTCGTGGATTCCGGGCTCGCCTGCGGCGCCCCGGAATGACAGACATTGTTGCGCGCGCGCCGCTCAGGGTTGCGACCAAGCGCGTTGCTAACGGCCGGGCGCGCGCGTTATCTCGCCGTCATGGCCCGCGATACCCTGAAAATCCTCCTCGCTCAGCTCAACCCCACCGTCGGCGACATCGCCGGGAACGCCGAGAAGGCGCGGCGGGCGAGGGCCGAGGCCGCCCGGCTCGGCGCCGACGTCCTGATGCTGCCGGAGCTCTACCTCGCGGCCTACATGCCCGAGGACCTTGTCCTGAAGCCCGCCTTCCAGGAAGCCTGCCGCACGGCCTGCGAGGAACTGGCCCGCGAGACGGCGGACGGCGGTCCGGCGATCCTCGTCGGCCTGCCCTGGGCGGAGGAGGGACGTCTCCACAATGCCTACGCCGTCCTCGATAGCGGCGCGGTCGCCGCGGTGCGCTTCAAGGTCGATCTGCCGAACTATGGCGTCTTCGACGAGAAGCGCGTCTTCCAGCCTGGCCCTCTGCCGGGTCCGGTGATGCTGCGCGGGGTTCGCGTGGGCCTGCCCATCTGCGAGGACATCTGGGGCGAGGAGGTGGTGGAATGCCTCGCCGAGACGGGGGCCGAGCTGCTCCTCGTCCCGAACGGCTCGCCCTACCGCCGCAGCCGGCTGGAAGAGCGGCTCAACATCGCCGTGTCCCGCGTCGCCGAGAGCGGATTGCCCCTCGTCTACCTCAACCAGGTCGGGGGCCAGGACGAACTCGTCTTCGATGGCGGCTCTTTCGCCCTCAACGCCGACGCGTCGCTGGCCCTTCAGATGCCGGGTTTCGAGGAAGCTCTGACCCTCGTAACCCTCCGCCGGGGCGAGGACGGCTGGGAGGTGGAGGGCGGCGATCGCGCCGTTCTGGAGGAGGGCGACGAGGCCGATTACGCGGCTTGTACGCTGGGCCTGCGGGACTACGTCGAGAAGAACCGCTTTCCGGGCGTGGTGCTCGGGCTCTCGGGTGGCATCGACTCGGCGCTGTGTGCCGCCATGGCCGTCGACGCCTTGGGGCCGAGCCGCGTCCACTGCGTGATGCTGCCCTACCGCTACACGTCGAGCGCCTCACTCGACGACGCGGCGGCCTGCGCCGAGGCGCTCGGCGTCCGCTACGACACCCTGCCCATCGCCGATCCCGTCGAGGGCTTCGAGCGTGCACTCCAGCCGCTCTTCGAGGGCCGCCCGCGCGACATCACGGAGGAGAACCTGCAGAGCCGGGCGCGCGGCACGATCCTGATGTCGATCTCGAACAAGTTCGGCGCCATGGTCGTCACCACCGGCAACAAGTCGGAGATGTCGGTCGGCTACGCCACGCTCTACGGCGACATGAACGGCGGCTACAACCCGATCAAGGATCTCTATAAGATGGAGGTCTACCGCCTCTCGGCGCTTCGCAACCGCTGGAAGCCCGCCTTCGCGCTGGGGCCGGACGGCGAGGTCATCCCCGACAACATCATCACCAAGGCGCCCACCGCGGAACTCCGCGAGAACCAGACCGACCAGGACTCGCTGCCGCCCTACGACGTTCTCGACGACATCCTAGAGAGCCTCGTCGAGCGCGAGATGCGCGTCTCCGAGATCGTGAACCGCGGCCACGACCTCGAAACGGTGAAGAAAATCGAGCGCCTGCTGTATCTGGCCGAATACAAGCGTCGCCAATCGGCCCCCGGCGTGAAGGTGACGGCCAAGAACTTCGGCCGCGACCGCCGCTACCCCATCGTCAACCGCTTCCGCGACGGCGGCGGCGCGGCCGTGGTGCGCGACGAGGCTTTGTATCGCGCCGTGGGGCAGGGGCGGGCGGAGCCGGTCGATGTGTGAGGAGGGTCAGCGACCGTAAGTGCGCTTGAGATCCCGGTCGCTCACCTTCACGGCGATCAGAGCGCCGACGATCACGATCGCCGGGAGGATCAGACTGACAAAGGCGACTTCGAGGGTCATTCGTCGAGCTTATCCAACTGCCTTCTTGCCAAGATATGTAGCACGATGGCCGTGAACAACCAACCAATGGCGTTCAGGGCAAGTACGCCGGTCGTGACCTTCGAGCGAGCGTCTCCCAAGTTGATGAGAACCGCAACCGTTGGGGCGACCACGCCGACCGTGAAACATGAACCGGCCGCAGTGTTGAGCGCGTTCGCGAGCAGCTTGATCTTCTCGTCGCGGCGCATCGACATACTAGGCTACGATCTCGCTTCGCTTGCACGCCTACACCATGTAGCCGCCACGGCACAGCCGTCGTCCGTTCGCTTCCGCTGAGACACTCATGACCACCCCCGTCGTCCGCTTCGCCCCGTCGCCGACGGGCTATCTTCACATCGGCAACGCCCGGCCCGCGCTCTTCAACGCGCTCTTCGCGCGCCGGCACGGGGGGCGCTTCATCCTGCGTTTCGACGATACGGATCGGGAGCGCTCGAAGGCGGAGTACGCGGCGGCCATTGCGGAGGATTTGGCTTGGCTCGGCGTCGTGCCGGACCAGGTCGTGCGTCAGTCGGACCGCGTGGCGCTCTACGATGCGGTGGCGGAGCGGCTTCGGCGCGAGGGGCGGCTCTATGCCTGCTACGAGACGCCCGACGAGCTCGAATACCGGCGCAAGCGCCAGCTCGCCCGCGGGCTGCCACCGGTCTACGACCGCGCGGCGCTCGCCCTCACCTCGGAGCAGCGCGCCGCACTGGAGGCGGAGGGGCGGCGCCCGCACTGGCGCTTCAAGCTGGAGCACCGCACCGTCGCCTGGACCGACCTCGTCCGTGGCGAGAGCCACGTCGACACCGCTTCCCTCTCCGACCCGGTGCTGGTGCGCGAGGACGGCACCTACCTCTACACGCTGCCCTCCGTCGTCGATGACCTCGAGCTTCACGTCACGCACGTCATCCGCGGCGAGGACCACGTCACCAACACGGCGGTGCAGATCGAGATTTTCCAGGCGCTCGGCGGTGCCCTTCCGGTTTTCGGCCACCACAACCTGCTCACCACGGCGAGCGGGGAGGGGCTGTCGAAGCGCCTCGGCCACCTCTCGCTGCGCGGCTTGCGCGACGCTGGGCTCGAGCCGGAGGCGGTCGCAGCGCTCGCCGTTCTCGTCGGATCGGCGGACGCCGTGCGGCCGGTGGCCGACTTGGACGAGCTCGCCGGGATCGTCGACCTCGCCCACGTCTCCCGCGCGCCGGCGAAGTTCGACGAGGCGGAACTGGAGCAGCTCAACGCCCGCCTTGTCCACGAGCTGCCCTTCGCTGAGGTCCATGACCGGCTGCTTGGCTTCGGCCTCGGCGACGGCGTGGCTGAGACGTTCTGGAACGCGGTGCGCGGGAACCTGACCCGCGTCGCCGACGCGGCCGATTGGTGGAGCGTCGTCCAGGGGCCGGTCAAGCCGCGGATCGATGATGCCGACTTCGCGGCCGCGGCGGCCGAGTGCCTGCCGCCCGAACCCTGGGACGGGACAACCTGGAAAGTCTGGACTGAGGCCGTGAAGGCCCGCACGGGGGCCAAGGGCAAGGCGTTGTTCATGCCCCTGCGCCTCGCGCTCACCGGCCGCGACCACGGCCCGGAACTCGCCGGCCTCTTGCCCCTGATCGGTCGCGAGCGGGCCGAGGCGCGTCTGCGTGGCGGGTCGGCCTGAGGCTTACTGCAGTGCCGTGTCCGGCCGTATCGGGCCGGCTGTCGGCGGCACCACGCGTACGGTACGCCGGGCACCCTCGCTCGTGGTGACGCTGCGGGTTTGGCCCTCGCCGCGGGGCAGGGGCCGCTCCGTCTCGATGCTGCTCGGGCCGATGCCGGCCGATTCGTGGCTCGCTGTCGGCGCGGCCGCGCCGCTCGCCTCGAGGGCGGCCGCCTCCGCCTCGTCGGAGGCGGGCAGCTTCGCCGGAGCCGACAGCCGTCCGCCTCTGGCCTCGCGGGGCGGCGCGGGCGGCTTGGCGCGCGAGAGCTCTTCCGCCTTCTGCGCGCTCACCAGGATGTCGCCGCGGCGGCGCTCGATCATCTCCTCGGCTCGCGCCAGAGCCTCGGCCCAGCTCTGACCGGGGGCCCGGCAGGAGCAGCTCGCGTCAAAGCCTTTCCTGAATTTCAGCGCCGCCGGCAGCGCGGAATAGGGCTCGCCCTTGATCGAGAGCGCCTGCTCGATGTCGCCGTCCGGCGACTTGCGATAGACCGCCATCGGCGCGTTGGGGCAGAGCGCCTGGCACATCTCCTCCGCCCCACCTCGGCCGCCCGGATTGTTGGCGAGGGGGAAGAAGGAGCCGTCGCAGGTGCGCACGCAGACGACCTGACTGCCGCCCCGGGCCCGAGGCTCGTCGTCAGGCAGCGGGGCCTCCAGCCCGTCGTCGGGCCGCAGGGCCGGGCCGCCGTTGAAGAGACGCTCGAAGAAGTTGCCGCGCGGATCGCAGGCCTGCTCCACCGCGGCCAGGAGGGCGCGCCGGCGCGCCTCGACCCCGCCGTCGCTCTGGGCGAGGAGGCTGGCGTAATTCGCCTCCATGGCCCGCAGCCGCTGGGCGATGGAACCGCACTCGGCCGGCGGCGGCCCGCCGAAGAGGATGAACGGGCCGCGGTCGCAGCCGATCGAGCGGGAATAGCCCATGAGCCGGGCGATCTCGGCCCGCTGGCGCTGGGCGGCGGCGGCCATCTGCTGACTGCGCCCGCCGGAGCGGTCGAGGGACGCGAGCTCCGCCCGGTAGCGCTGGCACGCGGCTCCCTGCGCTGCCGCCTCGCCGACGAGGAACGACGCGAGGAGGGCCATCGAGAGGCCGAGGCTGCGCAGGAACGAGGACATGACCATCGCGACGGACCCGGGGCCGCGCCGCGCAGGTGCCGAACCGGATAAAGGCCGAATCGCCGCGAAGCGAGCGTCGGGAGGATAGGGGGACGTCGGGCGAGGCGATAGTTGGAGGGATCGCTTCATCTGGTCTGAACGCTGCCGCATTCCCACATTGGGCATCGGCACTGATGGAGGCGACAGGATGCGACGGATCCGGCGGTTTTGGGGCGCCCTCGCGCTCGTCGCGGGCGCGGCTGCGGGGCTCGGCGCGGCCGTGGCCCAGGAGCCCGACCGCATTTTCAACAAATCCACCGTGTGGCGGCCTCTCACCCCCGACGACAAGCTCTCGGTCTACGGGCTCGACGACCCTGCGATCGAGGGCGTCGCCTGCCATTACACGACGCCGGAGCGCGGCGGCATCTCGGGCACCCTCGGCGTCGCGGAGGAAGTCTCCGACATTTCCTTGTCCTGCCGCCAGGTCGGGCCGGTGAAGTTCAAGGAGAAGTTCGAGCAGGGCGCGATCGTGTTCAGCGAGCGCCGGTCGCTCATCTTCAAGCGCATGCGGATCGTGCGCGGCTGCGACGCCAAGCGCAACACCCTGGTCTACCTCGTCTACTCGGACCGGCCAGTCGAGGGATCGCCGAAGAACTCCACCTCGAGCGTGCCCCTCATGCCGTGGGGCACAGAAGCGCCGCCGAAGTGCGGGGACTGGGTGAAGTCGTAGTTGGGACTTTCCCTCTCCCCTCCGTGGGAGAGGGTGGCCCCGCGTCAGCGGGGTCGGGGGAGGGGCGCGCGGCGGCGAGCAGCGCTCGGCCGATAGGCCGATCAAAGCCCCTCCACACCACCCCTGTCATGGCCGGGCCTGACCCGGCCATCTCGGTTCATATTGCCCGGGACTTCGTGCCGAGGTTCGCGGGTCAGGCCCGCGAACGACAGTGAGGGCGTTATGACCCGCTTGGGTGGACGCCCAGCACCCCCTCATCCGCCCTGCTTCACAGGGCAGCCTCTCTCTCAAGAGGAGAAGGACAGGGTCAGTTCGCGCAGGTGATCGCGAAGGGTCTGCCCGTAGCGCTCGAGCGGCTGAGCCGCTCCGTCGACCCCGTGACGTCCTCGGGCGCGGCAAGGCCGAAGCTGTCGGCGCGGGCGAAGCCCTGTGCCTCGCACCAGGCATTCGCGACCACCTTGCCGCATTCCTCTTTGCCGGACAGGCATTCGGCGACGCCGTAGCCGTCGCTTTGAGGGATGAGGAAGGTGGCGCCGTCGGCCGTCGCGGCCTGGGCCTTCACGCTCGCGCGCGAGAGTCCCGTGAACGAGGCGGCACCTGTGGCGAGGAGCAGGGAGAGGGCGAGCACGGCGGGGGCTCGGCGCATGGTGAAGACCTCGTTGACGCGAAAGCTCGCCTCCACTCTTTCGAGGCAGCCTTAAACAAACCCTAAACGGGAGACGGAGACGGCCGTCTGGGGCGGCCGAGAAGCGGGCCGGCGTCTTGACGGATTCGGGGTGCGCGGGCAATGCTCTGCGGCATGACGAGAACCGCCCGCTTTTGCGGAACCATCATTATTTGCAGCTAGCGTATCACGCTGGCTGGAGCCGTCTCGTCCTTACCAACCCGTTGGAACGAATCGACTTCCGGCCCGCGGCCACGACGGGAGAGCGCGCGCCATGGCGCCGGTGTTGAAACTCTACAACACGCTGACGAGAACGAAGGCAGCGTTCGCGCCCATCGATCCCGCGAACGTGCGCCTCTACGCCTGCGGGCCGACCGTCTACGACTACGCCCATATCGGCAACGCGCGGCCGGTCATCGTCTTCGACGTGCTGTTCCGGCTGCTCCGGCACCTCTACGGTCCGGATCACGTGACCTACGCCCGCAACATCACGGACGTGGAAGACAAGATCAACGCCCGCGCCGCCCGGGATTTCCCGCACCTGCCCCTGAACGAAGCGATCCGGGCGGTGACCGCGGGGACGGAGGCGCAGTTCAAGGCGGACGTCGCGGCGCTCGGGGCCTTGCCGCCGACGGTGGAGCCCCGCGCGACCGAGCACCTCGGCGAGATGCGCACCCTCATCGAGCGGCTGGTCGCCAACGGTCACGCCTACGTGGCCGAGGAGCACGTGCTTTTCCACGTGCCCTCGATGCCTGATTACGGCGAGCTGTCGAAGCGGCCACTCGACGAGATGGAGGCCGGCGCGCGGGTGGACGTGGCGCCCTACAAGCGCTCGCCCCTCGATTTCGTGCTCTGGAAGCCCTCGAAGGCCGGCGACCCGGCTTGGCCCTCGCCCGCCGGCATCGCGACGCCGGGACGGCCGGGCTGGCACATCGAGTGCTCGGCGATGTCGTGGAAGCACCTCGGCGAGGTCTTCGACATCCATGCCGGCGGCATCGACCTCGTCTTCCCGCATCACGAGAACGAGATGGCCCAGTCGCGTTGCTGCTTCGGCACGCCCGTGATGGCCAATGTCTGGATGCACAACGGCTTCCTGCAGGTCGAAGGCGAGAAGATGTCGAAGAGCCTCGGCAACTTCGTCACCATCGCCGAGGTGCTGCAGGACTGGCCGGGAGAGGTGGCGCGGCTCGCCATGCTGCGGACCCACTACCGCCAGCCCATCGACTGGACCGTCAAGGCGTTGGGCGAGAGCAAGCGCGAGCTCGACGGCTGGGCGACGCTGATCAAGGCCGAGGGCGCGCGCACCTACCTGAACGGGCCGCAGCGGCACGAGGAGGCGCGCGAGCCGTCGCCGGACGTCGTCGCGGCCCTGTGCGATGATCTCAACACCCCGGCGGCGCTGGCCGTTCTGCGGGAGGAGGCGAAGGCCGCCCGCGGCAATCGCCACCGCGCGGCTCAGCTCCTGTCGACGCTCGAGTTCCTCGGGGTCATCCGCCGCGATGTCTTGGGCGTCTTCGACCCCGGCATCACGGCGATCGGTGATGTTGAATGGCCGGATGAGATGCACATGGTCGTCAACCGGCTCCGTGCGGCGAGGGCCAACGGCGATGAGGCTCGGGCCGCCGCCCTCGTCCGCGAGATCGAGAACACCCTGCCCGGCGTCGCGGTCGAGATGCGGGAGGACGGGTCCGTCCTCCTGCGCAAGCAGGGCGAGGATCTGGAAAACCGCATCGACGGCCTGATCGCCGCCCGGCGCGATGCGAGAGCGGCCAGGGACTTCGCCGCGTCCGACCGCATCCGCGACGAACTCGCGGCCCTGGGCGTGGTGCTGAAGGACAACAAGGACGGCACCACGACGTGGGAGCTGGCACGGTGACCTGTCCATGTCGTCTGCGACGACGCCCATGATGACGCGCGCCGAACGCCAGTTCATCGTCGTGGCCGATGCCGGGCCCCTGATCCGGCTCGCGGCGGCGGGGTTGCTCGGCTGGCTGCGCGGTCTCAACCGGCGCATCGTGCTCGTCGATCGCGTCGAGGACGAGATTATCGGCGACCGCACAAAACGCTTCGCGATGGAGCTTGCAGCCTGGATCGACGGGATGGGCGAGGCGATCCTGCGCGTGCGCACCGTCGTCGGAGTAGGTATCGAGGCTTTGCGCGCCCGTGAGCGGACGCCCGAGGACGACACCTTGCTCAGGGGTGCCCTGCGGGATTCCGGCGAGCAGGCTTTGCGCGAGTTCGTCGGCCGCTGGCAACCGACAGAGGCGTCTTCGGTCGTCGTGCTCTACGAGGACCGCAGGGTCGCGACCCTTTTTCTCGACGCGGACTTCCCGGTCACGCTGATGACGACCCGAGCCTTCGTTCAGACCCTCGTGGCTTGGGGCGTGAACGTCGATGCGGGTGCCCGCCTGGAAGCTGTCGCTGATCGCTACGAGCTCAAGCCCGCCCTCGTCGGCGAGATCGATCCGGACACGCCGGTTGATCTGCGCACGCTGCCACAACCGATCTGACCATGGCTCGAACTTCGCCCAAACCCGCCCTGCGGCCCTTCCTCCCCGCGGACGTCCCGATCCTCGCCGCCATCTACCAGGAGAGCATTCTGGAGCTGACGGGTGAAGACTACTCCGAGGCGCAGCAGGCGGCCTGGGCCGCGGCGGCGGAGGACGAGGCTGCCTTCGGCGCGCGGCTCTCCGGAGGGCTGACGCTGCTCGCGACCATCGCCGGCTCGCCCGTCGGTTTCGCGTCGCTGAAGGGCCCGGACGTTCTCGACCTGCTCTACGTCCACCCCTCGGCGACGGGGCAGGGCGCGGGCACCCTGCTGTGCGATGCTCTCGAGAAGCTCGCCGCAGCCCGAGGAGCAGCGCGGCTCACCGTCGACGCCAGCGACAACGCGCTGCCGTTCTTCGAGGCGCGCGGCTATCGGGCGGAGCGGCGCAACACCGTGCCCGTCGAGGACGAGTGGCTCGCGACGACGACGATGCGCAAAACACTGGTGTCGGTGGGGGAGAGGCAGGCGTGACCTCGACGGAATACGTGCTGCGCCCGAGCGAGGCCGCGATCGCGGCGGCGCTCGACCGCCTGCTCGTCGAAGGCCGCCGCCTCTACGGCGAGCGGCTTCTCGCCGCCTACCTCGTCGGCAGCCGGGCAAGGGGCGACCACCGGCCCGACAGCGATGTGGATGTTGTGTTCGTCCTGCCGGACGACGGGTGGGATCTTCGTGCGGAGAGGCGCAAGCTCTCGAGCGTATCCTATGATCTTCTGGTCGACGACGGCGTCGACGTGCAGACGATCCCGGTACGCGTCACCGAGTGGAGTGAGCCCGAGCGCCACCGCAATCCGTCCCTCATCCGGTCCATGCGACGGGACGCTCGTCCGCTGCGGGCCGCGTCATGAGTGACCTCTGGGCCAAGGTCGACGATGCGGCCGAGGAGGCACGCATCCTGCAACGGTCGGGCATGACCAACGGGGTTGTCAGTCGAAGCTACTATGCCTGCTTCACGGCAGCGAGGGCTTTGGTCGTCGAGCGGCTCAGCGCCGAGGAGAGCGACTTTCGACGCCACGCTGCCGTGCTCCGGCGCTTTTCCGAGCTCTTCGTGAAGACCGGCGAGATCGAGACGGAGCTCTCACGGGGTTTGCGGCTGTTGTTCGAGGACCGGGCGGACGCCGACTACGCTGATCAACGCTCGACGCTGGACGAGGCTCTTGAGGCTCTCGCCTTCATGGAGCGCTTCCTCGCCGCCGTGAAGCCGCTGCGCAGGACCGCATCGTGACCGCCCCCGAACGCCTCTACCTCGTCGACACCACCTTGCGCGACGGTGCGCAGACGACCGGCGTCGACTTTTCCCTCCCCGACAAGCGGCACGTGGCCGAGCTCCTGGACCGGCTCGGGGTCGATTACGTCGAGGGCGGCTATCCCGGTGCGAACCCGCTCGACACCGAGTTCTTCACGGAGCGCCGGACGGAGCGGGCGACGTTCACGGCGTTTGGCATGACGAAGCGGCCTGGGCGCTCGGCCTCGAACGACCCGGGCGTTGCCGCGCTCCTCGCCGCGAAGGCGGACGCGATCTGCTTCGTGGCCAAGGCCTGGGACTATCACGTCCGCGTCGCCCTCGAATGCAGCCTGGAGGACAACCTCGAGTCGATCCGCGACAGCGTCGCCGCCGCACGCGCGGCGGGCCGCGAGGTCATGGTCGATTGCGAGCACTTCTTCGACGGTTACAAGGCCAACCCGGATTACGCGCTGGCCTGCGCCCGCGCGGCCCATGAGGCCGGCGCGCGGTGGGTGGTGCTGTGCGACACCAACGGTGGCACGCTCCCGCACGAGGTGAGAGCGATCGTCTCTGCGGTGACCGAGATCGTGCCGGGCGATCATCTCGGCATCCACGCCCACGACGACTGCGGCTGCGCCGTTGCCAACTCTCTCGCGGCGGTCGAGGCCGGCGCGCGGCAGATCCAGGGCACGCTCAACGGGCTCGGCGAGCGCTGCGGCAACGCCAACCTCGTGACCTTGATCGGTGCTCTCAAGCTGAAGGACGCCTATCGCGAGCGCTTCGCCCTGGGCGTCGATGACGCGGCTTTGAGCGAGCTCACCCAGGCGTCGCGGGCGCTCGACGAAATCCTGAACCGCTCGCCGAATCGCCACGCCCCCTTCGTCGGCGAGAGCGCCTTCGCGACGAAAGCCGGCATCCACGCTTCCGCGGTGCTCAAGGATCCGCGCACCTACGAGCATGTCGCTCCTGAAAGCGTCGGCAACGGGCGCAAAGTGCTGGTGTCGGATCAGGCCGGGCGCTCGAACGTGCTGGCCGGCATCGAGCGGGTCGGCATTGCTCTGGCGCCCGACGATCCGCGCGTCGGCCGCGTGCTGGAAGAGGTGAAGCGTAAGGAGGCGGAAGGGTATGCCTTCGAAACGGCCGACGCCTCGTTCTACCTCCTGGTGCGCCGGGTTCTCGGCGAGGTGCCGAGCTACTTCGACGTCGAGCGCTTCTCCGTGAAGGTCGAGCGCCGCTTCAACGCACTTGGAACCCTGACCACCTTCTCGGAGGCCACCGTGAAGGTGCGGGTCGGCGACGAGGTGCTGATCTCGGCAGCGGAAGGTAACGGCCCGGTCAATGCCCTCGACCTCGCGCTGCGCAAGGATCTCGGGCGCTACCAGCACCTGATCGAGGACACGGAGCTCATCGACTACAAAGTGCGCATCTACCAGGGCGGATCGGATGCCGTGACGCGGGTGGTGATCGAGTCGGGTGATGCCACGGGGAAACGCTGGACCACCATCGGCGTGTCCGCGAACATCATCGACGCCTCGTTCCAGGCGCTCACCGACTCGATCACCTACAAGCTACTGAAGAGCGGCGCCCCGACCTAGTGCAGTTGGGCCACGGTCGGGGCCGGGCAGGGCCTCAATCGACGAGGCGCACGGATTTCTCCTTGCACACGTTCACCTCACCGACCTCCGTGAGTGCGTCATCGCCGGCATAGGCCGCGGCGACGGTGACGGTACAGCCCTTCATACGCGGCAGCTTCATCACGGCGCGCGCCTTGGGCGCGAGGGGCTTTGAGGTGCGGATCGTCTTGCCGCCGGCCACCACGGCGACCTGCGTTGCCGCGGTGTCGCGGGCGTTCACGACGGTGAGGGACGGCCCGCTGGGCTTCGGCCTCAACTTGGGTTTCGGGGCAGCCGCCGGCTCGGCGGCGACGGGTGCATCAGCCGAGGCGGGCGCCGTCTGCGCCTGGGCGGCGCTCGACAGCAGGAGGGCGGCGAAGGCAGACGCGAGAAGGCGAGGGCTCACGGGACGACCCCTTGGTTGTTTCCTTCGAGGAGCAAGCGTCGCCGGCTCCGACCCGGATTGAAGCGGCCATGTCGCGTCCTGGCAAGCCGTCCCAGCAGGAAGGTGCACGGCCCCGCCATGGACAAGGCGCGGCGAAGCTGACATAGCGCCGCCGACCCCCAATCCCCGGCCAACCCATGCACGACATCCGCCTGATCCGCGAAGCCCCGGAGGTCTTCGACGCCGGCCTGCGCCGGCGGGGCCTCGATCCCGTGAGCGCCGATCTCATCAGGCGAGACGACGTGCGCAAGGAGGCGATCTCCGCCCTTCAGGCAGCCTTGGAGCGGCGCAACGCGCTCTCGAAGGAGATCGGCCAGGCCAAGGCGAAGAAGGACGAGGCGCGGGCGCAGGAACTCATGGCCGAGGTGGCGCGGCTCAAGGAGAGCGTGCCGCGGCTCGAGGAAGCCCAGCGCGGGGCCGAGAAAGCCCTCGACGACGAGCTCGCCGCGATCCCGAACACTCCGAACCCGGAGGTGCCGGAAGGAGCGGACGAGCACGGCAACGTCGAGCGTCATCGCTTCGAGGGCTCAGAGGAGCGCCGGGCACGGCGCGCGGCGAACACGCCCTGGAAGCAGCATTTCGAGCTCGGCGAAGCGTCGGGTCTGATGGATTTCGAGACGGCGGCGAAGCTCTCGGGCTCGCGCTTCGTGGTGCTGCGCGGCCAACTCGCCCGGCTGGAGCGGGCCCTCGGCCAGTTCATGATCGACCTGCACACGGAGGCGCACGGCTACACGGAGGTGGCGCCGCCACTTTTGGTCACAAGCGATGTAATGTTCGGCACCGCTCAGCTGCCAAAGTTCATCGATGATCAGTTCTTTGCACTTAGGCAGGCTTCAATCGAAGAGATCATGAGCTTCCGCGGTGACCGACCGACAGAGCTTTTCAGCGGGCGGGCAGTTCATTGGCTCATTCCAACGGCCGAGGTCCCTTTAACAAACCTCGTCCGCGAGTCTATTCTCTCTGAAGACGAACTTCCTCTGCGCTTTACCGCGCTCACCCCCTGCTTCCGTGCCGAGGCCGGCGCTGCCGGGCGCGACACCCGCGGGATGCTGCGTCAGCACCAGTTCACGAAGTGCGAGCTCGTCTCGATTACGACGCCGGAAACCTCCGCCGACGAGCATGAGCGGATGCTGAGCTCCGCCGAGGCCGTGCTGCAGAAGCTCGACCTGCCCTACCGCGTCATGACGCTCTGTACCGGCGACATGGGCTTTGCCTCGGCCAAGACCTATGACATCGAGGTCTGGCTGCCGGGTCAGAACACCTACCGCGAGATTTCATCCTGCTCCGTCTGCACGGATTTTCAGGCGAGGCGCATGGGCGCGCGCTACCGGCCGAAGGAGGGCAAGGGGCCGCGCTTCGTCCACACACTCAACGGCTCCGGCACGGCGGTGGGCCGGGCGCTCATCGCGGTGATGGAGAACTACCAGGACGAGGGCGGCGCCATCGCGATCCCGGCGGCGCTGCAGCCCTATATGGGCGGGCTGACACGGATCGAGACGCGCTAACGCTGGCGCTTCGCGGCTCGGCGAAGGTCTTGCGGATTTGCCCCGGCCTCCCTCCCCTCAGGGGAGGGACACAGGGTGGGGTACGCGCCGACAGGCGCGACTGTAGGCATTTGGAGCGATCAGAATTGCCGCCTCACGGCGGCATACCCCACCCCGGCCCTCCCCTGAGGGGAGGGAGGAGCCCGAGGCGCGGCGTCTTAACAACAGGGAAGGCTGGGAATGCGCATCCTCTGCACCAACGACGACGGCATTCATGCGCCGGGGCTGAAAGTTCTCGAGACGATCGCCCGGGCCTTGTCCGACGACGTCTGGGTCGTGGCGCCCGAAACCGACCAGAGCGGGGTGTCTCATTCGCTTTCCCTGAACGATCCCTTGCGCCTGCGCGAAATCTCGCCGCGCCATTTCGCCGTGAAGGGCACGCCGACGGATTGCGTCATCATGGGGGTGCGCCAGGTCATGCGCGAGGCGCGGCCCGACCTCGTTCTATCGGGCGTCAACCGCGGGCAGAACGTGGCGGAGGACGTCAGCTATTCCGGCACCGTGGCCGGCGCTATCGAGGGCACGATCCTCGGCATCCCGTCCATCGCCCTCTCGCAAGCCTATGGTCCGGCGGGGCGGCGGGAGACCAAATGGGCCTGCGCCGAGCACCACGCCCCGGATCTCATCCGCAAGGTGCTCGAGCTCGGCTTCGACGCGTCGATCCTCGTCAACATCAACTTCCCCGATTGCCTGCCCGGGGAGGTCGAGGGTGTTGCGGTGTCGGTGCAGGGCCGCCGCAACCAGGAACTGCTTCGCCTCGACGAGCGCCACGACGGCCGCGGCATCCCCTATTACTGGATCGCCTTCGAGCGCCGCCGCTTCGAGCCGGCGAACGGCACCGACCTCTGGGCCATCGCCAACCGCCGCATCTCCGTGACGCCCCTCAAGCTCGACATGACGGACGAACCGACCCTGACCCGCTTCGCGCAGGCGTTCGCCTGACCGGTCCACCGCTGTCATTCCGGGGCCGCGCAGCGGAGCCAGGAATCCACGACCGGGTGAGCAGCCGCGAGTGCCTCGCGGCCCAGCTATGGATTCCGGGCTCTCGCCTGCGGCGAGCCCCGAAATGACGGCGGTAGCCTCTCCGCGCCCCCCGGCCTCCCTCCCCTCAGGGGAGGGACACAGGGTGGGGTACGCGCGAAGCGCGATCTGCAGATCGATGAACTGAGCCAGATGATTGCCGCCTTGTGGCGGCAAACCCTACCCCGGCCCTCCCCTGAGGGGAGGCAGACGCGCGGCGCCCCGGATTGACGGCGCAGGGCTAACACCCCGTCAACCATGTTGCGCTAGGCTGGCGCGATGGGTTTTCCGGCTTCCCTTCCTCTGACGGCCGACCGGCAACTGGTCGAGGCGGCAGCCTTCGTGCTGTCCCTTCGCTCGCGGGGCTTTCGCGACACAGCGGTGCTCGGCGCCATGGAACGGGTGGCGCGGGACCTCTTCGCGCCCCGGCGCTTCGCCGACCTTGCCCGCACCGACGTCTCGCTGCCTTTGCCCTGCGGGCAGACCATGACCGCGCCGGCCATCGTCGCGGCGATGCTGGTGTCCTTGGGCGTCGGGCCGGGCCAGCGGGTTCTCGAGATCGGCACGGGTTCGGGCTACGCGACCGCGCTGCTCGCACGGCTGTCCGGCCATGTGACGAGCGTCGAGCGCTTCGGGACGCTCGCCACCGAAGCCGGACAGCGCCTCGCCGTCGCGGGCCTCAGCGACCGCGTTCAGCTCGAGACCGGCGACGGGCTCGCGCCGCGGGCCGACGGGGCCCGCTTCGATCGTGTTCTCGTCAACGGCGCGCTCGCCTCGCTCCCTCCGACGCTGACCTCTCTCGTCGCGCCGGGCGGCCGTCTCGTTTGCGCTGTCGCAACTGAGGACGGGCCGCGGCTCCTGCGCCTCGACCGCGGACCGGACGGCGCACTTCACCAAGAGCTCGGGGCGCCGCTGCGCCTGTCGCCCCTCGCGACCGGCCGCGCCGCGGCGCTCTAGCCTTTGCGCTCAGCGTAGGCTCGGGCGAGCGCGACGAAACCTTCGATCGGCACTTCTTCCGCCCGGGCCGTCTCGGGCAGCCCGGCCTCGGCGAGAAGCGGGGCGGGATCGACGCCGAGGCTTTTCACGCTCTGACGCAGCATTTTGCGTCGCTGCCCGAAGGCCGCCTGCGTCACGGCCTCAAGCGCCCGGCGGTCGCAGGGCAACGGATCGGGCCGAGGCAGGAGCTGGACGACGCTCGACGTGATCTTGGGCGGCGGGACGAAGGCCGAAGGCGGCACGTCGAAAAGGATCCTGGCCCGCGTTCGCCAGCCGCAGAGCACGCCGAGGCGCCCATAGTTCGCCCGGTCGCTCTCGTCGGCGACGATGCGCTCCGCGACTTCGCGCTGGAACATGAGGGTGAGCGACTCCCACCACGGCGGCCAGGGCTCGGCCGCGACCCAGCCCGTGAGGAGCTGCGTGCCGACATTGTACGGCAGGTTCGCCACGATCCGGGCCGGTCCTTCGCGCAGGACGGGCCGCAGGTCGACGGCGAGCGCGTCGCCCTCGATCACCTCCAGGCGGCCGGGATAGCGGGCCGCGATCTCGGCGAGCGCTGGCAGGCAGCGCGGGTCGCGCTCGACGGCGACGACGCGGGCGGCACCCGCGGCGAGGAGCGCCCGCGTGAGACCTCCGGGCCCAGGCCCGACCTCGACCACGCTGACGCCCTCGAGAGGGCCGGCGGACCGGGCGATGCGGCTCGTCAGGTTCAAGTCGAAGAGGAAGTTCTGGCCGAGCGATCGCTTCGGCATGAGGTCGTGCGCCCGCACCACCTCGCGTAGAGGAGGCAGATCGTCGATCTGGCTCACGCCGCGGCCCGACGGGCGGCGAGGCGCCCCGCGAGGCGAAGTGCGGCGATCAGGCTGTCCGGACGCGCGATGCCTTTTCCAGCGATGTCGAAGGCCGTGCCGTGGTCGGGAGAGGTGCGGATGAAGGGCAGGCCGAGCGTGACGTTCACGCCCTCGTCGAAGGCGAGCGTCTTGAGCGGGACGAGCGCCTGATCGTGGTACATGGCGAGCGCGGCGTCGTAGCCGCGGCGCGCGCGGGCGTGGAAGAGCGTGTCGGCGGGGTACGGCCCCAAGGCCGCGATGCCCTCCTCGCGCAGCCGACGGATGGCCGGGGCGATAACCACCTCGTCCTCCTCGCCCAGCATCCCGCTCTCGCCCGCGTGAGGATTCAGGCCCGTCACCGCAAGGCGCGGCGCGTCGATCCCGAACCGTTCCCGCAGATCGCGGGCGACGATCTGGCCGGTGCGGACGATCAGTTCGGTGGTGAGAAGATCGGGCACCGCGCGGTAGGGCACGTGCACCGTCACGGGAACGACGGCGAGCTCCTCGCTCCAGAGCATCATCACCGGATGCGGCGGCTCCCCGCCGTCCGCGGCCAGCGCCGCCAGGAACTCGGTGTGGCCCGGATGGGGAAAGCCGGCGCGTTTCAGCACGTGCTTGGCGATCGGATTGGTGACGAGCGCGCCAACCGACCCGTCGCGCGCCAGGCCGACAGCGCGCTCGATCGCCTCGATCGTTCCGGCGGCGGTCGCGGGAGAGGGCTGGCCGGGCGCGACCGCGGCCCGGTGGACGAGCGGAAGAATGGGAAGAGCGTCTGTGATCCTGCCCGCCTCGGACGCCGCCGTCACGATCGCGAGCGGCACATGGAGGCCGAGCGCCGCAGCACGTCGCTGGAAAAGATCCGGGTCGGCCAGGAGGACGAAGGCCGGAAGGTCGAGTTCCCGCCTCTGGCACCAGGCCTCGAGCGTGATCTCGGGCCCGATCCCGGCCGGGTCGCCCTGCGTCACCGCCAGGAGCGGCGCGCCGGGCACCTTCACTGCGCGACGCCGTCCGCCGCCACCGAGTCGCCCAGCGTCTGGCGGAACGAGGTCTGGCCGAGCGTCCGCAGCTCGAGCCGGACCAGGACGGAGCGCTCCGTCTGCTTCGTGCCGGTCGACACGTTATCCGGGACGCCGGACGAATACGTCACCGAGAAGGTGGTGCATTCGTCCGCGTACTGCACCCCGAAGGAGACGTTCGACGGGTTGAAGTAGGCCGACCGGTTGTAGATCGTCGTCGACGGGACGGCCGGGTTGTAGTTCCGGACGAAAGTCTCCCGGTCGATGAGATACTTGCCCATGTCGAACAGAACGGAGCCGGTCACCGACCAGTTCGGCGTCAGCTCGAGGTTTGCCGCGGCGAGCAGGCCCTCGCGGCGGCGGTCGAGCCCGAGCAGCGGCTGCGGCGCGTAGTTCGCGTAGGTGAGCGTCGTCGAGAGCGGCAGCCAAGGCTTCCACGAACCGCGCAGCGAGGCGTCGAAGCGGCGGATCGCGAAGGTTTCCTCGTCGAAGCGCGCTCGCGCGGTGAAGTTGATGGTCCGGTTCGGCGCCATGTGCAGGCGGCCGACATAGTCGGAGCGGCTGTTCTCGAGTCCCGAGTTGCGCCCGGCGTTGACGAGATCGGAGGTCTCGCCGAAGCCGTTGCCGTAACCGTAGGAATTGCGGCCCGCGAGGTGGAAGGACTGGCCGAACAGGGCATCGGCGTAGAAGCCGTTCGGCGAGAGCACGCTGTACTTGATGCCGAGATCAGCCCTCACGCCGCCCTCGACCCGGTCGTAGCCGGAGAAGCGGTTCCAGTCGAAGATCGAGGTGTCGTCGAAGATGACGCTCTGCGAGTCCTCGTTCGGCAGCCGGCCGATGCGGGCCTCGTTGGGCCGCGCGATGACTTGCGCCAGCGGCTCCACCGTCTGCGTTCCGAAAGCGCCGGCGTCGGCGACCAACGGATAGCGGTACTGCAGGCCGATGGCCGGCATGGCGCGGCCGGCGAACTGCTCCTCGCCGGAGATAAAGTTCGGCAGCTGGTTGTTGATGTAGCCGTTCGTGTCCGGGTTGACCCAGAACCCGTCGATGCGGGCATAGGCGAAGGGCGTCCAGACCTGGCCGAGGCTGTCGATGAAATTGCGCCGCCAGGTTAGCTGCGTCGACAGCCGGGTCGAGGTGCCGGCGATGCCCCGCACGATGCAGGAGCCGCGCTGGAACACGGTGCAGGTGTCGTAGAGCCCGATCTTCGTGCCAGCCAGATAGTCGAACAGGAACAGCGCGCTGTTCTGGCGCGGGATCTCCGAGAAGTGCGCGGCCTCGCGGGTCAGGCTCGTCAGGTTGACGTCGATCGACACCTCGCCGCCGAGCGGGGCCGGTCCGTCGATCCGCTTGTTGTAATCCCAGACCGGGTGAACGACGGGCTGTTGCTTCTGCCAGTCGTAGGTCGACAGGCCCTTGAAATAGTAGCCGCGCAGGTCGAACCACGAGCGGTCGCCCTGGCCGTTCAGGAAGACGGTCGAGATGGACTCGCGAAAATACGTCGTCGAGAGGCTCTCGCTCTTGATCTTGTAGTTCGACAGGAACCACTTGTCGGAGAGGAGCGCGACGTCCCAGCCGAACTTCCAGCGCTCGTTGATGTAGAACAGACCCGTCGATTCCAGGGAGCCGCGCCTCTCGCGATCTCCCGCGCCGAGCGGCGAGGGCAGGAACGCGGTCGATTCCTCCTGGAAGATGCCTGCCGCGCGGATGTTGTAGGAGCCGTTGAGCAGCCGATGGCGCCACTCGACGAGCCCGAGGAAGCCCTGGCGCGAGAGGTAGGTCGGCCGGAAGGTGAGGTCGTAGTTCGGCGCCAGCTCCCAGAAGAACGGGATCTGCACGCCGTGGCCCAGCGCCGTCGTGGAGATGTAGCTCGGCGTCAGAAAGCCCGTCTTGCGCTTGACCGTCGGGTCGGGCGTCCAGAAGTAGGGCATGTAGGCGATAGGCACGCCCAGGAACTCGAGCGTGGCGTTCTCGTAGTAGATCGTCCGCTCGGTGTTGTTGTGGATGATCCGCGCGGCCTTGACCTGCCAGAGTGGCGGGCGCTCCGGGTTGTTCTTGCACGGCTCGCAGGCGGTGTAGGTGCCGCGCTCGAAGACGGTGGTCTCGCCTTCCGTCCGCTCCGCGCGGGGCGCGGTGAAGCGCGTCACCGTGGGGCGGCCGCGATCGACCGTGTTCTGCGTGATGTAGAGCGAATCGATGAAGCCGTTCTTGAAGTCGTCGGTGAGCTCGAAGCGGTCGCCCGTGATCACCGTGCCGTCGGCTTCCGTCAGCCGGGCGTTGCCCTCGGCGTAGACCCGGTTGTTGCCGCGATTGTAGGTGACCCGGTCGGCCTGAAGCGTGCGGCCCTGATAGTAGAGCTCGACGTCGCCGCTCGCCGAAACGGTGTTCTTGTCCTCGTTGTAGACGAGTTCCTTGGCCTCGACGAGGAGGCGGTCCTTGCCGCCGGCCTGAGCCTTGCCCGCGATCGAGTCATTGAGAGTGCGCTGCTGCGCGACCGCCGGCTGGCCGGCGGCGACGCAAGCCAGGACGGCCGCGAGGGCCGTTCCGGCGAACAGGTTTTCAACTCGCCTCATACGCATACCCTGCCGGCGTCTCGCTCCGAGGACCATCAACCGTCCTCCTGGTACAACAGAGCGAGTGTCCCGAGCAAACTCCCGACAACGGCCGTGAACCAAGCCGCGACACTCGGACCGATGAGGCCCGAGGCGCCGAGATCCTCCATGAGCTGCGTCGCGACGTAGAGACCGAAGCCCGCCGCCACGCCGCCGAGAACCATCTTCGCCACGCCACCAAATCGGAAAAATCTTAAGGAAACGGATGCCGCCACGAGAACCATGGCGACGAAGAGCAGAGGACGCGACATCAGCACGTCGTAATGCAGACGATAGCGCGTGGCGTCGAGCCCGGCACGCTCGGTCTGGGCGATGGTCTCGTCGAGCTTCCAGAACGGAACCGATTCGGGCGGCGTGAAGCTTTGCCGCACCTGGTTCGGCTCGAGGTTCGAGGCGAGGAGGTAGGTGCCGAAGCTCTGCGGCTCCTCCGTCTCGCTCAGGACCCGTGCCTCCTTCAGTTCCCAATAGCCCTCGTGAAGGACCGCCTCCCGGGCCTCGATGCGGCTCTGGAACACCCCGTCATCGTCGAAAATGAAAGCCGTCACGCCCGCGATCGTCGTGCGCTCCGTTGCCGCCTCGGCGCGGATGATCGCTTGGCCGTCGGAGCTGCGCTGGCGGATCCAGAGGTCCTTGCTCGCGACGCTCTTCGCGCCCTTGGTAAAGATGCGGGCCTCGATCTTGGCCGCCTGCTGCTTCAGGTGCGCCGAGATCGGATTGTAGGCGACGACCGAAACGACCCCGAGCACGACCGCCACGAGGATGCCGGGCTGGAGGAACTGCCAGGCGGAGATGCCAGCGGAGCGCGCCACCACGAGCTCGAGCTTGCGGCTGAGCTGGAGCAGGGTCGCCATGCTGCCGAACAGAACCGCGAAGGGGAGCACCTGCTCGGCGACCGACGGCGTCCGATAGAGCGAGAGCTGGGCCATGACCCCGGCACCCGCCCCTTCGGCGTCGCCGGCGCGGCGCATCAGCTCGACGAAGTCGAGGGTGTAGACGAGGGCGAAAACGGTGGCGAAGACGGCGAGGATCGTCTTCGTGAACCGGATCGAGAAGTAGCGTCCGAGCGTGCCGACGGCGATCACGACGCGGCCCTCCGCAAGCGGGGCAGGCGCGGCAGCACGATGCGACCGCTCCGGCGTCCGAGGCCGGCGAGCAGGGCTTTCGAGCGCTGGCCGTAGAGGCAGATCGCCAGGGCGACGCCAAGCGCCGCGAGCGGCGCGAGCCAGATCGCGTAGACCGCGCCGGGCGAGCGCACGGCGGCGCTCGAGGCGGCAAAGCCCGCGATGCGAAGGCCCACGACCGCGATCACCGCTCCCGTCACCGCGAGCCCGCGGCCTTGGCGCGTCGTCACCGCGTCGCCGAGAGCCGCGAAGGCGATCAGCGCCATGGCGAGCGGATAGAGCCAGCTCGAGAGCCGGTCGTGCAGCTCGGCCCGGAAGCGGCCCGCCTGCATCTGGTAGTAGAGCTCCTTCTCGTTGGGGAAGAGGAGCTGGCCCGTCGAGCGCTCGCGCGGCTTGTAGACCGTGTCGCCGCCCTCCTGGTTGAAGGCCGCAAGATCGATCGCATAGCGCTGGAAGGCGACGATGGAGGAGTCGCGGCTGTTGGGCTGCTGGCGGTGGACGCTGCCCTTCTCGAGGATGAGATAGCTCTGGCCGTTGACCTCGACCGTCTGGCCCCGCTCCGAGAGATAGACGGTGGTTTTGCCGGCCTCGCGCCGGTCCTGCATGAAGATGCCGAGCAGGGCGTCGCCCGAGCGCTCGCGGAAGTGGAAGGTCACGCCGTTGTCCAGGGTCGTGAACTGCCCTTCCTTGACGACATTGGCGAGGAAGTCGCCCCGCACCTTCTGGATGACGTCGCGCAGCTCCTGAAAGCTCGCCGGCATGATGTAGGTCGTCATGAACACGACGAGGAGCGACACCGCGCCCGCCAATGCCAGGAATGGCTTGAGCAGGCGGGCCGGAGGCACGCCGGCGGCGCTCATCACGATGAGCTCGGAGTCACCGTTCAGCTTGTTCAGCGTATAGATCATCGCGATGAACAGGGCGACGGGCGAGATCACCGTCACGAGGGTCGGGATCGACAGCCCCGTGACCGTGAGGAAGATCATGATCGTCTGGCCCTTGCTCGTGAGCAGGTCGAGCTCGCGCAAGGCCTGCGTGATCCAGATCACGCCGGTCAGCGCGATAAGGCAGGCGAGGAACGCCCCGGTCACGATCCGGAGAATGTAGCGCTCGATCAGGTTCATCGCTGCGGGATCATGAGGATGGGACGCCCCTGTGAGCGCGGCGTCTCATGGGAGCCGGCTTCGTTCTGTCGTTGGTCCGTTCGTCGGCTGCGCTTGGGGCCGGCCTCCTTCAAGGCCCCCGGAGTTTGGCGCTTTCGCGGCGGTTCTCTCTTACCTCGGCTGCAAGTTGCTGTATGTGACGCCGATGCAGCAGGCGGCCGGGGAAATGCCGCGGGTCCCGCAACGAAGCCGAGAGGATATTATGCCCGACAAGCTCAAGATCGAGTTCCAGCCTCTCGGCGAGAGCCGGGGCGGTGACCTCGTGGTCTTCGCGGGCGACGATCTCGGCCTGGGCGAGGAGACGGCGCGCCTGCACCCCGCGCTGGCGGAGCGGATCGGCCGGCTCGCCGCGACGGAGCGGTTCAAGGGCAAAGCCAAGTCCATCATGGCCGTGCCGGCCCCTGACGGCGTCGCCGCGGACCGGCTGATCGTCGTCGGGCTCGGCTCCCGCGCGGACGGAGCCAAGCCGGACTGGACCTCGATCGGGGGTGTTATCAGCGGGACCCTGCGCGGCGAGGCGGCGATCGTGCTCCTCGAGGAGACCGACCCTGAAGCGGCGGCGGAGCTCGCCCTCGGGCTTCGCCTGCGCGCCTACCGCTTCGATCGCTACAAGACGAAGAGGAAGGACGGGGACACGGATTCCGAGCCCGCCCGCGTCACAATCCAAGTGGCCGATCCGGCCGCCGCGAAACGAGCCGCCAAGGCCCGTGAGGCGGTGGCAGCGGGCGTCAACATCGCCCGCGACCTCGTCAACGAGCCGCCGAACGTCCTTGATCCGGACGAGTTCGCGCGCCGCGCTCAGGCCCTCGAGAAGCTCGGCGTCCAGGTCGAGGTGCTCGACGAGAAGGCGCTGAAGAAGATCGGCATGCGCGCGCTCCTCGCCGTTGGCCAAGGCTCGGCCAAGGAGAGCCGCGTCGTCATCATGCGCTGGTCGGGCGCGAAGGACGACGCCGCGCCGATCGCTTTCATCGGCAAGGGCGTGGTGTTCGATTCCGGCGGCATCTCGATCAAGCCGGGCGGCGGCATGGAAGACATGAAGGGCGACATGGCCGGCGCCGCCTGCGTGGTGGGCCTCATGCACGCCCTCGCGGCGCGGAAGGCGAAGGTGAACGCCATCGGCGCCATCGGCCTCGTCGAGAACATGCCCGACGGCAAAGCCCAGCGCCCGGGCGACATCGTGACGACCCTCTCGGGGCAGACGGTGGAGATCATCAACACCGACGCGGAAGGCCGCCTCGTGCTGGCCGACGTGCTCTGGCACGTGAAGGAGCGCTACCAGCCCCGCTTCATGGTGGACTTGGCGACGCTCACCGGCGCCATCCTCGTCGCCTTGGGCCAGGAGCACGCGGGGCTGTTCACGAACAGCGACGAACTCGCTGAGCGCCTCGCGGCGGCGGGCCAGGCGACCGGCGAGAAGGTCTGGCGCATGCCCTTGGGCGAGGCCTACGACAAGATGATCGACTCCAAGTTCGCCGACATGAAGAACACGGGCGGGCGCCACGGCGGCTCCATCACTGCGGCGCAGTTCCTCCAGCGCTTCGTCGGCGACACGCCCTGGGCCCATCTCGACATCGCCGGCACCGGCATGAGCGCGCCGCAGACGGACCTCAACCGTAGCTGGAGTTCAGGGTGGGGCGTGCGCCTTCTCGATCGGCTCGTGCGGGATCAGTACGAGGGGTGAGGGAGAGGTGGGTGGCGAATAGCGAGTGGTGAGTGGGAAAAGAGCTCGGGTGGCCCCATCTCAGAACCATTCGCTTCTCGCCATTCGCCACTCGCTCCCATGACGGACATCCTCTTCTACCACCTGCAGCGCCAGCCGCTCGAATCCGTGCTGCCGATGCTCATCGAGAAGTCCCTCGAGCGCGGATGGCGGGTGGCGGTGCAGGCCGCGAGCCAGGAGCGGGTGGCGGCCCTCGACGACGGGCTCTGGACCTTCTCCGACGAGAGCTTTTTGCCCCACGGCACGGACCGCGAGCCGGACGCGGCCGACCAGCCCGTCGTCCTCACCGTGGCACCCACGAACCCGAACGGCGCCTCGATCCGCTTCCTCGTCGACGGGGTCGAGCTGCCCGAGGATGCGGGCTCCTACGAGCGCATGGTGATCCTCTTCGATGGCGGGGACGTCGACGCGCTCGCCATCGCCCGCGACCAGTGGCGGGCGGTGAAGGCTGCCGGCCACGATGCGACCTATTGGCAGCAGGACGACCGCGGGCGGTGGCAGAAGAAGGCTTGAGAGCCCGCCGTCATCGCAAAGACAGAATTCTCATCCAAGCGGGGCGAGACCAAGCAAGGACGTTCCATGACCGCGATCGCCGCTCGCCTGCTCGCCCTTTCGCTCGCGCTTCTGCCGCTCTCGCCAAGCTTCGCGCAGGCGCCCCAGCCCGGCGCCGGAGAGGCGCGTGGCGAGCGCCGCGGAGAGCGGCCCGCGGGAGGCGAGGCCCGCCGCCTGCCGGCCGACTCCGCCACCGAGCACACCTTGGAACTGCCCGGCCGCACCTTGCGCTTCAAGGCAACAGCCGGCTCGATCCCCCTCTACGATCAGCAGAACAACCTGCTCGCCGAGGTCGGCTTCACGTCCTACGTCCTGCAAGGGCCAGAGCGTGCCGATCGCCCCGTCACCTTCGCCCTGAACGGTGGCCCCGGCGCGGCTTCGGCCTACCTGCATCTGGGCGTCGTGGGCCCCTGGCGGCTGCCCCTCGACGGGGCGACGATCAGCCCCTCAGTGCCCATCGCGCTGAAGCCCAATGCGGAGACCTGGCTCGACTTCACCGACCTCGTCCTCATCGATCCCGTCGGTACGGGCTACTCCCGCGCCACGGGCTCGCAGGAGGACGTGCGCAACCGCTTCTACACCGTCGAGGGGGACGTCGAGTCGCTGTCGAACGTCATGCTGCGTTGGCTGCGCAACAACGACCGGCTGGTTTCGCCCAAGTTCCTCGTGGGGGAGAGTTACGGCGGCTTTCGCGGCCCGCTCATCGCCCGCAAGCTGCAGGAGGATTACGGGGTGGGCTTGAGCGGCCTCGTCCTGCTCTCGCCCGTGCTCGATTTCGGATGGTTCAGTCAGCCGCGCCACGCGCCTTGGATCCACGTCGCGAGGTTGCCCTCGCTCGCGGCCGCGAACCTGGAGCGCAAGGGACCGGTCACCCGCGAGACGCTGGCGGCCGCGGAGGCCTACGCCACGGGCGAATATCTCACCGATCTCCTGCGCGGGCCGAAGGACAAGGCCGCAGTGGAGCGCCTCGGCGCGCGCACCGCCGAGCTCACGGGTCTTGACCCAGCCGTCGCGCGCCGGGCCGCGGGGCGCATCGAGCTGGGGTCGTTCCAGCGCGAGTTCCGACGCGGCGAGGGCCGAATTGTCAGCGCCTACGACGCGGGCGTGTCCGGCTACGACCCGGACCCGACGGCGCCTTCGAGCCGCGGCGAGGACC
Organism: Beijerinckiaceae bacterium; assembly: GCA_036563505.1. Classification (GTDB taxonomy): domain Bacteria; phylum Pseudomonadota; class Alphaproteobacteria; order Rhizobiales; family Beijerinckiaceae; genus DATCMH01. The sequence goes on from DATCMH010000019.1 coordinate 104,920, forward strand.
CAGGCCTCTCCGCGATGACCGCTCCGCTCACCAGCGCCGTCGTCGACCATCTGGCCAACACCCTGAAATGGCGCGTCGACGTCCGCTACGAACTCCTCAACGGCGCGGTCAACGGCGCCTGGCGCTGGAGCCGCGGCCGGGGACAGCCGGAAGCCTTGAGCGACTTGCGCCAAGCGCTGGCGCTCGACGCGAACATGCGCGTCCTCGTCGTTCACGGCTTCACCGACCTCGTCACGCCCTATTTTGCGAGCAAGCTCCTCCTCGACCAACTTCCTGAGCTCGGCCCGCCCTGGCGCACTGAACTGAAGGTCTATCCCGGCGGGCACATGTTCTATTCCCGCGACGGTTCGCGTGTGGCGTTCCGCGCGGACGCCGAGCGGATGATCACCCAAGCCGTCGAGACGCGCCGCGCGGGGACAGGTCCGTGAGAAGGCTGACCGTGCGAGGATCTGTCCTGACTGCCGTGCTGACTGCGTTTCTCGCCGCCTGCACCGACCGTCCGGGCCCCGTCGCTCAAGTTGCTCCGCCGGCGCCTCCACCCCCCGCGCCGACGAGCCGCGTCACGGGCCCGGTTCTCGCCTCGGACGGCCGCTGCGAGGGACCGGCCCCGACGGGGGCCGTCGCCATCGCGCCGGGGATCGGGGAGTGCGAGCTGGTTCGGCTCAAGGGCGCCCCGCCTACGGACGTCCTGGTCGGCGAAAGCGGCCGCGGCAGCCGCGAGGTGCAGGTGCTCTACGCCGAGCCCACCGGCAAGGAGCTCTACTTCTTCGTCGACAACCGGCTCGACCGGATCGTGAGATGATCTCGGAAAAGAACCCTCTCCCCCTCGTGGGGAGAGAGCAGGGTAGGGGGTGGTCGCGCTTGGCCGGGGCCGTCGAAGGAAGGCTCGGCTTCCCCGGCGCTCACCCCACCCGACCCTGCTTCGCAGGGCCACCCTCCCCGCGGGCGGGGAGGGATGAGGGGCGGTCGTGCGCTCCCCTTCTCCCTTCTGCGGGAGAAGGTGCCTGCCGCAAGGCAGGCGGATGAGGAGTGGCGCGCAGCGCCTCGCGAAGCGAGTAGGTTGCCTGGAGCGGAGAGACCCTGATCGGCCTGTCGGCCGTGCGCCGCTTCGCGCCGCACCCCTCTCCCGACCCCGCTTCGCGGGGCAACCCTCTCCCGCTAAAGGGGAGAGGGAAGACAGGTGGGTCGTCCGCCGGAGGGGAATGGAATCCAACGCCTCTCTCGCGCCACAAGGCGCGCCGCCCTATGGCTTCAAAAATCGCCCAGCATGAGCTGGTTCTTGGGCCCCCGGCTCTTGGCCGCCGCGGCAGGACGGGCCTTGCGCGGCTTCGCCTCCGCGCGGGGGCGGGGGGACGTGCCCTCGCCGCGTTTTGCGCGCTCCAGCGCCTTGTCGCGGGCGACCTTCTCCGGCGCGCTCGGGTCGTCGGTGAGCCACTTGCCGCGCTTGATCACCTCGTTAACCCGGCCCTGGTTCACGCCCAGCTCGAAGGCGATCTCCTGCTGAGTCATCGTGCTGTTGGCGTGCATCTCGAGGATCTGCCGCGCCAGCTCCGGCGTCATCTTGCGGCCGGTGACGCGCCGCGCGGGGGCGATGCTGCGCTTCGCCCGGTCGCGCTGGCGCAGCTTCTCGAGGATCGCCAGCGCCATGTTCATGCCCTGCTCGCGTAGGGCGTCCTCGAACTCTTTGAGCGTGGTCAAGGGCTTGTTCCCGCCTTCCGCCGTTCTCTCGCACCCCGGCCCGCCGGGTCGTTGACCGTCCTCGGCATTGAATCTCGAGTCTCGCGGCCGCGTTCCGCTGCGTCAACAGATTGCTAGGGGCGATGTCCGGTTCTCCTCAGGCATTTGCCGCCTCGAGCTCGCCGCTCAATGACAGCCACTCCTCCTCCGCTGCGGCAAGGGCGCTCGCGGCTTCGGCCCTCATGCGCGAGAGCTCGGCGGCCTTGCCCGGCTCGCGCAGGAACGCCGTGCCGTCGCCCAGCGCCGCATCCACCTTGGCGATGACGCCCGACAGCTTCTCCATCCTCGTCTCGATTGCATCCAGGCGCTTGCGCAGGGGAGCAAGGGCGGTGCGGCGTTCCGCGGCCGCGCGGCGGTCGTCGGTGCGCGTCGCCTTCGGCTCCTCGGCCTTGGAGCTGCGCGGGCCCGGATCGAGCTCGCCCGCCAGCACCAGTCGGCGGTAATCGTCCATGTCGCCGTCGAAATTCGCGACGCGCCCCTGGCCCACGAGCCAGAGCCGGTCGGCGCAGGCCTCGATCAGGAAGCGGTCGTGACTCACGAGGATCACGGCGCCCTCGTAGTCGTTGATGGCTTCCATCAGGGCTTGGCGGCTGTCGATGTCGAGGTGGTTCGTGGGCTCGTCGAGGATCAGGAGATGGGGCCCGCCGAAGGCCGCGAGCCCCATCAACAGGCGCGCCTTCTCACCGCCTGAGAGCGACGAGACCGGCGTCTCGGCCTTCGAGCCGGGGAAGCCGAGGCGGGCGCAGCGGGCGCGGATCTTCGCCTCCGGCGCGTCGGGCATCCGGGCCGCGACGTGGGCGAAGGCGCTGGCTTTCGGGTTCAACTCGTCGAGTTGGTGCTGAGCGAAGTAGGCGACCTCCATCTTGGTCGAGCGGCGCAACTCGCCTTTGAGCGGGTCGAGCCGGCCGCCGACGAGCTTGCAGAAAGTCGACTTGCCGTTGCCGTTGGCGCCGAGCAGCGCGATCCGGTCATCCGGGGCAATGCTGAGCGACATGCGGTCGAGCACTGTGCGCTCCTCGTAGCCCGCCGCGACCCCGTCCATGGCGATGATCGACGGGCTCAACGGCCGTTCGGGGCTCGGCAGGTCGAAGCCCAACACCTCGTCCTCGACCAGCGTCGCGATGGGCTCGAGCTTGGCGAGCCGCTTCACCCGCGATTGGGCCTGGCGCGCCTTCGACGCCTTGGCGCGAAAGCGGTCGACGAAGGCCTGAAGGTGCTTGCGCTCGGCCTCCTGCTTGACCCGTGCCTTGGCCTGGAGCGCCCGCTTCTCCGCAAGCTGGCGGGCGAAGGAGGTGTAGCCGCCGCGCCAGAGGGTGAGCTTGCCTTGGTCGAGGTGCAGGATGTGGTCGACGCAGCTGTCGAGAAGCTCCCGATCGTGGCTGATGATCAGCACGGTGTGCGGGTAGCGGGCGAGGTATTCGTAGAGCCAGAGCGTGCCTTCGAGGTCGAGGTAGTTCGTGGGCTCGTCGAGAAGGAGCAGGTCGGGCTCGGAGAAGAGCACGGCGGCGAGCGCCACGCGCATGCGCCAGCCGCCCGAGAAGTCCGAGCAGGGCCGCTCCTGCGCGGCCGCGTCGAAGCCAAGGCCGTGCAGGATGGCGGCGGCCCGGGCGGGCGCAGCATGGGCGCCGATATCGGCCAGCCTGGTTTCGATCTCGGCCCGGCGCAGCCCGTCGGCCGCTTCGGCCTCAGCAAGAAGCGCCGTGCGCTCCGTATCCGCCGCGAGGACGACGTCGACGAGGCGCTCGGGTCCTGCCGGCGCTTCCTGTGCCACGGAGCCGATGCGCACGCCCTTCGGCAGGCCGATGGAGCCGCTCTCCGGCGAGACTTCGCCGCGCAGGATGCGAAAGAGCGTCGTCTTGCCCGTCCCGTTGCGTCCGACGAGCCCGACCCGGGCGCCGGCCGGCAGGGCGAAGCCCGTGCGGTCGAACAGGGTACGCGCCCCGAGGCGGTAGGTGAGATCGCTGACGTGAAGCATGCGGCGTTCTGGGACGGGCGGGCGCGGCGCGCAAGATGGAAACGCTGGGGCAGATGCGAGCGGGTTTTGGCCGGAGCATATGGCGTCGCTTCGCGCCGAAAAGCGCCCCATACAACAGCCCTCGCAGTCACATCGACATCATTCGGCCACCATGCCGGCCGATCGAAGCTCGGCTGCGAAGACCTTGTCGAATCGGGCGCGCGGCGTTCCTTGGGGCCTCCCACCGTGCCGTCACCCAACATCTCCCGCCATTCTGCCCTCGCGCTGCTCTCGGCCGTTGCCGCGCTGCTGATCGGCCTTTTCGTCGCGGTGGAGGCGGTGGCTCATCATCCGGGCTCCCACGCCCGACGCGTCGGTGCCGGCCAAGTCGAGCTTGATGCCGCCGTCTCGGCGAGCGATGCCTGTACCCGGATCGAGCGCATGGAGCCCGGAACGCCCCAAGGCGTGCAGGCGCCGACCGGGGCCGCGCCGGTGGTCGTTCGCCTCGTTCGGCCGGACGGGCTCTGCGCCACGGTGGTGAGCGCCCTGCGGGAAGCCCGGACGCTGAGCGTGCCCGCTGGCACGACGGCGCTCCTCCTCTACGTCGTTGGCCCGGACGGCCGGGTCGCGGCGAGCGAGCGCGTTCCCATCCGCTAGGCGTTTGACAAAGCCCGGGCCGGCATCCCACAGAGCGGCCTCTTGAGCCCGGGTTACGATCGATGGACGCCACCGCCGCGGATCCCGCCGTCGAGGCCTTGCGCGCTCGTCTGGCCGCGCGGCGCGCCCGGATCGGGGTCATCGGGCTCGGCTATGTCGGCCTGCCCCTCTCAGTCGCGGCCGCGGAAGCCGGGTTCGAGGTTCTCGGCTTCGACATCAACGCCCAGCGTGTCGCGGCGCTCAACGCCGGCGAGGACCTGATCCGGCACCTGCGGCCCGGCGCGGTCGCCGGGGCCGTCGCCTCCGGCCGCTTCGAGGCGAGCGCGGACTTCGCGCGCCTCGGCGAACCGGACGCTCTCCTCATCTGTGTGCCGACCCCGCTCACCCGGCACCGCGAGCCCGACCTCTCCTTCGTGCGGACGACGGCGGAGGCGATCGCCCGCCAGCTCCGACCCGGCCAGCTCGTCGTCCTCGAGTCGACGACCTATCCCGGCACCACGGACGAGGTCGTTCGCCCGATCCTGGAAGCGACGGGGCTCAAGAGCGGGCGCGACTTCTTCCTCGCCTTCTCGCCGGAGCGGGAAGATCCGGGCAACCTCGACTTCGGCACGGCCCGCATCCCGAAGGTCATCGGCGGCGACGGCGCGGCGGCGCTGATGCTGGCCGAGACGCTCTACGCCCAGTTCGTCGTTCGCACGGTGCCGGTCTCCTCGACGGCGACGGCGGAGGCGGTGAAGCTTACGGAGAACATCTTCCGGGCCGTCAACATCGCCCTCGTCAACGAGCTCAAGGTCGTGTTCGAGGCGATGGACATCGACGTGTGGGAGGTGATCGAGGCGGCCAAGACCAAGCCTTTCGGCTTCATGCCCTTCTATCCGGGGCCGGGCTTAGGGGGACACTGCATCCCGATCGATCCGTTCTACCTCGCCTGGAAGGCGCGGGAGTTCGACGTGACGGCGCGTTTCATCGAGCTCGCCGGCGAGGTGAACACCCGCATGCCCTACCACGTGGTCGATCGCCTGGCTGAGGCGCTCGACCGGCGGGCGGGGAGGGGCCTCTCCGGCGCCCGCATCCTGCTGGTTGGGCTGGCTTACAAGAAGAACGTCGACGACACCCGCGAAAGCCCGTCCCTGAAGCTCATGGAAATCCTGGAAGCGCGCGGTGCGGCGGCCGACTTCCATGACCCCTTCGTGCCGGTGGTCCCGCCGACCCGCGAGCACCCGGCCTTCGCCGGGCGGCGTTCCGTCGCGCTCGACCCGGGGACGCTGAGCCCCTACGACGCGGCGCTCATCGCAACGGATCACGACGGCATCGACTATGCCGGCCTCGTCGCGGCCTGTCCGCTCGTGATCGACACCCGCGATGCCTGCCGCCGAGCGGGGATCGTATCGGAGAAGGTCGTCAAGGCTTGAACGTTTCCCCCCTTCGTCCGGCCCCCGCGCGGCCGCTTGGGCGCGAACCCCGCGTCGCCGTGGTCGGCTGCGGCGCCTGGGGCAAGAACCACGTGCGCAACTACGCCGAGCTCGGGGCGCTCGAGGCCCTCGTCGACCGAAACGCCGAAACCGTCGCCGCGCTGCAGGCCCAGCACGGCGGGCGGGCCCTGAGCCTCGATGAGGTTCTCGCCGACCCGGGCATCGACGCCGTCGCCTTCGCCATGCCGCCCGCGCAGCATCACCTGCTCGGCAAGCGGGCGCTGGAGGCGGGCAAGCACGTCTTCCTGGAAAAGCCGATGTCGCTCGCGGCGGCGCAAGGCCAGGAACTCGTGGAGCTTGCCGAGGCGCGCGGCCTCACCCTCATGGTGGGACACATCCTCCAGTACCACGCCGTCTTCTCGGCGCTTCGCGACCTCGTGCGCGGCGGCCGGCTCGGCCGCCTGCGCCACGTCACCTCCCGCCGCCTCGCCTTCGGCCGCATTCGCCGGCCCGAAGACGTGCTCTGGGAGCTGGCGCCGCACGATTTCTCGATGATCTTAGGCCTGACGGGGACGGAGCCCGAGGCGGTCGATTCCGTCGGTGCCTACCACCTGAGCGAGAGCATCGCCGATCTCGCGAGCGTCCACCTCGCCTTCCCGGGCAACGTTACCGCCGACGTGCAGGTCTCCTGGATCCATCCCGTGAAGGAGCACCGCCTTGTCGTCATTGGCACGGAGGCGATGGCCGTCTTCGACGACGGGGAGCCCTGGGTGCGCAAGCTCATGCTCTACCCTCACCGGATCGACGCGAGCGGCGAGGTTCCTCTCCTGACGCCCGCCCAAGGCGACGCCGTCGCGGTCGAACGCACCGAGCCGCTCAAGGAAGAGCTCCGGCATTTCCTTGCCTGCGTCCGGGAGGGGCGGCAGCCGCTCACCGACGGGCGGGAAGGATTGGCCGTCCTTCGCGTGCTCGAGCAGGCCAGCGCGGCCATGCGGGCCAAGCGGCCGAGCTGAGACAAACTGACACCGAATGTGAACGCCTCCCTGGCGCGGTGCGTGCTACTCACCCCGCGAATCGCCGGAGCGACGCGCCTGAAGACGCGGCCCGGCGAGGGAGGTTGTCAGACCTCCTCCAGGGCATTCACGAGGACCAGCGATGACGAACCCGATCCCCTTCATCGATCTCGCGACCCAGCGCCAGCGCCTCGGCGCGGCCATCGACGAGGCGATGATGCGGGTCGTGAACGCGACCCAGTTCATGATGGGTCCGGAGGTCGGAAAGCTCGAAGCCGATCTCGCCGCCTTCTGCGGCGCGAAGCACGTGATCTCGTGCTCGAACGGCACCGACTCCCTGATCATGATCCTGATGGCGAAGGGAGTCGGTCCAGGCGATGCCGTGCTCTGCCCCGCCTTCACCTTCGCGGCCTCGGCCGCCGCCATCGCCCGCGTCGGCGCGACGGCGCTGTTCCTCGACGTCAGCGAGGACACGTTCAACCTCGACCCGGAGAGCCTGAAGACAGGCATCCGCCGCGCCCGAGAGCTCAACCTGCGCCCCGTCGGCCTGATGTCGGTGGACCTCTTCGGCCAGCCGGCCGATTACGACGCCATCGAGCCGATCTGCGCGGCGGAGGGCTTGTGGCTCCTCTCCGATTCGGCGCAGAGCTTCGGTGCCGCCTACAAGGGCCGCAAGGTCGGCACGATCGGGATGGCCACCTCGACGAGCTTCTTTCCGGCGAAGCCCCTTGGCTGCTACGGCGACGGCGGCGCCATTCTGACCGACGATGCCGAACTCGCCGATGTCCTGCGGTCGATCCGCATCCACGGCCAGGGCGCTGACAAGTACGAGAACGTGCGGGTCGGCATGACAGGGCGCCTGGACACGATCCAGGCCGCCGTGCTCGTCGAGAAGCTTCGCATCTTCCCGGACGAGATCGAGGCGCGCAACCGGATTGCCAAGCGGTACAATGCGTTGCTGGCCGACGTTGCCATCGTTCCTGAAGTCGCGGAGGGCAGCACCTCCGTTTGGGCGCAGTACACGCTGCGCCTGCCGGGCATCGACCGCGATGCCTTCCAGGCTCACCTGAAAGGGCAGGGGATCCCGACGGCGGTCTACTACGGCAAGCCGCTCCACCGGCAGAAGGCCTACGAGCACTTCCCCGCCGCCGGCGGCAACGGCCTGCCCGTCGCCGAACGTCTCGCGACCGAGGTCGTCAGCCTACCGATGCATCCCTATCTCTCGGAGGAGGTGCAGGACCGGGTGGTGCGCGCCGTCAAGGATGCGCTCGCGGCGCAGCAGCGTGCGGCGGCCTGAGGCGCGTCCGCCGGATCACGCGACGCGCAGCATCGCGAGACACGAAGCCGAAACGATCATCCCTTAAACCCAACCTTGACCAGGGTCGGGGTTTGCGATGAGCATTCCCGCCAACAAAGGTGGGGGGTAAAGGTATGGCGCGCCTGAACGGCATCGCGCTCTTCAAGGATGCCGGCGTCGATCTCGCGCCGTTCGAGGCGCGCTCGCGCTGGCGCAAGTTCGACCAGGACGAAGTTCTGGTCGACTTCGACGAGCCATCGGCCGACGTGTTCTTCCTGGTCTCGGGCGAGGTGCGGATCCTGATCCGCACGCAGTCCGGTAAAGAGGTGATTTTGGGCGAGATGCGCGGCGGGCAGCTCTTCGGCGAGCTCTCGGCCATCGACGGCGTCTCGCGCTCGGCCAACGTCACGGCGCTCACCCGGGGCGAGGTCTGCATCATGTCCTCGGCCGTGTTCCGCGAGATGATCTTCTCGGCCCCGCCCGTAGCCGATCGCCTCCTCAGGCTGCTCACGAGCCGGGTGCGCGAGCTCAACGCGCGGCTCATGGAACATTCGGTGCTCGACCTGCGGCACCGCCTCTATTCGGAGCTCCTGCGCCTTTCCGCGCCCCGGCTCGGGCACAACGGCGAGCGCGTGGTGAGCCCGCCACCGTACCACCACATCCTCGCCGCCCGCATCGGCTGCCGCCGCGAGCAGGTCACCCGCGAGTTCACGGCGATGTCGCAGGAAGGGCTCGTCGAGCGCACCCGCGGCGCACTCGTCATCAAGCATCCGGAGGTCTTCCAGTCTCGGATCGCGGAGGCCCTGCGCGAGGACGCCTGAGGCTGAGGCGCGGGGCCCGTCGGCGCGACGAGAGCCGGTTGTTCCGGTCCCGCCCTGGCCTTAAAGGTCTTGGCCTCGCGTCCGTGTCCCGCCCCTGCTCATCGTGCCCGTTCCCGAAAGACGCCAGCTCGCGATCGGCGCCGTGCGCCGGTCTTTTGCGCCTTGGGATGACCCAGCGGCCGAACCGCTGATCCGCTTCGAGAGCGTCGCCAAGCGCTTCGGGGATGCGGTCGCGGTGGCCGGCGTCGACCTCGCGATCTACGAGCGCGAGTTCTTCTGCCTCCTGGGTCCGTCGGGCTGCGGGAAGAGCACGCTTCTGCGCATGCTCGCCGGTTTCGAGGAGCCGACGGCCGGCCGCATCCGTCTCGGCGACCAGGATCTCGCCGGCGTGCCGCCCTACCGGCGACCGGTGAACATGATGTTCCAATCCTACGCGCTCTTCCCGCACATGAGCGTGGCCGACAACATCGCCTACGGACTCAAGCAGGAGCGCTTACCGAAAGCTGAGATCAAGGCGCGGGTCGAGGAGATGCTGCGCCTCGTCCAGCTCGAACCGCTGGCGCGCCGCAGGCCGGCGCAGCTCTCGGGCGGGCAGCGGCAGCGGGTGGCACTCGCCCGCTCTCTCGCCAAACGTCCCCGCGTGCTCCTCCTCGACGAACCGCTCGGCGCACTGGACAAGAAGCTGCGCGAGGAGACGCAATTCGAGCTCACCGACTTGCAGATGCGGCTCGGCACCACCTTCGTCGTCGTCACCCACGACCAGGAGGAGGCCATGACCATGGCCGACCGCATCGGCGTCATGGATGCGGGCCGCCTCGTCCAGGTCGCGACGCCGGCCGCACTCTACGAGCAGCCCCGCACCCGCTTCGTCGCTGAGTTCGTGGGCGACGTGAACATCCTCGAAGGCACGGTGAGCGGAGGCGAGGAGGGGCTCTGGACAATTGCTTGCGGATCGGCCCCGGCGCCGCTCTCCATCCGCGACCCGGACGGCACCTTCCACGTGGGCCAAGGCGTCGCGATCGCCGTTCGGCCGGAGAAGATGGTGATCGGGCGCGAGCCTAGCGCCGGAGCGGCGAACCACCTCTCTGGAGAGGTCTGGGACATCGGCTATCTCGGCGACTGGACGGTCTACCGCGTGCGCCTCGACGACGGACGGATCGTGCGCGCCTCGCGCGCCAACGCCGCCCGCTTCGTCGAGGACCCGATCACCTGGGAGGAGCGGGTTTACGTGAGCTTCGCGCCCGAGGCCGGGGTGATCCTCGATCGATGACGGCCGTGTCCCGCCACCTGCGGCTTCTCGTGCCCGCCGTGCCCTTCCTGTGGCTCGCGCTCTTCTTCCTCGCCCCGTTCCTGATCGTCCTCAAGATCAGCCTCTCGGACCCGGCCTCGGCCCAGCCGCCTTACCGACCGGTCTTGACCGAGCTAAGCGTCGGGGGGCTTCGCGATCTCGCGGCCGGTCTCGACCTCGAGAATTACAGCGCCCTATCGGCCGACGATCTCTACGCTGCGGCCGCCCTGTCGTCGGTGCAGGTCGCGGCCGTCTCGACGGTGCTCCTTCTCGCTGTCGGTTTCCCGATCGCTCATGCGATGGCGCGGGCGCCGGCGGCGCATCGCCCCATCTACGTGGCGCTCGTGATCCTGCCGTTCTGGACGAGCTTTCTGATCCGCGTCTACGCCTGGATCGGCATCCTGAAGCCCGAGGGGCTCCTCAACCACCTTCTCTTGAGCCTCGGCCTCGTCGCCGAGCCCTTGCGCATCCTCAACACGCCCGTCGCCGTCCTGATCGGGATCGTCTACGCCTACCTGCCGTTCATGGTGCTGCCGCTCTACGCTTCGCTCGAGAAGCTCGATCCGGGCCTCCTCGAAGCGGCGGAGGACCTGGGTGCGACGCCGACGAAGGCGTTCTGGACCGTTACCGTGCCCCTGGCCTTCCCCGGCATCGTCGCTGGCGCCTTGCTGTGCTTCATCCCGATCGTCGGTGAGTTCGTGATCCCCGACCTGCTCGGCGGCTCCGAGACCCTGATGATCGGGCGCACGCTGTGGAGCGAGTTCTTCTCCAACCGCGATTGGCCCCTCGCCTCGGCGGTGGCAATCGTGCTCCTCGCGATCCTCGTCGTGCCGATCGTGCTCTACCGCGACGTCGAGGCGAGACGCCTGGAGGCGGGACGATGAGGCGCGGGCGGTTGCTCGACGCGACGGCCCTGACGCTCGGTTTCGCGTTCCTCTACCTGCCGATCCTCATCCTCGTCGTCTATTCCTTCAACGACTCGCGCCTCGTCACGGTCTGGGGCGGGTTCTCGACGCGCTGGTACACGGCGCTTTTCGCCAACCGCCCACTTCTGGAAGCGGCCTGGACTTCGTTTCGCATCGCCCTCGCGTCGGCGACGCTCGCCACCGTGCTCGGCACGCTTGCGGCCCTGGCGCTCACCCGCTTCGGACGGTTCCGAGGTCGAGCTGCGTTCACCGGGATGCTTTACGCACCGATGGTGATGCCCGAGGTCGTGACCGGACTGTCGCTCCTGCTGCTGTTCGTTGCCCTCGGTTTCGACCGCGGCTTCTGGACCATCACCATCGCGCACACCACGTTGACGATGTGCTTCGTCGCCGTGATCGTGCAGGCCCGCCTCGTCGGTTTCGACCGGGCGCTGGAAGAAGCGGCCCTCGATCTCGGGGCGACGCCGCTCAGGGCCTTCGCGACTGTAACCCTTCCCCTGATCGCACCCTCGGTCGCGGCGGGGTTCCTCCTCGCCTTCACCCTGTCGCTCGACGACCTCGTGCTGGCGAGCTTCACCGCCGGACCTGGCGCGACGACGCTGCCCATGCGCATCTACGGCCAGGTTCGGCTCGGCGTGACGCCGGAGATCAACGCCGCCTCAGCCATCCTGATCGGCTTCGTCGCTCTCGGCGTGACCGCGGCGACGCTCGCGACGAAGCACCGGGCAATCCGCGAGCGCTACTGAGAGCCGGGCGCTGCGGCCGCGGCGGAGCCCTGCAACTCGCGGTCGAGACTCAGGCGCACTTCCGGCGGCAGCAACGGCTGCGCGGCTCCCGAGCGCTGGATGAGGGCGCGCGGGTCGGGGTTGACGGCCACGTCCTCCCAGGGGCCCGCGATGTCGAAGACGATGGGCGCGGGGGCAGGCGAGGTATTGGTGACTTCGACGCTCGCCTTGGCAGACAAGGTGCGGTCGGCCAGCGACACGCGACCCTGGACGGCGCCCCGAATGTTCGGCGCGCTGAGCCCGCTCTCGGTGATCTCGCCGATGCCATTCGTCACGGTGATCTGTGCCTGCGCCTGGTCGAAGGGCGTGCGACCGCCGCGCCAGTCGAACGAGGCGGCAAGCGGCCGCCGCTCCAGCCGCCGGAGCGCCTCGGGCAAGGTGACGCCGACGAGCTCGCCTTGGCGGACGCTCACCAAAGCCTTGCCGTGCACCTGCCGCATGAGATCGGCCGGCGTCTCGCCCGTCCCGTCGAGGTGGATCGAGCCTTGCGCCGTGCCGGCGATCCAGCGCGGCTGGCCGAGTTCGGCGAGGAAAGCGCCCATGTCGACCCGGTCGAAGCTGCCTTGCAGCTTCATCTCGGCCGCGTCCCCAGCCGCGCTCAGGCCGAGGCGCCCTTTGACCAGGCCTCGGTTGAGGGTCGCACGCCCGATGGTCGCTTCGATCCGGCCCGGACGCACCTGGATGCTGGCCGCGAGATCCTGGAGACGCACGCCGCCGATGCGGGCCGTCGTCGCCGAGAGCCGCATGTCGAGGTCGCCCGAGGTGGGCGTGCTCAGGTCGATGGGATCCGCGTTCCAGAGCCCGTCGCTTCCCCGCGCCTGGAGCAGGGGGAGGAAGTAGTCCGTGAGATTGAGACCTTCGGCCGCGAGCGTCGCCGTAATCTTGGGCCGGCTTCCCTCGAGACGCGCCGACAAGGCTCCGTCGAGGCGGTCCGCGCCCAAAGTCAGGCGCACGGCCGGCCACGAGAGCGAGCGCCGCTCGGCCGTGAAGTCGCCTTCGAAGGTAACGGCCCCGGTGAGGGATCCGAGGGGCAGCTCGGCGCCGCTCCAGCGTAGGGTGTCACGCAGCGAACGGGTCTCGAACCGCGACCAGCCGACGATCCGGGCGTCCTCGCCCCCGTTAGCGTCGCCGCGTAGGCTGAGGCGCGCGCCGGGCGTGACCGCGTCGAGGACGAAGCGGGTCGAGCGGCCGGCCAGGATCGCTCCGGGTCGGCTGTCGGAGAAGGAGAACGTCAGGGGCTCGCCGCGCCACGTCAAGCTGCCGGCGAGGTCGACGGGGCTCGTCGGGCTCGACCAGTTCGCGATGACGTTGACGTCGCGCACCAGCCATTCGCCGCCGGAACGCTGGTCCTGAACGACGATGTAGCCACCCGAGAGCAGGAGGCGGCGCACGTGCATGTCGGAGGAGTCGCGCCCTTCCGCCCGCGCGCGCAGCCGGTGGGCCACGTCCTGCCACGGGTTGCGCCCGGTCTCGTCCGTCACGACGTCGATGCGCGAGCCGGCGAGGGACACCTCGGCCAGCTCCATCCGTCCGGTCAGGAGCGGCAGGATGCGGAACTCGCCCCGCAGATGCCCGCCGCGCACAACCGGCTGACTACCGGCCGTGAGCGTCACGTCCTCGAACTTAAGGCGCGGTGCCGGCAGGAAGGCGATGCTGCTGCGGCCGCCGACGGCGAACTCGAGGCCGTAGACCTCCCGCAGTTGGCGCGAGACGGCATCGTTCAAGAAGCTCGACGACACCGTCCAGGGCACGAGGGCGACCATGACGGCCGCGAGGCAGGCGAGGGCGATGGCGAGGACGGCGCGACGAGGCATCAGGACCGTGTGCGTTGACGTCGAGGGACGCGGCGAAGGACCGAGCCGCGGCCCGACGCCCGATCACGGTCAGGCGCCGACTGAGAAGGCTTACAAGAACCGTCGTCGCATGTCTAAAGTAAGGCCTGAGCCGCGCGCCGCGGGGGAAGACACCTTGCCGGACGGCGAGGCCACGCCTTAGAGAAGCGATCGAGAACCAACGCTTCGCGAAGGCCAGAGGAAATGTCGATGAACAAGACCTACGCCACCGCACGCGAGGCCCTGGCCGGCCTCCTGCGCGACGACATGGTAATCATGGCCGGCGGCTTCGGCCTGTGCGGCATCCCCGACGCCCTGATCGGGGCGGTGCGCGACTCAGGCGCGAAGGGTCTCACCTTCATCTCCAACAACGCCGGCGTCGACGGCGCGGGTCTCGGCGTCCTCCTCGAGACGGGCCAGATCCGCAAGATGATCTCGTCCTACGTCGGCGAGAACAAGCTGTTCGCTCAGCAGTACCTGTCGGGGCAGCTCGAACTCGAGTTCAACCCGCAAGGAACCCTGGCCGAGCGCATCCGCGCCGGGGGCGCCGGCATCCCGGCCTTCTTCACCAAGACGGGGGTGGGAACGCTCATCGCCGACGGCAAGGAGGTGCGCGAGTTCGACGGCGAGCACTACGTGATGGAGCGGGGCCTCTTCGCGGACCTTGCCCTCGTCCATGCCTGGACGGGCGACACGGAGGGCAACCTGGTCTACCGCAAGACGGCGCGCAACTTTAATCCCATGATGGCGAGCGCCGCCAAGGTGACGGTCGCCGAGGTCGAGCACCTCGTCGAGGCCGGCAGCATCGACCCCGACCACATCCACACCCCGGGCATCTTCGTGAAACGCCTTGTCCACGTCGAGAACCCGGTGAAGCGCATCGAGCAGCGCACCGTGCGCAAGCGCGAAGCGGCCTAAAACGCAGGAGACACATCATGGCCTGGACCCGCGAACAGATGGCGGCCCGCGCGGCCAAGGAGCTGCGCGACGGCTACTACGTCAACCTTGGCATCGGCATCCCGACGCTGGTGTCGAACTACATTTCGGACGGCATGTCGGTGCAGCTCCAGTCCGAGAACGGCATGCTCGGCATGGGTCCGTTTCCTTTCGAGGGCGACGAGGATCCCGACCTCATCAACGCCGGCAAGCAAACGATTACCGAGCTGCCGACGACGAGCTTCTTCTCGTCGGCCGATAGCTTCGCGATGATCCGTGGCGGGCACATCGATCTCTCCATTCTCGGCGCCATGCAGGTGGCCGAAAACGGCGACCTCGCCAACTGGATGATCCCGGGCAAGATGGTGAAGGGCATGGGCGGCGCCATGGACCTCGTCGCCGGCGTCAAGAAAGTGGTGGTCGTGATGGAGCACACCGCCAAGGCGAAGGACGGCTCGGAGGAGCCCAAGCTCCTCGAAGCCTGCACGCTCCCCTTAACGGGCGCAGCCGTGGTCGACCTTGTGATCACGGATCTCGGCGTGTTCGCGATCGACAAGAAGGGCGGATCGGGCCTGACCCTCATCGAGCTCGCCGACGGCGTGTCCCTCGACGAGATCAAGGGCAAGACGCAGGCCTCGTTCCGGACCGCCCTCGGCCAGCCGACGGCGCAAGCGGCGGAATAGGGCGGACGTCAGCCCGCAGGGCGGCCTTCGGCGCCCCGGGTGAGCCGGATCACCGGCCACATGCCGACGAGGACGATGACGAGGGCGGCGAGCGAGCCGTCCTCGAAGGATCCGCGCGACGCGGCTCCGTAGACAAGGGTCGAGAGCGTCTCGGTGTTGAGCGGCCGCAGCAGCAGGGTCGCCGGCAGCTCCTTCAGGCAATCGACGAAGACGAGAAGCGCGGCGCTCGCGAGCGCCGGCCGCAGGAGCGGCAGCTGCACCCGCAGGGCGAGTTCGCGCGGCTTCGCCCCGAGAAGGCGGGCAGCGTCCTCGACGCTTCCGGAGACCCGCTCGAGCCCTGCCGCGAGCGCTCCGGTGGCGATCGGCAGGAACCGGGTCGTGTAGGCGACGACGATGGCGAGCGACGACCCCATCAGGACGAGGCCGAGGCGCTCCCCCGTGAGCGCCCGCCACGCGAAGCCGAGAGCCTCGTCCACCGCGACTAGGGGGCCGAGCATCCCGAGCGCCAGCACCGTCCCCGGCACGGCATAGCCGAGCCCCGCCAGCATCCGCGCGAGGTCCGTCGCCTGATGGCGCGCGAGACGGGCGGCGGTGACCACCACGACGCCGAGCAGCAGCGCGGCAAGGGTGGCCGCAGCCGCGATTCCCATCGTCGCCCCGAGCGCACGCAGGAAATCCGTGCCGGCCGTGGCGAGAAGCCCGCGGCTCAAAGTCTCGCGCACGAGGAAACCGAGCGGGATCAGGAAACCCGCCAGCACCGGCACAGCGCAGGCGAGAACGGCCACAGAGCCCATTCGCGCCGGCAGGTCGATCGGCTGCGCGGCTCGCGGCCGGCGCGCCGACGGACTATAGCGGCGCAGACGGCGCCCACGCTGCTCCAGAGCGATGAGCGCGATGACGATGGCCAGCATCGCGCAGGCGATCTGCGCCGCTCCGGCAAGGCTGCCGCGGTTGAGCCAGGTCGTGTAGACCGACACGGTCAGGGTGCGCACGCCGAGATACTCGGCCGCGCCGACATCGTTGAGCGCCTCGAGAAGGGCCAGCGACAATCCCACCGCGAGGGCAGGCCGGGCGAGCGGCAGGGCAACGGTGCGAAACAGGACGAAACGGCCCGCGCCCAGGGTGCGCGCCACCTCCATCATGGCGGCGCTCTGCGTCAGGAACATCGCCCGCGCCGTGATGTAGACGTAAGGGTAGAGCACGGCCGACATCACGAGGATGCAGCCGGGAAGGGACCGGATCTCCGGGAACCAGTAATCGGCCCGCCGCCAACCGGTCCAGGTGCGCAGGGCCGATTGAACCGGACCCGCGGCGTCGAACAGATCGACGTAGACGTAAGCCGTGATGTAGGCCGGCACCGCCAGGGGCAGGGGGAGAAGCCAGGCGAGAAGGGTTCGGCCCGGGAAGCGGTGCGCCGTGACGAGCCAAGCCGTACCGATGCCGGTCACGCCGGCGACGAGGGCGACCCCGAGGAGGAGGAGCGCCGTCTCCTGAAGCGCTCCGGGCAGGACGTTGGCGAGGAGCCCCCGCCAGAGCGAGGCGTCACCCGTTGCGGCGATGCCGACAAGCGAGAGGAGCGGGGCCAAGACGAGCAGGCCGGCGCCGGCAAGCACGGCGATGGACCAAGCGGGCGCGCCGTTAAACCAACGCCGCCCCGGTACAAGGCCGGGGGCGGACAGGGGAAGGGAGAGCGCTGCGACGGTGGCGCGGGCCTTCATCATCATGGTCGGCGCCGGATGCGAAGACCCGCGGCTAGGGCCGCGGGTCTGGAGGGGGTGCGATCAGCGGTCGAAGGCGACCTTGTCGACGAGTTCGCTGGCCTTGGCCCGCATCTTGGCGATGTCGGCGACCAGCATCGCGTCGGGCTTCAGGTCGCCGAAGGACTTCACGAGGGTGTTGACCTGGATCCCCGGCCGCACAGGGTACTCGAAGTTCACGTCTGCGAAGACGCGCTGGGCGTCCGACGACGTCATGTACTCGACGAGCTTGATCGCGTTGTCCCGGTTCGGGGCGTTCTTGGCCACCACCGCGCCCGACACGTTCAGGTGCGTGCCGCCGCCCTCGAAGGAGGGCAGGATGACCCGCACGGCCTCGACCCACTTCTTCTGATCGGCCGAGCCGTTCGTCATCAGACCGATGTAGTATTGGTTGCCGAGGCCGATGTCGCAGACGCCGGCGGCGATGTCCTTCGCCACATCGCGGTCGCCGCCCGAGGGCTTCTTGGCGAGGTTCGCCTTCACGCCCTTGAGCCACTCTTCCGTCTTCGCCTCGCCGTGCTTCACGAGGTGCGCCGCGACGAGGGCGATGTTGTACTGGTGCTGGAAGGAGCGGGTGCAGATCTTGCCCTTCCACTTCGGGTCGGCCAGCGACTCATAGGTGAGCGCCTCGTCCTTCACACGCTCCTTAGAGGCGTAGACGGTGCGGGCGCGGAGCGACAGCCCGAACCAGTGGCCGTCTGGATCACGGAACTGCGCGGGGATGTTCGCGGCGAGGATCTCGGAGCGGATCGGCTGCGCGATGCCGAGGTCGACGGCTTCCCGCACACGGCCGATATCAACGGTGATCAGCACGTCGGCGGGGCTGTTGACGCCCTCAGCGCGGATGCGCTCGGCCAGACCCTGTTCGGAGAAGATCGCGTTGACCTTGATCCCCGTCGCCTTCGTGAACTCGTCGAGGGTCGCCGAGTAGAGGCCGGGCTCACGGTTGGTGTAGACGTTCACCACGCCCTGGGCGAGGGCTGGCAAACTCGTGCCCGACAGGGCAGCGGCAGCCACGAAGCCGAGCACGGCCCGGCGCACGACGTGAGATGCAGTCATCGTATCCTTCCCATCCGACCGAGGGGTCAAGGCCCTCGCGATCGGGCGGAGAGATCACGCGTGATCGCCGCCGTCAACCAGATTATCGAGCAAAGTCAATAATTTATAGCGTTTCTAAACTGCCCGAGTTTGCGCTGTCGACTCACGACTGCGCGACCAAAGCGAACCGCCCGGCCGCGAGGGCCGGGCGGGAGAGGATCACATTGAGCTTAGCGGGACGACGAACTGCCGTTGTCGCCGCTCCGCTGGCTGCCGGCGTTCGGCACCGGACGAGCGCTCTGTTCCGCATTGCCGTCCTGGGCCGCGTTATTCGAGATGCGATCGGCGCCGGTGCCGCTCGGGGCGATGCTGCCCGTCGAGGACGGACCGGAATTGGCTTCCAGCGGGGAGCCCGGATCGGCGAACGGCACGGCGGCGGGGGCTGACGGAGCGGGCACGATCACGGTCGTCTGGGCGAAAGCCGGGGCGGCCAGGACGAGCGTACCGGCCACGATAACAGCGTGCTTCAACATGACTGAACCTCGTATTGTGGCAATTCGCCGAGACGGCAAAGAAAATTCTCTGTTCCGTCTCGCCGTTGCTTGGAGAAGCCTCGCCACCCGTCGCCGGTTCCAGTTAAAGCGACGTTTTGTCGACGATTATCTCGGCCGTTAGCTTTGCTATACGATCTCGCGTCCGAGCCGAGCCTGCTCACGCGGCCGGCGCGACAGAGCTTGTGAGCCGATGACTACCGTGATGGCCAAGCGGTCGTCAGACCGCCTCCAGCCCGAGCGCGATCCCCTGGCCCACACCGATGCACATCGTCGCGAGCGCCCGGCGCCCACCGCGACGTTCGAGCTCCAGCGCTGCGGTCAGCGCGAGCCGAGCGCCCGACATGCCGAGCGGATGGCCGAGGGCGATTGCGCCGCCGTGCGGGTTCACGTGCTCCGCGTCGTCCGGAAGGCCGAGCTGCCGCAGGCAGGCGAGCGCCTGGGCCGCGAACGCCTCGTTGAGCTCGACGACGTCGACGTCGCCGATCTTGAGGCCGAGGCGCTCGAGAAGCTTGCCCGTCGCGGGCACGGGGCCCATCCCCATGATGCGCGGCGGGACGCCGGCGGTGGCGAGGCCCGTGATGCGGGCGAGCGGCGTGAGCCCGTAGCGCTCGACTGCCTCACCGGATGCGACCAGAACCGCGGCCGCACCGTCGTTGACGCCCGAGGCGTTGCCGGCCGTCACCGTGCCGTCGGAGCGGACGAAGGGCTTGAGCTTGGCGAGCGCCTCGAGCGACGTCTCCCGCGGGTGTTCGTCCCGGTCGACCTTGATATGGCCACCCTTGCGGTCGGGGACCTCGACGGGGGCAATTTCCGCGGCGAAACTGCCATCACCCTGAGCTCGCGCCGCACGGATCTGCGAGCGCAGGGCGAAGGCGTCCTGGTCGGCGCGGGAGACCTGGAATTCTTCCGCCACGTTCTCGGCCGTCTCGGGCATCGAATCGATGCCGTATTGGTGGCGGATCGCCGGGTTGACGAAACGCCAGCCGATGGTGGTGTCGTGGATCTCGGCCTGCCGCGCGAAGGGCTGCTCGCTCTTGCCCATCACGAAGGGCGCCCGCGTCATCGACTCGACGCCGCCCGCGATGCCGACCTCGATCTCGCCCGCCCGCACGGCGCGGGCGATGGATCCGATGGCGTCGAGGCCCGAGCCGCACAGGCGGTTGATGGTGGAGCCCGGCACGCTCTCGGGCAGTTCGGCGATGAGCGCCGCCATCCGCGCGACGTTGCGGTTGTCCTCGCCCGCCTGGTTGGCGCAGCCGAGCACGACCTCCTCGATCGCCTCCTTGGGCAGGGAGGGCAGGCGTCCGGTCAGGGCCCGGATCGCGTGGGCGGCGAGGTCGTCGGGCCGAACCTTGGCCAAGCTGCCGCCGTAACGGCCGATCGGCGTGCGGACGCCGGTGACGAGAAACGCTTCGGGCATGCGAGGGCTCCAATGGGGTCGCCGACGGATAACGCGTCAGGGAGCTCAGGGAAACGCGTTGCGACTCCGCTTCGCCTCCCGCTAGGGTCTGGGGCGCCGCAACGACGAGGACGCAAGATGGACGAGGATCGCCTCAACATGGCCGTGCGCAAGTTCCTGAAGGAGGTCGGCGTGACCTCGCAGCGCGAGATCGAGCGGGTCGTGCGCGACAACCACGCGAAGGGCGGCCGGCTGCGCCTCAAGATGACGCTCACGTCCGAGGATGCCCCGCTCGAACACGTCGTCGAGACCACCATCGAGCTTGGCTGACGAGCGAAGATCACCGCGGAACGGAGACTAGAGACCCATGAAGACGCGCGCGGCCGTGGCCTGGGAAGCGGGCAAGCCCCTGTCCATCGAGACGATCGACCTGGAGGGGCCCAAGGCTGGCGAGGTGCTCGTCGAGGTGATGGCGACGGGCGTATGCCACACCGATGCCTATACGCTCTCAGGCCTCGACTCGGAGGGCAAGTTCCCGGCGATCCTCGGCCATGAAGGGGCGGGCATCGTGCGCGAGGTCGGCGCCGGCGTGACGTCGGTCAAGGTGGGGGACCACGTCATCCCGCTCTACACGCCGGAATGCCGGAGCTGCAAAACCTGCCTGTCCCAGCGCTCGAACCTCTGCACCGCGATCCGCTCGACGCAAGGGCAGGGCGTGATGCCCGACGGCACGAGCCGTTTCCGCTGCGAGGCGACCGGGGCGAGACCCGGCGCGAACACCGTGTTCCACTACATGGGCTGCTCGACCTTCGCAAACTTCACGGTCCTACCCGAGATTGCGCTCGCCAAGGTTCGGGAGGACGCCCCCTTCGACAAGATCTGCTACATCGGCTGCGGCGTCACGACGGGCATCGGCGCGGTGATTTACACCGCCAAGGTCTGGCCAGGCGCCAACGTCGTGGTCTTCGGTCTGGGCGGCATTGGGCTCAACGTCATCCAGGGCGCGCGCATGGTGGGCGCCGACAAGATCATCGGCGTCGATCTCAACCCGGCCAAGGCCGAGATGGCCAAGCGCTTCGGCATGACGCACTTCGTCAACCCGGACGAGGTCGGCCGCGACAAGGTGGTGCAGGCCATCGTGGACCTCACGGGCGGGGGCGCGGACTTTTCCTTCGAGTGCATCGGCTCCGTCCACACCATGCGTCAGGCGCTCGAATGCTGCCACCGCGGCTGGGGCGAGAGCATCATCATCGGCGTCGCGCCCTCGGGTCAGGAGATCGCGACGCGGCCCTTCCAACTCGTCACCGGGCGCGTGTGGAAAGGTTCGGCCTTCGGCGGAGCGCGCGGGCGCACGGACGTGCCGAAGATCGTCGACTGGTACATGGAGGGGAAGATCGACATCGACTCCCTCATCACCCACACCATGCCGTTGACGGAGATCAACACGGCCTTCGACCTCATGCACGAGGGCAAGTCGATCCGAAGCGTTGTGGTCTACTGACGATCATCGTGAGGCCGCGATCGAGCCTCCTTCTGAAGCGCCTCCCTCGCAGCGAGCGTTCCCGATGAACCAGCACGTGCCGCCTCAATCCGCCCACCTGTCGCAAGCCGAACGCCTCGACCGCCTGGCGCAGGTCGCCGTGCGGGTGGGCTTAGGGTTAGCTCCCGGGCAGGAACTCGTCGTGACGGCACCGCTCGAGGCGGCACCCCTCGTCCGGCGCGTCACCGAGCACGCCTACAAGGCCGGCGCCTCCCTGGTCACCACCTTCTTCGCGGACGAGGAGGCGACGCTGCTCCGATTCCGGCACGGCCGCCCGGACAGCTTCGATACGGCCGCCGCTTGGCTCTACGAGGGGATGGCAGCGGCCTACCGGGCCGGCGCCGCCCGCCTCGCCATCGTCGGCGATGATCCGGCGCTCCTGTCTCAGCAGGATCCCGATGCCGTGGCGCGGGCGAACCGCGCCCGCTCCAAAGCCTACAGGCCGGCCCTCGACCTCATCGCCGGCTTCGACATCAACTGGACGATCATCGCCTGCGCGACGCCGGCTTGGGCCCGGGCGATGTTTCCGCAGGACCCGGGCGAGGTCGCGCTCGCCAAGCTCTGGGACGCGATCTTCGCCGCGTCCCGGGTCGACGTGCCCGACCCGGTCGCGGCCTGGGAGGCCCATAACCGGGAGCTCCAGGCCCGCACGCGCCTCCTCAACGAGCGCCGCTACGCCGCCCTTCGCTTCACGGGGCCCGGCACCGACCTCACCGTCGGCCTCGCCGACGATCACGAATGGCACGGCGGCTCGACGACGGCCAAGAACGGCCTCGTCTGCAATGCCAATATCCCGACCGAGGAGGTGTTCACGACGCCGCACAGGGACCGGGTGTCGGGGCACGTGCGCTCGACGAAGCCGCTCTCCTACCAGGGCACCTTGATCGAGGAGATCGCGGTGCGGTTCGAGGCGGGCCGCATCGTCGAGGCGACGGCGAAGAGCGGCGCCGAGGTGCTGAGCAAGGTGCTCGACACGGACGAAGGCGCGCGGCGTCTCGGGGAGGTGGCGCTCGTGCCGGCGGCCTCGCCGATCTCGGCCAGCGGGCTTCTCTTCTACAACACCTTGTTCGACGAGAACGCCGCGAGCCACATTGCGTTAGGGCAGGCCTATTCCAAGTGCATCGTGAACGGCGGGGCGTTGAGCGAGGACGAGTTGTCCGCGCGCGGCGCCAATCGCAGCCTCATCCACATCGACTGGATGGTCGGCTCCGCGGCCGTCGACGTGGACGGCCTCGATCGGGACGGGAAGCCCGAGCCGCTGATGCGGTCGGGCGCCTGGGTGTCGGCCGTCTGATGCCATCCGCCGGCAGGGCGAGGAGCGCAATGCCTCACGCCACCGCCGGCAGTACTCGACCCCCCAGGGCGGCGCGGATGGCATCGTCCAGCACACCCAGCTCATAGGGCTTGCGCAGAAGAGGAAAACCGTCGTCCGCGGCTTCCTGGGCGACGGTGCTGTAACCTGTCACGAGAAGGATGGGCAGGTTCGGATGGCGGTCGCGGACGGCGCGGGCGAGGTCGAGGCCGCTGACCGGACCCGGCATGACGATGTCGCTGAGCACGAGATCGACGTGATCGGGCCGAAGCTCGTCCAAGGCCTGCGCTCCGTTCGCGACGTGCCGGACCTCGTAGCCGAGATCCTCAAGGTTCGCCTTCGTGATCTCGGCCACCTCCGCGTTGTCCTCGACGAGCAGCACGCGCCCGCGGCCCGTCCGGCGGACCGGCTCGCCGGCCCGGGGCGCCGCGGCCTGAACTTCCTCCCGCGAGCGAGGCAGGAACAGGTTGATCGTGGTGCCGTGCCCCGGCTCGCTCGACACCGTGGCCGTCCCGCCGGACTGGCGGGCGAAGCCGTAGACTTGGCTTAAGCCCAGGCCCGTGCCCCGTCCGACCTCCTTCGTCGTGAAGAACGGCTCGAAAACCCGCGGCAGCACGTCTTGCGGGATGCCGGTTCCCGTGTCGGCGAGCCGGATGGCCACATGGTCGCCGGTCAGGCCCGTGCTCGATCCCGTGGGGAGCCGGACGTTCTCGGCCGTGATCACGAGCCGTCCGCCCCCGGGCATGGCATCGCGCGCGTTCACGGCGACGTTGAGGATCGCGAGCTCGAACTCGCTCGGGTCGATCCGCACCGGCCAGAGATCGGCGGCGATCGTCGTCTCGATGGCCACGTCGCCCCGCAGCGAGGGGCGCAGCATGTCCTGAAGGGCCGGCAGGCGCTCCCGGAGATCGATCACGATCGGGGCGTGCGTCTGCTGGCGGGAGAACGAGAGGAGCTGGCGCGTGAGCCCGGCGCCTCGCGCGGCGGCGTTCTCGATAGCCTCAAGCGAGCGTCGCTGGCGGTCGTCGAGCCCGGTGCGGCGCAGGCGCTCGGCGTGCCCCTTCACCACCATCAGGATGTTGTTGAAGTCATGGGCCACGCCGCCGGTGAGCTGGCCCAAGGCTTCGAGGCGTTGAGCCTGCTTGAGGGCCGCCTCGGCGACTTCGCGGCGGGCGACCTCGGCCTGCAGGCCGCGGGTGCGGCGCAGGGCCGTGTAGCTCAAGCCGAAGAGAAGGAGGGTCGCCGGCACGCCGAACACGAGGTGGTTCGCGAGCGCCTGCCGCAGTTCCCGCCATATCGCCCCCATCTCGATGCCGGCCTGAACGTAGAGCGGGTAGCCCGGCACCTTCCGGTACCCGATGCGTCGCTCGATGCCGTCGATCTGCGAGGTCGCGAGGAAGGCGCCCGCTTCCGGACGGGCCTGAACGGCCTGCATGAACCGGCTCTGCGCGTTGAGCCTGTCCGTCGCGCCTTGGGGGAAGGGATGGCGGGCGAGGAAGACGCCGTCAGTCCGGATCAGGCCGAAGGAGTCGGCGATCCCCTGACCCATGCGCTTGTAGAATTCGGCGAAGTGACCTGGATTGACCGAGACGGCCACAATCCCGTCGAACCGACCATCTCGGTCGGGGCGGCGCTGGCTGACCACGAAGAAGCGCATGCCGCCGATGCGCGCCGTGATCACCTCGCCGACATAGGTGCCTGCGTCCTGGGACACTTGGGCGCGAAAATAGTCGCGGTCGGAA
Source organism: Beijerinckiaceae bacterium (assembly GCA_036563505.1). Lineage (GTDB taxonomy): Bacteria > Pseudomonadota > Alphaproteobacteria > Rhizobiales > Beijerinckiaceae > DATCMH01. The sequence continues at coordinate 129,603 of DATCMH010000019.1, forward strand.
TTGTCGAGGTCGCGCGGCACCGGGGCGAAGGCGCTCGCGACGAGGGGACGTCCCCGGGCGTCGAACGCCCAGATCGCCTCGATCTGGGGCAGGGCGATCTGCGTGCGCTTCAGGCGCTGTCGGAACCGCTCCTCGTCGGCGCGGATGGCCTCGTCGGGAAGGTCGCGCAACACCTCGTTCGTCTCGGCGATGGTCCGCTCGACCGTCTGCAACGCCTTGAGCGTATGCTCCTGCATGATGTCGAGGGCGCGTTCGAGCCGCTCCTCGGTCTGGTGCAGGATCGCCCCCCGATGAACGACGGCGGCGTAGGCGAAGAGGAGCGCCGGCCCGAGCAGGCTCGCCACGAGCATGACCCGGAGGGGCCACGCCACGGCACCGCTCTTCCTCGAGTGACTCGGCACAACTGGTTCCCGACACCGGGCTGGTCGCCCGCGCGGAGTTAGGCCGCGCGGGCCGACGCTGCAAGCTTGGCCGTATTCAACGTGCGGGTCGCCGGATCGTTCCCCGGCTGACCAACGCCTCAGAAGGCGCGAGCGATCGTCGAGAGGGAGGCGACGCCCTGGTAGCGATCGATGCGCTGATCGATCATCCGGTCGAGGCGATCATAGACCTCGGCCACCGTGAGATGGCGCGTCTTGCGGCCGTCCTTGGCGTAGAAGATCGCCTTGTTGGCCTTGGCCGCCCGCGGGAAAACCTGCGGGGCGCTCTGCTTCGGCTTCTCGCCGAGGAGCCTCATCAGGCGACCGGCGCTGTCCGGGCCGAGGAAATGCGCGAGGTAGAATTCCGAGCGCGTGAGGTCGCGACCGAGATCCTTCTCGATGCGGTTGCGATCGCGCTTCATCATCTCCGCCGCCATGACGGCCGCGATGTAGGGATTGCACCGCAGCTTGAGGATCCGCTCCCGCTCCTCGGCATCGGCTACGGTGAGCAGCCCGCCGATGCGCTCGATCGCCGCTGCCTCCGCCTTGAGACCGTGCTTCGCGCCGAAGTTGCGCACCATCTCGAACCAGGTCTGGCTCAGGAACTGGAACAGGCCCTGGGCGGAGGACGTCTTGGCCCGGCTCTCGGTCGAGAAGCTCGACTCCTTGTCGGCGAGCGCCATCATGTAGGCCGGGTCGACGCCCGTGTCCTCGGCGGCGCGCAGGATCGTCTCGACGATGCCGCGCTTCACTCGCATGGCGCCGAACTGCACCACTTCGTCCGGATCACGGCCGATGTCGCGGCCCAGCGCATGATCGTCCATGAAGCGCTTCAGATCGGCCTGAAGAATGTCGAGGCCGAAGGGAACCGACGGAGCAGGAGCGGCGTTGGAAGCCTCGTCAGCCCCCGCGCCGTCCGCCTTGATGGCGATCGGGGCGGCGCGGACGGCCTGAACGGGCGCGAGCACGGGTTCGGCCACCGCAGCGGCGGTTGACGTATGAGCGTTGGCCGGGCCGAGAGCGGTGCCGGCCGAGGCGGCCGCGAGGACGACTCCGGCGCCGAGGGTCGTCGTGAGTCTTTTCATGGCGGCACGGCGGCGTTCGGCCCGGTTGAGGCGCGGCGTCAGCCAGTGCACGGCGTCGTTCTGATGGTCGCAGCACGACGTTTCGCAGGCGCCGGACGGCGCCGATGTCATGAAATTCATTCTCTTAGTGCCCCCACGCGGCCCGGCCTCTAATTCCAAGCCGTATCCGTTTTGGATTCGTTGACGAGCTGTAGGTGGGGGACGGATGTGACCAGAGTTGGTCACCTTGGCCGTGATCGAAATCAGGGGTTAAACCGCTCCGGCATCGGCGTTATTCGCGAGTCGGGCGGGGGTTAGCGTTGCTGCTCGCCCCGCCCGCGCCGCATTTCAGGCTCCTGAGCGCTCAATTTCCGATGCTGACGCCGGCTTTGGCGACGACCTCGCGCCACGTCGCGAGTTCCTTCGCGAGACGTGCGCGATGGTTCTCCGGCGAGCGCTCCGCGGCCGGGAAGGTCTGCGTCCCGACTTCCGTGAACCGCGCCTGGATCGCCGTGTCCTGAAGAGCTTTCCCGAGGGCGGCGTTGAGGCTCTCGACGACCGGCTTCGGCGTGCCTTTCGGCGTGTAGAGGCCGTGCCAGATCACGAAGCCCAGGGCCGGCGCGCCGATCTCGGCGACCGTCGGCAGGTTCTTCACGACGTCGAGGCGTTCGGGCGAGGTCACCGCATAGCCTTGGACCGTTCCCCCTTGGATCTGCGGCACGCCCGTGGTGCTCTGGTCACAGAGCACGTCGACCTGGCCCGCCACAAGATCGTTCATCGCCGGCCCGGTTCCGCGATAGGCGACTTCCGTCAGCTTGGTGCCGAGCGTCTGCTGAATCAGCAGCCCGCACAGATGCGAGTTCGACCCGACGCCGGCATGGGCGAGGGTGGTCTTCACGCCATCAGCCTTGAGCTTCGCCAGGAGCTCGGTCGCGTTGGCGGCCGCGTAGCCCTTGCGGGCCATCAGAACCATCGGCCCGTAATTGATGAGGCCGACCGGCTCGATGTCGTTGAGGGTGTCGTAGGGCAGGGCCTTGTAGAGCGACGCGCCCGCCGCGAGCGCCACATGATGGACGAGGATTGTATGGCCGTCCGGCTGGGACCGGGCGAGTCGGGCTGCGCCCGTGGTGCCGCCGGCGCCGGCCACGTTCTCGATCACGACCTGCTGCCCCAGCGTCGCCGACATGGACTGCGCCACGAGGCGGGCGATGGCGTCGCTTGGGCCGCCCGCCGCGAAGGGCACGATCATGGTCACCGGCCGGCTCGGATATGGGCCTTGAGCAACGGCGGCTCCGGCCGAGACGACGAGGGCGGCGAGCCCGGCGAGGACTCCCCGTAAACTCCAGTTGCGCTGCATTCGTCGGTACTCCCTCGACACGCGGTTCTTGTCAGGACCGGCCGCGGGCGCGTCTCACCGCAGGTCGGACAGGTAGTGGAGCCGCTCGGTGCGGCAGAGCGATAGTCGCCGCTCGACGGCACGGCCGTCGAGAGCGTAGGCCACGCGATCGATGGCGAGCAGCGCCGCGCCGGGGGCAACCCCCAAAGCCTCGACCTCGCGCGGCCCGGCCATGACGGCCTTGAGACGTTCCTCGGCGCGGGCGACGGTGATGCCGTACTCGGCGCCGTAAAGTTCATAGAGGTTGTTGGGCAGCTCGCGCGCTTCCAGCCCGCCGAAGAGGGCGTGCGGCACGATCACCTCTTCGACGATGCAGGGCTCCGCCTCGAGCGAGCGAACCCGCTCGATGGCGATCACCGGCGCGCCGGCGGTGAGGCCGAGCCGGGCGGCCCCGTCATCGTCGGCGGGCGCGACCCGAACCGCGCGGACGCGGCTCTCGGGAAAGCGCCGCTCGCCGTCGTCGCGCACCAGTTTGAAGAACTGAAACAGGATGCGCGCTTCATCGTGCCGGGCGACGTAGGTGCCCCGGCCCTGGCGACGCACGACGAGGTTCTCCGCCGTCATCTCGTCAAGGGCTTTTCGCACCGTGCCTTGGCTCACCCCGAGGTCGCCGGCGATTTCGGGCTCGCTCGGGAGCGCTTGGCCCGGCTGCCAGCGACCGTCGACGATGCGCTGCACGAGCGCGTCGCGAACCTGCCGGTACAACGGCCGGAAGCCGAGCCCGCCATCGCGGGAGGGGGGCAGCCGATCACTTGCCACGGGATCGGGATCCCACGCGGCTTTGCGGCAGCCTCGCCCACGCGAGAAGACGGTTGACGCTCATGTCTTGTGTCTTATAGAAGACTGCACGAAACGGCAACTGCCGGCGTCAAATCGGGGAGTAGGATCACGTGAGCGCTCCGCATCTTCTGGTGCACGAAGCCAAGGACACGGTCGGGGTCGTCGTGGTGGAAGGGCTCAAGGCCGGCACCGACATGCTCGGCGTCGTCACGCACGACAATTCGGATTTCCGGCTCACCGCCAAGCACGACATCCCGATCGGCCACAAGGTGGCGCTCGTCGACATCAAGGCCGGCGACACGGTGTGGAAGTACGGCCAGGACATCGGCAAGGCCGTCGCCGACATCGGCAAGGGCGAGCACGTCCATGTCCAGAACGTCAAGACGAAGCGGTGGTGAGGGGAGAGTGGTGAAGAGTGAGTGGTGAGTAGAGCCGCTCCCTTCGCCACTCACCATTCGCTACGCGCCAACGATAGGAGAGCCCCATGGCTCAGGCAAACGGTTACGGCAATCTGAAGTTCTGGGGGTACCGGCGCGAGAACGGGCGCGTCGGCGTGCGCAACCACGTCGTCATCCTGCCCCTCGACGACCTGTCCAACGCCGCCTGCGAGGCGGTAGCGAATAACATCAAGGGCACGCTGGCCCTTCCTCACGCCTACGGCCGGCTGCAGTTCGGCGAGGATCTCGAACTGCACTTTCGCACCCTGATCGGCACGGGCTCCAACCCGAACGTCGCGGCCGTCATCGTGATCGGCATCGAGGACCAGTGGACCAACCGGGTCGTCGAGGGCATCGCCAAGACGGGCAAACCCGTCACGGGCTTCGGCATCGAGGGCACCGGCGACATCATGACGATCGCCAAGGCCTCCCGCGTCGCCAAGGACTACCTGCAGTGGGCTTCCGAGAAGAACCGCGAGGAGTGCTCCATCTCCGAGCTCTGGGTGTCGACGAAGTGCGGCGAGTCGGACACCACGACGGGGCTGTCGTCCTGCCCGACCGTCGGCAACATGTACGACAAGCTGATCCCGCACGGGATTTATGGCTGCTTCGGCGAGACGTCGGAGATCACCGGCGCCGAGCACCTGGCGAAGGAGCGCGCGGCGAGCCCTGACGTCGCCGAGAAGTGGTTTAAGATCTGGAAGTCCTACCAGGACGACGTGATCGAGGCCCACAAGACGAACGACCTCTCCGACTCGCAGCCGACCAAAGGCAACATCGCCGGCGGCCTGACCACGATCGAGGAGAAGGCACTCGGCAACCTCGAGAAGATCGGCCGCGAGTGCCGTTTCATTGACGCCCTCGAGCCGGCGGAAGCGCCCGCCAAGGGGCCGGGCCTCTACTTCATGGACACCTCCTCGGCCGCGGCCGAATGCGTGACCCTGATGGCGGCGGGCGGCTACGTCGTCCACACCTTCCCGACGGGGCAGGGCAACGTCATCGGCAACCCGATCGTCCCTGTCGTGAAGATCACGGGCAACCCGCGCACGGTGCGCACCATGTCCGAGCACGTTGACGTCGACGTTTCAGGCGTGCTGCGCCGCGAGATGACGATCCCGGACGCCGGCGATGCCCTCATTGACATGGTGGTGCGCACGGCGAACGGCCGGCTCACGGCGGCGGAGGCCTTGGGCCACCGCGAGTTCGTGATGACGAAGCTCTACCGCAGCGCCTGACGGCGCGCTGGCGGTGCGGACGCCGGCCCCGCGCGACGAGAGGAGCGCCAAGGTGATGGAAGCTGCGCTGGCCGCGCCGAGCGCCTTCGACCGCCTGTGGTCCAAAGGGCGCCGCCTCCTGCCCGGGGTGGCGCTCTCGGCCGCAGTGGCCGTCGCCGCGACACTCGCCGTGCCGGTCGTCGGCCGCGCGGTGCCGCTGCCCGCCATGGTGATCGCGCTCCTCATCGGCATCGCGCTCCACCCGCTCGCCGCGAGGTCCGTCTTTCAGCCGGGCCTCACCTTCTGCGTGAAGAAGCTTCTGCGCTGGGCTGTGGCACTCCTCGGATTGCGCGTGGCCTTGGGCGACATCGTCGCCCTGGGCTTCGGCGTCGCCTGTCTCGTGATCCTCGGTATGGCAGTGACGATCGCGAGCGGCTTTTGGCTCGCCCGCAAGCTCGACCGCCCAGCGGGCTTCGGCGCGCTCGCGGGTGCCGCGACGGCGGTGTGCGGCGCGTCCGCGACGCTCGCCACCTCGACGGTCGTTCCGCAATACCCGGGCAAGGAGGCCGACATCGCCTTCGTCGTCGTGGCCGTGAACGCCCTCTCGACGCTCGCCATGCTGGTCTACCCTCCGATCTGCGCCGCGCTCGGCTTCGATCAGCACGTCACCGGCGTCATGCTCGGCGCGACGATCCACGACGTGGCTCAGGTGGTGGGGGCAGGCTACGCCGTGTCCGACAGCGCCGGCACGACGGCGGTCATCGTCAAGCTGTTCCGGGTCTTCCTGCTGCTGCCGACCGTGCTCGCCATTGGCTGGTACTTCACCCGCCAGGGTGCGGCGCACGGCGAGGCGAGGGTACCCGTCCCAGTCTTCGCCCTCGTGTTCCTCGGGCTTTGCCTCATCAATAGCGCAATGCCCTTCGCGCCAGGCCTCGCGCCGGCCTACGCGCCCGTGAAGGCGGCGCTCACTGAAACGGCGAATGCCGGCCTCCTCGTCGCGATCGGCGCGCTGGGCCTCGGCACCTCGATCCAGGCCATGGCCGCGCTCGGCTGGCGCCACGTCGTCACCGTGACGGGCACCACTGCCGTCATCCTCGCCGTCGCTACGGCGGGACTTCTCGTCCTTCGCTGATCGGACCCGCCATGCCCCAGATCGTCATCGCCGAGTTCATGGACGAGGCCGCGATCAGGGAGGGGCTCGCCGGCTTCGACGTGCTCTACGATGCAAGCCTCGTCGACGCGCCAGACGCGCTCGCGGCGGCCCTCGTCGATGCCGAAGCGCTCATCGTCCGCAATCGGACGCAGGTGCGCGGACCACTCCTCGATGCGGCGCCGAAGCTGCGCGCGGTCGGCCGGCTCGGGGTCGGCCTCGACAACATCGACGTCGAGGCCTGCGAGAAACGGGGTATTGCAGTTTTCCCGGCGACGGGAGCGAACGACGTCTCCGTAGCGGAATACGTCATCGCCACCGCTTTGATGCTGCTGCGCGGCGCCTACTTCGCGACGGCAGAGGTGACGGCCGGCGCGTGGCCGCGCAACAAGCTCATGGGACGCGAGATCGCCGGCAAACGCCTCGGCCTCGTCGGCTTCGGCGCCATCGCCAAGGAAACGGGCCAGCGCGCCGCCGCGCTCGGGATGTCGGTCGCGGCCTACGACCCCTTCGTGCCGGCCGACAGCGCGGCCTGGCGCCAGCCTTGGGGGACCATCACGCCTCTCGCGCTCGACGCGCTGTTGGCCGAGGCCGACGTCGTCTCGCTTCACGTCCCGCTGACGCCGGAGACCCGCAACCTGATCGACGCCAAGGCGCTGGCCGGCATGAAGCCTGATGCCGTCCTCATCAACGCCGCCCGGGGCGGCGTGGTGGACGAGGCGGCTCTGGCGGGCGCCTTGCGCGCCGGGAAGCTCGGGGGCGGGGCGCTTGACGTGTTCGAGAGCGAGCCTCTGAGGGCGGATCGCGGCGCAATCTTCCAGGGCTGCCCGAACCTGATCCTCACGCCGCATATCGCGGGCGTCACGGTGGAGTCGAACGTGCGCGTCTCGCGGGTGACGGTCGAGGCCGTCGCCAAGCACCTGCGGGGTGCCTGACATGCCGACTTTAAGCATCGCCGAGGCGCAAGCGCTCGTCGTCCGCACCCTCGTCCGGTGCCGCACCAGCGAGGTCAATGCCGCGAGCGTCGCCCGCGCCCTCGTCGGCGCCGAGGCCGACGGGCTGAAAGGGCACGGGCTGTCGCGCCTGCCGAGCTACGCGGCGCAGGCGAAGGTCGGGAAGGTGAGGGGGGAGGTCAGCCCGGTCGTCACCCGCCCGAGGCCCGGCATCGTCGCCGTCGATGCCGGTCACGGCTTCGCCTATCCCGCGCTCGACTCGGCCGCGGCGGCCCTGCCCGAGGCTGCCCGCGCCAACGGCATCGCCGCGGCGCCCATTCGCCGCTCGCACCACTGCGGAGCCGCGGGTCACCCCGTCGAACGCCTCGCGGAAGGCGGTCTCGTCGCGCTCCTCTTCGCCAATACGCCCGCCGCCATCGCCCCCTGGGGCGGGTCGAGGCCGGTCTTCGGCACCAATCCGATCGCCTTCGCTTGTCCCCTGCCGGAGGCTGCGCCGATCGTGGTGGACCTCTCCCTGTCCAAGGTGGCGCGGGGCAATATTCTGGCCGCTAAGCAGAGGGGCGAAGCCATTCCGGAGGGCTGGGCCTTTGACGAGGCCGGCCGGCCCACGACCAGCCCCGACGCGGCTCTGAAGGGGACGATGGCGCCCCTCGGCGACGCCAAGGGCACCGCGCTGGCGCTCATGGTCGAACTGCTCGCCGCCGGCCTGACGGGGAGCACCTACGCCACCGACGCCACGTCCTTCCTCGACGACAAGGGCGGGCCGCCCGGCACCGGCCAACTTCTCATCGCCCTCGACCCGGACGCGCTCGGCGGCCCCGGGGGCCTGACGCGTTTCGCGGCACTCGCGAGTGCGATCACCGACCAGCCTGGCACCCGTCTGCCCGGCGCGCGCCGCCTCGAAAACCGCGCCAAGGCGGCTCGGCACGGGCTCGTGGTGGCGGATGGGTTGTTGGAGGAGATCGAGGCTGTGTGAGGAGGCGACTTCTTCCCCTGTTTGGAGGGGAGAGTAGGGTGAGGAGCTGGCGCCGCTTGGCCCCGTGTAGGCCGGAGAAGGGGCAGGCTGCCCCGGCGCTGACCCCACCCGACCCTCGCTGTCGCGAGGGCCACCCTCCCCGCAGGCGGGGAGGGATGAGGGACGGTGGCGCGCTCCCCTTCTCCCCTTGAGGGAGAAGGTGCCTGCCGCAAGGCAGGCGGATGAGGGGAAGGCGCCCGCAGGGCGCCTCGCGAAGCGATTGGGATGGTTGAAGTGGAGAGGTGCTGATCGGCCTGGCGGCCGGGCGCTCGTCCCTCGCGCCACCCCTCTCCCGACCCCGCTGCGCGGGGCCACCCTCTCCCGCAGAGGGGAGAGGGAAGGCAGCGGCGCGGCCCCTGATCCCTCCCCGCTTGCGGGAGGGTGGACGGCGAAGCCGGCCGGGTGGGGTGAGGGCCGGGCGTTGAGCCGACCGCGTCCGAACCTTACACCCTCGAAAGATCGAACACCTTAGTCACCACCGAAGGCGAGGACGCTCATGAACCCGACCCTCTTCGGCACCCTCGACGACACGCCCGTCTACGAGATCACCCTCCGCAGCGCGGCGGGCGCCGAGGCGAAGGTGATCACCTGGGGGGCCGTGGTGCGGGACCTCCAGGTGCCCCGCCCCGGGGGCGGCTTGCAGCGGGTCGTGCTCGGGTCGAACAGCCTCGACGATTACTGGCAGCACTCGCCGCATTTCGGCGCGATCGCCGGCCGCTACGCGAACCGGATCGCTGGCGGGCGTTTTTCCGTCGATGAAAGAGCTTATCAGCTTCCGCTCAATCAGGACGGCAAGCATTCCCTGCATGGGGGCGGCCAAGGCTTCGGCAAGCGGCCCTGGCAGCTCGCTGCCGCGACCGAGTCTTCTGTCACCCTGACGCTGGTCTCGCCGGACGGCGATCACGGCTATCCCGGCGACCTCACCGTCACCTGCACCTATCGCCTTCTCGAGCCGGCCACGCTGCGGGTCGAGCTCTCGGCCACCACCACGGATGCGACGCCGGTCAACCTCTGCCACCATTCCTATTTCAAGCTCGACGGCGCCGCCGACATCCTCGACCATCGGCTCGACATTGCAGCCGACTTCTGGACGCCGGTCGATGCCGACCTGATCCCGACCGGGGAGGTGCGCGCCGTCGCGGGAACGCCGTTCGATTTCCGCGCCCCGCGCGCGATCGGCCACGCGGGAACCGACGGCACCCGCACTTGGTACGACCACAACTGGGTGCTTCGCCGCGAGCGGGTCGAGACGCCCGGTCGGCCGCGGCCGCTCGCCTACGCGGCGGGCCTGACGTCATCCCGAAGCGGGCTGCGGCTCGAGGTCTGGACGACCGAGCCCGGGCTTCAGTTCTACGACGGTTTCAAGATCAACCTGCCCGTTCCCGGCCTCGACGGCGCGCCATACGGCGCCAACGCCGGCCTGTGCCTCGAGCCGCAGCATTTTCCCGACAGTCCGAACCGCCCCCATTTTCCGAGCACGATCCTGCGTCCGGGCGAGGTCTACCGACAGGTCACGGAGTACCGCTTCGGTCCGGCCTGATCAGGCGAGGGCGAAGGCTTCCCGCGGTTCGGCGACGCCGCGCAGGCGGTGATGGCCGAGGCTGCGCACCGAAGCGCCGCAAGCCTCGGCGACGCTCCGTGACAGGATCAGGTTGCAGTCGAGCGTGCCGCACAGGGACTCGAGCCGGCAGGTCTCGTTGACCGCCGGCCCGATCACCGTGAAGTCGAGCCGGCGGGTCCCGCCGATGTTGCCGTGGAACACCTCGCCGCAATGAAGTGCCACATCGAGGTCGAGAAGCGGCCCGTTCGGGTGCCCTGCGTTGACGGCAGCGTTGCGGGACAAGGCCTCGCGGGCCGCGGCGAGAGCCGCCGCACAGGCCTCTTCCCGTCCGCGCTCAGGGGTGATCGGGAACGCCGCGAGGAGCCCATCGCCGAGAAATTTGAGCACCTCGCCGCCGTGCTCGTGCACGGGATCGGCCATGGCCTCCAAGTGCGCGTCCAAGCGGGCGATGAGGCCGGGACCGGCCGCGTCCGCTACGCCGGTGAAGCCGCGCAGATCGGCGACCATCAAGGCTGCCTCGAGCCGTTCACCGACGCCGCGTCGCACCTGCCCGTTGAGCACCTGCCGGCCCGCGGAGAGCCCGACATAGAGGTCGAGCGTGTGTGTCGCGATGGAGAGCAGCACCATGCGATAGGCCGCGAGGCTCATGAGCGGCACGAGGCCGTCGAGCCGCGCCGCCTCGACGGGGGTGAAACCATCCGGGCGGTCCGAGGAGAAGGCGCAGGCCATGCCGCGGATGGCCGGCGCCTCGGGATTGTTGAACGACATGAGATGGGCGAGGTAGTCCCGCGCGCCCACGGCCCGGAGGTCTTCGAAGACCGGGAATTCGGGCTCGTTCGGTCCGGCCAGGTGCCAGTGGCACCGCGTGATCTCGTTCGCCAGCATGTAGCCGAAGGGGCTCGCCTCGAAGCCGCCCACCACCCGCTCGTGCGAGACCGGCTCGACCGAGGAGCCAACATCCTTGAGCCAGACGTGATTGTAGACCCGCGCCGCCGCGTTCACCGTCGGGATGGCGGCGTAGACGCGGCACAGAGGCAGCCCCTCCGCGATCAGCCGTTCGGCCACGCCCTCGAGCAGGTGGGAGATGGACGTCCCATTGATGCCCTGCTCGATGATGAACTGCTCGATCGTCATAGCTCGGCAGTTAAGCACCGCCGGGCGCGACCACCAGAGGCCAAGCTTTCAGCCCTTCACCCCGCCCTGGGTCAGCCCGCCGACCACCCGGTCCTGGAACACGGCGATGAGGATCGAGATCGGCACGATGGCGACGATGAGCGCCGCGGAGATGATCGGCCAGGGGAAGGAGAACTCTCCCTGGTAGAGCGTGATGCCGACGGGCAGGGTTCGGCTCGCGACCCGCGGGCTCAAGGTGAGCGCGAGCAGGAACTCGTCCCAGGCGTTGACGAAAGAGAGGATGCCGGCGGTGAGGACGCCCGGCGCGGTGAGCGGAATGACGACGTTCCAGAGCGCCCCGAGCCGGGTGCAGCCGTCGATCATCGCGGCGTTTTCCAGGTCCCGCGGGATGTCCTGGAAGAACGAGATGAGCACCAGGGTGCAGACCGGCATCGAGAGCACGGCGTAGGGCAGGATCAGCGCCGGCCAGGTGTTCAAGAGGCTCAAGGCGCGCATGGTCTGGAACAGCGGCACCATCAGCGAGATCAGTGGGAACATCGCGCAGGCGAGGAGCACCGAGAGGATGAGGTTCGGCGCCGGCACGCGCAGGCGCACGAGGGCGTAGGCCGCGCAGGCCGAGACGACGGTGCAGAGCAGCGTCGAGAGCGTCGCCACCATGAAGGAGTTGAACAGGAAGGTGAGGATCGGCTGGTCGACAAAGACCCGCACGTAGTTCTGCAGCGTCGGCGCCTGCGGCAGAACCGTGATCGGGATCTGCATCAGCTCCGACTCGGTCTTGAAGGAGGTGAACAGGATCCAGAGCGCCGGGAAGAAGCCGTTCACGGCGACGACGAGGCCGGCGATCAGCACCATCAGCTTGGGGCGAGGGAGCTTCATCATCTCACTGCCCCGTCCGCCCGGCGTCGCGGCGCGTGTAGCGCAGGTATCCGGCCGTCGCGAGAGCGGAGACCACGAACATCAGCACGGCCAGCGCCGAGCCGTAGCCGAGGTCGAGGAAGTCGATCGTGGTCTTGTGGATGTACATGGCAAGCGTCTCGGTCGCGTTGCCGGGGCCGCCGTTCGTCATCGCGTAGGGGATGTCGAAGGTCTGGATCGAGGTGATGGTGCGAAAGATCAGCGCCACGACGATCGCCGGGCGCAGCATGGGCAAGGTGATCTCCCAGAACTGCTGCAGCTTCGAGGCGCCGTCGATCTCCGCCGCCTCGTAGAGCGACCGCGGGATCGTCTGGAGCCCGGCGAGCAGTACGAGGGCCACGAAGCTCGACGTCTTCCAGATGATCGCGATGCAGATCGCCGTGAACGCCAGGTTCGGCTCGGTGAGCCAGGGCTGCGGCGTCACCCCGAACGCCTTGAGCACGTGGTTCACGAGGCCCTGGTTGTACTCGAAGAACCAGCGGAAGATCAGGCCGGCGAAGACGAGGGGCAGGGCCCAGGGCAGGAGGAGACCGAGCCGGACGGGCCATTTCACCGTGAACGGCTGGTTGGCGAGGAGCGCCAACCCTAAGCCCACCACGACCGCGCCCGGCACGGTGATCAGGATGTAGAGGATCGTGTGCCAGGTCGCTTCCCAGAAGCGATCGTCCGCAAAAGCCTTTTGGTATTGCTCGAAGCCGACGAAGGGGGTGCCGAGCCAGGGCTGGGCCAGGTGATTGGTCCGAAAGCTCGTCACGAAGAGCTCGGCGATCGGATAGACCACCACGGCCAGAAGGAGCAGGAACGCCGGCGTCAACAGCGCATAACCGAGATGACGCTCGCTCCGCTCGAGTGGGCGCAGCTTCGGCTTGCCCCGGACCTGCGCCGCGGCGACGGCCGGAAGGGTCGTTTCGGCGGTGGTCATGGCGTCGCTCCGAAACTCCTCGATCGCCTTTGAGTACCCCTCTCCCCTTGAGGGAGAGGGTGACCCCGCGAAGCGGGGTCGGGAGAGGGGGGCGGCGAAGCCGCCGGCGCGAGCCGATCAGGGTCTCTCAGCACTGAGCAGTCCGATCGCTTCGCGAGGCGCTGCGCGCCACCCCTCATCCGCCCTGCTGCGCAGGGCACCTTCTCCCTCAAGGGGAGAAGGGAGGTGGCGTCACCTCAGGATCGAGCCCAACCGGTTCTTCATGTCGGCGAGCGCCGCATCTGCCGTCTTCGTGCCGGCCAAGAAGGCGTTCATGTTGGTGCGGATCACCTCGCTCACCTCGTTGTAGCGCGGCGTCACCGGGCGGGCGCGGGCGGTCTGGACGACGGGCAGGGCGTCCTTGAACCAGGGGTTGGCCTTCAGCACGTCGGCGTCGGCGTAGACTTCCGGGAAGACGGGCAGGTGCGAGGCGAGGATCGCCTGCTGCTTCGAGACCTCCGGGCTGGACAAGTAGCGGACCAGCTTCACCGCCTCTGCCTTGTTCTTCGAGAACGCGGTCACGGCGAGCTGCCAGCCTCCGATGCAGGTCGCGGCCTTGTCGGCAGTGAAACCCGGCAGGGGCACGACGCCAACCTTGTCCTTCACTTGGCTGTCGGGATCCTGCTGGGAGCGATTCCAGACGTACCCCCAGGTCATCGCGAAGACCGAGTTGCCGGCCTGGAAATTCTGGCGGATGCGATCGGTGACGATCTCCGCCTGGTTCGGCGGGATCACGTTCGCCTGCTTCATCTCCCCCCAGAGCTCGAAGGGTTTTTTCGCGGCGGGCGTGTCGAGGTTCACCTTGCCGCCCTGCGTCAGGTCCCCGCCGGTGCCCCAGAGCGGCACGAGATAGGTGCAGACGGTGCCCTCGATCGGCGCGCCGGCGGTCTCGAAGCCGCGGACGTTCGGGTTGCCCGCGGCCTGTGCGGCTTTCTGGGCGGCGCTCTTGAGCTCGTCCCAGGTCCTGGGCGGCTGAACGCCCGCCTTCTCGAGCAGGTCTTTGCGATAGTAGAGGAACTGGGCGTCGGCGAAGTAGGGCAGCGACATCACCTTGCCGTTGACGATGTTGGCCTCCCGGTAGGCCGGCAGGTACTTCGCCATCACGGCGTCCTTCTCGGCCCCAAGATAGGAGTCGAGGGGTTCGGCCCATTGCGCGGCGGCCCATTGCGCCGGGCGGATCACGTCGATCAGAACCACGTCGAGGGACGTGTCGCGGGAGGCGAGCACGGTGTTGAGGTACTGCTGCTGCTGCTCGGAGGTGGCGCCGCCGACCTCGACCTCCACCTTCACGTTCGGGTTCTGCTTCATGTAGCCATCGACGATCTGGCGCATCACGTCGGGGCGCTGCTGGCCGCCGGTGAAGATGCGCAGGGTCGTCTGCTGGGCGAGCGCCGCGCCGCTGAGCGATGTGAGCGCGGCGACCGAGACCGCGAGAACGAAACGCTTCATCGATCGATCCTCCTTGAGCGCCGTCAGGCGGCGAGCGCCGCGCCGGTTTCGTTGTCGAAGACGTGCATGCGCGAGAGCGCCAGCGTCACCCGAACCCGCTCGCCCGGCCTCGCCGCGAGGTCCGGCGGGAAACGGCCGGTGATGCTCGACCCGCCGATGGCGAGCCAGGTGAGGGTTTCGGACCCGAGCGGCTCAATTACCTCGACGGTGGCATCGAGGGCGACGTCGCCGGTCTCCCGCGCGTCGCCGGGGCGCACGTGTTCCGGCCGCAGGCCGAGTTGGATCGGCCGGCCCGACGCCGCCCCGATCAGGCCCCGGCGGTTCTCGGGCACCGGGAGCACCGTGCCGTCCTTCAGCTCGATCCTGTCGCCGCCCAGCGCGATCCGGGCCGGCACGACGTTCATCGGCGGCGAGCCCATGAAGCCCGCGACGAAGCGGGAGGCAGGCCGGTTGTAGATCTCGTCGGGGGTCGCGAACTGCTCGAGACGTCCCCCGCGCAGCACAGCGATGCGGTCGGCCAGCGTCATCGCTTCGACTTGGTCGTGGGTAACATAGACGATGGTGGCGCCGAGCCGCTGGTGAATCTTCTTGATCTCGACCCGCACCTCGCCCCGCAGCTGGGCGTCGAGGTTCGAGAGCGGCTCGTCGAAGAGGAACACCTTCGGCCGTCGCACGATGGCGCGGCCCATGGCAACGCGCTGGCGCTGGCCGCCCGAGAGCTGGCCCGGGCGGCGGTCGAGCAGGTGGCCGATTTGGAGAATGTCGGCCGCTTCCTTCACCCGCACCTCGATCTCGGGCTTCGGGGTGCCGCGCATGCGCAGGCCGAAGGCCATGTTGTCGTAGACGGATTTGTGCGGGTAGAGGGCGTAGTCCTGGAACACCATGGCGATGTCCCGGGCCCGCGGGGGTAGGTCGTTGACCACCTGATCGCCGATGGCGATCTCGCCGTCGCTCACCGATTCCAGGCCGGCGATCATGCGAAGCAGGGTGGACTTGCCGCAGCCCGAGGGGCCGACAAGCACCACGAACTCGCCGTCGCGAACGTCGAGGTCGATGCCGTGGATCACCGGCGCTTTGCCGAAGACCTTTTGGACGCGACGGATCGCGATGTTCGCCATCCTCAACCTCCCGGGACGCACCGCCGCCGCTTGCCGCGGCTGACCTTTGGTCATGAGTTGAGCCCGCACGAAGCGTGGCGTCAATGGGCATAACCACAGTCTTGTAAAAGATAGAAGACCTCCATTATTGTCGCGCACGGCTGTGCTGGCTAGCCTTTGAGCTCGGCGGCTGGCGCACGAACGGATACGGCTCTTCCCGATGGCTAGCGTCCTCTGCGTCGGCATTTCGACCCTCGACACCGTTTACGCGGTGCCGTCGATGCCGACGCGTCCGGAGAAATACCGAGCAAGCGGCGTTGCCGTCGTTGGTGGCGGCATTGCCGCGAACGCCGCCGTCGCGGTCGCGCGGCTCGGTGGACGGGCCCTCCTCGCCACGCGCCTCGGCGATGACCGGGTGGCCGAGGCCATCACGGACGAGCTCGCGGCCGAAGGCGTCGACTGCGTGCTCGCGCATCGCTTCCCCGGCCGCCGCTCGCCGACCTCGACGGTGCTCGTCGACGCGCGGGGCGAGCGCCTCATCGTCTCCTATTCCGACCCCGAGGTGCCGGACGGTCCCGACTGGTTGCCGCGCGCCCTGCCAGCCGGTACCGGCGCCGTTCTCGGCGACACTCGCTGGGAGACGGGCGCTGCTCATCTCTTCGCCCTTGCCCGCGCGGCGGGCGTGCCGGCCATCCTCGATGGTGATCGCAAGCCGGCGCATCCAGAGGCGATGCGGCTCGCCACCCACGTCGCCTTCTCCGCACAGGGCTTGACCGAGGCGATGGGCCTCGACGACCTCGCCGCGGCGCTCGAGACCTATGGCCGGGGCGCCGGGGCGTGGGCTGCCGTCACCATGGGCGAGGAGGGCACCTTGTTCC
Organism: Beijerinckiaceae bacterium; assembly: GCA_036563505.1. Taxonomy (GTDB): domain Bacteria; phylum Pseudomonadota; class Alphaproteobacteria; order Rhizobiales; family Beijerinckiaceae; genus DATCMH01. The sequence goes on from DATCMH010000019.1 coordinate 146,026, forward strand.
TCGAGGACGGCCGCGTTGTCCACGAGCCCGCCTTTCCGGTGAGGGCCGTCGACACGCTCGGCGCGGGCGACGTCTGGCACGGTGCTTTCGCGCTGGCGCTCGCCGAAGGGCGGCCGGAGCGGGAAGCCGTTCGCTTCGCCTCCGCCGCCGCCGCGATCAAGTGCACTCGCTTCGGCGGCCGGGCGGGAGCGCCGACCCGGGCCGAGGTCGAAACCTTCCTCGCGGACCAGAGCGCTGCGGCCTGAGAGACGGGAGACACGCGTGAAAACTCTGTCGCCTGGCAAGCTCTGGGGGATGCGCCGCATGGCCGATGCCGGCGGGCGCTTCAAGATGGTGGCGGTCGATCAGCGCCCCCCGATCAAGAACCCGATCCGCGAGAAGCGCGGCACCGCGCAAGCGCCCTACGACGACGTGGCCGGCTTCAAGCTGATGCTCGTGGAGGAGTTGCAGAACGACGCCTCGGCGATGCTCCTCGACCCGCATTTCGCTTTGCCGCGCGGCATGACCCTGCTCTCGCCGGCGAAGGGCCTCATCGTCACGCTGGAGGACTCGATTTTCCGCGAGACCGAGGGCGGGCGCCTCTCGGCCGAAATCGACGATTGGTCGGTGGAAAAGATCAAGCGCTGCGGCGGCGACGCGGTGAAGGTGCTGACTTGGCACCGGCCGGACGCCTCGCCGGCCGTCGTGCAGGCGCAGAAGGACTTCTCCGCCCGGATCGGCGAGGCCTGCGAGGCCTACGACATCCCTTACGTCTTCGAGCTTCTCGTCTACCCGCTGCCAGGCGAAGCGAACCAGACGACCCAGTATATCGAGATGGTCGACAAGCGCGCCGACCTCGTGCTTGAGAGCGTGCGGACCTTTGCGGCGCCGGATTACGGCGTCGACCTTTTCAAAGTCGAAAGCCCCGTCCCGGCCCGCGAAGTCGGGGAGGGGGCCGGCTCCGCCGTACAGGCGCAGTTCGACGAGCTCGGGCGCCTCTGCGGACGGCCCTGGGTCATGCTCTCGGCCGGAGCCGGGATGGCCGAGTTCCGCAACATCATGGCCTGCGCCTACAAGGCCGGCGCCTCGGGCTATCTCGCCGGCCGCGCGATCTGGGCCGAGCCCTTCAAGGCCTTTCCCGATTGGGACGCCATCCGCTCGGGGCTTCGCGGTCAGAGCGTGCCCTATATGCGTGATCTCAACCGGCTCACCGATGAGGCGGCGACGCCCTGGTTCGCTCATCCGCTCTACGGCGGTGAGGTGAGCGTGCCCCACCCGGACGCGTCGTTCCGGCACCACTACCAAGGGTTCTGAGAGCATGGCCCGCATCGGCGTCCTCGCCCTCGCGCGTCCGACCTTCGACGTGCCCTTCGCCGAAGAGACGGCGGCGCGGGCCTTCGCCGCCCTGGACCGTACGGGGCACGCGATCCTCGGCTCCCGCGCGCTCCTTTTCGACGCGGCGGCAGCGGACGAGGCGCTCGCTGGTTTCCAGAACGAGGCGCTCGATCTCCTGCTCCTGCTGCAGGTGACGTTCACCGACGCCTCGATGACCGTCTCCATCGCCGAGCGCAGCGCTGCGCCGCTCGCGATCTGGGCTTTTCCCGAGCCGCGAACCGGCGGGCGGCTCAGGCTGAACGCCTTCTGCGGCCTCAACCTCGCCGCGCACGCGCTGGGACGGGCCGGCAAGCCCTACCGCTGGCTGTACGCCGCGGCGGACGCGCCGGGGCTCGACGGCAGCCTGGTGGCGCTTGTCTCGGGACAGAGCAGGGCAGGGGTGGTCACGACGCCGGGCCCGGCGACTACGGCAGAGGACCGGCAGCGGGCCGAGGCGGTGCGGGAGGCCCTGCGCGGCCGGACCATCGGCCTCGTGGGCGAGCATCCGAACGGCTTCGACACCTGCCGCTACGATCCGGATCAGCTGCGCGCCTTGGCCGGCGTGACGGTCGAGCGCATCGCGTTGCCCGAGCTGTTCGAACGCGCCCGCGCGGTGCCGTCCGAGGTCGTCGCCGCAACCAAGGAGGCCGTCGGGCGCGACATCGGCGGGCTCGACGAGGTCGATCAGCCCCAGCTCGACGGCAGCCTCTCGGTCTACCATGCCCTCCAGGGCTTGGCCGAGACGAGGGGTCTGTCTGCCCTTGCCGTGCGCTGCTGGCCCGAGATGTTCACCGATTACGGCTGCGCCGCCTGCGGGCCGATGGGGCTGATGAACCAGGCCAAGGTGCCCTCGGCCTGCGAGGCCGACGTCGTCGGCTCGCTCACGGCGCTGATGCTGCAAGAACTCGCAGGCGAGCCTGCCTTCCTCGTCGACGTGGTCGACATGGACGAGGGAAGCGACACCGGCGTCGTCTGGCATTGCGGCCTTGCCCCCTTGTCGATGGCCGATCCCGAGACGCCGCCCGTGGCCACGGTCCATTCGAACCGGCGCATGCCGCTCCTCCAGGAGTTCGCCCTCAAGCCCGGCCGCATCACGGTCGCGCGGATCAGCCAGGCGCGGAACGAGACGAAGCTGATCGTCGCCGGCGCCACGATGCTGCGAGCCCCCAAGAGCTTCTCCGGGACCTCCGGCGTCCTGCGCTTCGACCGTCCGATCGCGGAGGTGACCTCGGCTCTGATGGAGCTTGCGCTCGAACATCATGTCGCCATCGTCTACGGCGACGTGCGCGGCCCCTTGCGGGCCCTCGGGCAGAGCTTAGGCCTGCCCGTCGTCGAACTTGCCTGAACGGACATCTCGGACATGGCTGAAACCCTGCGCTACGGCCTCATCGGCGCCGGCATGATGGGCCGGGAGCACATCCGCAACCTCGCCCTCATCCCGGGCTCGCAGGTCACGGCGCTCTCCGACCCGGACGAAGGATCCCGCGCGGCGAGCGCCCAAGCGGCGGGGCGAGGTGTAGCGGTCTTTTCCGACCATCGCGCCCTGCTGGAGAGCGGTCTCGTCGACGCCGTGCTCATCGCGAGCCCGAACGACACGCACAAGAGCATCCTCGAGGACGTCTTTGCCGCGCCGAAACCGTTGGCGATCCTCGTCGAAAAGCCGGTCTGCACGACGCTCGAGGATTGCCGGGTACTCGCCGAGCGGGCGCGCACCCACAAGGCTCCGATCTGGGTGGCGATGGAGTACCGCTACATGCCTCCTGTCCAGGAACTCCTGGCCGAGCTCAGCGGCGGGGCGGCCGGCAGCCTCAAGATGCTTTCCATCCGCGAGCATCGCTACCCGTTCCTGGACAAGGTTGGCGACTGGAACCGGTTCTCCCGTCGCACGGGCGGAACGCTCGTCGAGAAGTGCTGCCACTTCTTCGACCTGATGCGCCTCATCGCCAAGGACGAGCCGGTGCGCGTCTACGCGTCGGGCGCGGCCGACGTGAACCACCGCGACGAGCGTTACGGCGGCGAGGTGCCCGATATCCTCGACAACGCCTACGTGATCGTCGACTTCCGCTCAGGCATCCGCGCGATGTTGGATCTCTGCATGTTCGCGGAGGGCTCCTACTTCCAGGAGGAGATCGCGGCGGTGGGCGACCGCGGCAAGGTCGAATGCCGCATCCCCGGTCCCGCCCGCTTCTGGCAGGACGGACGGGAGGAGCGGGCATCGCAGGTCGTGACGAGCCCGCGCTCGCCGCAGGGCCCCCGCACCCGCTCCGTCCATGTGGACGAGACGGTGCTGCGCGCCGGCGACCATCACGGCTCGACCTACTTCCAGCACCAGCGCTTCCGCGCGGCCGTGCTCGACGGCGCTCCCGTCGAGGTCACCCTGGAGGACGGCCTCAAGGCGGTGGCCATCGGCCTCGCCGCCGAGCGCTCGATCCGCGAACGCCGTGCCATTCCAATCGAGGACATCGGCCTCGCCGCGCCGAAAGCGGCGTGAGCCGCCGGCACTGGGACCCGCGGGCACCGATCGCTCAAGGCCAGAGCCACCAGGCGACGAGAACCGTGCTCATCACCCAGAGCAGGATCACGAACGCGGCGCCAGCCCGGCTGCGCGGCAGGCGCCCTCCCGCCTCGATCCGCGCCCTGTGCTCGGCGAGGATCGGGGCGGGGATCAACCGGAGTGCCAGCAGGAGCCCGAGCGGGACGATGACGAGGTCGTCGAGGAGGCCGAGCACCGGGATCACGTCCGGGATGAGGTCGATCGGGCTGAGCGCGTAGGCGACGACGGCGAGCGCGACGAGGCGCGCGGGCAACGGCGTGCGCGGGTCGCGCGCGGCGCCGGCAAGCGCCGCGATCTCCCGCTTCAGCTCTCGCGCGCGCCGCTTCAGAGCGGCCAGCCGCTGTCCCATCGAGCACCCTGCAGAACAGGGCTCAAGCCCCGGGCCGGACGGGTCACATAGCTTGTCTACATGGGAAAAACAGCCGCTAGGCGCGCCGGACGGGTTGCGCCGGGGCGCATGACGCCCTTAATCCCGGTCGCCACGGGAGCCCGGCCGAACCGATGGACGCGAGAACGCCCAAGCTGGATGGGCCCGACGAGGATGCTCCGCCGCAGGAGCCCGAACGCGCGTCGCGCCGCTCCCGCCGCTTCGCCTGGATCGGCACGGCCGCGAGCATCATCCTGTTCAGCCTGTCGCTCGTCGTGCTCTGGCACATCGTGCGGGAAGTGGAATACGCGGAACTCCGCAACGCCTTCGTCGGCGCCACGCTGCAGCAGATCGGCCTAGCGACCCTGTTCACGGCGGTGAGCTACCTTTGCCTGACCTGCTACGACGCGCTGGCCTTGCGCCAGCTCAAGGTCAAGGTTCGCTACCGCACGACCGCGCTCGCCTCCTTCACGAGCTACGCCGTGAGCTTCACCCTTGGCTTTCCGCTGCTCACGGCCGGCACGGTTCGGTACTGGGTTTACGCGCGGGAGAAGCTCAGCACGGGCAAGGTGGCGAGCCTGACCGTCATCGCCGGCCTCACCTTCTGGCTCGGCATGGGGCTGGTTCTCGGCGTCAGTCTGTTGACCCAGGCCGAGTCGCTCGCGCGGCTCACCTATTCCAACCTCAACTTCGTGCGCCTGCTCGGCCTCGGCGCAGCCGGCGTCGTCCTCGTCTACCTCGTCTGGGTGTCGCAGAAGCGACGCGCCGTGACGATCCAGGGCTGGCGGCTCGAGCTCCCGGGGTTCCGCCTGACCCTGGCGCAGATGCTGATCGGCGCGGCGGATGTCTGCGCCGGAGCGGCGGTGCTCTACGTTCTCTTGCCCGCCGGGCACCCGATCCCCTACGAGACCTTCCTCGCCATCTACGTCTTCGCGGCGATGCTGGGCGTCGCCAGCCACTCGCCCGGCGGCCTCGGCGTCTTCGAGGCGACCATCCTGCTCGCCTTATCCATCCTCCCGCGCGAGCCGGTGCTGGGCGCGTTGCTGCTCTACCGCATCATCTACTACCTCGTCCCCTTCGTCTTCGCCCTCGCGCTGCTCGCGGGATCCGAGCTTGCGAACCGGATCAGCAAGGCTCGCGCCGAGATGCGGGCCGAAGAGGAGGCTTGAGCTTGGCTCGGGCGTCGGATGAGAGCGGGGGGCGGTCGCTCTCCCTGCGCGGCGCCGCGCTGCGGGGGGCTCTCGTCGCGAGTTCGCTGCTCATCGCCATCGCGGCCCTGCGTCATACCCTGGACGTGTGGCTCGTTGCCGGCGTCGGGCTCGCGCTGCTGACGAGCGCCGTCCTCATCGTCGAGGATGCCCGGGTCCGAACGCAGGCCGCGCACCGTGTCGGGCGGGTCGAGGGGCCGCTTCGCCATGCGGACGCGCTCCTCGCCGCGATCCCCGATCCGGTCATCCTCGTGGACCGGCGTGCCGTGGTCGTCGAGGCCAATCCTGCCGCCCAGGCGCTTCTGCCGGCACTCAAGGCCCAGCACCCGTTGAGCTTCGCCCTGCGCTCACCGGACGTGCTCGGCGGCATCGAGGCCGCGTTGCGCACGGGACAGGTGCAGCGCGTCGCCTACGCCGAGCGCGGTCCGACCGAGCGCGCCTTCGAGGTCCAGATCGAAGCCTTGCGGCTGCGCGACGGCGAGGCGCAGGTTCCTCCCAGCATCGTCCTGTTCTTCCGCGACCAGACTTCGGCCCGGCGCCTCGAGCACATGCGGGTCGACTTTATCGCCAATGCCAGCCACGAGCTGCGCACGCCCCTCGCGTCCCTGGCGGGCTTCATCGAGACGTTGCAAGGCCCCGCCCGCAACGATCCTGCTGCCCGGGAGCGCTTCCTCGAGATTATGCGCGGGCAGGCCCAGCGGATGACCCGCCTGATCGACGACCTCCTCTCGCTGTCGCGGATCGAACTGCGGGCCCACGTGCCCCCCGACACTGTCCAGGACCTCGCGCTCGTGACGCGCCACATGGTGGAAGTCTTGTCGCCGATGGCGAAGGATCGGGGGGTTGCGGTGGTGCTCGACATTGAGGAGGAGCCATTGCCCGTGCTGGGCGACCGCGACGAGCTTCTTCGTGTCGTGGAGAACCTCGTCGAGAACGCCATCAAATACGGCGAGAGCGGCGGCCGGGTGACGGTGAGTTTGGGACGCACCCCGGCCCGGCCGGGCGGCCTTGCGGTCGAGCTCGTGGTGCGCGACGACGGACCGGGCATCGCGCCGGAGCACTTGCCGCGCCTTACCGAACGCTTCTACCGCGCCGACGTGGCGCAGAGCCGGGAGAAGGGCGGCACCGGTCTCGGCCTCGCCATCGTCAAGCACATCGTCGCCCGCCATCGCGGGCGTCTCGCCATCGAGAGCGAGCTCGGGCATGGCGCAACCTTTCGCGTCTCACTGCCGGCTGCGGAAGCCGCCCCGTCGAGCGATGTCATGCAGCTGTCATAGGAGCGTCATAGACCCCTCGCGAGGAGGGCCGACCTCCTCGCAGGCGGTGTCCGACGCGCTCGCGTGTGACCGCGCAGGTGGCGCGCTCAGGTCCCACGCCGCCCGAACAGGGAGTTCAACCCGTGAAACTCACGACCTTCGCTGCTGCGGCCGGCTTCGCTGCCGCGGCCTTCGTTACCCCGGCCGCGGCCATCGACATCACCGGCGCCGGCGCGACCTTCCCCTTCCCGGTCTACGCGAAGTGGGCCGAGGAGTATAAGAAGCAGACCGGCAACGGCCTGAACTACCAGTCGATCGGCTCGGGCGGCGGCATCCGCCAGATCCGTGCCAAGACGGTGGATTTCGGCGCCACCGACGCTCCCCTCAAGGGCGAAGAGCTTCAGAAGGACGGCCTCGTCCAGTTCCCGACCGTGCTCGGCGGCGTGGTCCCGGTCGTCAACATCCAGGGTCTCCAGACCGGCCAGCTCAAGCTCACCGGCGAGCTCCTCGCGGACATCTACCGCGGCGAGATCAAGCGCTGGAGCGACCCGAAGATCAAGGAGATCAACGCCGGGGTGAACCTGCCCGACGCGGCGATCACCCCGGTCTACCGCTCGGACGGATCGGGCACGACCAGCATCTTCACGAGCTACCTCGCCGAGGTCTCGCCCGCGTGGAAGTCGTCGCTGGGCACCGGCACCACCGTGAACTGGCCCACCGGCCAGGGCGGCAAGGGCAACGAGGGCGTCGCCGGCACGGTAAAGCAGGTGGCGAACTCCATCGGCTACGTCGAGTACGCCTACGCCAAGCAGAACAACATGCCGGTCGCGCAGCTGCGCAACAAGGACGGCCAGTTCGTCGCGGCGGACGACGCCACCTTCGCGGCCGCCGCCGCGAACGCCGACTGGTCGGCCGCCCCGGGCTTCGGCATCTCGCTGACGAACCAGCCGGGCGCTCAGGCTTGGCCGATTACGGGTGCCACCTTCATCCTGGTCTACAAGGAGCCGGCCAACCCCGAGAAGGCCGCCGAGGTGCTGCGCTTCTTCGACTGGGCCTACAAGAGCGGCGACAAGCTCGCCGCCGACCTCGACTACGTGCCCCTGCCGGACGCGGTCGCCGAGATGGCCCGCAAGGTCTGGACGCAGGAGATCAAAGGTAAGGATGGCAAGCCGCTCTACACGGGCCGGCAGAGCTGAGCCGATCCTGTGCTAAGGGAGGGGCTCCGGCGCCAGTCGCGCCGGAGCCCCTCCAACACGGACTGAAGCCTCTCCCATGGACGATCAGGAGCGCCGGATGACCACCCTGGCGGAACCCGCCGTGAGCACCGTCGCCGCCCGGGTGCCCACGCGCCGCACGGCCGCCTCGCTCATCGCGGTCGACCGGTTTTTCCGCATCTCGGCCTATGCCTGCGCGCTGCTCGTTCTCCTCGTGCTCGTCGGCATCATCGGCTCGATGATCTGGGGCGGGCTGCCCGCCTTCCGGCAGTTCGGCCTCAGCTTCGTCACGGGCACGGTCTGGGACGTCAACAACGACGTCTACGGCGCCTGGCCGGCGATCGCCGGCACGCTGCTCTCCGCGTTCATCGCGCTCATCATCGGCATCCCGATCTCGCTCGGCATCGCCGTTTTCCTCACGCAGCTCTCGCCGGGCTGGCTGAAGCGTCCTGTGGCGACCGCCGTCGAGCTCCTCGCCGCGGTGCCCTCCATCATTTACGGCATGTGGGGGCTCTTCGTCTTCGCGCCGCTCTTCGCGAAATACGTCCAGGTGCCAGTCTCCTCGGTCGTCGAGGGCATGCCGATCGTCGGCACGATCCTCTACGCCCGGGTGCCGTCCGGCGCAGGCATCATGTCGGCGGGCATCATCCTCGCCTTTATGATCATCCCCTTCATCGCCTCGATCACCCGGGACATGCTCGACCAGATCCCGACGGTGCTGCGCGAGAGCGCCTACGGCGTTGGCTGCACGACCTGGGAGGTCGTGCGCCACGTCCTCGTGCCGCAGGCCGGCGTCTCGATCATCGGCGCCATCATGCTGGGCCTCGGCCGGGCGCTCGGCGAGACGATGGCAGTGACCTTCGTGGTCGGCAACGCCAACCGCTTGTCGGGCTCGCTGTTCGATCCGGGCTCCACCATCGCCTCCCGCATCGCCAACGAGTTCAACGAGGCCGTGGGCCTGCAGCTCAATGCCCTGATCGCGCTGGGCTGCCTGCTGTTCCTCGTGACCTTTACCGTTCTCATCGTGGCGCGCCTCCTCGTCGCCCGCGTCCAGGCCCGATAGGAGCCGTCATGGCCGCCTCCGCCATCGCCTCACCCGAGGTCGCGACCGCGCCGCAGGCCGCCTGGGGCCGGGTCCGCCCGCAGCGCCGCATCGCCGACCGCATCCTGAAGGTCACCTCGGCGCTCTTCACGGTGTTGGGCGTCTTCGTCCTGGGCTGGATCCTCGGCATGCTGGTGATCCAAGGCGTGGGCGGCCTCTCGCCCGCGATCTTCACTAACGTGACGCCGGGTCCTGGCACCGCCGGTGGCGGCCTCGCCAACGCCATCGTCGGCAGCCTCGTCCTCACCTTCCTCGGCATCGCCGTCGCGACGCCCGTGGGCGTGCTCGCCGGCACTTACCTCGCCGAGTACGGAGGGCGGTCGAAGCTCGCCACGATCGTGCGCTTCATCAACGACATCCTGCTCTCGGCGCCTTCCATCCTCATCGGCCTGTTCGTCTACACGCTGATGGTCCAGCCGATGGGCGGCTATTCCGGTTGGGCCGGCGGCGTGGCGCTTGCCATTATCGCGACGCCCGTGATCGTGCGCACCACCGAGGACATGCTGCGCATCGTGCCCAACACCCTGCGGGAGGCCGGCGCCGCGCTGGGCGCCCCTCCGGCCAACGTCACCATGGCCGTGACCTGGCGCGCGGCCCGGGCGGGCATCGTCACCGGCATCATTCTCGCGATGGCCCGCATCGCGGGCGAGACGGCGCCGCTGCTCTTCACGGCGCTCAACAACAACTTCTGGTTCGACGCTTCCCTCATGGGCGGGATTTCGAACCTGCCGGTGACGATCTTCCAGTTCGCGCTCTCGCCCTACAGCAACTGGCAGGAACTCGCCTGGGCCGGTGCTCTCTTGATCACCGCCGCGATCCTGGCCCTGTCCATCATCGCGCGGCTCCTCGTCGGCCAGGAACGCGGCCGATGAGCATCAACGAACAGATCAACAATCACGTCGAAGGGGGTTCCTCGATGAGCACCGCCACCGCCATGGCGCCGATGCAGGTGGCGAGCCGCGCCGCCGACGCCAACGCCGCCATCCGCATCGCCGTCAAGAACCTGAACTTCTACTACAGCGACTTCCGCGGCTTGAAGGACGTCGACCTCAACTTCTACGACCGCCAGGTCACGGCCCTGATCGGACCGTCCGGCTGCGGGAAGTCGACGTTGCTGCGCACCTTCAACCGCATCTACAGCCTCTACCCGGAGCAGCGCGCCACGGGCGAGATCCTGCTCGACGGGCGCAACATCCTCTCGCCGCAGATCGACCTCAACGAGCTGCGCGCCCGGGTCGGCATGGTCTTCCAGAAGCCCACGCCCTTCCCGATGTCGATCTACGACAACATTGCCTTCGGCATTCGCCTCTACGAGCGCCTGCCGAAATCCGAGATGGACGACCGCGTCGAGAGCGCGCTCCGGCGGGCCGCGCTCTGGGACGAGGTGAAGGACAAGCTCAAGCAGTCCGGCATGGGGCTCTCGGGCGGCCAGCAGCAGCGCCTGTGCATCGCCCGCACGGTGGCGCAGCAGCCGGAAGTGATCCTCTTCGACGAGCCCACCTCGGCGCTTGATCCGATCTCGACGGGCAAGGTCGAGGAGCTCATCGAGCAGCTGCGCAGCGAGTTCACGATCGTCATCGTCACGCACAACATGCAGCAGGCGGCCCGCATCTCGCAGTACACGGCGTTCATGTATCTCGGCGAGGTCGTGGAGTTCGGGCCGACGACCCGAATTTTCATGAACCCGACGAAGAAGCAGACGCAGGATTACATCACCGGCCGCTTCGGCTGAGGCAGCGGCACCCGCGCCCGCCGATCAGGAGATCCCGATGTCCGAACACATCGTCAGTTCCTACGACCTCGAGCTGCAATCGCTGCGCAGCTCGATCTCCGAGATGGGCGGCATCGCCGAGAAGATGCTCGACGACGCCATCTCGGCCCTGGTACGCCGCGACGTTACGCTCGCCAACGCGGTGATCTCGGCCGACGGCCGCCTCGACGTTCTTCAACGGGAAGTCGAGGAAACCGCGATCCTGATGATCGCCCGGCGGCAGCCCCTCGCGGTCGACCTGCGCGAGACGGTCTCGGCCATTCGCATCTCGGGTGACGTCGAGCGCATGGGCGACCTGGCCAAGAACATCGGCAAGCGCGTACTCGCCATCGGTGAGGGCTTCCAGCTCCAGAAGGTGGTGGCCGGCATCCAGACCATCAGCGAGCTCGTGGGTGAGCAGCTGAAGGATGTGCTCGACGCCTACGCCCAGCGCGACCTGCCCAAGGCCCTCGACGTGTGGCAGCGCGACGGCCAGATCGACGCTCTTTACACCTCGCTGTTCCGCGAGCTCCTCACCTACATGATGGAAGACCCGCGCAACATCTCGTTCTGCACCCACCTCCTGTTCTGCGCCAAGAACCTGGAGCGTATCGGCGATCACACGACGAACGTTGCAGAGACGATCCACTACCTCGTCACGGGCGAGAACCTGACGGCCGACCGACCGAAGAACGACCGCTCAACCCTCGCCACCGTCGAGGCTGCGGTCTGAAGGCGGGTCAACGGTGTCCACGCGCATCCTGATCGTCGAGGACGAGGAGCCCCTCACCCTGCTCCTGCGCTACAACCTCGAGGCCGAAGGCTACGAGGTCGACAGCGTCGGACGGGGCGACGAGGCCGAGCTTCGCCTGCGCGAGCAGGTTCCCGACCTCGTTCTCCTCGACTGGATGTTGCCGGGCCTGTCCGGCATCGAGCTCTGCCGCCGCATCCGTGCCCGGCGCGAGACGGAACGTCTGCCGGTTATCATGCTCACCGCCCGCGGCGAGGAGGGCGACCGCATCCGCGGACTCTCGACCGGCGCGGACGACTACATCGTCAAGCCCTTCTCCGTGCCCGAACTGGTGGCACGGGTTCGGTCCCTGCTGCGGCGGGTGAAGCCCGCCCACGTCGCGAGCCAGCTCACGGCAGGCGACATCGAGCTCGACCGTGAAACGCACCGGGTGCGCCGTGCGGGCAAGGAACTCCACCTCGGACCGACCGAATTCAGACTGCTCGAATTCCTGATGCGCAGCCCCGGCCGCGTCTTCAGCCGCGAGCAGCTTCTCGACGGTGTCTGGGGGCGTGACGTCTATATCGACGAGCGCACGGTGGACGTGCACGTCGGACGTTTACGCAAGGCGGTGAACCTGCCCCGCCAGCCCGACCCGATCCGCACTGTCCGGGGCTCGGGGTATGCGTTTGACGAAACCTTCGATGAGGACGAGGCGGCGGAGCGCCGCCCCGTCTCTTGATCCGCTCGTCAGGCCGAGGCCAGGCGCCGGTCGCGGCGGCGCTCGGTCGCGGGCTGATACGCGATCTGGGCGTGATGACTGCAATAGGGCAGGCCGGTGATGGCCCGCCCGCCGCAGAAGCCGAAGTCCGGCTTCGTCGGGTCGCCGAGCGGCCAACGGCACATGGATTCCCGCAGCTCCATGATGGTGACGCGTTCCGAGGTCGCGAGCGCCGGGAGCTCCGTCTGCCCCGCAATCTGCGGTGGCATGATGGTGGCGGGCTCGACATCAAGGTCGTCCGGCTCGGGATCCGCCGCTTGAACGGGCGTCGGCGCGGACGGCGGCCGGGGCATGGCCTTGGGCTTGGGGCGCGCCGCAGCCGCGTGGTCCGCCCCGGGTCCCGGAGCTGGCGCCTTGCCCCGCCCTGAAAGCCCCAAGCGATGCACCTTGCCGATGACGGCATTGCGGCTCACGCCGCCGAGCTCGGCAGCGATCTGGCTCGCGCTCAGGCCCTCGTTCCAGAGGCGTTTGAGCACCTCTACTCGGTCGTCGGTCCAGGTTGCGCCCGCATCGATCATCAATAATGCCTCCGTCGTGGACCCGCCCGACCCGGAATCCGTCATGCCTCGCGGACGAGAGGTCCGACCGCGTTGCACCGGGATCGCGTCTGGTTGGGTTAGGGCCGCCGCACGAGATGTCGTATTCGACTGACCGCAACGTACAAGATGCGTGGACTCGCCCGCAAGAGTCCCCCCCGAAGGTGGTCCGTTTTCCCCAGGAGATGTCCGCCGGCGCTGCCCGCGCGATCTGCTGCCCCGCAGGCCAAGCGAAGCCCGGAGCGCGGGCGTTTTCATTGACAGATCAAGCGTTCTCAATAGAGTCGTCGCTGTGCCGCCCGCTTCGGGCGGCGCTTTCGTTTTCCGGGATGGATGAGCCGTCCCGCCCACTGGAGATCACGCCCGTGACCTCGCCGCTGCTGCCGACTTACGCTCGTGCCGACGTGTCCTTCGAGTCCGGTGAAGGGGCTTGGCTCATCGCGCGAGGCGGCGAGCGATACCTCGATTTCGGCTCCGGCATCGCGGTGAACGCGCTCGGTCACGCGCATCCCCACCTCGTCGAGGCCCTGACGGAGCAGGCGCGCAAGGTCTGGCACACATCGAACCTGTTCCGCATTCCGGAGGGCGAGCGCCTGGCGCAGCGCCTCGTCGACGCGACCTTCGCCGACGTGGTGTTCTTCTCGAATTCCGGCGCCGAAGCGAACGAGGCCGCCATCAAGATGGCGCGCAAGTACCACGCCGTGAACGGCCAGCCGGAGCGCTTTCGGATCATCACCTTCGAGGGCGCCTTCCATGGGCGCACCCTCGCGACCATCGCCGCTGGCGGCCAGAAGAAGTATCTGGAGGGCTTCGGGCCGAAGGTCGAGGGCTTCGATCAGGTGCCCTTCGGCGATCACGCGGCGCTTCACGCCGCGATCGGACCCGAGACGGCCGGCATCCTGATCGAGCCGCTGCAGGGGGAGGGCGGCATCCGCCAGGTGCCGACCCAGTGTCTGCGCGGGTTGCGCGAGCTCTGCGACGAGCGGGGCATCCTCCTCCTCATGGACGAGGTGCAGACCGGCATGGGCCGCACCGGCAAGCTCTTCGCCCATGAGTGGAGCGGCATCGCCCCCGACATCATGTCGGTCGCCAAGGGCATCGGCGGCGGCTTCCCGCTCGGCGCCTGTCTCGCGACGGCGGAAGCCGCGAAGGGCATGACGGTCGGTACGCACGGCACCACCTTTGGCGGCAACCCGCTCGCCATGGCGGTGGGCAACGCGGTGCTGGACGTCGTCCTGGAGCCGGGCTTCCTCGACCACGTCGTGCGCGTCTCGAACGTGCTCAAGCAGCGCCTCGCCGAGCTCAAGGACCGGCATCCGGCGATCATCGCCGAGATCCGCGGCCAGGGGCTGATCCTCGGGCTTCGCACCCACGTCCTGAACGCGGACTTCGTGACGGCTGCCAGGGACGAAGGCCTGCTCACGATCGGCGCGGGCGACAACGTCGTGCGCCTCCTGCCGCCCCTCGTCATCTCGGAAGCCGAGGTGTCGGAGGCGGTGAACCGGCTCGACCGGGCGAGCACGCGGCTCGAGGAGGAGCTGCGGGCCGTCGCGCGGCGGGGGGCTGCCGAATGACGAGCGAAGCCCGTCACTTCCTGGACCTCACGCAGTTCGACGGCGCGCAGCTGCGCCGCTTGCTCGACGCCAGCGCGACGCTCAAGGCCAACCGCCGCAAGGGCGAGCCGCCTCGCGAGCGCCCGCTCGCCGGCAAGCAGCTCGCCATGGTGTTCGACAAGCCCTCGACCCGCACCCGCGTTTCCTTCGACGTGGCGATGCGCGAGCTCGGCGGCGAGACAATCATGCTGACCGGCCGCGAGATGCAGCTCGGGCGCGGTGAGACGGTGGCGGACACGGCCCGGGTCCTGTCGCGCTACGTCGACGCGATCATGATCCGCATCCTCGACCACGGGATGATGATGGAACTCGCCGAGCACGCCACCGTGCCGGTGATCAACGGGCTCACCAAGCTCTCGCACCCGTGCCAGGTCATGGCCGACGTCCTCACCTTCGAGGAGCACCGCGGCGGCATCCAGGGCCGCACGGTGGCCTGGACGGGCGACGCCAACAACGTGCTCGCCTCCTGGGTTCACGCGGCGGCGCGCCTCGATTTCCGCATCAACGTCGCGACGCCTCCCGAGCTGACGCCCCGGCCCGACCTCTTGGCCTGGGCGAAGGCGCAGGGGGCTAGCGTGATGGTGACCCGCGACCCATATGAGGCCGTCGAGGGCGCCGACGCAGTCGTCACGGATTGCTGGGTCTCCATGGGAGACGAAGACGAAGGCCGGCGCCACAACCTGCTGAAACCTTATCAGGTGAACGCCCAGCTCATGGCGGCGGCGGGCCGCGACGCGATCTTCATGCACTGCCTCCCCGCCCATCGCGGCGAGGAGGTCACGGATGAGGTGATGGACGGCCCGTGCTCGGTGGTCTTCGACGAGGCCGAGAACCGTCTCCACGCGCAGAAGGGCATCCTCGCCTGGTGCTTGGGAGCCGTTGAGGCATGAACCATCCCGCCTTCGAAGGGGCGGACGACGCCGTCCTCCCCTTCGCGGTCGAACCCCTGGACTGCCGCGGCCGCGCCGTGCGGCTCGGGGCCGCCATCGATACGATCATTGACCGCCACGGTTATCCCGACGCCGTGGCTCGGGTGCTCGGCGAGGCCGCGGCGCTCACCGTGCTGCTCGGCTCGTCCCTGAAGTTCGAGGGCCGGTTCCAGCTCCAGACCAAGTCGGACGGACCGGTGAGCATGGTCGTCGTTGATTTCGACGCGCCGGACCGGCTGCGGGCGACGGCGCGCTTTGACGGCGACCGTGTCGCCGCGCTCGGCCCGGGCCGCCACGGGGCGGGCGAACTCCTCGGGCACGGCATCCTCGCGCTCACCATTGACCAGGGCTCCGACATGAGCCGGTACCAGGGCGTCGTCGCGCTGGAGGGCCAGGGACTCGAGGAAGCCGCGCACCAGTATTTCCGCCAGTCGGAGCAGATTCCGACGCGGGTTCGCCTCGCCGTCGCGGAAGAGTTCGCGGATGGGCATCGCGCCTATCGCGCGGGAGGCCTGCTGGTTCAATTCCTGCCGACCTCGCCAGAGCGCATGCGGGCTGCCGACCTCTCGCCCGGCGACCGCCCGGAAGGCTACGCGGAGATCGAGGCGTCCGAGGACGATGCCTGGGTCGAAGCCAAGGCCCTCATCGATACGGTGGAGGATCACGAGATGATCGATCCTGCCGTGTCGAGCGAGCGTCTGCTCTACCGGCTCTTTCACGAGCGCGGCGTTCGGGTCTACGAGGCGCAGGCGATCCACGAGGCCTGCAGCTGCTCGCACGAGCGCATCATGGGCATGATGCGCCGCTTCTCCGCCGACGATCGCCGCGACATGGTGGGCGACGACGGACGGATCGGCATCACCTGCGAGTTCTGCTCGCGCCGCTACGATCTCGACCCCGCTGAAGTCGAGGCCGAGATCGCGGCGGCCGAGTAAGGTCGGAGGAGCTTTCGGCTCAAGCGCGGGCGCGCCGGTCGCCCTGAAGTGGGCCGGTGATGACCGGCTTCTCCGCGCGGCCGGGCTGCCCGTAGACCACGACGCAATCGCGGCCGAGCTGCTTCGCCTGGTAGAGCGCGTCGTCCGCCTCGATGAGCATGCGCTCGGCGTCGCCCGCGGCGGAGAAGCTGCGCACGCCGAAGCTCGCGGTCACCGAGAGGAGGCCGTCGCCGAAGGCGAGCGGCGTCGCCCGGATCTTCTCGCGCAAGCGATGCGCGAGCGCGCAGGCGCCGATCTCAGGGGTATGGGGCAGGAGAACCATGAACTCCTCCCCGCCGACGCGGCTGATGGAGTCCGTGTCTTTGCGAAGCTCGTCCATCAGGATCGCGGCTAAGCTCATCAGCACGGCGTCGCCGGCGGCGTGGCCGTGCAGGTCGTTGACCCTCTTGAAGTGATCGATGTCGACGGCGATGACCGAGAGCGGGTGGTCGTAGCGCCGCGCCGAGGCGATCTCGACCCTCACCACGTCATCGAAGCCGCGGCGGTTGAGGACGCCGGTCAGCCCGTCGGTGATGGCCAGGCGCCGCAGCTCGCCTTCGACCATGGTCCGGGCGTCGATCTCGGCGGCAAGATCCTCGCGGGCCCGTTCCGCCTGCTCCTTGAGCACCTGCATCTCGAACACGGCGTATTTGAGCTCGGTGACGTCGCTCAGGGACAGCATGAAGCCGCTGCCGAGGGGCGCCGCGGTGCACTGGAACCAAGTATCGAGCCCGTCGAGATCGCAGGGGAAGTCGAACCGCTCGATGCTGCGGGTCTCCGCCACGCGCCGGCAGGCCTCCCAAGCCTCGCTCGCCTGCAGGCTCGGCATGATGGTCGAGAGGCACTGGTCAGTGAGTTCGGCGATGCTGGCGCCGAGGCACGCCGCGGCGCGTCGGTTGGCGTTAAGGATGACGGCGTCGGTGATGGTGCCGTCGGCATCGCGAAGGGGATGCAGCGCCAGGATGGCATCCGCCGAGGCGTCGAGGATCGCCCGCAAGACCTCGGCCTGATGCTCGCGGGGCAGAATGAGCGTGACGATCACGGGTTGCCCACCGTTCCCGCGCGCGGGCAGGACGAGGCGCTCCCAGAGATTGACGTACTGGTCCGCTTGGCCGCGATGGATGGCTGCCAGCGGTCGGCCCACGGCGAGGCAGCGCGCGTAGACGTCGCCCAGGAAAGCGCCGATCTCGGCGCCGTCGCGCTTGATCAGGCAACCGGTCATGTCGCGGCGACCATGCGCTGCGACGCTCGGACCATAGGAGAGATAGAGGAAGTCGTCGGCGCGAGGCTCGATGATCGCCAGATCGCCCGCAACGGCTCTGGCCTCAGGCATGGCGAGAACCGCGTCGGCTGTCGGAAGATCGGCTCCCGCCGCGCTCAACGCCTCGTAGGCCTGGAGCAAGCGCCGTCCCTGAAGCGTCGAGAGATGCTCCGGCAGGTTGGCTTCGTAGGTCTCGGTGAACACGCGTCGCCTCAGGCCTTGGTGCCAGCCGTCCGGTCGCGTCCGGCCCGGTCGCGTACCGCCGTGAACTGAACGACCCGCTGCGCCGTTTGAACGGAGAGCTTCTGGTAGCTGTCGAAAGCGCTCCGCAGCACCTTGTCGGGCAGGGTGCGGCCCGCCTTGGCCGTGAGAAGGAGCTTGAAGGTTCCCCAGCCGAAGCGCAGGGAGCGCACAAGGAAGAGCAGCGGGTCGTAGCTCGCCGCGTGATAGGCGTTGGTGACCGTCTCGAAGGGCACCTTGGCCAGGGATGCCATTGCGACGAGGGCGTCCTCGATGCGACCCTCGCGGACGAGCGCCGTCACGCCCTCCTCGCTGAACTGATCCGGCCGCAAGGAGGCCCGGATCGGCGCATCCGAGCGACTCAGGCTGCGGGCGATGTCCGCGCTGGCGAGGCCTCCCGAGACCTGTTCCACGACGGCCTCGATCGCCGCCGCAGGTTGAGCCGTCGGCGCGCGATGGAGCGCGCGCCGCGCCTGGGCTCCCGCGATCACCACGAGCACGGCGGAGTAGTCCGGCGGCAAGTCCGCCCGGGACTGAAGGAGGCGCTGCAGGTCCTCGTCGGCGCGGGCCTTCTCGACAAGCGAGGCGAAGCCCTGGTCGGAGAAGCGGGCGCGATCGTTCTCGGCCACGGCCCGCACGACGCGGTCGTCGCCGCGATCGACGAGAACGTCCGTCACCCGCTCCGTCAGACCGGACCGGCGCGACAGGGCGAAGAGGTGATCCTGGCTTTTGCCGGCGGCGATGGCGACGAGGTCGTCTTCCGAGATGACGGGAGAGCGCTCGATCACCGGGCCCGCGACGGCGATGGCATCGTCGAAGGCGAGCTCGCGCACGGTCTGGGGTGGGCCGTTGGGGAGGTCAGCGAGGCGCTCGGCGAGTTCCACCCGCGCCCTGAACTCGATCGCCCGCGACAGGCGCGCGATCACTTCGTCGAAGAGGGCGACGTGCCCCTGGCCGAGCTGGGGAGCTTGGTCGAGGAAGAGCGTCGTGATCTTGCGGAGCGCTTCGATGCGGCGCGCGGGGTCCCCGCCCGAGATCGACGCTTCCACCTCCGCTGCTATGGATACGAGGGTGGCCATGCGCCCGCGTCACGTTCCAGGTACGCCCTGATGATGACCTGGCTTCGTGAGGAAACGGTTACGCTGCGGTCAGGGCTAGCCTAAAGATGAGCTGCGGCAGGTCTCGGCGAGGCGGCGCATGAAGGCAGCGCCGGCTTCGAGCTGATCGAGGGTGATGTACTCGTCGGGCTGATGGGCCTGGTCGATCGAGCCCGGCCCGCACACGATGGTCGGGATGCCAGCCGTCTGGAAGCGGCCGGCCTCCGTCGCGTAGGGGACCGAGATCGTGGCGTTGCGGCCGGCGAGCCTGAGCGCGAGCCTCTCGGCTTCCGAGCCTGGTTCCGGATCGAGCCCCGGCACCGAGACCTCCTGAACCGTCTCGATCCGGCCGTAAGGACCGAAGCGGTTCAGCCGGGGCAGGGCGACCTCGGTCACGAAGCGCTCCAAGCGCGCCGGGATCGCCTCGAGATCGAGGCCGGGGACGCCGCGAAACTCCCAATGGAACGAGCACGTTTTGGCCAGGATGTTCCGCGCCGTCCCGCCATGGATCGTGCCGACATGGACGGTCGTGTAGGGCGGGTCGAAACGCCCGGTCGGATCGCCCTGGGCCATCATGTCGTCGGCGATGCGGTTCAGCTCGCAGACGAGCTCGGCGGCGGCGGCGACCGCATTGGCGCCGAGGGCGGGCTTCGAGGAATGCGCCTCGAAGCCGTGAACGGTGGTGTTGAAAGTGACGATGCTCTTGTGGGCGTCCGCCACCTCGAGCTCCGTCGGTTCGCCGACGATCACCGCCACGGGTCGCGGCAGGTCCTGGCCGAGGCGCTCGATGACGTCGACGACGCCGAGGCAGGTCGTCTCCTCGTCGTAGGACAGGAGGATGTGGATCGGCGTCTTGAGATCGGCCTCCAGGAACTCGGGCACGAGGGCGAGCGCGAGGGCGCCGAAGCCCTTCATGTCGACCGCGCCGCGGCCATAGGCGCGGCCGTTCTCGACGCGCAGGCGGAACGGATCGCTCGTCCAGGCCTGGCCGGCGACCGGCACGACGTCCGTATGGCCGGAGAGCACGATGCCGCCCCGATCCTGCGGGCCGATGGTGGCGAAGAGCGCCGCCTTGTCACCCGCCGCATTGATGGAGCGGACGACAGGGACGCCCCACTGGCGCAAGTAATCCTCGACGAAGTCGATGAGCGGGAGGTTGGACTTCTGGCTCTCGGTGTCGAAGCCGACGAGACGCTCAAGCATCGCGAGCGGCGACAGGCGCGGGGCGTCGGGCATGGGGGTCCTCAATGCACGACGCGCGTCGCGTGCGGACTGTCGAGAGGGAAGGGGGGAATCGCGGCATTGAAGCTCTCGCCGCCGGGCGTCACCATAACGTAGCTGCCCTCCATCGAGCCGTCCGGCGTCGTGAGCGGGCAGCCGCTCGTGTAGTTGAAGGTTTCACCCGGCCCGAGCACGGGCTGCTCGCCGACGACGCCCGTGCCGCGCACCTCCTGAACCTGGCCCCGTCCGTCGACGATCTTCCAGTAGCGCGCCCTGAGCTGGACGCGCTCGGGCCCGAGATTGGTGATCTCGACGGTGTAGGCGAAGAAGAAGCGGCCGTCCTCGGGCGAGGACTCCTCCGCGAGGAACCGCGACATGACGGTGACGCGAATGTTTCGGGTCACGGCCGTGTACATCGACGGAAAGCCTCGGCTCCGGGGCGGCGGGACGGGGAACAAAGGCCGTGGTAAGGCTCGGGTTCCGCCCCGTCAATCGCGCCCGCTGCCCGCGTCCATGCTCGACGGCCTCGCTCGACGCCTTCTCGATCCGACCCTTGCTCGCTGCGGACGAATGCTCGCCCGGGTGGGGTGCTCGGCCGACGTTCTCACTCTGACGGGTCTCGCCGCCGGACTGGCCTGCGCCGGTGCCATCGCGACGGGACGGGACGGCATGGCGTTCGCGCTGCTCACGGCAAACCGCATCCTCGACGGTCTCGACGGAGCGGTCGCCGATGCCACGCGACGCACCGATCGCGGCGGCTTCCTCGACATCGTCTGCGACTTTGCGTTCTACGGTGCCGTTCCCTTGAGCTTCGCCCTGCGCGACCCTGGCCTCAACGCACTGCCGGCGGCGGCGCTGCTGGCGGCCTTCTACGTCAACGGCGCGAGCTTTCTCGCCTTCGCTGCTCTCGCGGCCAAGCGCGGGCTGTCGATGGCGCCGCGAGGGGTGAAGTCGATCACCTACACCGCCGGCCTCGCTGAGGGGACGGAGACGATCCTGTTCTTCGCGGCCATGATCCTCTGGCCAGGCTTTTTCGCAAGTCTGGCTTATGCCTTCGCGGCTCTGACGATCCTGTCTGCCCTGGCGCGGGTGGCCTTGGCGTGGCGCACCTTCGCCGAATAAGGGCCGTCGGACGTAGCTCGCTTGGCGTCGCGAGGGTCCTTCGCTAGAGAGCGATAGTCACGCTG
Source organism: Beijerinckiaceae bacterium (assembly GCA_036563505.1). Lineage (GTDB taxonomy): Bacteria > Pseudomonadota > Alphaproteobacteria > Rhizobiales > Beijerinckiaceae > DATCMH01. Next base: position 167,399 of record DATCMH010000019.1, read on the forward strand.
AGGTGGCAAATGGCAGGGCAGGGCGCATGGCCGAACGCGACGGGATCCAATCGGCCGAGAGCATCCGACGGCTGGCCGAAGCCGGCGCGATCCGCCCGGCGCAGCCCTTCGCGCCGGACCAGATCCAGCCCGCGAGCCTCGACCTGCGCCTCGGCGCGCGCGTCCACCGCGTCCGCGCGAGCTTCCTGCCCGGGCCCGGCCGCCCCGTCACCGAGCGGCTCGACGCGTTGGGCCTGCACGCCATCGACATCACCGCCGGGGCCGTGCTGGAGACGGGCTGCGTCTACGTCGCCGAGCTCCAGGAAGCCTTGACCCTGCCGTCCGGCCTCTTCGCCGCCGCGAACCCGAAGAGCTCGACGGGGCGCATCGACGTCTTCACCCGCGTCATCGTCGACGGGGCGCAGGAATTCGACGCCGTGCCCGCCGGCTACGACGGCCCGCTCTACGCCGAGATCTCGCCGCGCACCTTCCCGGTCCTGGTGCGCCGGGGAACGCGCCTGTCGCAGCTGCGCTTCCGCCGCGGCGAGGCGCGGCTGACGGACGCGGAGCTACAGGCGCTTCACACCCGCGAGCGCGTCGTCACCTCGGCGGAGCCGTCGATCCAGGGCGGCGTGGCGGTGAGCGTCGATCTCTCGGGCTTCGGCGAAGGCGGCATTCTCGGCTACCGCGCCAAGCGCCACACGGCCCTCGTCGACGTCGACGCGGTGGGGGCCTGCCGCGTCGCCGATTACTGGGAGCCGATCCCCAACGACGGCCATCGCAGCCTCATCCTCGACCCCGGGCAGTTCTACATCCTGGCCTCGAAGGAGGCCGTGCACGTGCCGCCGGACTTTGCTGCGGAGATGGTGCCTTTCGACCCGCTCGTCGGCGAGTTCCGGGTGCATTACGCCGGCTTCTTCGATCCGGGCTTCGGCCATGCCGGCTCGGGCGGGGCAGGGGCAAGGGCCGTCCTCGAGGTGCGCTCCCGCGACGTGCCCTTCATCATCGAGGACGGCCAGATCGTGGGCCGTCTCGTCTACGAGCGCATGGCCGAGCGCCCCGAAATCCTCTACGGCGCGGGCGCCGGCTCAAACTATCAGGCGCAGGGGCTCAAGCTCTCCAAGCACTTTCGCGCGGGCTGATCAGGTCCGCGCCTCCTGCCGACCCCGAAGCTGAGCCACTTCGGCTCGCAGGCTGCGCAGCTCCGCCAGGATCTCTTCGTCCCGCCCGAGCAGGGTCGGATGCGGCTTGTCCGCGGCGATCTCCTCGTCGATCGCGCTCACCACGACGCCGATGAAAAGATTGAGGACCATGAAGGTCGAGAGCAGGATGAAGACGATGAAGAACGCCCCGGCGAAGGGGTGCTGCTCGATGAGGGGCTTAACGATGCCGGCCGACCAATCGTCGAAGGTCATCACCTGGAACAGGGTGAAGGCCGTCGCGCCGAGGCTGCCGAAGAGCTCGGGTTTGGTTCCGCCGTAGAGCTTCGTCGCCATCACGGAGAACACGTAGAAGATCAGGATCAGCAGGAGCATGATCGAGCCCATGCCCGGCAGGGCTCCGACGAGGCCGCCGACCACCCGCCGCAGCGACGGGATCACCGTGATGAGGCGCAGCACGCGGAGCACGCGCAGCGCCCGCAGGACCGAGAGCGAATCGGTCGCCGGCACGAGGGCGATCCCCACCACCACGAGATCGAACATGCTCCAGGGATCGCGGAAGAAGGCCGCGCGGTGCACCACGAGCCTGGCCGCGATCTCGGCCACGAACACCGTGAGGATCGCCCGGTCGAGCGCGTGGAGCAGGTCTCCGGCCGCGGCCATCACGGACGGGCTCGTCTCGAGCCCGAGGGTGATCGCGTTCAAGATGATCAGGCCAAGGATCACCCGCTCGGTCAGCGGGTTCGCGAGGAAACGGGCGAGCATGGCGGGAGCGTCCGGCGGGTGATCTCGGGATTGGGCTTGCGGGCGGTGGCAGCCCGCCGCTATGTATAACCCCGTCGCGGGCGTAGTTCAGTGGTAGAACGTCAGCTTCCCAAGCTGAATGTCGTCGGTTCGATCCCGATCGCCCGCTCCAATCATCTGCCTGATCGTGCAAGCGTTTTGACGTTCTGCCACTGATCTCGCGTTCCCCACGTTCCTCTTCACGTTCCCCAGGGCTGTTCAGGCCCCGTTCTTCGCCCTCAGCTCGGCGCGCTTCTGCGCGACGGTTCTAGGCTTCCCAACCGCACCTCGCGAGTAGCGAGTCGTGGTGGAAACTTGCGCATGCGCCGCCGCGGCCCTGATGTGGTCGAGGTCGGCTCCGGCCTCTTCGGCTTCGGTGATCGCGCCGGCCCGAGCGTCCATGTTCCAGACGTGATCGGGAATGCCGGCGGCCCTCGCCACCTTGCGCCACTCGCGCTGAAAAGCGTCGTCGGCATAGGGGCGGCCCGCTGTCTCGTCGATTATGAGCGGCCCGATCCGGCGCTCGGCAGGGAAGTGCTCGGCAACCGTGAGCACATGCGGGCAGAGCGTGAGATCATGCGCCACAACTGCACCCGTTTTCGACGTCACCTTCCGCATCACGCCGTCAAGCACGATGTCACCCCAGGTCAGACCTGGCACCCAGCGACGGCCATTCAGTACGATGCCGCCGGGCTCCTGACCGGCCGGGATCGGCTCCCATTCGCCGATGACATCCTTCTGTCGAAGCATGGTGTCGAACTGGACTGCCGTAGCGAGGGCCAGAGATACCCTGCCCATCTCGACCGCTTTCGGGATGAAGGCTGCGACGTGAGCGGCGTCGAGAATGACGCGGCGGCGGGCCGGCTGAGGGAAGCGGGTCTCAAGCAGGATCGCTTGCAGCCTGGCGCACCCTGTCAGTTCGGCCGAAACGCCGTAGGAGAACAGTTCACGGAGCTTCTTCATAATGCCCCACGCGCGGCGCACCCGCTCGGGTCGGCCCGGCGCATTGGGCTCCTTGGCCTTGTCGTACCAACGCCAGAAATCAGCGAGGGTCAGGGCGTTCAGCTGCCGATCACCGAAGGCCTTCTCGATCAGCTTGAGGACGTGCAGATCCTTCTCGCGCGTCGTGTGCTTCATCCGGCGGTTGAAGGGGCTCGCCTCGTCGGTCTGATAGCGGCGCGAGAGGCTGCGAAGGGTGCCGTCGAAGCGGTTCAGGTCGCGCTTGCGGCCCGACGACCATTCCAGCATCTCGGCTTGGTAGCGCAGGCAGGCGGCCGAGATGAGCGTGACATGATCGGGGTCGTCTAGGCTGTAGGGCAGGCGGATCGTCTCGGGTTCGTAGCCCGCCCGCACCATATCGGCGCGGGCGACCCAGTATAGGCGGGCCGTGCCGTCCTTGTTGCGCCGGATCTTCAGACCCGGCGTGCTGTGATCAGAGAGCATTGAGGTTCTCCACCCCGTCGGGCTGGATTGCCTCGACGGTGGTCAAACCGTAGCGCCGAAACCAGAAGGCGCGAACAGCCGGCCAGTATCGCCCGCCCATGATTGGGTCGACTCGGGGCAAGCCGGCGCGCTCCAGGATCAGCGACTTTGCCGCCCACTCTGCTGGACGTTGGCTCAGCCGGCGCGCGATCTCGGCCTCGGACGGGAATTCGCCATCATCGCGGGGGTCACGACGAGCGCGGGTCATGTTGCGCGATCCTCTGCTTCAGCTCGCCTAAATCGTCGTTGTGCATGGGCCCAACTCGGGCCGAGCGCTCTGTCGGTAGCGTTATTAGTGCCGAAAGGGGCCCCCTACCCCGATCGGGTTGCGCTTTTGGCGGAACCTGGCTGCCCGTGCTCATGCCCTCACGCTCCCCAGCAGAGTCGGATTCACAACAAAGGTCTTGGTCGGTCTGCCTGGTGTGTCGCCCTTTCGCGTTGGAGCTGGCCGGATCAGTCTGGCCTCGACCAGGGCTTGGCAGGCCTCGTCCATGTCCCTCGCATTACGGAGGCCGGCGCCCACCGAGCGCCGCAGCTCGCGGGCGTTGAACGAGGCAAGACGTTCCCGGCGTAAGCGTCTGGCCAGGGTGCGAGCCGATCTTTCCGCGGCTGGGGTTGCCGCGTCACCGCACACCCGCTCCGCCATGGGCAGGAAGTATTCCTGGACCAAGGTGACGGCCGCGTCCATCGCGGGACGGTCGATGCGGTCCGGCTCTGGCCGGCACGGGTCCGTGCACCACCAGAGATGCTCGACGATGCAGGCCAACCGCAAGGCATGCCCACGCGCTTTGCCGAGTGCGCCGGCGTAGACCCCGCACTGATCCTCGCCTATGACCTGCGCCTCTCGCCCGAACGCTTCGAGGGCGTTCTGCGCTTCTGGCGTGAGCCGAAGCAGCACGGGCTCGGGCTTGCCGTCGTCGTTACGAACAGTCGGTAGGGAGGCCAGTCGAATAAAGGCGTCGACCATGGGTCTGTCGTTGATGATACCTCGGGCGAGGGTGAAGGGAGGCACCGAGTCCGGCCAAGCCCAGAGCACCCGAGCCACCAGCCCGTCGTCAGGTCCTCTCAGCAAAGGAACAAGCTTATCCGGCTGCACGCCGCCGAGGAGTCCGACACTCAGGTGCGGGATCACCACTGGCTCGGCGTGCTTCTGACGATCGACCTGGTACGAGTTCCCGCCGTACATCTCCAGCGCGAACGGTCGGTCGGCTCCACCTCCGCTGTAGCGGTCGAAGGCGCCGAGCCAGCCCGAGAGTTCATCCCGCACCAACAGCAGGCCGCGCGGGAGAGCGGCGGCCAAGGCCGCCAGCCTCTCGGACGTCACGTCAGCAACACGGATGCGCGGCCGCACGGGGCAGGGTGGCGCAACAGCCGCAGGCGGCAGGGGAGGGGGTGGCTCGCTCTCTTTCGCGGCTTTCTTGACCGCCTCTTGCCAGTTCGCATGAAGCGCGGCCGCGGTCTCTTTGGCGAGCGCGTAGTCGCGCTCGACCTCGGCGTAGTCTTTGGCCATGTGCTGCTCGGCCGCCGTCACGAGGCGCAGGCCTGCGTTTACCGCCGGTGACTTGCCTGACGAGGGCGAGCCGACGAGCCCAACCCAAACCAGGGGCGGCTCGCTCCAGGCCGCACCGGCATGGGCCCAGCGCACGTTTCCGAGCGCTGCCCCGGCACATGCTAGCAGCGTGCACGCGACGTAGTCGAGCGGTGCGGACGCTGCCGCCGCTTGCTCCTCAACCCAGTTGGCCCAGTCCGACCCGAGCACGGACAAGGGGAAGCGAGGCGCCGACCTCTGGCCTGAGCCGAGCAGGGAGAGGTCCGCCTCGGGCCAGGTGTCGTGGAAGCTCTCGTCGACAAGGCGGAGCGCAGGAGCCGAACCAGTCAAGAGGTGATCGGCAGCGTCGAGGATGGCCTCAGACATGGGTCACGTCCTCGGAGCACAGGGCCTCCAGGCTGCGCAGAGCGGACCAGGCCGCCTCCGTGTAGGCCTGAGCGTGCCGGAGCGCGTGGCGCAGGCCGACATGGTCGCTGATCACGGCGTAGTTGATGCCGATCTCGGCGTAGAGCCGAAGCAACGCGAACACCTCTTCGAGGTAGGCGCGCTCGTCCTCGATCACGTCAGTGAGGGCGGGCTCACGCATGGGTGAGCACGCCCTGATCGGAGGCCGCCGGGATCGACGGACACTGAGTGCTTTGCGCGATCCAGTCTTCCAGAGCCGTGCGGCAGTACAGGACGCGGCGACCTGCTTTGACGTAGGCCGGGCCGGTGCCCTCGTAGCGCCAGCGTTCGAGCGTTCGAGGCGAGACTTGGAGGAGGCCTGCGACCTGATTGGTCGTGGCGACAGGGGGTAGCGGGTTCATCGGCGTTCTCTCGCGGGCCGTTGCGGTGCCGCGAGTAGGACGAAGCCGATGCAATCCGTCAGCCGGTAAAGGTCAGAAACTAGTTTCCGACCTTGCGCAGGTGCTTGTAGATGAGGGCTGTTCTGGCTTTCAGCCATGTCTCGCCGGGCTGCTCCTTCCAGTTCTCCAGGCACCACTCGGCCATATGGGCGACGAGCTCAGATTGTGTCGAAGGCAGTTTGTCGAGATCAGCCAGGACCACGATTTCGGCGAAGAACTCGTCCCAATTGTACTTTCGAGTGCGCCCTATATGATCCGTTTTACCTGTATACTTATTTTGGTCTGGCGATGATGAATTACTTATCGAGTTTGATATGTAACGGGAGTCGATTACGACGTCTGAATATTCATAATTGTAAGATAAAAAGTTCTCCTCTGAACTGAATCTATTATAATACAAATCCCGAAAATATTCCTCTGTCGCGCTAATAGGTGTTAAGTAAACATCGTTATCTCTGATTTTGACTTCTCCCATTAATATAAGAGAGGATGCGTTCCATCTTATATAGGGCCATTCCCAAAACTCCTTTCGTATCTCCTCCGCTTGCAGCTTCTCTTCGCGCCAAACTTGAAGAGCTCTCCTGCAAGGCACTCCCCATGCTCGAACTTGCCCGGAAGCCAGCAATCGGACGAGCCCATAAAGGACTTCTGGCTGGCATTCTGACTCAGACAATTGAAGGGGAGCCGATCGAAAAAGCTGCTCCGCAACTGGATGAAGTCCTTGCGCCTCGAAGAGGGCAGCTTGCAGCAGTGAACAACGATCATTGGACAAGTCATTCATTATGTCTGCCTCACCTCGCACCTCGCGCAGCCCCACGAGAATGATGAAGGGTCGCTTGGGACGCTAGTGGACTGAACGACCTCAGCCGAATGCACGGACCTCGCTACAATGAGTCGCCCGCAAGGGTTCGGCTCAGATAGACAACGATCCAAAGCTCCAGGCCGAAGGCAGGGGCGATCAGATCAAGGGCAAGATCCAGAACTTCATCGGCGGCATCAAGGCCGCCATCAGGGGCAGGTGAGGCTCTGATCGGCTGAAGGCCATGCAACACTCGCGTGGTCTTCAGCCCTCGCAAGGCTGCGCGGAGAGCGCTCTGACATCAGCACGGTCGCGCTCAGCTCATTCCGGCGTCGATCGCGCGAGGCCCCGGCCGCGCCCGCACAGCGTGATCTCGGAGACGCAGCCGCGCCTCCTGGATCAAGCGGCGGCGGCGGTGATCAGGCGGCGCATCCTTGTTCGCAACAGCGGGCTGGCACGAGGCATAGAGGTCCTGGATCGCCATCTCGATCCCGGGGTCGCGCTCGACGAGCGTTCTCAGGTCAACGAGGATAGCTCGGAGTTCCGACAGGTCCGTCTGCGTGCCGCCCCGCTCGATCAGCTCGGTCAGCTGCTCGGCGTTGATCAGGAGGAGCTCGACGGCCTCGGCGAAGCTGCGGGTCATCGCCGGAGCCATTCTAAGCGCTCCCGCGTCCAGGCCTGAAGGTCGGCGCTGAACTCGGCCATGACCGCGCCCTTCCAGACGTGGACGTCTAGCCCGGCCATAGCGACCGTGGTGGCGTAGATCACCTTCATGGTCAGCTTCTCCGAGGCCGCTAAGGGTCCGGCGAGACGCTCTTCAGAAACCGAAGGCGGTCGAGGTAGGCGTCAACATAGCAGCCGTCCGCGATCACAAGATACATCGTCCCCCTATGGAGCTCATGCCACAGGCCGCAGCTCGCCTTCACGGAGGACAGCCAAGCCTCCTGCGCCTCGCGAACGGCTTTGGCCTGGCCCGGCTCAAGCCGCTCTGTCAGCGCATCAAGGGTGGTCTGGAGCGTTGCCTCAAGGCGGCCTGCTTCTTTGATCGTGCAGTTGCGCATGTCCGACGTCACCCCCGACGGGCCGATGCACTTCTTGATGCGCGCCGACGACGCGCGCGCTGCCTGATCCTCTGGTTTGGCGTCGGTTATTGTGACCGGGCAGGTCAGAAGGAGGGCGGCGAGGGGGAGGGCTCGAAGCGTCATTAACATCTCGCTACCGGCATCCAGTGGGCACGAAGTGGTGGCCCTCCAGGAGGTTGGGGCCGCCGAACGGATCGACGTTGAAGGAGTAGAGCGCGGCGGTCTTGGCGGTGACCACGGGCACGGGGCCGCCCGCTCGGAAAGTCTCGCCCCTGTCGTCAGCGAAGGTCTTCCGGGTCGGGCTGCCGTCGATCCAGCCACGGGACACGACCAGCGGCTTGCCATCGTAGGTGCCACGAACCGAGAAGCCGCCGAAGACGGCCGGCATACCCGCGCCGAGGCGCTGAGGCCGTCGCAGCTCCCGCTGCTTCTCGGAGCGGAAATCGTAGACGAAGTAGGCGTCGAGGTTCGCGGCGTCGGTGCGAAAGCGCTTGCCCGTCTTGCCGTCACGGAAGATGACCCGGTTCAAAGGGCATTTGAAACGGGGGCCCAGCGCCTTCGCCCAAGCCGGACGCCGGCGGGTGCAGCCTTCCTCGTCCCGCCGCCAGATCGTCTCGGCCATCTCCAGGACCGTCGGGCGGTATCGGTGGACCGACTTCTGGAACGGGTTGGGCCAGGGCCGATCCGAGCCGCCCGTGTAGGCATCCCTGATCTTTCGGGTGCGCTCCATCCCAGCAGCCCGCGCCGACTTGCGGCCTTTGCGGCTGACACCGTTCTGGCCGTTCCGCACCTCCTGCTGAAACTCGCGATTTTCGAGTGCAGCGCTGCGTTCCAGCGCGCACAGGAACTGCTCGTAGGCGGGCGTGTAGGGCAGCTCGCGGGCGGTCGCCCCGGTGGCGGTGAGCATGGCGAGCGCGGCGGCGAGTAGGCCCCTCACTGTGCCGGCCCTGGCTTCGCGAATCCATCGATGACCCAGCCGATCGCATAGGTGATGAGATAGAGGGTGACCGCCGCTCCGAACGCGAGAGCCGCCCAGATCCAGTCAATGGTCCTTGGAGCGGCATTCGGCCAAACAACCATGGGGTCGGCGTTCCAAGGCTTCGGGAAAGTGACCTTCACCCCCTCGAACTGCATGTTGTCTGACACCGTGAACCTCTTCCCCCTCTGCTTTTCCTCGAACAAGAACTCAACGGCGGCGCCTATGGCGGCCGACTCGTTGGCGGTCGCAACCGCGATCTCGCGCCCATCGCGTAGCTGAAAGATGAACCACTCAGGATCTGCGTCGTCGAGGCGAGGGTCTTCCGGCCGGGGCTCTTTTCGCAGCACGCGCCCCACTACGACGGTATTTGGCTCTTCTTTGACGCCAGCGTCATCCTGTTCCGAGATGAGTCGGATCGCTCGTAAATCGGGCCAAGTAGGAGGCGTGGCGACTACTGTTCCTGGGGGGAGCTTCTGCTCCTTCCTTGGCCCGGTTGGATGGTAGAGCTGTGCTGCCAGCAGAAAGACCGCCATCAGCGTGAGCGGCGCCGCGAGCACGACACCCAATCGGTGAAATCCTCGCCGTACGCGCGATGCCATGACGCCCTCTACTTCGCCTCGATCATGGCCTTGACGCTCGACGCTGAGAAGGGCCGCCCGTTCGCGTTCAGATGGCCTTCGGCGGCGAGCGCGGCCGCGACCTCCCGCAACGAGCGCCGATGCCCCTTGAGCGAGCGCCTGCGCAGGAGCTTGGCCCGTCGCACCAGGTCAGGGTTCGCCTCGGCGTGGCTCTTGCGGCCCTCAACCTTGAGGCCGGTGGCCCGCTTGCGGTCGCGAGCGGCGCGCAGCTTCGTCACCGTCATGGCCTTGTCGAACTCGGCCACCGCGCCGAGGACCTGCCGGATCAGCTTCGCGGTGGGCGTATCGTCGAGGAAGGAGTTCGGGCTGTCGGCCGCGATCAGCTCGATGCCACGCTCCTTGAGCATCGCGTAGCCGACCTCCTGGACCATGAGGTCGCGCGCGAAGCGGCTGGCCGTCTCGACGATGATGGTCTTTGCCCCGTTGCCCTCGACGCGCTTGAGCATGTCGGCAAAGCCTGGGCGGGTGGAGACCGGGTCAGCGCCGCTCACGGCGGCATCGTAGAACTCGGCCACGATCTCGATGCCAGCCCCGCGCGCATAGGCGTCGATGGCCTGGCGCTGGCGCTTGTGGCTGTCCTTGTCGGCCCCGACGTTGGCGGCCGATGAGGTGCGCAGGTATGCGACAGCCTTCCGACGATCAGCTTTGGACGACATGGGCTTGGCACTCGGGCCTGTTCGGCATTCTCAAGAATGCTGAACGCTAGACGGCCAGAGTCAGGCGTGCAAGGTGTCGTACCCCGTCCCCACTTCAGCCTCGGCCGGCGGCCCTCCTAGACGACAAACTTGCCCAGCCGGAGCTTGAGGTTGGGAACTGGGCTATCGCCTGGCTCGTTGCCGCCCAGGGATCTACTTAGCCGCAGAACCATGATGAAGATGACACTGCGACTGTCACGTCGGACTGCCGCTCTGAGCGTCGGCTCTGCCGCGCTCCTGCTCGTATCCGGCGGTGGCCATGCCGAGGATGATGCCGGCGTTCGTGCCTTCTTCCAGTCGCAGCAGCCGATCGCGCGTGCCACGCCGGTTGCCGCGCCGGTGCAGCAGATGTTGCCCGCGGTACGCGTCCTGCCCACGCCGGAGGCGGTGGCTCGTCCGTTCTGGGGAAAGCCGACCCGGGCTGTAACGACCCAACCGAGTCGTGCTCCGTCGGTGAAGCAGAGCCCGAAGATCGACTACGTGAGCCTTCCCAAGGAGCTCGCGGTCGAGAAGCCTACTGCACCCATGGGCCCGCGCTTGCCGCCGCTCCAAGTCGTTATGCAAGACGAGACACTGCGGCCAGGCGACGTTGTCGTGTTCCCGGACGGGCCGCGCGTGTTCAACGGCCGGACCGAGAGGACGCACAAGGCGTCGAGCTTCGAGCCGGTCGGTCGCTCCAAGCTCGTGGCGAGCTCAGCGCGTAAGGTGCTCGCGACCTTGCCCGTCGCGTCAGGCCCGTCACGCGCAGCACCGCCTCCGAGCGCTTTGGCCAAGGCGCTTCCGCTCGTTCCGGCGAAGACGACCGCAACGAACGCTGGCGCGCCAGAAACGCAGGTCGCATTCGGTGCGAACGACACGAGAACCACTGGTGCAACGGTTCGGGTCATCTACCCCGGTCTTGCCGCTCCCATGACCGCGCTACGCTGACAGCCAAAGGCTGGCGGCGCTCACCCCATCTTTGTTGCCCGCAGCATCTGGTTCACCTGCATCAGGTCGGCTCTGAGTTTGCCGATCGGGGTTTCGTCTCCGCCGAGCGTACACACGACCTGCTCGCGCGCGGGTCGCACCTTCTCGCGGATGGCTCGGCCCTCTGGGGTGAGCTCCACCTTGAGCTGGCGTTCGTCCTCCGGGTTGCGGGAGCGCCGGACCAGGCCTGCTTTCTCCATCCGCTTCAGAATGGGCGTGAGCGTGCCGGAGTCGAGGTGCAGCTTGTCACCGATCTCGCCGACGCTGATCCCATCGCCTCCCCAGAGCACGATGAGCACGAGGTACTGCGGGTAGGTGAGCCCGAGCGGTTCGAGGAACGGCTTGTAGGCAGCCGTGAAGGCATGGGCGGTGCTGTAGACCGCGAAGCAAAGCTGGGCATCGAGGGAGAGCGGGTCGAAGGCAGGTTGGGACATGTGAGCTGGCCTTGCACTTTGGTCGAAGAGGGGCGGATTGCGATGATCTTAGCACATTAAGCGCTTGTGTCCGTAAACATTGCGCGCTAACGGTTAATGCACACACGAACACGAGCCCGCCGCCATGACCCGCACCACCTCGCTTCCCACTCTTATCGCCTCCATCGGTACGCTGGCGGGCCTTGCCGCTCTCGGTGCTGCGCTGATCGTCAGCCCGGGCGCGGCTTCGCCCCTGCCCACGACGGTGCAGGCCGCGAAGGTTGCTCCTGCGACCCTGGTGAAGGCTGAGGCCGTTGCTCGCCGGGCTGAGGTCGCCAAACCTGCCACCACGCCGGTGGCCGTGGATGCGGCCTCTGTGGACACCTCCGCCGAGCCCAGGCGCACGGTGCGCGTCGTCTACGTCGGCCCGATCACCGGAAAGTAAGACCTGTGATGACCTGCCTGTCGGCTTCGGCGCTCCTCGACGACCCCCTCGGCTGCGCTCTTCTTCGTGAGACGGTGGCTCGGCCCAAGCCCGCTGGTGCTCACCCCTGGCGTCGCGCCTGTCTGGGCTTCGTCACCTGCAACATGGCCCTGATCGCCGCCGTGCTCATGCTCGGGCAAAGCGCGTAACCGACGAGATTTCCTATGCCGCTCGCCCTTGCACCGCTGTGCCGTTTCTTCGCGCTCGTCGTTGTCGGAGCTGGTCTCATCGCTGGCCACCTCGCCCTGGTCGGCCCGACACCCGCGGGCGCCGTCCAGCAAAGCCCTGTCGCGATGTCTGACGCGCCGCGGCCTCTCGCGCGGACCGCGAGCGTCGATCGCTCCCGCTACGTTACGGCGAGCCTGGGGGATACTGGGTCTCGTTGAGCCCCTGCTGCGTCCAGGGCGCGACCTCGGCGACATAGGCGGCGCGCGCCAGAGGGCAATTGATCGAAGCCGGCCAGGCCGGGATCGGGGCAACGAGTGCGAGGACCAGGCCGGCGCTCAAACGTCCGAGCATGAGCATGCTCCTCCCTCTCACCAGCGTGGCCACGATTGATTTCCGACAGGTCCTACACGGCGGGCGGCACCGTCGTAGGTGCAGAGCGCCCCGTGGTCGGACATGCAGCCCCGGCGCTCTGAGATCCTCATGCGCTGGCCTTTGAACGTCGCCTCGATCTCGCAGCTCTCGCTGCGGATGAGGAGCGTCTTGCCGACGAGGCGCCCCTCGCCGGTGACCCCGGAGGCGCAGGAGTTGTGGGCGACCTGAATGTTGGCTCGGTAGCGGTCGGCCTCGATGCGCTTCACGCGGGCGTAGACCTGCCAGGTGTAGCCGCCGGGACGACCCTCGCCGCCGTGCCCTCTGTAGGTCCCGTCGATCGCTAACGCGGGCGTCGCCGCCGCGATCATCGCCATCGAGCCGATCAGCACGCGTCGCATCGAGATCCGCCCCTCAGGTCACGACCGATTGCGCCATCTCGCGCATGAGGCGCACAAGGGCGGAGATCTCCTGCCGGCGCTCGATCGCTTCGCAGGTGTATAGCCCGTGGCGGTAGTTGCCGTTCGCCTCACCTCTCGGGGCGCCGGGCGACGCTCCCCCGTGCATGCGACACCGCCCGTTCGGCATCGCCGGCGACACACACGGGCGCCCGCTCCGGGTCTTGGCTCCGCAGCGGGGCGACAGGTGCATGGGCCACGGCTTCGATGCGCTTTGCATGGGGTTGCCTCTGATTTCCGTTCGCCACCCCACCCCCCTCCACCGTGCCGACAATGGCCTGGCCGCCGGCATGGACGTGAACGTGCTCGACCGTGACCTTCTGCTGGCCCTTGCCGCGGTGCCGGCCGAGGGCGTCCATGAGGGTGGTGTACGAGCGGGTGAGCTTGTTGGCCTGCGTGAGGTTCTCCTTGCGCCCCTCGAAGCTCTGGTCGGGGATCATCGCGCGGCGGTAGCACTCCATCGCGGCGTTGTGGCAGGCCACCATCTGCGCTCCCAGCATGCCCTCGACCTCGTCGCGCGGGTTGATGCCGTGCAAGGCCGCGAGGTTACTCGCGATGAGCTCGTCCCGGCGCTCGTTCGTGGGGCTGGTGACCCAGACCGTCTCCAGCACCTGGCGGATCAGGGTGTTGTTGAACAGATCGCTCTTGGAGCCGCCGAAGCGCTGCAAGGTGCCTTCACCCTTGGCCGGATCGTCGAGCGCGAACACACCGTTGACGGGCGTCATTGCAGGGTTGCTCGCCTTTGTCCTCATGCCACACACCTCAGCCGGTCAGCCTTCTGCCGACCTCGACCATACCACACAGCCAAGCTGGAACGAACCAGGAACGTACGGCCCTTCAACATGGGGGAGTCGTCCCGAGCTTTCGGCGCAAATGGCACAATCGGCCGACGACGAAGCGGTACGGGATGCCAACGCACGGCGGAGTTTTCCTGGCCGGTCTTGAAGAGAACCAAGGTTACGTATTTGCCGATCTCACGCCAGCTGGAGAAAATGGGTCGAACGACTGAATGTGGCCGAAAGCGGCACGGCAGCTTCCGGCGTCTAAGCTGTTGAAGCGGACATTCGTCCCGCGACGCGTGGGATCTCGGCCCGACCCTACGCAGATGTGCAGCGGTTGGCTGGACCCTGCCATTCACTTTCGCGGAATCACTACGCGCTGATTGGCCGCCTTCGCCGTAAAGACCAATGGGGCAACGGGCGAACCGTCTAGAGAGGCCGGCAGGGAGGTCGGGATAGGGAAGTCGGAGCGCTTTCGGTCCGGCCTGGCGGACGAGCGGCAATAGCGAGCCTTAAGCTCGACCCCAAGCATTGCCTTAGCCCCTCAGAGGTGAGCGGCAGACGCGTCAGGGCGCAGGAGGATCTTGCTCGCTGCCGTCCGGCCGTCATCGAGATCCGAGAAGGCCGCAGGTCCATCCCGGAGGGGGCGTTCCTCGAACCAGCCCAGCGCGCCGAGCCCTCCTTCGGCCAGAGCGTCGACGGCGTGGCGGAAGTCGACGGGCGTGTAGCAGTAGGCGCCCGTGACAGTGATCTCCTGCAGCGTGATCTTGCGCAGGTCGAGGCCGTCCTGACCGGGCAGGAGCCCCACATGGACGATGACACCTCCCGGTCTCACCAGAGCGGAGGCTGCAGCGCGCGTTCCTGCCGCGCCGACCGCATCGATCACGAGGTCGACGCTGTTCGGCACAGGCTCGCCCAGCTCCCCCGGCGCGAAGACCGGGAAGCCTTCGGTCCGCTCGATGGTCCTCCGCCGCAGGGCATTCACCTCGCCAATATGGACGGATTGCGCACCGAAACGACGAGCGACGAGGGCGGCGGCGAGCCCGATCGCGCCTCCACCCAGCACGACAACCCGCGATGCCGCCAGGGGCTGATGAAGCCGCTCTGCGCCGATCCGCACGGCGTGCCAAGCGACCGCAATCGGCTCGGCGAGCGCGGCCCTCTCGATGGAGAGTTCGTCCGGGACGGGCACGAGGTTGCGCTCCGGAATCCGGACGAGCTCCGCGAAGGCGCCAGGTCGCGGCGGCATCGAGATGATCTGCCGCGTCGGAGACAGGTGCCATCGTCCCTCGATGGCGTAGGGACAAGACGGGTCCACCACCAGCGGGTTGATTGTCACCCGCTCGCCCGCGCGGGGTCCGGAGACGATGCGGCCGGCAGCCTCGTGCCCCAGGATCAGCGGGGCCGGACGGCGGCTGTCGAGCCCGTGATAGGCGTGCATGTCGGAGCCGCAGATGCCCACCGCCTCGACCCTGACCAACACCTCGTCGGCCTCGGGCGCGGCGTCCGGCTCGTCGCGATAGACGAGCGCGTTCGGGCCGGTATAGACGAGCGCCTTCATGCACCGCTCCTCCTGAAGACTCTGCTATTTCGCGGTGAAGCCGCCATCGACGGCGAGCGTCTGTCCGGTCACGTAGGCCGAGGCGGGCGATGACAGGAACACGGTCGCTCCGGCCAAGTCCTCAAGCTCCCCGTTCCGTCCGATCGCCGTCTGGGCCGCGTTGCTTGCCGCGC
Source organism: Beijerinckiaceae bacterium (assembly GCA_036563505.1). Lineage (GTDB taxonomy): Bacteria > Pseudomonadota > Alphaproteobacteria > Rhizobiales > Beijerinckiaceae > DATCMH01. The sequence continues at coordinate 182,761 of DATCMH010000019.1, forward strand.
GGCGAGGATCGGCGAAGACAGGTGCCGTGAGCGGCGTCGGGAAGAAGCCGGGAGCGATGGCGTTGCACGTGATCCCGTGGCGCGACCATTCCTCGGCGATGGCCCGGGTGAGCTGGAGGACGCCTGCCTTGGCCGCGCCGTAGGGCGCGCTGTCCGGGAAGGCGCGCCAGCTCTGGAGCGAGGCCACGTTGATGATGCGCCCAAAACGCCGCTCCATCATGCCCGGCGCGAAGGCTTGAGTGAGCAGGAACGGAGCCCTCAGATGCAGCGCCATGTGCAGGTCGAACGTGGAGGCCGTGACCTCCCGGAAGGGCTGACGCAGATTGACGCCGGCGGCGTTGACCAGAATATCGATGGGGCGTCCGGCTGTCTCGGCGAGCACGGCGCGCGGAGCCTCCGGGTCGGACAAGTCCTCCGCCACGACGTCCGCACCGATATCGTCACGTCGGAGCGCCGCCTGCGCCGACCTCAGTTCGGCAGGGCGCCGCGCCACTAGAATGACGCCGGCTCCGGCCAGGCCGAGCGCGCGCGCCATGGCAAGTCCAATGCCGCTGCTGCCGCCCGTGACCAGGGCCGTGCGACCCGTAAGTTCGAACAGATGCCCGAGCCGGGAGGTCACTCAGGCCTCGACTGGTCGGCCGAGATCGACGGCGATGCCCGGCGCATACTTCGCCATCCGCACGTCGCTCGTGCGAGCATGGGCCTCCATGCCCTCGAGTCGCGAGATCCGGGCCGACACAGGCGCCAGCGCCTTGCAGGCGTCGCGGCTCATCCGTTGCCAGGTCAGGGGCTTCAGGAACTTGTGAACGGACAGGCCCGCCGAGTAGCGCGCCGCGAACTTCGTGGGCAGGATGTGGTTGGGGCCTGAAATTTTGTCGCCAAAAGCGACGTTCGTCTCCTCGCCGAGGAAGAGCGAACCGTAGTTGGTCAGGTTCGCGTGCCACCAGTCGAGGTCGGCGCAGTGCACCTCGAGGTGCTCGCAAGCATAGTCCTCCGAGACCTGGACCATCTCCTCGCGCGAGTCGCACAAGGCGATCTCGCCGTAGTCGCGCCACGCGGCTCCCGCGGCGTCGCGCGCCGTCCCCGGCAGGGCAGCGATGAGCTGGGGGATGAGGGCCGCGACTTCGTCCGCGATGCGGCGCGAGTTCGTGATGAGCCAGGCTGGGCTCTCGTGACCGTGCTCGGCCTGGCCGACGAGATCGCTGGCCACGATCAGGGGATCGGCGGTGTCGTCCGCGATCACCGCCACCTCCGAGGGGCCGGCGAAGACGTCGATGCCGACCTTGCCGAACAGCATGCGCTTGGCTTCGGCGACGAACTTGTTGCCGGGACCGACGATGATGTCGGCCGGCCGGTCGGTGAAGAGGCCGAAGGTCATGGCCGCGACGGCCTGAACGCCACCGAGGCACATGACGACATCCGCACCCGCCACCGTCATGGCGTAGAGGACGTGCGGATGGATGCCTTGGCCCTTGTAGGGCGCCGAGCAGGCGATAACGGACTTCACGCCCGCGGCCTTGGCTGTCGCGATCGACATATAGGCGGAGGCGATATGGGCGTAGCGGCCCGTGGGCACGTAGCACCCGGCCGTGTTGACAGGCACCAGCCGCTGACCAAGGCGCAGCCCCGGGGAGAGCTCGACGGAAAAGTCCTGCACCGAGGCGCGCTGCGCCTCCGCGAAGCGGCGAACCTGCGAGGCGGCGAGATCGATGTCGTCCTTGATGGCTTGGGGCACCTCGCGGATCCGCTCGGCGATTGCGGCCTCATCCATCACGATCGACCCTGACCAGCCGTCGAGCTTGAGCGCGTAGCCGCGCACGGCGTCTTCGCCGCCGGCTTCGATCGCCGCGAGCATTTCGGTGACCACCTTGCGCGCCGCATCCGTCTCGGTCTCCGGCGTCTTCGACGCTTTCTTTAGGTAGGCGATGGCCATGGTGCAGAGCCTTCCTGGGATGAGCTGCCGAGCGCGCGGACGGGCTTCCCCGTCCGCACAGGCCACGGCCTACTTCTTGTCGAACTCGGTCGCGAAGGCGCGTAGCTTCGGATCGTTCGCGACGCGCTTGAGGTAGTCGTCCGAGATGTAGCTCTTGACGTCCGGATTGGCGGGGATGGTCCCGACCTCGTTGACGAACTTGCCGATCTCCGTGAACCAGCCGTCCACCGTCGAGGCCTTGCCGTCGCGCGCCATGAGCTTGAGCTGCTCGTCGAGGCCAAAGGTGGGCCTGAGGGCGAACTCCTGATCCATGGCGCGGGGCGTCACCTCCAGCCCGCCCTGCTTGTAGAAGTCGAGCGCGAGGGTGCGGGCCTCGTCCGGGTTCGCCTTCGCCCAGGACCAGCCGCGCAGGAAGACGGCGAGGAACTTCGCGACGTCTTCGGGCCTCTCCTTGGCGAAGTCGGCCCGCGCGACGAGAGCGCCCGGAACGATGGCGCCGGCGTCCGCGCCGGAGCAGAGGTACTTCGCGTTGGCGCGGTCCTCGAGCGTGTAGGTGTTGGGAGCCCAGACGCCCGCGACGTCGCCGTTCTGCGAGGTGATCGCGGTGATGATCTGCGCCTGCCCGAGATTGACGAACTGCATGTCGTTGGCGGCGAGCCCCATTTTCACGAGGCACTTGCGCGCGGCGTAGTCGGCCGTCGAGTTCGTGGTCAGGAGCAGGCGCTGCCCCTTTAGGGAGGCCGGGTTCGCCTTGATCGCGTCGAACTTGTCGCCGCGCACCATCATGGCGTTCGCCTTCGACTCGTCGTTGGTGATGCCGATTGTGACGATGTTGAAGCGAACGGCGCCCAGAACCGCGGGCACCGAGCCCGTTCCGCCGACATCCCAGGATTTCGAGGGGGCCGCGGCGATCTGGGGCGCTCCAGCCGGGAACGTGGTGAAGTTCGGAGCGAGCCCGACCTCCTTCCACCAGCCCTTGACGGTGGCGTAGTGGAGGGGGAGAGCCCAATAGAGCGAGGGCTGATAGCTAACACCGATCGGCGCCTGAGCTGCCGCGCTCGCCGGCACGGCCGCAGCGATCGCGGCGGCCAACGCCCACTTGCGAGATCGTTTCATCATGAATCCCTCCCTCGACGTGATGGTTGGGGCACCGGTCGATGCCCTGCTGTGCCGTCCCCTCGGACCTGCGGGAGAACGGATTCGAGTGACTCGCGCACGATCGCGGCAATGAGGTCGCATTCCTCGTCGGTGAGCGAGAGCGGCGTGCGGATGTCGCAAAGCTGCGCCAGGACGGCATGGGTCTGGGCGAGCGGCCCCTGATCGCCGGCATACCGCCAGTGCCGCGGGGCGCTCGTGAACCCGGATTGATGCTCAGCTCCGAACCACTTGATCGGGAGCCCGCGGGCCAGAGCCGTCCCAATGAAGGCTCTCATCGCCGCCGCGTCCAACCCCAGGACCGAGAACTGGACGGAAGTGGCCGCGTAGTCTTGGTCCGCGCGGCGTTCCGGCACGCGCAGGTGCTGGGAGCGCGCGAGGCCGGCAGCGATCCGATCGTGGATCTTGTTCCACTGCTCGGCTCGACGCGGCAGCTCGGCGAGTTGGGGACGCAGGATCGCCGCCGCCAGCGCGGACATGCGCATGCTGAAGTTTGGGACCTGTTCGGCCAGCGGTTCGAGCACGTCCGGCCCCGGCGTGCTGAGATGCTGCCCGTAAAGCATGTAGCTGCCGGAGTGCAGGATAGCCTTGCCGGCCATCAAGGGATCGTCCGTCAGGAGAAAGCCGCCCTCACCGGCGTTGAGGTGCTTGTAGGTCTGGGCGCTGAAGGCGGCCGCCACGCCGAAGGTGCCGATGGTCCGCCCCTTGTAGGCTGCGCACAGGGCGTGGGCGCAGTCCTCGACGAGAGTGACGCCGTGCGCGGCGCAAGCCTCGATCACGCTGTCCATATCGGCGATATGGCCGCGCATGTGGGAGAGCAGCAGAACCTTCGCGCCGGTTGCCGCCGCCTTCCGGCCGATGTCGGAGGGATCGATCACGTAGTCGGCGGTGATCTCCACCACCACGGGCTTCCCGGCGGCGTGGAGGATGGCGCCGGGCACCGGCGCGAGCGTGAAGCCGTTGACGAGCACCGGATCGCCGGGAGCGACGCCCGCCACCTTCAGGGCCAGGAACAGCGCGGCTCCGCCCGAGTTCACGGCGACGCAGTAGCGCCGGCCGACGAAGGCAGCGAACTCCTCCTCCAGGCGAGACACGTCGAGCTGGTCCGTGCCCATCTCGCCGTAGCGAAACAGCCGCCCCGAGCGCATCAGCTCGATCGCGCGCGCGATGCCCGCCTCAGGGATCGCGTCGGGCTGCGTGAGGTCGCGGTCGAGGCGCGGCGGACGGGGGTCAGGTGCCATGCGGCCCCTTCTCCTCGCGCAGCGAACGCCAGATGTGTGTCCGCAGGTGGACGAAGGATTCGAGATCCATGACGTCCTCGATCTTGGCGTGCTGGTCCCACTTCTCGGCCACCCGCACCGACCTGACGTCGAGCACCTCCTTGATGCGGCCCGGCCGGCGCGTCATGACAGCGACGCGATCGGCGAGGTAGACGGCCTCCTCCACCGCGTGGGTGATGAAGAGAACCGTGCGCGGATTGCGCCGCGCCAGGCGCACGAGTTCCTCCTGCATCACCACGCGCGTTTGCGCATCGAGGGCCCCGAACGGCTCGTCCATCAGGAGCACCTCGGGATCCAGCACGTAGGCGCGAGCGATCGCGACGCGCTGCTGCATGCCGCCCGAGAGCTGATGCGGGTATGCTGCCGCGTGGCTCTCCAGGTTCATGAGCTTGAGCGCGCCGGCGATCCGCTCGTCTCGCTCCTCTCGCGCTAGGCCCTTGTTGCGCAGGCCCAGATCGATGTTCTCGCGCACCGTCTTCCAGGGAAACAGGGCGAACTGCTGGAAGACCACGGCGCGGTCGGGGCCGGGACTGGTGATCTCCCGCCCGTTCACCTGGACCGATCCGCCCGTCGGCGCCTCGAAGCCCGCCACCATCCGCAGGCAGGTTGTCTTGCCGCAGCCGGATGGTCCGACGATGGCGACGAATTCCTGGTCCCCGATGTCCAGATCGATCGCTTCCAGCGCCTTCATGCCGCCGGTTCTGGGACCGAACACCTTGTCGACCTTGTCGAAGCGGATCGAGCCCATCGAATTCCCTCACGCCTCCAGGCCGCGACGGCGGCGCAGCCAGCCTTCGCCTTGTCTGAGCAACACGTCGATCAGCATGCCAACGAGCCCGATGGCGATCATGCCGGAGATCACCGTGGTGGTCTGAACACTGGCCTGAGCCTGCACCATCATGAAGCCTACCCCCGCGGCGGCCACGATCAGCTCCGCGCCGACCAGCGACTGCCACCCAAGGCCCGCCGCGACCCGCAGGCCGGCGACGATGGAGGGCACTGCGGCCGGCAACAGGATCTCGGTGATCATGCGCCAATCGTTCGTGCCCAGCATGCGCGCCGCCTCGATCAGGCGAGGCTCCACAAAGCGCGCTCCGCGGTAGGCGTTGATGAGGCAGGGTGGGAAGGCGCCGGCGAAGATGATCATAATGGGGCCGCCGACACCTGTGCCGAACCAGAGAGCGGCGAAAGGCACCCAGGCGATCGGAGCGATGAAGCGCAGCCCGTCGAAGATCGGCGAGACGATGTCGTCGAGCAGCCGAAACCATCCCATGAGGAGACCGAGCGGGACGCCCGCCGCGACGGCGAGCAGCACGCCGTATGCGTAGCGCTGAAAGCTCGCGGCGAGATGGGCCGGCAGCGTCGCGCCGGCGAAGGGCGAGCCGAGAAGGTTCAGAAAGCGCGCCGCCGTCTCCGCAGGCGTTGGCAGGAACTGGCGCGGGACGAGGCCCGACGCGGACAGGAACGTCCAGATGCCGAGGAAGAGGGCGACGCCGAGCAGGCTCCAGGCCGCGCTTTGTCGAAAGCTGAGGGGCGCGCCGTTCATGGGCTCAGTCCCTCGCAGCCACGTTCCAGGCGAGCGCTCGCCGCTCGACCCGTGCGAGAAGCCAAGTGGTCGCCCAGCCGAGGACCCCGACCGTGAGCATGCCAACGAGGATCATCCCCGGGTAGATGTCCTGTTGAGCCATGTTGAGGACGAAGCCGACGCCGACGAGGGCGCCGACCAATTCCGCCGCGACAAGGGTGGTCCAGGCCGCCTGGAGCGAGAGCCGCAAGCCCGTGAAGATCATCGGCGCCGCCGCCGGGCCGATCACCTCGCGCACGAGCCGCCAGCGCGGCGTGCCAAGCATGCGGGCGGCCTCGAGGATCGGGCGGTCGATCGTCCGCACGCCGGTGAAGGCGTTGATCACGGAAGGCACGAAGGCTGCGAACCAGATCACCATGATCTTAGCGGCGTCGCCGAGCCCAAGCCACAGGATGGCGAGCGGGATCCAGGCGAGGGGCGGGATGGGGCGGATGACGAGGAAGATCGGATTGACGAGGGCCTCGGCGCGGCGATCCCATCCCATCCAGAGCCCGAGCGGCACGCCGGTGGCCACGGCGACGAGAAATCCCATCACCACGAGCTTGAGGCTGTGCCAGGCGTGCGCGGCGAGCGTCGCGCCGGCATAACCTTTCCCAGTAATCTGACCCAGGGACGTCGAGAACTCACCGGGGGATGGGAAACGGCCGCCCGTGATCGTGCCGGTGAGGGTGGTCAGCACGAACCATAGGCTCACCAGCCCAATGATCGTCGCCGCGCCAATCATCGTCCGCCGGCGAATGGCATCCTCCCCTTCCACGCCCTTCGAGTTATGAGAGCGCTTTCATTAATTTGTGACATTGCCGCTTGCTGAGTGTCAAGCGTCGAGGAGGACGGTCGAGATACCTTGCCCAGTGAAGAGGGGCGTGGCATTCAGGATGAAAGAAATTTCACAGAGTGCAGGCATGGCGCCCGTTCGCCGGATCAAGTTGTCGGATGTGGCGCGCCGGGCCGGCGTTTCGCCAGCAACCGTCTCCCGCGCGATCTCGCAACCCGACCTCTTGTCGACCTCGACGCTGAAGCGGGTGCAGGCCGCGGCGCAGGCCCTCGGCTACGTTCCCGATGCCGCGGCGAGGGCGCTGGCCTCCGGCCGGTCGATGACGATCGGCGCCGTCGTTCCGACACTCGACAGCACAATCTTCGCCCGGTTCCTGCAGTCCACGCAGTCGACGCTGGCGCGGGACGGCTATCAGCTTCTGGTCGCCTCTCACGAGATGAACCCGGCCGCCGAGTTGGAGGCCGTCCGAACCTTGCTGTCGAGGGGTGTGGACGGCCTCATTCTCGTCGGCGCGGACCGACCCCGGGCGACCTTGACGATCCTGAGGTCCAGTAAGACGCCGACGGTGCTCACCTGGTGCGGCGCGCCGGAGTTCGCCTCCGTCACCGTGGACAACGAAGGGGCCGGCTATCTCGCCGCCCGACACCTGATTGACCTGGGGCATGAGCGTATCGGGGTTATCGTCGGGAAGCTCGCCTTCAACGACCGACAGCGGGCCCGCCTCGCCGGCGCACGGCGGGCCCTGCGGGAGACAGGGCGAGACATCCCGGACTGGCGCGTCAGCGAGCAGGACCTAACCCTGGCGGGAGGGCGCCTCGGCTGCGCCGCGCTTCTGCAGCTTGACGACATGCCCACGGCCATCATCGGAGCGATCGATCTCTTCGCGATCGGTTGTCTGCAAGAAACGCAAGCCCGAGGCGTGACGGTCCCGAGCGACTTCTCCATTGTCGGGATCGATGATCTCGACATGTCAGCCTACCTCACGCCGTCGCTCACGACGGTTCGCATTCCAACCGGGCGGATAGGGGAGAGCGCGGCCGCGACGGTGGTCGGGCTTCTCGAAAGCCAATGGGAGCCAACACACCTCGACCTGCCCATCGAGCTGGTCGTGCGCCAATCAACGGCGGGACCAACGGGCCGCGGTCGGATGAGCCGCCAACGCCGCAGTCGGCGGTAGTAAGCCGCTCGCCGATACTAAGTCAGTCGAGCCACTCCGACCCCTTTTCCGGATGTGAGCTCGACCGGGCCCTCGCCATCAAGGTTACGTCCGAGTGGGCGATCAAGCGCCTGCTTGCGCCGCAACCGGGCTGTGGCGAGCGGGTCAGGATGTCCGCTTTCAGTGAAGGGCGCAATCGGCCTGTATGGCCGCCTTGGGCGCACAACGGCCGTAACGCGTTCTGGCCGACAGTGACCCGACGGGTTTGAGAGCTCACACGGCCAAGACGGATGTTCAAGCGCACCCGACCAGGAGCCGGTCACCTTTTTATGTGAAAACGATCGCAGCTTTTGAACCACCTCCGGCGCGGGCGTCGCAAACCGCCTTGTTCACGCCACCTGCCGCTTGCCATCGCTCCCAACCCTGACCGCGTTCTCGGGTGCATTCTTCAACTCGTCGTCAGGGCAGGCGGTCTTCGCCGGTCCCAACATCTTCCTCAAGCTCTGGGACAGCGCGGCGCTGAACCTGCCCTGGACGTCTCAGGTTACGGGCAAAGCTTATAGTGCGGGCCAACGTAGCTTCGACCTCGATAACTTCGAACGGTACCAAGTTCGACTCATGCTAACAGCAAGCTTCTGACGCGAGTCATGTCCTTGTAGGCGCTGTGACCAGCAAGTCCGCTTCTGGCGCACCAACAAGCGGTTGCATGACCGCAAACGGCGCATCGCTGGGACCGGGTGAGAGGGTGTTGTGATCGACGGGCGGTGCGAAGCTGACCGGCTCGGGAACGTCGCGTTCGCGCGCGAGGTTATGAAGTTGCCAGCTGCGCTGCCAGACAGGAGCCCTCCTTGACGTCGACTCACGGCAACGCGTTCGAGAGCCTGGCCCGCCTCGGCTATGGCGCGCGTGGTCTGGTTTACTGTCTCGTGGGCGGGCTCGCATTGATCGCAGCGGCCGGTTCAGGTGGACAGACCGGAGGGAGCCGTAGCGCGCTGGCAACGCTTCTCGACCAGCCGTTTGGGCGCGTGATCCTCGCGATCGTGACGCTCGGCCTTGCTGGCTTCGCGGTTTGGCGGATCGTGGAAGGTGTCACCGATGCCGATCGTCGTGGTGGGTCAGGCAAGGCGCTAGCCGTCAGAACGGCTCACATTCTGAGCGGCCTCGCCTATGCAGGCCTTGCGCTGACTGCGGCCGGCATGGCGCTCGGGCGCGGGCGGGGTCAAGGTGACGACCAAGCAGCCCGGGATTGGACGGCTTGGCTCCTCGACAAGCCGTTCGGCCAATGGCTCGTTGGGTTGGCAGGCCTCGTGATCATTGGAACTGGCATTTCTTTCGCGGCCAGAGCATGGCGTGGGCGAGTGACTGACCATATGGCCCTTGATGAGAACACCCGTCGTTGGGCCGTGCCGCTTGGGCGGCTCGGCTTCGCGGCTCGCGGTCTCATCTTCGTCCTGGTCGGCCTCTTTCTCGTGCTCGCGGCCTACCACGGGAACTCGTCCGAGGTGAAAGGCCTTGGTGGCGCACTTCAGGCACTTCGGTCACAATCGTACGGGTGGGTTCTCCTGGGCCTGACCGCCGCGGGTCTTCTCGCGTTCGGCATTTTTGGCTTCGTGCAGGCACTCTACCGGCGCATCGATGCCCCTGATGCAAAGAACATCCCGTCCGCTGTTGCGAGAGGGGCCAACAGCCTGAAGCCATAGTTATCGAGGCGATCAGGTCGGCCGTGAAGGTCCGCATGTGGCACGCCGACACGGCCGCACAAATGGTCGACATGGGCGCAAACCGGTCGTGTCGGGTTCTGGCCGAAAGTGGAACGACCGCTCTGGGCAGGCGGAGTAGGAAAGCGGACGTTCCAAGCGGTGCACTTAGGGTGTCGCCGTCAACGATCAGGAAGCCTGCAGATGGCTCGGCCTTAGTCACCCGGGCTAGTCCCATCCTCCTGGCGCTGGTTTGGCTCGCCAGTGTGGACCTTTGCAGCCGCCTGCCTACTTGGGCGCACGTTCAGCGACTGCGCGCCATCCGCGAAGGGTGCGTCATGGGCAGCGAAGGTCTCGTGGCCTGCTCTGATGACCTGACACCTGCACGGCCTAGCCGCGAAGGGGTATTCGGCCACCTCGTCCGCACTGGTCCAGGAAGCGCGTACGGTCAATCAACTCGCGCTGCGCCCGTGCCATGCCGACGCCCACACACCAACGGCGGTGAACCGTCGGATCCGAGTGCCAGCGATCGCCGGAACCGCCGCACCGCCGCTGCAGGTTGGCCTGGTTCTGCTGTACGGCCTGCTGCACGTAGGTTCCGCAGGTCTGGCACAGTCGTAGTTGCTCCTGGCGGGCCGCTCGCTCGCTCTCGGATGCAGCGTCTGTCGCCCTCATGCACCAGTCCATGTGGATCTGAGGGTTGACGCTCCAGCGCGGACCGCTGAAGCCGCAACCCAGCTGTTGGGCCCGCTGCACGACGCGCTGTGCATCAAGAGCGTAGGGCCGGCAAATGGATGCAGGACGATACCGGTCGCCTCCCTGCCCCCATGCTCCCGATGAGATCAGCAGAACCAGCGACGCGGCCATGAACGCGATCTGCCTGCTCATCCTGCACCCCTCCTCGATCCAGGAAAGCTACTGTGAAGCTCGTTAGCACAGCAAGGCCGCTGTCGGTGACAACGGCGACGGTGCGCGACGTGAATCGACCTACCGTCGCCGGCAACAGCCTGAACTACGACCCTAACCCCCCAACTTCACCTTTGGGCGTGAGCAGGAAGCGCGCCTCAGCGCACACGCGCGCTTACACGTGGCGACCTTTCCATGATCCAGCGACACCGCGAACGAGGCGTCGCATTTGTTGACGCACATTCGATGCATCCGAGGACCGCAATATTGCGGTCCAGCTTGGGCGTGAGCGTTCGGCACCGAGAACGAAGCCGCCACCGATGCGAGAATGAACAACACCAAGGGGCGCATACGATCTAATTCTCCTGCAGGACGCGATCTGAGATGCCGTCTCGAACGCTGTCATTTTAGCGCAAGCAGGGACCAGGGTTGACCAGTTGTCGCATGATGACACACGAGTTCGGACGTTCCCTCGTACAAACGTTGTAGCAGCCGTTGCTTCGGCTCTCTAAACGGCATCCCACGTTGCACAATTGTCTGACCGCTGGTCTCCGATCTGCTGGATGGGTTTGGGTCCAGGGCGAAGTTCGCCGCTGCCCTGGCGACACTTGTGCCGTCGCAGATGGTGCGACCGACAGCGCTACGATCGCAAGACCCGCCGTAAGGGCAACATAGTTCATCTGTTGCTTCTCGCCTGACAGCCTGTCGACATCTCGTCAGAGCCTGAGGTACCTTGCAAGCATGCGTCCTGTCCGAGTGACCGGCATCAGGTAGGCACCTCGAATGGTAGCGAGGTCGATCGAAGGATCCAGTGCTGAGAGGAGGCTGTAGATGTTGCGGATTGCACCTTACACCGCATTCGCCGCGGTCGTTGTTATCGCCCTCCTAGCAACATCGACTGAAGCTCGAGCAAAACCAACCTGGGAGGAATACGCCGACCAGATCGGCGCACCCAGAGGCGACGCGTCCAAGGTGGGGCGATGTTCCAAAGCAAATGGCCCAGCTGCGTACCAGAGGTGCCTTCGCTATCTGTCGATGGCAGGCACGCCGCAGCAGCGAGACTACGCAAAGAAGGCCATGAACATGAGGCGGACGTGCCGGTACAGTCAGGTACATCGCGAGCGCGTTTGCACGGACAGCACTGCCATCAGAGGGCACTAGCTCCGGCACCGATGTGCTTCACGCAACCAAGAGACACAAGCCTGCGGGGAGGCGAACGATGCCGTCTGTGAGGAGAATCACGATTGCAGGCTTCGTGCTGCTGTTGCCCACACTCATTCATGTAGAGCCGCTACGAGCAGAAACTTACGCCAACAACCACCTTCGCGTTTGGACCGAGACGAGGCCAGATTTTATTCTCGTGCGCTATGAAACGACCGGGCCGAACCCAACCCATGTAAACATACTTCATCCATACCTCGGTCAGATGGAGGGCGCCAAACAAGGGTCATTCAGGATACATGCTCTAAAACGGGTTGAGCGGTTCCGAATGCAATCGTGCGCCAAGCGGATCGTCGCCTCCAACTGCTCAAAATGGTTCGTCTACCGGCATACGATTAAGTGATCTGCGTGGTGAGCTGAGACGCGGGCCCTGAAGTCAGCCCCGGGCGCGGCCGCCGCGGCACTGATCCAGAAAGCGAGTGCGCTCGACGAGTTCGCGCTGCGCGCGGGGCAGTCCGACACCGACACACCACCGGCGATGCAGCGTTGCATCTGAGTGCCAACGCTCGCCAACGCCCCCGCAGCGGCCTTGAAGGTTGGCTTGGTTCTGCCGCACCGCCTGTTGCACGTAGCTGCTGCACGTCTGGCATAAACGAAGGGCTTCCTGCCGTTCCTCTCGCTCCCGTCGGATCGCGTCATCTGTTGATCGCACGCACCAACTCATGTGGCTTTGGGGGTTCACGTCCCAGCGCGGTCCAGTAAAGCCACAGCCCATCCGCTGCGCCGTCCGCACGGTCTGTTGCGCACTCGCGACATAGGAACGGCAGACCTCTCTCGCTCGAGCCAGATCGCGCAAGTTGTCCAAGGGGCTGGGTCGTCCTTGTGCCACGACCCCCATGGGTGTGAGCAGAAGCAGCGCTACTGCTACAAGAGCCGTACGGATGGTCATGCTGCATCCCTCCTCGTCGAGGGAAGGCTAAGGTGAAGCGCGTGGGTGCAGCAAGGTCGCTATTGGCGGCGAGGAACCTCATTTGCACAACCCGCTCGCCGGGACCAGCCGGCACGACCGACTCAAGCACCTCTCCTCAGCGGGGCTGTGCTGGAGAGCACAGCGCGGGCCGTCGTCGGTTCCGGTTTGGTCCGGGTCGGCCGAGGCGGTAGACGGGAAGGCACGGGTTTGTCAGGAGCTTGAACCATTGTGGTCCTTGGCAGCCATACCGAGATCGATGGACGAGCCGGCCTTCGGTGGATCGTGCGATCAGGCGTTTATCAGACGGGGCGAGTGGCTCTGCTTCCAGCGTAGCTTGCGCGAAGGGTGACTTGCCCTTGGCGCCTTCAACCGAGAGGATCAACCACCCCGCCATGGTTGCGGCTCGCTCGGTCTTCGTGAGCTTGGCAAGCAGCAGCAGGGTCAAGGCCGCCTAAGTGTCGAGACGGGCGCGTGTCTCAGCGTCTGAGAAGCTAGCTCAAGAGCCGCAATAGAACAGGCACACTCGCCACTCCTGAGGCACTCAGGGATGCCGTGAACCGTCCTGCGAGCCCGAGAAGAATGGCGGGCAGAACGAGCAGAACTAAAGCCGCGATGCTGCTGAGCACGTAAAAGCCAACATAACCTGCTCCCGCCAGGTGGTCTGCCGAGACCCAACCAGTGAGCCCGGCCGCTGGAGCGGTGAGCCGGTACCATTGCCTTTGGCTTCTTAGAACGCTTGTTGTGCCGTTCGCTCAAGCGCGTGGACCGCAATGCTTCCGGGGCTGAGTTGGCATGTTCTGTCCTGGATCGACATCCTCTTCGGTGCGCCCCGCCTCTAGGCGGAAGATGTGCTCGCGTGGCAGGCGAGCAGGGATGCTCAGCGCTGGATTGTGAGCTCGATTCATCAGATGTAAGTGCGAGTTCGACCAAGTCGTGCGGGAACGCAGGTGATCCGCTCGGATCGCTCAGCACCGCCGTCTTCATCCGCAGTTCCTTCAGCTTCATGCTTAGTCACAGCCGAGCCGATCGTATGCAGGCCATGGTGGACGCGTTGCCGGCCACAGGTGCCGTTGTGGTCACGCATGCGCCCGCCCGGCGTAAGGACCTCGTAGCGTTCATCCAGGAGCGCCGTGGCGCTGATGTCGCGCGGGCATGCCAGGTGATCGTGGTGTCGAGCGTCGCCGACGCTGAGCAGGGCTTGCGCGACGAGGGACGGCCCGTTGCCTTCGACCACACCTTCTACCTGCACGCGTCTTTTGCCGCGATCGCCATGGCCGAGAAGCTCGCAGACGCCTGCAGCGATCGAGCGAACCGCGAGGCTGTGTCGGTGCAATTGAGGCTTCGTCTCAGAGACGCTGCGCCGTAACCGCCGGCGTTCGGCCCATACCTGAAGCACAAGGCCCCTGATGTCTCTTGTATACTCCTACTTGGCCGGCCGAGAGGTCGACGGCGATTCGGCAGAGTGGCGACACGAGTCCGAGTGCGCGCAAGTGCTTGCCATGACCCCTGACGAGCGCAAGGCCTACATCGAAGGTGCTCCCAACTCCGGCCAGCGTGGCGTAATCGCCGTTCGCGGTCATGTCGCCGCCGACCGGCTGCTCAAAGACGTGCGCCGGCTCGCCGAGGTGCGGCGGGCGCCGCCGCACTGATGCCGCAGCCAAGATACAGCTTGGTCGAGGTCGTCATGATCAGTGGGATCGCGACACTGACGTGCCTTGCTGTCCTCGCGCTCTTTCGCCCGCAGCTTGGGTTCGAGTGGCCGGATCTCGGAGCCGCGGAGATGGTCCAAAGCGTTCTTCGGCGTTGGCGAGCGTGAGATGGACAAGACGTCATCGCTGCGCTGGGAACTCACCTTTCCGCGCAAGACGGGCCTGACGTGCCCTGCTTTGTGCTGAACGGCGGCAGCGAGACCGGCGCCGCGTGATGCAGAAAGAAACGGCCCACCAGCGAGGTGCGCGCGGCGGGCCGTGAAGTCGGGCGAAATGGAGATTGAGCCTTTCGCCTCCGGCCATGCTGGCGCTCGCTCGCTATGTCGTAAATGCGACACAACGGCAGCGCTGAAGGAAGATGCCTCGCCAGCGAGAGGGGGGCACCTGGCGAGGCATCGGTCCAGCGACCCTGTGCAACGAGCCGCCAGCCCGAACCGCAGGCGAGGTCGGGCACGAACTTTATCCCTGATTGCACGCACCTTCGCCATTCGCCCAGCGCGGGTCAGACCACAACCTCGCAGTGGCAGTGCTCGGTCCGCGAGCCGGTTGAGCCGACCCAGCGCTGTCAGCGATCTGGTGCCGAAGGTCTACGCAGTGGCACGACGACGGCCGGCTTGGGCTGCACCTGCACCGGTAGGTCTTGGTCGTGGATCTTGACTGTCTGCCAGTTCTTGGATCGAGGATCGTGAGCGTCATGGCCGCCTCCTGGTGATGGGGCGAACATGACGTACCGGACGTTGCCGCGCCGTGTGCTGAGGCATGCGACCATCCGGCGACGGGCCACGTGACCAGCCTGGCAATACGCGGGTGCGCTTCGACCAGCAGGCGAAAAGGTAGAAGCCCTGCCCGGGCCTCATCCCATCAGGGTAGCTCGGGAGGGAGAGCGCAGCTCGTCAGAATGGATCCCGCACCTCTCTACCTCAGATAAAGATCCAGCTCGCGCAACATCCGGACCTGTCTCTAGGGTGCACCGCGAAGACACTGAGCGTCCCGGAGAACGAGGCGTGATAAAAGGGAGGGCAGCGGCATTGTCGTCTCTCGTTCGAACACGTCCGACGTTGGGTCCTGACGGAACGCTGAACATAAGATGGGACCGGTATTCTGGGCCCTACCTTCGGAGCGCTGACGACCCGCGCGCCAGCTTCTACCGAGCCATACTCGAAGCCTACGACCTATGAGGAGTACTAACCGCCTCGCCAGCGAGGATCCGGTTCAGCCCGCGACGCAAAAGGGCCCGGTCACAGCGCATATGGAGATCAAGTAGGTGCGGAACCGGCGCCGCTGGATCGTGGATCGAGTGTAGGTTCGCTGGTTCGCTCTCGTCTCGATAGTTTGCGACGGCGAGGTCAGGCCATTCGGGGCTACGATGGGACAAGGCCCGCCCTCTGTTCTGGAGGGCGGGCCTGTTTTGGGGCACGTCACAGGGTGCGAGCCGATCCGTGACGCTCCCAAGGGCAGCGGCGGTGGTTAGCGACTACCGGCCTCTAGGGCGTGCGAGGCTCGGTGGAGTGCACAGGCCGCGTCCAGGAGGCCATGCAACAGGTCGGCCTTGGCAGGGCCCTCCAGTTCGAGCCTTGCCGCCGCCTCTGCAACAAACGCCAGATGCCTGGCAATGGCCGTAAGCCCGTCACTCACCTCCAGAGATGGAGCTCGCCGGGGCGAACGCAACCGGGTCACATTCGACATAGAACACCGTGGCGCGTGAGGCGGCCGGTGCAGAAGCCGCCCGGTTCAAGTCAGGGTGGATCAGGCGGCCTTGACGCCTGAGAGGAAGCTTTCGACCTCCTGGCCGAGATTGCTGGAGTGGCGCGCCAGTTCCTGGGCCGCGCCCAAGACCTGCGCCGCAGCAGCCCCGGTCTCGCCCGCCCCGCGCTTTACCTCGCCGATGTTGCCCGTCACCTGCTCGGTGCCTCGCGCCGCCTCCTGCACGTTGCGGGCGATCTCCTGGGTTGCGGCCCCCTGCTCCTCCATCGCCGCCGCGATGCTGGTCGAGATGTCCGAGATGCCGGTAATCGTGCGCCCGATGCCCTGGATGGCGTCCACCGCCTGACGCGTGGCAGTTTGCACCTCGGCGATCTGGCCGGCGATTTCCTCCGTGGCTTTCGAGGTCTGGGAGGCGAGCTCTTTCACCTCGGTCGCGACGACCGCAAAGCCGCGGCCTGCTTCACCTGCTCTCGCCGCCTCGATCGTAGCGTTGAGCGCCAGCAGATTGGTCTGGCCCGCGATCGTGTTGATGAGTTGCACCACCCCGCCGATCTTCTCCGCGGTTTGGGCGAGCGCTTGCACCATTTGGTCCGTGCGCCGGGCGTCCTCGACCGCGCCCCCGGCGATCTGGGCAGCGTGGGCCACTTGCGTCGTGATCTCCCGGATCGAGATCGACAGCTCCTCGGTCGCCGAGGCCACGGTCTGGACGTTGGCCGAGGTCTGCTCGGCAGCAGACGCCACCGCCATGGACTGCCCGTTCGTCTGATCCGCCGTCGAGGTCATCGACCGAGCGGTGGCTTCCATCTCGGTTGCCGCCGACGAGAGCCCCTGAGTCAGCGCCGACACCTTCGTCTCGAAGGTCCGGGTCAGCTGATCGAGCGCTTGAGCGCGGCGCATCTTGGCCTCGTTCTCGACAGCCGCCGCCTCGTCGGCCGCCTTCTTTGCGATGAGCGCGTCCTTGAACACCTGTACCGCAGCAGCCATGCCGCCGATCTCATCGCGCCGACCGATGCCGGGCACCGCGACAACAAGATCGTCAGCGGCAAGGCGCTTCATCACGTCCGTCATATGCTTGATCGGAGCCGCAATGCCGTTGGTCAGAACCAGAGCAGAGCCGATCGCCACGACCAACATCGCGACGAACCCAACCAGCGTCACCAAGTAGGCTGTCGAAAAGGCGGAGGCTGCATCCGCCTCACGCTGTGCCATCAGCTTCTGCTCGACGCCGCTGATCTCTGCGACCTTCTTGCGAATCCCGTCCATCGCCGTCTTGCCGGCCCCACTCGCTTCCATGCGCCGGGCCTCGCCCACCGTGTCCGGCTTCTCCATCAGAGCGATCTGACGGGCCGCTACGTCGTTGCGCCACTGGCGAGCAAAGGCGTTCATCTCATCGAGGCGAGCCTGCTGCGCCGGATTGTCAGAGGTGAGCTTCTTCACCGAAGCGAACGCCTTGTCGTACGCTTCGCCTCCGCTCTTGTAGGGTTCGAGGAACTTCGCATCGCCGGCAATGAGGTACCCGCGAAGCCCGGTCTCCTGATTGACCATCGCAGCGAGAGCCTCATTCAATTCATTCAGAACCTTGTGGGTGTGCGCCGTCCAGTGGTTCGACTTCTCGATGAAGCTTAAGCTTCGATACGTCGTACCGCTGACGCCGAGCGTCACAACCAACAATGCTGCGAACGCGCAAATGAGCTTGGCTCGGATGGAGAGCTTGGCGAGCATGACAGCCTCTTGTTGGAAAAACCCGCTCGCGCTGCACGTGATGCGGCGAGTTTTGGCGAGACCGCAACTCAAGCTGACTTGCGGTTAACGAAATACGTCATGACGCTGGGTAAGTAGAGAGAAGAACAGCAGCTTTCGGCGACTCAGATGTCGCCAGTCGGGGCAACCTCTGCGCGAGCACGTCGGCGAGAGGGGCGACTGCGTCCGCCCGTGCTGCCCCAGTGCTGGTGCGTGCCGCCCCGTCGCGGCGTGATAGGCCCTGAGGGCTGCGGGTTGAATGAAAGAGCCCGGCACGCATCGCTGCGGCCGGGCTGAAGGTGCTTCAAGAGCGTGAACGGAGCGAGCCTAGCACGCGGTGCTGACCATGCAACGTCGGCGCAGGGAGATGCCGAGGCAGCACGCATCGTGGTCAAACCGACCGCTGTCCCGTGTGTCATCCTACAGAGTAGCGTATAAACCCGTTGTCACGAACCTTGACGTTGCACCGAAACGGGCGATGACTGAGCGCCTTCGTCGGACGTGAGCGGCCGGTGTGAGTGGGTCGGCGCGTCGGGCCTACACAGGAGGCTCGTCATGGTCATGCGTTCTGCTTGCATGCGCGTTCTCACCCTCATCCTCGCCACCGTTCCTGCATCGGCTCCGGCCTTTGCCCAACAGGCCGTGATCCTCGTGCGTCACGCGGAACAGGCTCTGGTTGGTGGCATGATGGACGGCGACCCGCCGCTCACCGAAGAGGGATCCCGCCGTGCCAAGGTCTTGGCCGGCGCTCTCAAGGACGCCGGGGTGAAGGCCATCTTTGTTAGTCAGTACGTGCGATCTCAGGAAACTGCAGCGCCCCTCGCAGCAGCTCTGGGCAGCCCCGTGCAGGTGGTGGCCAAGGACGACCTCACGGAGCTGTCCGATCGGCTCCGTCAGCAGCACGCGAGCGACACGGTGTTGGTGGTCGGGCATTCCGATACGATCCCAGCGTTGCTCAAGAACTGGGGCCACACCGCGCCGGTCGAGATCGGCCGACGGGAGTTTGACAGCGTGTGGCTTGTGGTGCCCCGCACAGGCCAAGCACCGATCGTGTCGCGTCTGCGCCTGCCCTAGAGACAGGCCGACCAGCGTTCTCCCTTGGTCGCCGCGGAGCCTGGAGCGCTCTGCACGCATAAAGCCCGGCTCACCGCGAAGTGGCCGGGCTGTTTGTGGTCACGACGGTTGGACCGCGTCCGCCTGAGACTCACCACAGCTGGTTAGCACGTGAGCACGGAAAAGGCTCCGTGCCGCTGGCTGAAACCTGCTCTTTGCGCCCCGGCAGTCTGGCAGGAGGAGCGCGTCACGTCCGCTTTCAGCAAAACGTCCAGCAGATCCCAACGACCGTTATGGGCGCACAGCGGCCGCTACACATCCGAACCGACAGCGGACCGGGCCAAGCTCGCGCAACATCACGTGGGCCGACAAGCGCTCACCCTCGACGCTCCTGGATGTTTGCTCGCATTGCGAACCACACGCCTGGCACTGCTATGAGGAGAATGAATGGGAGAGCCATGAGGAAAGGAACAGCGTTGTTGCGGGCGCTGACCTCAACACCCTTCTCGTTCCGGCAGATCATCCGACGGGCACGGCGCCCAGCCGGGACGTCATCGACCCGTTGCTGCGGCCCGCATAGCAATGACCCCAGCAGAGCCGAGGACCGGGCGGTCTCTCGGTTGACCTGATACAGAGCCGTGCTGATTGCAAATCCAAGGACGATCGCCACGACGAGCGCGCACCCGACTAGGATGTGCCGCCCGGAGCGGCTGATCGGGCCGGCCATCCTCACTCTGGTCTCGACTGAGCAGCCTTGCCCCTTGCGACGGATCACCGATCTCTCACAACGCTGAGGCCCGCCGCGCCATAGCGGTGACGGGCAAAGGTGCAGAACGCCTGCTGCCCCTCGCGCTTCAACTTGCCTGACAAACTGGCCCGAGCCTCGTCAGCTCCCGCCTCGAACGCGGCTCTCGCCCGTCCTCCGGGAAGGATATCGGCCTTGGCCAGGCGCGCGTTGACCAGCAAGCGACCGAGCCCATCCGGGTCGTCCTGAAGTCCGCAGGTTTTGCGAAGGATGGTCACGCTACCAAACACAAAGCCAACAGTTGTTGCTGGATCATTGGCCGATGCAGGAGCCGGGCAGAGAAGAAGTGCAAGTATCCACAGGGCTGGTCGACGGCAGCAGGATAACAGGGTACGAGGGATGAACTCCAGAGAAGGGCACCGCTGACGCGTCGTCATGGGCTCACCCGCTCCATGTCCATGTCTGCTTCCTGGCTGAAGTTCGCTCCCTTCACCCGCACGTCGTGACGCCAGCGGCGCATCGTTCCTCGCGTTGGCTCGTACTCACCCTTACCACGCTCGACGTAACTGACGCTCTCCCCGATGTGCTCAGCCACTGTCGACTTCACCCAAGTTGCGTCGTCTGATCGAGCCACGAGGCGAGCATTGGCTCCCAGGGAGGACAGCATGCCTTGGGCGGCCGCTTTCGGATCAACATCGATGATCCAGCGAATCTCGAGGATACTCGGATCGCGTCGGCCCGGGCCGCCGATCGTGCTCAGCGAGCGCCCTCCGATCAACGACGCGCCCGGTCCCTCGTAACGCGGGGCATGCAGAACCGTCCCATCGATGCGGTAGGGCGCGAAGAAACCCACGCTCGTGATGAGAAACGGGCCGAGCACGGCAGGGGCGCCCTCGAGCGCATCGTAGGCGGGCAGCGATGCCGTGATCGCCCGCGCCACTTCGGGCTCGGCGATCCGGGGCAGGCCGGCTGTGATGATCGCTTTGAGCTTAGTCCAGTCCACCTCCAGCGGCATGCCGACCCCGTCCTGGAGGGCGACGCGAAACGGGCGCGCCTCGAGCGTCTTGGCGATGAGGTACTGAGCGTCGTCCTTATCTCCGGACAGGAGTTCGACGTGTCGCAGAGTTGCTGTGGCGTCCAGAAGGTCGGGCGAGCGCCGGCCCGTGAAGCTGAGCTCAATAATGTGGCTCCAGGACACCTCTCGCGTGTGCGACCCGAGCCGCTTCGTCTCACGCTGGGTGACCTTGTAAGCCAGCACACCTTCAGCGGGTGGAGCAAAGCGCAGGCGCGTCGTGGCCGGCGGCGCCGCGCTCGGCGACGATGCTTCTTGTCCCTGCGCTCCTAAGCTCACGCTGAGAGCGGCAAGGATGAGGGCGACACCAGAGAGTGCAACACGGACACCGAGGGGCAAGGCAGTTCTCCAGGTAGCGACCTGGACCATTGCAGGGCTGTGTTGCTGATCGATGCTGCGCGCCGATCACAACGTGCCCGGCGGCGTGTCAGTCGCGTGAAATGAGCGACGCCTCAGCCAACTCGAACTCGCCGAAATCGATCGAGAACAAAACCGACCCCAGCTTGCGCATAGGCTGATCCTCGCTACGGCCGCTTTTGAGGAAGTGAACTGATCGACCTCTATGGCCGTCTAGGGCGCAAAGCAGAATCAGCGCTCCCGCCGATGCCGGGGCAAGCTGCGGGCTCACCTTCGGTCGCTCTGAACAGTCCGAAGTTCGGCTTCGATCGGAGGAGGGGAGGGGCAGTCGGTCGGGCAGAGCCCAGATTGACGTGCGGCGATGCGTTTCATGAGCCGGTCCGCAGCCTCGTCACGGCATAAGCGCCAGAACCGATCCACGTCGCGCTCGATCAGCTCCCGCCGTCGGATAGCCTTGACGCCAGGGTGCCAAGGCAGTCGCCTGATCTTCTCTCTGAGTATCGCGCGCGCAATCTGCTCGATATCGAGTCCCGCTTCGTCTCCAGCCGGTGCCGCGCATTGTGGTGGCCGAGTAGCCATGCTGGTCACATTCTGGCCTGAGGTGGCGTTCGGCGAACGTACCCGGCCGATACCATAAGCTCGGCACGGCTCACCTGCCGCTTCGCCTCAGATAGGTCCGAGAGAGCGTCGCCGGCCAGCTCGACCAGAGCTGCCCACGCTTGGCCACCGTTCCTGGCGATGTATGCCGCCGCGACCTCTTCTGCGCTCATCTGCATCTCGGACGAGGGCACAGCTTCGCTGCGCTCGGGCGCACGCATGGCCGAGTTCTCCGGTCAGGTCTGCTTTATGTTCTTAGTTTGTTCCTAGCCGGCGGGGAGAGTCAACGCTCACCTCGGGAGCTGTGGATAAGGGGATGTCGCCAGCCCCTCGACACGCACAGAGCCAAACCGCGCGGGTTATTGAGGTGACGTCGAAATTTCGGCTACTGGTAGACCGCGCCAGTAGCGCAGTTAGTGCCGAAAGGCTGTCGGTCCGAGCCTTCTGGCACTACTGACCCTTTCGACACGGGTGCCATCTGCAGAGCACGACCGCGCACCAGCTCGCCCACAGTGCCGGTCAAAGTCTCGGCCACCGTCACCTCCGCGCATAGCTGGCGTTCTTGATCTTAAGCCAGTTCGGATCAGGCCCGGAGCGGTAGGGAGCCCGCCGCCTTTTCGAGACGATGCCCTCTAGCCCAAGCTGGCAGGCGTGCTTGAACATGGTCGGCCCGTCGGCGTCTAGGTGTTCGACATACGTCACGGCACCCGGTGCGCGACGGAGCAGCCGCTCCAGGCGCGCCTTTCGGTCGATCAGCGGCAGCGTGCGCAAATCCTCTCCGTTCAGCTCCAACAGGTCGAACGCGAACAGGTGGGCTCTGGCGGCCTGCTCGCCACGGCGAAGACCGAAGAAGTCCGGTAGGCCGTCGGCATCGTGGGCTACTGCCTCACCGTCGAGCACGACGGAGGTGACGGACAGGCGCCGGATCGCGAAAGCGATCGACCTCAGGTCGTCCGACCAGTCCCGCCCATTGCGGCTCCAGAGCCGAAGGAGGTCACCCTCACGCCGGGCGAGGATGCGGTAGCCGTCGTGCTTGATCTCGTGGACCCATTCAGGGCCGGACGGCGCCTTGCTGCTCAGGACGGCCTGACACGGCTGGATGAAGCCCGCGTGGAACGGCAGGTCGCTCGTGCGCGGTCGTGTGGCCCAGACCGCCACGGGTCAGGCCGCCGCTCGTGATCCCTGAAGAGAGGTGCGTCGGCGTGCGGCGACGCGAGCAAGGCGCTGCGCCATCAGGATGGCCGACTCGATCTCCTCGAACGTCGTCGTGTCGATCTGCGAGCCGTACTGATCGTGCATCGCGACCATCCAGTCAGACCAGTCGATGATCTCAGGGTGACGTTTCTGGACGGCAATCACCCGAGAGGCTGCGTAGAGCGTCCGGTCCGAGTCGTCCTCGATGTCTTGGCCACTCTCGTCGAGGATGAGGTCTGAGCCGTTCGTGCAGTGAAAGTAGATGTGCCACATGACGCGCACTCACTTTGAACATTGCCGATCTACGTCGACTGCAAGCACC
>DATCMH010000020.1:0-44629 GCA_036563505.1 Beijerinckiaceae bacterium
CCCGCGCCACGGCGGAGGCGCTCGCTGCTCAACGCCGTCTAGCCGAGCTTGACCGATTCAGCGCCGAGGAGTCTTCTACAAGAGTTCCGTCGTTGCGTGCCTTCTGCGTCGCCGCCGTACTCCAGCCGATTGTCATCAACAAGGGTCGTTCAGGCCTCAAGACCAACGTCGCTGGGGAACAATCATGAAAGGCTGCCGCGTGCTGATCGCGGAGGACGAGGCGCTCGTCGCCCTCGACCTCGCCGACTCTCTTCTGCAGATTGGCGCCGAGGTCGTTGCGACGACCGGGCTCGTGCGCGAGGGCTTGCGCTTCGCTGAGACCACGACGATCGACGTCGCCCTTCTCGACTTCAACCTGGCCGATGGAGTCGCGACACCGTTGGCCGAGGCGCTCCAACAACGCGGTGCGGCGGTCGTCTTTTACTCGGGCCGGGGCGTGCCGGAGGAGGCACTCCAGCGCGTACCCGGCGCAGCTGTTCTCAAGAAGCCATTGCGGTTCGAGACGATCGCGGGAACGCTTCGCGCCTGCCGCCCCGGGCTCAGTTCGCCCGCTCGCGCCTGATCTCTGCAAGCCGGCGCACGTCGTCGAGAAGGCGATCGGCTGCAGCCTGGCCCCGCATGGCAATCACCCCACGCAGGCCGGAGTTGGGCACGCCGTCGATGAAGGCTTTGCGCTCGTCTGGGTTCATGGCCAGGACGTAAGCGACCTCGGTCTCGTGCCGCCATTCCTCGGATGCAGTGTCGACCTCGCGTCCGGCAAAGTGATAGTAAGCCCGGCGCATGCGCAAAAAGGAGCGCGATCGTTCCTCATCCGCAAAGCGCCCGGGCTACCGGCTTGGCGATGGGCTCAAGCTACTCCCCTGCGAGCCCCCCGGCTACTCACGATCTCGTTGTTCGCTGACATCAGTGCTTCAGAGATGGCCACCACGCTGCGGTTGACCTGCGGTTCGTGACCCCTCTTGTGTGGGTCTGCATCAGAAACAGACGTCTGACCTGGACGACATAACCGCGTGCCGTTCAGCGCCGATGAAGGTCGTCGCGAGCCAGTGTGCTTGCCGAGGAGACCAGGACGATGACGAGCTATGGGCGCGTGACTGCAAGGTTGGCTGGTCATCTCGCAACCGTGCTGGCGCTCCTCCTGGTACCTGGGGCGGCGCTGGCTCAGACCACGGCGGCGTGCCAACACGATCTGGCCGCGGTCGATGTGAGCTTTAAGCGGACCATGGAGCGGCTGACAGCAGCTGAGTCAGCAGACCAGTCGGGCAAGTGCGTGGCGTGGCGCCAGCACGTGGAGACGATGCAGGCGGGTGTCACGGTGTTCAACCGCTGCCTGACCGGACATGCCCAGCGCGAGAACGTGCTGCAGCTGCTCGTCTCCATCGACGACTTCGAGGGCCTGCTCAAGCGCAAGTGCTCGTAGAGCCCCAGCGTCAGTGACGTTGATTTGCAGGCGACAAGCTCAGGCCAAGCGCCGCCGAGATCTCGGCCAAGATCAATATGGATCAGTGTTGCCACATCATCCAGAGGACGGGCCGTCCATGTTATCTATGCGAAAGACTGCTCTTTCCTGCCTCGTGATCCTGACGTTTGGAGCAGGGCCCGCGCTTGCCGCCGATTGTCCAGCCAACACGGTCGAGGACACAGTCGCTGCCATCAGGTCGGCTCCGTCGTGCAAGGGGGCCGCTGCGGCCTACTTCGCCTGCACCCGTGTGACGACCCAAGACGTCGAATTCTCAGAGGCTGCAATCGAGGTTTGCGAGAGGAACCACGTGACCCGCCTCAGCCCCGTTCAGTCCCGCAATTATCGACAGGCCATACGCGCCTGTGAGCGCCGCTACGAGCAGGAAGCAGGGACCATGTATCGGTCCTTTGAGGCGTCGTGTCGGGTTAAAGCGGCTCTCAGGTTCTCCCGATCGTAAGAGCACGGCACGCCTCATCCAGTGCGGCGTGCCGTCGCCGGTGTGCTACGAACACGCGCCCTGCGGCCTGTTCAGAGCCGAGTCCCGATGTACACGCTCCACGCCTCGTCCGGATCATGCGCTTTTGCGCCCCACATCGTCTTGGAGGAGATCGGAGAGCCCTACGCGCTTGAGATGATGTCTAACGGGCATCCCGAGGCCAGGTCCGAGCAGTTCCGGCAGATCAACCCGAAGGGCCGCATCCCCGTTCTCGTCGCGGACGGGTTCATCCTCACCGAAGCGCCCGCCATCCTGCTGCATCTCGGCCTAACGAACCCTGGCTCTGGTCTCATGGGCTCAGACCCTGAGAGCATCGTGCGGGCGGTGGAGTGGACGAACTGGCTCTCCAGCGCGGTTCACGCCGTCGCGGTCCGGATGATCTGGAAGGCGGAGTTCTTCCTGGCTGATCCTGCAGCGCACCCCGCCCTGGTCGAGAGCGGCATGGCGCACCTCCTCTCAGCCTTCGCGCTGGTCGAGGCCAAGATGCTGGACCGCGCTTACGCGCTCGGGAGCGCTTACTCCGTGGTCGATCCCTACCTGCTGGTGTTCTTTCGCTGGGGCAATCGTATGCGCATCGACATGGCAGGCAAGTTCCCGACCTGGACCGCCCATGCTCGTCGCCTGGAACAGCGGCCTGCCGTCCAGCGCGCCCTCGCACAGGAAGGCATCTCACTCTGGAAGTAGGACAGGCAGGCGAGCAACTGCGGAGAATCAGGAAACCTGTCCCGCTTTTCCGTCATTCTTAGCCGGCCTCGATCTCCTCAGGACGCTCGGAAGCTTCATCGGGATCAGCTAGCGTCGGGCGGCTCATGAGGACTCACGAATGCTGCACGTGATCGCGATCATCACCACTCATCCTGGCAAGCGCGAAGAGGTGCTGCAGCTCGTCCGGGCCAATCTGCCCGCCGTCCGCGCAGAGGACGGCTGCATCGCCTATGAGCCAACGGTCGATGCGGCTGACATCGGCAGTATGCAGAGCGAACTCGGGCCCGATACCTTCGTGGTGGTCGAGCGCTGGGCCAGCACGCAAGCGCTCAAGGCTCACGCGCAGGCTCCACACATGGCGGACTATGCCGCAAAGACCCGTGGCATGATCGCAAGCCGTGTCATCCACGTCCTGTCAGCTGTGTAGGGGCGCTGGCTTCGCACTGCGTCTATCCCGGCGAAGACGTGACAGTCTTCCCGTTCGTCCCTGTCCACGCGGACGGTCGACAGCTTGTCTGGGTGCAAAGGTCACCTGGCAGTCATTATACCCCGCGTGGCGAGCGCGTCCTGTGTTGCGGCGAACACCGCCGTGCTGTCGTGACGCACCAACTCGCGTTGCCGCTGGACGCCTCGCGCGTGAGCCGCTCTGAGACGAGAGCCTTCTGAGGGAGCTCATCGACGATCTTTCGCGTTGTAAGCCATCTCGCGAGGTATGCCGATGACCCAGGACAATCCCTGGACTGTGCTTTCGTCCAAACGGGCCTTCGACGACCCTTGGATTGCCGTCATCGATCATTGCGTTCGCGACGCGGCTGGACGCGAGCGACAGTACGGGGTCGTCCACTACAAGGCGATCGGCTTTCGCGTGCTCCCCATCGATGACGAGGGGTCCACGTGGCTTGTCGGCCAGTACCGGTTCGCGGCTGGTCAATACAGCTGGGAACTGCCGGCTGGGAGCGGGGAACGGACTGAAGCGCCTAAGCATGCCGCGGCACGCGAACTCGGAGAGGAGGTCGGCATCACCGCGTCACAGTGGCTCATGATCAACCAGCTCAGCCCATCGGGGGCCGTCGCGGACGCGCGGGAAGTGTCATTTCTGGCTTGGGACCTTGGTAGGACCGAGCGCCACCCGGATCCTCAAGAGGCGCTCACCTTGCGCCGACTGCCGTTTGGGGAGGCCGTCGACCTGGCACTCCGCGGCGAGATCACCAACGCAGGGTCCGTCGCTACGCTTTTGGCCGTGCAGATCAAAGCTGATCGCGGTGAGTTGCCGAGCGAGGTTGAGCGGCTGCTTAAGGGTGGCTCCTGACAGGCGCTCGCCTTTTTCAGAGCCAGCTTCGAAAGCCGGCGAACGTCGCTGCATGGGCGATCGCCCCGATCGGTCGGATTAAGTTCTGGCCGTTGCCGGTTCTGGATTGACCACCGTTCTCGTTCCTTTCGTCGCGAGCTAGCAGGAACGTGAGGACGCGAGATCAAACGGTTAGCTCCGCTTCCCAAGCTGAATGTCGTCGGTTCGATCCCGATCGCCCGCTCCAAGCTTCCCGTCGCCCGAGACCGTCGCCTCTGACGCCGAAGCCGGCGCCGCACGGAAGGCTGGTACGCGATCGAACCCGCGCCCCCGAACCGCGTTGTTGAACGAACCCGCGATCCTCTCGCGGCGGAGCGCAACCGGTTCGGAGACCGATCATGGGCATCATCTGGACGATCATCATCGGCTTCATCGCCGGCGTGATCGCGAAATTCATCATGCCGGGCCGCAACGAGCCGTCCGGCTTCATCCTGACCACGATCTTGGGAATCATCGGCGCGTTCCTCGCGACGTTCCTCGGGCAGGCCATCGGGTGGTACCGGGCCGGTGAGGGCGCAGGCCTGATCGGCGCTATCGTGGGCGCCGTCATCGTGCTGGCCATCTGGGGCATGATCTCAGGCCGGCGCTCGACGACCACGCTCTAACTCAAGACTCGACGCAGCCTATCGCCGGGCGGCAGGAGACGCCTGCCGTCCGGTTCCTTTGCCTTCGATCAGGAGCAAGACATGAGCCGCGGATTTCCGTCGATGACGGCCCTCCTGGGCCTGCTGGCCGTCGCCGGCTACCAGAACCGGGACAAGATCGCCGAGATGCTGCAAGGCGCCTCAAGCGGCGCTTCAGCCGGGCCAGGCGGTCATTCCTCGGGCGGTCATGCAGGAGCCGCAGGTGGCATGGGCGGTGGCCTCGCTGGTGGCCTTGGCGGGGGTTTGGGCGGCGGCTTGGGCGGACTCCTCGGGTCGCTCGGCGGCGCCAGCGCGGGCTCCCTTCTGGGCGGCGGCCTGACGGAGCTCGTCGACCGGTTCCGGCAGACGGGTCACGCCGAGACAGTGGATTCCTGGGTCGGGACAGGGCCGAACCGCGAGGTCGCGCCGACCCAGCTCGAGCAGGCCATCGGACCGGACGTTCTCGACACCCTGTCGAGGCAGACCGGCCTCTCCCGCGAGGAGCTCGTCAGCAGGCTCTCGCGCGAGCTGCCGAAAGCCGTCGATCAGTACACGCCGCAAGGGCGCATCCCGACGGAAGCCGAGTTCTCGCGCCACTGAGCCGAGCCGTCTCCAACGCTAAACGGCCCAGGACTGATGGCGGTTCATGTCTCTTTGGAAAGGCAGTGGCTGGGGGACCTGGATTCTAAGCCACAACGTTTAAGTGCCTGATATCGTTGTTTCTGTTGACGTTTTCGCCCTGACTGTTACGGCTAGCCGACCAAAACACTGTTACGGCGAGCCGCCATATGGCACTGCGAACGAACATCGCTCGGCGCTCCGGAAGCGCCCGCTACTATGCCAGGCTCGGCATCCCGAGAGACCTTCAGCATCTGTATCCCGCGGCCAACGGCAAGCCGCGCCAGGAGCTGTGGAAGAGCCTTGAGACGACGGACCCGCGCGAGGCGAAGGCCCGCGTCCTGCCCGTCCTCCAGACCTGGGAACGCGAGTTCGCGGAGCACCGCGCCCGCCTGGTGCAGCTTCGTGAGATCACCCCGGAAGACGTGCAGGCCGCGGTTTGGGACCACTACCGCGAGGAGCTGGACACGCTCGACCGCGAGCACCAGGCCTTGCCCTCACCAGGCGAGGTGACCGGGGCGAAGGCGCAGCTTATGGCCGACCTGGCGACCCGTGCCGCCGAGAGGAAGGCGACCGAACACCTCCGCGACAAGAACGGGAACCCGATCAAACTTGACCCGCCCAAAGGCTGGGCTGTTCCACCACCGCCGCCCGCGCCGGGATTGGTGGCGTTGCACTACACCCTCGACTACTCGGCGTTGGCCGGCGCCCGCGAGTTCCAAGAGGACAGCCGCGCCAAGCGTCTCGCGACCCTGCGCCGGCACCTCGCGACCGGTGAGACGGCGCTGGTGGAATACGCGGCCGACGCCCTGATCGAGCGCAAGGGGCTCAACGTCGGTAAGGGCAGCTTCGCCTATCGCGACCTCTGCACGAAGCTCATGCGCGCCGAGATTGAGGCGCTGACGCGTGGCGCCGAGAGGGCAGGGGGCGACTACACCGGCCGACCGCGCGATGAGCTGGTGCGGCCTCCGCTTACCGTCGTGTCGTCGGCAACGGCCGCGCCGGGGGAGGGCATCCTGGAGCTGTTCGACACCTTCGCCTCGCAGAACCCGAAGGGCGTCACATCGGACACGCTCCGCATGAATCGCAAGATCATCGAGCTGTTCGCCGACTTCGCTGGCGCGCGGACGCCCGCGGCCTCGATCACCCCGAAGCTGGTGGGTAAGTGGATCGACGCCTTGCACACGTTCCCGATCAAGGCCGCGGAGGTGCGCGACTTCCGCGACCTGTCCTTCCGGGAGATCATCGAGGCCAATAAGCGTGTCGGGAAGCCGGTCCTCTCGCCGAAGACGATCAACAAATACCTGAGCGCCCTCGGCGCGTTCTGTCTGTGGCTGAAGAAGCGGGGCGTCCTGGAGCGCAACCCCGTCGAGGATCAGTATCTCTCGATCGACAAGGACGTTCAGCGCGTCCGGTCCTACACCTCCGAAGAGCTGCGCCGCATCTTTGCCGCCCCGCTCTTCACCGGCGCGGAGTCAGAGGACCGGCTTGATCGGCCCGGCGAGCACCGGGTGCGGGATCACCGGTTCTGGCTGCCACTCATGAGCTTGTTCTCCGGCGCCCGCATGGGTGAGCTGGCGCAGCTCTCCGTCGCTGACGTGCGTCAGCAACACGGGCACTGGGTCATGCGGATCACCCGCGAGTATGAGGACGGGAAGGCCACCAAGACCACGAAGACCAAGGCCTCACAGCGCGTGATCCCGGTCCACCCTGAACTGATCCGCCTCGGCTTCCTCGACTACCATGCGCGTCAGGTCGAAGCCGGGAGCAGCCGCCTCTTCCCGGAGATCAAGCCCGACGTCCGCGGCCAGATCGCCGGTCACTTCTCACGGTTCTATGGCCGATACCTCGCCAAGATCGGCGTCAAAGACGATCGTATGGTGAACTTCCACTCCTTCAGGCACAGTTTCGTGGATGCGCTGCGCCGGGCCGGATACCGCGATGAAGAGTTCGGCTTCCTGCTAGGTCACACACAGGCCACGACCACGGGCCGATATGGCAATCTAGCAGAGGGTGAGCTGGCACAGCGTGTGAAGCTGATCGAGGTCGTCACCTATCCTGCCCTTGATCTAACGAAAATCGACGCGAGCACCTGAAAAAAGCAGTTGTTGTGGAAATTATTGCTTTGTGCCCGATTCGTCGTCGGTTACAATATGCTTGTTCAGTTGAGGTGAGCTTCCAAGCGTCGTTTTGACGTGCTTGCCTCGACATTGCTTATTGTGACGAAGGCTTTTCATTGTGTCTGTGACCGTTTCGGTCAGGGAACGTGTGCGCTCTCTTTTTGGGAGCGCCACCATGACGGGAGAGGCGTCTAGTCCTCCGCCTCTCCCGTCGTCCACTCTCACCCTCGCACCAGGCGTCGAGGCGAAGGCCGCGCCGATCTCCGGCATCGCCTCGCCTGAGCCTTGGCTCTTCGACCTCTTCGCGGCGCACCAGGCCGCGGCCGGCATCGCCGTTACGCCCCGTTCCGCGATGCAGTGCGCGCCCGTGCGCTGCGCCGTCCAGGTGATCGCCGAGGCTGTCGGCCAGCTCCCCTTGCACGTCTACGCCCGCGGCCAGGACGGGGCGAAGGATCGAGACGTCGATCACCCGGCCTATGCGCTGTTGCACGACGCGGCGAACGACTGGACGCCGGCCTCCGTCTTCCGTGAGCAGATCACCCGTGACGCCCTCCTTCACGGTGACGGCCTCGCCTTCATCGTCCGCGTGGACGGCAGGCCTTTCGAGCTGGCGCGCCTCAACCCTGAGGCCGTCAGCATCACGCCGGATCAGATGACCGGCGAACCGATCTACACCCTCAACGCCGGCTCCGACGCGCGTCGCGTCCTGGCGCGCCAGGACGTGCTGCACATCAAGGCGCCGAGCCTCGACGGCATCAAAGGCGAGTCCCCGGTGCGCCAGGCCCGTGAGGCCATCGCGCTCGCACTCGTCATGGAAGCTCATGCCGCGCGCATGTTCGCCAACGGTGCCCGCCCGTCCGGCTTGCTCGCCTTCCCGAGTGACGTTCAGCCCAAGGCGATCGAGAACGCTCGCGCCGCCTGGCAGGCGATGAACGCGGGCACAAAGGGCGGCGGAACCGCCGTGGTCGCGGGCGGCGCCAGCTACACGCCCCTGAGCCTCACCTCCGTGGACGCTCAATTCCTGGAGCTGCGCAAGTTCGCCATTGAGGAGATCGCCCGCATCTACCGCGTCCCGCCGATGCTCTTGATGGACTACGGCCGGGCCACCTGGGCGAACGGCGAAGAGATGGGCCGGCAGTTCGTGAGCTTCACCCTCATGCGGTGGCTCAAGGCCTGGGAAGGCGAAGTGCGGCTCAAGCTCTTCACCGCGGAAGAGCGCGCCACCTACTTCGCCGAGTTCCTGACGGACGATCTGCTCCGCGGCGACCTGGCGAGCCGGATGAAGGCTTACTCCAACGCTATTGCCGCTCGCATCCTCTCCCCAAACGAAGCCCGCGCCGCCGAGAACCGTCAGCCCTACGCGGGCGGCGACACCTTCGCCAATCCGCACACCTCGACTGAGGCCGCCAATGTCTGAGACCGCCGTGACCCTGTTCTTCGGCGACCGCGAGCGCGTCTTCGACCTCGCGCCCGACGCACACGGCGCGACCTACGTGCTGGAATTGGAGCGCGTCACCGCCAAGGGCGTCGGCACGATCGCGAGCCGCATGTTCTCGCCGCGTCCTGAGTTCCACCTCGCGGATCTGCACGAGACGATCCGCCTGGCGCTCATCGGAGGCGGTGCCGACCCGGAAGAGGCCGCGGCGCTGGTGAAGACCTACGCCGTCCCGCAGCCCGTCAGCCGCAGCTTCGACCTGGCGCTCCAGATCCTCTCCGTCCTGTGGTTCGGCCAGCCTGTCAGCGAGGCCGCGTGATGGAACGGCTGGAGATCAAGGCCGACCTCACCGTGAGCGAAGCCGGCGCCATCGCCGGCATCGCCTGGCCGTTCAACGCCGGTCCGGACCTCACCGGCGACACTATCACGAAGGGCGCCTTCAACCTCGCGGTGGACGACCTGCCGATGCTTCTCGGGCACGACCCGGAGCAGGTGATCGGCACATGGGAAGAGGTGACTGAAACCGACCGCGGCCTTGAGGTGCGCGGCCGGCTCTTCCTGGAGGAAAGCCGGCGCAGCCGCGCCGTGCGCTCCCTCATCACGGGCGGCCTCATCGGCGGCCTGTCGATCGGCTTCCGCACGAAGACCGCGACCGGCAGCGCCGGCAAGAACCGCGTGATCACGGCCCTGGACCTCTTTGAGGTGTCCGTCGTCCGCAACCCAGCTCACCCCCGCGCCCGGGTCACGGGCGTCAAGTCCGGCCAGGCGGCAATTGCGCTCGCCGAGGCCATCAACCGGGCCGCTTCGGCTCTTCGTTCAGGAAAGACAGTTTGACCATGACGTTTCAGAACACGGGGGCAGATTTCGCCCCGATCGAGCTGAAGGACGACGGGGACGCCGACGCGACCGCCATCGTCACGAAGGCTCTTGAGGACCTTCAGGGCTCGGTAGACGAGCGCCTGAAGGCGATCGAAGCTAAGAGCGCGAAGCTCGAGGCTCGCCTCAACCGTCCCGGTGTCGGTGCTCCTGTCGACGAGAAGACCGCGGGTGAGATCGAGCTGAAGGCGTTTGCTACCTACCTCCGCGCCGGCAAGGACGCCCTCGGCGCTGACGAGGTGAAAGCCCTCACCGTCGCCGGTCCGTCCACGGGTGGTGTGCTCGCGCCGCCGTCCTACGAGGCGACGATCATCCAGAAGATCGCCGAGTTCTCGCCGGTCCGCGCGCTGGCCGGCCGGGTGACAATGAACGGCCCGCTTCTCCAGCTCCCGCGCCTGGTGGACGAGGTTGTGCCTGGTGAGGTGACGGAAACCGGCCCGCGTCCTGAGGACGAGCCGTCTTTCGAGCAGATCGACGTGAAGCCGCACGAGATGGCGGTGATCGTCCCCGTTTCGCAGACGATCCTGGAAGACTCCGCGATCGACCTGAACGCCTTCCTGGCCGCGCACCTCGGCACGAAGTTCGGCCAGCGCGAAGCCATGTGGTTCGTGAAGGGCAACGGCACGACGCAGGCCGAAGGTGTCCTCACGTCGTCCGAAGTCGGCGCCGTCGAGGTGGACGACATCGAGCACGACGCGCTTGTCGACCTCTTCTACTCGATCAAGAGCGCCTATTCGGCCCGCGGCTCCTTCCTCATGAACCGGAAGACGATGGCCGTCGTGCGCAAGCTTAAGGACACGACGGGCGCGCCCCTGTGGCAGCCTGCCCTGACCGCCGGCCAGCCCGCGTCCCTTCTCGGCGCCCCGGTCTATGAGGCCGTGGACATGCCCGACCCGGTTGCGGGCGCGACGCCGATCGTCTTCGGCGACTTCGCGGCGGGCTATCTCATCGCTGACCGCGTGAACCTCCAGTTCAACACCGACAACATGACCGGCTTCGGCAACGGCCTGGTCAAGATCGGCGCCCGTCGCCGCGTCGGTGGTCGCGTCGTCCTCGGCGAGGCGCTGGCGAAGCTGAAGCTCGCCGCCTGATCCACCAGGGCCGCGGCGTTGGTCGCGGCCCTCTCTCTCTCCGTTTCATACCGAAGGCATTTCAGCCGTGAGCATTTCCGTTACCGCCAAATCCAAGTTCGAGATTGGCACCACCGCACCCGCGACCTCTGTCGGCGACTTCGACGCCGACACCTACACCGCCGTGAAAGGGATCGAAGACCTCGGCGAGTTCGGCGACGAGGCCGAAGAGATCAAGTTCTCGACCATCGAGGACGCCCGCGTCCGCAAGCTCAAGGGCGTTCGCGACGCCGGCAAGATGGACCTGGTGGTGGGCTTCGACGCCCTCGATCCCGGCCAGGTCAAGCTGCGCCAGGCCCTCGCCTCCGATCTCGCCTTCAACTTCCACATCACCCTGAACGACGCCCCGACCACGAACGGAACGCCGACTGAGTATTTCTTCAAGGGCAAGGTGATGAGCGCCCGCACCATGGCCGGCAAGGTCAATGACGTGGTGCGCCAGAAGGTGTCGATCAGCATCGATTCCGAGCCGCTGATCGTCCCCGCGGCCACGGGCGCCTGAGGTGCGCCATGCGGCTCGCGGGCAATGAGATCACCATCACGATCGGCCAAGAGACGGTTCGGCTCCGTCCGTCTCTTCGCGCCGCTCTTCGACTGGAGCGCCGCTATGACGGCCTCCAGCGCCTCTTGGGCGCCGTATCTGGTGGCAGTCTTAGCGCGATCAGTGACGTGATCGCCGAGACCGTCGTCGGCACGACGGACATCCCGGCTTTCCTGAACCATCAAGCCGAGCACGGCTATCGCGTCGGCCTCGCCAAAGCCACGCCGGGGGTCGTCGCTTGCGTCTTGGCCCTGGCCGGCGTCGATCCGGACAACCCTGAGCGCCAGGACGGCGTTGCCGGCGCCGACCAGATCACGTTCTCCGACTACTACGAACGCCTGTTCTCGATCGGCACGGGGTGGCTCGGCTGGACGCCGGACGTGACCTGGAGCGCCACGCCCGCGGAGATCGAGGCGGCCTTCAAGGGCCGCGTGGACCTGCTCAAGGCCGTCTTCGGCGGCTCCGACGACGGCGAGACGAAGCCCGACGCGACCGCGCTCACCATGGACGACAAGGTGAAGGTCACGATGGCGATGCTCGGCGCGAAGGTGGTGAGCCGTGCCGCATAAGCCCGCCCGCATCTGTGCCTGTGGCGTTCGCATCGCGAGCGGAACCCTGTGCGCCTGTCAGCTTCGCCGCGCCGCCGAGGGCAAGGCCCGGCACGACCGCAACCGACCGAACGCCAACGACCGAGGCTATTCGAGCGCCTGGCAGAAGGCCCGCGTCGGCTTCCTCGCCTCGCACCCGCTTTGTGAGTGCGGCGCCGCGGCAACCGTGGTGGACCACAAGCGCCCGCACCGTGGCGACAAGGCCCTGTTTTGGGACCGCCACAACTGGCAGCCCATGTGCGTCGCCTGTCACTCCGGCCGCAAGCAGTCACAGGAGCGCCGGTCATGACGCTCCAGACCTTTGCGCCACCTGTACCGCCGACCGCAGGCGGCGTTGTGCGCAAGCAGCAGCTCAAGCTGCTCAAGGCGTCCTTCGGGGACGGGTATAGCCAGACCACGCGCGACGGCCTCAACCACATGCGCCGCGTCGTGGACCTCACCTGGGAAGTCCTCACCCCGGCACAGGCCGACGCCATCGTGGACTTCCTGGAGGATCACGGCGGCGATCTCCCGTTCCTCTACACCGCACCCGGCGACGACACTGCCCGCAGGTGGACCTGCGACACCTGGCAGGAAACGCACATCGTCCACCCCTATCGCGCCGTGACTGCCACCTTCGAGCAGTCCTTCAGCCTGGTGCCGTGATGCTGGAGCTTCAGGATCACCACGCTGAGCACGAAGCCGTCATCGCAACGATGAACACGGATTCGAGCTATCGCGCGCTGTGGCTCGGCGTCATCGAATTGGCTCTGGAGGACGCGGCGCCCTTACTCCGTCGGGCGAACGTCACACCGAAGTCTCGGGCGATCGAGATGCGGACGGCGCGCACCTGGCTTCTTTCGGACGGACGTGACTTCCGCTCCGTCTGCACACTGGCCGGGCTCGATCCGTCGCAGGTTCGCCGCCGCGCCATGGACGTGATCGCGCACTTCGACGCCAGCGATCAGAGGCGCTCACGGCCTAAGCGCGAGCCGGTGCCGCGTCGCGTCCGCGCGATCGATGAGCTGTTCACGCACGAAGGCGAGACACGTCCGGTTCATGAGTGGCTTGACCGGGTAGGACGAAAGCCGAGCACCTTCATGAATCGGCGTCGGCTGGGATGGACCATCACCGATGCGATCTTCCGTGAGCGCCCTGCGCCGATCCGCTTCAAGGGCTTCAACGGCCGGAAGCCCAAGCTCTACACGCACGACGGGCTGACACTCACCCTTGATCAATGGGCCACGGAGACAGGCGTCAAGCTCCGGACCATCCGGCTCAGGCTGAAGAAAGGCTGGGCGTTCGAGAACGCCATCAGTCCCAAGAACCACAGCGGTGGACGCCGTGAGAGGCGCGCATGAGCAGCACCAGCACCCCGGGGGTGGTCGCAAACTTTCCGCGATCGGCGCCAGACCGGTGCCTTCCCCTCCGCGCGAGAGATTTTCCAATTCCGGTTTTTAATCAGGGTCTTTGATCGTGTCCGTTGTCAGCATCGATGAGCTTCGCGAGCACCTGAACCTCCCCGAAGGCCAAGACGAGGCGCTTCTCACGCGCAAGCTCGCCTCCGCGGAGGCGATGGTCGCCGACTATATCGGCCAGCCGCTCGCGGACCTCGACCCGATGCCCGCGCCGGTGATCGAGGCCGTGCTCCAGGTCGCAGGCCACCTGTTCGAAAACCGCGAGCTGGTGACCGTCGGCGTCAGCGCCGCGCCGCTTCCGTTCTCGGCGCTGGAGGCCACGCTCCCGTATCGCAAGTGGCAGTTCTGAGATGAGCGCCGCCCTTGCACTCCAGAAGACTCTCAGGGCCGCCCTGACGGCCGACGAGGCCTTCGCCGCACTCATCCCGCCCGCGAACGTCTTCGACCGTCACGGGCGTCCTGAGCGGTTTCCGTGCGTCGAGATAGGCGAAGCGCAGGAAGTGCTGGCCGACCTCACCTGGGATCGCCGGCACACCGCCGTCTACCTCACCCTTCACGCGTGGGATTGCGCGCCCGGGCTCACCGGCGTGAAGCGCACCGGCGAGGCGATCCGCAACGTCGTGCGGACGATGAACGTCGACGTGGCACCCTACAGGTGCCTGGACCTCAAGGTGCGCGCGATCCGCACCTGGCGCGACAAGGACGGCCAGGAAAGCGGGGATCAGATCTCGCACGGCGTCGTCCAGATCGAGGCCTTGATGGAGGACCCGGTATGAGAGCCGGCAACCTCGATCGCGAGATCACGCTCCAGCGCCTCACCGAGACGCTGGACGCTTACGGCGTCCCGCACGAAGCCTGGACGACGCTCGCCGTCGTGCGGGCTCAGGTGCTCCAGGCCTCGATGGAAGAGTTCCGGCGCGCACAGGGCACTTCGACCGAAACCACGACGGTCTTCCGCATCCGCTACGTTGACGGGCTGACCGTCGCCGATCGCGTCCTCTACGCCGGCCAGGTCCACGACGTGAAGGAGCTGAAGGAGATCGGCCGGCGCCGTGGCCTCGACCTGCGAACGATCGCGCGGGGGCTCGCATGAGGGGCCGCAAGCCGCAGATCGGCACCGACCGCGACGCCCTTCCTACCGTCCCGCGACCGCCGTCGTGGCTGGCGAAGGAAGCCAAGGCGGAATGGCGCCGCGTCATGCCGCTCTTGGTTGAGCGCCGCATCCTCACGGACGCCGACATGGGCTGTGTCGAAGCCTACTGCACGGCCATCGCCCGCGTCCGCGAGGCGGAGAAGCTGATAGCCGTCGAAGGCCTCACGATGGGCTCGCGCAAGCATCCGGCCGTCGCGCTCCAGAACGACGCGATGACCCAAGCGCGCCAGCTCGCGGCGGAGCTCGGGCTCACGCCTGTCAGCCGCTCAAGGCCCGCGGTGCGGGATACGGATCATGGCGACGACGTATCCGACTTGGGTCTTTGACGGCTCCCCCATCCCCGATCCGCTCGGCTTCGGCGAGCGGGCGGTTCGGTTCTTGCGGGCGCTCAAGCACCCGAAGACCGGCCGTCCGTTCCAGCTCGACCCGTGGCAGGAGCGCATCGTCCGGCGGATCTACGGCCCGCGCCACGCGGACGGGACGCGCGTCGTGCGCAACGTCGTGATGATGATCGCGCGCGGCGGCCGGAAAACCACGCTCGGCGCGGCCCTGGCGCTCTTGCACACGGTCGGGCCGGAGAAGGTTGCGGTCGGCCAGGTGGTGCTCGCGGCCTATGACCGGGAGCAAGCCCGCATCGCCTTCGATGAGGCGTTCGGCCTGGTGCGCGCCGTCCCGGCGATCACCGCCGCGACCCGCGTCCGCGACTACCAGCACGAGATCATCCACGCGAAGAGCCGGGCCACCCTCAAGGCCGTGTCGTCCGACGCCGCGGCCCAGAACGGGCGCACCCCGTCCTTCGTGCTTATCGATGAGATTCACGCCTGGCGCGATCGGCGGCTCTACGACGTGCTGCGCACCGGACTGACGAAGACCGCGGGCTCCCTCTCGATCGTCATCTCACAGGCCGGACGCGGCGCCGAGAACGTGGCGCACGAAGTCTTCGACTACGCCCGGCGCGTCGCGCGCGGCGAAGTGGACGACCCCGGCACCTTGCCGGTGCTCTTCGAGACGCCGGCCGATGCGGACTGGCGTGACGAGGCCGTGTGGCACCGCGCGAATCCCGGCCTGGCGCTAGGCTATCCGGACCTCCCGTCGCTCCGGCAGATGGCGCGTGAAGCCGAGAACCGTCCGGCGCTCCGGGAGAAGTTCCGCAACGATCACCTGTGCGTCTGGCTCGACCACAGCGCCGACCCGTTCGTGGAGATGGCCGTCTACGATCGCGGAGCGACACTGATCGACCTCACCGCGCTTGAGGGCGCGCCGTGCTGGATCGGCGTGGACATGAGCACCACGACGGACCTGACCGCCGTCGTCGCCTGTCTTCGCGACGGCGACGGCTTCGTGGTCCACCCGATGTTCTTCCTGCCCGCGGACAACCTCCGCGCCCGTGCCGATCGAGACGGCGTTCCCTACGTCCGGTGGCGCGACGAAGGCCACCTCATCGCGACGCCCGGCAACGTGATCGACTATCGCGCCGTCGAGGCTTGGATCAGGGGCCTGTGCGAGCGCTTCGACGTTCGCGAGATCGCCTTCGATCCCGCCTATGCGCAGCCCGTGATGGCACCGCTCGGCGACGACGGTTTGCCTGTCGTCACCATGCGCCAGGGCTGGATCACGCAATCTCCGGCCCTGAACGTTCTGGAGCGGGCGATCATCGCCGGCCAGCTCCAGCACGGCGGCAATCCGATCCTGCGCTGGTGCTTCGAGAACGTCGCAATCCACACGGACTCGGCCGGCAACCGCACCATGCACAAGGGCAAGAGCCGCGGCCGGATCGACGGCGCCGTGGCGTCGTGGATGGCCGTCTCGCGGGCCGCGGCCGGCGACGGCGCCCCGTCCTATTTCGACAGCGAAGACCTCCGCCCCGAAGACCTGGTGTGGTGATGATCGACCTCAACCTCACGGGCCTGAGCGCCCTGCAAACCCTCACCCGCAGCTCGCGTGTCGAGGAAGCGGCACAGAAGGCCCTGGAGCGCCAGGCGGAGAAGCTGGTGGAGGCAATCCGCGGGGCGGCGCCCGAAGACACCGGCGCCCTACGCGACTCCGTGCGCCAGGAGCCGGGCGACGATCCGCTCACCGTTCGCGTCGTCGCCGGTGATGACGAGAACACCGTGAAGCCCTCGCCGTCCGGCTACGCCTGGGACGTGGCGGCGCTGGTGGAGTTCGGCACCTCTCAGTCGTCGGCACAGCCGTTCTTCTGGCCGACCGTCAACGAGATGCGCGGGAGCATCAAGGCCGACATCGCGGCCGACATTCAATTGAACCTGGAGAAGCAGTAGTGTCCGGTCCTCTTTCCGTCGTCCTGAACGCCGACATCAGCGCTTACGAGAAGGCGATGACGCGCGCCCGCGACCTCGCGGTGCGGCACTCCGGCGACATAGGCCTGGCGTTCACCGGCGCGGCGAAGCGCATCGATCGCAGCTTCCTCGACCTCGCCAACGGCCCCGGCATGACGGCGCTCGGGCGCCTTCCCGCGATGGCAAAAACCGCAGCGGCCGGCTTTCTCGCGTTCCAGGCCGTGAGCTTCGTGCTCAGTCAGACACAGGAAGCGGCCCGCGCCGCGTCGGAGCGCATGGAAGAGCTTGTGCAGATCGGCACGAAGGCGCAGGGCGCCGGCGTCAGCACGACGGTTTTCCAGTCCTGGACGAAGCAGGCCCGCGAGCTGAACACCGAAGTGCGGACACTTGAGCAGATGCTTCAGCACGCCCGCGATGCGTCCACGACGCGCATCGGCGAAGGCGACAACCCGAATTCATCACCGATCGAGAACCGGCTCCGTCAGGACGTGATGGGCGGCAACCTCGACCGCAGTGCCCTTGAGCGCTTCCTCGGCGCCGAGACGCAAGAGGCGCGCATCCGCGTGATCCTCGACCTCATGGACGAGCTTAGGGCCAAGGGCGCACAGCTCGCGGCCTTCGACCTCGCCAACAAGATGTTCGGGCCGGAGTTCGAGAACCAGCTCCGCAACGGCGTGGACATGATCGGCCGAATGCGTCAGGCCCTCGACGGCCTGAGCGTCGCTGGTGGCGAACGCATTATCTCCGCGGAGGAGATCGCCCGCGCCCAGGCGATGCACCAGCAGCTACAGCGCATCGACAACCTCATGGCCGAAGGCCTGAAACCGATCCAAGAGGACATCGCTCGGTGGCAGCAGGTGCAGCTCGCCGGCTGGGTGGACATCAAGGAAAAGCTCGCCGAGGTGGTCGCCGTCGCCGGCCAGCTCTACGGCTGGGTGAAGAGTATCGGCGACGCGATCGGGGCGCTCGGCAACGCGAAGCCGTTCCAAGGGCTCTATGAGTGGTTCGACAAGAACGGGCTGATCGATCACGAAGCGAAGGCCGACCTGGAGAAGTATCTCAACGGCGGCATCAAGCCGGGCACCGCACCGGCTCCGGAAGGCCCGGGGATGACGATCAACGTCAATCCGCGGAAGGACACGTCGAAGCCGCTCCCGTCGCTCAAGGCGAAGGGCGGCGGAGGCGCCGCGCCAGCCCGCGAGGTGGACGACGATGGCGTGGAGCGCATGATCCGTTCCATGGAGCGAGCGAACGCTCAGCTCCAGGTCGAAGTCGATACGATCGGCAAGAGCACTCAGGCCCGTGAGCGGGCGCTCGCGATCGTCCGCGCCGAGGCGCAGGCCCGTGAGGACGTGGCGCGCGGCAAGCGGGCGTCGGCGAGCCTGGACGAAGACGAGCGGCGCCGGATCGAGGCGCTGGCCGACGCGAACGCGAGGCTCAAAGACAAGCTGGAGGACGTGCGGCAGGCGCAAGAGACCTGGCGCGAGTTCGGCTCCACGCTGGCCGATGCGTTCAAGAGCGCGGTGATCGAAGGCAAGAGCCTCGGCGACGTGCTCAACTCCCTTCTCAAGAAGCTGGAGGGCAAGGCGATCGACATGCTCTTCAACGCGGCTTTCGGGGGCGGCTCCAGCGGCGGAACCGGTTTCGTCGGCAAGCTGCTCGGCTTCGCAGACGGCGGCCTGATCTCAGGTCCCGGCACCGGCACGAGCGATAGCATCCTGGCCGCGGTGTCCAACGGCGAGTTCGTGGTGCGCGCCGACGCGGCACGTGAGAACTTGCCCTTGCTCCAGATGATCAACGCCGGCCAGGTGCCCCGCTTCGCATCGGGCGGCATGGTCGGTGCGCCGTCGCTGGCCGCGCCGACCTTTGGCACGGCGAGCAGCACGACGACACTTCACGCACCGATCACGATCAAGGTCGAAGGCGGCTCGCGCGGGCCGGAAGAAGACAGCGCGATGGCCGCGAAGGTCGGGGCCGCTGTGCGTGATCAGATCAGGGCGCTTGTCGGGTCCGAGCTTCGCGCAGCGACGCGGCCAGGGGGCGTCCTACGAAGTTAGTTCTTCGCACCCTTATAAGCCTTAATCCTTGATACAAGTTCATCAAGATCACGCGAGAACTTACCCTGCCAATATTTCAGCATCTCGATATTGCAATCTTTACTATGAAGTCCTTTGGCGATCATAAAACGCTTCTGCACAAAATCCTCTACTTTGTCCCGATCTACAGGAGCTTCTGCAGAGTAATTGTCAACGAAAACTCGGCCAATTAAACTAGTATTGGTGCCGCAGTTTTCTGCAAAGACTCGAAAAGAGCTCATGGAGACAACCGTGGTATCAAACCAACTGTTCAGATCGTCATAGCTCTGAGCTGAGGCGGCACTCCACCCCGTCGAGGCGGCAAAAATGGCGGCAATCAGAATACGCATGAGACACTCGACTACTCGTGATGCCGCCACTGTGCCGCGAGACACCACCCGCGCTCAAGAGGCAGAACAACGGATTAACTAACGGATCCAACGAAACTGCATCCCTGAGAGCATTGCCGCGCCAAGTATTCATTCCTGCGCTCGACTAAATCGACAAACAGTCGAGTGCAATTCACGCCGAACAAAGTGTTTTGATCGTGTCAAAGTCGCTGCTACCATAGCAGCGGCCGGACGCCCTGCGTCCGTATCGCGACACACAGAGAAGGATCATCAACAAAAAGACCCTCGCCGGGCCAACGGCGAGGGTCGGATAAGTCAGTTCTGAAAGGCCCCGATGCTGCGAAGCCATGCGAATACTACCGCTCGACAAAGATCGACGCAAGCGAATTCAGCCGGTCCCGGCAAGCTCTCTGCCCTTTGGGCACGGGCGCAGGCCGCTCGCCGCATCACCGCTCGCCTTGAGCGCGACGAATGGAGCGAGCTGGGTCTAGATGACCTCGGCGCGGACCTGCCCGACGACGACGAATCCAGTCTGAGCGGGCACGTCCGCAGCGCGCTCGCCGACCTCGACGCGTTCATTGCGTGCCGCAACACTGATGATGTCGCGGGCTACGTCGATCCGAAGCTCTTGGACGACGTTCTCGCTAACCTCAACGGCGACGACGCGCTTCCCGACTTCATCGATCCGGACGTGCTGGACGACGTTCTCGGCGACCTCGGGCCGTCGATCCCGGCGCCCGCACCAGCGCCGCGTCGGCGTGGAAATTTTCGGCAAAAGCGGGCTCGCAACACGATGCGCACGAGCCGCGCAATCCTCGGCGCCACAAGGGTTTCAGGCCCATCGTCCGCACCGTGTGCGACCCGTCCCTTTAGTCCGGACGCTCTTCTCCCTTCCTCTCCCCCTCAACCGCCTCTCTCATCACCAGCACGATCACATACATCGGGGAGAACGCGGGGCGCGGCGCCGGCCTCATGGAAGGGCACGAACCACCTCGACAAGCTCAGCTGGGCGGGGCGCGCGATCCACGACACCGGCAACGCCGTCGCGTGGAGCCTCAACCTCGGGCCGGAGATCGAGGCGGCGGCGAAGGCGGGCGCGCATCCCGTGGACTACCTGCGCAAGCGCATCGCCAACGCCCTCGATCGTCTTCTCGGTCGAGAAGACGCGGCCTCGGTCCCGTTCCTCTTCGTCCTCGGCGCTGACGGCAACCGCTGGCACCTGCACGGCGTCGCCGCCGTCACGGAGCACAACCTCAAGGCCTTCCGCGACGCCCTCACGGACGCGGGCGGCAGATGGGGCGCCGAGACCGGCCGCGAGCACCAGGTGGACGTGCGGCCCGTCTATGAGCCGGACGGATGGTCCCGCTACATCTACGACCACGTTCCGGCCATGCACCGCGTCCTCGACGGCAACGCCTATCACATCGCCCGGTCCGTTCGCGGCGGTGCGCGGGACCTCTACGAACGCGAGCGCGCGAGGGTAAGTCACCGCTGACTGACGTCGCCGAGAAGGGCTCTTGTCATTGGGACAGGGCGCACCCATGTGACGTTAGCCGCCATTGAGGCGCCGTGGCCGAGCGGTCTAAGGCAGCGCACTGAAAATGCGCCAGACCTCGCAAGGGGTCTCGAGGGTTCGAATCCCTCCGGCATTCGAAAGGCCCGCTCCGGTCGATAGGCCGTCGAGCGGGCCTTTTCATTCAGCCGTCCGGCAACAGTCAGCGCTGACTTAAGTAGCTGAAATGCGTGCCGAAATTCGG
This sequence comes from Beijerinckiaceae bacterium, assembly GCA_036563505.1. GTDB lineage: Bacteria > Pseudomonadota > Alphaproteobacteria > Rhizobiales > Beijerinckiaceae > DATCMH01. The sequence continues at coordinate 20,992 of DATCMH010000020.1, forward strand.
CAAGTTACGTTGCGTCACGATTGCGGTGCAGATTCCCGCCGTGCCAGGTCTTGTTCGCCGCCGACCCGTGCGGCGCACGAGCCTAAGAGCCACCCCGATGCACAGCGCGACCATCACCATGCAACAAGCCGCCGACCTCCGTGACGAGATGGTGGACGTGACCTCACCGGCCCCGGGCTACGTGTCCGGCACACACCTGACGCACGGCGCCGTGCACCTGCTCCAAGTCGAGGTGAGCGAGCGCGTGATCCTGGTCAGTGATGCGTCTCCTGCGGTTGGCGCGTCGTGCCGCCGCGGAACGGGTTTTCCAACGCGAACTTAACCGAACCGCGAGACTCGCGAGTTCATTGAAGCTAATCTAGTGTTCGCGTAATGTTCTGGTGATGGCCTTGAGCGAGCGCACCTTTTACGAATTTTTCGCGGGCGGGGGCATGGCGCGGGCCGGTCTAGGACCGTCGTGGCGCTGTCTCTTCGCGAACGACTTCGACCACAAAAAGGGTGCGGCCTATCAGGCCAATTGGGGCGACGGCGAAATGCGTGTCGTTGATGTCCGCACTCTTCAAGCGGACGACGTGCCAGGAAGAGCCGACCTCGCATGGGCGTCTTTCCCCTGTCAGGACCTCTCACTTGCGGGTGGCGGAGCCGGTCTAAAGGGTGAGCGCTCCGGCACCTTCTACCCTTTCTGGGCGCTGATCGACGCGCTTGCCGACGACGGGCGCGCTCCTTCCATCGTCGCTCTTGAGAACGTCAATGGCACCCTCACGAGTCACGGCGGTAAGGACTTCGCCGCGATCGGCGAGACCTTCGTTCGCGCCGGCTACCGCTTCGGTGCGGTGGTGATCGACGCCGCACTTTTCGTGCCTCAGTCCCGGCCTCGCCTCTTCGTGATCGGCGTCAGGGCCGACTTAGACCTCCCAGACGGAATGGCGACGGACACTCCATCGCTCCTTTGGCACCCAAAGGGGCTCCGGGCCGCCTACGGCAAACTACCCGCTCGTGCGCGTCGTGCTTGGGTGTGGTGGAACTTCCCCGCGCCAGCGATGCGCAACACGGTGTTCGCTGACCTGATCGAAGAGGATGCCACCGTTGCGACTTGGCATTCGCCAGAGGAGACCGCTCGAATCCTCGCGACCATGACGCCTGTTAATCGCGAGAAGGTGGCGGAGGCTGAGCGAGCCGGTCGGCGGGTCGTAGGCAGCGTATACCGTCGCACCCGGAAAGATGAGCATGGAGTGAAGCGCGTCAGAGCTGAGGTGCGATTCGACGATGTGTCGGGTTGCCTTCGCACACCGGCGGGCGGTTCCTCGCGGCAAGTCATAATGATTGTTGACGGTGCTCACGTGCGCACCCGCCTGATCACTGCGCGTGAGACAGCGCGGTTAATGGGGCTGCCAGACGACTACGTTCTGCCGAAAAACTACAACGAAGCTTATCATTTGACTGGGGACGGGGTAGCCGTTCCAGTCGTGCGCCACCTTGCGGCGAATCTCATCGAGCCGATACTCGACGCCTTGAAGGTCGATTCGCGTCAGGCGGCATGAGCGTAATACCCTGTGAGCAGAACCCCGAGTTCCGCCAATCTGTTGTTGATTTCGCCGAGGTTCTCAAGACCAGAGCGCATCATCTTACCAACTTGTCGGAAGATGACGTGTATCAATCTGGTCTTTTTCGAGCTGCTATCGAGCGCATTAGGGGCCAATACTCAGCGACCATGAGAGAGAAGAGAGAATTCGTCTCTCGTGTTTTGAACTATATGCAGGATAACGCCTTCATCGATGAATGGGAGTCCTCTGGTGAGGCCAATCGGCATGATTACTCGGTGCGAATGCCAAGTGGCCGAACTTCCATAATCGAGCTCAAAGGGTGCTTGGACGGAAACAACACCAACATCTTCGAGCGCCCGCCTCACGCAAACGAGTTTATCATTTGGAGTGTCTGCACCAATCCCGGTGCTGATCCACGACACAACGCTTGGTCCGGCCTTCACACCCGTCTCTCTGCGGAGATCATCTCCCGCGATCAACGGGTGGACGGAGTTGTAGTTTGGGACTTCATCTGCGGGACAATTGGCCGCCCGTGCCCCAAGATCGAGCGCGATGAGCGAGCGGGTGCCACGCCGCGGTTTACAGAGGTTGGCCCGTATCGGCTGCCTCCCGCCTGCATTTACGTTCTGCCTTCGACCATACCCAGCCCGCGGAACAACGCGGCACCTCGAGCGCAAGCCCTAGCAGACGTTCACTTCTTGAACGCTCTCCATCAAGCGTTTCGGGGTCGCGACGACGAGGTGAACTTTGTCGACTTCGACGCGGCCTATTCGGGCAACGATATGGTGCGAAAAACGACGGTGCGCCGAGGTGGCATCGTTCAGCGCGAATCGGGGATGACGGCCATCCAGCGGTTGTAATGGACCGCTCCGAGGTCATGCGACGTGTTCGGGCGAAGAATACCCGCCCGGAACTGATCGTGCGCTCTGTCGCTCATAAACTTGGCTACCGCTTTCGGCTTCATCGCGACGACTTGCCTGGAAAGCCCGATCTTGTCTTTCCGAGGCGCAGGGCGGTCGTTTTTGTTAATGGGTGCTTCTGGCACGGCCACGACTGCAAGCGCGGCACCCGTATCCCTGCAACAAACACTGAATACTGGACCGCCAAGATAGCACGCAACAAGGCTCGGGACGCAGCGTCGCGAAAGGCGCTGCAGGACGCCGGGTGGGCCGTGATCGAACTTTGGGAATGCCAGCTCCGTGACAAGGCGAGCCTCATCGAACGTTTGAAGACGTTCTTGGATCGTCCGAACCCGGCGTAACACTCGCGAGCCTGTTACGGACAGCCCTGCACGCGGCCGTAGCTGCCACTCCTAAGTGCCTGTTTTTGTTCGTGAAGCTGAAGATGGCTGGGGGACCTGGATTCGAACCAGGACTAGCGGAGTCAGAGTCCGCGGTTCTACCGTTAAACTATCCCCCACCGGAGGCCGGGTGGCGCGGGCGGCCGATGCGCTCCGCGAGTGGGGGTCACATAAGGCCGCTCGCGGCCTTGGTCAATGGGTTCATCAGGCAGCCGCGCCGCGGCGGACGAGGCGCTTGCGGGCATGGACGGCGGCGATACGGGCGCGGGCGAGGCGGATCTCCTCGTCGCGGCGCTCCGCCTTGAGGGCCTCGATCTCGGCGAGCAGGTCATTCAGACGGTCCGTCAGCGGCGAGGTCGAGCGGGAGCTTGAGGTCATCGATTCCGAGGAGAGCACGGGCCGGAGAGGGCGCCCTTCGACCACCCGAATGGGGCGACCCTCGGGCGAAATCGCGCCGAGGTCTCGGCAGTGTCGGTTCTAGCGCCTCGACGGGAGCCGGCCTGCTCAGGTGATCGTGTACGCCTTCGGATCCCAGTCCACGGACGGGTAGCGCGGATCCATCTCCTCTAAGGTCCAGCGCACGATGCCGGCGATGGCGGCGTTACGGGCCCATTTGCGGTCGGCCGGGATGACGTACCAGGGCGCGTGCTCCGTCGAGCAGCGCTCCAGCATGGTCTCGTAGGCGGACTGGAACTCGTCCCAGAGAGTGCGATCCTCGAGGTCGCCTGGGTTGAACTTCCACCGCTTTTCCGGGTCGTCGAGGCGCTCCTGAAGGCGCTCGCCCTGTTCCTTCTTCGAAATGTGAAGCATGAACTTGAGCACGACAGTGCCGTTCTCGACGAGCATGCGCTCGAACGCGTTGATCTGATCGTAGCGCTGCTCGATCACCGCCTCGGACGCGAGGCCGCGCACCTTGCCGACCAGCACGTCTTCGTAGTGCGAGCGGTTGTAGATGCCGATCGTGCCGCGGCGCGGCACGGCCATGTGGGCGCGCCAGAGGAAATCCCGGGCGAGCTCGTCCTCCGTCGGTCGCTTGAAGGCTGTGACGCTCATTCCGAGCGGGTCGGTGGCGCTGAAGACGTGGCGGATCGTGCCATCCTTGCCCGACGTGTCGGTCCCCTGAAGGATGACGAGAAGGGCGCGCTCCCCTTCGGCGTAGAGCTGGTCCTGGAGGGCGTTGATCGCGACGGCATCCTTGGCGAGCCGAGCCCTCGCCTCGTCCTCGGCTTCGAGCTTCGTCGTGTCGCGCGGGTCGATCTCGGCAAGGCTGACCTTGCTGCCGGGCTTGACGCGGCGATGCTTGGCGAGGGCGCGGCCGGGATGGCTCATCGAAGACTCCGAGCGAGGGTGTGGGCGAGCTTAGCCCGTGGTGCCGTCGGGGGAAGGGCCGGGCGGCGGGTAGGCGTGGAGCGTCCCGTGCCGATCTTCGACATGGAGACCACCCGGGCCGTCATGAAGCGCACAAGGCCCGACCGGCGCCTTGCCGTGGCCGCCGGGGATGTCGAGCACGTAAGTCGGCTGGCACAGACCCGAGACGTGCCCGCGCAGGGCTCTCACCAGCGCCTGCCCCTCGGCGAGAGACATTCGCAGACGAGCCGTGCCCGGCGCCAGATCAGGGTGATGGAGATAATAGGGGCGGATGCGGGTCTCGACGAAGGCGCGCATCAGGGCCGCCAGCGTCTCGACCGTGTCGTTGACCCCGCGCAGGAGCACCGTCTGGCTGAGCAGCGGGATCCCGGCATCGGCGAGGCGGGCGCAGGCGGCCCGGGCCTCCGCCGTGAGTTCCCGGGGATGGTTGGCGTGGACGGCGACGTAGACGGCCTGTCCGCCGGCTCGCAGCGCCCGGACGAGCTCCGCGGTGATGCGCCCCGGATCGACCACCGGCACGCGGCTGTGGAAGCGCACGACCTTGACGTGCTCGATCGCGCTCAAGGCCTGCACCATGGCTCGCAGGCGCCGCGGCGCCATCACGAGCGGGTCGCCGCCGGTGACGATCACCTCCCAAACCTCCGGGCGGGCCGCGATATAGGCCAGTGCCGCGTCCATCTCCTGGCGCGAGAGGCCTCCGAGTCCGTCGGGCCCGACCATCTCGCGGCGGAAGCAGAAGCGGCAGTAGACCGGGCAGACGTGAACCGGTTTCAGGAGCACCCGGTCCGGGTAGCGATGCACGATGCCCTTCACGGGACTGTGGGCAAGGTCACCGATCGGATCGGCGCGCTCCTCGGGCCTGGTCTCGAGCTCCTCCGGCCGCGGCACGAATTGGCGGGCGATGGGGTCCTCAGGGTCGCTCGGGTCGATGAGCGCGGCCATCGCGGGCGTGATCGCGACCGCGTAGCGCGCGGCGACAGCTTCCAGGGCCGGCAGACGCTCGGGCGCGACGAGGTCCGCCTCGGCGAGCGCCGCAACCGTGCGCAAGGTCTCGCTCACGCGACCTCCGGAACAGGCGTCCAGAGAACCTGATCGATGCGGTCGGCGCCGGTGGCCAGCATCACGAGGCGGTCGAATCCGAGCGCGGCCCCGCTCGCCGGCGGCATGTGGTGGAGCGCCGCGATCAGGTCCTCGTCGATCGGATCGCGCTCGCCGTAGATGCGCTCCTTCTCCGCCATGTCGGCCTCGAAGCGGCGGCGCTGCTCCGCCGGATCGGTCAGCTCGCCGAAGGCGTTGGCGAGCTCGACGCCGCAGGCGTAGAGCTCGAAGCGCTCGGCGACACGCGGGTGGCCCTCCTTGAGGCGGGCGAGGGCGGCCTCGCTCGCCGGGTACTCGCAGAGGACGGTGGCCCGCTCCAGGCCGAGACGGGGCTCCACGCGCTCGACCAGCACGCGGCTGAAGATGTCCGACCAGCTATCGTCGGCGGCGACCCGCACGCCGGACGATCGCGCCTGAGCGGCGAGAGCGTCCCGATCCGTCGCGCCTCTGTCGCCGAGAGTGGCGAGGAGGTCGAGGTCGGCATAGCGCTCGAAAGCCTCGACGACGCTGAGGCGCTCGGGCTCCAGACCCGGATCGACCGACCGGCCGCGGAAGCGAAGCGCGTCGGCGCCCGCCGCTTCCGCCGCGAGGCGCAGGAGCGCCGCGCAATCAGCCATCAGCTGCTCGTAAGGTTCTTCCACCCGGTACCATTCGAGCATGGTGAACTCGGGCGAATGGAGCGCACTCCGCTCCCGATTGCGGTAAACCCGGGCGAAATCGACGATGCGCCGCTCGCCGGCCGCGAGCAGCTTCTTGCAGGCGAATTCCGGCGAGGTGTGGAGCGACAGCCGCGTGCGCCTGCCATCGCCGTCGACGAGCTCCGTCGCGAAGCCGTGCAGGTGCGTCTCGTTGCCGGGCGAGACCTGGAGCGCCCCGGCGTCGACCTCGACGAATCCCTCCGCCTCGAACCATCCGCGCAACGCCGCCTTGATGCGGTTGCGGGCGAGGAGGAAGGGCCGCCGATCGGCGTGGCGCTCGGGGCTCCACCAGGGCGAGGAGGCGGGCATGGGGTGATCGAAACTCAACGACGACGAGGGCCCGGCAGGGCTTCGAGGCTGGCGCAAGCCGCCCAGATCGGTTAAGCGCGCCGCGAACGCAAGTCGCAACGTGTCACGAGTTCAAGGAAGCCCGTCGTGAAGGTCATCGCCAGCTCCGTCCGCAAGGGCAACATCCTCGAGATCGACGGTCAGCTCTACGCCGTGATCTCGGCCGAGAGCTTCTTCCCGGGCAAGGGCACCCCGACGACGCAGATCGACATGCGCCGCATTTCCGACGGCGTGAAGACCGCCCAGCGCTACAAGACCACGGAGCAGGTCGAGCGCGCCTTCGTCGAGGACCGGGAGCACACCTACCTCTACCAGGACGGTGACGCATACGTCTTCATGAACCCTGAAAACTACGAGCAGATCTCGGTCACCGCGGACGTGCTGGGCGACCAAGCCGTCTACCTGCAGGAGGGAATGGCCTGCATGCTCTCGGTGTTCGAGGGCAATGCGGTGGCGATCGAACTGCCCCAGCGCGTCGTGCTCGAAGTTGCCGAGACGGAGCCCGTGACGAAGGGGCAGACGGCTTCGTCCTCCTACAAGCCGGCCAAGATGTCGAACGGGGTGCGCGTCATGGTGCCTCCTCACATCTCCGCCGGCACCCGCATCGTCGTGATGACGGCCGACAACAGCTACGTCGAGCGCGCCAAGGACTGAGCCGGCGTCCCGTGCCGGCCCTCGTCAACCCTTTCGTCGCTGCCACGGGCAGCCCGCCGATCCCGGAAGCCCAAGCCTGGGCGCGGCGCTACGACGGCGCCCACGGGCCGCTGCTCGACCTCTCTCAGGCCGTTCCGGGCAAGCCGCCCCATCCCGCGATGCTCGAGGCGCTGAGCGCCGCCGCCGGCAGCCCCGATGCGGCGCGCTACGGCCCGATCCTCGGCGATGCGGTTTTGCGCGAGGCCTATGCCGCGGAGATGAGCGCCACTTACGGCGCAAGCCTCTCCGCAAACGAGGTGGCGATCACGGCCGGCTGCAACCTGGCCTTCGTCGCCACGGCCATGCTTATAGCCCAGGCGGGTGACGCCGTGCTCCTGCCGACGCCCTGGTACTTCAACCACCAGATGTCGCTGGCGATGCTCGGCATCGAGCCGCGCCCTCTGCCGTGCCACGCGGAGGCGGGCTTCGTTCCCGATTCGCGCGAGGCGGAGCGGCTCATCGACGAGCGCACCCGCGCCATCGTCCTCGTGACGCCGAACAATCCGACGGGCGCCATCTATCCGGAAGAGGTGCTCGAGGGCTTCGCCGCGCTCTGCCGGCGGCGAGACCTCTGGCTCATCGTCGACGAAACTTACCGCGACTTCCTGCCGGCCGGCCTGAACCGGCCCCACGGCCTGTTCACGGCGCCCGACTGGGGCGACAACCTTGTCCAGCTCTACTCCTTCTCGAAATCGCACGGCATCCCGGGCCATCGTCTCGGCGCGATGACGGCCGGCCGCGACGTGATCGGCGAGGTCGCCAAGACTCTCGACTGCCTCCAGATCTGCGCCGCGCGCACGGCGCAACGACCCGTGGCCGAGGGGATCACCGGGCTGCGCGCCTGGCGCGAGGCGAACCGGGACGAGATCACCCGCCGCGCGAGCGCCTTCCGCGCGGCCTTCGCAGACCTGCCCGGATGGACGGTCGGCTCGGTCGGGGCCTACTTCGCCTACGTGCGCCATCCCTTCGCCGGACGGACGGCGGCGCAGGTGGCGGAGCGCCTCGCCGCCGAGCGCGGCGTTCTGGGGCTTCCCGGCTCGTACTTTGGGCCGGGCCAGGAGGATCACCTGCGGCTCGCCTTCGCCAATGTCGCGGCCGAGCGCTTGGCTGAGATCCCGACGCGGCTCGCGAGCTTTACCGTCTGACGGCAACGCTCCGTTAGCGATCCGGCAAAGACTCGCAGGGTAGAAGGTTCGGTGCGGCCTCCGCCGCAGGATCCTTCGCCCGCGCATGATCGCGACGCCCACCTTCCCGGACCTCGCGGCCCTCGTCGTCGACGAGAGCCTCTACATCCGGCGCATCCTGCGCGACATGCTCACCCGTGTCGGCATCAAGCGCGTGCTCGAAGCGCCCGACGGCGCGGAGGCGCTAGGCGTGCTGTCAGAGAGCAAGCCTGACCTCGTGATCCTCGATTGGGACCTTGCGATCCTCTCAGGGGAAGAGTTCATCCGCCTCGCCCGCACCCCCACCACCTCGCCGGCGCCGACCGTGCCCGTGATCCTGATGATCTCGAAGCCGCGCCGCTACGTGGTCGACCGGGCCGTCAACCTCGGGGTCAACGAGATCATCGCCAAACCCTTCTCGCCGAAGGTGCTGTGGTCGCGCCTCGACGAGGTCATCAACCGCCCGCGACCCTTCCTCCAGGTGAAGGGCCTGCTCCGTCCCGTGCCGCGGCCCGGCTCGGTTCACGCGCCGCGCAACGCCGCCTGAGCCTGTGCCGCGACACGGTCGCGTGATCACACTCCGCACGATCGCACTTGGCAGGCCGCTCACGTCGTTGTTACCTTGACGGCAACGATCGGACGAACCCGCCGTTGGGGTGGGATCGCTCCTAAGGTTTTTGAGCGTCGTGAGGTCACCGAACGACCCCTTCTCGGCCGTGGAAGCGGCCGGCACCGCCGTGGCGCGGCCGCTGCCCGAGGCCGCGCGTCCGTATGGGAGCGGCCGGGCGCAGCGTGGGCCCTGCTACGCGGCGCTCGATCTCGGCACCAACAATTGCCGTCTGCTGATGGCCGAGCCGGCGCAGTCCGGCTTTCGCGTGATCGACGCCTTCTCCCGCATCGTGCGCCTCGGCGAAGGATTGGGGCATGGCAACAGCCTGTCGCAAGCGGCCATCGATCGAACGCTCGACGCCCTCAAAGTCTGTCGCAGCAAGATGGAGACGCGCAACGTCCGTCGCGCCAGGCTCATCGCAACGGAAGCCTGCCGCACGGCTGCGAACGGCTCGGACTTCGTCGCGCGGGTCGCGGACGAGGTGGGTCTAACGCTCGAGATCGTCGACCGCCGCACCGAAGCCTTCCTCGCCGTCACGGGCTGCGCCGCGCTTGCCGACCCAAAAGCTGAGTCCGTCGTGGTCTTCGACATCGGCGGCGGCTCGACGGAGATCGCCTGGCTCGACGGGCCGGCCCCGGGCGTCATGGCCGACCCCTGCAAGCGCATCCGCGCCTGGGACTCCCTGCCCGTCGGCGTCGTGACACTCGCGGAGCGTTACGGCGGCGTCGAGGTCACGCCGCGCACCTTCGAAGGGATGATCGAGGAGGTGTCGGATCTCCTGCTCGACTTCGCCCTGCTCGCCGGGCGGGCGAGCGATGCACTACACTTCCACCTGCTGGGCACGTCGGGCACGGTGACGACGCTGGGCGGCATCTTCCTTGGCCTGCCGCGCTATGACCGGCGCCGGGTCGACGGTCTTTGGATGCGCGACGTCGAGATCTCCGGCGTGGTCGACCGTCTCGTCGCGACGGGCTATGCCCAGCGCGCGGCCAATCCTTGTATCGGGCGCGACCGGGCCGACCTCGTGCTCGCGGGCTGCGCCATCCTGGAGGCGATCCGCCGCGCGTTCCCCTGCGAGCGGCTTCGCATCGCCGACCGGGGCCTGCGGGAAGGCATCCTGCTCAACCTGATGCGCGAGGACGGCGTCTGGCGCCGGAGGGACGGCCTTTGACCGACAAGACCGGGGGCGCCCGCGGTGAGCTCAAGCAGCGGGTCAAGACGGCGCGCAAGCGCTCCTCCTCCTCGACCCGCTGGCTCGAACGACAGCTCAACGACCCTTACGTCGCGCGCGCCAAGCGGGAGGGCTATCGCTCCCGCGCGGCCTACAAGCTCCTCGAGATCGACGAGAAGCACCGGCTGCTCAAGCCCGGTCAGCGCGTGCTCGATCTCGGTGCCGCCCCTGGCGGATGGGCCCAGGTGGCCGCCAAAAGGGTCGGCGAGAAGGGCAGGGTCGTCGGCATCGACCTTTTACCGATCGAGCCGCTGCCGGGAGCCGAGTTCATCGAACTCGACTTCCTCGACCCGTCGGCGCCGGACCGTCTCATCGAGATGCTCGGGGGTAAGGCGGACATCGTCATGTCCGACATGGCGGCGAACACCACGGGCCACAAGAAGACGGATCACCTGCGCATCATGGGCTTGGCCGAAACGGCGGTGGCCTTCGCCCGCGAGGTTCTGGCGCCGGGCGGCGCCTTCGTCGCCAAGGTTTTTCAGGGTGGGACGGAGAGCACCCTGCTCGCCGATCTCAAGCGCGATTTCGCGGCCGTTCGCCACGTCAAGCCGTCGGCGAGCCGAGCCGATTCCTCGGAACTCTACGTGCTCGCGACGGGGTTTCGTGGGCAGGCCGAGTGACGGCTCACGCCGGCTGGGCCGCCCCGAGATGGCGCGCGAAAAAGTCCATCGTGCGCCGCCAGGCGAGGTCGGCCGCCGCCTTGTCGTAGCGAGCGGCGTTAGTGTCGTTGTTGAAGGCGTGGTTGGCGCCCTCGTAGAGGTGGAGTTCGTAGGGCTTGCCGGCGGCTTTGAGGGCCGCCTCGTAGGCGGGGACTCCGGCGTTCACCGGCTGGTCGAGGCCGGCATAGTGCAGGAGGAGAGGCGCCCTGATCGCCGCCACCTTCTCGGCCGGCGGCTGGCGGCCGTAGTACGCGACGCCGGCCTCGAACTCCGCCCCTGAGACGGCGAGCGCGTTCACCGCAGCCCCGCCCCAGCAGAAGCCGATGGCCCCGGCCTTGCCCGTACCATCCGGACGGCCCTTTAGGTAGGCGATCGCGGCCTGAGAGGAGGCCAGCGCCTGATCCGGCGAGAGCTGGCCGATCATGTCGCGGGCCCTGTCCTCGTTCGTCGGCGTACCGCCGGCGGTGCTCAGGTAATCGAGGCCGAGCGCGAGGTAGCCCTCCGCCGCGACGCGCCGGGTGATGTCCGTAATGTGCGGGTTCAGGCCGCGGTTCTCGTGGATGACGAGCACGGCGGGGCGGCGTCCGGCTGTTTTCGGTTGGACGAGGTAGCCCTTGAGGCCGGTCATACCCGGCACGTCGACGGTTTCCGCGCTGATCCGCGGATCGGTCTCGGGGAGGATGTCCGCCCGGGCGTAGTTGTTCTCGAGGAGCGGCAGGAGTGCGGCAGCGGCGGCCGTGCCGCCGGCCAGGAGGGAGAGCCGGTTGAGGAACATGCGGCGGTTCATGCCGCCGTGGGTGTAATCGTCGTAGAGTGCGATGATGCGCTGATCCATGGCGATCCCTCCGGGGCGTTGCAGGAGATCGGTCGCTGCCGCCAAGGTCAAGCGCTGTCGGCGGCAGGCTTCGCCGCGACGATGCGGTGCCCGGACATCTCGGCGCCCGCATCGGGTTTCAGGCCCATGAACATCAGCCCCGACAGGGCCGAGATGGCCGCGACCACCACGAAGGCGGGCCAGAAATCGGCTGCCGTGAGCTGCGCCTCGCCGCGGGCGAGGCTCACTGTCTCGAGCACGAAAGCGCCGAGCGCCACGCCGACGCTCAAGGAGAGCTGCTGCGCGACGCTCGTCAGGCTTGTCGCCGAGCTCATGTCCCGGGCGGTCACGTCGGCATAGGCGATGGCGTTCAGGCTCGTGAACTGAAGCGAGCGGAAGCAACCGCCGATGAGGAGCACGCCGAGGATGAACCAATGCGGCGTCTGCGGCGTGAAGAGCCCGTTGGCGGCGAGAAACGCCGAGGCGACGAAGGCATTCGCGACGAGAACCGCGCGAAAGCCGAAGCGGCGCAGGATGCGCGTCGCCATGGTCTTCATGAACAGCGCACCCGCCGCCGAGGCGAAAGTGATCATGCCCGACTGCAGGGCGTTGAGCCCGAAGCCGAGTTGTAGCAGCAGGGGCAAGAGAAACGGGATCGCGCCGACCCCAACCCGGAACAGGGAGCCGCCCACGACGCTGGCGCGGAAGGTCGGGATGCGCAGCAGCGAGAGGCGCACGACGGGGTTCTCGATCCGTCGGGCGTGGCGCACGTAGAACGCAACGAGCGCGACCCCGAGCACCGCGGCGCCGATGGACACCTCCGTCGGCAGCAGGTGCCGGCCACCGGTGGCGAGGCCGAGCATCAGCAGGGCCAGCCCGGTGCCTGAGAGAAGGAAGCCCGTGAGATCGAGGGCGGGCGCGTCTGGCTCCTTGACGTTCTCGAAGAACAGCGTGGCGAGCACGATCCCCAGAAGCCCGATCGGGATGTTGATGAAGAAGATCCAGCGCCAGTCGAAATAGGTGGTGATGAAGCCGCCGAGCGGCGGACCGAACACAGGGCCGACCATGGCGGGGATCGTGAGATAGGCGAGCGCCTGGACGATCTCCGATTTCGGGACGCTGCGCAGCAGCACGAGGCGTCCGACCGGCACCATCATTGCGCCGCCGATGCCCTGTAGGAAGCGGGCGGCGACGAAGGCGCTGAGCGAGTCGGAGGCCGCGCAGGCCAGAGACCCCGCCATGAACACGCCGAGCGCGGCCCGGAAGATGGTGCGCGCCCCGAACCGATCGGCCATCCAGCCCGAGATCGGGATGAAAATGGCAAGGCTCACGAGATAGCTCGTCAGCGCCAGCTTGAGGGCGATCGGGTCCTCGTTCAGGTCCTGCGCGATCACCGGCAGCGACGTCGCGATCACCGTCGAGTCCGTGTTCTCCATGAACAAGGCCGTGGCGACGATGAACGGGACGAGGAGGGTGCGGCGCATCGGATCCGGGCGCGGGTCGGGCAGGCCGGCGCGACGGCTCAACGTAGCGGCGCGGCTTTCGTTGCCAAGGCGCTGCGGCACGCGCCTGGGCTGCCGATGCCGCAGGGCTCAAGCGCCGATGACGCCTTTGCCAGCCCGTCACACGCGTGATACGGACCCGCGCCAACTCACGCTTTGCCGCGACCAGCGGCTTTCCTCGTTTTCGACCGGAGTTGGCCCATGGCGCGCATCCTCGCCGACACCCTCATTGAGGGTCTCACCTTCGACGACGTGCTGCTGCGACCAGGACGCTCCGAGGTGCTGCCGGCCGACGTTACGATCACCACGCGGCTCACCCGGTCCATCGCCCTCAACATGCCGATCATCGCCTCCGCGATGGACACGGTGACGGAGGCGCGCATGGCCATCGCCATGGCGCAGAACGGCGGCCTCGGAGTCATTCACCGCAACCTCGAGCCTGCCGAGCAGGCCGATCAGGTCCGTCTCGTCAAGAAATACGAATCCGGCATGGTGATGAACCCGATCACCATTCACCCGGATCAGACGCTCGCCGAGGCGCTCGACCTCATGAAGCGTCACGGCATCTCCGGCATTCCGGTCGTCGAGCGCGGGCCGAACGGCGCCAAGGGGAAGCTCGCCGGCATCCTGACGAACCGCGACGTGCGCTTCGCCACCAATCCCGGCCAGCCCGTCGCCGAACTGATGACGAAGGACCGGCTCATCACCGTGCGCGAGGGAGTCGGGCAGGACGAAGCCAAGCGCCTGCTGCACCAGTTCCGCATCGAGAAGCTGCTCGTCGTCGACGACCATTACCGCTGCATCGGCCTGATCACGGTCAAGGACATCGAGAAGCAGGTGGCCTATCCCGCCGCCGCGAAGGACGAGCAGGGACGCCTGCGCGTCGCGGCGGCCACCACGACCGGCGAGCAGGGTTTCGAGCGCTCCGAGCGCCTCATCGACGCCGGCTGCGACGTGATCGTCGTCGACACCGCTCACGGCCATTCGGTGAAGGTTCTGGAGAGCGTCACGCGGGTGAAGAAGCTCTCCAACGCCGTCCAGGTGATCGCGGGCAACGTCGCGACCCGCGAAGGAGCCCAGGCACTCATCGATGCGGGGGCGGACGCGGTGAAGGTGGGCATCGGTCCGGGGTCGATCTGCACGACGCGGATCGTCGCCGGAGTTGGCGTGCCGCAGCTCACGGCGATCATGGAGGCGGTCGAGGCCGCCTCGGACGCGGGCGTGCCGGTGATCGCCGACGGCGGCATCAAGTTCTCGGGTGACCTCGCCAAGGCGCTCGCCGCCGGCGCCTGCTGCGCCATGGTGGGCTCGCTGCTCGCCGGCACCGACGAGACCCCGGGTGAGGTGTTTCTCTACCAGGGCCGTTCGTACAAGAGCTATCGCGGCATGGGCTCGGTGGGCGCCATGGCCCGCGGCTCGGCCGACCGCTACTTCCAGGCGGAGGTGCGCGACGCCCTCAAGCTCGTGCCCGAGGGCATCGAGGGACAGGTCGGATACAAGGGACCGGTGGCGGCCGTCCTGCACCAACTCGCCGGAGGGCTTCGCGCCTCCATGGGCTATGTCGGCGCGGCGACCCTGGAGGAGTTCCGGGAGCGGGCGCAATTCATCCGCATCACCAACGCGGGCCTGCGCGAGAGCCACGTCCACGACGTGACGATCACGCGCGAGAGCCCGAACTATCCGACGCGGGCCTGAGAGCGCGCGGCGGTTGCGCCCGCATTGGGCTTCGGCTTAACCGTGGGCGCCAGGTCAGGAACTCTCCCCCATGTCGATCGCCGCCGTCCTCCTGCCCGTCTTCGTGCAGGTGCTCCTTACCTTCAGCTTGCTCATGATGACGGGGCGGGCGCGCTTCGGCGTACTGAAGGCGGGAGAGGTCAAGATCCGGGACATCGCGCTGGGCGAGCGCGCCTGGCCTGCCAAGGTCATGCAGATCGCGAACACCTATCACAACCAGTTCGAGCTGCCGGTGCTGTTCTACCTGCTGGTGCCGCTCGCGATCATCACAAAGAAGGCCGACCTCCTCTTCGTGGTCCTCGCCTGGCTCTTCGTGGGTCTCAGGCTCATCCACGCCTACGTTTACGTCACGACGAACCACCTGCTCACGCGCTTTCGCGTCTTCCTCGCCGGAGCCGTCGTGCTCATGGCGATGTGGTTCATCTTCGCCATCCGCATCCTCGTGGCCGGGGTCTGACGGGAACGGGACGGCGTCCCGCCCGTTCCCGAGAGCCCGTTGTCAGTAGCGTCGGCCGTATTCGAGCTGCGTTTTGGCATCGTAGCCTTTGCGGGCGGGCGGCGTCAGATCAACGGCAGGCGGGGGCGTCGTGGCGCAGGCGGCGAGCGAGAGGGCAAGGCAAGTGGCCGCGAGGCGGACGAGAAGCGACATCGAGCAGGGCTCCGGAGGAGAGATGTGCAGGCTTGCACCCTCCCTCCGTCGCGGCCATTCCCGACGAAACCTTGACCGTTTCGCGGCCCTTTGGGTCCAACGCTCCTCTGTGCTTTCCCGATGACACCAGCCGCTCGCCTGTCTGCCGCGACCGAAGTTCTCGCCGATATCGACGCGCGCCGCCGCCCGGTCACGGACGCCCTGAAGGACTGGGGCTTGAGCCACCGCTTCGCGGGCTCGAAGGACCGGGCCGCGATCGCGGGACTCGTCTACGACGCGCTGCGGCGCAAGGCATCCGCGGCCTGGATCATGGGGGAGGGCACTCCGCGGGCCGTCGTGCTCGGGACGCTGCGCTTGCAGCGCGACCTCACGCTTGAGGCCATTGCGGCCCTGTGCTCGGGCGAGCGCTTCGCCCCCGAGCCCCTGTCCGATGACGAGCGCGCGCGCCTGTCGGGCGCTGCCCTCGAGGGCGCGCCGGCGTCGGTCGCCGGCGACTTCCCGGACTGGATCGAGCCTTCCCTCACCCGCGCTTTCGCGGACACCCTCCTGCCGGAACTGCAGGCACTGGCGCGTCGCGCGCCGATCGATCTTCGGGCGAATGCACTCCGGACCGATCGGGCCCGCCTGCACGCTGACCTCGCCCATCTCGACCTTGCCGAGACGCCGCATTCCCCGCTCGGACTTCGCCTCTGGCCGGGGCCCGACGAGCGCGGGCCGGCGCTCCAGAGCGAGCCGGAATTCTTGAAAGGTGACTTCGAGATCCAAGACGAAGGCTCTCAGCTTGCAGCACTTCTCAGCGCCGCGCGGCCGGACGAACAGGTTGTCGATCTGTGCGCCGGCGGCGGCGGGAAAACCCTCGCGCTCGCGGCGATGATGGCGAACCAGGGTCAGATCTACGCCACCGACTCGGACCCGCGCCGCCTCGCGCCGATCCACGACCGGTTGGCGCGGGCGGGTGTCCGCAACGTCCAGGTGCGCACCCCGCGCGCTCGACAGGACGCGGTCACCGACCTCGACGGAGGGGTGGATCTCGTTCTCGTCGACGCTCCGTGCACGGGCTCTGGCACGTGGCGCCGCAACCCGGATGCCAAGTGGCGCCTTCGCCCAGGCAGCCTGGAGGTGCGGCGGCGCGATCAGGAAGCGGTGCTCGACCGCGCCGCGCGGCTCGTGCGACCGGGTGGGCGGATCGTCTACATCACCTGCTCGATCCTGCCCGAGGAGAACGAGGACGCGGTCAAGGCCTTCCTGCAGCGAAACCCGTCCTTCGCGTCCGGAGCGCTCGACGGGGCGGTTCCGCTGCTCGGAGAACCTGCCGCGCCGGCCGCCGTCAGGCTGACGCCACGTCGTCACGGGACGGACGGGTTCTACGTCGCGGCCCTGCGGCGCATGACAGCCTGATCCTCCTGCGCAGAGACGACCTCAGACCCGCTCCAGTGGGCGGTGCGGCTCGGGCGGCAGCGTCACCGTGATGGGATCGCTCGGGCCGATCGTCCCGCTCGCGAGCACGATGCCCATGATGCCCGCCTTGCGCACGATCCGGCCCTCCGAGTCCCGGTCGAGCACGGCGGCGAGCAGGCCCGCTTGGAAGCGTTCGATCTGGGAGCAGGGGTTGCGCAACCCCGTGATCTCGATCACGGCGTCGCCGATGCCGAGCTGCGTGCCGGTCGGCAGGCCAAGAAGGTCGAGGCCCTGGGTGGTCACGTTCTCGCCGAGGTCTCCGGGCCGGACCGAGAAGCCCTTCGCTGCCAACTCCTCGAAGAGCTCGGCGTGGAGCAAATGGACCTGCCGCAGGTTCGGCTGAGTCGGATCGACCGCGACGCGGGACCGGTGCTTGACCGTCTCGCCCGCATGGGCGTCGCCCTCGACCCCGAGGCCCGCGACGAGACGAACGGACGAGGCTGGCTGTTTCGAGAAGGCGTGGACGCCGCTGCGGTGGACCTGAACGACCGTGCCCTGCATGGCGAGCCTCCGACGCGCGGGAGGCCGGGGCGGTCTCGGGCTGCGCAGCGCGCTTCCTGCCAGGCTCAACGCCCGGCGTCGAGCCCAACCACTACCGCCAGAGCCGCCGCTACGCTCACGGAGGCACTCGCGAGGACAGCGCTGCCGAACTCCGGAGCGGGAGCCGTGCGCGTCATCTGGCGAGCCGCCCGGCGCAGGCTGGCGCCGAGGCGTCGTTGGCCGACCGATTCGGAGAACCAGGCCGCACGAACGAGGAGGCTGGCGATCAAGAGCGGTTGGGACGACAAGGGCGTGCTCGGAGCGGTTTCGATGCGGACCTAACGCCGCGCTCCGGGCAAAGTTGCCGCAGCCGACGTTTGTCCACATTGAACGCTTCCGGTCTCGGTGCCCTTTCACCGATCGCTACAATTCGAGCGGATCAAGTGTCCGCGGCTTCCGGGCTCCGTGACAGGCTTCCCGGGTTCTCAGGCGGAGGTCGAGAGGAAACGGGGCATGAGACCCCGCCGGCTCAGCCCGTCGAAAGCGAGGGCCAGCGCAAAGCCAGTGCCGATGATCGGCAGGGCCAGCGCGAACAGAACACAGGAAAGTACCTTGGCGCCCATCACGAGGGAGCGCCGCGGCCCCTGGATCGCGAGCCAGTAGGCTGGCCAGGCGAGGGCGCCCCCGAACTGGAGCGCACGTCGCGACAACCCTTTCCGGCCGACAGCCAGCAGAAAGGCGAAGGTCAGGGCGGCAAGCAGCGCGTAAGCGCCCCCGACCGCGAACATCCAGAACGACAGACCCGTCATCGCGCACTCCCCCATGGCGATCCGCTTCCGATGCGCGCGCCGGACGTTCTCGTCAAGTCGCATCTGACGCAAGGGAATCCGGAAAAGCAATGACCGTGCCGCATCCGCAACTCCGCTGAGCAACGGCTCATTCGCAGGCTCCCGGCCTCTTCGTCATGCGTAGGGCGTTGTTCTTAAAGGAGCGTGGTGCCGGTTGCGTGAATCGAACACGCGACCTGCCGCTTACAAGGCGGCTGCTCTACCAGCTGAGCTAAACCGGCGTCGCCACGAGGCTTTCGGCTACCAGCGCACGGGCTCGCGCGCAAGCATCCCGCGCCGATCGCCACGCAGCGGCGCGACTGAAACAATCATGAAACGTTCAAAGTGCGCCAGCGCACCGAACCGGAAGCCCGGGCTCGGCATTGTCACCTCAACATCGCTGTTACCGCTCCACAGAGCCATTGAGGATCCAGTCCGTGACCACCGCCTCTTCCCTGCTGACGGGTGCCGTTACCGCTGTCGTGATCGCCTGCGCGGGCCTGTCCGCCGCGACCGCCGCTCCGCTTTCGGCCCCCGTCAAGATCACCGCCGCCGCCGAGACCAAGATCTCCGATGCGGGCCCGGAGACGACCTCCGCCCTGCCGAAGGTCAGCGAGGACGAGCCGGCCTGCGAACGTTCCCGCAAGCGCCTCTGGGTCGAGGGCGAGGGCTGGGTGGTCCGCCGGGTCACCACCTGCCGCTGATCGCGGCTCGAACGTCACACAACGAAAAACCCCGCCGGTCGCCCGGCGGGGTTTCTCTTTTCGAGGGGCGGCACGCCGCCCCGGATCGGAGGTCAGGTCGTGACCGTGTTGATGTCCCGATCCTTGGTCTCAGGCACGAGCAGCAGGCCGATGACGAAGGTCATCAGGGCGAAGCCGATCGGGTACCAGAGGCCGAAGTAGATATCGCCCGTGGAGGCCACCATGGCGAATGAGGTCGCCGGCAGCAATCCGCCGAACCAGCCGTTGCCGATGTGGTAGGGCAGCGACATGGCCGTGTAGCGGATGCGGGTGGGGAAGAACTCCACCAGCGCGGCGGCGATCGGGCCGTACACCATGGTGACGTAGATCACCATGATGGTCAGGAGGCCGATGATGCCGAGCGCCTGGCCGCTACCCAGAGCCGAGAAGAAGCCCGTAACCTTCACCTTGGCCGGATCGTTGGCCCCCGGATAGCCGGCAGCAGTCGCCTCCGCTACGATGGCGCGGCCGAAGCCAGCGGCATCCGTGAACGGCACCGGCTTACCGTTGACCGTCACGTTGAGCGGGGAGCCGGCCGGAGCCGCCACCTGCTCGTACTTGAAGGCCTGCTGCGACAGGGCGCGGCGCGCCACGTCGCAGGGCTCGGTGAAGGTGCGGATGCCCACCGGGTCGAAGAGCGAGCCGCACTTCGCCGGATCGGCGGCGACCTGGATTTTTACGGTGTCGAGGGCCTTGGCGTAGGTCGGGTTAGCGAGCTTCGTCAGGCCGGTGAACAGCGGGAAGTAGGTGATCGCGGCGATCAGGCAGCCCGCCAGGATGACCGGCTTGCGGCCGATCCGATCCGAGAGCGAGCCGAAGAAGATGAAGCCGCCGGTGCCGATGATGAGCGACCACGCGATGAGCACGTTCGCCGTCAGCAGGTCGACCTTCAGGATGCTCTGGAGGAAGAACAGAGCGTAGAACTGGCCCGTGTACCACACCACCGCCTGGCCCACGACGAGGCCGGCGAGCGCGATGATGACGAGCTTAGCGTTCTTCCACTGGCCGAAGGCCTCGGACAGAGGCGCCTTGGACTGCTGGCCCTCCTCCTTGATCTTCTTGAAGGCCGGCGACTCGTTCATCGTCAGTCGGATGTAGACCGAGATGGCGAGAAGCAGGATCGAGGCCAGGAACGGGATGCGCCAGCCGCCCTTGAGGCCGAGGAAGATGTCGAGGTCGCGCTGGAAGGCGTCCTCACCCATCGACAGGCGAAGGCCCACGATGACGAAAAGCGAGAGCAGGAGCCCGAGCGTCGCCGTGGTCTGGATCCAGGAGGTGTAGAATCCGCGCCGGCCGACCGGGGCGTGTTCCGCCACGTAAACCGCGGCGCCGCCGTACTCGCCGCCCAGCGCCAGGCCCTGGAGCATGCGCAGCACGATGAGGAGAACGGGCGCGATCCAGCCGATCTGGGCATAGCTCGGCAGGAGCCCGACGAAGAACGTCGAGATGCCCATGATCAGGATGGTGACGAGGAAGGTGTACTTGCGGCCCACCAGGTCGCCGAGGCGGCCGAACACGAGGGCGCCGAAGGGGCGCACGAGGAAGCCCGCGGCGAAGGCGAGCAGCGCGAAGATGTTGCGGGTATTGACGTCGAAGGCCGAGAAGAACTGGGCGCCGATGATCGTCGCCAGCGACCCATACAGGTAGAAGTCGTACCATTCGAAGATGGTGCCGGCCGAGGAGGCGAGGATGACTCGCTTCTCCTCTCTCGTCATCGGTCGCGGCTGGGTGCCGGCCACCGACGTTGCGGTCGCAGTCGCCATGGGCAATGTCCTCCTAGAAACCGTCCCCATTCGGTCGCCTCGGCTCGCGCCGAGGCTTGAGGCCGCATCTGCGCCGGGAACGTTGCACAGAGCGCGGACGTGCCCCCCTTTGGCGCGCCCGTGACCTTGAGCAGGACCCTAGCAAGATTCCGCACACCCTCCATGCGCCAATGGTCGTGATACCTCCGTCTAATGTGCGGAACAGGAGGTGACGGCAAAGCTTTGACTGGGTTAAGCTCGGCTTGAGGAGGCCGGACGATTACCGAAGGAGCATCGCTGATGCGATTCGCCCTGTCCTGCCTGTTGTCTGCCTTCGTTCTCGCGGCTCCGGCGGCCCAAGCCGCGGGCGGATTGAACCGCGGCGCGGGCCTCACCCGCCCCACCGCCGTTCTCAAGCCGAACCGCTTAGGGGTCGGCTTCCATCCGAGTGTCCAACGCTTCGACTCGCACGTCCGACGCTACGGTCACCGTGATGGCCGGCATGTCCGCGGGCTCTTCGCCTATGGACCGTTCGGGTATGGCTCTTCCTATCCCTATGGCGGATGGGGCGGCCACGGGTTCGAGCCGGCCTATGGTCCCGGACCAGCCGCCATCCCCCTCCATCCCGGTTTGCCCGTCGTGCCGACGCTTCCGGTCTCCACCGGGATCCGGGCGACGCCGCCGGCGGCCCCAGCGCTTTACGTGCTGCATCCGACTCCGAACCGGGCGCATGTGCGCAAGGGCGGCGGACCTCGCATTGCCGACCGGCGCCACGCAGCTCTGCCGTCCACTGAAGAGCCGCCGGGCGCGTCCGAGACGGGGGCCTTCTACGGACCCCGAGTGATCCACCTCAGGGTGCCTGTCGGGCGTTGAAGCAGCGCTCAGCGGCCCGTGAGGGCATAGAGCGCGACGGCCGCCGCGTTCGAGACGTTCAGACTCGTGATGGCGCCCGGCACTTCGAGCCGGGCGACCACGTCGCAGCAATCCCGCGTGCGCTGGCGCAGGCCTTTGCCTTCGGCACCCAGCGCGACGAGAAGCGGACGTGGTGCTGCGATCTCGGGCAGGCGTGCGGCGCCGGACGAATCGAGCCCGATGCGCGTGAAGCCCCGCTCGCCGAGGGCGATCAAGGCCTCGGCGAGGTTGCGCACAACCACGAAGGGCACGTGCTCGAGCCCGCCTGACGCCGATTTCGCGAGGACGCCCGTCGCCGCCGGGCTGTGGCGCGCCGTGGTCAGGATGGCCTCGACACCGAAGGCGGCGGCGCTGCGGACGATGGCTCCGACATTATGCGGATCGGTGATCTGGTCGAGCGCCAAGACCAGCGCCTGATCGGAGAGGGTCTCCAGGGTCGGCGAGGGAAGCGGGTCGGCCTCGAGATAGAGCCCCTGGTGGACGGCATCGGGCTCGAGCAGGCGATTGATGTCGCCTGGGCGGACGAGCTCGGGGGCGAGGGGGAGGGCGCCCAGTTCCTCGCTCAACCGGCGCATGGAGTTCTCGGTCGCCAGGAGGCGTCGCAGGCGCCGGCGCGGGTTGCGCAAGGCTTCGACGACGGGGTGCCACCCGTACAGGATCGTGGTGTCCGGCTCGCCGCCATCCCGCCTGGAACGACCCTGGCCCCGTGGGGGCGGGCGCCGCCCGCCGGGCTGGCGGGAGGAGGGGCGGGGTGGTTTCATGGACCGGTCCTGCTCAGGGGCATCGCGCCCGGGTCGCGCGACAGAAGGGCCGCTGGCCGCGCGAGGTCAAGGGTAGAGCCTCGCCGGAACGTCACCTGCTCTTGGGTGTTGACACCGCTGCGCCACCTCACCATAACGGCGCCCGCGTTCCCGGCCCATGGCCGGGCTTTCGCTTTCAGGCCTCAGCGACGGCGTCGATGATGGTTCCTGGGGGAATGTCCCGAGTGGCAAAGGGGGCGGACTGTAAATCCGCTGGCGTACGCCTTCGTAGGTTCGAGTCCTACTTCCCCCACCATCCCGCCCCGCGGCGAGAGCGGGTGTAGCTCAATGGTAGAGCAACAGCCTTCCAAGCTGATGACGAGGGTTCGATTCCCTTCACCCGCTCCAGCCTGCGCCTGCTGAAGGGCGTCACGACGCTCTGCTGAGATACAGCCCGGTCGCGACGCCCATGTTGCCGACGGCGGAACCGTCGCTCGGACGCTGCAACATCTCATGCATGCCCGTTTTCGATAGCGTGCGGCCCGCCAGCCTCAGCGAGCCGTCTTTAACAGCTGAGCGCCCGACCCTCTCGACGGCCGAAGATCTGGTAGTGAGCGAGGCCGGACGGCGTTTGGCCTCGGAACACGGCGCGGCGGACATCCGGGTTGCACCGCAGATATTCGCGCTCGTCGAAGGCGAAGCGACCCTGGCCGCCGCGCCGGCGGGGAGGGCCGTAGTCGTCGCGCTCTTCGTAGTCGTAGCCACGACCGCCGCCGTAGCCGCGTCCGCCACCATAACCTCCACCATAGCCGCCACCGTAACCGGGGCCGTCGTAATACTGCGCCAAGGCCGGGGGCAGGCTGCCGAGCATGCCCAGGCCGATCGCAACGCTGGCGAGAAGTCGTTTCATGCCTTGCGTCCTCGTTTCCAGAAAGACCGTGACCTTCGATATCTCGGTCGGCAGTCGCTGTCCGATACTTGGAAAACGTTGTTCCAGGGCAAAGGTTCTGTTCCCGCACGCCCAGAGGTCGTGCCCTTCATGGAACGGCTTTGACGCGCCACAGGCGCGCGAAGCACGGCCGGCGGGACACCCTTGGCGGGATTGGCACTTGAACAACTTGGCCGAGGGCCTTAAGCGGGCGCCGAACTCGCGACCACACCGTCAAGCCGTTCGAGGATACCAGCGATGGCCAAGGAAAAGTTCTCTCGCACGAAGCCGCACTGCAACATTGGGACGATTGGCCATGTGGATCATGGCAAGACGTCGTTGACGGCGGCGATCACGAAGGTTCTGGCGGAGTCGGGCGGCGCGACCTTCACGGCGT
>DATCMH010000022.1:0-350856 GCA_036563505.1 Beijerinckiaceae bacterium
GCCGCCCGGCGTCATCACGCGCCAGGCGATGGCCTGGCCCGACGTCACGCCCAGATCGAGGCCGGCGCGCTCGATGCGGCCGGCGTAAGCCTGCACGAAGCCGCCGCGGTTCGAGACGAACTGGCAGTTCGTGGCCCGCACCGAGCCGACGATGAGGCCCATCCCCGGCTCGACGGCGCAGGTCAGCGTGCCCGCCTGGCGCAGCGGCGCGGAGGGGAACGACGTGCTGGCCTGAGCCGCCGTGGCGGCGAGCGTGACGAGGGCGAGGGAGAGAAGGGTCGAGCGCATGGTCTGGGTTCCTGTCGTGAGAGTGAGGCCTGGTCCGGTTGCGGTCGGCGTTCCCGCCGCTCCGCCGCCTCCGACGACCGGTGAGGCGATGACCCTCTTCTCAGGCCTGCCCTTTGCAGCTTCATGCCGGCCCGACGGGGCGATTGTTGCTGAAGTGTGAACACAGTCCTTCAGCGTATGGTCCAATTTGAGCCAATCTGCCGGCTTCGGGCGTCCGAATGGATACCAGCAGCTCTGAGGCCCGAGACTTGGACCTGCGGGGCGCATGCGCTCCAGAGGCCGGCGGCAGCTATAGCGCCGTCTCACCCGCACATGCGACGCTCCCGCGAATGCCACACCCCCTGACCCTCGCCCGTCTCGCCAGCCTGTCTGGCACGATCGAAACGCCCGATTACGACCGGCGCGACCTGAGGGCGGGGATCCTGCACATCGGCGTCGGGAACTTCCATCGCGCCCATCAGGCCGTCTACCTCGACGAGCTTCTCAATGCCGGGCAGGACCAGGATTGGGCGATCCTCGGCGCCGGCCTTCGTCCGGCCGACCGTGCCATGCGCGACGCGCTGTCGGCCCAGGATTGGCTCACCACCGTCGTCGAGCGCGAGGCCGGCGCGAGCCGGGGAAGGGTCGTCGGCTCCATGGTGGGCTTCGTGCCCGTCGGCGAAGACGGGCGGGCCATCGTCGCGGCCCTGGAGGATCCCCAGATCCGGATCGTGTCCCTCACGGTGACGGAGGGCGGCTACTGCATCGACCCGGCAACCGGCGCCTTCGACCCGAACCATCCCGACATCCGGCACGACGCCGCGCATCCGGAAGCTCCGGGCGGCGCTTTCGGCGTGCTGGTCGCCGCCCTCAAGCGGCGGCGCGACCGCGGCCTTGAACCCTTCGCCGTTCTCTCGTGCGACAATCTTCCCGGCAACGGCCACGTCGCCCGCGAGGCGACTGCGGGACTGGCCGATCTCACGGATCGCTCGCTGGGCGACTACGTGCGCGACCGTGTGGCGTTCCCCGACAGCATGGTCGACCGGATCACGCCCGCGACCACGGATCACGAGCGGGCTCGCGTCGCGGCCGAGTTCGGCATCGCGGATGCCTGGCCCGTCGCCTGCGAGCCGTTCCGCCAATGGGTGATCGAGGACCGGTTCCCGGCCGGCCGTCCCCAGCTCGAAAGGGTCGGCGTCACGTTCACGCCCGACGTCGCGGCTTACGAGCTCATGAAGATCCGCATCCTCAATGGCGGGCACGCGGCCCTGGCTTATCCGGCGGCGCTGCTCGGGCTCCGCTTCGTGTACGAGGCCATGGCCGACCCGCTCGTCCGGGCCTTCCTCGACAGGCTGGAGACCCGGGAAATCATCCCTTGCGTGCAGCCCATTCCCGGCATCGATCTCCAGGATTACTGGCGCGTCGTGGCGCGCCGCTTCGCCAACCCGGAGATCGGCGACACGGTCGCGCGCCTATGCATGGACGGCTCGAACCGGCAGCCCAAGTTCATCCTGCCGTCCACCAGCGACCGCCTGCGGACCGGCGGCGGCATCGCCGGTTTGGCCCTCGTCTCGGCGCTGTGGTGCCGCGCCTGCGCGGGTCTGACGGAGCCCGGGGAGGCGCTCGCGATCGACGATCCGAGAGCCGACCGGCTGAAGGCCGCGGCCGAGGCGGCCCGCAGCGAGCCGAGCGCCTTCCTCGCGTTGCGCGACGTCTTCGGCGACCTCTCGGAGGCTCCCCCTTTCCGCGAGGCTTTCGCGTCAGCCCTCGGCCAGGTCTGGCGGGAGGGCGTGCGGGCCACGCTCGCGCGCTACGTGCAGGGCTGATGATGAGCGGGATCGCCGTGTCCTCTCCATTGGCTCAGGCGCGCGCGTGCCCTAGCTTGCGCGCGATCCGCGACGCTCTCACCCTCCGGCAGCCATGGACGCGCTCTTCATCGGGCAGGCCTATATCGACGTCACCTTCCTGACCGATCGCATCCCGACCGGCGACGAGAAGACCGTGGCGCGGGACTACGCCATCTCGTTCGGCGGCAACGCGGTCACGGCGGCCTTCGCCTGCGCCAAGCTCGGGATCGCGCCCGACCTCCTCGCCTCCGTCGCCGACGACTGGCTCGGGCGCATGTTCGTCGACATGGCCGCGAGCTACGGCATCTCGGTGCATCACCGGAAGGTGCGGGAATCCTCCCTGTCCTTCATCATGCCGCACGAGGGCAAGCGCGCCATCGTGCGCTGCCGCGACGACGAGTACCTGCATCCGGTTCCGCCCCTCAACCTCGGCCGCTGCCGGGCGCTTCACCTCGACGGGCACCAGCCGGATGCCGCGATCCACTACGCCAAGGCCTGCCGCGAAGCCGGCATCCTCACGTCCCTCGACGGCGGGGGTCTGCGCGCCAACACGCACGAACTGCTGGGCTTCATCGACGTCGCCGTCGTCGCCGAGCGCTTGTGCGAGCAGATGAGCCTCTCGCCGTCGGGGATGCTCGCCTACCTCAAGGAGCGCGGCTGCCGCGTGGGCGGCGTCACCTTGGGCGAGCGGGGCATGGTCTGGTTCGACGAGGAAGGACGCGAGCAGGTGCTTCCCGCGCTCGACGTGCCGGCGTCCCAGGTCGTCGACACCAACGGGGCGGGCGACATCTTTCACGGTGCCTACGTCTACGCGGCGATGGCTCGGCCCGAGCGGCCCTGGCGCGAGCATTTTCTCCTGGCCCGGGCGGCTTCCGCCCACGCGATCCAGCATCTTGGGAACGAGGCGAGCCTGCCGAGCCTCGCCGACATCGCCGCGGTGCAGGAGCGCTACGGGGAGCGTTCGGCGCGGGCGGCATGACGGGGCGCCTCACGGAGAGCGTCGATGACCTCGGTCGTCCCCCAAATGGGGGAGGACAGGGCGGTCCAGGCCCGTTACGACTCGGAGCTGCGGACTTCCATCCCGCGGACCTCTTCAGCCCCGGCCTCCTCGGCCGGGGTTTTTTTGTGGGCTGAGCTGGTCCGCGTCGTGAAGGCCTGAAGAGGCTGATCAGCCGGCACGATGACCGGCGCATCGCAGCGTGAAAGCAAGAAATCGATCAGAAATGCTGGGTATTGAGGCTGGGAACCCCTGAACTTCTATTGCCGAGCGCGTTCAGGCCGCTACGGTACCGGTCTCTTCGGCACACACCCGGCACGAGCGCGATGAACGCCCAGACCACGACCGACCTCCAGGATCCCGCCGACCTCGTCGCGCTGACAGCCGACATCGTGTCGGCCTACGTCACCAAGAACGCGCTGCGCCCGAGCGAGCTCGCCGACCTGATCGGCTCCGTTCACGCGGCCTTAGGATCGCTCGGCAAGCCCATGGAAGTGCCCGAGGCGAAGCCGACGCCAGCCGTCTCGCCGCGCAAGTCGATCACCGAGGATCACCTCATCTCGCTGGAGGACGGGCGTCGCTACAAGACCCTGACGCGGCATCTTCGCGGGCTTGGGATGACCCCGGACCAGTACCGGGCGAAGTGGGGCCTGTCGCCGGACTACCCGATGACCGCGCCGAGCTACTCGGCGAGGCGCTCCGAGCTCGCCAAGTCGCTTGGGCTCGGCCAGGCGCGGCGCAAGGCGAGCGCGCCGGCGGCGACCGAAGCCGCCGCTCCCGAACCGGAGGCCGAAGCCGCGCCGGCGAAGCGCGGCCGGGCGCGCAAGGCGAGCAAGCCCGCGGCCTGAGACGCCGGGCCGATCGGTCCGCGACAGCCGGGAACGGTCGAGGGACCGCGGAACAGTTCCAAGGCCGACGCTGATTGCCTCTCGGGCAGGCGGCCCCGTGCCTTAACTTTGGTCGCAGGCCTCCCCTTTTCGGAGGATGGCACGAACCCCCGACTCAGACAGCCTTCTCGGGGTGCATGGGAGCGGCCCAGGCACCCTGAGGGGGAACGATCATGTCAGCCACCAGCCCGACCGTCGCGCAGCGCCCGGCGGTTCTCATCGAGGTTGCTGCCGAGCGTTGGGGCGCCCGGCCCAGGAGCGGGGCAGAGGGGCTCGCCCGGCCGCTCGGTTATAGCCTGGCGCTCGCGGGAGCGCTCTCGGCCTTGATCATGGCCGCAGCATCCTTCGTCTGGACGGACGCGCCATCCCCGGCTCTCGCGCGGGTCGGCGTGACCTGCGCGTCGTCGCCTATGGGGGACGTGACCGGCTGCACCGCCGAGGCGCCTGCGCGCGCCGCGGGCCCGTTCTCGGTCTACTCCCTACCGATCGCGCGCGATCTGCCCGTCGTCGACACGACGGGCGCGATCTGACGGTGGCGGCCTTGATCGGAGCCCGGCGGCGCCCACCTTCACCGAATGCGGTAACCAAATATCAGCGATGTCGTCGACGCGCGGCGCCGGCTATGGTTCCTTCCTCGCGACGGCCCGATGGGGGAGGGGCGACCCGGAACCGGTGCAACGGTTCCAAGCCTCGGTTCGAGTCCGAGGTCGGGCCTCCAATTTTCCGTCATCGCCCGCCGAAGCGCTGAGACGCAGGCGCGCGGGCTTGCCTCGCACTGTCGTTGCGGTTGCTGCCTACCCCTGAGGCTCTGGTGGTGGAGCCTCGGCAGGGAGCGCGAGGCGCCTAGGGAGGTACGCCCTCGGTCCACAATGCCGGGGTTTCGTGCCAGAAGGACGGGATGGATCACGCGAGAACGGCCGAGCTTCTCACTTTCCTGAGCGAAGCAGGCTTGCGGGCTTACAGCGAGATCGACCTGCTACGCGGCTTTTGCGAGCGCCTGCGCGGGGCGGGGGTTCCGGTCGCCCGCGTGGTCGTCCTCATCGACACCTTGCATCCCGTTCATGAGGGGCGCGTCTTTCGCTGGCAGCGGGGGGGCGAGGGGTTCAAGCCCGTCTCCGAGTACGGCCGGGTCAGCGACGGGGGCGAGGCCGCGCGGAAATGGGTGGTCAGCCCTTTCCATCACCTCCTCGTCACCGGTGGAGCCGAGATGCGTCGCCGCCTCGCGCGGGGCGAGATCGCCGATTTTCCCATCCTCGACGAGCTCAGGGCGGAGGGGCAGACCGATTACCTCGCCCTGATTCATCGCTTCGCCGAGGGTGCCCTGGGCGAGATGGACGGGGTCTATTCGTCGTGGACCACGGACGAGCGCGAAGGGTTCAGCGAGCCCCAGCTCGCCTTCCTGCGCCAGTGGCTTCCAGTCTTTGCCCTGGCGCTCAAATGCATCTCCCTCGGCCGCGTCGCGGAAACCCTCGTGACCACGTATCTCGGCCGCGACGCCGGCCAGCGGGTGCTGTCGGGCCGCATCGCCCGCGGTGTGGCCGAGCGGATCAGCGCAGTGCTCTGGTACAGCGACCTTCGCGGCTTCACCGGGATCGCGGAAGCGGCGCAACCCGACGAGATCATCCCGTTCCTCAACGACTACGCCAACGCGGTCATCTCCGCCGTGCACGACGCTGGGGGCGACGCGCTGAAGTTGATCGGCGATGGGACGCTCGCGATCTTCACGGCCGACGACGTGAGCCGGGCCTGCGCCTGCGCGCTTGAGGCCGAGAGCCTGATGCGCGCTCGCGTGCAGGCCGTGAGCCAGGGCCGCTCGGCGCAGGGGGCACCGACCGCCGAGGTCTATCTCGGCCTTCATGTCGGCGAGGTCTACTACGGCAACATCGGCAGCGAGGACCGTCTCGACTTCACGGTCGTCGGCCCGGCCGTGAACGAGGTGAGCCGGATCGCCGCGCTCTGCCGTTCGGTGGAGAAGGACGTTCTGATCTCCTCGGCCCTGGCCTCCCTGGCGCGCCCGGCCGACCGATCTCGCCTGGTCTCGGTCGGGCGCTACGCCCTGAGGGGCGTCGAGAGACCCCAGGACCTGTTCACCCTCGAGCGCGGCTGATCGAGGAGCTCACGCCCGGCCCCTCGCACGGGGGAACCTATCTTCCGATCTGCGGCCGGGCAGCGTCGTCCTCCTGTCACGTCCTCGTGGCACGGCGCCCGCACCAGGCTGGTCCTTGCGACCGTGCCGAAGCGTCGGCAGGGTCAGGCCGGCCCGAGACGGCTCAAGACGGTTTCGCGAGGATCGAGGTGGCGCGCTATGCCCTCTACTTCACACCGGCTCCAGGCTCTCCGCTCGAACGCTTCGGCGCGAGCGTGCTGGGCTACGACGCCTATACCGGCGCGACCTTAGACGCGCCTCCCCTCGCTGGGATCGACATTGAAGCATGGCGGCGCGGCACGGAGGAGCCGCGGCGCTACGGCTTTCACGCCACGCTCAAGGCCCCGTTCCGCCTGCGCGACGGGGCGACGCCCGATCAGCTGCGCGACGAGGCGCGCCGATTCGGGCGTGGCCGCGAGCCCCTCGCAGTCGGGCGGCTCGCGCTCACGAAGCTCGGGTCGTTCCTCGCCCTCGTGCCTGAGGCCGCGCCGGAGAGCTTGGGGCTGCTCGCCGCCGAAACCGTCGCCGCCTTCGAGCCGTACCGGGCCGACCTGACGCCGTCCGAGCGCGCCCGCCGCCTCGCCAAACCTCTTCCGCCGCGGCAAACGGCGCTCCTCGACCGCTGGGGCTACCCTCACGTCTTCGAGGCCTTCCGCTTCCACATGACCCTGACGGGGCCGCTCGCGCCCGACGAGCAGGCCCGATGGGCCGACGCCTTGCGCGCGCTGGCACCGCTCGATGAGCCACTCGTGATTGATGCCCTGACTCTCCTCGTCCAGGACGCGCCGGAGCGCTCCTTCCGCGTCCTCGACCGCTTTCCTTTCGAGGTCGCGCTGTGACAAAGCACTTTGGCCTCGAGCCCACCGTCGATGCGTCGGCGCGCCTGCGGGACTGCCGCCTCGGCCGCTACACCGAGGTCGGTGCCCGGACCTCGCTCCTCGAGACGGCGCTCGGGGACTATTCCTACATCGTCAACGACGGAGAGGTGGCCTACGCCACCATCGGCAAGTTCTGCTCGATCGCGTCGCACGTGCGCATCAACCCGGGCAACCATCCGATGGAGCGGGCGAGCCAAGCCCACTTCACCTACCGCGCCGCGCAGTATTGGCCGGAGGAGGCCGACGAGGAGAGCTACTTCGATCGTCGCCGCGCCAGCCCCGTCGCCATCGGCCACGACGTCTGGATCGGCCATGGGGTCATCGTCTTGCCGGGCCGGACCATCGGCACCGGCGCGGTGGTCGGGGCGGGCGCAATCGTCACGCGACGTTCCCGCATACTCGATCGTGGTCGGCAACCCGGCGCGCATCGTGAAACGCCGCTTTCCGGAGGACATTGCCGCGCGCCTGATGGCACTTGCGTGGTGGGACTGGACGCATGAGGCGCTGCGTCGGGCGCTGCCGGACTTTCGCCGGCTCACGATCGAAGCCTTCCTCGATCGCTACGAGACCGAAACGGCGCAGTCGTCACCGATCCGTTAACAAGCTGTCATGGATCCGTGATGGGGTGAGGCTAGCCCTCACCCGACGCAACGGACCAGGACATGCTGATCCTTGAAGATCTCACGCGGCGCTTCGGCCCGAAAACGGCCGTCGAAGCCGTGTCGCTCGCGATCGAGCCGGGCAGCTTCGTCGGCGTGATCGGCCGGTCAGGAGCCGGCAAATCAACCCTCCTGCGCATGATCAACCGCCTGCAGGATCCGAGCGGCGGCCGCATCCTGTTCGACGGCGCGGACGTCACGGCGCTGAACGGCGCGGCGCTGCGCAAGTGGCGCGCCGACTGCGGCATGATCTTCCAGCAGTTCAACCTCGTTGGGCGCCTGGACGTGCTCACCAACGTGCTCATGGGGCGGCTCAACGTGGTGCCGCTGCACCGCAGTCTTCTCAAGCTCTGGAGCGAGGAGGAGCGGGCGCTAGGGCTCGCGGCGCTCGAGCAGTTCGACATGGCGGGCTTCGCCGCGCAGCGCGCCGACCAGCTCTCCGGCGGCCAGCAGCAGCGCGTGGCCATCGCGCGGGCGCTGGTCCAGGAGCCGCGGGTGATCCTCGCCGACGAGCCTATCGCGTCGCTCGATCCGCGCAACACCAAGCTCGTGATGGATGCGCTCGCCCGCATCAACAAGGAGTACGGCATCACGGTGCTGTGCAACCTGCACTCCCTCGACCTCGCCCGCGCCTATTGCGACCGCTTGGTGGGCATGGCCGCGGGCCGCGTCGTGTTCGACGGCCGGGCCTACGATCTCACCGAAGACGTGGCGCGCGAGCTCTACGGTCTCGAGGCCGGCGAGGTTCTCGACGAGCCCGCACCCGTCGAGGTTTCGCGCCCCGTCCCGGGCCGCCGCGCCGCGCCCCTCGTCGCTGCGACCAACGCCGCCTGACACCTCTCTCGCCTCTTCACCGGAGACCCAACGCCATGCTCACCCGTCGCATGATCCTCGCCGCCGCCGCGGCCCTCACCCTCGCCGGCACCGCTGAGGCGCAGGACTGGAAGGCCAAGTATCCCGAGCTCGTCTACGCCATCATCCCGTCCGAGAACGCGTCCGGCGTGGTCGACCGCTGGACGCCCTTCGTGACCTACCTCTCGCGCGAGCTCGGCACCAAGGTGACTCTGCGCATCGCCAACGACTACGCGGCGGTGATCGAGGGCCAGCGCTCGGGCAATATCCACATCGCCCAGTACGGTCCCTCCTCCTTCGCCCGCGCCATCCAGACGGGCGTGAAGGTCGACGCCTTCGCCATCGAGACCACCCCCGACGGCACCAAGGGCTACCATTCGGTGCTCTGGGTGAAGAAGGACCAGCCTTTCCAGAAGATCGAGGACTTGAAGGGCAAGAACCTCTGTCTCGTCGACCCGAACTCCACCTCGGGCAACAACGTGCCGCGCTTCGCCATGAACAATCTCGGGATCGACCCGGACAAGTTCTTCGGCAAGGTGGTCTATGCTGGCAGCCACGAGAACGCGGTGATTGGCGTGGCTCAGGGCACCTGCGACGCGGCGTTCAACTGGTGGAACGACGAGCAGGAATCGAACCTCCTGCGCATGGCGCGCAAGAACATGGTCAAGGCGGAGGATTTCCGCATGATCTTCAAGTCCGAGCAGATCGTGAACTCGCCCTTCGCCTACACGTCCGACCTGCCGGCCGACCTGAAAGCCGCGATCAAGACCGCCGTGCTCGGCATGGCGAAGAAAGATCCGGAAGGCTTCCAGAAGATCTACGAGGGTAAGCAGGGCCCCTGGGAGGCCGTCGACACCGGCGCCTACCAGCCGATCATCGAGCTCAACAAGTTCGTCGACACCCTGCGCAAGAAGAGCGGCTCCTAAAAAGCCTCTCGGACCCCGTCGCGCCTTCGTTCGTCACGGGGTCCGTCCGATCATGGCCACATCGCTGCATCTGACGCCCACCGCCGCGACCGACGGTTTCCTTCAAGCCTACTCCGCGGCGACGCGGGCCAAGCGCGCGCGCTCCCTCGCCTTCGCTGGGATCGTCCTCGCGCTCGCGCTCCTGTCGGGCTGGGTGGCCGAAGTCGACCTTGTCACCTTCGTCAGGAAGTTCGGCGCCTTCACGAGCTACTTCGACCGCATCTTCACCCTCGACACGGGGCAACGGGTCTGGACCGATCCGGCCGAGTGGTTCTGGGGCTTGGGCAAGTGGCTGCGGCACCTCGCCGACACCCTGCTCATCGCCTATCTCGGCACCCTGCTCGGAGCCGTCGGCGGTTTCTGCCTTTGCTTCACGGCGGCCCGGAACTTCGCGCCGAGCCCCTGGGCGGCCGCGCTGGCCAAGCGCTGGCTCGAGTTCTGCCGCACGGTTCCCGAGATCGTCTTCGCCCTGATCTTCGTCATCGCCTTCGGGCTCGGCCCTGTGCCGGGCGTGCTCGCGATCGCCATCCACACCATGGGGGCGCTGGGCAAGCTGTTCTCGGAAGTAGTCGAGAACGTCGACATGAAGCCCGTCGAGGGCGTCGTCGCTACGGGCGGACGCTGGATGGACGCGGTGCGCTTCGCGGCCCTGCCACAGGTTCTCTCGAACTTCGCGTCCTACGCGCTGCTGCGCTTTGAGATCAACGTGCGCGGCGCGGCGGTGATGGGCTTCGTCGGCGCGGGAGGCATCGGCCAAGAGCTGATCGAGGCGATCCGCAAATTCTACTATTCGGACGTCTCGGCCATCCTGCTCCTCATCGTGTTCACCGTGATGCTGATCGATCTCGGCACCGAGCGCCTGCGGCACGCCCTCATCGGACGGGAGCAGACGGCATGACGGTCCCTCTGACCGACGGCCTGCGTTCGGTCGCCCTCGCGGACGTGCCGCGCCTGCGTGCGCTCTACCCCGAGAGCCTGCGCCCCTCGCCCTACCGCCGCGCCCTGGTGATCGCCGTCGTGGCCGGGCTCGTCGGCCTCGCCGTCTTCGCGATCTGGCGCCTCGACTTCTCCCTCGCCCGCTTCCTCGCGGGCTTTGGCCGCCTGGGCAGCTTCGTGCCCCTGATGCTGCCGCCGGACCCGGGCTCCTGGTCGAAGGCGCTTCTGTTCCTGCATGCGCTCGCCGAGACGGTGGCCATCGCGTTCCTCGGAACGCTGCTCGCCGCGCTGCTGGCCTTGCCGCTCGGCCTCCTCGCGGCGCGCAACGCCACGATCAACCGCCTCGTTCAGTTCGCCTCGCGCCGCTTCCTCGACGCGATCCGAGGCGCTGACGCCCTGATCTGGGCCTTGATCTGGATCAACGTGGTGGGGCTCGGCCCTTTTGCCGGCGTGCTCGCCGTGATGACCGCCGACATCGGCGCCTTCGGCAAGCTCTTCTCCGAGGCGATCGAGGCCGCCGAGCGCAAGCCCGTGGAGGGGGTGACCTCGACGGGCGGTTCGCGCCTGCACCAGATCCGCTTCGGCATCCTGCCCCAGGTGCTGCCGATCATGGCGGGGCAGGTGCTCTACTATTTCGAGTCGAACACCCGCTCCTCGACGATCATCGGCGTCGTCGGCGCGGGCGGCATCGGCCTGCACCTGTCGGAGATGATCCGCACCCTCGAATGGCAGGCGGTGTCCTTCATCCTGATCCTGGTGCTCGTCACCGTGGCCCTGATCGACTTCGTCTCGGGAAGGCTGCGCCGGTCCATCATCGGCACGTCGCGCCTGCAGGCGATGTGAGAGGTCAGGCCTCGATCACCAGCTCCACCCGGTCGGCCGCGAAATGCGAGCGCGTCGCCTGGATCGGCCGGCCCTCCGGGTCGGCGTTGACGCTGTCGATGACGAGGAGGACGCGCCCGGGCACGAGGTCGAGGAGACGCGCCTCCTCGAGCCCGGCCTGCCGTCCGGTGACCCGCGTCGAGAGGCGAAGGTAGTCGGAAAGCCCGTGCGCCGCATAGGCGCGGGTCAAGGAGCCGGTGTCGCGATAGGTGCGGTCGAGCCCGGAAAAGCGGGGCAGGACGAGGCAGGTGCGCGCCATCGAGATCGGAGTGCCGTCGGCCTTGTGGACGGTCACGAGCTCGAGGACGGGGCGTCCCGCTTCGACGTTCAGGGCGGCCGCGACGGAGGGGTCGGCCGGGATCTCCGCCGAAGCGACGAGATCGCCCCAGGCTTCGCGGCCGGCGCGGGAGACCACCTCGGAGAAGCGGGTGCGGGGGCCGATGGGATAGGCGAGGGGTTTGGGCTCCACGAAGGTGCCGCGCCCCTGCGTCGCCCGCACGAGGCCGCGGGAGGCGAGCACGCCGAGCGCCCGGCGCACCGTGTGCCGGTTCACGCCGAAGCGCTCCGCGAGACGCGCCTCGGTCGGCATCTGCGCCCCGGGGGCAAGCCGCCCCGCCGCGATGTCGCTCTCCAGCGCGTCGACGATCTGCCGCCAGGCGGCGACGCCGTCACGGGGCAGCAGGGGAGGCGAATGAGGAACGGGATCGGCGGACATCGCGTCATCGAAACTTCATTTGACGCGCTCGTCAATTTGTCTACACTATTAGACAACATCTGACGAAGGCATCTCGCGATGAGCGCCGCGGCCTCGACGAAGCCGGATCCACTGACCTCCCGCCGCCAAGCTGTCATGGCGCTCTGCGCCGAGGCGACCCGCGACGAGCTCGCCGACGCTCTCGCCCGGCTCGGCCACGATGGTGCGGCCGAGGACCTGCGCCGCCCCGAGACGGGCCTCGTCATGATGCGCGGCCGCGTCGGCGGGGAGGGCGCGCCCTTCAACGTCGGCGAGGCGAGCGTCGCCCGGGCCGCGGTGCGGCTCCCGACCGGCGAGACGGGCTTCGCCTACCAACTCGGGCGCGACGTGGCGAAGGCGCGGCTCGCCGCGATCCTCGACGCCCTCGTGCAGGCCCGGGCCGAGGCGGCGGTCCAAGTGGCGCTGGCTCCCGTCCGGCAGCGGCTCGCGGCCGATCGCGAGCGCAGCGCCCGCGAGACGGCGGCGACCCGGGTCAACTTCTTCACTCTCGTGCGCGGGGAGGACTGACCATGGCGCAAGCTCTCGCCCGCGGCTTCGCCGATCCGGTGCTCGACGCCCAGCGCACCTTCCGCGCCGTGATGGAGGCGCTCGCCCGGCCGGGCCGGCTCCAAGCTCTCGAGACTAACCTTGCGCCCCCTGAGCCTCTCACGCCCGAGCTCGCGGCGGTCGCTCTCACTCTCGCGGACCACGAGGCGCCGCTCTGGCTCGACCCGGCGCTTGCCGCGGAGTCGGCGGTCGCGGCCTATCTGCGCTTCCATACCGGGGCCGCGATCACCGCCGACTCGCGCGAGGCCGCTTTCGCCCTCGTCGCCGATGCCTCCCGGATGCCGCCGCTCGCGAATTTCGCCCTCGGCACGCTCGAATACCCGGACCGCTCGACGACCGTGATCGTCGCGGTCGAGTCCCTGTCGGGGAAAGGCGGCTGGCGCCTGCGCGGCCCCGGCATCGACGGTTCGGCGATGCTCTCGGCCGTGCCCCTGCGCGACGGCTTCGCGGAGGAGCTTCGCGCCAACCACGCCCGCTTCCCGCAAGGCGTGGACCTCCTGTTCGTCGCGCCGGGCCGGGCCGCCGGGCTGCCGCGCTCGACGGCGCTCATCGGGGAGGCCTGACCCATGTACGTGGCCGTCAAGGGCGGCGAGGCCGCCATCGCCAACGCGCACAAGCTCCTCGCCCAGGCGCGGCGGGGCGACCCGGCGGTGCCGGAACTCTCGGTGGCTCAAGTTCGCGAGCAGATGACGCTCCTCGTCGACCGCGTGATGACGGAAGGGTCGCTCTACGACCCCGACCTCGCGGCCCTCGCCCTCAAGCAGGCGCGGGGCGACGTGGTCGAGGCGGTGTTCCTGGTCCGCGCCTACCGCACGACGCTGCCCCGCTTCGGGGCCTGCGAGCCCCTCGACACCGCGGCGATGACGGTGCGCCGGCGCGTCTCGGCGACCTACAAGGACCTGCCCGGCGGCCAGGTGCTCGGGCCCACCTTCGACTACACGCACCGCTTGATCGATTTCGCCCTGGCCGCCGAGGGCCTGCCGGAGCCCGCGGCCGAGGCCGAGCCGGAGCCCGGCCCCGTGCCGCGCGTCACCGATCTTCTCGGCGACGAAGGCCTCATCGAGCGCGAGCCGCCGCCCGATGACACCGAGCCTGTCGCCGACCTCACCCGAGAGCCCCTGAGCTTCCCCGCCGGGCGCCCCTTGCGCCTCCAGGCCCTGGCGCGGGGCGACGAGGGTTTTGTCCTGGCGCTCGGCTACTCGACGCAGCGGGGTTTCGGCCGCACGCATCCCTTCGTCGGCGAGGTGCGGGTGGGCGAGGTCGAGGTGGAGTTCGTGCCGGAGGAGCTCGGCTTCCCGGTGCCCCTCGGTCGCGTCACCCTCACCGAGTGTCAGATGGTGAACCAGTTCAAGGGATCGGCCGACGTGCCGCCCCAGTTCACCCGCGGCTACGGCCTCGCCTTCGGGCAGAGCGAGCGCAAGGCCATGGCCATGGCCCTCGTCGACCGGAGCTTGCGCGCCCGGGAACTCGGGGAAGAGGTGGGGAGCCCCGCCCAGGACGAGGAATTCGTGCTCAGCCACTGCGACAGCCTGCAGGCCACGGGCTTCGTCGAGCACCTCAAGCTCCCCCACTACGTCGACTTCCAGGCCGAGCTCGATCTCGTCCGCCGCATGCGGGAAAAGCACGCGGCTGATCAAGCCAGCTCCGACAAGACGTCACCCCTGCAGGAGGCCGCGGAATGAGCGGATTCGCTGGTGCGTCCTCCCTCCCCTCAGGGGAGGGATCAAGGGTGGGGTACGCGCCGGCAGGCGCGACTGGTGGCGGTGATGAAAGGATTGCCGCTTCGCGGCATACCCCACCCCAGACCTCCCCTGAGGAGAGGGAGGACATTGCCCCGCGCGAGACCGGCTACAACTTCGCCTACCTCGACGAACAGACGAAGCGCATGATCCGGCGCGCGATCCTCAAAGGCATCGCGATCCCGGGCTACCAGGTGCCCTTCGCCTCCCGCGAGATGCCGATGCCCTATGGCTGGGGCACCGGCGGCGTCCAGGTAACGGCGGCGATCCTCGGACCGGACGACATCCTCAAGGTCATCGACCAGGGCTCGGACGACACCACGAACGCGGTCTCGATCCGCACCTTCTTCGAGCGCACGGCGGGCGTGGCGACGACGACGCACACCGCCGGCGCCACCATCATTCAGACGCGCCACCGCATCCCGGAGCGGCCCCTCGCCGAGGGCCAGGTGCTCGTCTACCAGGTGCCGATCCCGGAGCCCCTGCGCTTCCTGGAGCCACGGGAGACCGAGACGCGCAAGCTTCACGGCCTTGCCGAATACGGCCTCATGCACGTGAAGCTCTACGAGGACATCGCCCGCCACGGCGAGATCGCCACCACCTACGCCTATCCGGTGGAGGTGGCGGGCCGCTACGTCATGGACCCGTCACCGACGCCGAAATTCGACAATCCGAAGATGGACCGCTGTCCCGCGCTCCAGCTCTATGGGGCCGGCCGCGAGAAGCGCATCTACGCCATCCCGCCCTACACGGAGGTGCGCAGCCTCGATTTCGAGGACCACCCCTTCCGCGTCCAGCACTGGACCACCCCGTGCGCGCTCTGCGGGTCGGAGGGCGTCTACCTCGACGAGGTGGTGCTCGACGACCGGGGCGGGCGCATGTTCGTCTGCTCCGACACGGACCATTGCGAGGAGCGGCGGAGCCCTAACCCTCCCCCCTCCGCGGGGGAGGGTGCCTCGCGCAGCGAGGCGGGAGAGGGGCTGCGCGAGGCACGAGCGCACGGCGGAGCCGATGCAGGCCTCTTCGCTTCGCGAGCGCCCCTCGCGGGGCGCCCCCCTCTCCCGACCCCCGCTGACGCGGGGGCCACCCTCCCCCGCGAGGGGGGAGGGGAGGAGCGAACGGAGGGGAGAGGGAGGAGCGAGCCATGACCGACCAGCCCCTCCTCTCCGTCCGCGGCCTGACCAAGCATTACGGCCCGCGCCTCGGTTGCGCCGACATCGGTTTCGACCTTGACGAAGGCGAGGTGCTGGCGGTGGTGGGCGAGTCGGGCTCCGGCAAGTCGACCCTGCTCTCCTGCCTCTCGACGGAGCTTGCGCCCACGGCCGGCACGGTCCGCTACCGCATGCGCGACGGCGTCACCCGCGACGTGTTTTCCTTGAGCGAAGCCGAGCGCCGCGTCCTGATGCGGACGGATTGGGGATTCATCCGCCAGGACGCCGCCCAGGGCCTTCGCATGGGCGTCTCGGCGGGCGGCAACGTCGGCGAGCGTCAGATGGCGGTCGGGGCGCGGCACTACGGCCAGATCCGCGCCACGGCCCTCGATTGGCTCAACAAGGTGGAGATCGAGGTCGACCGGGTCGACGACGCCCCGAAAACCTTCTCGGGCGGCATGCGTCAGCGCCTGCAGATCGCCCGCAACCTCGTGACGCAACCGCGCCTCGTCCTCATGGACGAGCCGACCTCCGGCCTCGACGTCTCGGTACAGGCGCGCCTCCTCGACCTCATCCGCGGCCTCGTCAGCGAGCTCGGCCTCGCGGTGATCATCGTCACCCATGATTTGGCCGTGGCGCGTCTCCTCTCGCACCGCGTCCTCGTGATGCGCGGCGGCCGCGCCGTCGAGACGGGCCTGACCGACCAGGTGCTCGACGACCCGCGCGAGGCTTACACCCAGCTCCTCGTCTCCTCCGTCCTGGCGGCCTGACCATGACCCCTCTCGTGCGGCTCGACGCGGTGTCGAAGACCTTCATCCTGCACCTGCGCGGCGAGGCGCGCCTCGAGGTGGTGCGCGACGTGTCGCTCGCCGCCCATCCGGGCGAGTGCGTCGTGCTCGGCGGACCGTCCGGGGCGGGCAAGTCGAGCCTCCTCAAGATGATCTTCGGCAACTACCGCTGCGATGCCGGCCGCATCCTGGTGCGCGACGGTGACGCTCTCGTCGACGTGGCGGCGGCCGAACCGCGGCGCATCCTGGCGCTTCGCCGCACGACGCTCGGCTACGTGTCCCAGTTCCTGCGCGTCATCCCGCGGGTGGGAGCGCTCGACATCGTGACGGCGGCGGGCCGGGAGGGCGGGCTCGCGCCTGACGCGGCCCGGGCGCGGGCGCAGGAGCTGCTGGAGCGGCTCAACGTGCCCGCCCGCCTCTGGTCCCTGCCGCCGGCGACCTTCTCCGGCGGCGAGCAGCAGCGCGTCAACATCGCCCGCGGCTTCGTCGCCGAACGTCCGGTGCTCCTCCTCGACGAGCCCACCGCCTCCCTCGACGCGAAGAACCGCGCCGTGGTCGTGGAGCTGATCGCGGCGAAGAAGGCCGCGGGCACCGCGATCATCGGCATCTTCCACGACGAGGACGTGCGCGAGGCGGTGGCCGACACCGTCGTCGACGTGACGCACTTCGCTGCTAAGGCCGCCGCCTGACCTCCGGGATCGCCATGACCGACCTTGCCGTCATCGAGAACGCCACCCTCGTGCTGCCCGACCGCGTGGAGCGCGGCTGGCTCGCGGTGGCGGCGGGCCGCATCGTCGAGATCGGCCAAGGCCGGGCGCCCGAGCGCGGCCTCGACCTCAAGGGCGACCACCTCCTCCCGGGCCTCGTCGAGCTGCACACCGATCACCTCGAGAGCCACTACGCGCCCCGCCCGAAGGTGCGCTGGCATCCGCTGGGCGCCGTGCTCGCCTACGACGCCCAGATCGCGGCGTCGGGCATCACCACCGTGTTCGACTCATTGCGCGCCGGCGTCGACATCGACGGCGGCGGCCTCGGCGCCGAGCTGATGGACCTCGCCGGCGCCATCGACGAGGCGCGCTGCCAGGAGCTCTTTCGCGCCGATCACTGCACGCATCTGCGCTGCGAGATCCCCTCGCCCGACGTGGTCGAGACGGTCCAGGCCTTCGTCGCGCGGTTCCCGGTCGGCCTGATCTCGCTCATGGATCACACGCCGGGCCAGCGACAGTTCAGGGACCTTGCCAAGTACTTCGTCTATTACGGCGGCAAGACCGGCAAGGACCGGGACGAGATCGACCGGGCTGTCGCCGAGAAGCAGCGCCTCAATGGCGAGCGCTCGGCCATGAACCGTCCGGCGCTCGTGGCGCTCGCCCGCGACCGTGCCATCCCCCTCGCGAGCCACGACGACACCACGCTCGACGAGGTGGAGCAGTCGGCGGCGGAGGGCGCCGTGCTCGCCGAGTTCCCGACGACCGTCGAGGCCGCCGCGGCGAGCCGGGGCAAGGGCCTCACGGTCATGATGGGCGCACCGAACCTGATCCGCGGCGGCTCGCATTCGGGCAACGTCGCCGCCGAGACCCTCGCGCGGGAGGGCATGCTCGACATCCTCTCCTCGGATTACGTCCCGGCGAGCCTCCTGATGGCGGCCTTCGACCTGCCGCGGCGCGTGCCGGGCATCGACCTGTCCCAGGCCGTCGCGACCGTGACGCTCAATCCCGCCAAGGCCACGGGGCTCGACGACCGCGGCGCCCTCCGGCCGGGGCTCCGCGCCGACCTCGTGCGGGTGCAGGTCGCCGGCGAGGTGCCGGTCGTCCGCCAGGTCTGGCGGCAGGGTCGGCCGGTCGCGTGATGGGGGGCTTCGTCCTCCTCGTCGGTCCGAGCGGCGCCGGCAAGGACACGCTGTTGCGGTTGGTCCGCGAGCGGCTCGGCGGCGACCCGCGCTTTCTGTTCCCGCGTCGCCTGATCACCCGCCCCTGCGACCGCTGGGAGGACCACGATCCGATCGACTGGACCGCCTTCGAGCGCGGCGAGACTGAGGGCACCTTTGCGCTGAGCTGGCGAGCCCATGGTCTGGGCTACGCGCTCCCCGGGAGCGCCCTCGCGCAGGTGCGCGCCGGCGGGATCGCGACGTGCAACGTATCGCGAGCGAAGGTCGAGGAGGCCTGCCTGCGCCTGCCGGTCGCCGCCGTCGTGGAGGTCACGGCCTCGCCCGAGGTTCTGGCAGCGCGGATCGCGGCCCGGGGACGGGAAGCGGGCTTCGCCGCGCGCCAGCGTGCCCTTCGCGCCGCCGAGCTGTCCTGCCGCGCGGACGTCGTCATCCGCAACGAGGGAAGCGCCGCGGAGGCGGCCGCGCGGCTCGTGGCCCTTCTCGAGGGTTTGGCTCAACGCGCGCCGTCCGAAGCGCCGGTGACGAGTCGGGCGGCGAGCCGTTCCGCCACCGCGTCCGGGTAGCATTCGGCTCTATCAACGGCGATCGACCGCCGTTCGTGCCGCATCGTCCGCGTCCCCTAGACAGTCACCTGCGACCCGACTTCGACGGCCCGGCCCGTCGGAATGCGGAAGTGCTCCGTCACGTCGGAGGCGCTGCGGGCCAGGCTGATGAACAGGTTGTCCTGCCACAACGGCATGTCAGACTGGGCCGAGGGCCGGATCGAGCGGCGGGACAGGAAGAACGAGGTGCGCATCACCTCGAAGGGAAACTCCGGCACCCTTCAGGCCGACAGCCCTGCTGGCACGTTCGGCACCTCCATGAAGCCGAAGCGCAGGGTCACGCGCAGGAAGTGTTCCGACAGGCGCTCGACGGTGGACCGGCTCGCCTCGT
The DNA here is from genome assembly GCA_036563505.1 of Beijerinckiaceae bacterium. GTDB lineage: Bacteria > Pseudomonadota > Alphaproteobacteria > Rhizobiales > Beijerinckiaceae > DATCMH01. The sequence goes on from DATCMH010000022.1 coordinate 19,113, forward strand.
CGACGCGGGGCGTGTCCTCGGTGATGACGTGCAGGATCACGTTCTGCTCGTGCAGCACCTTGTTGTGCTTCAGGTTGTGCATGAGCGCCGAGGGCGCGTTGCCGGGGCTGCCGCTCAAGAAAACGGCGGTGCCCTTCACGCGCTCGGGGGCGCGCCGCTCCAGCATGGCGACGAGCTCCGGGAGGGACACCTCCTCCTTGCGCGCCTTCTCGGACAGGATCGTCGTGCCCCGGCGCCAGGTGATCATCACCAGCATGAGCGCGCCGGCCACGACGAGGGGCATCCAGCCGCCCTCGTGCACCTTGAGCAGGTTGGCCGACAGGAACACCCCGTCGATGAGGAGGAACGGCGCGATCGCGAGCGCCGCGGCAGCGGCCGACCAGCGCCAGCAATGGCGCAAGGTCAGGTAGGCGAGGACGGCCGTGACCACCATCGTGCCCGTCACCGCGATGCCGTAGGCGGCGGCCAGCGCGCTCGACGATTTAAAGGTGACGACGAGGAGCACGACGGCGACGAGCAGGTACCCATTCACCTTCGGGATGTAGATCTGTCCCTTTTCAGTCTCAGAGGTGCGCCGGACCTCGAAGCGCGGCAGGAGGCCGAGCTGGATCGCCTGCTGGGTGAGCGAGAAGGCGCCGGTGATCACGGCCTGGCTCGCGATGATGGTGGCCATCGTCGCCAGCACGACCATCGGCAGCAGCGCCCAGGACGGGTAGAGCAGGTAGAACGGGTTCTCCAGCCGCTCAGGGTAGGCCAGCAGCATCGCGCCCTGGCCGAGATAGTTGAGCGCCAGCGCGGGCAGGACGAGGCCGATCCAGGCAAGCTGGATCGGCTTGCGCCCGAAATGCCCCATATCGGCGTAGAGCGCCTCGGCGCCCGTGACCGCCAGGAACACGGCGCCGAGCGCGAACAGGCCGGCCATGCCGTGGTTCGTCAGGAACCGGATGCCGTGCGTGGGGCTGAGGGCGCCCAAGATGCTCATGTCGTCCGCGAGATGCACCAGGCCGCCGACCGCCATGGCCACGAACCACACCGCCGTGATCGGGCCGAAGACCACGGCCACCGCCGCCGTGCCCCGGCTCTGGACGGCAAAGAGCGCGACCAAGATCGCAAGGCTGATCGGCAAGACGTAGGGCTCCAGCGCCGGGGTGATCAGCTTCAGGCCCTCCACCGCGGAGAGCACGGAGATCGCCGGCGTGATGATGGCGTCGCCGTAGAACAACGCCGCACCGGCCATGCCGAGCCCGATCACCAGGGCGCCGCCGTGCCCCATGACGCGCTGGACGAGGGCCATGAGGGCGAGTGTGCCGCCCTCGCCGTTGTTGTCCATGCGCATGACGAGCAGCACGTATTTGAGCGTCACGATGACGATCAGCGCCCAGAGCACGAGCGACACAACGCCGAACACCATCTCGCGGGTGAGCGCGCCGCCGGCGGCCGCGGCGGTGAGGCTTTCCTTCAGCGCGTAGAGCGGGCTCGTGCCGATGTCGCCGTAGACGACCCCGACCGAGCCCAGCGCGAGCGTCCAGAACCCGGCCCGTCGCGGCGCCGCGCGCGGCACGTCGGGGGAGGAGGGGGCGGTCTCGGTCGGCGAGGCAGTGCTGGCCATGTGCGGAGTGTCCGGAGCGAGTGGCGTCCTGCGCCACCTCGCGGCAGCTACTCCCGAGAACCCACCAGCGCAGCCGTCCCGTCGCGCCGAGCGGCCGTTTACATATGACTTTCCTATGCGCGCGACCTCGCGCGCGGGTTCGTTCCCCGTCATGGTCGTCGGGCTGCGAGGAGCGCGTCGGGCGGCGGCGGAGATCGGTGTTGGAGCGCGGTGACGGATCGGAGCGGGAGGGCTTGCGGAGCTACGGCGTCGCGGGCCTCGCGGTCGTCGCGGCGCTGGGCGTCGCGGAGCTGCTGCGCCCGGCGGTGGGCATCGAGAACGTCGACCTCGTCTTCCTGACCGCGGTGGTGGGCGTCGCCGCCACGGGCGGGCTCGGCCCATCGCTCGCGGCCGCCTTCGCCAGCGTGCTGGCCTACAATTTCTTCTTCATCCCGCCGGTCTTCACTTTCGAGGTGGCGGACGCCAAGAACCTGGCGACGCTCGTCTTCTTCGCCGTCGTCACGGTCGTCGTCAGCAACCTCGCGGCCCGGGTGCGCGCCCAGGCGCTCGCCGCGAAGGAGCGGGCGCGGTCGACGCAGGCGCTCTACGCTTTCAGCCGTCACATCGCCGGAATCGCGGATCGGGACGCTCTCGCGGAGGCCGCGGCCGAGCGCATGGCCGACCTCCTCGACCGGGACGTCATCGTGCTGCTTCCCGGCCCCGACGGGCTCGCCGCCGCGGCGGCGTCCAACCCGGCCGGGGACGTGGTCGAGGACATCGAGCTCGAGGCCCTGCGCGCCTCCTGGGTGGCCGGCGAATGGGTCGGGCGCGATGCCATGCGGATCGGCGGGCACCTGTTCTACCCGCTGCGCGCCGCCTCCGGTCCGGTGGGCCTCGTGGCCCTCTCGCGGGAGGGCGGGCGCGAGCCCCTGAGCCCCGACGAGGAGCGCCTGTTCGGCTCCCTCGCCGGCCAGGTCGCCGGCGCCCTGGAGCGCATGGACCTGGGGCGCGAGCGCGACGAAGCGCGAGTCGCGGTCGAGAACGAGCGACTGCGCGCGGCGCTCCTCAGCTCGCTCTCGCACGACCTCAAGACCCCGCTCGCCTCCATCACCGGCGCGGTCACGGCACTGCGGGCCGGGCCCGGCCTTTACGACGGCGCGGCGCACGACGTGCTGACAGTGACGATCCAGGACGAGGCGGAGCGCATGACGCGCTTCGTGACCAACCTCCTCGACATGACCCGCATCGAGGCGGGCGGGATCACGCTCGACCGGAGCGCCATCGACCTCGGCGAGGTGGTCGGAACGGCCCTGCAGCGCACGGCGCGGACGCTCGCGGGTCACGAGGTCGTCATCGACCTCGCGCCCGACCTGCCCATGCTGCACCTCGACGCGGTGCTGCTCGAGCAGGTGCTGGTCAACCTTCTCGACAACGCCGCCAAATACGCCCCGGCCGGCTCCCTCGTCACCGTCGCGGGCCGACCCGCGGGCGACGATGTGAGCCTCACGGTCGCGGACGAGGGGCCCGGCCTGCCGCCGGGCGATGAGGAACGGGTGTTCGACAAGTTCTACCGCGCCGCGGCCGACGACCGCCGCCGAGCGGGCACGGGCCTCGGCCTCGCGATCTGCCGGGGGTTCATGGAAGCGCTCGGGGGACGGATCAGCGCTGCCAACCGCGCGGACGGCCCCGGCGCGATCGTTACCCTCGCCTTTCCGTCGAGCCTCGTCGCCCCGCCACGCCGGGAAGACGTCGCGTGAGCGGCGGCCTGCCGATCCTCGTCGTCGACGACGAGCCCTCGCTCCGGCGCCTCCTGCGCACGAGCCTCGACGCGCAAGGCTACCGCGTGCTGGAGGCCGGCACGGGCCGCGGGGCGATCGAGATCATCGCGCACGATGCGCCGGAGGTGGTGCCGCTCGATCTCGGCCTCCCCGACATGGACGGCCTGGAGGTGATCCGGCGCGTGCGGGCGAACGGCGCGACGACGCCCATCATCGTGCTCTCCAGCCGCGGCGACGAGCGCGGCAAGGTCGCCGCCCTCGACCTCGGCGCGGACGATTACGTCACCAAGCCCTTCGGCATGAGCGAGCTCGTCGCCCGCATCCGCACCGCACTGCGCCATCGCCTGCGGCAGGACGGCGCAGCGACCCCTGTGTTCACGAGCGGCGACCTCACCGTCGACCTGACCCGTCGCCTCGTCTCGGTGCAAGACCGCGAGGTCAAGCTGTCCAACAAGGAATGGGACATCCTCAAGCTCCTTGTCGTGAACGCGGGCAAGGTGCTCACCCATCGCGCCATCATGGAGCGGGTCTGGGGACCGACGGTGGACGTGCAGTACCTGCGCATCTACGTGCGCCAGCTGCGCCAGAAGATCGAGGAGCATCCGAACCGCCCTCGTCACATCCTGACGGAGACCGGGGTCGGCTATCGTCTCGCGACCCCGTCTCCCTGACCGGCGTCGGGCGGGCCCTCGAACGCTCGTCGCAGCCCGGCCGATCGCGTCAACATTGTCCCGTTCGTCCGGGAACCTCCCGCGCGTCCAGCGCTTGACGCGCGGGCACCGCCGAGGGGGAGAGCCGCCATGACGCCGTCGAACCAAGATCAAATCGCCGCGCCCGGCACCGAGGCCGAGATGACGCCGCAGGCGGATCACGGCGAGGAGAGCTATAAGGGCGCGGGCCGGCTTACCGGACGCGCGGCCATCATCACCGGCGGCGACTCAGGGATCGGGCGGGCGGTGGCCATCGCCTATGCCCGCGAGGGCGCCGACGTGCTGATCGCCTACCTCAACGAGCAGGAGGATGCGGATGCCCGGGAGACCGCGCGCCACGTCGAGGCGGCCGGGCGGCGCTGCGTGCTGATGCCGGGCGACCTCGCGGACCCCGCCCATTGCCGGGCCGTCGTGGAGCGGGCCGTCTCGGAGTTCGGGCGCCTCGACGTGCTCGTCAACAACGCCGCCTTCCAGCGCACCTACGCCTCGATTGAGGACATCTCGGACGAGGAATGGGACTACACGTTCCAGACTAATATCGCGGCGATGTTCCGCCTCGCGAAGGCTGCGGTGCCCCACATGCGCCCGGGCTCGTCCATCATCAACACGACCTCGATCCAGTCGGACAAGCCGAGCCCGATGCTGCTCGCCTATGCCTCGACGAAGGGCGCGATCTCGAATTTCACGGCGGGCCTCGCCCAGATGCTGGGAGAGAAGGGCATCCGGGTGAACGGGGTGGCGCCGGGCCCGATCTGGACGCCGCTGATCCCTTCCACCATGCCCCCCGAGAAGGTGAAGAGCTTCGGCAAGGACACGCCGCTCGGCCGTCCCGGCCAGCCGCGGGAGCTCGCCGGCATCTTCGTTCTGCTGGCCTCCGACGAGGGCAGCTACATGACCGGCGGCATCCATGCCGTCACGGGCGGGACCCCTCTGCTCTGAGAAGCGTTGCCCATCCATGACCCATGAATCGACTCGGCCCGGACGGGCGCGTCCGGCGAAAGCCGACACGGCTCTCGTGCTCGGCGGCGGCAACGCGCTCGGCGCCTATCTCGCCGGGGCCTGCGAGGTCCTGGACGAGCACGGCTTCGCCCCGGGCTGGATCGTCGGCGCCTCGGTCGGGGCGGTCACGGGCGCGATCCTCGCCGGGAACCCGCCCGAGGAGCGTCTGGCACGGCTGCGCCAGTTCTGGGCCGAGGCGGCACAGCACACCGGCCCGAGCCCGACCGACGCCCTCAAGCCGCGCCAGATCTACAACGGCCTGCACGCCCTCCACGCCCTCGCCTGGGGCCGCCCCAGCATCTACCGCCACCGCTGGCCGGGGCTCTGGTCCGCCCTGCCGGGCGTGCCGAACGACGTGGCCCTCTTCGATCACGGCCCCTTGAGCGACACGCTGGAGCGGCTCGTCGACTTCGGCCGCCTACGGGACGGCGAGACCCGCCTCACGGTGGGCTGCGTCGACGTCGAGAGCGGCCAGGAGGTCTACTTCGACAGCCACCGTGGCGGCATCCGTCCCGAGCACGTGCTCGCCAGCACGGCGATCCTGCCGGCCTTTCCGCCCATCGAGATCGAGGGGCGGCTCCTGTGCGATGCCGGCTACACGAACAACCTGCCCCTCGATCCGCTGTTCGAGACGGAGCCGGAGCGCGATCTTCTCTGTATCGCCCTCGATCTGTTCAGCCTCCAGGCGCCGCGTCCGGCCTCCCTGGATGCGGTGCTGGAGCGGGCGAACGACCTCATCTTCGCGAGCGCGCCGCGGCGGGCGATCGCAGGCCTGCGGCGGGAATACGCCCTGCGCGACGCGTTGCGCCCTGACGGGCCCCGGGTGACCTTGCTCCACCTCGCCTATCAGACCGGCGCCGACGAACTCGCCTCCAAGAGCTTCGACTACTCGCCCTCCTCCGTGCGGGACCGCTGGGCCGCCGGGGCCGAGGACATGAAGGCCGGGCTGGCGCGGCTCGACGGCGCTCCCGGCCCGGGGCGCTTCACCTATCTCACCCGCGAGGATTTCGCGCCAAGGGGCGCCGAGGCCGTGAACTCATCGAGTGAGGAGGCTTCGGGTCGGGCCGTGGCCTAAACGTCGTCGACCCGCCTCGAACGCCCCGATTTCCGAGAACCAAATCAGCTCCGCAGCCCCGGCGCTTCCTGGCCCGTCCGGGCGACGTACTCGGTGTACCCGCCGCCGTACTGGTGGACGCCCTCGGGCGTGAGTTCGAGCACGCGGTTCGACAGGGCCGCCAGGAAATGGCGGTCGTGCGAGACGAACAGCATCGTGCCCTCGTAGCGGGAGAGGGCTTCGATCAGCATGCCCTTGGTCGCGATGTCGAGATGGTTCGTGGGCTCGTCGAGCACCAGGAGGTTCGGCGGCTCGAAGAGCATCCGGGCCATCACGAGCCGGGCCTTCTCGCCGCCCGACAGCACCTGGCAGCGCTTCTCGACGTCGTCGCCCGAGAAGCCGAAACAACCCGCGAGCGCGCGCAAGGACCCCTGGCCGGCCTGCGGGAAGGCGTCCTCCAAGGTCTCGAACACCGTGCGCCCGCCCTCCAGCAGGTCCATGGCGTGCTGGGCGAAGTAGCCGAGCTTGACGCTGGCGCCGAGCGCCACCGTGCCGTCGTCGGGCTTGGCCGAGCCCGCCACGAGCTTCAAGAGCGTCGACTTGCCGGCGCCGTTGACGCCCATCACGCACCAGCGCTCCTTGCGCCGCACGGCGAAGTCGAGCCCGTCGTAGATCGTCCGGCGGCCATAGCGCTTCACCACCTTCTTGAGGCTGACCACCTCCTCGCCCGAGCGGGGCGCGGGCTGGAACTCGAACACCACGGCCTGGCGGCGGCGGGGCGGCTCGACGCGCTCGATCTTGTCGAGCTTCTTGACCCGGCTCTGCACCTGGGCCGCATGCGAGGCCCGGGCCTTGAAGCGCTCGATGAACGCGATCTCCTTGGCGAGCATCGCTTGCTGGCGTTCGAACTGGGCCTGGGCTTGCGTCTCGTTGAGCGCGCGCTGCTGCTCGTAGAAGAGGTAATCGCCCGAATAGGTGGTGAGCGCCCCGCCGTCGATCTCGATCACCTTGGTGACGATCCGGTTCATGAACTCGCGGTCGTGCGAGGTCATCATCAGCGCGCCGTCGTAGTTCTTGAGGAAGGCTTCGAGCCAGATCAGGCTTTCGAGATCGAGGTGGTTGCTCGGCTCGTCGAGGAGCATGACGTCCGGCTTCATGAGCAGGATACGGCCCAAGGCGACGCGCATCTTCCAGCCGCCGGAAAGCGCACCGACGTCCCCGTCCATCATCTCCTGGCTGAAGCCGAGGCCCGCCAGAACCTCGTAGGCCCGGCCCTCGAGCGCGTAGCCGTCGAGCTCCTCGAAGCGCGCCTGCACCTCGCCGTAGCGCTCGATGATCGCGTCCATCTCGTGGGCCCGCTCCGGATCGGCAAGCGCCGCTTCCAGCTCTTTGAGCTCGGCAGCGACCGCGCTCACCGGCCCGGCCCCGTCCATGACCTCGGCCACGGCGCTGCGGCCGGCCATCTCGCCGACATCCTGGCTGAAATAGCCGATGCTGATGCCCCGCTCCGTCGTGACCTGGCCCTCGTCGGGCTGCTCCTGCCCCGTCATCAGGCGAAAGAGCGTGGTCTTGCCGGCGCCGTTCGGGCCGACAAGGCCGACCTTCTCGCCCTTCTGGAGAGCGGCGGACGCCTCGATGAAGAGAAGCTGCTTGCCGTTCTGACGGCTGATCTTGTCGAGGCGGATCATGATTTCGGTGCTGGCGGGGAGAAGCCAGGGCCTTACGCCATCCCGCCCGCGGGTGAAAGGCGCACACTGTCACCGCAGGGGCCGCCGACTTGCGCGTCAGCCCGCGCCCATGGACGCGAACGTCAGCGCCATGCGCCGGGCGTCGGGCTCGCGCCCGGTGAAGAGCCGGAAGGCCGCGGCCGCCTGCCCAACGGCCATGCCGGTGCCGTCGAGGGTCCGGCAGCCGAGCGCCCGCGCTTGGCGCAGCAGCTCGGTCTCGAGGGGGAAGTAGATGATGTCGGCAACCCAAAGGTCCGGCCGGAGCAGGCCGGCGTCGAGCGGCAGGCCCGGATAGGCCGCCATGCCGACCGGCGTCGCGTTGACGAGGCCGTCGGCCGCGCGGATCGCCGCCGCGTGGTTCGCGCCGGCCCGGGCCCGCCCGGCCCCGAACCGGCGGCAAAGGGTATGGGCGAGCGCCTCCGCCCGCGCCGTCTCGACGTCGAGGAGAGCGAGCTCCCCCGCCCCGAGGGTCAGGAGAGCGTAGGCGACCGCCGCGCCGGCACCGCCCGCGCCGAGCTGAACCACCTGGTCCAAGGGCGCGCCGGTCATCTCTCGGCGAAAAGCCTCCGCGAAGCCCGACCAATCGGTGTTGTGCCCGATCCGGCGCCCGGCCCGGAACAGGACCGTGTTGACCGCGCCGAGATCCCGGGCGTCCTCGGACAGATCGTCGAGATGGGCGAGCACGCGCTGCTTGCACGGATGCGTGATATTCAGGCCCGAGAAGCCGGTCAGCTCGGCCGCGCGCAGGAGATCGGGCAGGGCCTCGGGACCGAGCCCGAGTGGTGTCAGATCGAGCAGGCGGTAGACGAGCCGCAGGCCCTGCGCCTCGGCCTCGGCCATGTGCATCTCGGGCGTGCGCGAGGCCTGGATATCCTGTCCGATCAGCCCGAGCAGGACCGACGGTTTGAGTTCGATGGCGGTCACGGCAACAACCCTTCGGTCAGGAGCTCACCTTACTTTTCGGCGAGCCGGACCTGATGTCGGCTCCCCAGGGCGCGGTCAATCGCCAGGCCGCTCGAGCGTGCCACAGACCCTTGGACACGGTCGGGTCAGCAACCACGACGGACGCCCGACCGATAACGGAAATGAGATCACGATCTCCGATCTACGTGAGAACCATTCCAACGTGACGCGAGTTGTCGGCCGTATCGGTCGCCGCGCGAGGGGGCGCGACCGCCCCGCGAGGCACGCCGACGGCCGGCGCCGAACAGGAGACGTCCTGTGCCAGACCATCACGACGAACCTCAGATCACCCGCCGGGCGGCGGTTGCCGGAGCCGCATCCCTCGCGGTTCTCGCGACGCTGCCGCACGAAGGCATCGCGCAGGAGGCAACCAGCATGGCCAACCCCACGGGTGCGACCGCCGGCTTCCAGCCGACGATGCCGGTCGCCTTCACGGTCAACGGGCAGGCGGCGAACCTCACGCTCGATCCGCGCGTCACGCTGCTTGATGCCCTGCGCGAGCACCTCCACCTGACGGGCTCCAAGAAGGGCTGCGACCACGGCCAGTGCGGCGCCTGCACCGTGATGGTCAACGGGCGGCGTATCCTGTCCTGCCTCAACCTCGCAGTGATGCACGAAGGCGCCGAGATCACCACGATCGAGGGGCTCGGCACCCCTGAGAACCTGCACCCGATGCAGGCGGCCTTCGTCAAGCACGACGGCTACCAGTGCGGCTATTGCACGCCGGGCCAGATCTGCTCCAGCGTTGCCATGCTGGAGGAGATCAAGGCCGGCATCCCGAGCCACGTCACGGCCGATCTCACCGCGCCGGTGCAGCTCACCGAAGCCGAGATCCGCGAGCGCCTGAGCGGAAACCTCTGCCGCTGCGGGGCCTATTCCAACATCGTCGAAGCGGTCACCGAAGTCGCCGGGAGGCAGGGATGAAACCGTTCACCTACGAGCGCGCATCGGCCCCCGCCGAGGCCGCGGCGGCCGTCGCCCGGACGCCGGGCGCGAAGTTCATCGCCGGCGGGACGAATCTGCTCGATCTCATGAAATTGCAGATCGAGACGCCGACGCATCTCGTTGACGTCAACCGCCTCGGCCTCGACAAGATCGAGTCGACCCCAGAAGGGGGCCTTCGCATCGGCGCGCTGGTGCGCAACACCGATCTCGCCTCCGACGAGCGGGTCCGGCGCGATTACGGCGTCCTGTCGCGGGCGCTGTCCGCCGGCGCTACGGGCCAGCTCCGCAACCAGGCGACGACGGCGGGCAACCTCCTGCAGCGCACCCGCTGCCCCTACTTCTACGACACGGCGCAGGCCTGCAACAAACGCCAGCCCGGCTCGGGCTGCTCGGCCCTCGACGGGGTGAGCCGCCAGCTCGCGGTCATCGGCTCGAGCGAGGCCTGCATCGCGACGCACCCCTCCGACATGGCGGTGGCCATGCGCGTGCTCGACGCCACCGTCGAGACCGTGAAGGCCGACGGCTCCAACCGGGCGATCCCGATGGCCGAGTTCCATCGCCTGCCCGGCGACACGCCGCAGATCGACACGGTTCTTCAGGGGGACGAGCTGATTACCGCTGTCACCCTGCCGAAGCCCGCCGGGGGCAAGCAGTTCTACCGCAAGGTGCGCGACCGCGCGTCCTACGCCTTCGCCCTCGTCTCTGTGGCGGCCATCATCCAGCGGGACGGGACGGGCAAGGTCGCGCTGGGTGGGGTCGCGCACAAGCCGTGGCGGGTCGAGGCGGCGGAAGCCGAACTCTCCCGCGGGGCCAAGGCAACGGCCGCTGCCATGCTCGCCGGCGCCAAGCCGACCCACGACAACGCCTTCAAGCTTCCGCTGGTCGAGCGCACGCTCGCTGCGGTGCTCGCCGACGCGAGGGCCTGACGCCATGAAGTTCGACACTCCTGCCGGCACGAACCCGATCGATCAGCTGAAAGTCGTCGGCCGCGCCACCGACCGCATCGACGGCAAGTACAAGACGACCGGGACCGCTCCTTACGCTTACGAGCGCCACGACGTCGCGCCGAACCAGGCCTACGGCTTCGTGCTCGGCGCCGGCATCCCGAAGGGCCGTGTCCGCACGATGCACCTTCAGGCGGCGAAGGCCGCGCCCGGCGTGCTCGCCATCGTGACGACGCTCGACATGCCCCGCATGGAACGCGGCAAGATGAACGCGGCCTACCTCTTCGGCGGCTCCGAGGTGCAGCATTATCATCAGGCCATCGCCGTGGTCGTCGCGGAGACCTTCGAGCAGGCCCGGGATGCGGCGGCGCTGATCCGCGTCGACTACGACACCGAGCCCGGCAAGTTCGATCTGGCGGCCGAGGCGCCGAACGCTCCGCCCGTGCCGGGCGACAGCGAGGAGGGCAGCGGCGGGCCGCCGGAGGAGCGGATCGGCGATTTCGAGGGCGCTTTCGCCAGCGCGCCGGTCAAGCTCGACGCGCGCTACACCACGTCTGACGAGAGCCATGCCGCCATGGAGCCCCATGCCACGATCGCGGCGTGGCAGGGCGACAAGCTCACGCTCTGGACGTCGAACCAGATGATCGCCTGGGGCAAGGGCTCCATCGCCAAGATCTTCGGGCTGAAACCTGAGAACGTGCGGCTCGATTCTCCTTACGTCGGCGGCGGCTTCGGCTCGAAGCTGTTCATCCGGGCGGACGCGGTGCTCGCGGCGCTCGGCGCGAAGGCGGCCGGACGCCCCGTCAAGGTGACCTTGACCCGTCCGCTGATTGCCAACAACACCACGCACCGGCCGGCAACGATCCAACGCATCCGCATCGGGGCAACGCAGGACGGCCGCATCACGGCCATCGCCCACGAGAGCACCTCGGGCAACCTCCCGGACGGCGATCCCGAGACGGCCGTGTCCCAGACGCAGCTGCTCTACGCCGGCGCGAACCGCCTGACCTCTTTGCGGCTCGCCCATCTCGACCTGCCCGAGGGCAACGCCATGCGGGCGCCCGGCGAGGCGCCCGGCATGATGGCGCTCGAGGTGGCGATGGACGAGATGGCCGAGAAGCTCGGCCTCGACCCGATCGAGTTCCGGATCCGCAACGACACCCAGGTCGACCCGGAGAACCACGAGCGCCGCTTCTCGCAGCGCGACCTCATCGGCTGCCTGCGGCTCGGTGCGGAGCGCTTCGGCTGGAGCAAGCGTCAGGCGCCAGGCCAGGTGCGCGACGGGCGCTGGCTCGTCGGCATGGGCGTCGCGGCGGGCTTTCGCAACAACCTCCTGATGAAGTCGGCGGCGCGCGTCCGGCTCAACCGCGAGGGCGTCGTCACGGTTGAGACGGATATGACCGACATCGGCACCGGCACCTACACCATCATCGCCCAGACCGCGGCGGAGATGATGGGCGTGCCGCTGGAGAAGGTGGTCGTGCGCCTCGGCGACTCCGACCTCCCAGCCTCTGCGGGTTCGGGCGGGCAATGGGGCGCCAACAATTCCACTGCCGGCGTCTACGCGGCCTGCGTCAAGCTGCGCGAGGCGGTGGCCCAGAAGCTCGGGATCAACTCGGCCGACGCCGCCTTCGCCGACGGCCAGGTGCGCGCCGGCAACCGCAGCCTGGCGCTGGCGGACGCCGCGCGGGACGGCGAGCTCGTCGCGGAGGACGCCATCGAGTACGGCGATCTCGGCAAGCGCTACCAGCAATCTACCTTCGCGGGCCACTTCGTCGAGGTCGGCGTCGACGCCTATACGGCCGAGGTGCGGGTGCGCCGCATGCTGGCCGTCTGCGCCGCCGGGCGCATCCTCAACCCGAAATCGGCCCGCAGCCAGGTGATCGGCGCGATGACGATGGCGGTGGGCTCGGCGCTCACCGAGAAGCTCGAGGTGGACAAGCGCCGCGGCTTCTTCGTCAACCACGATCTCGCCGGCTACGAGGTGCCGGTCCATGCCGACATCCCGCATCAGGAGGTCATCTTCCTCGACGAGACCGACCCGATCTCCTCGCCCATGAAGGCGAAGGGCGTGGGCGAGCTCGGTATCTGCGGCGTCGGCGGCGCGATTGGCAACGCGGTCTACAACGCCACCGGCGTGCGGGTGCGCGACTATCCCATCACCCTCGACAAGCTCCTGACGAAGCTGCCCGAGACGGCGTGAGCGGGCGGGCGAGGTCGGGCCTGTTCTCTGGGAGGTTGGCCCGCAGTAGGGGGCTGGTCCCACCCACTCACCTCATCCTGAGGTGCGAAGGCGAAGCCTGAGCCTCGAAGGAGGGCTCCAGTGACGTATACGGTCCTGGAGCCCTCCTTCGAGGGCGCTTCGCGCCACCTCAGGATGAGGTGTGGGGTGGGACGGCCATCTTTTCCGGCCAGTCTCTGAGCTCGATTGCCCGCCGGCTTGAGGGCGGAGCGGCATCTTTCAAGCGGCTTGCGCTTTGCGCGTGGAGCGCACGCCTGCCGCGAGCTCCTGGACGAGGCCGGTCACGGCCGCGACGCTGCCGGCCGTCGCGCGGCCCTCGCCGTCGAGGGTGGCGCGCAACGCGTCGATGAGGGCCGTGCCGACGACGACCCCGTCGGCGCCCCGCGCGATGGCGGCCGCATGCGCCCCGGTCTTCACCCCGAAGCCGACGACGACGGGCAAGGGCGTGTGGCGCTTGATCCGCCCCACCGCGTCGGACACGCGGTCGAAATCGGGCGTCGCCGCGCCGGTAATGCCCGTGATCGAGACGTAGTAGACGAAGCCTGCCGTGTTCGCGAGAACGGCCGGGAGCCGCCGGTCGTCCGTCGTCGGGGTCGCGAGCCGAATGAAGGCAAGGCCGGCCTCCAGCGCCGGCAGGCAGAGCTCGTCGTCCTCCTCCGGAGGCAGGTCGACGATGATGAGCCCGTCGACCCCGGCCGCTTTCGCGTCCGCGAGGAAGCGCGGGACGCCGTATTGAAAAAGCGGGTTGTAGTAGCCCATCAGGATGATAGGCGTCGTGGCGTTCGCTTCGCGGAAACGCCGCACGAGGTCCAGGGTTTTCGCGGTGGTCTGCCCCGCCTTGAGCGCCCGCAGGCCGGCGGCCTGGATCGAGGGGCCGTCGGCCATCGGATCGGTGAAGGGAAGCCCGAGCTCGACGATGTCGGCGCCCGCTTCGGCCAGGCCCTGCAGGATCGCAAAGGAGGTCGCCGGGTCCGGGTCGCCTGCCATGACGTAGGTGACGAGCGCGGCGCGGCTCTCGGCGCGGGCGCGGGCGAAGGCTTGGTCGAGGCGGGCGGTCATGGCCCGGTGGCTAGCACGGGGGCGACGAGGGGGGAAGATCGGGCGACAGGCTGCCCGGACGCCTTCGGCCCGGCTTGATCCTCCTCGCGGCGCTCCGACCAGCCGATGCGGACGGGCAGGCCCTGGTACGTTTGCGGGTGCGGAGGTCCGGAAAAGAGCCGGGCCTTCAGCCCTCCGCCTTGCCGCCCTGCCCCTGCTTGGCGCCTTCGCCCATCGGGTTGGTGGCGTCCTCGCCCGCGGGATCGTCGTCCGTGCGCCCCTGCGGGGTCAGGCGCGGGCGGTCGATGGAAAGGTCTTCGAGGTTATCGTCGAGGCTCTCCGAGCCCTTCTTGCCGTCGCTCATCGTGACATCTCCGCCGGGGTTCATCTCAGGAACTCGTCGCATCCGTGTCGTCGTGTCCGCCCGCCGGCGTCAGCGTGCCGGCGCCCGGCGTCGCATCCTCGTTGATGAGGCTCGGATCGGCGTGGATGCCGGCCGGTGGCAGGCGATCCGACGGTTTCGGACCCTTGCCGTGGCTGCCGCCAGGCTCGACGGTGCCCGGGGCGCCGCCCTCGACGGCGGCGCGGGCCGCCGCATCGTCGTCCGGAGCCTTTTCGTCCGAGGCTTCGGGCATGATCATTGCCCCTTCTTCACGGCGCCGGTCGCGCCGCTCGAGGCGCCGCCCGTGCCGACCGAGCCGGTGCTGGCGCCGGGAGACTTGCCGGGCGTGGTCCCGCTCGGCTGCAGGCCCGTGGACAGGCCGGTCGGACCGCCCTCGGGGCGGCCCGAGGTCTTGCCGTTCGGGCCCGCGCCCTCCTTCGAGGGCTCCGTGCCTTCGGGCTGACCGAGCTCGCGCGCGGCCGGCATCGCGTCCCGTTCGGGTTTGGGATCGTGTGTCATGGGCCGCCTCCCGTCAGCGATCGTCGTCGGCGTCGTGGCCGACGGCAGCTGTGGCGCGGTCGACAGCGTCCGCTGCCGGGCCTTGCGGCTTCGGCGGCGTGAGGCTCGCGTCGCTCAAGTGCTTGTGGGTTTCGGGCGTTTCGGCCGCCGTCAGCTCGGAATGGTCGTCGGCCTTGCCGCCAGCGCCGACCATGGCGTTGCGGTAGTTGTACGCCTCGCCGCCGGGATCGCTCCAGATCCGGCGCATCGTGTCGTTGGCCTCGGGGCCTGCAGGAGTCGTCGGGTCGCCCCCACCACGCTGCTCATTGCGGATCTGGTCGGCGGTCTGGGTCGCTAGGGAATGCGGCGAGCGCTTCTCGTCGGCCATGCGAGGCCTCCTCGGAACGGAAACTGTCCCGAGGAAACCCGCGTGAGGGCCGGAGGTTGCGGCCCCGCTTCTCAGAGACCTTCGAAGAGCGCGCTCGAGATGTAGCGCTCGGCGAAGGAGCAGGCGACGGTGACGATGCGCTTGCCCCGGAACTCCGGCCGCGCGCCGATCTCGAGCGCCGCGGCGACGTTGCCGCCCGTCGAGATGCCGCCCGGGATGCCCTCGAGCTTGGCGAGCGCCCGGGCCGTCTCGAAGGCGGTCTGGTTGCTCACCGTCACCACCTCGTCGACCACCGAGCGGTCGAGGACGTTCGGCACGAAGCCCGCGCCGATGCCCTGGATCTTGTGCGGACCGGGCTGTCCGCCCGACAGCACCGGCGAGTCCTCCGGCTCGACGGCGATGACCCGAAGCGAGGGCAGGCGCGGCTTGATGACCTGGCCGACGCCGGTGATCGTGCCGCCGGTGCCGACGCCTGCCACGAACACGTCGAGCTGGCCCTGCGTGTCGTTCCAGATCTCCTCCGCCGTGGTGCGGCGGTGAATCTCGGGGTTCGCCGGGTTGTTGAACTGCTGCGGCATCACCGAGCCGGGAATCTCGCCCAGGAGCTCCTCGGCCTTCGCCACCGCTCCCTTCATGCCCTGCGGGCCGGGAGTGAGGACGAGCTCGGCGCCCAGGAACGCCAGCATCTTGCGCCGCTCCAGCGACATCGTCTCGGGCATCACGAGGATGAGACGGTAGCCGCGCGCGGCGGCGACGAAGGCGAGCGCGATGCCGGTGTTGCCGGAAGTCGGCTCGACGAGGGTGCCGCCGGGCTTGAGAAGCCCCTGCGCCTCAAGCGACTCGACCATGTTGACGCCGATGCGGTCCTTCACGCTGGCGATCGGGTTGAAGAACTCGAGCTTCAGCAGGATCTCCGCCTCGACGCCCCGCTCCTTCGGCAGGCGGTTCAGGCGCACGAGGGGCGTGTTGCCGATGGTCTCGGTGATCGCGCCGTAGATGCGGCCGTGGCCGGGCGCGCGCTCGGGGGTCGCGGGGGTGAGGTTCAGGGCAGCGTTGGCCATCGTGGGCTCCTCATGAGGCGCAGGACTTCAGGTAGGTCTTTCCACGTCCGTTGTCGAGGGTTCCAGTGATTTCACGTTTCAGATTGTAAAATCTGGTGCGGACAGTCCGGTCGCGGTGGCGCTCGCGCGGTCGGCCGCCCGGCAAAGGTCCTCCAAGGTCACGCCGTCGAGGCTCGCCAGGAAAGCGTCGCTCGCCTCCCGCACGACAGGTCCCACGACGGCGTCCACAAGGTGGGATTCCGGAGCGGGCGGCAGCCCCTCGTCGCCCCCCGCCGCCATGGCCGCGCGCACGATCTCGGCCGCCGTGATCCGCCGCCGCTCCCGCGCCACCGCGTATCCGCCGCGCGGGCCCCGCACTCCCTTGAGGATGCCTTGGCGCACGAGGGCCTGGAGAACCGTCTCGAGGTGGCGCGGCGGCAGCTTGTGCCGCTCGGCCAAGACCTTGGCCGAGACCGGGCTCGGCCGGGCATGGATCGCGATGTCGACCACGGCGGCGATGGCGAGCTGGCTGCGGCGGGAGAGAAGGATCATGGCCTCACGGTCCGCCGTTGTCAGAGCCCTGTCGAGCCGAAGCCGCCGGTGCCCCGCGCGCTGCCCTCGACCTCGTCCGTCTCGACGAGGCTCACCGAGAGAATCGGCGCGATGACGAGCTGCGCGATCCGGTCACCGCGGGCGATGGAGAAGGCCTCCGAACCGAGATGGACGAGCAGCACCATCACTTCGCCGCGGTAATCGGCGTCGACCGTGCCCGGAGCGTTGAGCACGGTGATCCCGTGCCGCCACGCGAGCCCCGACCGCGGCCGAACCTGGGCTTCGAAACCCTGAGGCAGGTGGAGACAGAAGCCCGTCGGCACAAGGGCCCGGCGCATGGGCGCGAGGACGAACTGTGTTTCGGCCGGCACGGCGGCGTGCAGGTCGAGTCCGGCGGCGCCCGGCGTCGCGGCGGCGGGCAGAGGCAGGCCTGCCCCGTGCGGCAGGCGGCGGAGGGAAACAGTGAGGCTCACGCGCCCGGATCGCTCGCGGCCAAGGGATCGGCCAAGGGCTTTGCGAATTGCTCGGCAAGACGGGTCACGAGGCGGCGGGCCACCTCGGCCTTGTCCAGGGTCGGCCATGTCTCGACGCCGTCCGCGCTCACCAGGTGGACGGTGTTGCGCTCGCCCCCCATCACCCCCGTCTCCGGCGAGACGTCGTTCGCGACGATGAGGTCGCAGCCTTTGCGCGCGAGCTTGGCCCGGGCGTGCTCGAGGACGTGCTCCGTCTCGGCCGCGAAGCCGACGACAAGGAAGGGGCGGCCCGCGCCGCGTCGGGCGATGGTCGCGAGGATGTCCGGGTTCTCGACGACGGCAAGCGGCGGCGGGGCGGAGCCGTCTTTCTTCAATTTCTCGCCCGCCTCCCGCGCCGGCCGCCAGTCGGCCACGGCCGCGGCGAAGATGCCGATGTCGGCAGGCAGCGCCGCTTCCACGGCCGCGAGCATCGCGCGCGCCGTCTCGACGCGGACCGTGCTCACGCCCGGGGGATCGGGAAGGGTGACCGGGCCGGAGACGAGGGTCACCGTCGCGCCGGCCTCGGCCGCGGCCTGAGCGATCGCGTGGCCCTGGCGCCCCGAGGAGCGGTTGGCGATGTAGCGCACCGGGTCGATCGGCTCGTGGGTCGGGCCGGAGGTGACGAGGACGTGCCGGCCGGACAGGGGCCGCGCGGGGGCGAGGAGCCGCTCGACGGCGTCCGCGATCTCGTGCGGCTCGGCGAGGCGCCCGGGACCGAACTCGGCCTCCGCCATCGCTCCCTCGTTGGGGCCGACGACGACGACCCCATCGGCGCGCAGCTGCGCGACGTTGCGTTGTGTCGCCGGATGCAGCCACATCCGCACGTTCATCGCCGGCGCAACCAGGATCGGCAGGGTGGTGGCCAGCAGCACCGTCGAGGCGAGATCGTCGGCGTGTCCGCTCGCCATCTTGGCCATGAGGTTCGCGGTCGCGGGCGCCACCACCACGGCGTCTGCGTCCCGCGCTAGCCGGATATGGCCGATGTCGGCCTCGTCCTCCCGGTCAAAGAGGTCCGTGTGGATGCGCTGGCCCGAAAGCGCTCCCGCCGCGAGCGGCGTCACGAAGTGCTGCGCGCCGGCGGTCAGGATGCAGCGCACGGAGGCTCCCCGCTCCCGCAGACGGCGGATCAGATCGAGCGCCTTGTAGGCCGCGATGCCGCCGCCGATGATGAGGAGGATGCGCTTGTGGGCGAGGGTCACGGCAGCGTCCACGGGTCGATGATGGGAACGCCGGAAGCCGAGAAGTCGCCCACGTCGCGGGTGGCAATCGTCATGCCTCGCGACCGCGCGATCGAGGCAATCTGGGCATCAGCCGCGCTCATCTCACGGCCAGCACGCCGGCGTTCAGCGACGAGCAAACCATAGGCGCGTGCCGCCGGTTCATCGAAGACCAGGATCCGACCCGCGAAGACCTCCGCGAAGATGCGGTCGATAGCGCTGCGGAGAGCAATCTTTCGCTGCCCCTCGTTCAGGACTTCGACGCCGGCTGACATCTCGCCGAGTGTCACCGTCGTCGTGAACACGACATGCAGCGGCTGCGCCCGCAACCATTCGAACACTTGCCTCGAGCGGCGTTCGGGCGGCTTGATCACCTCGGAAATCACGTTCGTATCGAGAACGATCATTCGCTCTCGTCGGACCAAAGCAAGTCGGTGAAGGGGGGAACGCGTCCTCTCAGGCGTCGCGGAACGTCGAGCATGAAGCCGCCGCTCGGGTCGGTGATCGCCGCGATCGAGTCCGCTGCGTTCGGGGAGGTCACCATGGCGTTTGGCTGCAGCGCGGTGCGTCGCCCGGTCCGCCACCGCGCTCCGGTAATCGGACGGGCACTCCGATGCTTCCATGGGCTGCGGGGAACGGATTTGGCTTTCATGAGGCGCGGCATCGATCGTCTTGCACCACAGTTAAGGTAGAGACCTCGGCGCTTGGGCGCAATCAGAGCAGGCGCCAGACCCCGATCAGCACGGCAAGGGCGATCACCCACAAGGCCGCAGCCCCCCAGCCGACGCGCTTCGTCTCGGCGCGCCCGATCGCCTCGATGCTGGCGGGCGAGAGGGTGAAGCCCTGATCGACCACCGTCTCCAGCTTGGCGAAGAGCCGCTCGCCGCGCAGCGCCAGGGCCGGCAGATCGGCCACGACGCCGGCGAGCGTCGCGACGCCCCGCCCGGCGTTCTCGACGATTCCCGCCGGCCCGAGATGGCGCTCGATCCACTCGCGCACCACGGGCTCGGAGGTCGTCCACATGTCGAGCTTCGGGTCGAGGCTGCGGGCGACGCCCTCCACCACCACCATGGTCTTCTGCAGCATAACCAGTTCGGTGCGGGTGCGCATGTCGAAGAGCGCCGTCACCTCGAAGAGCAGGGTGAGGAGCCGCGCCATGGATATCTCGTCGGCGCGGCGCTGGTGGATCGGTTCGCCGATGGCGCGGATGGCCTGCGCGAAATCGTCGATGCTGTGGTGGCCGGGCACGTAGCCGGCCTCGAAATGCACCTCCGCCACGCGCCGGTAGTCGCGCCGGATGAAGCCGTAGAGGATCTCGGCCAGGAAGCGGCGCTCCTTCGCGCCGAGCCGCCCCATGATGCCGAAATCCACGGCGACGAGGCGGCCCTCGCCGTCGACGAAGAGGTTGCCGGGATGCATGTCGGCGTGAAAGAAGCCGTCCCGGATCGCCTGCCGAAGGAAGCTCTGGATCACGGTGCGCCCGAGCGTCACGCGGTCGTGGCCGGCGGCGTCAATGCCCGACAGATCGTTGAGGCGAAGGCCGTCGATCCACTCCGTGACGAGCACGTCGCGGCCCGTCAGCTCCCAGTCGGGCGTCGGTACGCGAAAGCCCGGATCGTCCTTCGTGTTCTCGGCCAATTCCGAGAGCGCGGCGGCCTCTAGCCGAAAATCCATCTCGAGGGTCACGGAGCGGGCGAGCGTCGCCACGACCTCCTGGAGGCGCAGGCGCTCGAGCTCGGGGGCCTGGCGCTCGAGGTTGCGCGCGGCGAAGGCCATGGATTCGAGGTCGCGGCGAAAGCGCTCGCGCACGCCCGGCCGCATCACCTTGACGGCAACCGTGCGCTCGCCTTCCGGCCCCCGGATCACGGCGCGGTGAACCTGCGCGATGGAGGCGGCCGCCACCGGCTCGCTCACCGAGGCGAACACCTCGTGCACCGGCCGGCCGAGCGCCTCCTCGATGATCCGCAGCGCCTGTCCCTGCGGGAAGGGGGCCATGCGGTCCTGGAGGCTCTCCAGGTCGCGGGCGGCAGCGACGCCGACGATGTCGGGGCGCGTCGCCAGGAACTGGCCGAACTTGACGTAGGACGGTCCGAGGCGGGTCAGCGCCGCGGAGAGCCGGGCGGCGCGGCCGGCGACACCTCGGCGCTCGACGAGGCGTGCGGCCCGCAGGGCCAAGCGCCCGGCAGGCGGCAGCGCGCCGGGGTCGATGAGCGCGAGCGCGCCCTCGCGGGCCAGCACGAAGCCGGCCCGGAGGTTGCGGGCGAGGAGGACGAGGGAGCCGATCACGGCGCCGTCAGATCTTCCAGCCGGAATGGATGGCGACGATGCCGCCCGACAGCACCCGGTGGCTCACCCGCTTGAAGCCGGCGCCCTCGATCATGGCCGCGAAGGCGTCGGGCTTCGGGAAGCGTCGGATCGACTCGACGAGGTAGCGGTAGGACTCGGCATCTCCCGTCACGGCGCGCCCGAGCGCCGGGATGACGTTGAAGGAATAGAGGTCGTACAGACGGTCGAGCCCCGGCACGTCGACGCGGGAGAATTCGAGGCACAGAAAGCGAGAGCCGGGCTTGAGGACCCGGTGCGCCTCGGCCAGCGCCCGCTCGATGCGCGGCACGTTGCGGATGCCGAAGGCGATCGTGTAGCCGTCATAGGAGCGGTCGGGGAAGGGCAGGTCCTCCGCATTCGCCTCCACGAAGTCGACTTGGGCCTCGAAGCGCAGCGGGGTGCGCTCGCGCCCGACCTCCAGCATGGCGCCGTTGATGTCGAGCACCGTCACCTGGGTGTCCGGCCCGCCCGCCTCCAGCACCCGGAAGGCGACGTCGCCCGTGCCGCCCGCGACATCGAGGTGGCGAAAGGGCCGCGCCTTCGGCGGCCGCAGCATGGCAACGAGCGTTTCCTTCCACGCCCGGTGGAGACCCGCCGACATCAGATCGTTCATAAGGTCGTAGCGGCCGGCCACCGAGCGGAAGACCTCGTCGACCCGGCCCTGCTTCTCGCCGAGCGGAACGCTCTCGAAGCCGAAATGGGTGTTGTCGTCCGCCGCGCGCGCCATCGTGCATTCGCCCAAGGCCTGCTGATGTCGCAGGATGGCGCGATCCATAGCGGATGGCCCGCGGCATGGCTATGTGACCCGTCCTCCCGAACGAGCTTTCGTTATGCCCGAACTTCCCGAAGTCGAAACCGTGCGCCGCGGCCTGGAGCCGGCGATGGTCGGCGCGCGCATCGCATCCGTCGAGCAGCGTCGGCCGGGCCTGCGCTTTCCGTTTCCGGAAGGCTTCGCGGAACGGCTGACGGGGCAGACGGTCACGGCGCTGGGGCGCCGGGCCAAGTACCTCCTCGCCGACCTCGCCTCGGGCGAGGTGCTCGTCATGCATCTCGGCATGACGGGGCGCTTCACCGTGGAGGCGGAGGGCGGCGCCGCGCGTCCGGGCGTGTTCCACCATGAGGCCGGCGGCGCGGACGCGCATGACCACGTGGTGTTTCGCCTCTCGAACGGCGCCACGATCACCTACAACGACGCGCGCCGCTTCGGCTTCATGGACCTCGTGCCCCGGTCCGGACTCGATACCTGCCGCCACTTCGAGGGAATGGGCCTGGAACCCTTAGGGGACGAACTCTCGGGCGAGGCGATTGCCCGGCTGTTCAAGGGCAAGCGCACGCCGCTCAAGGCCGCGCTCCTCGACCAGAAGCTCATCGCGGGGCTCGGCAACATCTATGTCAGCGAAGCCCTGTTCCGGGCGGGGCTTCACCCCGAGGCCCATGCCGGAACCATCGCTCCCGACGGCGCGCCGACGGACAAGGCGCATCTCCTGGCGCAGGTGATCCGGGACGTGCTGCTGGAGGCGGTCGAGGCCGGGGGCTCGTCCTTGCGCGATTACGCGCAGACCGACGGCTCGCTCGGCTACTTCCAGCACCGCTTCCGCGTCTACGACCGCGCGGGCGAGCCCTGCGTCACCCCGGGCTGTACCGGTGAGGTCGCCCGCGTGGTGCAGGCCGGGCGCTCGACCTTCTACTGCGCCGTGTGCCAGCCGGCGGGCGGAGCCAAGAGCAGCCGGTAGCTGCAATCCTTTCCCTCCCCTCAGGGGAGGGCTGGGGTGGGGTATGCCGCGCTAGCGGCAATCGCCCCTTGCTGCCGTCACCCATGCGGATCGCGCCTGACGGCGGGTACCCCACCCTGTATCCCTCCCCTGAGGGGAGGGAGGCCGGGCAAAGCAATAACTCCACGCTGCTACCTGCAGGCGCTGTTCGCGCCCGCTCACCCGGTCGTGGGTTCCGGGTTCCGCTGCGCGGCCCCGGAATGACGAGCGAGGCTTCAGACCGATGCCTGGATCCAGCGCGACAGGTCGCCCTTGGGCGCGGCGCCGACCTTCTGGCCGACCTGCTTGCCGTCCTTGTAGACCATCAGGGTCGGGATGGAGCGGATGCCGAGCTGAGCGGCGATGCCGGGGTTCTCGTCGACGTTCACCTTCGCGATCTTCACCTTGCCCTGCATCTCGGTGGCGATTTCCTCGAGCGCCGGGCCGATCATGCGGCAGGGGCCGCACCACTCGGCCCAGAAATCGACGACCACGGGCTCGGAGGATTTCAGAACGTCCTGATCCCAGCTCGTATCGGTTACCTTCACGGTCGCCATGGCGTCACCTTGTCGTTGGCGCGGCCCCACGGCCGCGAGCAGATGCGTCAAGCTAGGAAGCTGCCCGGAGGGGGTCAAGGCGCGGCCGGAGCATGGCTCCCCTGTGGCCGTCCTCTCCTTCCCCCCACTGGAGGGGGGACAGCCTCACGCCTGCGCGATCAGGGCGAGCGCCGCGTCGAGTTCGGCGTCGGAGAGCGCCCGGATCACGGGGCCCGCCGTCCAGACGAGGGTGGCCCGCACGGGAAGCGGGGCGTAGATCTCCTGGAGCAGCACCCGGTAGAGGGCGAGTTGGCCGACATGGGCTGCTGGCACCGGCCGATCCGCGGCGGGGGGCCTCGCGCCCGTCTTGAAATCGACGACGAGCACCGCCTCAGACGTCACGGCGAGGCGGTCGATCTGGCCGGAGACGGGAACGACCTCGCTCCCACGCCGCATCCGCCCGGCGATCGGCGCCTCGGCCCGGGCGCCCGGGCCGAAGAGCGGGGCGAGATCGGGATGAGCGATGACGCCGAGGGCGTCGGCGACGAGGCGTTCGCGGTCCTCGGCCAGGAGGCGCGGCGCCCGGGCCGCGAGGTAGGCGCGGCCGATCTCGGCGCGGCGCTTAGGATGCAAGCCGGGCAGGCGTTCGAGAAGGGCGTGGACGAGAACGCCGCGCAGGCGCGCCTCGGCGACGACAGGCCCGTCGGCGCCGCGGGCGATCCGGTCCGCGGCGGCCAGCGCGCTCGACGGGCGCACGGGAGGCAGGGCCTCCGGCTCTGGCGCCACGGACCGGGTCAGCCAGGCGGGCACGGCGATGGGCTCGAGGGGCGCCACCGCCGAGGGCGCGGCGGCGAGGCTCGAGGGCGCACCGTCGCGCCAGACCTCGATCGGGCCGTAGGGCGCCTCATCGAGGACGAGGCCGTCGGCCGTGGCGACGAGCCCGCGGCGGATCATCTCGCACCAAGCCTCGTGCGGAGAGTCCTTACGGCCGGTGACGTAGGGCGCGATCACCAGCCGGTCCTTGGCGCGCGTCATGGCGACGTAGAGGAGGCGATTATGCTCCTCGCGCTCGGCGGCCTTCAGGCGCTCGCGCGCCGCGGCCAGCGTGCCTGAATCGTGACGCTCGCCCGACGACCAGACGGGCAGGGGCGGCCCGTCGCGCCTGGGCTGGAGGGAGAGGATGGGCTGGCGGGGGCCGGCCACCTCGCAGCCGTCGATGAGCACGACGATCGGCGCCTCCAGGCCCTTGGCTCCGTGCACGGTCATCACGCGCACCTCGTCGCGGGTGGCGTCGAGGTCGCGCTTGACGGTGTGGGCATCGCCCTCGCCCCCGTCGTAGCGGGCGAGGAAGGCGGTGAGCGAGGGGGCATCCGCCCCGCTCTCGGCCTGATGCGCGGCGCAGAGGAACAGGTCGATGGCGTCGCCCGCCTCGCTGCCGAGCCGGGCGACGAGCTTCGAGCGCCCCCCTTCCGGGCCGAGGAGAGTGGCGTAGAAGCCGAAGGGAGTCGTGGCGCGCGCGAGCGCCCGCCAGCGGCCCAGCGCGGCGCTGCCCCTGGCCGCGGCCGGGTCGCTGTCGCTCAAGCGTTCCAGGGCGGCTGCGAGCGATTCCTCGGGCGGCCGGTCCGCGGCGATGCGCACGAGATCCTCGTCGGTGAGGCCGACGAGGGGCGATTTCAGCACGGTCGCGACGGTCAGGTCGTCCTCGGGCAGGAGCGCCGCGCGGCCTGCTGCCACGAGGTCGAGAACGGCGATGTGCTCGCCGATGTTGAGGCGGTCCTGGCCCGCCACCGCCACGCCCGCCTCCTTGAGGGCCCGGATCACCGCCTCGAAGGCAGGGCCGCGCCGGCGCATCAGCACCAGGATGTCGCCCGCGCGCCAGACCCGGCCGCGCTCGTCGCCCACCGTCGTCCAGGCGCGCACGGCCTGCGCCACGCGGCGGGACACCACGACGGGCGGGGCGTGCTGCTCGGGCTCGTCGAGGGGCAGGGACCAGGCGTCGGGCTCCTCCTCGTCGGCCGGCGTCTCGACGGGCCAGAGCTCCACGAGGCCGGGCGCCTCCGGCCGGGCGCTCTCGTGCACGGTCTTCGTGACCGTGCCGAAGGAGAGCCCCTTGAAGTGGGTCTCGATGGCGAAGGTGGCGTCCACCGCCGTGAGCACGGCCTTGGCCGAACGGAAGGAAAGGGTGAGCTCCACGTCCTCGAAGCGCAGCGAGGCGGCGAGCACCTTGCGCTTCCAGGTGTCCCGGCTCGCCTCGAATTCCTGGGGCGCTGCGCCCTGGAACCCGTAGATCGACTGCTTGGGGTCCCCCACCGCGAAGAGGGTTCGGATCGCGGAGCCCCGCGCGCCTTCACCGGCGGTGAAGTCCGCCGTGATGTGGCGCAGGATCTCCCACTGCTCCGGGTTCGTGTCCTGCGCCTCGTCGACGAGGATGTGGTCGATGCCGCGGTCGAGCTTGTACAGAACCCAGCCCGCGTCGCCGCGGGACAGGAGGGCCAGCGTCCGCTCGATGAGGTCGTCGAAGTCGAGGGCGCCGAGGCGGGTCTTCGTCTCCTGCACGCGGCGGTCGATCTCGGCGGCGAGCGTGAAGAGGGCGCCCGTGCGCTCGCAGGCCTTGGCCGACCGGCGCCGGTCTTCGAGGACGATCAGCCGCTCCTGCTCGGCGATCAGGCGGTCCTTCAAGGCCTCGCCCGCGCCCTTCGTCACCATGCGGCTGGCCGCCCGCGGCTTGCCGTCGGTGAAGAAGATCGAGAGGTAATGCTCCAGGGTCTCGGGCCGGCTCTCGGCGGCGAGCGCGTTGCGGAAGGCGCTCGCGCGGTCGAGGTCGGTGGCCTTGCCCGTGGCCTCTAGGGTTTCGGCGAGCGCGGGCCAATCCGCCTCCGGCAGGCCCCCGCCCAGCATCTCCTCCTCGATCGCGGTCGAGGAGTCTTCGCTTTGCAGGCCCAGCGCCTGGCGTAAGGACGCGAGCAGCGTCTCCAGGCCGCCCCGACGCTGCAGCGCCTTGCGCTCGGCCACCGCGCAGCGGATCGCCTTCGCAAAACCCTCGCCCGAGGCGTCCGCGCTCACGAGCGCTAAGGCCTCGGCGAGGTCCGGCCGGTCGCCGAGCGCCGCGTCGGCGAGCACGTTGGCGGTGGCCTCCGCCACGAGCTCGTCCGCCTGGCCCTCGTCGAGCACGGCAAAGCGCGCCGGCACGTTGGCCTCGAAGGGGACGAGGTGCAGCAGGCGCTCGCAGAAGGCGTGGATCGTGTCGATCTTCAAGCCGCCGGGCGTCTCCACGGCGCGGGCGAAGAGCCGGCGGGCGAGGCGCACCTGATCGCGGGAGGGCCGCACGCCCTCGAGTTCGGTGAGCTCGCGCACGAGCGCCTCTTCCTCGAGCGTCACCCAGCGTCCCAGGCGCTCGAAGATGCGGATCGCCATGTTGGCGGCCGCGGCCTTGGTGAAGGTGAGGCAGAGGATGCGCCCCGGCGGCGAGCCGGCGAGCAGGAGGCGCACCACCCGGTCGGTGAGCACCTTCGTCTTGCCCGCCCCCGCGTTGGCCGACACCCAGGCCGAGGCGTTCGGGTCCGCGGCCCGGCGCTGGTCCAAAATCGTCTTCTCGGGGATGATCAGCCGCTCGGTCATGCGGAGCCGGCCTCCCCGCCGCCGGCGCTCGCCAGCGACCATTCCTTCACCCGGGCGAGGTGGTCGTAGTCGGAGAAGCGGCGCGCGAATTTCGGGAAGGGCCGCGACAGGTAACCCGCCTCGCCCGACGCGTAGCGGTCGAGGAGCCGGACCAGGCTCTCGTAATGCTCCTCGACGATCTCGGCGACGGAGCGCTCCTCGCCGCGCGGCGGCTCGACGGGCTTGAGCTCGAGCGGTTTGCGGCCGCCGGAGGTGTGCACGTAGAGGAGCTCCGGCACGCCCTCCGTCTTCGGCAAGCCCTTGAAGGCGCCGCGCTGGAGCATGGCGGCCTCGAGCGTCAGCTGCGGCGAGAAGCCGGCGAAGACCTCCGCCTTGCCAGGGGGAGCGCCGGTCTTGAAGTCGATGATGACCGCCCCGCCGTCGCGGCGCGCCTCGATCCGGTCGGCCCGGGCGCGCAGGGTGAAGGTGGAGCCGTCGCCGAGCAGGATCGGCAGGCTGCCCGAGCGCTCGGGGTAGATCGTCTTGATGTCGTCGCGGCGCTTGCGCTCGAAGCGCACGAAGGCCGTGGCGAGGCGCTCGAACCGCGGCCACCATTCCGCGAAGACCTCCGGGTAGGCGGCCTTGATCGGCGCGAAGGCGTCGGCGCCGCGCTGGAGCACGTCGAGCTCCGCGTGGGCCGGAAGGGCGTCCGGATGGTCGGCGGCGAAGCTGCCCAAGATGTCGTGGATGAGGGTGCCCCGGTCCGCCGCGGTCGGCGAGCCGGCGACGGGTTCGAGCGCGTCGAGCTTGAGGATGTGGCGGGCGAAGATCGAGTAGGGATCCCGCACCAAGGTCTCGATCTCGGTGACGCTCAAGGTGCGCGGGAAGTGGCGCGGCTCCGGCTTCGGCGCCGGGCGGGGCAGGGGGGCTGCGGCCTCCGGCGTGTCGAGCACCTGCGCCAGGCGGCGATAGACGTCGCCGCGCCGGGTGAGCCCCCGCCATTCCTCGTCGCCGACGAAAGCCTTGAGGCGCTGCAGGAAGCGGGAGGGCACCATCGGCGAGCCGTCGCGCTTCTGCGCCCGGGTGACGATGGCCTCCGGTGCGCCCAAGGCCTGGACGAAGTCATGCGCCGTCTGGCCGATGCGGCGCTCGGGCGGCGCGAGGCCGATCTGCAGCCGCATGGGCCGGTTCAGGAAGGCGTCCGTCTCGGTGCGCGGCGGCCAGACCGTCTCGTCGAGGCCGCCCAGCACGACCCGGTCGACGTCGAGGAGCCGTGCCTCGAGGAGACCTAAGATCTTGACCCGCCGGTGCGTGCCTCGCGGCGCGGGGGCCACGACCCGCTGGCGGGCGAGCGCCGTGAAGAAGGCCTGGTAGTCGACGAAGCGCCCCGCGACGCCGCCGGCATCGATGAGGCGCAGGTCGTCGAACAGCGCCGCGAGCGCCCGCTCGTCGGGGCGCTCCAGCTCTTCGGTCTCTTCCCCGACGCGCAGGGCCTCGAGGGTGAGGCGGTGCGATTCGGCGATGACCACGAGATCGTCGAGGTCGTCCGGGAAGACGAGGTTGGAGAAGCCGGCGAAGGCCTCGTCCAGCCGATCGATGAGCGTGGCGGCCAGGTCCCAGTCCTCGGCCGCGAGGCGCTGGACGGCGCGGGGCGAGCGCCGGTCGACCTCGGCGCGGCGCAGGTCCAGGGTGGCGCGCAGGGGCTCGAGACCCGGCGCCGGCGCCGGGCCGCGCAGAACTCCGATCTCCAGCGCGCTGGCCGCCCGTTCCAGGGTCGGGCGGTCGAAGCCGAGGCGCAGGTCCGGATGGGCGAGGAGCGCCAGCAAGCGCACGGGAGGGAAGTCGAGAGCCGCGGCGTCGACGGCGAGCCGCGCGAGGCGCCCGGCCCGGGTATCGGCGAGGGCCGTGCCGGCAGAGTCCTCCACGTCCAGGCCCCAGCGGCAGAGTTCGGCGGCGACGCGGGCGGCGAGTGCCCGGTCAGGGGTGACGAGGGCCGCCGTGCGGCCGGGGGTCTCGACGGCCTCGCGCAGCGCGATGGCCGCGCAGAGCGCCTCGTCGCGCTCGTCGGCCGCCTCGACGACGGCAAGACCCGCGCAGCCGGCGCGGGCGACGGCCTGCCGCTCGGCCGGGTCGAGGGCCGCCCAGGCATCGGTGGTGTCGGCCGGGCGCAACGCCTCCGAGAGCAGGCGCTCGCGCGCGGCGGCGCCCTCGCCCGGCGTGCCGAGGCGGATCACGGCGGCCCGCTTCGTGCCGAGATAGGCCGGGCCGGTGAGGCGGTGCAGGAGGGCCTGCGGGTGGCCGTGGACGGGGTCGACCCCTCGCGCCCGCTCGCCGCCCACCGCGGTCCAGCTCGCCTCGTCGAGACCCGTGTCGAGGCCCGGCAGGACGACGCAGCCCGCGGGCAGCTCGGCGATGGCGGCGAGCAGTCCGGCGGTGGCCGGGATCGAGCCCGTCGAGCCCGCGGCGATGACGGGCGTCGTCGGGCGCTCGCGCCGCAGGCGCCGGGCTTCCGCCGCGAGCAGCGCGTTGCGGCGCTGGGCCGGATCGCTCGTGCCGCGGGAGGCCAGGATCTTGGGCCAGTTCTCGGCAGCGATGCGCACGAAGCGCAGGGTGATCTCGAAGTAGCGGGAATAATCGGCCTCGACAGCGGAAGCGATCTCGTCCCAGGCGAGCCCTTCGGTGGCAAGCGAATCCATGAGGCGCTCGAGGTCGGCCGCGAGGGCCACCGCGTCGGCTGGGGAGGACGGCACCATGAAGGGGATGCCGGGGCCGAGCCGCAGCAGGTCACGGTCGACCTCCGCCGACCAGCGCTGCACGAGGCGGGTGAGGATGAGCCGCCGCTCCAGGGGCGCGATCGGCGGGGCCAGCACCTCCGCCTCCTCGAAGGCGCGGCCCTCGCCGCCCTCGGCGAGCTCGAATTCGGCCTCGTCGGCCTCGCCGAGGGGCACGATGCGGGGCAGGAGCTGCGCCCGCCCGCCCCGCCGCTCGGCGAGGAGCTGGCCCAGCGCCCGCGCGGCGCGCTGCGTCGGCAGGTAGATCACCGCCTCGCCCCAGGCCGGGCTGTCGAGGGAGAGGCCATCGATCAGGCGGCCGCCATCGATCGCGTCGACGAGCGTCGGCAGGAACGGGCAGCCCGGCGGGATCGTGGCGACGCGGCGGATGGCCATCGGAGAAGGGCGTCCTTCGGGTCCGCTAGAGGACGCTCGCCGCCAGCCGCTCCTCGGCGGCGGCGATGGCGTCTGGGGTCCCAACATGCAGCCACTGGCCGTCGAGGCGCAACCCGTGCAGGCGGCCCGCGGCGATCGCCCGGTCGAACAGGAGGTTGAGCGAGAAGGCGCCCTCGGGCGTGTCGGCGAAGAGTTCGGGCTTCAGGATCGCGACGCCCGCGTAGACGAAGGGCGTCACCTCCCGTTCGCGGCGGCGGCGCAGCGTGCCGCCCGTATCCATGGCGAAATCGCCGGCCCCGTCGTAGCCGAGGCTCGTCGCGGTCGCGGCGACGAGGAGCAGGATGTCCATGCGGCCTGAGTCCCAGCTGGCGAGGAAGCGCGGCAGATTCGCGCGCGGGCCCTCGATCCACAGGGAATCGGAGTTCAGGGCGAGGAACGGCTCAGCCCCGAGGAGCGGCAAGGCCCGCTTCACCCCGCCGCCCGTCTCGAGAAGCCGGTCGCGCTCGTCCGAGATGACGATCCGCGGCACTGTGCGGCCCCGCACATGCGCCTCGATCTGATCGGGGAGGTGGTGGACGTTGACGACCGCCGTCTCGATCCCGGCCTCGGCGAGGCGGTCGAGGCTGTAGTCAATGAGCGCACGCCCGCCGACCCTCACCAAGGGCTTCGGGAGCGTGTCGGTGATGGGGCGCATGCGCTGACCGAGGCCGGCGGCGAGCACCATGGCGGTCCGGATCGGGGTATCGCTCATCACGGCCGGGACTTAAGGGGCAGCTTCGCCGGTCAGGCGGCCGCGGCGAGGCCCGGCAGATGCGTCTCATACCAGCTCTTGAGCCGCGTCAAGGCCGGATGGGCGAGGTTGCGGGCGAGCTGCCGCTCGATCCTGGGCAGATGGGCGAGGTATTGCGGCTTCCCGTCGCGCCGGTCCAGGCGGGCGAAGATGCCCAAAATCTTGGTCGCCCGCTGCGCGCCGGCGATGGCGTAGGCGCGGGCGAGCGCCGCCATGTCGAAGGCAGGATCGGCGCCCTTGCGCTCGCGGGCGTAGAGGCCGAGCAGCTTCAGCTCCAGGTCACCCGGCACGGTGGTGCGGGCATCCTGCAGCAGGGAGACCACGTCGTAGGCCGGCGGCCCGAGCACCGCGTCCTGGAAGTCGAGGAGGCCGATGCGCTGAATGCCCTCCCGCTCCGGCAGCCAGAGGAGGTTGGGCGAGTGGTAGTCGCGCAGGGTCCAGGTCGTGGGCGCCTCGACGAGCTCGGCCAGCGTCTCCAGCCACAGGTTGACGAACTCCGCCCGGGCGGAGCCCGAGGGCTGCTGGCCGGCGACGTGCGGCATGTACCAGTCAAGGAGCAGCTCCGCCTCGATCTGGAAGGCTTCGAGGTCGTAGGACGGAAGGACGTGATCCTCGCCGTCGCCCACGGGCAGGATGTTCGGCAATTGCGTCGCGTGAAGGCGAGCGAGGAGGCGCGTCGCCTCGGCGTAGCGCTCCGGGATCGGGCCGTCGGCGTCGAGCACGCCCTCGTTGCCGAGGTCCTCCAGGAGGAGAAGCCCGGCCGCGAGGTCCTCGCCGTAGAGGCGGGGCGCCGAAAGGTCGAGGGCGCGCAGGCCCCGGTCCATGGCGACGAAGGCGTGAACGCTCTCGGCGAGCTTGGCGATCGCACTGTAGGGCTTGCCCCGCCGGACCGGCGGGCCGTCCGGGCGGCGCGGGGAGATCATCAGGATGGCCTGGGCGCCGCTCGGGCGCACGAGGCGTTCGTAGGCGCGGCTCGAGGCGTCGCCGGCGAGCGGTGCGCGCTCGGCGTCGAGCCAGCCTGAGCGGGTGAGCAGGCCGTGGATCGCCTGCGCCCGGGCGAGCCGCGGCGCGAAGGCGCCGTGACCGGCGAGCGTGGCGGACCGATGGCCCGTCGCGGCATCGAGGGCGAGACGCACCTCCAACCGGGTCGGCGGCAGCGCCGCGGCGGCGCGCTCGGGCCATTCGACGAGGGCGATCCCGGCATCGGCGGCTTCCGCGAAGCCGATCTCCGCGAGCTCGTCCGCGCTCGACAACCGGTAGAAGTCGGCGTGGACGACCGGCCCGGCCGGCGCATCGTAGGTTTGAAGGATCGTGAAGGTGGGGCTCGGCACCTCGAGGTCCGGGTCCTCGGCCAGCGCCCGCACCACCGCGCGGGCGAGCGCCGTCTTGCCGGCCCCGAGCTCCCCCGACAGAGCGACGAGGTCGCCGCGGCGCAGTTCCTCGGCAATGAGGGCGCCCAGCGCGACGGTCGCCTCCTCGTTGGGCAGGTCGACGACCCAGCCGGGCGCCTGCGGCTCGACGTTCGACATCATCACTCCGCCGCGAGCCGGGTCGGCGCGCCGCCGTCGGGAAAGATGCAGGTCACCGTGGTGCCGGCGCCCGGGCTCGACTGCAGCTCCACCCGGCCCCCGTGCAGCTCGACGAAGGAGCGCACGATGGAGAGACCGAGGCCCACGCCGCGGTGGCGGGTGCCGAGCGTGTGGCTCTCGAAGCGATCGAAGACCCGCGCCTTCACCTCGGGCGGCATGCCGCGGCCCTCGTCCTGCACGGCGAAGGACACCTCGCCCCCGCCCCGGCGCGCCTGCACCCGGATCGTCTGGCCCGGGGAGGAGAAGCCGATGGCGTTGGAGAGCAGGTTGAACAGAACCTGGCGCACCCGCTTGGCATCCGCCGCGAAGGCGCCGAGCTCAGGCGGCGCGTCGATCTCAAGCGACAGGGCCGACTCGGCCAGGCGATCCGCCACGCCCCGCACCGCCGCCTCGATCGTCTGGCGGATGTCGACGGCCTCGCAGGCGAGCTCCATGACGCCGGTGTCGACGGAGGCGAGGTCGAGGATGTCGTTGATGATGGCAAGCAGCGCCCCGGAGGAGCGCATGATGTGGCCCGCGTATTCCTTCTGCCGCGGGTTGAGCGGGCCCACCGTCTCGTCGCCGAGGAGCTGGGTGAAGCCGATGATGTTGGTGAGCGGCGAGCGCAGCTCGTAGGAGACGTGGTGGACGAAGTCGTCGCGCAGGCGCGCGGCCTTCTCCAGGGCGTCGTTCCGGTCGAGGAGCGCCCGCTCCACGTTCACGCTCGCCGTCATGTCGATGAAGGTCAGGAGCGTCGCCCCGTCGGGCAGGGGCTGGGCCGCCGCCTCCAGCACCGAGCCGTCGCGGCGCTCGATGCGGGTGGTGAGCCCCATTCGGGCTTCGGGCAGGCCCGCCACCGCGCCGCGCAGGTCGATCCAGGGCTCCTCGACGGGCGCGAGCTCCCGGCCGAAGCGGATGACGGCGTCGATGTGCGGTTGGTCGGCGAGCGTATCGGGCGCGAGGCGCCAAAGATCCGCGAAGGCCCGGTTCGACAGCTTGAGGCGCCCGTCCGAGCCGAACACGGCGACGCCTTCCTTCAAGGTGTCCAGCGTCTCGCCCTGGACCCGAATGAGGGTGTTGTACTGGCTCTCCAGCCGCACCCGCTCCGAGACATCGTCGAAGAGATAGGTGAGCCCGCCTTGCGGATTGGGATTGGAGACCACGCGCAGGGTGCGCCGGTCCGGCAGATGCCACCAGGTTTCTTGTGGTTCCAGGGCCCGGTAGGCGGACAGCACCCCCGTCTTCCAGCTGCGGAAATCGGCCTGCTCGGGCAGCTTCCGGTCGGTGCGCAGGCGATCGAGGATCTCGCCGTCGCTCGGGCGCGCGTCGAGGAAGGTCTGGTCGAGGGTCCAGAGCTGGCGATAGGCCGCGTTGTGGAAGATGAGACGCTGCTTGGCGTCGAACATCGCCACCGCGGTGGGCAGTTGGTCGAGGGTGCGCACATGCGCCTGCATCTGGCGCTGCAGGTCGGCGCGCACCGCCTCGAGCTCGGAGACGTCGATGGCGATGCCGGCGCTGCCCCCGGCGGAGGGCGCCTCCGTCACGTCGAGGATGCGCCGCTGGCCGGCGACCACCGCCGCGACGCGGGCGCCGTAACGCTCACCGGCGAGGCGGTGGCGATGGGCATCGGCGCGGCTTCCCGCGTCGAGGAGCTCGAGGCCGCGCCGCTGCGCCTCGTCGAAGGCCGGCGCCTCGACAGCGTCGAGATAAGCCTGGTTCGCCCAGGCGAGACGGCTCTCCGCGTCGCGCAGCCAGACCGGCTGCGGGATGGCGTCGAGCACCGTGCGCAGGGCCTTGAGCTCGTTTTGGAGCGTTCCGAGCTCGGCGCGAACGGAGAGGAGATCGGCCCGATCCCCCGTCACGTCCCGCAGGCGCAGGAGCGCCGCGCCGCCGACCGTGCGCCCTTCCACCTCGACATGGCCGCGGCCGACGCGTCGGGCGGTGAGGCTGAAACCCTCGCCGCGCTCGCGCAGGCGCTCGACGGCGCTCTCGAGCGTTGCCGCATCCGCGGCCGCGAGCCAGGTGCCGAAAGCGAGGACGCGCCGCATGACCGCGCCCTCGCCGGCCACCGTCGGGTCGCCCTCGAAGCGCGGTTCCGCGGCGCGGCCGGACCAGCTGACGATGAGTTGGCGCTCGGACCCGAGCAGGAGCGCCGCGCGATCCTTCGCGTCCCGGAGCTGCTCGAGCTCGGCGTTCAGCATCCGCTCGCGCGCCATCCAGCGGCCGCGCTGGCGCAGGTGCAGGATCGCGGTAGTGGTGGAGAAGATGACGAGGCCGAGGAAGATCGCGAAGCCCGCGACGCCCTGCGGATCGGTCCAGAAGGCGGTCGAGAGCGGAGCGACCTCGGCGGCGAGAACCGCCCCGGGGGCGGTTCCGGCGAGGAGCGCGCCGCCCAGCGCGGCGAGACGCCGCGAACGGCGCGCGGGCGATGGAGCGGACGCGATGCTCCCCCGGTACCGTCCTTGCCGCCAGCCTCTCAAACCCTGTCTCCCCCAAAGGCCCGAACGCGCCGCGCGCCCCCGCGCGGCCCGCACGAATCCTCGAACGGGCGGTCAACCCCGCCTCGTCCCTCTTGCAGCACGCGATGATGTGAGAGGCCCGCCCGCGATGACGCAACGGCGAAGGGCCCGCCCGACCAGAATCACTGCCACCATAGACTGCCCCCTACTTCGACGAGAAGAGGGTTAAGGTGCGATTAAGCCGGCTCGCCCCGGGCTTGGGGACAACCGGGGAAGGCCTTGACGTTTCGGACGGAACGCCGCGCGAAAACGCCCGGCGCGAGGCCGGGCGTCGAAGCGTGGCGGGAGGGGCTTAAAGCCGCGCCTCAGTAGCGGTAATGGTCCGGCTTGAAGGGGCCGTTCGGGGCGACGCCGATGTAATCGGCTTGCTCCTTCGTGAGCTTGGAGAGCTTGACGCCGAGCTTCTCGAGGTGGAGCGCCGCCACCTTCTCGTCGAGGTGCTTCGGCAGCGTGTAGACTTGGCGCTCGTATTTGCCCGGGTTCGTCCAGAGCTCGATCTGGGCGAGCGTCTGGTTCGAGAAGGACGAGGACATCACGAAGGAGGGGTGCCCCATCGCGTTGCCGAGGTTCACGAGCCGCCCCTCGGAGAGGAGGATGATGCGGTTGCCGGCCGGGAACTCGATCTCGTCCACCTGGGGCTTGATGTTGGTCCACTTGAAGTTCTTCAGCCCCGAGACCTGAATCTCGTTGTCGAAGTGGCCGATGTTGCAGACGATGGCCCGGTCCTTCATCTGCCGCATGTGATCGACGGTGATGATGTCCTTGTTGCCGGTGGCCGTCACGTAGATGTCGGCGCGGGGCAGGGCGTCCTCGAGGGTCGTGACCTCGTAGCCTTCCATCGCGGCCTGGAGCGCGCAGATCGGATCGACTTCGGCCACGAGGACGCGGGCGCCGGCCTGACGCAGCGAGGCGGCCGAGCCCTTGCCGACGTCGCCGTAGCCAGCCACGAAGGCGACCTTGCCGGCCATCATCACGTCGGTGCCGCGGCGAAGCGCGTCCACGAGGGACTCGCGGCAGCCGTAGAGGTTGTCGAACTTCGACTTCGTCACCGAGTCGTTGACGTTGATCGCCGGGAAGAGAAGCTTGCCCTGCTCGGCGAGCTTGTAGAGGCGGTGCACGCCCGTCGTCGTCTCCTCCGACACGCCCCGGATCGCCTTGGCGATCTCGGCGAAGTAGCCCTTCGGCTTCTCGCCCAGGAGCTTCTTGATCAGCGCGAAGAAGATCTCCTCCTCCTCGCTCTCCGGCTTGTCGAGGAAGGCGGTGTCGCCCTGCTCGGCGCGAAGCCCGTTATGCACGAGCATCGTGGCGTCGCCGCCGTCATCGAGGATCAGGTTCGGCACGCCGCCGCCGTGCCAGTCGAACAGCTTGGCGGTGAAGTCCCAGTATTCCTGCAGGCTCTCGCCCTTGTAGGCGAAGACCGGGATGCCGGCCGCCGCGATCGCCGCCGCGGCGTGGTCCTGCGTCGAGAAGATGTTACACGACACCCAACGGATGTCGGCGCCGAGCGCCTTCAGGGTCTCGATCAGCACCGCCGTCTGGATCGTCATATGGAGCGAGCCGGCGATGCGCGCGCCCTTCAGGGGCTGCTGCGGGCCGTATTCCTCGCGGATCGCCATCAGGCCCGGCATCTCGGTCTCGGCGAGCTCGATCTCCTTGCGGCCGAAGCCGGCAAGCGCGATGTCCTTCACGACGTAGTCGCCCGCCGGGGCGAGCTTGAGGGCGGCCTGGGTCATAAGCTGGGAAGTCCTTACGGGAAGCGCGCATGCGCGGTCGGCGGCTCTGTAACAGAGGCGCGCGCGGGAAGCAATCAACACATAAAGATGTCTTTATGTGAATGGTGCGAGGAGAGCTGCGTCTGTCGCCTCCGAGCGCGCGAGGTCGGTCGTTGAAGTCGGCCCGCACGAGGCGGAGAGAAACTTTGTTCAAAACTGAATGCGAACCTACTCGCCGTCAGCAGGGGCAGAACCATGAAGTCGACCACGGGCGAACACTTCGTCGCGCTGGATCAGATCCGAGCTGTCGCAGCGTTCATGGTGTTCGCGTGGCACTTCACCCATGCCGATCAGGGCACCCCGCTCCCCTTCGAAGGGGCGCCGTGGTTCGTCCCATTAACCCTGGTCGATGAGGGTCACACGGGTGTCTCGCTGTTCATGACCTTGAGCGGCTATCTGTTCGCCAAGCTTTTGAACGGGCGAACGGTCGATTACGGGCCTTTTCTCTGGAACCGCTTCCTGCGCCTCGCCCCGCTCTTGGGCCTGGTCATCATTCTCGCTGGCGTTCAGCGAAGCGTCCAGGGCCTCCCCATGATGCCGTATGCTCAGTCCGTGCTGCAGGGCATCGTTGCGCCATCCCTTCCTAACGGTGGATGGTCCATTACAGTCGAAGCGCACTTCTATTTTCTACTGCCGCTCATCCTCTGGCTGTCTCGGCGCTGGGCGCCATGGCTCATCATCTGTCTGCTCGGGGCGGTGATGGTTCGAGCTCTGCTCTACGCCCGCTTCGGCGAGGTCCAGTCGGTTTCCTGTTGGACCATCATCGGTAGAATCGACCAGTTTCTCATCGGTATATTCCTGTTTCAGTGCCGCGTTTGCTTCGTGAAGCGACACCTGCTCGCTGTCGTCGTTGCGGCTCTCTTTATTGTCTTTCACTGGTCGTTCAACGCAGCCGGAGGCTATTACGGCACGAGCAAGAGCCCGATCTGGATCGTGCTGCCGACCATCGAGGGCATGGCCTGCGGTCTGTTGATCGCCTACTACGACGGATCGTTCAGCCTCCAGAACAAGGGCTTCTCACGCGTCCTCGGGCTCATCGGAACCTACTCGTATTCGATTTATCTGCTGCACGTGTTCGTGGTCTTCGACCTTGCTGCGGTGATCGATGAGCGGGTGATGAAACTGTCGAACATCTACAGCGCGACGATATGGGCGATCATCTGCTTCGGGCTCATGGTGCCCGTTGGCTACCTCAGCGCACGCTACATCGAAGCGCCATTCCTAAGATTGCGGAAGTCGTATACCGGAGCCGCCGCTGCAACTTCCAGGCCCGATGCCTTGACGTCGGCGAGCGCGACGCCAAGCCCTCACCCCGCGGTTTGGAGACCGCAGTGATTCTCCGTACATCGGTGCGATCGGCGTGCCCGTTCAAGGTCTGGAACACTCACGCCCGCATGCCCATTACGAACGCGCTCGATCGATGGCGGGCGCGCGATTGCTCACTCGTCCTCGCCGAAGCGGTTGGCGAGAAGCGCTCCGAGCGCGTCGAGCACCGCCTCCGCCTCGTCGCCCTTGGCGGTGACGGTGACCGTGGTGCCCTGCGCGGCGGCGAGCGTCAGAAGCCCCATGATCGAGCGGCCGCCCACCGTCTCGCCGCAGCGGGTCACGGTGACCTCGGCGTGGAAGCGCTCGACGGTCTGGACGAACTTCGCCGAGGCGCGGGCGTGCAGGCCCTTGCGGTTGACGATCGGCAGGATGCGGAACAGGGCGCCGTCCGGGATGGGCGTGGGCGGACAATCCTCGTCGTCGGGGAGGGAGGCCGGCCCTGGCATAACGTGCGCTACTTTCCCGCCAGCACGCGCGAGGCGACGTTGATGTACTTGCGGCCCGCTTCCTGCGCGTGAAGCACGGCGTCAGCGAGGCTCTCCTCGTCGCGCACGCTGGCGAGCTTGATAAGCATGGGCAGATTGATGCCCGCCACCACCTCGACGGAGCCGCCGTTCATGCAGGAGAGGGCGAGATTCGAGGGCGTGCCGCCGAACATGTCGGTGAGCACGACCACGCCCTGGCCCGAATTGACGCGGCCCACGGCGGCGACGATGTCGAGCCGCCGGGTTTCCATGTCGTCTTCGGGTCCGATCGTGATCGTCTCGATCTGGCCTTGAGGCCCCACAACATGCTCGAGGGCAGCTCGGAACTCGGTCGCGAGCTGCCCGTGGGTCACGAGCACCATTCCAATCATGGACGCACAGGATCCAGTCGCTCCGGGGAGCGGGGCCGTAATCTTGTGCAGCGCGAAGAGAAGCGCAAGCCCAATGCGACGAATTGATCAGACGCGCGTCATCAGCGCGTCGCGGAAATCGCGCTCGCTGTCGAGCAAGATGGATTCGAGCTCCGCGAGGTCAAGACCGGCCACGCGCGGAAGCCGGACGCCCAGGAGATCGGCCGCGCGCTCCCCGGCCGCGGGCAGCCGGTCCGGCCGAACCTCGAGGCAATCGACCACGAGGCGGACGAGGGCTGCGGCTTCCGCCCGCGTCGGCAGGAGGCCGACGCCCCGAACCTCGACGAGGCCCGATAGCGGCGCCACCGGCCGCGCCACGATCCGCCCGCTGCAGCAGGCCAGCGCCACCCGGTCGTCGGCCACGAGGCGCGCGAAACGGCCCTGCGCCCGCGCCCCCGCGACGAGGCGCCGGGCGAGGCGCGACTTGCCCGCACCCGAGGCGCCGCGGATCAGGATCCCGATCTCGTCGAGGAGGACGCAGCTCGCGTGAACGGTGCGAGGCGTGGAGCGCGGCTCGCTCTTCCCGCTCGCGGCGGGGAGGGCTGAGGTTGGTGGTGCCGCTTGGTCGCGCGCTCGACCTGAGCCGAGAACCTCTCCGCCGTCATTCCGGGGCCGCGCAGCGGAGCCCGGAATCCACGACTGGGCCACATGCTGTTCGCGGCCGCTCACCCGGTCGTGGATTCCGGGCTCTCGGCTCTCGCCGAGCCCCGGAATGACAGGCCCGTGGCTTGGCCCCACGGTCTCACCCTTTCACGGGCAGACGGACAACGAAGCGCGCGCCGAGGCGGGTCGGCTCACCGTCTTCGTCCGGAGGACCGGGGCGGTTTTCGGCGCGGATCGTGCCGCCATGAGCCTCGACGATCTGGCGCGAGATCGAGAGGCCGAGCCCGGAATTCTGCCCAAAACCCTGGTCGGGACGGTCGGTGTAGAAGCGCTCGAAGACCCGGTCGAGGGCGTGGGGCGGGATGCCGGGTCCTTCGTCCTCGACGACGATCTCGACCCGCTCGCGCCGGCGCCGCAGGGTGAGGGTGACGGCGCTGTCAGGCGCTGAGAAGGAGCGCGCGTTGTCGAGGAGGTTCGTCACGACCTGACCGAGCCGCGTGTCGTGTCCGAGCACCACGAAGGCGTCGGGGGGCCGGCCTTTCTCGACCACGAGGGTGACGGTGGGCTCGTGCTCGCGCCGGCGCTCGTTGGCGACCCCGACGACGGCGGCGAGCAGCTTGGCGACGTCCACCGGGGCGGCTTCCGAGCGCGCGAGCTCGGCGTCGAGGCGCGACGCGTCGGCGATGTCGGAGATCAGGCGGTCGAGGCGGCGCACGTCGTGCTGGATGATGGACATCAGCCGTTCGCGCGGCTCCTTGGCCTTGGCGAGCGGCAGGGTCTCGACGGCGCTGCGCAACGAGGTGAGCGGGTTCTTAAGCTCGTGGGACACGTCGGCCGCGAAGCTTTCGATCGCGTCGATCCGGTTGTAGAGCGCCCGGGTCATGTCGCGCAGGGCGCCGGACAGATGGCCGATCTCGTCGGAGCGGTTCGTGAAGTCGGGGATCTGCTGGCGCGACTTGATGCCCCGGCGCACCCGCTCGGCGGCCTCGGCCAGGCGCCGGACCGGCCCCGCGATGGTGCCGGCCAGCAGCAGGGACAGGACGAGCATCACCGCCGCGCCGACGAGGAACACCTGGAGCAAAGCGAAGCGCTCGGAGGCGATAATGGCGTCGATGTCGCCCCCTTGCGTCGAGAGGAGGAGCACGCCGCGCACCGAGCGCTGGCGCTGGATCGGCACCGCCGCCGAGACGATGGTCTCGCCCGCGCTGTTGACCCGCACGAGCGTCCCGCGCTGGCCTTGCAGCGCCCGCTGCACGTCGGGCAGGTCGCGGCCGTTCGGCGGGCCGATGTCGTCCGCGCCGCCCCGATCCGGCCCTCGGAAGACCCGCTGGACGGCGTTCCAGGCCCGCTCCACGAAGGACGGATCGCCCTTGGCGACGGGCGGCAGGTCGAGGCGCAGCACGTCGCCGCGGCCGTAGAGGCTGCGGGAGTCGAGGAGGAGCGCGCCCTCACGGTCGAAGATGCGGGCGCGGGTGCGGGTCGGCGTCACGAGGCGGCGCAGCAACGGCGCGACGCGCTCCGGGTTGATGGAGAATTCGAGGGGCGAGAGGGTGTCGTCGCCGAGCCCCGAGGTCTCGCCGGCCTGCATCTGCAGGAGCTTGTCGGGATCGAGGGTGATCGTGTCGGTCTCGACCGTCGCCGAAGCGGCGATGGCGCCTGCGATGATCTCGCCCTGCGTCAGCAGGCTCTGGGTGCGGGCCTCGATCAGCCCCTGGCGGAACTGGTTGAGGTAGAGGAAGCCGACGAGCAGGACGACGAGCCCGCCGAGGTTGAGCACCACGATGCGTCGGGTCAGGCTCGACGAGGCCTGCCGCGCCACGGCCCGTCCGAGCGCCCGCACCCGTCCCAGGGCGCCGGGGCGCGCCGGGTCGGCGGCGAGCGGCGCGTCGATGTCGAGGGGTTCCGCCATGGTCCCGAGGGCTCGGAAAGCCTCAGGTCTCCTTGAAGCGGTAGCCGACGCCGTAGAGGGTCTCGATCATGTCGAAGTCATTGTCGACGGATTTGAACTTCTTACGCAGCCGCTTGATGTGGCTGTCGATGGTGCGGTCGTCGACGTAGACCTGATCGTCGTAGGCCGCGTCCATGAGGGCGTTGCGGCTCTTCACGACCCCGGGCCGTTGCGCCAGCGCCTGCAGGATCAGGAACTCGGTCACGGTGAGCGTCACCGGCTCGCCCTGCCAGGTGCAGGTGTGGCGCTCCGGGTCCATCATCAGGAGGCCCCGCTCGATGGCTTTCGCGGAGTCCTCGCGCGGCGCAGCCGTGTCCTTGGGCGCGAAGCGGCGCAGCACCGCCTTGACGCGCTCCACCAGCAGCCGTTGCGAGAAGGGTTTGCGGATGAAGTCGTCGGCGCCCATCTTGAGGCCGAAGAGCTCGTCGATCTCCTCGTCCTTCGACGTCAGGAAGATGACGGGCAGGTCTGATTTCTGGCGCAGCCGGCGCAAGAGCTCCATCCCGTCCATGCGCGGCATCTTGATGTCGAAGATGGCGAGGTCCGGCGGGGTCTGGCGCAGCCCGTCGAGCGCCGAGGCGCCGTCGGTGTAGGTTTGAATGCGGTAGCCTTCCGCCTCCAGGGCGATGGAGACGGAGGTGAGGATGTTGCGGTCGTCATCGACGAGGGCGATGGTCGGCATCGAATGGGGTCCCTCTTCGAGCGGCCTTGGGGCGACCGCACGTCAACGCTTCAAGGGCGCCGCCGGTCGGCGGGCGCGGCCGGGCCGGCGCGAAAGGCCGGCTTGGCCGGTCCGGCCCTGACGGCACGAGTGTGACACAATCATGGCTCGAAGCCGATCGGCAACATGGGGATTAGATCCCAGGAAAGGAAGGGCATGGACCGCTTGGAGCCTTCAGTCCCCGCTTTTGACGCCGTCGGGCTCGGAAAAAGCCTCTTGCGCGCCACGCGCTCCGGAGCGCTCGCCACCCTCGACCGTGAGACGGGTGGGCCGCTCGCCACCCTCGTCACCATCGCGACGGCAGTCGACGGGGCGCCGCTTCTTCTGCTCTCGCGATTGTCGGGCCACACCCTGAACCTCGAGGCCGATCCGCGGCTCTCGATCCTCCTGGCCCAGGGCGGCAAGGGCGATCCGCTCGCCCATCCCCGCCTCTCCGTGGTCGGCCGGGCAGAGCGGGTCGAGGACGCCTCCGTCCGCCGCCGCTTCCTCGCGCGGCATCCCAAGGCGCAGCTCTACGCCGACTTCCCCGACTTCTCCTTCTGGCGCGTGGCCCTTGAGGCGGGCCACCTCAACGGCGGCTTCGCCCGCGCCGCGCGGCTCGGCCCAGGCGACCTCCTCACCGATCTCGTGGGCGCCGAGGCGCTCCTCGACGCGGAGGAGGGCGCGCTCGCCCACATGAACGAGGACCATCGCGACGCGCTCGC
The DNA here is from genome assembly GCA_036563505.1 of Beijerinckiaceae bacterium. GTDB lineage: Bacteria > Pseudomonadota > Alphaproteobacteria > Rhizobiales > Beijerinckiaceae > DATCMH01. Next base: position 61,912 of record DATCMH010000022.1, read on the forward strand.
GCTCTACGCCACCGCGCTCGCCAACGCCCCGCAAGCCGATTGGCGCGCGACCGGCCTCGACCCCGACGGGATCGACCTCGCCGCGGGCGACCGCGCGGTCCGGGTGCCCTTCCCCCAGCGGGTGACCGGGCCTGGCCCCTTACGCGCGGTGCTGAAGGCGATGGCAGACGGGGCGCGGTCAGCTCCCGCAGGCGAGGGGCAAGCCCGCCTGCCGTAAGGAAATGTGTTGACGGCGAAGCGCCGGAGCCTAAGGAACGAAGATCGATCGGGGCGGTTCTCGCCGTCTCGAAACCGCTCAAGCGAGCCGAACGAGCCGCCGGAACAGGCGGTACGCCGCGGGCCACGCCTTCGGACCCTCCGAGGGCGCCCTGAAACGGCGGTCGGCGACAGGAGGAGATTTCCCGTGGAGACCATCGGCGTGTTCAACGACGCGCAGGGGCCGGAGACCTTCGGCTTCCGCAATCTCAAGCGCGTCTACTTCAACCTCGAAGCGCCGGCGCTCTACGAGCAATCGCTCGCCCGCCAGGAAGCCAGGCTCGCGGCCGGCGGCGCGTTGCTGGCCGAGACGGGCATTCACACGGGCCGCTCGCCGAAGGACAAGTTCGTCGTCAAGGACGAGACCACCGCTGACAGCGTGTGGTGGGACAACAACGCCGCCATGACGCGCGAGCACTTCGACGTGCTCCTCGCCGACTTTCTCAAACATGCCCAGGGCAAGGAACTGTTCGCCCAGGACCTCTACGGCGGCGCCGATCCGCAGCACCGCGTGCGCGCTCGGGTCTATACCGAGTTCGCCTGGCACTCGCTGTTCATCCGCAACCTCCTGATCCGGCCCCACCAGGCGGATCTCGCGGGCTACGCCCCTGAGCTCACCATCGTCGACCTGCCCTCGTTCCGGGCCGATCCGGCGCGCCACGGCTGCCGCTCGGAAACGGTGATCGCCTGCGACTTCACCCGCAAGATCGTGCTCATCGGCGGCACGTCCTACGCCGGCGAGATGAAGAAATCGGTCTTCACCTACCTCAACTTCGCTTTGCCGCCGAAGACCGTGATGCCGATGCATTGCTCGGCCAACGTCGGGGCAGGCGGCGACACGGCCGTGTTCTTCGGCCTCTCGGGCACGGGCAAGACGACCCTCTCCAACGACCCGAACCGGACGCTTCTCGGCGACGACGAGCACGGCTGGAGCGGCACCGGCGTCTTCAACTTCGAGGGCGGCTGCTACGCCAAGACGATCCGCCTCTCGGCCGAAGCCGAGCCCGAGATCTACGCCACGACGAAGCGCTTCGGCACGGTGCTGGAGAACGTGATCGTCGACCCGACGACGCGCCTCCCCGACTTCGACGACGCCTCGCGCACCGAGAACACGCGCTGCGCCTACCCGCTCGACTTCATCGCCAACGCGAGCGAGACGGGGCGCGCCGGGCATCCGAAGAACATCGTCATGCTTACCTGCGACGCCTTCGGCGTGCTCCCACCCATCGCCAAACTGACGGGCGCGGAGGCGATGTACCACTTCCTCTCCGGCTATACCGCGAAGGTGGCAGGCACCGAAAAGGGCGTGAAAGACCCGGAGGCGACGTTCTCCACCTGCTTCGGCGCGCCCTTCATGCCGCGCCACCCCTCCGTCTACGGCAACCTTCTGCGCGACCTCATCTCGCGCCACCACGTCGATTGCTGGCTCGTCAACACGGGCTGGACCGGTGGCAAGTTCGGGGTGGGCCGGCGCATGCCGATCCGGGTCACGCGCCGCCTTCTCACCGCGGCCCTCGACGGCTCGCTTTCGAAGGCCGATTTCCGCCGCGACCCCTATTTCGGTTTCGCGGTGCCGACCTCGGTGCCGGGCGTCGAGCCGCACATCCTCTATCCCGTCAAGACCTGGCAGGACAAAGCGGCCTTCGGGGCCACGGCCAAGCGCCTCGTCGACATGTTCGCGGAGAACTTCAAGCGCTTCGAGAACCACGTCGACGCCGACGTGAAGGCCGCCGCGCCGCAGATGTCCATCGCGGCGTGACGGCTGACGCCGGTCTCGTCCTACGGAGCGGCGCGTGCGCATCCTGTGGGACGAGCCGAAGCGTCAGAGCAACTTGGCGCTCCATCGGCTCGATTTCGCCGATGTCGGTGAACCGTTCCTGGACGAAGCGCTCGTCGTTCCGAGCTATGCCGGTCTACGAGGAGAGCCGCGCTATCGAGCCATCGGACTGCTCGAAGCCGATCTCGTCACCCTGATCTTCTCGCCGCTTGGAACCGAGGCTATCTCTCTGATCAGCCTGCGTCGGGCGAGCCGGAAGGAGCGGAGGATCTATGGAGCGCGATAGACATCCGTTGGTCCACGACATCTCCGACGAGGAGGAGGCGAGGATCCAGACCGGCATCGCCGCCGATCCTGAGAACCCCGAATTCACGGCGGCGGAGTTTCGGCGCGCGAAATCCTTTCGAGAAGTGATGGCGCGACAGGCCGCGACCTCTCCGCAAACCTCCGAGAAGGTATCGGTCAAGCTCGATCGCGACCTGGTCGAACATTTCAAGGCGGGGGGGCGCGGTTGGCAGGATCGTCTCAACACCGCCCTACGCTCGACCCTCGCGAGACGCGCCGGCCGGTCATGAGCTTGCGATTGCAGTCGAGACACGCGCGATGATCGTTCTCGTCATCGGCGCGGGCGTCATCGGCCTTGCGGTCGGCCGGGCGCTCGCGCTCGATGGCCACGAGGTGATCGTCGCCGAGCAGGGCACCGGGATCGGCGGGGGCGTCTCTTCGCGCAACTCCGAGGTCGTGCATGCCGGCATGTACTACCCGACCGGGTCCCTGAAGGCCCGCTTCTGCGTCGAGGGGCGGCGTCTCCTGTACGAGTTTTGCGAGAGCCACGGCGTGCCCCACCGCCGCTGCGGCAAGCTCATCGTCGCCACCGACGAGGCGGAAGCGGCGAAGATCGCGGCGATCCACGCGCAGGGGCTCGCCAACGGCGTCGAGGGGTTGAACCTGATCGATGGCGAGGAGGCGCGCCGCCTCGAGCCGAACCTCGCCTGCACCGCCGCGATCCACTCGCCCGAGACGGGCATCGTCGACAGCCACGCCCTCATGGTGGCGCTGCGCGGCGACATCGAGGATGCAGGCGGCGCCGTGGTCTTCGGCACGCCGGTCGAGCGCCTCACCCGCGGAGCCGATGGGCATGCTTGGGACGTCCATCACGGCGGCGTCGAGGCCGGCACCATGCCCTTCGACGCGGTGGTGAACACCGCGAGCCTCGGCGGGCCGCGCCTGGCGCTCGAAACTGAGGGCTACCCGGTGGCCCGCGTGCCGCGGCTTCACCTCGCCAAGGGCAACTATTTCGGCTGCCTCGGCAAGCCGGCCTTCACGCGCCTCATCTACCCGGCCCCCGTGGACGGCGGACTCGGCACCCACGTGACGCTCGATCTTGCCGGCCGCATGCGCTTCGGTCCGGATGTCGAATGGGTCGAGCACGAGGATTACGAGGTCGACCCGAACCGGGCCGAAGCCTTCGCCGCCTCCATCCGCCGCTACTGGCCGGGGCTGCCCGACGGCGCGCTCGTGCCCGACTACGCCGGCATCCGCCCCAAACTCTCCGGCCCCGGCGAGCCCGCGGCTGACTTCGTGATCGACGGCCCGCAGGAGCACGGGCTGCCGGGCCTCGTCCACCTCTTCGGCATCGAGAGCCCGGGTCTCACCGCGTCGCTTGCCATCGGCGCGGAGGTGGCCCGGCGCCTTGCGGCGTGAGGCGTCAGCGGAAGAACACGAAGGTGGCGAGGAGGAAGGTCGGCACCAGCACCGCGCCGGACCAGAGCATGTAGCCGAAGAAGCTCGGCATCTTGACGCCGCCGTCCTTGGCGATGGCGTAGACCATGAAGTTCGGGGCGTTGCCGATGTAGGAGTTCGCCCCCATGAACACCGCGCCCGACGAGATGGCGGCCAGGGTCAGCGCGCCCGTCGTCATGAGCCGGCCCGGGTCGCCGCCGGCGAGCTCGAAGAAGACGAGGTAGGTCGGGGCGTTATCGAGGAAGGACGAGAGGCCGCCGGTGAGCCAGAAATAGGCGGCGTTGTTCGCCGAGCCGTCGGGGTTCGTCACGAGCGCCACCAGGGGTGCGAAGACGCCGTTTGGGCCGGCCTTCAGCATGGCGAGCACCGGCACCATGCAGAGGAAAATGCCGGCGAAGAGCTTGGCGACCTCCTTGATGGGCGCCCAGGTGAAGCCGTTGCCGGCCCGGTCGTCCGGGGCGGTGAGGGCCCAGGAGAGACCGGCGGCCACCACCATCACCGTGTCGCGCAGCGCGTTCTGCAGCTCGACCTCGACGCCGGCGAGCGTGAAAGCGATGCCGGGCTTCCACGACGCGCTCATCAGGATGGCCCCGATCACGAGGCCGATGAGCGGAAGATTCACGAGACCGGTGACGCGGACGCGTTCGTCGTCGGGCGTGGGGTCGGGCAGGGGGCGGAAGTAGGCGCCCTCCCGGCGGTAGAGGATCGTGTCGAGGACGACGAAGGCCGCGAGCACGACGCCGCCGACGAACAGGGTTTCGGTGAACAGGTGCCGCGTCGTCCAGAAGAAGTCGACGCCGCGCAGGAAGCCGAGGAACAGGGGCGGGTCGCCGAGCGGGGTCAGCGAGCCGCCGATGTTCGACACCAGGAAGATGAAGAACACGACGACGTGGACATTGTAGCGCCGGTTGTCGTTCGCCCGCATCACGGGCCGGATCATCACCATGGAAGCACCGGTGGTGCCGATAAAGCTCGCCAGCCCCGTCCCGATGAGAAGGAGGACGGTGTTGGTCATCGGGCTGCCGTGCAGGTTTCCCCGAATCCGGATGCCGCCGGCGATGGTGAAGAGGGCGAACAGCAGAAGGATGAAAGGCAGGTATTCGAGAAACGCCACGTGGACGACGGCGCTGGCGGCGACGGGAAGGCCCTGGACGGCTGCGAGCGGCACCACGACGAGCGCCGCCCAGAAAGCCGCGATCTTGCCCTGGTGATGCTCCCAGGCATGGGCTGCGAGCAGGGGCAAGAGCGCGATCGAGAGCAGGATGCCGAGGAAAGGGAGGGCCCAGACAAGACCCAACGACTGCCCGTCAAGCTCCGCGGCGAGCGCCACGTCGGGAAGGATGAGACAGGCCAAGAGCGCCAAGGCGCGGCGGCGTTGCGGCACGAACGATCCCCAGGCGTCTGTCGGATTTGGCGCTTCGCGAGCCCGATCTCCGCTGTCATGGCAGCCTTAAGGCTCTTACGACAGAGGTTTTCCGGCAGCAACGCACCGGGCCCGCATTAACGCCTTGTTCACCACGATCGCCGAATCGTAAAAAAATGTGACGGTGTCCGCGCCGCGAAGGGTCATCCGCGATGTGCCGCTTCCTCGCCTACCGGGGCGAACCGATCTTCCTCTCCGACCTCGTCTGCGCCCCGCGCCACTCCCTGGTGCATCAGTCGCTCCACGCGACGGAGGCCAAGACCGAGACGAACGGCGACGGCTTCGGCCTCGGCTGGTACGGCGAGCGCGAGGCGCCCGGCCTCTACCGCGAGGTGCGCCCCGCTTGGTCGGACGAGAACCTGCGCTCGCTCTGCACCCAGGTGCGCTCGCGCCTGTTCTTCGCCCACGTGCGGGCCTCGACGTTCGGCTCGACGACGCGGGCGAACTGCCATCCTTTCGCCCATGGGCGGCACCTCTTCATGCACAACGGCCAGGTCGGCGGCTACGCGCAGATCAAGCGCCGGATCGAGGAGCTGATCCCGGACCAGCTCTACGCCCATCGCCTCGGCACGGGCGACACCGAGGCCGTGTTCCTGGCGGCCCTCGCCTTCGGCCTCGCCGACGACCCGCTCGGGGCCATGGCGCGCACCTTGAAGGTGGTGAAGGGCCTGATGGATGCGGCCGGGATCACCGAACCCCTGCGCTTCACCGCAGCCTACACGGACGGGCAGAGCCTCTACAGCTACCGCTGGGCCTGCGATGCCAAGCCGCCGAGCCTCTACTACCGCGAGACGGAAACGGGTCTCGTGGTCGTTTCCGAGCCCTTCGACGACGGACTGACAGCTTGGCGCGAGGTGCCCAAAGGCTGCACGCTCATCGCCCGGCCCGGCCGGCGCGCGGAGGTGACCTGCCTCAACGAGGCCATGAGCCGAATCGCGGCCTAAAAAAAGACCTCCCCGTCATTCCGGGGCTCGGCGCGAGCCGAGAACCCGGAATCCATGACTGGGTGGCACGCCTCGCAGAACAATCAGCCTGTCACCCGGTCGTGGGTTCCGGGCTCGACGCTGCGCATCGCCCCGGAATGACAGGGCTGCCGGCTTCACCGCCGAAACGTCTTAACCTCGCTCTGCGAGCCGTCGGCATAGGTGAGCTGGAGGGAGACCGAGCGCGTCGATTTCGGGATCGTCACGTAAGGCTTGAGGTGTGAGGGGATGGCGTAGGGCTCGCGCACGTCGCAGGGCGGGATGGGCAGGGCCTTGTCCATCGGCCCGTCGTCGAAGCCGATGACGGCTTGGGCGATGGCGCAGCGGTAGCTCACGAGGTGCGTGTAGTAGAGAAGCGTATCCCAGTCCGGCCGGAAGGCGAGCCAGGCGTTCTGGGTCATGTCGAGGGTCGCGCGCAGGGTCTTGGCAAGCGCCGCCCGCGGCTCGAAGGCGTGGGACGAGACCGCGGACGGCACGCCGTCGGCATCCTCATAGCGCAGGTGGATCACCGTCGGCGGCTGGTCCGGCGGCAGCTCGAAGTACATCTGCGGGAACGGCTTGCCCGTGCGCTGGTCCAGGGTCGGCGACGTGCCCGTCGAGCGGAACACGCCCGTCTCGCCGACGAGGTAGGAGAGGCTCGTCGCGGCTTCGGGCGGCATCACCGTGACCATCCAGCCTGAATTGGAGCGGGTCAGCTGGATCGAGGGCTGGGTCGAGGCGGTGGCGAAGTAGGCGTCCAGCGCCTGGCTGCGCCGGCGCGCCTTGTCGAGCCAGGACGAGAGCACGGACTGGTCGAGGAAGAACGGGTTGAGCCGCCCCTCCGTATCGGCCCTCAGGAAGGCCCTGAGCGCCGTCTGCTCGGCCCGCCGGTCGCGCAGGGTCTGGGCCGCGCCGATGCGGTCCTCGCCGTGCTCCTCCGCCAGCAGGTACTGGGCCGGCGGGTAGTCCGGGTGTGCTGCGGCGAAGGCCGCGACCTTGGCCCGGCGCTCCGCCCCGTCGAACTGCAGGGCATGGACGAGGGAGACGGCCCGGCCCGGCGTTTGCGCCGCCAGTTCCGAGAAGGTCTCCCGCGCCCCGGCCCGGCCTTCCTGCGCGCGCAGGAGCGCCGCGTAGCGCAGCAGCGGGTCGATCCGCTCGCTGCCTTGAACCGCAAGCTGGTGATAGGCGCGCCGGGCGGCCGGTGCCTCGCCCCGCGCCTCGAGCACCCGCGCATTGTGGTAGAGCTCCGGCGGGCTTTTCGGGTCGGCGACGAGCCCGCCCTGCCGGGCGAGCTGGGCCAGGGCCTCGACGGGATCGGCCGGCAGGGCCGGCGGCGCGGATTGCGCCGTCGCCGTCGGCGTAGGTGGCGGCACCGGCGCCACGGCTTGCGGCGGCGCCGCAGCCTGCTGGCCCGGCGCCGTCCCGCTCATGCCCGGCGGTTCGGCTGAGCGAGGCATGAGCCACACGGCACCGAGGCCCGCCGCGATGAGGGCGGCGGTGCCGGATCCGATGAGCCAGGTCGCTACGCGGCGCTTAGGAGCCTCTTTCGGCTCGGGCGATGCGGCCGCCGCTTCAGCATTCGGCAGGGCGACCACGAAGGCGTGGACGGGGTTCGGGATGTTCTTCACCTCCCGCGTGCCGAGGTCGCGGAACGGCACGGAGATCTTGTTCGCCACAGCCTCGTGCACCGAGCGCGAGACGCAGATGCCGCCGGGCTCGGCCAAGCCTTCGAGGCGGGCGGCGATGTTGACGCCGTCGCCCAACAAGTCGCCGCCGCGCTCGACCACGTCGCCGATGGTGATGCCGATGCGGAACTGGAGCTTGCGGCTCGGCGGATAGGCCATGTTGCGGGTGCGCAGGCTCTCCTGGATGTCGATCGCCGCCCGCACGGCCTCGACCGCGCTCTCGAATTCCGAGAGCACCGCGTCGCCCGCCGTGTTGAAGATGCGCCCGCCGTAGCGGCGGATAAAATCGTCGAAGACCTCGCGATAGGCGGAGAGCCGCCGCAGCGTCTCTTCCTCGTCCTCCGCGACGAGGCGCGAATAGCCGGCGACGTCGGCTGCGACGATGGCCGCGATCTTGCGCTTCATGACCCGCTCCCTCAGGGCAGGGTCCAGACCCCGCCGTGTCGGACCACTCTTGAGGCGGTTACCCGGACGCAGGCGGTGTTGTGGCGCACTTGGAGCTGAGAGGCAACGCGCAGGCGCCAGACATGAAAAAGCCCGGCACGAGGCCGGGCTTTCAGGAAAGCGGATCGCTCTGCGATCAGCACTCGGTCTTCTGCTTGACCTTCGTGTCGCCGAACTCGTCGGTCTTCTGAACCGTCTTCGAGCTGCAGCCGACGCTGCCGGTCGTGACTTCCTTCTTCACCACCGTCGGGTTGTCGACCCGCTCCTTGACGATCGTGCGGCTTTCCGCCGGCGCGTCGCGCTGGATGACCGTGGTGCTCTGGGCGAAAGCGCTCGTGGCGAGGAAGCTCGCGGCGAGCAGGATAGCAGTCTTCTTCATGTGATGCCTCCTCAAGACATTGAACTGAGCAGGCAACGCGCGGTCGCGTCGACTGTTCCCATGGCCAAGCTTGATGCGTTCGGCATCAGTCGACTGGGGTCAGCGAAGATGAACGGTTGGTGAATACACGCTCGTCTTAGTGCGCTGCTTCCCAGTTCTGCGCCGCGCGTGCCTCGACCGCGAGCGGCACTTGCAAGGTCACGGCGGGGAAGGGCGCCTCTTCCATCACCCGACGGATGACGGGCAGCGTCGCTTCGACCTCGTCGTCGGGCGTCTCGAAGACGAGCTCGTCGTGAACCTGCAGCAGCATGCGCGCGGAGAGCTTGGCGTCGTTCAGCGCCGGCTCCATGCGGATCATGGCGCGCCGGATGATGTCCGCCGCCGTGCCCTGGATCGGGGCGTTGATCGCTTGGCGCTCCACGGCCGCCCGCTCCTGCGGATTCGGCGACTTGATCGCCGGGTAATGGCAGACGCGGCCGAAGAGGGTCGTCACGTAACCCTTCTCGCGGCAGATCTTCTTCGTGTCCTCGATGTAGGTGCGGATCCCTGGGAAGCGCTCGAAATACTGCTTGATGAAGGTGCCGGCCTCCTCGCGGGGAATGCCGAGCCGCTGCGCCAGGCCGAAGGCGGAGATGCCGTAGATGATGCCGAAATTGATCGTCTTCGCCTTGCGGCGAAGGTCGCTGTTCATCTGGTCGAGGGGCACGTTGAACATCGCCGAGGCGGTCGCCGCGTGGATGTCGATCCCCTGTTCGAAAGCGTCGCGCAGCTGCGGGATGTCGGCGATGTGCGCGAGGAGCCTCAGCTCGATCTGGCTGTAATCGGCCGAGATCAGCTTGTGGCCGGGCTCTGCGATGAAGGCCGTGCGGATTTTCCGGCCAGCCTCCGTGCGGATCGGGATGTTCTGCAGGTTCGGGTCGGATGAGGAGAGGCGCCCCGTCGTCGTCGCTGCGAGCGCGAAGGAGGTGTGGATTCGCTTCGTCTCGGGGTGCAGGGCTTCCTGGAGCGTGTCGGTGTAGGTGGATTTCAGCTTCTGGAGCTGGCGCCATTCCAGGATTTTCGCGGGCAGCTCGTGGCCGGCCTCGGCCAGCTCCTCGAGGAGCGTCGCGGGCGTCGCCCATTGACCGCTCGGCGTTTTCTTGGCGCCGGGCAGGCCCATGCGGCCGAACAGGATGTCGCCGATCTGCTTCGGGGAGCCGAGGGAAAACTTCTCCCCCGCCATCTCCTGGATCTCGTCCTCGAGCCGCGCCAGCGTCTGGGCGAAGTCGCCCGACAGCCGGCTCAGGATCTGACGGTCGACGCTGATGCCGCGCCGCTCCATGCGGGCGATGACCTCGAGAAGGGGGCGTTCCAGGGTCTCGTAGACGGTGGTGCGCCGCTCGGCGGCGAGCCGCGGCTTGAGGAGGAGCCAGAGCCGCAACGTGACGTCCGCGTCCTCCGCGGCATAGGCCGTGGCGCGGTCGAGCGCCACGTAATCGAAGGTGACCTTGGCGCGGCCGGTGCCGGCGACCTCCGCGTAGGTGATCGGCTGGTGGCCGAGATGGCGCCTCGAGAGCTCGTCCATGCCGTGCGAGTTGCGGCCGGCATCGAGCACGTAGGAGATCAGCATCGTGTCGTCGATGGGCGCCACGGTGATCCCGTAGCCCGCGAGGACGACGGCGTCGTATTTCAGGTTCTGGCCGATCTTGAGGGTGCCCGGATCCTCGAGCAGGGGTTTGAGGGCGTCGAGCGCCTCGCGCATCGGGATCTGGCCCGGAAGCAGGCCGCCGCCGAAGAGATCCGCGCCGCCGCGGTGCTGCAGCGGCACATAGGCCGCGCGGTTCGGCGCCAGGGCCATCGACACGCCGACGAGCTCGGCCTGCGTCGCGTCGAGCGAGTTCGTCTCCGTATCGAGGGCGAGATAGCCTTGCGCGCGCGCCTCCGCGATCCAGGCCTGAAGGCGGCCGAGGTCGAGTATCGTCTCGTAAGCGTCGCGGTCGACGGGGAGCGCGGCGATCTCCGACGAGCGCGAGGAGACGAGCGTCGAGGGAGTGCCGACTGAGCCCGGCACGGGCTTCGGACGCCCGGCCGTCTCGGGGATGTCCATGTCGGCGAAAGGGTCGATCTCGGCGGCTGGCGCGGCAGCGTCCTTATCGAAGAACGGCACCTCGCCCCCGGAATCGCCGCCCGGGCCGCCGACCCGCAGCGTCGGATCGGGCTCCACGGCCTGCGGGTCGACCCCGTATTCCTCCGCCACACGGCGCGTGATGGTGGTGAACTCCATCGCTTTCAGGAAGGCGATGAGGCGGGTCGGATCCGGGTCGGTGAGGCGAAGCGCGTCGGGCTCCACCGGCAGGGGCACCTCGCAGTCGAGGGCGACGAGGCGGCGCGAGAGGCGGGCCTGCTCGGCGTGCTCAATCAGGGCCTCGCGGCGCTTGGGCTGCTTGATCTCGTTCGCCCGGGCGAGCAGCGATTCGAGGTCGCCGAACTCCTTGATGAGCTGGGCCGCCGTCTTGAGGCCGATGCCGGGAACGCCGGGCACGTTGTCGGAGGCGTCGCCCATGAGGGCCAGAAGATCGCCGATCTTGTCCGGCGGCAGGCCTTCCCAGCGCTCGGTGACTTCCTCGACGCCGAGGTTCCGCTCGGGCCGGTAGCCCGGCTTGCCCTTGGCGCCCGATTCCGGGTCGTAGAAGCGGACTAGCGGTCCGACGAGCTGCATCAGGTCCTTGTCGGCGGAGACGATGAGGACGTCGGCTCCTTCAGCCACCGCCTTGACCGTGTAGGTGGCGATGAGGTCGTCGGCCTCGTAGCCTTCCTTCTCGATCGGCTCGAGGCCGAAGGCGCGCACCGCGTCGCGCATGAGGGGCATCTGACGCTTCAAGTCCTCCGGCGCGTCCGGCCGGTGCCCCTTGTAGTCGGCGTAGATCTCCTTGCGGTGGGAGCCTTCCGACTTGTCGAGGGTAATGGCGAGATGGGTCGGCTTGATGCCGGCCGCCCCCTCGCGGACGAACTGGAAGAGCTTGCCGCAGAACAGCCGCACCGCCCCGCTCGGCAGCCCGTCCGAGCGGAAATTGTATTTCTCCGGCTGGTTCATCGACTGGAAGAAGGCCCGGAAGATGAAGGACGAGCCGTCGACGAGGATGAGGTGATCGCCTGGCTTCATGAAGGCGCGGGTCCGCGTGAGGTTGGTCCCTCCACATAACGCGTCGCTTCGGGATCGGCTATGGCGCGGCCCGGCGCCGCGCTCGCCCTATTCCGCCGGATGCAGCGCCGAAACCGCGGCCGGACGGCCGCCGGAACCCCTGGCCGGAGGCAGATGCGCCCAGGCCGGGCGGGTGAACAGGAAGGCGAAGGGCGTCCCGCGCACGACACGGTCGAGGAGGAGGGGGACGATCACCGCCGCTGCCGTCACCACGAGCGAGGCGAGGCCGACGTCCCCGATCGCGCCGGTTTCGACGATGGTGAGGCGCGTTGCGGCCATGGGCAGGAAAAAGCACAGGTAGATCGCGATGGATCGTGCGCCGCACAGGCGCAGGGCGCCGATCGCGGCCCGCGCCGCCCCGCTTCGGATCTCGGCCGTTGCGCGCGCGAGGAGGGCAGCGACGGCGATCACTGCGCCCGAGCCGGCGAGCCCCAAGGCGAAGCTGAGGACCGGCAGGTCGGCCAGCTTTCCGCCTCCGGCGTGAGGCGTGAAGGCGAAGACGCCGTTCAGGAGCACCCAGGCGCCGAGCCCAAGGAGGGCGGGGACCGGTCGCGCCGCGGCGCCCGCGGCGAAAGCGAAGATCTGCGGCGCGAAGCGGTAGCCGATCAGGAAGTAGATCCAGCGGCCGCAGAACTCGTTGATGAGGTGGCTGCCCGCCTGGATCGGGAGAATCTCGAGCGCGGCGGCGAGCGCCAGGAGTGCGGACGCCGGCAAGCGCCGCAGGAGCTTCGTGACGACGGAGAACACCGCGAGCATGTGGATGAACCACAGGCTCGAATAGGGTTCGGCGAGGGAGGTGGCGAGGTGCCGAAGGAGGCCGAGGGTGGTGCCGCCCGAGACCTCGCCAGCCTTCAGAATGGAGTGGATCAGAAGCCAGAGAACGTAGAAATAGGCGAAATGCACCACGCGCGTGTCGGCGTAGCGCCGCCAATCCCGGTCGATGACCCGGGCGAGGAAAAGGCCCGAGAGCAGGAAGAAGTCGGGCATCCGGAACGGCCGGGCGAAGGCCACGACCGCGTGCATGAAGCCCTCGCCCTTCATCGCCACGCCGGTGCTGAGCGTCGCGTGCATCATCACCACGAGGATGATGCACATGCCCTTGGCGAGATCGACCCAGGCGACCCGTTCCGCATCCCGATCCAACGCCATCGCTACGCTCGCCCACGGTCACAGCCGGGCGGCGATGTGCCATTTCAGGACAGATGACCTCGTCACCCGCCGCCCCGGGCAGTTCACCGCAAGAGCGGCGCCAGGGTCATTCGGCGGCGAAGAGGTCGCGCGGAGGGGACGCCGCGTCGTCGGCCGCGACGGCGCGCGGATCGCCCGGCCCCGTCTCCCAGCCGAGTTCAGGCAAGGCGATGATGCGCAGACCTTGCCGGTCGGTGCGGGCGACGAGGGTCCCGCGGCTCTCCATGTAGGCGATGAGCCGACGCGCGCGGCCCGGCGAGCGGCTGCCGCAGGCACGGGCGACGGCATCGTCGGAGGGGCAGGGATCGCGGCCGAGCGCGGCGCGGGCGATGAGCAGGAATACGCCCTGGAGGTCCTCGGTGAGCGCTGCGGCGGCCTCGACCGCCCGTTCCCATTCGGCCGCGTCAGCAGCCCCCGGCGCGACCCCGGCGCGGGCCACCGCGAGGCGGCGCCGGAAGGCCGGAAGCGAGAGGGCATCGCCGGCGACCTTGCGCATGCGGCAGCGGACCAGGAAATCCTGGTACAGCACGGCCATGGGCCGGAAGGCGGAGTCGGGCTCGGCCACGACCTCGGCAAGCGCCGCTTCCACCGCCGCGGCACGCTCCTCCGGTGCGAGGCTCGGCCCCGGCTCGGGGGCCGGGCGGTGGCGGGCGAGCTGGGCGAGAATGTCCTTCGTCGCGGCGGGCGTCGGAGCGGCCGGCCGCGGCGTCGGACGGAAGGGCAGGATGTCGGCGCCGTCGTCCGAGGGCGTCAGGAGGAGCGCCTGCGCCTCCTCACGTCCCTGCTCAGGGAGCGGCATGAGGACGGGGCTCGTCGAGCGCGCCGCGGTCGCGACGGGGCCGATGGTGACCGTGACCGGGCGGCGCGACAGGGCGGGGCCGAGCGCCACGAAGGAGCCGCGGGCGAGGTCGCGGAACGCCTCCGCCTGGCGGCGCTCCATCCCCAACAGGTCGGCGGCGCGGGCCATGTCGATGTCGAGGAAGGTGCGGCCCATCAGGAAGTTCGAGGCCTCCGCCGCGACGTTCTTGGCGAGCTTGGCGAGGCGCTGCGTCGCGATGATGCCGGCAAGTCCCCGCTTGCGGCCGCGGCACATCAGGTTCGTCATGGCGCCGAGGGAGGCCTTTCGCGCCTCGTCCGAGACCTCGCCGGCCACCGCCGGCGCGAAGAGCTGCGCCTCGTCGACCACGACGAGCATCGGGTACCAATGGTCGCGGTCGGCGTCGAAGAGGCCGCCGAGGAAGGCCGCCGCGCGGCGCATCTGAGCCTCCGCGTCGAGGCCCTCGAGGGAGAGCACGGCGGAGACCCGGTGGCGGCGGGCCCGGTCGGCGATGCGCTGCAAATCCGCTTCGTCGCGGTCGCCCTCGACGACGACGTGGCCGTGAGCCTCGGCGAGGGTCACGAAATCGCCCTCCGGATCGATCACGGCCTGCTGAACGTGAGGGGCGCTCTGTTCGAGCAGCCGGCGCAGCAGGTGCGATTTGCCCGAGCCGGAATTGCCCTGGACGAGGAGGCGCGTGGCCAAAAGCTCCTCGAGGTCGAGGAGCGCCGCTCCGCCAACGCCTGGCTGCCCCGCTGCGTGACCCATATCGATGCCGAGCTTCATCCGTCCTCCGTGCCGGCCTGCGCTGCCTTGCTAACACGCGGGGCCGGTCGGGAGTCGCCTCGCCACCCCCGGCCTCCACAGGAAGGATGGCGACCATTTCGGAGGTGGCGCGCCGCCAAGAGCCCGGACTACAAACGGAGCGCGACCCCGCGTGACCCGAGGTGACCCATGCTCCACCGCGCCTGCGCCGCCCTTCTCGCCCTTCTCGCCGGCGCCGTCCCCGCGCTCGCCGCGCCAAAGACCACGCTGACGCTCGGCATGGCGATCGAACCGCCGGGTCTCGATCCGACGGTGGCGGCGCCCGTCGCCATCCGCGAGGTGACCTGGGCCAACCTCTACGAGGGGCTCGTCAAGCTCGACCGGAACGGCAAGGTGCAGCCCCTGCTCGCCAAGTCCTGGGAGGTCTCCCCGGACGGCTTGACCTACACTTTCCGGCTGCGCGAGGGCGTGACCTTCCACGACGGCACGACCTTCGACTCCGCCGACGTGAAGTTCGCCTTCGACCGGGCTCGGGCGCCGACCTCGACGAACGCGCAGAAGCAGATCTTCGCCCCGATCGAGGCCATCGAGACGCCCGACGCATTAACGGCCGTCGTCAAGCTCAAGGAGCCCTCGGGCAACTTCCTCTACTATCTCGCTTGGGGCGACGCGGTGATCGTGGCGCCCGAGACGGCCGAGGGAAACCGGGCGAACCCCGTCGGCACCGGGCCGTTCAAGTTCAAGGCCTGGGCGCGGGGCGACCGGGTCGAGCTCGTGCGCAACCCGAGCTACTGGCAGCCGAACAAGACCGCGCTGGAGAGCGTCACCTTCCGCTTCATCAACGACCCGCAGGCTCAAGTTGCGGCTTTGCGCGCCGGCGATGTCGACGCGTTCCCGAATATCGGTGCGCCGGAGCTCTTCGCGGACCTGAGGAAGGACAGGCGCTTCGTCACCGCGAGCGGCAACACGGAGGGCGAGATCGTCGCCGGGCTCAACAACGCCAAGAAGCCGTTCGACGACGTGCGCGTCCGTCGCGCCCTGATGCACGCCATCGACCGCAAGAGCCTCGTCGAGGGCGCCTATTCCGGCTTCGGCCAGCCGATCGGCAGCCACTTCTCGCCGAACCACCCGGCCTATGTCGATCTGACCTCGGTCGTTCCTTACGACACCGCCAAGGCCAAGGCGCTCCTCAAGGAAGCGGGGGCCGAAGGGCTCAAGCTCACCCTCAAGACGCCGCAGATGGCCTATGCCAGCCGCTCGGCGGAACTCATTGCGGCGATGCTCTCCGAGGTCGGCGTGACCGTCACCCTCGTGCCCACCGAGTTCCCGGCCAAGTGGATCGAGGAGGTGTTCCGCAACAAGGATTTCGACATGACGATCGTGGCTCATGCCGAGCCCCTCGACATCGATATCTACGCGCGGGACACCTACTATTTCGGCTACAAGAACCCAGCCTTCAAAGCCTTGATCGCGGAGGCCGGCCGCACGACGGACGAGGCCCAGCGCCTCGAGACCTATCGCAAAGCCGAGCGGATGCTCGCCGAGGACGTGCCGGCCCTGTTCCTGTTCCAGCTGCCGAAGCTCGGGGTGTGGAACGCGAAGCTCAAGGGCCTGTGGGAGAGCACGCCGATCCCGTCGAACGACGTGACGGAGGTGAGTTGGACGGAGTGAGCGGTGTCATTCCGGGGCTCGGCGACAGCCGAGAACCCGGAATCCACGACCGGGTGAGCGACCGCGAGCAGCGATCGGCCCAGTCATGGATTCCGGGCTTCGCTGCGCGGCCCCGGAATGACGACCATCTCTAGAACACCGTCCCATCGCTGATGACCGCGAGCGGCGGGGCGCCGTCCCGGGCGCCTTGCGCCAGGCGCCGCCCGGTCGCCCAGGTCCCCCCTTCGAGCACTTTGGCCAGGGGAAAGTCGCCGCGCTCCACGCCCAGCCGCTCCCGGATCGGGTCGGCGATGCGGTCGAGGAGCGCCACGGTGAGCGCCCGCCACTCGACGACGAGGGCCGAACCGACCTCGTGCGGGCGCTCGGCGTCGGCCGGGTTTTTCAGCCGCAGCACGTCCGTGTCGAGGAAGAGGCCGCCGTTGCGATACTCGGGCAGGCCGGTGAGCCCGTCGACGTCGACGACCATCAGGCCCGCCCATTCGAGGGGCTCGATGAGGGAGTAGGAGAGCCACTGCGACAGCTTGTGGAAGGGCATGTAGCCGGCCGACGCGTCGGGCGCGCTCGCGAGCGGGTGGTGCCAGGTGTCGCCGAGCTCGACGCCGCCGAGCTGGAGGCGGCTCGGCCAGATCGGCCCGAGATGCGTCAGCAGAACCTCGAGGATGCGGGGCGCACGCACGAAAGCGTCTCCCACCGCGTCCGCGATCACGTCGAAGAGCCCGCCCGGCCGCGGTCCGTCCGCCTGGCCGAACACCGTGGGCGAGGCGGCGAGCACTTGCCCTAAGCGGTTGAGGAGCTGCGCCCGGCCTTCGAGACCCACGAGCGGGTTGACGTCGCTCGCCTGGAACCCTTGCGCCAGGTCCTCGGGCGTCAGCGCCATCAGGGCGGCCGCGTCCACCCGGAACGGGTCGTCGGGCCGGGCGGAGAAGGCGCCCGAGACGAACATGTCGAGGCTCGCGACGGCCAACCCCTCCGAGCGGCCGAACGTCTCGCCGGTGCGGCCCTCCTCGTAGCGCCATGTGGCGCCGGCGCCGGCGTCAAGCAGCACGGAGACGATGGCGAGATCGAAGGCCGAGCGCGCCATCGCCGCGGCGTCCGGCCAGTCGACGGAGGCCGCGATCGCCGCCCAGCGATCGACGCCCCCGGCCGCAAAATGGCGCCAGCGGGCGTGGAACGGCACGTCGAGGTCCGGGTAATTCGCCCGGATCGTCTCCACGACCGCGTCGGCGCAAGGCTCGAGCCGGTCGAGGTTCACGGTGAAATGAGAGAGCCGGCCCTCCAAACCCTCCGTCAGGAGGCGGTGCGAGCGCTCGCGCACGGCGGCGGCGGTGAGGAGCGAGCGCGCGGCGCTCTCGTCCGACGGATCGGCCACGGACAGTCCTTCTCGGGTGGTGCAGCGGGATTCGGAGAGGAACGCTCAGTAGCTCTCCAGGTCCCGCCCTTTCACGCCCGTCAGCGAGGAGGCGTCCGGCGCGCCCTCCGGCGCATAATAGCCGGCGGCCTTCTTCGCCTCGAGCTCGACGGAAGCGTCGGGCGGCACGAGCTCAGGGGGGATCGGCACCCGCTCCACCACTTCGATGCCGGAGCCGGTGATGGCGTCGTACTTCATGTTCGACATCGACATCAGGCGGTCGATCTTGGTGATGCCGAGCCAGTGCAGCACGTCGGGCATGAGCTGCTGGAAGCGGGCATCCTGGACGCCTGCCACGCATTCCGTGCGCTCGAAATAGGTGGCGGCCTGATCGCCACCCTCCTGGCGCTTGCGGGCGTTGTAGACGAGGAACTTCGTCACCTCGCCGAGCGCCCGGCCTTCCTTGCGGTTATAGGCGATGACGCCAACCCCGCCCCCTTGCGCCTCGCGCACGCATTCCTCGATCCCGTGGGCGAGATAGGGCCGGCAGGTGCAGATGTCGGAGCCGAAGACGTCCGAGCCGTTGCACTCGTCGTGCACCCGGCAGGCGACGCGGTGGCGCCCGTCGGCAAGATGCGCCGGCTCGCCGACGACGTAGACCGTGCAGCCGCCGATGGGCGGCAGGAAGACGCTGAGATCCGGCCGCGTCACGAGTTCGGGGAACATGCCGCCCGTCTGCTCGAAGAGCGTGCGGCGCAGCTCGCCCTCCGAGGCGCCGAAGCGCTGGGCGACGCCGGGCAGGTGCCAGACCGGGTCAACGGCGATCTTCGTCACCGTGACGTCGCCCGAGGCGAAGAGCACGTGCCCGTCGGCCTTGAGGCGTCCGGCACCCATGGCGGCGACGATCTCCGGCATGTTGAGCCGCGCCTTGGTGATCGCGATGGAGGGGCGGATATCCGTGCCGCCCGCGATCTCACCGCCGAAATCTTCGGCCACCCGGTGACCCCAGGGATCGAGGGACACGATCTTCGCCGGGTCGGTCCATTGCGGATAAGGGCCGATCGTGGCGGTGGGATAGGTGTTGGTGAGGTCCGGCCGCGCCAGGGGGTTCAGCGCCCGCGCCGAGATGGCGAGCGCCCGGTAGAGCGCGTAGGCGCCGCCATGGGCGCCGATCACGTTGCGGTCGGCGGGGCTCGTCGTAGAGCCGATGACAGGTCCGCGCTCGCGGGCTGTGGCCGCGCCCCAGCGGACGGGAAAACGGTTCGACGCCGCGCCGGGCTCCGGATGGGAGGTGAGCCGGATGTGATGCGAGCGGTTGGGCGAGGTCATGGACGCTCTCGTCGGGTGCCACGAAACGAGAAAGCTCCCCGCGACGGCCGTCCGGAGAGCCTTTTTCTTTGGACCGGGGCGAATCTGATCGAAAGGCAGGGCGGCGTCAACGTGGGGTGCTCTCGGGTTGCTGGAGAGACTAATCGGCCTTCCGGCCGAGCGCTGCTTTCGCAGCGCCCCCTCTCCCGGCCGGCTTTGCCGGCCACCCTCTCCCGCTGAAGGGGAGAGGGTTGCGCGCCCTACCTTCTCCCCTATGCGGGGAGAAGGTGCCCTCCGCAAGGAGGGCGGATGAGGGGTGCCGGGCGTAGAACCGAGCGGTTCAGACCATGATCCATGCCGTTCGCGGGCTCGGACCCTGCGAATCTCGGGGCGAAGCCGTGCCCGTCTCAGAACCGAGATGGCCTGATCAAGCCCGGCCATGACACGGGAGGGGCAGCGAGAGGCCCCGGTCACCCCATCCTCCGCCCTTGGCAGCCTGCTCCTGCCCCCTACCTTGCCCGCCGATGACCCTTCCCGGTGACCAGGCTCCGCCCGTCCATGCCGGGTTCACCTCCGCCTTCCTCGGCGCCCCCCTCGACGCGATCAAGCTCGCTGCGGCGGGGCTGATGGTGCTCGACCACGTCAACACCGTGCTGCTCGACGGGCGCGCGACCTGGATGTGGCGGCTCGGGCGCGTGGCCTTCCCGCTCTTCTGCTTCGCGCTGGCCGTCCACCTGCTGCGCGGGCGCGAGCCCGGACGGCAGCTCGGTCTCCTTCTCGCCGCGGGCGTCGTGACCCAGCCCTTCTACGCGGCGGCCTTCAACTACGGCTCGAAGGAGGCCAACATCCTCTTCACGCTGGCGGGCGGCGCGGCGTTGGCCGCCTGGCTCGACGGCCGGCCGGCCCTCGTGCGGCACGCGGCGCTGGCGCTCGGCCTCGGGGCGATTCTCGCCTTTCCGCAGACGACGAAGACGGGCGTGGATTTTGGCCTGCCCGGGCTCCTCATCCCCGTCGCGATGCTGTGCGCGCTGCGCCAACCGCTCGCCTTCGGTCCCTGGCTGCTCGCGGCGCTCTTTGCCCTCAACCTCACGGGATGGCACCCGCGGGGCGAAACCCCGCTCGCGGCGGCGACGATGGATTGTCTAACCATCCTCGCCGCCGGCGGAGTGCTGATCGCCGCATCCTTAGCCTTGCGGAGCAGGCCGCGCTTCCTGCCGCGCTACGCGCTTCACGCCTTCTACCCCGCCCATCTCGGCCTGCTCGCCGCGCTCCGGGCGCTCGGTGTCGGTGGACCGTGACGGTGTCAGAGCGGCTTGCGCAGCAGATCGCGAAACGACTCTTTGGCGCATTCCCAGCGAATGTCGTGGATGCGCCACCCGGCCGGCGTTCGCACGAGGTCATGCACGATTGTCTGGGCCTTGCCGAGATTGACGAGCGCGACCCGCGCCCGCGCCGTATCGGGCCCGGTCGCCTCGACCGTGATGCCCGGGGCCGCCGCGATCTCCCAGTCCTGGCCGTCGATGAGGGGATCGGCGCCGATCCGCCCCACCTCGCCCTTGCTCTCGCGCAGGTCTCGCGCGATGAGCCGGGCCGTGTCGGGGCTGAAGGTGCGCCCGGCGCTGCGGGTCGAACGCCAATCGTAGCCCTTCGAGTCGGCTCCGACATAGGCGCCGTAAATACGCGCGAGGAAGGCTTTGGGATCGTTGGATCCCTGCCCGGCGGCGCCTTGCAGGGAGGCGAGAAAGACGAGCCCTGACAGGATGAGTCCGCGCCGATCGATTGTCATGACGTCTCCTCTCAGGGTCTCAAGCGGCGCCCGCGAAATAGCGGTCGAGCAGGCGGCGGTAGATCGCCGTCAGCCGCTCGAGGTCGGCCAAGGCCACCCGCTCGTCGACCTGGTGCATGGTCTGACCGACGAGGCCGAACTCTACCGTCGGGCAGAAACGGCTGATGAAGCGCGCATCGGAGGTGCCTCCCGTGGTCGACAGGGTCGGGCGGCGCCCCGTCTCGGCCTCGATGGCGTCGCTCAGCATGTCCGTGAAGGCATCCGGCGCGGTGAGGAAGGCAACGGCGTTGGTCGGCTCGAAGGTGAGATCGTAGCGCGCACCCGCGGCCGCGCCGGCGAGCCGTCCCTCGATCTCCGCCCGCAAACTCTCCGGCGTCCAGCGATCGTTGAAGCGGATGTTGAAGGTGGCCCTGGCCTCGGCGGGGATGACGTTCGTCGCCGGATTGCCGATGTCGATCGTCGTGACCTCCAGGTTCGACGGATCGAAGTGGTCGGTGCCCTCGTCGAGGGGCGCTGCCTTCAAGGCCGTGAGCAGGCGCAACAGGGCCGGGACCGGATTGTCGGCAAGGTGCGGGTAGGCGACGTGCCCCTGCCGGCCGTGGACCACGAGCCGCCCGGTGAGCGACCCGCGCCGGCCGATCTTCGCCATGTCGCCGAGCTGGCTCGGGTTCGTCGGCTCGCCGAGCACGCAATGGTCGAAGACCTCGCCCCGCGCCGCTGCCCAGTCGAGGAGTTTCACCGTCCCATTCACCGCCGGGCCCTCCTCGTCGCCGGTGATGAGGAAGGCGATGGAGCCGGCAAAGCCCGGATTGTCGCGCGTGAAGGCGAGGGCCGCCGCTGCCATGCAGGCGACGCCGCCCTTCATGTCTTCCGAGCCCCGGCCGTAGAGAAGATCGTCCTCCACGACCGCAGCGAAGGGAGGGTGCCGCCAGCGGGTCTCGTCCCCTGGCGGCACCACGTCGGTGTGGCCGGCAAAGACGAGGCAGGGGCGGGCCGTGCCGATCCGAGCGTAGAGGTTCTCGACCTCCGGCGTGCCGGGCTCGGAGAAGGTGAGGCGGTGCGTCGCGAAGTTGGCTCGGCGAAAGACGTCGTCGAGGAGTGCGAGCGCGCCGCCCTCATGCGGCGTCACCGAGGGGCAGCGGATCAGGCTTTGAGCGAGTTCCAGGGCGTTCACGGGAAGGTTCACGGCAGGGTCCTCGGGTCGGGGCCGAAGCGGTTCGGGCCGTCGGTGCCGGCCATCAGCAGGAAGACGGGCGCGAGCCAGAGCGCGACGAAGAGCTGGCTCCAGGCGAGGCCCGTGGCGACCGTCTCCCGGACCGGCGCGCCGGCCCTCGCGCCCAAAAGGTCCCAGGCGAGGGACGCTAGGAACAGGCCGGGGCAGACGAGGGCGAGGCGTCCGGACCGGTCGAGGTCCTGGAAGCGCTTCCAGTCCACCGCGAGCCAGGGCACGAGCACGAAGGCCTGGACGAAGGTGCGGGCCATGTCACGCGGCGCCGCCGCGATGAGCCCGCGCCGGTCGAGGAGCCAGGTCGCGAGGTAGGTGAGCGCGATGGCGCCGACGAAGATCGAGGCCGCAGCGATCCAGCGCCGCCGGTCGAGCCGCCCCTCGAAGGACAGGAAGACGTCCGCGGGCCTCACCGGCTTTCAGTCGCGCAGGAGCTCGTTGATGCTGGTCTTGGAGCGGGTCTGGGCGTCGACGCGCTTCACGATGACGGCGCAGGCGAGCGAGGGGCCGGGCGATCCGTCGGGCAGCGCCTTGCCCGGCATGGCGCCGGGCACCACGACGGAATAGGGTGGCACGCGGCCGCGGAACACCTCGCCCGTCTCGCGATCGATGATCTTGGTCGAGGCCGAGAGGAAGACGCCCATCGAGAGCACCGAGCCCTGCCCGACGACGACGCCCTCCACCACCTCGGAGCGGGCGCCGATGAAGCAATCGTCCTCGATGATGGTGGGGTTGGCCTGGAGCGGCTCCAGCACGCCGCCGATCCCGACGCCGCCGGAGAGATGCACGTTCTTGCCGATCTGGGCGCAGGAGCCCACCGTCGCCCAGGTGTCGACCATGGTGTTCTCGGCGACATAGGCGCCGAGATTAATGAAGGAGGGCATCAGCACGACGCCGGGCGCGACGAAGGCGCCCCGGCGCACGACACAGTTCGGCACGGCGCGAAAGCCCGCCGACCGGAACCGGTTCTCGCCCCAGCCCTCGAACTTCGAGGGGACCTTGTCCCACCAAGTCGAGCCGCCGGGCCCGCCGCCGATCGGGGCCATGTCGTTGAGGCGGAACGACAGGAGCACGGCCTTCTTCAGCCACTGATGCACCTGCCAAGCGTCGCCAGCCTTCTCGGCGACGCGGGCAGCCCCCGAATCCAGGAGCTCGATCGCCGTCTCCACGGCCTCGCGCACCGCCCCGCCGGTCGAGAGCGTCACGTTCCCCCGGTCCTCCCAGGCGGCGTCGATGGTCGCGGCGAGGTCGGCATGGGACATGGGAGATTCCGGGGCGCGTCGAGGAAGGCGCCGGTGCTTAGCAACCTCGGCCGGCGCTGTCATCCGCCGCTTGTCATTCCGGGGCGCGCGGAGCGCGAACCCGGAATCCATGACCGGGCCGAAAGCCGCTCGCACCCGCTCACCCGGTCGTGGGTTCCGGGTTCGCCTGCGGCGCCCCGGAATGACAGTGGAGACTTTTCCCGCGCATCTCGGCCTCCCTCCCCTCAGGGGAGGGACACAGGGTGGGGTACGCGCGAAGCGCGATCTATCAACGGCTGCGATGGCGCAAAAGATTGCCGCCTCACGGCGGCATACCCCACCCCGGCCCTCCCCTCAAGGGAGGGAGGCGAGCCCCGAAAACACCAGTGCCTCAGAACGCCGTGCGCTGCCGGATGGCGGCGGACAAGGTGCCTTCGTCGAGGTAGTCGAGCTCGCCGCCGACCGGCACGCCGTGGGCGAGCTTGGTCACTTTCACGGGCAGCGCGGCGAGGAGGTCGGTGACGTAATGGGCCGTGGTCTGGCCGTCGACGGTGGCGTTGAGCGCCAGGATCACCTCCGCGACGCCGGGCTCGGCGGCCCGCGCCACCAGGCGGTCGAGGTTCAGGTGCTCCGGGCGCACGCCGTCGAGCGGCGAGAGAACGCCGCCGAGCACGTGGTAGCACGCGCTCACCGCCCCCGAGCGCTCCAGGGCCCAGAGGTCCGAGACGTCCTCGACCACGACGATGATCGAGGGGTCGCGCCGCGGGTCGCGGCAGACGGTGCAGGGATCGGACGTATCGACGTTGCCGCAGGCGCCGCACACGGCGACCCGCTCGCGGGCGACGTGCATGGCGTCGGCGAGAGGCCCCAGCAGCTGGTCGCGCTTCTTGATGAGGTGGAGCGCCGCCCGGCGGGCCGAGCGCGGCCCCAATCCCGGCAGGCGGGCGAGAAGCTGGACGAGGCGCTCGATCTCGGGACCGGCGACGGCTTGCGGCATGAACTCACTCGGTGCGGGCCCGCTCCGGGCGGGCCGGAGCGGCGCGTTCAGCGGGATCGGGAACCCCCTTCAGATGGGGTCCGGAGCGCCGAATGTCCAGGTTTTTAAGGGGCTTGGATCAGAACAGCTTGAGCCCCGGCGGCAGGGGCAGCCCTTTGGTCACCTCGGCCATGCGCTCCTGCATCATGCGCTCCGCCTTGCCCCGCGCGTCGTTGAGCGCCGCGAGAACCAGATCCTCGACGATCTCCTTCTCGTCGGGGATGAGGAGGGAAGCGTCGATCGAGACGGCCTTCGCGGCGCCCTTGGCGGTCATGCGGATCGTCACCGCGCCGCCGCCGGCCTGGCCCTCGACCTCGACGGCCTCGAGCTCGGCCTGCATGTCGGTCATCTTCTGCTGCATGGCCTGGGCCTGCTTCATGATGCCCATCAGGTCTTTCATGGCGTCCTCCGCTTCAGGTTCAAAGATCGTCGTCGGCTTCCGCTTCGTGCGCGGCCTCGGCGTCGCCGGCGCCGAGGATAGCGGCGGCCGGGTCGGGCGCAGCTTCGGCCGGCTTCTCGCGCACGTCGACCACTTGAGCGCCCGGGAAGGCCTGCAGCACCGTCTGCACGAGGGGATGGCTCACCGCATCCTCCCGGCGCTCCCGGGCCGCGGCCTTGCGAACTTCGTCGAGGGTCGGGGCGCCCGGCTCGGACGAGAGGGCGACCACCCAGCGGGTGCCGGTCCAGTCCGCGAGGCGGCGCGCCAGATCGTTGGCGAGGTTGGGGTTGGCACCCTCGGCCAGGGCGAATTCGAGATGGCCCTCCTCGAAGCGCACCAGGCGCACGTCGCGCTCCAGGGCCATCTTGAGGCCGATCTCGCGGTGCTCCCCGGCATAGGCCACGAGGTCCTCGAAACGGCGCAGGCGAAGGGCCGGCTCCGGGGAGCGGGCAGCCTCCGGCCGCCGAGCAAGCGACGGCTCAGGCGCGCGCGCGGGCGCCGCTTTGGGCTCGGACGGGGCGGACTCCGCCGGAGCGGGCTCAGCCGCAGCGGACACCACGGACGGCGCGACCGCGAGGGGCGGGGCGGCGCGCTCGGGAGCGGGGACGGGGGGTGCGGCTGAAATCGGCGGCAGCGGCGTCCCGTCCTTCAGGGCGCGCAGGAGCTCGTCGGGCGTCGGCAGGTCGGCGGCGTAGGCCAGGCGCACCAACACCATCTCGGCGGCGGCCAGCGGCCGGTTCGAGCCTTGCGTCTCCGGGATGCCCTTGAGCAGGATTTGCCAGGCGCGGGAGAGGGTGCGCGTCGAGAGCCTCAAAGCGTGGTCCGTACCCCGCTCGCGCTCGGCGGGGGTGAGCGCCGGATCGCGGGCCGCATCCGGCACGAGCTTGAGGCGCGTCACGAGATGGGCGTAGCTCGCCAAATCCTGCAGCACGGTCGCGGGGTCGGCGCCGACGTCGTACTGGCTCTTCAGGTGGGCGAAGCTTCCCGCCACGTCGCCGCGCATCACCGCCTCGAAGAGGTCGATGACCTTGGCGCGGTCGGCGAGCCCCAGCATGTCGCGCACGGTCTCCGCCGTGACACGTCCCGCCCCGTGAGCGATGGCCTGGTCGAGCAGCGAGAGCGCGTCGCGCACCGAGCCTTCCGCCGCACGGGTGACGAGGCTGAGCGCCTCCGGCTCGGCCTCGACCCTCTCGGCCGCCGCGATGCGGGCGAGGTGTCCGACGAGCACGTCCGCCTCGACGCGGCGCAGGTCGAAGCGCTGGCAGCGGGAGAGGATCGTGACCGGGACCTTGCGGATCTCGGTGGTGGCGAAGACGAACTTGGCGTGGGGCGGCGGCTCCTCCAGCGTCTTCAGGAAGGCGTTGAACGCCTTCTCCGAGAGCATGTGAACCTCGTCGATGATGTAGACCTTGTAGCGGGCCGAGACCGGGGAGTAGCGCACCCCGTCGATGATCTGGCGCACGTCGTCGATGCCGGTATGGGAGGCTGCGTCCATCTCGAGCACGTCAACGTGCCGCGATTCCATGATGGGCTCGCAGTGCACCCCGAGGTCGGGCATGTGGATGGTCGGTCCGCCGGAGCCGTCGGACCGCTGGTAGTTCAGCGCCCGGGCGAGGATGCGGGCCGTCGTCGTCTTGCCGACGCCGCGCACGCCCGTGAGCATCCAGGCTTGGGGGATGCGCCCCGTCTCGAAGGCGTTCGAGAGGGTGCGGACCATCGCCTCCTGACCGATGAGGTCGGTGAAGGTGCGAGGCCGGTACTTGCGGGCAAGGACGCGGTAGGCGGCCGTCGGCGCAGGCGACGGAAAGCCCGGCAGGCCCGGCTCGTCGGTGAGGGACAGGCCGGCTCTCGTCTCGTCCATCGGCGGCCGTGCGTGAGGGTTTTGGGCGGCCGCGCCCCGCGCCGATCCATGCTCGCGCGGGGGTGAAAAGCCGGTGGGAGGCTGGACGAAGACCCGCTCGGTCTCGTTAGGGCTGCTTCCTTCCGGACCTGACCCGGTTGGCGAGTGAAACGTCCCTCGCCAACCTCCCGCGCGTTATATGGTCGGTTCGGGAAGCGAAGGCAAGCGAGGCGGCGGGCTCACCCCGCCCCCAGCTGGCCGTCACGACCATCGTCCCACTCCTCACCTCATCCTGAGGCGCCGCGCTCGCGCGGCCTCGAAGGAGGGCTCCAGTGGCGTGAACGGTCCTGGAAGCCTCCTTCGAGGCTCAGGCTTGCGCCTTCGCACCTCAGGATGAGGTGGGGGTTGGGACCGTTAGCCCGGTCTGAGCCGAAGGTTCGACCATTCGCCTTCCTGCACGTGCGCCCCTCACGCAGTAGGCTTGGGCTCCGCGTCGTTGACGTTGACCCGGAACAGGCCGTCGAGGATCTGCTTCTCCTTGTCCTTGACGAGCCTCACCGTCTCCGGCGGCACGAGCTTGTCGTCCACCGCCAGCGTCGCCCCGCCTTCCGACGCGTAGCTGTAGGGGCTGTAATCAGCGGCCTCGAAGCGGCCTTCCAGCACCGCCTTCACGGCGCGGTCGATGGTCGGCTCCATGTGCCAGAGCGCGGAGGCGAGCACCGTGCCGGGATATTGGGCGGAGGTGTCGATGACGTTGCCGATCACCTTGACGTTCCGCTCCTTGGCAGCGTCTGAGACCCCGAAGCGCTCGGCGTACATGACGTCGGCGCCGCGATCGATCATGGCGAAGGAGGCCTCTTTCGCTTTCGGGGGATCGTACCAGGAATTTATGAAGGAGATGAGGAACTTGACGTTCGGGTTGACCGCTCGGGCGCCGTCCATGAAGGCGTTCATGAGCCGGTTCACCTCCGGGATGGCGTAGCCGCCCACCATGCCGATGGTGTTCGACTTCGTCGCTTTGCCGGCGACCATGCCCGTCAGATACGACGGCTCGTGGATGAAGTTGTCGAAGACGGAGAGGTTGGGCTTGGCCGGCCCGAAGGAGGAGCCCATCAGGAAGGCGGTTTTGGGGTAGCTCGCCGCCACGCGCCGCGCGGCGCGCTCGACGCCGAAGATCTCACCGACGACGAGGTCGGTGCCCTCCTCCGCGTACTGGCGCATGATGCGCTCGTAGTCGTTGTTGGCGACGTTCTCCGACCACTTGTAGGTCACGTCGCCCCGGTCTTTCGCCGCGTTGAGCGCCTTGTGGATGCGCGACACCCATTGCTGCTCGACGGGCACGGTGTAGATCGAGGCGACCTTGATCGGCTTCGTCTTCGCGCCTTGCGCGAAAGCGGAGCCGGGCAGCGCGAGGCTTGCTCCGATGCCGAGAAGGGTGCGGCGCGTGATGATGGACGGCATGTGCTGGAAACCCCCTGCGAGCGGCGTCTTGGTGCCGGCAAGGTAAGCACGAACCACGCCAGCCTGCCCAGCCCCCGGGACCGCTGACTTCACATCCGATCAGGCCCGGTCCGAGACGCCGGTCACCAGCCCGCGGTGACGAAAGAATAGGAGGCGCTGGCGCCGAGCGTGACCTGGTTCTCAGAGCCGAAGCGGCGAACGATCGGGCTGTCGGCGGCGTCGCCGGTCAAGCGGCGGTAGGTGGCGTGCACGGTGGTCGACCAGCGCTCGGACCAGTCGTAGGTCAGCGCCGCGGCGACCCCGGCCGAGGTGATCCCGCCGGAGGGGCGGTAGGGCGTCACCTGCCCGTTGAGGAAGGCCTCGCCCGGCGTGACGCCGAAATAGGCCCGGGTGAAGCGGCCGTCGCCCAGCGCGAGGCGCGGGCCGATGGAGGCGGTGAAGGCGCCGAAACGTTGCACGAGGTCGAGGCCGAGATCGGCGACGAAGCCGTCGTGGCCGTTGATGCCGCGGCGCAACTCGGCCCGGGCGCGCAGGAAGCTGACCGGCCAGGCCTCGACGAAGAGGCCGGGCTCGACGGCCCATTTCACGTCGTCCAGGCCGAAGAGGCGCCGGTCGGTCTCGAAGTAGCGTCCGCCAACGTAGCGGCCGACGATGCCGGCACGGAAGGCCGGGGTCTCGTAGAGGCCGAACGAGATGCCGTCGTCGGGGGTGGAGAAGCGTCTCGGCTCGCCGACCCGGCGAAAGCTCACGGACGGATAGGCAATGGCGCCGAGCTCGTCCGAGCCCGGGAAGCGCGGGCCCGCGACGGCGTTCACCTTGAGCGTCACGATCCAGCCCGCCGATGCGATGGGCTCCGGCGAGAACAGGGGCGCGACCGAGGGGTCGGCAGCCCGTGCTGCCCCTGCCGACAGGAGCACGGCGACGAGAGCCGTCGGGATCAAGGGGCGGGGCAGGCGGTCCAGGCACGCCACGGGGGGCTGCTCCTTCGAACGACGCGCGGATCATCGCGCGGCATGGTTGAGAGAAGCTTTACCGTGCCGCGCTCCCCGCCGCCAAGGCCCCGCGGCCCGAGCCGAGGCCCGGCGCCCCGCGCTGGAGCAGCCAGCCGACGATCGCGAGGTTGAGGAAGTTCCAGAGGAGGCCGTGGGCGAAAGCGGCGCGGTAGGATCCTGCGAGGTCGAAGATCACGCCCGAGAGCCAGCCGCCGAGCGCCATGCCGAAGAGCGTCGCCATGATGACGATCCCGACCCGGGCGCCCGCCTCGTCGGCGGGGAAGTAGCGCCGCACGATGATGGCGTAGCTCGGCACGATGCCGCCCTGGAACAGGCCGAACAGCGCCGAGATCACGTAGAGCGAGGCGAGCCCGTCGAAGAGAAAGTAGAGAACAAGGGCGAGGCCCTGCAGGGCCGAGCCGATGAAGAGGGTGGCGAGTCCCCCGATCCGGTCGGCGATGAAGCCGGACGCCACGCGGCTCACGATGCCGAAGCCGAGCATCAGGGCCAGCATCTCCGCCCCGCGGGCGACGCCGTAGCCGAGATCGCTGCAATAGGCGACGATGTGCACCTGGGGCATCGACATGGCGACGCAGCAGGCGAGCCCCGCCACGACGAGGAAGCCCTGCAGGGCGCCCGGGCTCAAGCCCAGAGCCGCGGCGGACGCCGGCGCGGGAGCGGGCGTTCCCGGGAGTGCGGCGGCCCGGGCCGGCGGACGCCGCCGCAGGGCATAGGCCAGGGGCAGCATGGTCGCGGCGCAGAGCACGCCGATGGCGAAGTAGGTATTGCGCCAACCGAACGCCTCGGCAGCGCGCTGCACGAGGGGCGGCCAGATCGCGCCGGCGAGGTAGTTGCCCGAGGCGCAGATCGCCACCGCGATTCCCCGCCGCCGTTCGAACCAATGAGAGATGTCGGCGAGCAGGGGACCGAACGACGCCGAGGCGCCGAGTCCCCCGATCAGGATTCCGTTGGCGAGGGCGAAAACCAGGAGGCTCGGGGCAAGCGCCGCCACCGCGTAGCCGAGGCCCAGCGCGATCGCACCGATGGCGAGCGGCACGACGATGCCGAAGCGATCGGCGAGCCGCCCCATCAGCACGCCGCCGAAGGCGAAGCCGATCATGCCGAGCGTATAGGGCAGGGAGGCCTCGGAGCGGCCGCTGCCGAACTCCGCCTGCACGGCCGGCAGCACCACGACCCCGGACCACATGCCGACCCCGCCGATGCTGGAGAGGGTTACGGCAAGCGCCAGCCGCCGCCAGGAAGCCGGGGAGTCCACGGCGGGGGAGCCGACGGCGTCAAGATCAGCGGCAGGAGGCAAGGGCGCGCTCGCGTTGGAACACCGTCCATCACACCGATGCGGGCAGGGAAGGCAAGCTCCGCCGCCGCATCGCTCCCCTGCGCCGGCGCAGTTCCTCCTCGTTAACGCTCGCGCCTCAGCTTTCCGAAAGGGTTTGCCGTCATGGTCGCCGGACGCCCGCAAGGCTCCCGGAACGGTTTCCCGCCATGGCCGACGTCTCCATCGTCATCCCCTGCCTCAACGAGCGCGAGGCCGTGGGCCATTGCGTGAGGGTGGCGCGGGAGGCGCTGACCCTGCTGGCCGCCCGGCACGGGCTCACGGGCGAGGTTCTGGTCGCCGACAACGGCAGCACGGACGGAAGCCAAGCCATCGCGGAAGCCGCCGGCGCCCGGGTCGTGGCGATCCCTCGCCGGGGCTACGGCGCGGCTTTGCGCGGCGGGTTCACGGCGGCCACGGGCCGCTACCTCGTCATGGGCGATGCCGACGGGTCTTATGATTTCCGCGACGCCGTGCCGATGGTCGAGGCCCTGATGCAGGGGGCCGACCTCTGCATGGGCTCGCGCTTCAAGGGCGGGATCAAGCCGGGGGCCATGCCCTGGAAGAACCGCTATATCGGCAACCCGGTCCTGACGGGCATCCTCAACCTGCTCTTCCGCGCCGGCGTCGACGACGCCCATTGCGGCTTGCGGGCGCTCACCCGCTCCTGCTTCGAGCGCTTGCGCCTGGAAGGCGACGGCATGGAATTCGCCAGCGAGATGGTGATCAAGGCGGCGCTGCTCGACAAGCGCATCGCCGAGGTGCCCACCACGCTCTCGCCGGACCTGCGCGGCCGCCCGCCGCACCTGCGCCCCTGGCGCGACGGCTGGCGCCACCTGCGCTACCTCCTGATGCTGAGCCCGGCCTGGCTCTTCGCCCTGCCCGCGGCGCTCGGCGCCCTCTTCGCCCTCGCCGTGCTGCTGGTCTCTGCCGCCTCCTGGCTCGCGGGCACGGATGGCGGGCGCATCGGCAACTACTGGATCATCCTGGCCGGCGCGACGCTCTCGGTGAGCCACATGGCCGGCATCCTCGGCCTGACGGGGCAGCTCTACGGCTTGCGGGAAGGCTTTCGGCAGCCGAGCCCGGGTTTCGCGATGGCCATGCGCTGGCTCTCGCTGGAAGCGATGCTGGTGGCGGGCTTCACGATGCTCCTCGCCGGCATCGGCGCGCTCGTCGCCGTGTTCGCCTATTGGTCGTCGGCCATGGGCTACGGCCAGATCCCGAACGTGCTGCCGGCCGTGCTCGGCACCGCCCTCGTCGCGGTAGGCGTGCAGACCGTGCTCGGCGGCTTCATCGTCTCGATCGTCTCGGGCCACGAGGCTGCGTTCTCCCGCACCGTCGTCCCTGTGCCACAGAGTGACGCGCAGCCCGCGGCCCCTGCGATCGCACTCGCCTACGGTCCGGCCGCGCCGTGATCGTGCTCCCGGCCGCGGGCGCGCTGCCGCGGCTCCTCCGGTCGGGCCGGCTGTCGGCGCAGGGCTTGCGCTTCCTCGGTGTCGGCGGCGTGACGACCGCCGCGAGCTTCGGGATCTTCGTCGCGCTCGACGCGGCGGGGCTTCACTACCTCCTGGCGTCCGTGATCGCCTGGGCCGCGACGCTCGTCCTGAGCTACGGCCTCAACAAGGTCGTGACCTTCCGGCAGCCCTCCCGCGCCGAACCGCGGGAATTCGCGGCCTTCACGGCCGGCGCGGTGCTCCAGCTCGGCCTCGCGAGCGTGGGCTATGCTGTGCTCATGGGGGTCTTCGGTCTCGCCGCGGCGCCGGCCTTCGCGGTGAACCTCGCGTTGACCGCGAGCTTCTCGTTCGCCTTCATGCGCCTCGTGGTTTTCGTGCGCCCCAGTCAGGGTAGCCGGGCGACGGTGACGAACTCGTTGTAGGGGAATATCCGCCCCACCGCCCGCGGGAAGGGGAAGGAGCGCTCCATCTCCACCGCGAGGCCGAGGCGCTCGCACAAGGTCCGGAGCTCGGCGAAGCTCACGAAACGCACATGGGTCGCGTCGGTAGCGTAGCCTCGCTCCTGGGGCGTGACGAGGGCCACGCGCCCGCCCGGGCGCAGGAAGGGCAGGTAGGTGCTCAGCACCCCGAGCGCCTCCTCCTCCGTCATGTGCTCCACGACGTGGGCGACGAGGAGACTGTCGAAGGCTCCCGGCACGGCGTCCGGGCAGGAGGCCCATTCGGCGGTGGTCCAGGCGCGAAAGCCCCGGGCGCGGGAGGCGGCCACCATCGCCGGGTTGTGGTCGACGCCCACCGCCTCTCCTCGCAGGTGGGCGAGGTTGCGGCCGATGCCGCAGCCGACGTCGAGGGTCCGCCCGAGGCGCAGCGACCGGACGTGCCAGCGATAGGGCGCCTGAACGTCGAGAAGCCGCTTCCAGCCTGCCTCCTGCACCCGGGTGAGGCGCTCGGCGTAGTCGGCGCCAGCCGTGAGATGGCCTGCCATCAGAAAGCTCCCGCAAGGCGCGCTTTGAGGCGCGGAAGGACGCGCTCGTGCAGCCGCGAGTCGCGCAGGTAGCCCAACGCGCTAACCGGACCGAGACCGAGGAAGGCCGAGAGCGCCCGCCCGAGGGCGCGGGGCTCGCCCTGATGGGCCGCGGCGAGCGCCGCGTTGATCGCGACCGAGGCTTGCGCCTTGCGCAACACCCTCTCGCGGTGACGGCTCGCCCGAGCGCCGTGACGCGCGAGCACGATCTCCATCTGCTCCCGGAAATCGCCCGCCCGCCGGCTGCCCGTCACCGTCAGGGAACCGCTATGGACGCGAAAGCCCGCCAAAACGTCGTTCGCGTAGCCGACCGGGCCGTGCGCGGCGAGCTTCAGGTAGAGATCCCAATCCGCCGTGTACCAGAGGGCTTCGTCGAGCCCTCCCACCGCGAGGAAGGCGTCGCGCCGGATCGTGGGGGCTGGAATGGCCACGAAGTTCTGAACGAGGAGACGGTCGTGGAGGAGCGCGGCGTCGACCGCGCGCCCCTCCGGCAAGGGGCATCGCCACACGCCGAGGTTCCGCTCCCGCTCGTCGATCACGCTGCAAGGGTGCAGGAACAGAACTGTGTCGGGCGCCGCCTCGACCCACCGTCGGACGGTCGCTGCCCGGCCCCGCAGCCAGACATCGTCCTGGTGCAGCATGCCGATGTGCGTCCCCCGGGCGAGGCTGACACCAAAATTCGTCTTCGCCTGCCAGGAGCGCAGGTCGGGCCGGTGATGGACGACGACGTCGAGCGCGCCTTCGTAGCGGCGCGCCACCGCGAGGCTCCCGTCGCGGCTTGAATCGACCAGGATGCACTCGAGATCCGGCTCGCCTTGGGCCGCGAGCGAGCCCAGCGCGGCGTCGAGCCAGCGCTCGCCGTCGTGGACGGGCATGACGACCGAGAGGAACGGTGGCGGCAAGCGGAACGGATCCGGAGCAGGTGCGGCGACGCTAATCGTCAATCGCTAACGATCGGTGCTCAGCCCTTGCCGCGGACGTTCCAATCCTGACAGCCCAGGTCGCGCAGCCTCTCGCGCGGAAGCCTTGGCCCAGAGTCGGCAGCACCCGATGCCAGGAGGAGACCGAAGCTCGTGGCGGTCTGCTGGTCGAAGACGCGAACCGCGTATCGCGCACAAAGGCGGGCAATGTCCGCCTCGTCCAGGAAGCGGAGCGCCATCACCTTGGGCCCCTGGCGCAAGAACGGCTCGTTCCGCACGAGGGCGTGGCCGTACCAGATCGCTTGATCCTCGACGACCACGACGTCGGCCTGCCCGTCGGCCATCGCGCGCACGGCCGCGGCGTAGGGTTGCGCGTATGACCGGGCCTGCCAGACATGGACAGGCAGCAGGATCGCGAGCGTCGCCGCAACCGACACGACGAGGCCGACCCGCAGCCGCTCGGCCGACACGCCGCCCCACTCCGTCGCTTTCACCCAGCCCTGCGCTGCGACAAGGGCCAGGCCACCCAAGCAGCCGTGGACGTAGCGGTAGCCCCAGCCGTGGCCCTGGTAGGGCAGCAGCAGCGCCATGGCGCTCAAGGTCAGGAGAAAACCCCACAGCGCCCTCCGGACGATGGGGGGCCAGTTCGCGAAGCCGCCCGCGGTCGCCGCAAGGACCAGCACGAGCGTGAGGGGGTTCTGCCACGCCGCGAACCGGGCGAGGTTGGCGATCATGAACTCGCTGAAGATCTGCGCCGGGTCCATCAGGCGTTCCATCCGGCGCAGAAATTGGCCTGGACCGTCGGCCGCGCTCGCGGCCGCCACTTCGCCGAGGGCTGGCGGATAGGTGGAGTACAGCACCCAGAACAGGCCGAAGGCGGCGTAGACGATGGCGTAGAGAGCGGCCAGGCGCCGGCGTCCGTCCAGCCAAAACCCGAGCACGAAGGGTGCGGCGAAGAGTGGATGGAAAACCACCTGATGCAGCCCGCAGGCCAGGAATCCGAGGGTGAGCGCCCCGGCGTGGCTCCAGGGCGTCCCGCGCAGGACGAGCCACAACCAAACGAGGTTGAAGGCAAGGTGAGCCGTCATCGCGAAGGGCGTCATCGCGGTGAGAAGAACCTGCGACGAGGAGGCGAGCAGCACCACGGCGACGAGGGCTGCATCGGGCCGCGCCGGCCAGATTCGGCGCGCGATCGCCCACAAGGCGATCAGGGCTGTGCCGAGCAGCAACAGGCCGGGCAGGCCGGGCCAGTCGATCCCGCCGAGGAGCGCCTGCAGACCGGCGTTGACCGGCAAGTAGGATGAGGCCCAGCCCGCGTTGTCGGGCACCTTGAGGCCGAAGATGTGGGGTTGCAGGGCCGGAAGGTAGGGCCGCCATTCCGGCGGGACCGGCGCGAGAAGGCGTCCCTCGCGGAAGATCCGGGCATCGAACAGCGCCATCACCTCGTCGAGGACCAAGGGCTCGTTCAAGGTCGCGACCGGCGTGCCCACGAGCACGATCAGGGCGGCGATGGCGAGAACCACCTTGAGCCCGATCGGCGAGGACAGGTTCAAGGGAACCCGGCGTGCTGGCAGAGAGGCTGCAGCCCATAGGCCCCCGGCCAGAAGGGCGAGAACCGGCGCGTCCTGGCGGATGAGGAAGT
Source organism: Beijerinckiaceae bacterium (assembly GCA_036563505.1). Classification (GTDB taxonomy): domain Bacteria; phylum Pseudomonadota; class Alphaproteobacteria; order Rhizobiales; family Beijerinckiaceae; genus DATCMH01. Next base: position 97,248 of record DATCMH010000022.1, read on the forward strand.
ACCCTGTGAGAGTGCTCGTCACCTCGGGGGACAGCCAGGCCGTCACGCCGGCGTAAGCGGCGAAGGTGCCGACCACGAGCGCAGCGAGGCGAAGGCCGCGGGCCAGGGGATTGCCGGTTGCCGCCCGGGAAAAGGGGTCGGGAACCGGCACGGCGCTCGTCGACATGGGGCCTCGCTCGGCTGGGCACGACCCGCGAGCCTTGTCACAGAAAGTTTGATCAGCTCTGAACGGCGGGAGGCTCCGGAGGGGCCGGCGCGAACCGAGGGCCGCCCGCCGGCTTTATCGTCAGGTCACGCGAAAGGTCGCCGATGCCGGTCGAGCCCAGCTTCAAGCCGTCCACCGCCCACGCCGCGCTGGGCTCCGACTTCTACGACGTCGTCGCGGCGGCGCGCTTTCCGCAGCACATCTTGCGTTACCGCAACGGGCGCTGGGCGGCGCGGGTCGGGCTCGAGGCGCTGAGCGACGCGGAATGGATCGCCCATTTCGGCCGCTTCGAGCCCGTGCCCGGCAGCTTTCCCGAGCCGCTGGCGCTGCGCTACCACGGCCATCAGTTCCGCAGCTACAACCCGCATCTCGGCGACGGCCGCGGCTTCCTCTTCGCGCAGCTCCACGATCTCGAGGACGGACGCCTGCTCGATCTCGCCACCAAGGGCAGCGGCCAGACGCCCTGGTCGCGAAGCGCCGACGGCCGGCTGACCTTGAAGGGCGGCGTGCGGGAGGTGCTGGCGACCGCGATGCTCGAGGCGCTCGGGGTCGAGACCTCCAAAACCTTCAGCCTGATCGAGACGGGCGAGGCCTTGGAGCGGGGCGACGAGCCCTCGCCGACCCGCTCCTCCGTGCTGGTGCGCCTGAGCCATTCCCACATCCGCATCGGCTCGTTCCAGCGCTTCCTCTACCTCGACGAGCCCCACAACATCGCCCGCCTCCTCGATCACGCGGTGCGCACCTACCTGCCCGAGACTTGGGACGACGACGTCGCCAAGCGCGCCCCGAAGTTCCTCGCGGAAGTCTGTCGGCGCGTCGCGCGGATGGGGGCGCAGTGGATGGCGGCGGGCTTCGTCCACGGGGTGCTCAACACCGACAACATCAACGTCACGGGCGAGAGCTTCGATTACGGCCCCTGGCGCTTCCTGCCCGTGCTCGACCAAGGTTTCACGGCGGCCTATTTCGACGAGACCGGCCTCTACGCCTTCGGTCGCCAGCCGGACGCGCTCCTGTGGAACCTGACGCGCCTCGCCGAGTGCTTCCTTCCGCTGGCCCCCAAGGGGACGTTGGAAGAGGCGCTCGGCGCCTTCCAGCCCGCCCTGCACGAAGCCTTCGCGAGTGCGCTCCTGCGCCGCCTCGGGCTCGCCGGCGAGGGGGAGGCCGCGGCCGCCTTCGCCCGCGCCTTCTGGCTCTTCCTCATCGAGAGCCGGGCGCCTTTCGAGCAGGCCTTCTTCGACTGGCGCGGCGGCCTTCAGAGCGAGGCCAGGGCGGCGCGGAGCCCCTCGGCGGACTTCTACGCTTCCGATGCGTTCAAGCCCGTCTACGAGGCTCTGGCCGGGCTACAGACCCATCCCGGCGCGGGTCTCGATCACCCCTACTTCCAGGGCGAGCGCCCCTGCACCATGCTGGTCGAGGACGTCGAGGCGCTCTGGGCGCCCATCGCCGAGCGGGACGACTGGTCCGCCTTCGCGGCGAAGCTCCAGGCGATCGAGACGATGCGGGAGGCTTACGCGGGCGTCAGATCCTCGTCCGCGTCGGAAGGGCGCTCGAACCCACCGGGGCGGCACGGCCGATGAACAATACCCGGCCGGTCGGGCGGCCGATCGGGGACCCGCCTTCGGGCTCGAGCGTGACCTCGAACAGCTGTCCGTTCTCGATGGCCGGCAGCCGGTCTGGAGCAAGGCGCGTCTCGCCGGCTCCGGGTACGAGACCGAGCGAGAGCGGCCCTTGAGCGGGCTCGATCAACGTCCAGAGTTGAAGGGACCGCCCCTGGCCGGCCTCGACGCGCCCGAGCGGGATCGACGTCACCGTCCGATCGGCCGCGACCCCGATCACCCAGCCCGCCGGGCCGTCGTCGCGCCCCGTGGCGCTGTCGCGGGCTTGGAGCACCGCGACGAAGCTCGTCCGTGGGCCGGCGACCACGGCAGGATCGCCGGGCAGGGCTGATCGGAAAGCCGGAACGGCCGCGAGCACGATCGCCGCGGCGGTCGCCAGGGCAGCCACGCCGCGCCAGAACGGAAGGCTGTCCCAGAGCCGGGTCGGGGCGCCGTTTCGATCCTTCCGAGGCCGAAGCGGGATGACCTGACCCTCGCTCCGTGCGCTGCCCGGCAGGTTGAGCGTGCCCGCGATGCGATCCCAGGCATCCCTGTCGGGCTCGGCCTGCCCCGCCAGCCGCGAGGCCGGTTCGAGTCTCGCTTCCCAGAAGGCGACCCGAGCCGCGAGGTCCGGGTCGCTCGCCAGCGCGCGCTCGATGCCTTTCGCCTGCTCCGCGTCCAGGAGCCCGAGCACGTATTCGCCGGCGAGCGCGTCGCGCTCGGCTTCAGCATCATCGCCGGGACTCATGCGAGGCATCCTTTCAGCAGGCCCAAGCCCCGGCGCACCCAGGCCTTCACGGTCCCGAGCGGAACGCCGAGATGCCCCGAGATCTGGGCGTGGGACAGTCCATCCACGTAGGCCAGGAGAATGACCCTGCGCTTGTCGCGGTCCAGCGCCTCCAGGCAGCGGCGCAGCGCCGCCGCCTCCTCAGAGCCGGACAACAGGGCCAGGGCGTCGGGGCCATCATCCACGAGGGTCTGCAGGGCCGCCTCGTCGAGCTCGACCTCGCGCCGCGAGGTCCGAAGCGCCTTGAAGGCCTGGTGGCGCACGACGGCGATGAGCCAGCCCCGGCCGGTGCTCCGGCCGGGATCGAAGGTGGAGGCCTTCTGCCAGATGCTGACGAAGGCATCGTGCAGAACGTCGCCGGCCAGGTCGCGGTCGCGGACGATCCGCAGCGCCACGGCGAACAGCCGGCCGCCTTCATGATCGTAGATCGCGCGGAGCGCCGCCGCGTCGCCCCGGGCGCAGGCGACCAGCAACTCGCCGCAGTCGGTGGTGTCGCTCGAGGTCGGCGGGAGAGACATCGATCTCATGACCATCCCTGCGCGAAGGGCTGCGCGTCCGAACGCGGCAGTGAGCGAACCCGACCCGAACCGCGCGTCCGCGGACCGAGGCGCGGTGAACGCCCCCGATGGAAGTGGCGGCCGGCCTTGCGCCAAGCCGGCACGCCGAGGTCCGAGGCGGGGGACAGGAGTGACCGCTCCGGTTCAGAACCAGAGACCGTCGCTTCCGCTCGCGCCGGTTTGGTTCATCTGGTTATAGTAGTCGATCTCGGCCTGAGCGTCGCGGTTCAGGTAATCGGTTTCAGCCTGGGAATCGCGGCTGAGATAGTCGGTTTCGGCCTGGGAGTCCCGGCCGTAATAGTCGATCTCGTCCTGTACGGCCGGATCGTTCCTCGGGTTGGACACGACCTGGTCGAGCGACAAGGCCCCTGGCTGCGTGAGGTCCTTGGCGAGCGCGCTGAAGTCGAAGGCATCGCTCTCGAGGAAGGCTTTCGCGAACTGGAACATGGCGTCCTCCGGGATGGCTGATCGGGACAAGCACGGCGGCTGTCAGGATCAAGTAGCCAGCGCGATCCCTATCGGATGCAGGCAGCCGCAGATTTTTTGCCCGCAGCCCTCACTCAGGCAGCCCGCCCTCGCATGAACGCGTCGAGCGCCTCGACGCCCTCCGGCGTCACCCGCAAGCCCAGCTTCGAGCGGCGCCAGAGGATGTCGTCGGCTCGGGCGGCCCATTCCTGGTCCATGAGGTAGATCACCTCGCGCTCCGTGAGGCCGCCGCCGAAATCGCGGCCGAGGTCAGCGGCGCTGCGCGCGTCGCCCAAGAGCGTGTCGACCCGGGTGCCGTAGGCGCGGACCATCCGGGCGGCGACATCGCGGGCGAGGTAGGGATGGCGCTGCAGGGTCGCGGCGACGAGGGGATCGTAGCCGTCCTGCGGAAAATCGCCGCCGGGCAGGGGCTTCGACCCGCTCCAGGCCGGGCGCGCCGCGGCGGGCAGGTGAGGCTTGAGCTTGTCGAGGGCGGCTTCGGCGAGGCGCCGGTAGGTGGTGATCTTGCCGCCGAAGACCGAGAGCAGGGCCGGCCCGCCGCCGGGCGCATCGAGGTGGAGCACGTAATCGCGCGTGGCCTCTTGGGCCTTGGAAGCGCCGTCATCGTAGAGGGGGCGCACGCCGGAATAGGTCCAGACCACGTCCTCGCGCCGCAGGGGCTTGCGGAAATACTCGCTCGCGGCGGCGCAGAGATAGGCAATCTCATCCTCGCTCGCGACGACGTGGGCCGGGTCGCCCGTGTAGTCCTGGTCGGTGGTGCCGATGAGGGTGAAGTCGCGCTCGTAGGGGATCGCGAAAATAATGCGCCCGTCGGCGTTCTGGAAGATGTAGGCCCGGTCGTGATCGTAGAGGCGGCGGACCACGATGTGGCTGCCCTGGACGAGGCGCACGCCCGCCGGCGCGTTCGCCCGCACGACGCCCGACAGCACCTGCGCCACCCAGGGGCCCGCGGCGTTGACGAGGGTTCTGGCCCGCACGGTCTCCCGGGGACCACCGTCCCTCGGTTCGGCCTCGATGACGAAGAGATCGTTCTCGCGGCGCACCGCCGCGACGCGGGTGCGGGGGCGGATCGAGGCACCGCGGTCGGCGGCGTCGCGGGCGTTGAGCACCACGAGACGCGAATCCTCGACCCAGCAGTCGGAGTATTCGAAGCCGCGGGCGAATTCCGGCTTGATCGGCTGGCCTGCCGGGTCGCGGGCGAGGTCGAGGCTGCGGGTGCCGGGCAGGCGCTTGCGGCCGCCGAGATTGTCGTAGAGCAGGAGGCCGAGGCGCAGCAGCCAGTTCGGGCGCAGGCCCTTGTGGTGCGGCAGCACGAAGCGCAGGGGCCAGACGATGTGGGGCGCCATGGCCCAGAGCACCTCGCGCTCCATCAGCGCCTCGCGCACGAGGCGGAACTTGAAGTGCTCGAGGTAGCGCAGGCCGCCGTGGATCAGCTTCGTCGAGGAGGCGGAGGTGGCGCTCCCGAGGTCGTTCTGCTCGAAGAGAACGACTGAGGCGCCCCGCCCCGCCGCGTCGCGGGCGATGCCGCAGCCGTTCACCCCGCCGCCGATGATGGCAAGATCGTAGGTCGTGCCGGTTTCGCTCACGCGTTCCTCGTTCTCGCGCGGACTTCGATCGGTCCGCTATGCAAGGTCTAAGGGGTGCGGGAAAGCGGGCGCAAGGGGGAGGGGCGGTGCCTGTTCATCGCCCGCCGTCATTCCGGGGCGCGGCGCAGCCGAGAGCCCGGAAGCCATGACTGGCCGGCACGCCTCGTGCGATTCGATCAGCCGCTCACCCAGCCGTGGGTTCCGGGTTCGCCTGCGGCGCCCCGGAATGACGGTGAACAGGCTTCCGGCACATCTCGGCCTCCCCTCAGGGGAGGGATCAAGGGTGGGGTACGCGCCGTGAGGCGCGATGGCAGGCGGCTCAGATCAGACGCGGATTGCCGCTAGCGCGGCATACCCTCCCCTGAGGGGAGGGAGAAAGGCTGCCGTTCCGAGCCCGGCTCAGGACGCCTTGGCTTCCTCGTCGCGCAGGTCGTCGATGATGGCGCGGCGCTCGCCGTCCGAATCGGCGAGACGGTGAATGTGCATCTCCGTGGCGCCCCGGGCCCGCATCGCCGCGGTCCAGCGGGCGCGCACGCCGGGCTTTGGATCGGAGCCGACGGTCGCGACGTCAACGACGCGGGCAACCCCGTCGCCGTCCCGGCGCACCGCGATGAGCACGGCATCCACCACGTCCTGGATGTCCGCCTCGGCGAGAGGATGGACGCCCACCACGTAGCGGCGGCCCGAATGGCCGCGCCAGGAACTGAGGTCGAGAGAGCCGCGCAGGCCCGCGGTCGCCCGAAGACGTTCCTCGCGCACGCCGGCCCTCCGGGCTCTGTCGTTCCGCAGATCACGCATCGCGGTCGACCATGAAAGAGTTCGTCTGTTCGCCATTTGTTCTCAACTTATCCACAGGCTGTGGAGAGGTCAAGAACGCTGTGCGATCCTGTTTCGATGCGGGCTGGGCCGTCGTGTCGCAGGGGGAAGTTCTGCGCTTCGGCTCAGGCTGCGCCGAGGCGCTCCAGCTCCGCCTTGCCCTCGGCGTAGAGGCGGTTTGAGGCCGCTTCGAGCCGCTTCTGCAGCAGTTCGAAGAACGCGTCGCGGGGAAGACCCGGCGGGATCGGGTCGAGGATCTCGACGACGATCGTGCCCGGACGACGCAGGAACTCGCGGCGTCCCCAGAACAGGCCGGAATTGAGGGCGATGGGCAGGCAGGGCACGCCTAAGTTCTCGTAGAGATGGGCGACGCCGAACTTGTAGGCCGGCGGCGCTCCGGCGGGCCGCCGCGTGCCTTCGGGAAAGATGATGAGCTGGCGACCCTCGCCGGCTACCGCCTCCTTGGCGCGGCGGTTCATGTCGGTGAGCGCCAGGGCGCCCGCGGCCCGGTTCACCTCGATCTGGCGGGTCTTCAGGCAGTACCAGCCGAAGATGGGGATCCAGGTGAGCTCGCGCTTGAGCACGAAGACGAACTCGTCAAAGAGCGGCAGGAGCGCGAAGGTCTCCCAAAGAGATTGGTGCTTCGCCGCGACGAGGATGCCGCCGGGCGGGATCTTCTCGCGCCCGCGCACCTCGACCTTCGTCCCGACGATCCACGCGTGCAGCTTGAAGATCAGCCGCGCCCAGCTCTGCGCCGAGCGCATGAAGACCTGGCGCGGCAGGAGGAGGAACGGCAGCACCGCGATCTGCCAAAGGATCAGGGTCGCGTAGAAGACGACGTTGAAGACCAGGGAGCGGAGGAAGAGCATGGGCGGGCCGGGTTCGATCGGTCCACCCTTAGACACGTTTCCGCCGGCGTGGAATCGGTCCTCCCCCGGGCAGGACTGCATTTCCTGGGAAAAGCCGCGCTCCGCCCTGGGCGAAGCTCGTCAGCGCGGCAACGGGTGCTGGACGATCCGGACCGGCTGGCGGCCGCCGAGCAGCACCGCCGAGACGGAGCGCTCCGGGTCGCCCTCGAAGCGGGTGCGGACCCAGCCGACGAGGAACTTCACGTATTCGCCGAGCAGCACCCGGGCCGTGGCGGGGCTGCGCCACCAGGCCTCGGCCTGGACCGTGTTCGTCACCACGGCATAGGGAACCTTGCGGGCGTCCGGCAGCACGTGGTCGAGCTCCACGAGGGTGCGGGGCATGTGGTAGTTCGAGGTGACGACGATCAGCGAGCGGAAGCGATGGTCGTTCGCCCAGCGCCGGGTCTCGATGGCGTTGCCCACCGTGTTGCGGGCCCGGTAGTCGAGGTCGACGCAGCAGTCGAACAGCCGCCGCTGGCCCGGGTTGAGGCGTGCGATCTCGTCGCGGCTCGTGCGCTCGTTGACGCCCGTGATGAGGAGCCGGCCGGCATAGCCCTTGGCGAGAAGGTCGATGGCGTCGCCGATGCGCTGCGCCCCGCCGGTGAGGGCCACGATCCCATCGGCCCGGGTCTCGGGCGAGCGCTCGTAGCGGTCGATCGTGGCGGTAAACGCCACGAAGCCCGCGACGAAGGCGAGCGCGAGTCCCGCGGCGAGGAAGCCGCTCCACCGCACGATCGACGCCAGCCGCGAGGTGTTCAGAGGAATCTCCGCGCCGTCGCGCCGGACTGGCACGGCCGCCTGGGGCGCTCGAAGCGCCCGCGGGTCGGCCAGGGTCCGCGTCTGCAAGGTCATCCGCTCACGATACTGCCGAATGAGGCACCCGAGAGGCAACCGCGAATCTCAGACGAAGGTTCACCCTGCGGCCGCGAGGTGCTGTCGCACCGTGATCCGCGACATGGCCCCCGCCACCGCCGAGACGGCAAGCGCGATGAGCACGACGATGGCGATCCCGCGCCAGCCGATGGCGAAGGCGCCGAACAGCGCCTCGATCTGATCGCCCGCGGGGCTCGCCCGCCAGGCGGCGGCGAGCGCCCCCGCTCCGCCGATCGCGGCCAAGGCCGCGAGCCCACCGATGCCGCCGCCGACAAGCCCGAGCTGGAAGAAGCGCCGCTGGAAGGCGCGGGCGATGTAATCGTCCTCGGCGCCGACGAAGTGGAGAACTTCCACCACCTCCCGGTTGCCCGCCATGGCGCCGCGGGTGGCGAAGGCCACGGCGAGGCCGGCCGCGGCGATCACCAGCACGACGAGCCCGACCCCGACCCCGACGACCGTCGCCGCCATGGTCGAGAGCCGAGCGAGCCACTGGGCGTGGTCGTCGAGGGTTGCGCCGGGCACACCCTCGGCCAGCGCCCGGCGCAAGGGGGCGAGGTCGGGACGGGGCCCCTCGCCCAAGCGAACCACCACGATGCGCGGCACGGGCAACTCGCCGAAGTCGAGCCCCGCGCCGAGCCAGGGCTCGAGCAGGCGGGCTGATTCCTCGTGGCTCGTCGCGCGAACCTCCTGCACGCCCGGGGCGGCCCTGGCGACGGCGGCAGCTCGGGCGACGTCGGCCTCGATGTCCCGGCCCTGGCGGGGCCGGACCTGGATCGTCGCCTCCCGCGCCACGGAGGACCGCCACTGCGCCGAGCTCGCCGAGACGAGCTCGGCGGCTCCGGCGCAGAGCGCGGCGAGGAAGGTGAGGATCGCGATCACCGCGACGAGCGCCCGGCCGGACGCCGTGTCGAGGGGCACGAGGGGCGCGTTGCGCCGAAGCGTCGCGGGCAGGCTCTCGGCGGCATCCGCCGGCGCGGAGCCTCGCGTGTCCGAGGCCGGGGTGTGGAGCGTCATGGGTCCCGCCTCACGCGTCGATGTGCAGTTCGCCGTCGCCCAGCACGAGGCGGCGTGCGTCGACCTGGTCCATGAGGCCGAAATCGTGGGTGGCGATGACGACGGAGGTGCCTAAACGGTTCATCTCGATGAAGAGGCGGAGCAGGCGACGGGCGAGCGGCGGGTCGACGTTGCCGGTGGGCTCGTCGGCGAGGAGCAGGTCGGGGCGGGCGATGAGCGCCCGGGCGATGGCCGCGCGCTGCTTCTCGCCGCCCGAGAGCACGGGGGGCAGGACGTGCATGCGCTCGCCCAAGCCGACCCAGCGCAGGAGCTCCACCACCTCGGCGCGGTAGGCGCTCTCCTCCTTGCCCTGGACGCGTAAGGGCAGGGCCACGTTCTCGTAGGTGGTCAGGTGGTCGAGGAGGCGGAAATCCTGGAACACCACGCCCATCCGGCGCCGCAGACCCGTGAGAGCCTGCTTCGAGATGCCGGCCACCTCCTGGCCGAACAGGGACACGAGGCCCCGCGTCGGCTTGACCGAGAGCAGGATGAGGCGGAGCAGCGTCGTCTTGCCCGCACCGGACGGCCCGGTCAGGAACTGGAACGAGCGCGGCTCGACCGTGAAGGAGAGGTCGTGGAGCACTTCCGGGCCGAGCCCGTAGCGCACCCCGACATTCTCGAAGCGCACCACGGGGGCGGCGGTCGAGGCGAAATCCTGGTTTTCCAACGCTTTCACGCGGCGTTAACCAACACGGCCGAGGGTTGCGGCAAGGCCCCGGACCGGGACGCCTGCCCGCGCCTGATTCGACATGCTCATCGTCTGCCCCTCCTGCGCAAGCGAATACACCATCGATCCGGGCCAGATCGGGGCGCAAGGCCGTAAAGTGCGCTGCGCCGCCTGCCGCACGCCGTGGTTCGTCGATCCCGCTCCCGAAGCGGAGCCGCTCGCCGTCGAAGCGACGGCCGCCCGCGCCGAGGAGACCCCGGCCAAAGCGAAGAAGCCGCGCAAGGTCAAGGCCCCGGTGCGCGCGAAGCTGCCCGGGCTCGCGGCGCTCGCCGACGCTACGGCACGGCCTTTGCGCGCGCTTTCCAGGCCCATCGCCCTTGCCCTCGTGTTGGTGCTCGCCGTCGGCCTCGTCGCCGGGCGGGCCGGCGTCGTGCAGGCTTTTCCGCGCAGCGCCGCGCTCTACGCCCATATCGGATTGCCTGTGAACCTGAGGGGCCTGGAGTTCCGCGCCGTCAAGGCCGAGACGGAGCCGGTCTCCGGCGGGACGGTGCTCCTCGTCGACGGCGAGGTGATCGGCGCCGCCCGGGGCGAAACTCCCGTTCCGCCGATCGCGATTGCCCTCAAGGGCTCCGACGGTCAGGCGCTCTACACGTGGACGGTTGACCCGCCGCGTGAAACGGTGTCCCAAGGCGAGGTCGCGCGCTTCAAGGCGCGGCTCGCCTCGCCGCCGGCGGATGCCCGGGAGGTGCTCGTCCAGTTCGCGCGCCCGGGCTTGACCCCGGCGACGCCTTGAGGCCGCCGAAGGTTCTTTCGTGATGTCATCGCATCGTGTGCGGGTGCTCTTCGACGAGGCGGCGATCGCCCGCCGCATCGAGGAGATGGCGCAGACCATCGCCGCGTCAAAACCCCGCGACCTGCTCGTCGTCGCGGTCCTCAAAGGCAGCTTCATGTTCGCGGCCGACCTCATCCGCGCCCTGCACCGGGCGGGGCTCGCGCCACAGGTGGAGTTCGTGCACCTCTCGAGCTACCGCGCCGGCACCGTCTCCTCGGGGCAGGTGACGATCCTGCGCGACGTCGAGAGCGAGGTGCGCGGGCGCGACGTGCTCCTCGTCGACGACATCCTGGAATCCGGCCGCACCGTCGTCTTCGCCAAGGACCTCCTGATGGCGCGGGGCGCCGCGCAGGTCCTGACGGCTGTGCTTCTCGAGAAGCCGGGCAAGCGGGCGGTGTCGATCGAGGCCGACCATGTCGGCTTCGTCTGCCCCGACGTGTTCGTCGTGGGCTACGGCATGGACGTCGCGCATTCCTTCCGGCAGCTTCCCTTCGTGGGCGTCATCGACACCGATGACACCGGGCCGGACCTGTTCGACACCGCGGTCGCCTGATGGCGCGCATCCTGCTCGTCGACGACGAGGAGCCGGTGCGCGGCTTCCTGAAGCGCGGCCTCGAGATGGACGGCCATAGCGTGCTGACGGCCATCGACGGCGCCGACGGGCTCGACCGGCTGAAAGAGGCGGCCGGCGCCTTCGACCTCCTGATCACCGACATCCGCATGCCGCTCATGGACGGCATCGCCCTCGCGCTCGCCGCCAAGCGCGACTACCCGGACCTCGTGATCCTCCTCATGACGGGCTTCGCCGACCAGCGCGAGCGGGCGCGGGGCCTCGACGCCATCGTCGCCGACGTGCTCACCAAGCCCTTCTCGCTCGGCGACCTGCGCGCCACCGTCACCCGCGTCCTCAAGGCTTGAGGCGCGAGCTCAAGGGTTGAGCCACCAGACGGCGGCGTTGAGCGCCGTCGCGTAGGTCACCCAGGCGAGGTAGGGCGCGAGCAGCCAGGCCGCGAGCCGATCGAGGGGACGAAACGCCAGGATCGTAACGACGATGCCGGTAATGAGGCCGAAGATCACCACGAGCCCGGCCGCGGGGCTTCGCATCCCGAAGAAGGCGACGGACCAGAGCGCATTGAGGGCGAGCTGGCCGAAAAAGGCGAGGAGCGCCCGCCCGCGCCCGGCCGTCCCGGCCGGCAGGGACAGGATGCGCCAGACCGCGATCGCCATCAGGGTATAGAGCAGGGTCCAGGCCGGCCCGAACACCCAGTTCGGCGGCGTGAAGAAGGGTTTCGCCAGTCCCGCATACCAAGTCGGGATGTTGGGGATCGTGACCAGGTTGGCGACGAAGCCGGCCGCGACGATGGGCAGGACGGCGGCGATAAGACGGAGAGGCAGCGCGAGCGTCATGCGGCCAAGCTAGAGCACTCGGCGCGAGCCGTCATCGTCGCGCACCATGACAAGCGCTCCGCCCCAGGCTAGAGCCGATCCGTAGCCGCCCAACCTCCCGGACCCGATGACCTCCTCCTCGAACTGGTCGAAGCGCAGCCTCGCCGTCCAGGCGCTCGGGCGCGTGGACCCCACGACCCGCGCCGTCGTGCCGCCGATCCACGTCTCCACCACTTTCATCCGCGACGAGGACAACCTCTACCGCTCGGGCTTCGTCTACGGGCGCCCGGACAACGCCACCGTGCGCGAGGCGGAGGACGTGCTGGCCATGCTGGAGGAGGCGCCGGCCGGCGCCCTCCTCTTCGGCTCCGGCATGGCGGCGGCGACGGCCGTGTTCCAGGCCCTCGAGCCCGGCGACCACGTCGTCGCGCCGCGGGTGATGTACTGGGCCCTGCGCCACTGGCTCGGCACGGAGGCGACCCGCTGGGGGCTCGAGGTCACCTTCGTCGAGACGGACGACCTCGGCGCGCTGCAAGCCGCGCTGAAACCCGGCCGCACCAAGCTCGTCTGGATCGAGACGCCCTCGAACCCGCTCTGGACCATCACCGACATCGCCGGCGCGGCCGAGCTCGCCCACGGCGTGGGCGCGCGGCTCGCGGTGGATTCCACCGCCGCCTCGCCGGTCCACACCCGGCCCCTGACGCTCGGCGCCGACATCGTCATGCACGCGGCGACCAAGATCCTCAACGGCCATTCCGACGTGGTCGCCGGAGTGCTGGCCGGCCGCCAGGCCGATGATTTCTGGGCGCGCATCGCCTCGATCCGCAAGGCCGGCGGCGCGATCCTCGGCCCCTTCGAGGCCCATCTGCTCATGCGCGGGATGCGCACGCTCCACCTGCGGGCCGCGGCCCAGGCTGCAGGCGCGCACGCCTTGGCCGAGCGGTTGTCCGCCCATCCCAACGTCGCCCGGGTGCTCTATCCGGGCCTCGCCCAGCATCCGGGCCACGACGTGGCGGCCCGGCAGATGGAGAACGGCTTCGGCTACATGCTCTCCGTGCAGGTGACGGGCGGCGAAACGGCGGCGATCGGCGCGGCCGCGCGAGTCGGCTTGTGGAAGCGCGCCACCTCGCTCGGCGGCGTGGAGAGCCTTATCGAGCACCGCGCCTCCATCGAAGGCCCGGGGACGCCCTGCCCGCCGGATCTGCTTCGCCTCTCGACCGGGATCGAGGACCCGGAGGACCTCTATCGGGATCTGGACGAGGCGCTGAGGGCGGCGCACGCGGGGTGAGCGGCCCCGTGACTTCCCCCGTCATCTGACCGACAAAGACGTCAAGCAGAACGCCCGGACCAGGAGGCCGCCCATGTCCCCCGTCACCCGCCGCCAGACTTTGCAGGCCGGCGTCGCCGCCGCGGCGCTCGGCTTCGCGTCGAAGCTCTCAGCCCAGGGCGCGCCCAACCGCGTGAAGCTGCGCATCCTGGAGACCACCGATCTCCACGTGAACGCGGTGCCGTACGACTACTACCGCGACGCGCCCGACGACACGGTGGGCCTCGCCAAGACCGCGGCGCTCATCAAGGCGGCGCGGGCGGAGGCGAAGAACAGCCTGCTCTTCGACAACGGCGACCTGCTCCAGGGCTCGCCGCTCGGTGACTTCGTCGCCTACCAGAAAGGGCTGAAAAGCGGCGAGACGCATCCGATCGTCGCGGCGATGAACGGCCTGAACTACGATTGCGGCACGCTCGGCAATCACGAGTTCAACTACGGGCTCGCCTTCCTCGGCGCGGCCTTGGGCACCGCCCGCTTCCCGATCGTCTGCGCCAACGTGATGCGCGCGGACGGGCAGCCGGCGTTTTCGCCTTACCGGGTGCTCGAGCGCGAGATGATGGACGAGGCCGGAGCCCGCCAGGCTCTCAAGGTCGGCGTGATCGGCTTCGTACCGCCCCAGATCATGCAGTGGGACAAAGCGAGCCTCGAGGGCAAGGTCACGACCCTCGACATCGTCGACGCGGCCAAGCGCTTCGTGCCGGAGCTGCAGGCGCGGGGCGTCGACCTCGTCGTGGCGCTCTGCCATTCCGGCATCAGCGGCGGCGAGCGCAAGGGCGGCGAGGAGAACGCGGCGCTGCATCTGGCCCAAGTGGAGGGCATCGACGTTATCCTCACCGGCCACCAGCACCTCGTCTTTCCGGGCGGAAAAGACTTCGCCAACATCCCCGGCGTCGATGCCGTGAAGGGCACGCTCCACGGCAAGCCGGCGGTGATGGCCGGGTTCTGGGGCAGCCATCTCGGGCTGATCGACCTCACCCTCGAGAAGGGCGCGCAAGGCTGGCGCGTGGCGGATTTCGCCTGTGAGGCGCGGCCGATCTACGAGCGGGTCGAGCGCAAGGTGGTACCGAAGGTCGAGGCGGAAGGTGCGGTGCTCGCCGCGGTGAAGGCCGACCACGAAGCGACGCTGGCCTACGTGCGCCAACCCGTCGGCGCGACGGCCGTGCCGATCCACTCCTACTTCTCCCTCGTCGCCGACGACGCTTCGGTGAAGCTCGTCACCGAGGCCCAGAGCTGGTACGTCGCCGACCTCCTCAAAGGGACGCCGCACAAGGACCTGCCGCTTCTCTCCGCGGCGGCGCCCTTCAAGTCCGGCGGACGCGGCGGTCCGACCTACTTCACCGACATCAAACCGGGGCCGCTCGCCATCAAGGACCTGGCGGACGTCTACATCTACCCGAACACCGTCCGGGCGGTGCGGGTGACGGGCGCCGAGCTTCGGGGCTGGCTCGAACGCTCGGCCGGCATCTACAACCAGATCGATCCGGGGAAGGCCGGCGAGCAGGAACTCGTCAACCCGAAGTTCCCCGCCTTCAACTTCGACGTCATCGCCGGCGTCACCTACCGCATCGACCCGACCCAGCCCTCGCGCTACGATCCCGATGGCGCTCTCGTGGCACCCGACGCCCGGCGCATCGTCGATCTTGCCTACCAGGGGCAACCGGTGCGGGACGACCAAGTGTTCATCGTCGCGACGAACAACTACCGGGCGTCCGGCGGCGGCAAGTTCCCGGGCAACGACGGCAAGACCACGGTGCTCGACGCGCCGGACCTCACCCGCGACGTCATCATGCGCTACGTCGTCGCCAACAAGGAGGTGGCGCCGAAGGCCGACGGCTCCTGGTCCCTCGTCGTGCCGAAAGGCCCGGCCGTGGCCACCTTCCTGTCAGGCCCTGGCGCCGCGGCTCATCAGCCGGCCGGGGTGAAGATCGAGCGCATCGGCGACGGGCCGGAGGGGTTTGCCAAGTACCGCTTGGTGGCGTGAGAAGCTCCTTCTCAGCCCTACCCCTGTTATGGCCGGGCTTGACCCGGCCATCTCGGTTCGGAGGCTTGTACGACTTCGCACCGGGGTTCGCGGGTCGAGCCCGCGAACGACATCGTTGTTGTTCTGAGCCACTCGGGCCTCCGCCCAGCACCCCTCATCCGTCCTTGCTTCGCGAGGGCACCTTCTCCCGCAGAGGGGAGAAGGTGGCGCGCGAAACCCTCTCCCCGCTGCGGGAGAGGGTGGCCCGGCGAAGCCGGGTCAGGAGAGGGAGCGCTGCGTCAGCAGCGCTCGGCCGCAAGGCCGATCACGACCGTGCTGTCGCGAACGCCCCGCCGTCAGCCGCCGACCACCCGCAGGCCCGGCGCCGTCTCCGGCTCCTCGCGCTGGGCGTCCTTGAGGATCGTGGCCGCCACGTCGATCAAGGGCATCGGCCGGCCGAAGAGGAAGCCCTGGACCTCGTCGCAGCCGAGCTCCCGCAGGAAGGCGGCCTGGGCCGGCGTCTCGACGCCCTCCGCCGTCACGCGCATGCGCAGTGCCCGGCTCAACGACAGGATCGCCTGCAGGATCGTGGCGACGTGCCGCTCGTCCGTCTCGAAGGCGCGCATGAAGGAGCGGTCGATCTTGATCTTGTCGAAGGGGAACTTCCACAGGTAGCTCAAGCTGGAGTAGCCGGTGCCGAAATCATCCATGACGATGGAGACGCCGAGCGCCTTAAAGTCGGCGAGCTCCTGCATGATGTCGGCGTCATCGGCCAGCAGCAGCCCCTCGGTGATCTCGAGCTCCAGGCGGCGCGGGGCAAGGCCCGATTGCTCCAGGGCCTGGCGTACGGTGCGGCTTAAGCCCCCGGCCTTGAACTGGGCCGGCGAGAGGTTGACGGCGATGGTGAGGGGCTCGGGCCAGTGGCGGGCGACGTCGCAGGCGCGCCGCAGCACCCAGTCGCCGATCTGGGCGATGAGGCCCATCTCCTCGGCGATGGGCACGAAGACCGCGGGCGACACGTAGCCGCCTGCCCCGGCAGGCATGCGCAGCAGGGCCTCGAATCCCGTGAGGCGGCCGCTGCCGCCCGCGAAGAGCGGCTGGAAATGCAGGTCGAAGGCGTCGCTGGCCAGCGTCTCGCGGATCTGGTTCTCCAGTTCGCGCCGGCGCTGGAGCTCGCTCTCGATCGCCCGCTCGAAGAGCACGGTGCCCGGCTCCGGGCGCTTGCGGGCGCGGTCGAGGGCGAGGTCCGCCGCCTTCATGAGGCGCAGCACCCCGTCCCCGTCCTGCGGGAAGAGGGCCGCGCCGATGCGCGCGGTCAGTGCGACGGCGTGACCCTCCACGGTGCGCGGCGCGGCGACCGCGGCGACGAGGCTCGCGGCGAAGCTTTCGACGGCGGCGGGGCTCGCGAGCCCGGGGCAGGCCACGGCGAACTCGTCGCCGCCGAGTCGGGCGACGAGGGCGTCCGGTCCCGCCGCGGCGCGCAGCGCTCGCGCCGCGGCGACGATGGCCTCGTCGCCGACCTTGTGGCTGTAGGCCTCGTTGACCTCCTTCAAGCCATCGAGGTCGATGTGAAGGACGGCGAAGCCGGAGAGCGCGCCCTCGGTCCCGTTCCGGGCCGCCACCATCTCGTCGAGGGCGGCGAGGAAGCGGGCTCGGCTCATGAGGCCGGTCATCGGTTCGTGGGCGGCGTAGTAGGCGACGCGCTCGCTCGCGGCGAGCCCCTCTCGGTGCCGGCGCAGGAAGGCGAGAAGCGGGATGCCGAAGCACAGGCCGACGAGGGGCAGGAGCCCCGCCGCGGCGAGCTGGAGCGTGGCTTCCGTGCGGGTACGCAGGGCGGATTGATCGACGCGCAGTTCCGCGATCTGCGGCGGACGCCCCTCGCCCGCGAGCGCCACGTAGACCGTCGCCGGTTCCCCCGCGAGCCCCGTGGACCCGATGACCGGCGCCTGAGCCCGCAGCACGCGCTGCGCGACCGCGGGGGGCAGCGCGGCCGCGTCCACGGCCCCGGGACCGGTCGGCTGGCCGCGAAAATCGTAGACCCGATGGCCGACGACGGACGGCAGGGCCCCCGCTGCCTCGCCCGCCGTCTCAACGGCAGGTCTGGACTCGGCATAGCGCGCGAAGTCCAAAGCCGCGACCTCGAGGGCCTCGGCCAGGATACGCTCGCTGGCCCAGGCCGCGATCCATCCCGTGCCGAGCGCGCCTCCGGCAAGCAGGCTCGCCAGCGCGGCTCCCGCCATGAACGACCGCAGCGACCGACCGAACTTTTCGCGCATGCCCGACGCTCTCCCTGTCGCGCCAGAGTGACGAGGCGGGGTTGCGAAAGGCTGAAACCGATCGTCGAAGGTCGGGGGTTCGCGACGGACTCGGCGCGCCTTCCTTCTCCCCTCGTGGGAGAAGGTGCCCCGCGCAGCGGGGCGGATGAGGGGGTGCTGGGCGTAGGCTCGGGTGGCGGGAGAGTACCCCCTCACCCTTGCTCCGCCTTCGGCTGCGCTTGTCGCGTCGGCCATTCCGCCGACGCGACCCTCTCCCCTGCCGGGAGAGGAGGGACGCACTCTGCCGTGTCAGATGAGCGAACACACCTCCGACACTCGGATGCTCAACGCCTCTCCCTTCCGGGGAGAGGGCTTCGCCTGCGCACCGGCAGGCGAAGCAAGCGAACGAGAGCGAGCGGGGGTGAGGGGGAGTCGGGCAAGAGCCCGAACGGCTCAACACATCCCTGTCCCCTTGCGAGCTCGACCCGCGAACCTCGGCGCGAAACCCCACCCGCCTCCGAACCGAGATGGCCGGGTCAAGCCCGGCCATGACAAGGGTGGGATGGCGCGGTGGGCGGGCCATCAGAGAGAAAATCGCCGTTCGGCTCTTTCTCTCATCCGCTCGCACGGCGCCGGAGCGCCTCGTCCTCGCCCGGGCGGTTCGGCAGGGAGCGGTCCACGACGCGCACGATGTCGGCCATGATGGCGTCGAGCGCGTAGTCCTTCGGGGTGTAGACGGCCGCCACTCCCATGTTGCGCAGGACGTTCTCGTCCTCGGCCGAGATGATGCCGCCGACAACGACGGGGATGTGATCGAGGCCTTCGGCCCGCATCTTCGCCCTCACCTCGCGTACGAGGGGCACGTGCGAGCCCGACAGGATCGAGAGCCCCACGACGTGGGCCCGGTTGGCCTTGGCGCGGGCGACGATCTCGGCGGGCGTCTGGCGGATGCCCTCATAGGTAGCCTCCATGCCGACGTCCCGGGCGCGCAGCGCGATCTGCTCGGCGCCGTTCGAATGACCGTCGAGCCCCGGCTTGCCGACGACGAGGCGGGGCGTCTCCCCGAGGCGCTCGCCCAGCTCGGCCACCATGAGGCGGATGTCCTGCGTCGCTCCGGCGCTGGCGGTCGAGGCCGTGACGCCCGTCGGGGCCCGGTACTCGCCGAAGACCTGGCGCAGGGTCTCGCCCCACTCGCCGGTGGTGACCCCGGCCTTGGCGCAGGCGATAGAGGGCGGCATGACGTTGCGCCCTTCCCGGGCCGCTGCCTCAAGCTCGGCCAGCGCCGCTGTGACGGCCGCTTCGTCCCGGCGCGTCCGCCAGGCCCGGATGCGATGGACGGCCTCCATCTCCACCGTCTCGGAGACGGTATAGACCGCGCCGTCGCCGGCGGTCAGCGGCGAGGGCTCGCCCTCCCGGAAGCGGTTGACGCCGACGACGATCTGCTCGCCGCTCTCGATGGCAGCAAGGCGCCTCGCGTTCGACTCGACGAGCGCCTGCTTTAAGGCCCCGGTCTCGACCGCCGCCGCGGCGCCGCCGAGCGCCTCGATGCGGGCGAACTCCGCGCGGGCCTCGTCTTTGAGCGCCGCGACCTTGGCCTCCATGACCGTGGAGCCGTCGAAGAGGTCCTCGTGCTCCAGGAGGTCCGTCTCGAAGGCGAGGATCTGCTGCATGCGCAGGGACCATTGCTGGTCCCAGGGGCGGGGGAGGCCCAAGGCCTCGTTCCAGGCCGGCAGCTGCACGGCCCGGGCGCGGGCGCGCTTCGACAGCGTCACGGCCAGCATCTCGATCAGGATGCGATGGACGTTGTTCTCCGGCTGCTGCTCGGTGAGCCCGAGCGAGTTCACCTGCACGCCGTAGCGGAACAGCCGCTTCTTGGGGTCGCTCACGCCGTAGCGATGCTCGGCGATCTCGTCCCAGAGCTCCGCGAAGGCGCGCATCTTGGCGATTTCGGTGACGAA
The DNA here is from genome assembly GCA_036563505.1 of Beijerinckiaceae bacterium. GTDB lineage: Bacteria > Pseudomonadota > Alphaproteobacteria > Rhizobiales > Beijerinckiaceae > DATCMH01. Next base: position 116,499 of record DATCMH010000022.1, read on the forward strand.
GCGCAGCCCCGCGTTCACGAAGAAGGAGATGCGGCTAACCACGTCGGGAAACGCCTCGTCCGGCACCTCGCCCGAGGCCCGCACGGTGTCGAGCACGGCGCAGGCCGTGGCGAGCGCGAAGGCGAGCTCCTGCACCGGTGTCGCCCCGGCCTCCTGCAGGTGGTAGGAGCAGACGTTCATGGGGTTCCATTTCGGAACCGCCTTCGTCGTATAGAGGATCACGTCCTTGGTGAGCCGGAGCGAAGGCTCCGGCGGAAAGACGTAGGTGCCGCGCGAAAGATACTCCTTGATGAGGTCGTTCTGCGTCGTGCCCTGCAGGAGGGCCGGATCGGCGCCTTGCTCCTCGGCTACGGCGACGTAGAGCGCGAGCAGCCAGGGCGCCGTCGCGTTGATCGTCATCGAGGTGTTCATCGAGGCGAGCGGGATGTCCTGGAACAGGGCCCGCATGTCCCCGAGATGGGCGATCGACACGCCGACCTTGCCGACCTCGCCGCGGGCCAACTCGTGGTCGGGGTCGTAGCCCGTCTGGGTCGGCAGGTCGAAAGCGACGGACAGGCCCGTCTGCCCCTTGGCGAGGTTGTTGCGGTAGAGCGCGTTCGACTCCGCCGCCGTGGAATGGCCGGCATAGGTGCGAAAAATCCAGGGCTTGTCGCGCGTGCGGCCGGTCTCGCTCATGCATTCCTCCCAGCACGCTTCGCCGAGCGGGGCGCCGACGAGAGGTTTTGGACACCTGATCGTCCGCCGTCGAGCGAGGCCGTGTCCGTTGCAATGCAGCATGGGCCAGGCCTGTTCCGCAAGCGGCGCGGCCGGGCCGCAGGACAGCGGCTGTTGCGAATCCTTGATCCGTTGCGCGACCCCTCTGGACCCGCTCCACCCGTTGGGTATCATTGCTGCAACGCACAAAGAACCGTCAGGGAGTTCGAGCCGCATGAGCGCGTCAGCCGCCGTTAGGTCCCCGAGCGGGCCGAAGGATCTCTACGAGGTCGGCGAGATCCCGCCGCTCGGCCACGTCCCGTCCAAGATGTATGCCTGGGCGATCCGGCGGGAGCGCCACGGCGCGCCGGAAGACGCAATGCAGATCGAGGTGGTGCCGACCTGGAGCATCGGCGACGACGAGGTGCTCGTCCTCGTGATGGCGGCGGGCGTCAACTACAACGGCGTCTGGGCGGGCCTGGGCCAGCCCGTCTCGCCCTTCGACGGACACAAGCAGCCCTATCACATCGCGGGCTCGGACGCGTCCGGCATCGTCTGGGCGGTGGGTGCCAAGGTGAAGCGCTGGAAGGTCGGCGACGAGGTGGTCGTCCACTGCAACCAGGACGATGGCGACGACGAGGAGTGCAACGGCGGCGACCCGATGTTCTCCACCTCCCAGCGCATCTGGGGCTACGAGACGCCGGACGGCTCCTTCGCCCAGTTCTGCCGCGTCCAGTCCCGCCAGCTGATGCAGCGCCCGAAGCACCTCACCTGGGAGGAGGCGGCCTGCTACACGCTGACGCTTGCCACCGCCTACCGCATGCTCTTCGGCCACGCGCCCCACACGCTTCATCCCGGCGACAACGTCCTGATCTGGGGCGCGTCCGGAGGCCTCGGCGTCTTCGGCGTCCAGCTCTGTGCAGCGTCCGGCGCCAACGCCATCGGCATCATCTCGGACGAGACGAAGCGCGACTACGTGATGAGCTTGGGTGCCAAGGGCGTCATCAACCGCAAGGATTTCAACTGCTGGGGCCAGCTGCCCAAGGTGAACTCGCCCGAGCACGCCGAGTGGACCAAGGAAGCCCGCAAGTTCGGCAAGGCGATCTGGGACATCACGGGCAAAAAGGACGTCGACATCGTCTTCGAGCATCCGGGCGAGCAGACCTTTCCGGTCTCGGCCCTCGTGGTGCGCCGCGGCGGCATGGTGGTGTTCTGCGCCGGCACGTCCGGCTTCAACATCACCTTCGACGCCCGCTACGTCTGGATGCGCCAGAAGCGCATCCAGGGCTCCCACTTCGCCCATCTCAAGCAGGCGGCATCGGCGAACCAGTTCGTCATCGACCGGCGGATCGACCCCTGCATGAGCGAGGTCTTTCCCTGGGACAAGATCCCCGCCGCCCACACCAAGATGTGGAAGAACCAGCACGCGCCGGGCAACATGGCGGTCCTGGTCTGTGCACCCCGCACGGGCCTGCGCAGCTTCGACGACGCGATCGAGGCGGCGGGCTAGCGGCTTGTCCGCTCCCCTCTGTCATGGCCAGGCTTGACCCGGCCATCTCGGTTCGGAGGTGGGCACACGGCTTCACGCCGAGGTTCGCGGGTCGAGCCCGCGAACGACAAAGCCGATAGCCCTTAGCGCTTGGGTCTATGCCCAGCACCCACCCCACCCGGACGGCTTGCGCCGTCCACCCTCCCCGCGAGCGGGGAGGGATGTGGGGCGACTTCATTCGCGATCCCTCCCCGTCCACGGGGAGGGTGGCCCTGCGCAGCAGGGTCGGGTGGGGTCAGTGCTGGGGCAGCGCTCGGCGCCGGTCGATCGGCCCTGAAACGCCTCAAGGCGTCCGCACCACGTCGTTGAACCGCCGGTCCTTCTCCGCCAGCCGGTCGAGGCGGCGCTGCTTGGCAGCGATCAGCGTGCCGTTGAGTTCGCCGCCGAAGAGGAAGATGGCGGCAAGCGTGTAGAGGAAGACGAGCACCACCATCGGCGTCGAGAGGCCGCCATAGGTGGAGGCGTAGGCGCCCGGGTAGTTCTCGAGATACCAGCTGAAGGCGAGGCCTCCGACGAGCCAGAGCGCCAGCGTGATCCCGACGCCCGGCAGCACGGCGACGAAGCTGCGCCGGCCGGCGGGCACCACTTTGTGGGCGAGCGTCAGGCCGATGACGATGAGCACCGTCGCCACCGTGATCCGCAGCCAGTCGACGAGCCAGCCGAGCGGTGCCAGCGCCGGGAGATAGAAGGTCACCCCGCGCCAGACGAAGGGCCCGAGCACCACGAGGAGCGCCATGCTCAGCATCATCACGGCGCCCACCAGCACGAAGGCGATCGACTCGAGCCGCGTCAGCCACCAGGCCCGGGTCTCGCTCAAGCCGTAGGCCCGGTTGAGCCCGACCCGCAGGGATTCGACGCCGCTCGACGCGAAGTAGATCGCGAGCACCAGGCCCACCGTGAAGATGTCGCTGCGCCGACCCGTGAGGACGGAATGCACCTCGTGGGCGATGGGCTGGCCTACTTCGCTCGGCCAGGCCTCCAGGATGAGGTCGGCCGCCGTGTCGGCGAGGCTTCCCGACCCGAAGAAGCTCGCCAGCGCGGTGAGCAGGATCAGGAAGGGAAAGAACGACATCAACACCGAGAGCGCGATGTGGCTCGCGATCGCCCAGCCGTCATGCGCCAGGAAGCGGTGCATGGCGATGGCGAGGAGTTGGATGACGGTGCGATAGCGGATCACGACAGGAGCAGGGCGGGCGGCTGTGATGCCGCCCGCGACCAGAAGGCCCCTGGGGCCAACGCGTCAAGGCCGGGCTTGATCCCGCCGGGCCTCAGGCCGCCCGGACGCCGGCGAGGAAGCGCTGCACCTCGCCATCGAGGGAAAGCGCCTCCTGGGTGAGCTCGCCCGAGAGCGCGCCGACCTCGTCGGCGCTGCCCCGCGCCGCGGCCGCCGTCCCGGTGAGGACCCGCATGGCTTCGGCGCCCGAGCGCACCTCGCGCGAGGTGCCCGTCACGCCCGCGGCGATGGCGGCGACCGCCGCGTTCTGCTCCTCGACCGCAGCGGCCACGGCCCCGGCCATGCGGGACATCTCGTCGATGATCGCGTTCACGTCGCCGATCGCGGATGCTGCCTCCTGCGAGGCCGCCTGGATGGCCTGGACCTGGGCGGCGATGTCCTCCGTGGCGCGCCCCGTCTGGGAGGCGAGCGACTTCACCTCGGAGGCGACGACCGCGAAGCCGCGGCCGGCCTCGCCGGCGCGGGCCGCCTCGATGGTGGCGTTGAGCGCCAGGAGGTTCGTCTGGTCGGCGATCGCCTTGATGAGGCCCACCACCTCGCCGATGCGGCCGGCGGAGGTCGAGAGCGCCTCCATGCGGTCGCGGGTGCGGCCGGACCGGGCGACGGCCTCGCCGGCGACTTCGGTGGAGCGGGCGGCCTGATGGGCGATCTCGCGCACGGAAGCCGCGAGCTGCTCCGCCGCCGAGGCCGCTTCCGCGGCGGTCGCGGCGGCGTTGACGGCGGAGGATTCGGCGCCGCCGGCTTGGGCTGCCACTTGGCCCGAGACGGAGGTGAGCCCCGCCGAAACGGACTTCAGGCGCGATGCCGCCTCCTGCACCGCGGCCAAGCCCTGGTGCGCGCTCGCCTCGAACCGGCGCACGAGGGCGTCCACGGCGGCGGCGCGGCGCTCGCGCTCGGCGCCCTGTTCGCCCTGGGCCGCCTCCAGCCGCCCGCGCTCGATCAGGGCCGCGCGGAAGACCTCGATCGCGCCGGCCATCTCGGCGATCTCGTCGCGCGAGGCCGCCCGGGGCACGACGGTGCCCGTGTCGCCCGCTCCGAGACGGCGCATGCAGGCTGCCATGGCCACGAGGGGCTTCGTCACGGAGCGGCTGATCAGGATGGCGAGCCCGCCGCAGACGAGCGCCGTGGTGAAGAGAAGTGCCAGCATCAGACGCTGCGCCATGGCCTCGGCGGCGTCGTGCCGCTCGTCGACGGCGGCCTTGGCGGCCTGAACGTCTTTCAGCGCCTCGGCAAGGGTGCCGCGCAGCCCCCGGGCGGCGTCGTCCATCCGCTTGGCGCTGGCCGCCCGCTCGGCGAGACCTTCGGCCCAGGCCTCGAAGGCGTCGGTATAGGCCTTGATGCGGGCGAGCAGGTCCGTCCGGCGAGGGGGAGAGAGGTGGACGCGTTCCACGAAGCGGGTGAGCTGGCGCCCATCCTCCTGGAACTTGGCGCGGTCGGCCGGGTTGCCGCGCAGCTTGAAGGCCTGGTCGCTGCGCTGCATGGCGATGAACGCGGTGAGCATGTCCTGCGTGTCGTCGTGCGCGGCCGCGATGTCCTTGACCAGGTCGTCGAGTTTCGTCCCGGCCTCCGCGAGCGCCCCGGAGAGGCCGCTCGTCTCGCTGCGCCCGAGGCGATCCTGCGCCTTCACGAGATCGGCGAAGCGATCCTTGGCCTCGGCCAAGCCCTTCTCCGCCGACGCGAGGCGAGGCCCGAGCATCTCGGCGCTCGTCTCGCGCAGCCGCGCGAGCCGGCCGGCGGCCTCGGCCCGTTCCTGCGCGAAGGCCGCTTCCTGCTCAGGCGACCGCTTGACCAGGAACTCGACGGCGGCCGTGCTCATCGCCTGCACGTCGCCGCTCGCGGCAAGCGTCGCCGTCGCGGCTTCCACGAAGACCCGTTGCGCGGCGTAGGCGCCCGCCGTCGCGCTCTGGCCGTACCAGGCGGCGGAGGCCAGGGCCGCGAGGCCGATCAGGGGCAGGGCGCCGAGAAGGCCGATCCTCGCCCGCACCGGCAGACGCTCGAGCCACGCGGGCCGGCGCGACCCGGAACCGTCCTTCATCACCGTCGACGCCACGGGCCCGCTCCTACCAATGGGAAAGACGGCATTTGACCCATGAAGGCTTAAATACCGGTTGCCGGTTCGGCAGAACGGGCTCGATGCAGGTCAGGCTTGCGGACCGGCCGGTTGCGGCCTGCGGAGCGACGTGGTCTCACGACCGCAGGCGCCCTCCGCTGCCTATCCCCTCCGGCCGCGCCCGAAACGTCCCGATGCCCGCCCTGTCCCTCGCCCGTCTCGCTCCGCCGCTCTTCGTGCTGATCTGGGCGACGGGATTCATCGTGGCGCGCCTCGTCGCGCCGCACGCCGACCCGTTCACGTTCCTGGCCGTGCGCTATGGCCTCGCCATCGCGGTACTCGCCGGCTTCGCGCTTGCCGTGCGCGCGCCTTGGCCCAGGACATGGGGCGCCTGGCGCGACGCCCTCGTCGCGGGCATCCTCCTGCACGGCTTCTACCTCGGCGGCGTGTTCTGGGCGGTGAAGCACGGCCTGCCCGCCGGCATCGCGGCGCTCGTCGCCGGCCTGCAGCCCCTCGCGACGGCGGGCCTCGTGGGGCCCCTCCTGGGGGAGCGGGTAAGCCCGCGCCGCTGGCTCGGCATCGGCCTCGGTTTCTTGGGCGCGCTCCTCGTCGTGGCGCCGAAGATCGGCGCGTCCGCCGGCATTCCGCCGACGCCGCTCCTCGTCTGCTTCGGCGGCATGGTGGCGATCACGCTCGGCACGATCTGGCAGAAGCGCACCGGCGCCGCGGCCGACCTGCGCACCGCCACCGTGGCGCAATATGCCGGCGCACTCGCGGTGACGCTGCCCCTCGCGCTGACCCTGGAGGAGGGCCGCTTCGACGGTGCGGCCGAGCTCTGGGTCGGCCTCGCCTGGGCGGTCGTCGGCCTCTCCATCGGCGCGATCGGGCTGCTGCTCCTCCTGATCCGCCGCGGGGCGGTGGCCGGGGTGGCGGCGCTGCTCTACCTCGTCCCGCCGGTCTCGGCCGCCATGGCCTACGCGCTCTTCGGCGAGACGCTCTCCCTCATCCAGGTCGGCGGAATGGCCCTCGCCGCGGCGGGCGTGGCGCTGGCAAGCCGCGGGTGAGACGAAAGGCCGGGAACTGAGGGGGATCGACGGCGACGCTTCCCGCGTTATGCTGCGGTGCGATAAGATCCGGGAGAACCCTTGATGTCGGCTCTCAGCGCCGCTGCGCCTCTTGCGCCCGACCTTCTGACGCTGGCGCAGGAGGCCGCCGGCACCCTCGCGCAGACGGTGCGGGACGCCGCCCGGCTCGTGCGTGCCCGGACCAGCGTCGAGGGCCGGCTTTCCCCTGAGCGCCTCGAGGCCGAGCAGCACGCCGCTCACGGGCTCGCCTGGCTCGCCACTTACGGCGAGGCGGTGCGGGAACTCGCGGCCTACGCGGAGCGCCTCTCGGGCGAAGGACGCTTCGGGGAGACGGAGGAGCTTCTCGTCCGCATCGGCCTCGGCGAACTCCTCGATCAGGTGCTCGGCGGCATCCCGATGAGCCAGGGCGAGATCGTGCGCCTCGCAGGCCTCGGCTTCTCGCCTCGCGACGCCGCCCGCCTGCGCACCCCGGCCGTCGAAACCTTGATCGTCGAGGGCAACACGCCGGAGAACCGGGCCCGGCTCGTGGCCCTCATCCGCGAGGGTGGAGGCGCCGCGACGGTGGGCGATCCGGGCCTCGACGAGACGCTCGAGGCGGTCCGCGCCGAGATGCGCCGCTTCGGCGAGGCGGAGGTCGCCCCCCACGCCCACGCATGGCACCTCGCCAACGCCTACATCCCGATGGAGGTCGTGGCCAAGATGGCCGAGCTCGGCGTGTTCGGGCTGACCATCCCCGAGGAGTACGGGGGCTTAGGGCTCTCCAAGGTCTCGATGTGCGTCGTCTCGGAAGAGCTGTCGCGCGCCTATATCGGCGTCGGCTCGCTCGGCACGCGGTCCGAGATCGCGGCCGAACTGATCCTCGGCGGCGGCACGGAGACGCAGAAGGAGCGCTTCCTGCCCGCCATCGCCGCGGGCGAGATCCTGCCCACCGCCGTCTTCACCGAGCCCAACACCGGCTCCGACCTCGCGAGCCTGCGCACCCGCGCGGTCAGGGACGGCGACGTCTACAAGGTCCAGGGCAACAAGACCTGGATCACCCATCCGGTCCGCGCCGACCTGATGACGATCCTCGCGCGGACGGACTCGTCCGAGCCCGGCCACAAGGGCCTCTCGATCCTGCTCGCGGAGAAACCGCGCGGCACGGACGAGGAGCCCTTCCCCGTGGAGGGGCTCACCGGCGGCGAGATCGAGGTGCTCGGCTATCGCGGCATGAAGGAATACGAACTCGCCTTCGACGGGTTCAAGGTGCCGGGGGAAAACCTGTTGGGCGGCGTCGAGGGCCAGGGCTTTCGCCAGCTGATGCAGACCTTCGAGTCGGCCCGCATCCAGACCGCGGCCCGGGCGGTGGGCGTCGCGCAATCGGCCCTCGATCTGGGGCTTCGCTACGCCGAGGAGCGGGTGCAGTTCGGCAAACCCCTGGTCGCCTTCCCGCGCGTCGCCGACAAGATCGCGATGATGGCGGTGGAGATCCACGTCGCCCGCCAGCTCACCTATTTCGCCGGCCGCGCCAAGGACGAGGGCAAGCGCTGCGACCTCGAGGCCGGCATGGCCAAGCTCTACGCCGCCCGCGTCGCCTGGGCCGCCGCGGACAACGCCCTCCAGATCCACGGCGGCAACGGCTTTGCCCTGGAATACCCGGTGAGCCGGGTTTTATGCGACGCCCGTATCCTGTCGATCTTCGAGGGCGCGGCCGAGATCCAAGCTCAGGTCATCGCCCGCCGCCTGCTGGAGATGCCGTGACGCGTCTCCTTCTCGTGGGAGAAGGTGCCCTCGCGCCAGCGAGGGCGGATGAGGGGGGCTGGGCGTAGGCTTGGGCTGCGGCGAGCGCCCCCTCACCCCCGCTCCGCTTTGCTGCGCTCGTCGCGTCGGCCGGTGCGCCGACGCAACCCTCTCCCCTGCCGGGAGAGGAGGGACGCGCTCTGGCGTGTCGGATGAACGATCACACCTCCGAACCTCGGAGGCTCAACTCCTCTCCCTTCCGGGGAGAGGGTTTCGCCTGCATACCGGCAGGCGAAGCAAGCGCGTCAGCGCGGAGGTGAGGGGTAGCCGGGCATAAGCCCGAACGGCTCAACACACCCCCATGTCGTTCGCGGGCTCGACCCGCGAACCTCGGCGCGAAGCCACGCCCGCCCCCGAAACCGAGATGGCCGGGTCAAGCCCGGCCATGACAAGAGCGGTAATGTCAGGACAGGCCCGTACCGGCCTCTTGCTCAGCCCCGAAGTCTCACTTCGTGATCTTCACCGAGACGGGATCGCTCGTCGGGAACGTCTCTTCAAGCGCGTGGTCGAGCTTGTCGTCGAGGTTCTCCTGCGAGTTCTCGGGCAGGTGCTTGTCCGTCTCGGTGCCGCCGTCCTGGCGGAAGCCGTCGCCGTCGTGGACCGGGGTGCTCTTCGTCTTCGGATCGCTCATCGCGTCGGCTCCTTGTCTCGTCCGTTCGTCACGGGCGCCCGGCGCCCTTCGTTCGGAGGGGACAACGCGCGAGGGCGTCATCCGCCGCACTCAAGATCAATGAAAAGGCCGGGGCTCAACGCCCCGGCCTCGACCTCATGGCTTGCCGCCGCGTCAGCCGCGGCGCAGCTCCGTCTCGATCTCCTGCAGGAGCGCGAGGTGCTCCTTGATCTGCCCGCGGGCGAGCTTGGCGATACCCGCGTGCTCGCGGTTCTTGCCGGCCCTCAGGTAGGTCTCCTGAATGTCCAGGAGCTCCCGGTGGCCCATGATCTGGCCCTGGACGTATTCGCGGTCGAACTCCGCGCCGGCCTTCGCCTGCTGGAGCTTGCGCACCATCTCCTGCGCGCCCTGATCCATGCCCGGCACCACGGCGGGGACGGACGCGCCGGCCTGCGCCGCGCTGGAGCCCGTGGTCATCGCGGCCGTGCTGCCCCGGCTCGCGGCCTCGGTCGCGGCCGTGCTCATCGTGTCCTGCATGGATTTCAGGACTTCGGAGATGGTCTGCTGCTCCGCCGTCTCGAAGCCGGCGAACTGCTTGACGCGCGGGTTCTGCGCCTTGCCCTCGGCGATCTTGCTCGTCTCCAAGGACATCATGCCGGCGCGCATGGTGCGCAGCATGTGATCCATCTCGGCCTGGCTGACCTGGTTCATCGGGTCGGCCGGGGAGGTGCGGGGGCCGGGCGGATTGGCCTGACCCTGCATCGACTGGGCAAGTGCAGGACCCGCGGCAAAGGCGGCGAAGGCCGCAAGGGCGTGGCGTCGATCCATGGTGTTCTCCCTGAAGCGTCTCTCAGGCGCCGAAGCCACGGCGCGCGGCGGCCCGCACCGAAGGGCGCGGCCGCACGGGGCTAACGCCGATCGGACTCCAGGGGTCCGGGATGGGCGCCTGCGACGTTTCGAGGCGGCCGCCGTCTGCCGGGATGCGTCAGCAGAAATTGTCCATCACGACGATGAGATGGCCGTCCCGGGCGTCCTGCGTGCGCGAGGGGGCGGGGCCGACCCGAACGAGCCCGAGACGGGCGAGCAGTCTCGCGATCATGGTGAGCGTCCTCCGGCCATCATATCCGTGTTCTGACGCACGCCGGGCCGTGCGGCGAGGTGCAACGACTCCCGTGCTCTTGCAGGGAGGAATGGTTCGATGCATGGTCAGGTGCAAAACGATGCAAGGAAGGGCATGTCAAACCTCGCGCCAAACGCTGCGCCAAGTCTCGCGCCGCGCGTCCCAGCCTCGGAAAGCGATTTCAGCGCCAAGCTCGCGCTCGCGCTCAAGATGGCCAACATGAGCCGGGGCGGCCTTGCCGCAGCGGCCGGGGTGGATAAATCCCTCGTCGGCCGCTGGGTGCGCGGCCTCGTGCGGCCGACCGATCACAATCTGAGCCTCGTCACCGACGTGCTTCGGGCCCGGCTCCCGGGCTTCACGCGGCTCGCCTGGGATCTTGGCATGCCGGATTTCGCGGCGACGATCGGCGCCCCGATCCTGTTGCCCGACGCGGCGCCGCGCGCGGAAAGCCGGGACGAGGCGGGCGGGATCGCCCTGCCGCAATCGCTGGCCCGCAGCCGGATCGAGGTGAGCCGCGAGGGCTGCGCCTATCCCGGCACCTATGTGGGCTTTCGCCTCGCCTTCAAGAACACGGGCGACCTGACGAGCGAGATCGTCTCGATCTGGCGCGAGGGCGATCGGCTGTTCTTTCGGCAATACGGCGCGGCCTTCACCCACGAAGGGGAGGCGCTGCTCCTGCGCAACCAGCTCCACCTCATCGGCGAGGAGAACGAGCGGGTCAACGGCCTCTACTTCGTGGTGCTCAACGGGGTGAGCGGCGAGCGGGCGCTGCGGCTCGACGGCGTCTTCTGCACCGTCTTCGGCGACAAGCTGCACACCCCGAGCGCGACCCTGATCGTCTACGAACGCGTCCTCGACGCGGGCGCGAACGGCTCCTTGGCCGATCCGGCGCAACTCGCCATGCTCCACGCGAGCCTGCGCCACCATCAGGATGAAGGCCGGTTGCGCGAGCTCGCGGGGCCGCAGATCGAGAAAGCTTTGCGCGCCCGCCTCGGGGCCGATGACGCCGACCACGTGCTCCGGGCGCCGGCCCATCGCTCCTTGTCGGTGAGCGAGCTCGACGCGACCCCTTGCGTCTACGAGCACATGCGGGAGCTCCGGAGCCGGCTTGGAGTGTAAAAATCTGGCCTGAATAGGTGGCTGATCCTATCTCGCACCTCATCCTGAGGTGCGAGGGCGAAGCCTGAGCCTCGAAGGAGGGCTCCAGGACCGTCTACGCCGCTGGAGCCCTCCTTCGAGGGCGCTGGCGCGCCGCCTCAGGATGAGGTGGGTGATGGGTCGGCCGTCCGCTCCGGCCAGCGTCTTCGGCCGGTTGACGGGGAGCAGGCTCGGCGTTCCGCCTCAAGCCGCCTTCACCTCGGCCAGGAAGGAAACGACCTCCTGGTTGAGGTTGACCGAGTGGCCCGCGAGCTCCTTCGCTGCCCCGAGCACCTGAGCCGCCGCGGCGCCCGTCTCGCCAGCGCCCTGACGGACCTCGCGGATGGCGCCCGTCACGGCCTCGGTGCCCCGCGCGGCTTCCTGAACGTTGCGGGCGATCTCGCCCGTCGCCGCGCCCTGCTCCTCCACGGCCGCCGCGACGCTGGCCGCCGTCGACGACATCTCCGCGATGATCGCCCCGATCTCGCGCACCGCCTCGACGGCGCCCAAGGTGGTCTGCTGAATCGCCACGATCTGACCCGAGATCTCCTCGGTGGCCTTCGTGGTCTGGCCGGCCAGCGCCTTCACCTCGGAGGCCACTACGGCAAAACCCTTGCCCGCCTCGCCGGCCCGGGCCGCCTCGATCGTGGCGTTGAGCGCGAGGAGGTTGGTTTGCGCCGCGATGGAGTTGATGAGCGCCACGACGTCGCCGATCTTCTGGGCGCCCACCGACAGTTCCTGCATCGTCGCGTCCGTGCTCTGCGCCTTGGCGACGGCGCGGGCCGCAGTTGCGGAGGTTTGGCCCATTTGGCCGGCGATCTCCCGCACGGAGATCGACAATTCCTCGGTCGCGGCCGCCACCGTCTGGACGTTGGCCGAGGTCTGCTCCGCCGCGCCGGCGACGTTGACCGTCTGTCCGGAGGTGTCCTGTGCGATCCGGCTCATGGATTGCGCCGTCGCCTCCATCTCGGTTGCCGCCGAGGAGAGGCTCTGCGTGAGCGACGAGACGCTCGCCTCGAAGCGGCGGGTCAGCGCATCGACGGCCTGGGCCCGGCGCATCTTGGCCGCGTTCTCCTGAGCCATCGCGGCATCCGCCTCGCGCTTGGCGATCAACCCGTCCTTGAACACCTGGACCGACCGGGCCATGGCGCCGACCTCGTCGCGGCGGACCTGGTCCGGCACCGTGACGGCGAGATCCTCGGCCGCAAGCCGCCCCATGATCCCGTTCAGGCGCAGGATCGGGGCGGCCAGCGCCCGGCCGATGAGGAAGGCCAGGATCGCGAGAAGCCCGATGCTCGCGCCGATCGCTCCCCACATCATGCGCGCCGTCGCGGCCCGCTCACCCTTGATGGCGACTTCGGCCGCCCGCGACCGCGCCTCGACGGCTTTGGCCACCTCGCCGACGATGGGGTCGATGGCGGCATAAGCCTCCGACAAAGCCTTGGCGGTCGCGGCGAGCTCCACCTTGACCGCCGCGAACGTCGCGAAGTCCCGCTGGTAGGCTGCGAGCAGCCGCTTGATCTCCTCGAAGGCGGATCCGGTCAGCGAGGAGGTGTCGAGAGCCTTCAGGAGCTCCTTGGCGCTCTTGTCGAGCTCGGCGACGTAGCGCGGCGTGCCGCGCAGGATGAAGTCCTTCTCGTGCCGGCGCATCGTCAGCATCAGGGCCGTGAGGCGCAGCTCGTCGGCTTCCTTCAGCTTCGTTTCGATGGCGTGAACCGAGCCGCGCAGCGTTCCCTGCAGGCCGTTGTTCTCGGTCAGCCCGAGCTTGCGCTCGAGCTCGACGGTCTTGGCGAAATGTCCGACATAGGCGCCAAAGCCGTCCCCGATCGCCGCGACCTTGCCCTGAAGGGCGGCCAGCTCCGGCAGGCGGACGAGGAGGGGGCTCAGTCGGCCGAGCTCGCGCCGCGCTTCCTCGACGAATTTGGCGTGACGGTCCGCGTATCGCTCCTCACGCCGCAGCAGAAAATCCTTCTCGGCGCGGCGCGCCTCCAAGAGCTGCTCGTTCAGGCGGCCATTGGCCTGAAGAAGCTCCTGGGCCACGTCGGCCTCAGCCTGGTAGCGCCCGATGGAGGCCTGCCCGAGGGCATAGATGCCGCCGACGAAGAGGAGGCTTGCGACGGCGATGATGCCGATCCAGGCGATCTGCATCCTCAGGCCGAACCGCGACAGGAGCGCCGACATCGTCTTCCCCCAGAGGCATTCTTGTTGTTTCAGTGAGCTAGTGTTGCCGGCGAATGATTTTCATCAAGTTAAGCGCGAATCATCGCGATCGCCCCGAGTCCGGGCTGCCTCGGCCTGTTTCCGAACCCGCAAGTTGAAGCAGTTGCTTGCAGCCGTCGCGCGATGATGTCCTGCGGGACTGGATCGCGAGACCCGATCGGCTTAGTCGAGCGCTCGCCCCCATCCCCGACCAGGACGCCGTGCCCCGTTACAAGCTCATCATCGAATACGACGGCACGCCGTTCTCCGGCTGGCAGCATCAAGCCAACGGACGCTCGGTGCAGGAGGCGGTCGAGACGGCGCTCGCCCGCTGGGTGGGGCAGCCCGTGCGGCTCCACTGCGCCGGCCGCACCGATGCCGGCGTCCACGCGACCCACCAGGTCGCCCATGTCGACCTCGACCGCGAGGTCCGCACGGACACGGTGCGCGACGCCACCAACGCCCATCTGCGGCCCGAGCCCGTGGCGATCCTCTCCGCGGAGGCGGTGCCGGACGGCTTTCACGCCCGCCTCTCGGCCAAGAAGCGGCTTTACGTCTACCGCATCCTGAACCGCCGCGCCCCGCCCGGCCTCGACCAGACCCGGGTCTGGCACGTGCCCTGGGCCCTCGACGCCGCCGTGATGCAGGAGGCGGCGAGCGTCCTCGTCGGCCGGCACGACTTCACCACCTTCCGCGCCGCGGAGTGCCAGGGGCGCACTCCGATCAAGACCCTCGACCGCCTCGACGTGGAGCGCGAGGGCGACGAGATCCGGGTCCACGCCGCCTCGCGATCCTTCCTCCATCACCAGGTGCGCTCGATGGTCGGCACGATCATGCTGCCCGGTGCCGGGCGCTGGCGGGTGGAGCAGGCGCGGGAGGCGCTCGAAGCGCGCGACCGGGCGCGCTGCGGGCCGGTGGCGCCAGCCGCCGGGCTCTACCTGTGCGGGGTGGAGTACTAAGTCAGAGCGCGAGTGCGTCGACCGTCCCGGCGATCAGGGCGTAGAGACCGCCCGCGAGCGCGACGATGAGAGCCGCGATCCCCCCTGAGACCTGCAGCGTCGCCTTCGTCGCGAACCAATGCGCCTGGGCAAGCAGGATGCTGAACGCCAGCCCGAAGAAGGCCGCGTGGCCGGGCATCGCCCAGCCGACGACGAGGAGGAAGGCCGGCACGGACAGAACGAGGAGCGCGATGGCGATGAGCCAGTTCGTGACGATGACGAAGGGCACGTAGCGGCCGCCGAGCTCAAGGCGCCGCGCGACCCCGATCATGGCGAGCGGCAAAGCGAGAAAGAGGCTGATCTGCCCCGCCGCGACGGCGAGCGTAATGCCGTCGAGGCCGATGAGCGGTGAGGCTCCAAGGGGCAAACCAGCCCGGGAGCGCTCGAGGGCGACCGCGATCACGAAGGCGGGCAGGGTCAGCCAGATCGCCGAGAAGGAACGCCAGAAGCCCGCCTCCGTCATGTCGAAGGATTTCAGCCCTTCGACGCGGCGGTGGAGCAGGTCCACCGCGCCGCGGAATGACCGGGACACCTCGTCGGCCGTGACGATCATGACGCCACCTTCGCTCAGGAACGATGGGCTCTTGCCCGTCTGGCAACCCGGCGCCGCATCGTTCGTTCCAGCTTGACCTTAACAGCCTACGCCTTTCGTCGTAGATCACAAGTCGAAGGCGGCGGGGCGGATGGCTGGTGTAGGCCTGTCCCGATAGGGAGTTCAGCGATGGCCATGCGGTGCAAAGTGTTGGTGATGGGTTTGGCCGGGCTGACTTTGGGCGGCTGCGCCCAGCTCCAGCGGGTGGAGGGCGTGTTCCCCGCCGAGCAGCTACCGCCGCCCCCGTCCGAGACGCGGGCCGCGCCGCCTCGGTCCCGTCAGTCTGCCGCGCCGGCGACTCCGGCAAACCCCGCCGCCGCGCCGCGCGGCGAGGGGCGTACCCCCCTTAAGGTGCCAGGACGCTAGAGCGCGAGGCTCGGCAGGTCGAGGCCCTGCTCCCGGGCGCAGGCCGCGGCCTCCTCGTAGCCCGCGTCGGCGTGGCGCATGACGCCCGTGCCCGGGTCGTTCCACAGCACCCGCTCCAGGCGGCGCGCGGCGGCCTCGGTGCCGTCGGCGACGATCACCATGCCGGAATGCTGCGAATAGCCCATCCCGACCCCGCCGCCGTGGTGGAGCGACACCCAGGTCGCGCCCGAGGCACAGTTGAGGAGCGCGTTCAGGAGCGGCCAGTCGGAGACCGCGTCCGAGCCGTCCTTCATGGCCTCCGTCTCGCGGTTCGGCGAAGCGACGGAGCCCGAATCGAGGTGGTCGCGCCCGATGACGATCGGGGCTTTCAGCTCGCCCGAGGCCACCATCGCGTTGAAGGCGAGGCCGAGGCGGTGGCGCTGGCCTAAGCCCACCCAGCAGATGCGGGCCGGCAGGCCCTGATAGGCGATGCGCTCCTTGGCCATATCGAGCCAGTGGTGGAGGTGAGGGTCGTCGGGGATCATCTCCTTCACCTTGGCGTCGGTGCGGGCGATGTCCTCCGGATCGCCGGAGAGCGCCGCCCAGCGGAACGGGCCGATACCGCGGCAGAAGAGCGGGCGGATATAGGCCGGCACGAAGCCCGGGAAGGCAAAGGCGTCCTTCACGCCCATGTCCTGCGCCATCTGGCGAATGTTGTTGCCGTAATCGAGCACCGGCACGCCGGCGCGCCAGAAGTCGAGCATGGCCTCGACCTGAACGGCCATGGAGCGCTTGGCCACCTCGACGGTGCCTTGAGGGTCGCGGGCGCGGCGCTCCTCCCATTCGGCCAAGGTCCAGCCCGCGGGCAGGTAGCCGTTCAGAGGATCGTGCGCCGAGGTCTGGTCGGTGACGGCGTCGGGCCTCACGCCGCGGCGCACGAGTTCGGGGAAGATCTCGGCCGCGTTGCCGAGAAGGCCGACCGAGAGGGGCTTCCGCTCCCGGCAGGAGCGCTCGATCATCGCCAGCGCCTCGTCGAGGTTCTGGGCCTGCGTGTCGAGGTAACGGGTGCGCAACCGCATCTCGATGCGCGAGGCTTGCGCCTCGACGGCGAGCATGGAGGCGCCGGCCATGGTGGCGGCGAGCGGCTGCGCTCCGCCCATGCCCCCAAGACCCCCGGTAAGGATCCAGCGGCCCGAAAGGTCGCCGCCGTAATGGCGCCGGCCGACCTCGGCGAAGGTCTCGTAGGTGCCCTGAACGATGCCCTGCGTACCGATGTAGATCCAGGATCCGGCCGTCATCTGGCCGTACATCATCAGTCCCTCGCGATCGAGGGCGTTGAAGTGCTCCCAGGTGGCGAAGGCCGGGACGAGGTTGGAGTTGGCGATGAGCACCCGGGGTGCGTCGGCATGAGTGCGGAACACGCCCACCGGCTTGCCCGACTGGACGAGGAGCGTCTCGTCGTCGTTCAGACGCTTCAGCACCGAGACGATGCGGTCGAAGCTCTCCCAGTCCCGTGCCGCGCGCCCAATGCCGCCGTAGACGACGAGCTCGTGCGGGCGCTCGGCCACCTCGGGATCGAGGTTGTTCATGAGCATGCGCAGGGGCGCTTCCGTGAGCCAGCTCTTGGCCGAAAGCTCCGTCCCACGGGGGCTGCGGATGACGCGGGCGTTATCGAGGCGGGCGTGAACCGTCATCGCGATCCCTTTTGGCAGGCTCAAGAGGCGAGGCGGCGCATGGTGCGCCGGAAACGGTCGAGGATCTCGTCTTCGCGGGCGTGGTGGCCGTCCCGCACGACCCAGGCGCCGCCGACCATGACGTCGCGCACCGGGCTCGTTCCGTGGCTGCCGAAGATCCAGGAATCGATCGCCGTCGCGCCAGAGCGGCCGACGAGGCTCGGGTGATCCGTGTCGAGGACGACGAGGTCGGCGGACTGCCCCGGCGCGAGCGCGCCGCCCGCCAGGGCGAGGGCCTGCGCGCCGCCTGCAGTCGCGCGAGCCAGCAGCGCCGTGCCGACCGAATGTCCCGGCTGCCGCTCGCCGACGTTGCGGGCGCGGAGATTAAGCCGCTGCACCGTCTCGACGAGCCGCAACTCCTCCGCGGGCGAGACGCAGACGTTGGAATCCGACCCCACGCCGAAGCGCCCGCCTTCGGCGAGGAAGTCGGGGAAGGGGAAGACACCGTCGCCGAGATTGGCCTCGGTCGAGGGACACAGGCCCACGACCGCGCCGCTGCGGGCCAGCCGCCCCCGCTCGTCCGCGTCGAGGTGGGTGCAGTGGATCAGGCACCAGCGCTGGTCGACGGGCTGGTGGTCGAGGAGCCAGGCGACCGGGCGGCTGCCGCTCCAGGCGAGGCAGTCCTCGACTTCCTTGACCTGCTCCGCCGCGTGAATGTGGATTGGCGCCTCGGGGCCGATCTCGCGGGCGAGGGCGACCGCGGCGTCGAGGGCATCGGGCGTGACGGCGCGCAGGGAATGGGGCGCGATCCCGAGGCGGACCAGGGGCTTTCCCCCGTGCCGGCGCACGAGGTCCTGCACGAGGCGGGCGAACACGTCCGTCGGGAGGACAAAGCGGCGCTGCCCCTCCGTTGGCGGCGCGCCGCCGAACTGCGAGGTCTGGTAGAGCACCGGAAGGAGGGTCAGCCGAATGCCGCTCGTCTCGGCCGCCGCGACGATGCGATCGGCCATCTCGGCAACGTCGCCATAGGGGTGCCCGTCCGGGGCGGTGTGGAGGTAGTGGAACTCGCCGACGCTGGTGACGCCGCTCTTCAGGAGCTCGACGTAGAGCTGGGCCGCGATGGCCTCGACGTCGTCCGGCTCGAGGCGGGCGAGGAAGCGGTACATCACCTCGCGCCAGGTCCAGAAACTGTCGCCGACGGGGCCCGCGCGCTCGGCAAGGCCCGCCATAGCGCGCTGAAAGGCATGGGAGTGGAGGTTCGGGACGCCGGGAAGCGTGAGGCCGGAGACCGTCTCCACAACGGACCCGTCCTCCTCTGTCAGCCAGCCGTCTCGGATCGCGAGCACCCGCTCGCGCGCCTGCCCGGCCGGATCGAGGGTAGTGACGCGAAGCGAAGAAGACATGGGAAGCTTGAGCCTTGCCCCGCCGGTTAGCACGGGGCGGGAGGCAGGACCAGAGAGCAGGGCATGTACGTCCCGAGAGCTCCCAGTGTCATGGCTGGGCCTGACCCGGCTATCTTGGTTCGGAGGTGGTCACGGCTTCACGCCGAGGTTCGCGGGTCGAGCCCGCGAACGACATGGGGAGGTTGAGGGCGTGCTGGCTCACACCCGGCCTCCCCTCACCCCCGCTCCACTACGTTCCGCTTGCTTCGCCTGCCGGTGCGCAGGCGAAGCCCTCTCCCCGGAAGGGAGAGGAGTTGCCCACTCGGGTTTCGGTTCTGTTTGAGGTGAGGTGACACGGTGGTGCGCGCTCCTCCTCTCCCGGCAGGGGAGAGGGTCGCGTCGGCGCACCGGCCGACGCGACGAGCGCAGCAAAGCGGAGCGGGGGTGAGGGGGTGCTCGCCGCAGCCACTCGGGCCTCCGCCCACCACCCCTCATCCGCCCTCGCTCACGCGAGGGCACCTTCCCCTACGAGGGGAGAAGGAGAGGCGGTGCTTCAGAGCGCCTTAGCCGGTCCCAGCGACGCCTTAATGCGCTCCAGGCCGTCGGCTGCGGCCGGGTCGACGCGCAGGATGCGGTGTCCGCCCGGCGAATGGCGCTTCGAGAAAACGAGGCGAGCGTAGCCGCCCGAGGCGAGGGGGAGAAAGTACAGGCCATCGCTCTCGCCGCGCAGGAAGCAGCAGGCACCGATATGCACGCTCTCCTCGTAGCCGGCCATCGCCCGGCGGATCGCGGGGTGGATGACGAGCGACACGCCCTGGCTTTCGCAGGCCTCTTCGATGCTGGCGAGACTCAACACGGTCGAACCCTTTCACGCTGGGCCGGCGCACCGGCGCCTTATGGAAGAGCAACGTTCCCGAGGGTCGCGGGTTCATGCAGCCGGCTCGAGATCGGGCGGGCTCCCCTTCTCCCGCCGCACCGCGAAGCGTTAGGGTGCGGCGACGAAGCGCGGCGGCGCCGCGCCGACCCGCCCCCGAGGAGACCCGATGCGCATCCACGATCTCACCACCGCCATCGGGAACACGCCCCTCATCCGCCTGCGCCGCGCCTCGCAGGAGACGGGCTGCACGATCCTCGGCAAGGCGGAGTTCCTGAACCCGGGCCAGTCGGTGAAGGACAGGGCGGCGCTCTTCATCATCCGCGACGCCGAGCGGCGGGGCCTGCTCAAGCCCGGCGGGGTCATCGTGGAGGGCACGGCGGGCAATACCGGCATCGGGCTCGCGCTCGTCGGCAACGCGCTCGGCTACCGCACCGTGATCGTCATTCCCGACACGCAGTCGCAGGAGAAGAAGGACATGCTGCGGCTCGCCGGCGCCAGCCTCGTCGAGGTGCCGGCCGTGCCCTACGCCAACCCGAACAACTACGTGAAGGTCTCAGGGCGCCTGGCCGAGCGCCTCGCCGCGGAAGAGCCGAACGGCGCGGTCTGGGCGAACCAGTTCGACAACACCGCCAACCGCGAGGCCCATGTCGAGGGCACGGGGCCGGAAATCTGGGAGCAGACGGAGGGCAAAGTCGACGGTTTCGTCTGCGCCGTCGGCACGGGCGGCACGCTCGCCGGCGTCGCTGCAGCGCTCAGAGCGCGCAGGCCCGAGATCGTCGTCGCCCTCGCCGATCCGCTGGGATCGGCGCTCTACGGCCATTACGCGCAAGGGGAGATGAAGGCGGAAGGCTCCTCGATCACGGAAGGGATCGGCCAGGGCCGGGTGACGGGCAACCTGGACGGATTCACCCCCGACAAGGCCTACCGCATTCCGGACGAAGAGGCCTTGCCCCTCGTCTTCGACCTGCTCGCCGAGGAGGGCCTGTGCCTCGGCGGGTCGTCGGGCATCAACGTCGCCGGCGCGATCCGTCTCGCCCGGGAGCTCGGGCCGGGGCACACCATCGTGACGATCCTGTGCGACTACGGCACGCGCTATCAGTCGAAGCTGTTCAACCCCGATTTCCTGCGGGCCAAGAACCTGCCCGTCCCGGCCTGGCTCGAGCGGCCGGCGGCAATCGATCCGGGTCTCGTGCCAGCCTGAAAAGCCCCGCGCCGGAGCGCGGGGCCCGAGACCGGCTCAGCGCCGCGGGTCGCCGCCGTGCCGCCCGCCATGGCCGCCCATCGGACGGGCGAGCACCAGGAGGCGGCGCTTCTGCGCGTCGTCGAGAGAAGCGTAGAGCGGGGTCGAGGCGTCGGCGAGGCGGCGCAGCGCGTCGGAGCGGGCGCCCTGCGCGTCCGCCATGGAGCGGAGCGCGCCCGGGATGTCGCCCGGCAGGCCGTCCTGGCCGCGCATCGATTGGCGCTGGTCGCGCCGGGCCTGGCCCTGCTCGCGGCGCAGCCGAGCCATATTCTTGAGCGCGTCCTCCACCGGCGGCCAGAGCTTCTCCTGCTCAGGCGTCAGGCGAAGCCCGACGCGCAGAGCGGCGATGCGGGCCTCCGTGAAGGCGGCGCGGTCTTCGGCGGTGAAGCGCTCCATCATGCCCCAGCGCGGGCCGTCGCCGCGCGGCCCGTCCCCGCCGCGCTCGGCAGCGATGACGCCGGTCGTCACGGCCGCAGCGCCCAGCGCCGCCGCGGCGAGAACCCGTCGGTTCATCCATCGTCCGTTCATAGGCGATCTCCTTCGTCCCGAGCCGCGCCTTGAACGGGGCGGCGATGATCCGACGATGGCGCCTCCGGGCTTAACCCGCGATCTCGGGCGCATGAAAAGGCGGTAACGTTACGGACGCCGCCTCATCTCGTCCCGGCGCATCGGCATGGCGTCGATGGTGCCAAAAAGCTCCTCGGCCGGGATCGGCCGGGCGGAGCTCAGCTTCGCGCCCCCGTCCTTGCCGACGAGCACGGCCCGGAACTCCCCCGCTTCGACCTTGAAGCGGCGGCGCAGGGGTGCGGCGGCCTCGCCCAAGGCTGGGAGAAGGACGAGGTCACGCTCGGTCACGGCGGGACCGCGCGCCTCCAGAGCGTCGCGCTGGACCTTCACGGAAGGATGGTCGGCGGACGGCGCGAAAACGACGAGGACGCGGGAGCGCCAGCGATACGCGTCGAGCGGATCGGCCCATGCCGGCCCGATCGCCGCGGCGAGGAGGAGGGGAACGAGCCCCGCAGCTGACAGCATGCGCGCCTTCCCGTGCGGTTCAGTTCTTCGTGGCGCCCGCCGCCTCGTTCATGGCCTCGGCGGCTTGGCGCACCTGCTCGGAGAGCTGGCGGGCGATGGCGGCGAGCTTGTCGGCGGTCGCTTCCTTGCCGTGCAGCTCGACGTGACCGGCGAGGCCCACGGTCAGCAGGGTCTCGAACACGGCCTCGGGCCGAAAGCCCCGCTTCACGAGGTCGATGGCGATGGATTGCCAGTGCTCCGAGAGCTGGTCGCGGATGGCGGGAAGATCTTCGATCATCGCCCTGGTCTACCCGACCCGGGCGAGCTTGTCGCCCCGTGCCACCCGCGCGGCGCGTCCGGCCTCGTCCCTCCCGCGGCGGGGACGTGCGAGCTTCACGGCGACGACGGCGAGGCCTGCGAGGAGGACCCACTGGGCGGGCCGCAGGTCCGCGACGGCCTCGAAGGGCCCCTCGAGGTTGGCGCCGAGCACCGCGAGAACGGAGGCGCCGTTACGCGCCGTATACCAGCCCGCCTCCAAGAGGGCCGTCAGCGCTCCGCCAAGCAGCGCGGCGACGAGGAGAGGAAGGGGCTTGAGCGCGAAGCCGGCCCGGCGCTGGGCGCGGTAGATCATGAGCAGCAGGAAGAGCCCGGCCGTGATCGCCGCCTCGCTCACGTCGAGCTTCGATTGCAGGAAGAAGTGGATGAGGGCCAGCACGGCGATGCCGTAGACGAGGCGGTGCAGCGTGTGCCAGGCGCCGCCGAGCCGCCGGACGGCCGCGTCCGTCGATGTCGCGCCGAGCACGGCAAGCCCAATGAGCGCCACGAAGCCGATCGTCAGGTAGATCCGCAGCACGATCTCGGTGGCAATACGCTTCAGGTCGAAGGCGAGGTCGAGACTGTAGAGGAGGAGATGCGCCACGGCGTAGGCCAGGACGGTCAGCCCAAGCATCCGGCGCACCAGGATGAGCTTCGGGGCATCGGCGATGAAGCGGAACGGGGTTACGGCAAGCGACAGGAGCAGGAAGCGCACCGCCCACTCGCCCGTTTCGTGGATCGCCGCCGTCACCGGCTTGGGGCCGAGGGCGTTCAGGCTCCAGCCCACGGCCACCACGATGCCCGGCATGAGGCACAGCGCGAAGGTCGCCGCCTTGAGGGGCGACACGCGACCCGAGCGGTCGAGCCAGGGCAGGGGAAGCGAAGCGGTCGGCACGGAAGAGCCTCGATGGTGCGTGTGTCAGATATCCGAGCGGTGCGCGAAGCGCCTCCCCTCGAACTGACACGATCCCGTGACATGGTGTGAAGCCGAACGCATCCAAGGCAGGAGGGTTGCCGTAACGTTCGTTGGCCACATATGTTGGGTTTACAACATATGTGGCGTGATCGAGCGTCATTGGCTGCTGCAACGCTTAACATAAGATCGCGTCAGGCCTCCCGGGGCTGCGTAAAGTTCATCATGACGGGTTCGGAGACCGCTGCCGATCCATGATTGTTTTCACAAATTCCAATTCTCGGTCTCAAAGGGAGGATTACCCATGAGAATACTCTCCAGGATGAGAGTAATCGCCATCACCCCCGCCGGATCATTGCGGTCATGAGGCGGCTCGAGGGAGCAGCCGGGCTGAGGGGAGAGGCGTCCACCCGGGACGCGGGCGCTTCGCTCGCACGGGCGCCGTTCTCCGGCGGCGTGGTCACCCTGCGGCCGTTGCCGCGCGCCGCGGCGGCGGACGAGCCGGCGGGCGGACCTCAGCTCGATCCCCGCTGCGAGGCCTATATCGGCGAGTGGCTCAAGGCACATTACGCCCAGATCCTCGACCAACCCCTGCCGGACCGCTTCGCCGAGATCCTCTCTGCCATCGATACGGGGGGAGAGAAGCGATGACGGACAGACTGACACCTCCTCTGCGCAATCAGATGCTGGCGACCGTGCCGCACCTGCGCGCCTTCGCGATCTCGCTGACCGGCAACATCGACCGGGCCGACGACCTCGTTCAGGAGGCGCTCGCGCGGGGCTTGAGCAACCTGGAGCGCTTCCAGCCCGGCACCAACATGCAGGCCTGGCTCTTCACGATCCTGCGCAACCTGTTCCACTCGGAATACCGAAAGCGCCGGCGCGAGGTAGAGGATCCGGAAGGGCTCATGGCGAGCAAGGTCGCCGTTCTGCCCGAGCAAGGCGCGCGCCTCGACTACGAGGACATGCGCATCGCGCTCACCAAGCTCTCGCCGGAGCAGCGCGAGGCGGTGCTCCTCGTCGGCGCGCAGGGCATGAGCTACGAGGAAGCGGCCCAGATCTGCAACACCCATGTCGGCACCATCAAGAGCCGGGTGAACCGGGCGCGCAACCGCCTGGCGCAACTCCTCTGCATCGAGCGCAACGAGGATCTCGGCCCCGACCGCCTCGTCCAGGCGGCCCTCTTCGTCCACCAGCCCGGACGGCCGGGGTAGGTTAACGGCGAGAGACGGCGTCGCTGCCGCGACGGGAGGTGTGCTGGATCCCCTTCCCCTCCGGCGGACGAGCCGCCGCCGGCCGGGGATGACAGTGGGGATATGCCTGACACTTTTCTGCTGTCATCCCCGGCCGGAGCGCGCCAGCGCGCAGGGGAAGGGGATCCAGCACTCCTCTCGCGCCGAAGGCGCTCCGAACGGATCTCCCCAACCGCGCCTTACTCCGCCGCCTCCGGCAGGGCCGGCGACAGCCGTCCCGACGACAGATTGTCGAGGCTCTGGCGGATGTGGTCGCCCAGCGCGTCGGCAAGCGCGTTCGGCTCGCGCCGGTTGCGGATCAGGCCGATCTTGCAGGAGGGCAGGGCCGGATAGCCGTCGGAGGGGCCGAGCACCCGCATGCCCGGCCGCACCGCGCTCTCGGGCAGCACCGAGACCGACAGGCCGGCGAGCACCGCAGCGCCGACCGCCGTCGAGTTCCAGCTCACGTAATGCACCTGATAGGGCCGGTTGACCTGCTCCAAGGCCTCGATGGCCGAGTGGCGCCAGTCGCAGGTCGGGCGTCCGAGCGCCAGGGGAACGGGCGAGACCTCGTGGGCGGCGTGGCGGGCCGAGCTCACCCAGAGCAGCTGCTCAACGCGCACGATCTCCGAAGGGCCGCGCCGGTCGACATGGGTGATGATGGCTAGATCCAGGTCACCTGAATCGACCCGCTCGATGAGGTTGGGCGACGGCTCGCAGGTCACCGTGACCTCGGCGCGCGGGTTCGAACGCGCGAAGCGGGCGAGGATCGCCGGCAGGTAACGGTCGGCGTAGTCGTCCGGCAGGCCGAGCCGCACCCGCCCCACGAGCTCCGGGTCCTCGAAGGCGTTGAGGCATTCCGCGTTGAGGCGCACGATGCGCCGGGCATAGCCGAGGAGGCGCTCGCCGTCCTCGGTGAGCCGGGAGGCGCGGCCGTCGCGCTCGAACAGCGCCCGGCCGACCCGCTCCTCCAGCCGCTTCATCTGCATCGAAACGGCGCTCTGGGTCTTGTGGACCACGTCCGCCGCCCGGGTGAACGACCCGGCGTCCACGATGGCGACGAAGGTGCGCAGCTGGTCGATGTCGAGAAGGTGCATAGCGGCGGCCTTTCATCAGTGATCGTGATGCTAAGCGCCAAAAACATTCGCTTCAATCATATTTTGCCGTTCGGCATGATCCCGATGTGGAGGGTCGGTTGCCGATCCTCCGGTCACGCCAGCAACGGAGGTTCCGATGATCGGGATCAGCATCGCGCTCAAGCTCACCGCGTCCTTCGCGACGGTGTCGCGCGTCGCCTTCCGTCCGGTGGCCCGCGTGGTCCAGGTGCTGCGCCACCGCGGCGAGGTCAAACAACTCGCCGACCTCGACGACCGGGCGCTCGCCGATATCGGTCTGACCCGCTCGGACGTGACGCGGGCGCTGAACGAGCCCTGGCTCAAGGACCCCTCGTCCGTTCTCCTGGTTCGATCGGTCGATCACCGGGTTCGAGGTCGCCTCGTGGCAGTGAAGGCGGTCGCGCCCCGCATCCGCGCGGCCCATCCCGCTCGCGGCTGACGACGCGAATGCGGGCCTCGCGCCGATCGACCGCACCCGCTAAGCTCGGCCGATGTCCGGCGCCGACCCTGTCGAAGCCTCTGACCGCGCGTCGATCGGCGCGCGGCTCGCCTCCGGCTGGCAAGGCGCGGTTCGGGGCGTTCTCGACCTCGTCTACCCGCCGGCCTGCGCACTATGCGGCGGTGCCACCGCGGAGCCCTGGGGCTTGTGCGCCACGTGCTGGTCGCGCCTGCGCTTCATCGAGCGGCCCTACTGTGAGCGGCTCGGCACGCCCTTCGCCGTCGATATCGGCGGGCCGCTGCTTTCGCCCGCCGCCATCGCCGACCCGCCCGTCTTCCAGCGCGCCCGCGCCGTGGCGCATCACGACGAGGGCGCCCGGGCCCTCGTCCACCGGCTCAAATACGGCGACCGGCCCGAGCTCGCCCGAAGCCTCGGCCGCATGATGGCCCGGGCCGGCGCGGAGCTCACCGCCGACGCCGCCGTGCTCGTGCCCATGCCCCTGCACCGCACCCGGCTGTGGCGGCGGCGCTTCAACCAGGCGATGCTGCTCGCCCGCGAGGTCGGCGCCGCGAGCGGCCTGCCCGTCGACCCCCTGCTCCTCGCCCGGGTGAAGGCGACGAAGACCCAGGTCGGACTCACGCGGGCGCAGCGGCGGGAGAACCTCCAAGGCGCCTTCCGGGTGCCGCCCGAGGCCCGGGCCCGTCTCCAGGGCCGGCGCGTGCTCCTCGTCGACGACGTGCTCACCACCGGCGCCAGCGCCAACGCCGCCGCCCGGGCGCTCCTGCGCGGCGGGGCGCAGGCCGTCGATGTCCTTGCCTTCGCCCGGGTCGTGGCGAGCGTCTGAGGGATGCTTATATTGGGTCGACGATCCTCGAACGCGAAGCGAGCGCGACGCCCATGGCCGCCGTCACCCTCTACTCCAAAGGCTGGTGCCCCTACTGCGCCGCCGCCAAGGACCTCCTGAAGGAGAAAGGTGCCGCTTTCGAGGAGATCGATATCGAGCGCCGGCCCGAAGCGCGGCAGGAGATGATCGCCAAGACGGGGGGGCGGAGCACCGTGCCACAGATTTTCATCGGCGACCGTCACGTCGGCGGGTGCGACGACCTCTACGCCCTGGACCGGGCCGGCCGCCTCGACCCGCTTCTCCAGGCCTGACCCGCGCCTGCGACGCAGGGGCGCTTTACGTTGCCCCGAACTCATCCCATCTAGCACTCGCGTATTTTGAGTGCTTGCCCCGATGATCCGCTACGCCCTGGCCTGCGAGCAGGCCCATGCCTTCGAGAGCTGGTTCCCCTCGAGCACGGCCTACGATGATCAGGCCGCCCGCGGACTCGTGCGCTGTCCCGTCTGCGACTCGATGAAGGTCGAGAAGCAGATCATGGCCCCGGCGCTCGGCCGCTCGGAGGAGCGCGCGCCCGTGCCCGCGCCGACGGCGCCGCCCGCCCCGCAACCCGTCGCGCTGTTGTCGGAGAAGGAACGGGCGTTCCGGGCCATGCTCCGCGCCGTGCGCGAGCACGTCGAGCGCACCGCCGATTACGTCGGCCCGGGCTTCGCCACGGAAGCGCGGCGCATGCACGAGGGCGAGATCGAGCACCGCTCCATCTACGGCGAGGCGAGCGCGGACGAGGTGCGGGCGCTCCACGAGGACGGCATCGACGTCCATCCCCTGCCTCTCCTCCCCGACGACCGGCACTGATCGCGGCACGCCCGTCGAGGAACTTTCCGCGAACGATCGGGCGGGTGCGCCGTTGTCGTGGGTCCTTAGGTGACGGGAGATTCGCGAATGGGACTGCTTGATCAGGTGATCGGGAGCGTGCTCGGCTCCCGGGGCGGCATGGGTGGAGGCCTGGGTGGCGGTTTAGGCGGCGGGCTCGGTGGTGCACTGGGCGGCGCCCTCGGCGGCGGCCAGCGCGGGGGCATGAACCCCATCGTCATGGCACTGATGGCGCTTCTCGCCAACCGGGCCATGAGCGGCGGGGGTGGCGGCCTCGGCGGCATGCTGGGCGGGTCCGGCGGCGGCCTAGGAGGAGGCGCGGGCGGCGGTCTTGGAGGAGGCCTTGGCGGGCTCCTCGCCGGCATGGGCGGCGCGGGCGGCCTCGGCGGTCTCGTGAACTCGTTCAACCGGTCCGGCCACGGCGACGTGATCGATTCCTGGGTCGGCCCCGGCGAGAACCGCCATATCGAGCCGCATCAGCTCCATGAGGCGCTCGGCCCCGAGACGGTCGATCAGCTCGCGCAGCAGACCGGTATGCCGCAGCAGGACCTCCTCTCGGAGCTGTCCCACATGCTGCCCGGCGTCGTCGACAAGCTGACGCCCGACGGGCGCATGCCCACCGACGACGAGATGCAGCGCTGGTGAAGGCCGCGGCGTTCTGAGGAGCGTGGCCGAGCGTTCGAAGACGTCGCTCGGCCACGCCGCTCGCGGCGGGCGTCCGGTCCCTCTTGCCCGGACGTCACCTTCGCCGTACCCCTTGGTCCAAGTGATCCCGGCGCGGGAACGCGCCGCCGTAGAGCTTGGAACATCGCCCTCATGAGAACTCTCGTCGCCCTCGCCGCCAGCCTCGTCCCTGTCCTCGCGCCGCTCGGTGCGTTCGCCGAGCCCGCGGCGCCGATCCGGCTGGCGCAAGTGCAGCTCAACGTCTGCGGCGTGCCGCCCCTGCCGCCGTGCCGGCCGCAGGTCGAGGAGCGCCGGGTCATCATCGAGCGCGAGCGGCCGCGCCGGGGCTACGCCGAGGAGTTTGGCACCCAGTGCCGCACCCGGACCCTGCGCTGCCGCATCGACGAGCCGCGCCCCGTGGGCGCGCGCTGCATCTGCGAGGACGAGGACGGCGAGGAGATCGTCGGCCGCGTCCGCTGACGCAGACCTTCCGCAGACCTTCCGCAGACCCTTGCGCGACCGTGTCGCCCGTGCATCGGGACGGGTGACGCGCTAGATTGAGGGGCGCCGCCCCGCCCGCGGGGCGTCCCGAGGAGGCCCTGCCATGACCATCGCGTTCCCGACGCCCGACGCCGGCATCCTCGCCCGCCGCGAGGAGATCCTCGCCGGGCTGTCGCGCCTCGTCGCGTCCGAGGCCCTCGTCGTTACCGAGGACGAGCGGCGCGCTTTCGAGACGGACGCGCTCACGGCCTATCGCCGGATGCCCCTCGCCGTGGTGCTGCCCTCCACGACGGCGGAGGTCTCCGCCGTGCTGCGATACTGCCACGACCACGGGGTGAAGGTGGTGCCGCGCGGCGCGGGCACCTCGCTCGCCGGCGGCGCCGTCCCGCAGGAGGACGCCATCGTGCTCGGCGTCGCCAAGATGAACCGGGTGATCGACGTCTCCTTCGAGAACCGCACCGCGCGGGTCCAAGCCGGCATCACCAATCTCGGCATCTCTCAGGCCGTGGCGCACGAGAGCTTCTTCTACGCCCCCGACCCGTCGAGCCAGCTCGCCTGCACCATCGCCGGCAACATCGCCATGAACTCGGGCGGCGCGCACTGTCTGAAATACGGCGTGACCACGAACAACCTGCTCGGCGTCACCCTCGTGCTCCTCGACGGCACGGTGGTGGAGATCGGCGGCGAGCACCTCGACAGCCCCGGCCTCGACCTGCTCGGCCTCGTCTGCGGTTCGGAAGGACAGCTCGGGGTCGTGACTGAGGCGGTCGTGCGGATCCTGCGCGCCGCGGAAGGGGCACGGCCGGCGCTCATGGGCTTCGAGACGGTGGAGGACGCGGGCGCCTGCGTCGCCGCCATCATCGGCGCGGGCATCATCCCCGTCGCCATGGAGTACATGGACCGGCCGGCCATCAAGATCTGCGAGGCCTTCGCCCATGCGGGCTATCCGCTGGACGTCGAGGCGATGCTGATCATCGAGGTCGAGGGCTCGGACGCCGAGATCGATGACATGCTCGCCCGCATCTGCGAGATCGCGAAGCCGTTCAAGCCGAAGACGATGAAGGTGTCCCAGTCGGAGGCCGAGAGCGCCGCGATCTGGAAGGGCCGCAAATCAGCCTTCGGGGCCACGGGCCGCATCTCCGACTACATCTGCATGGACGGCACGATCCCGACGGGGCAGCTCCCTTACGTCCTCAAGCGCATCGACGAGATCGTGAAGCACCACGGCCTCGGCGTCGCCAACGTCTTCCATGCCGGCGACGGCAACCTCCACCCCCTCGTGCTCTTCGACATCAACAAGCCGGGCGAGATGGAGAAGGCGGAGGCCGCGGGCGAGGACATCCTACGCCTGTGCGTCGAGGTCGGCGGCTGCCTCACGGGCGAGCACGGGGTCGGCATCGAGAAGCGCGACCTGATGCGCTGCCAGTTCAACGAGACCGACCTCCACCAGCAGATGCGCGTGCGCGGCGTCTTCGATCCCGGTTGGCTGATGAATCCGGCCAAGGTCTACCCGCTCGACGGGCGCGTAGCGGCGTGAGAGGTTGGGCAGAACAACCGAGAAACGCGATGACAAAGAAACAGATCGCGGACATCCTGGAGCGGGTGAAGACTTGGCCGCTAGAGCGGCAGGAGGATGCCGCTGAGATGCTCTTGGCTATGGAAGAGCTCGAGGGCGGCGTTTACAAGCTCACGCCAGAGGAAGAAGCCGACATCGCCGAGGCGGAAGCCGAGATGGAGCGCGGCGAGATCGCGACGGATGAGGAAGTCGCGGCCGTCTTCAACCGCTTTCGCGGATGAGAGTCGAGTTCACCGATCGAGCGCTCGCCCAGATTGAGCGGATTGGCAACTACATCGCCGCTGACAGCCCTGCCGCCGCAGCGCGCGTGGTTCGACGCATTCAGTCCGTGGCCGATCAACTCGCGGCCCACCCTTGGTCTGGCCATAAGACAAGCCGGCCTGGTAATCGCGTCATCTTTGCCTCGCCCTATCCCTATCTCATCGCTTACACCGTTAGGGGCGACATCGTGACGATCCTGCGCGTGCGTCACGCGGCGCGCCGGCCGCTGGACCACTGAATGACCCTCCACACCCCCGCCTCCGAGTCCGACGCCTGCGCCCTCGTCTCTGAGGCGGCGGCACGGCGCGCGCCGCTCGCGGTCGCCGGCGCGGGCACCAAAGCCGCCTTCGGCCGGCCGGCGCAGACGGAGGCGACGCTCTCTTCGCGCGGGCTCACCGGCATCACGCTCTACGAGCCGGCCGAGCTCGTCGTCGCGGCGCGGGCCGGGACGCCCCTCGCCGAGGTCGAAGCGGCGTTGGCGGCCAAGGGGCAGGAGCTCTCCTTCGAGCCCCTCGACTATCGCGGGCTCCTCGGCTCCTCCGGCGAGCCGACCATCGGCGCCGTGGCGGCCATGAACCTGTCCGGACCTCGGCGCATCATGGCAGGCGCGGCGCGCGACAGCCTCATCGGCGTGCGCTTCGTCAACGGGCGCGGCGAGGCGGTGAAATCCGGCGGGCGGGTGATGAAGAACGTGACGGGTCTCGACCTCGTCAAGCTCATGGCCGGCAGCCACGGCACGTTGGGCTTCCTGACGGAGGTTACCTTCAAGGTGCTGCCGAAGCCCGAGCGCATCGCCACCTTGAGCTTCCCCGGCCTCGACGACGCCAAGGGCATCGAGGTCCTGTCCCAGGCGCTCGGCTCGCCCTTCGAGGTGACGGGAGCGGCCCACCTTCCTGCGGCCGTCACGGGCGAGGGCGCGCGCACGCTCATCCGCATCGAGGGTTTTGGGTCGTCGGTCGATTACCGTCTCGGCGAACTGCGGCGCCTCCTGAAGCGCGCCGGTGCGCCCGAGCTCGTCGAGGGCGACGCTGCGGCCGCCCTCTGGCGCCAGGTGCGCGACGCCGCGTTCCTCGTCGAGCCGCGGGACGCCGCCGTGTGGCGGCTCTCCACCGCCCCGACCCGGGCCCCGGCTCTCGTCGACGCCATCGCGGCGCGCCTTGACGCGCGCTGGTTCTACGATTGGGGCGGCGGCCTCGTCTGGCTCGCCTGCCCCGCCACGGGCGATGTCGGCGCCGCCGCGATCCGCGAGGCGCTTCGCCCCGTCGGCGGCCACGCGACGCTGGTCCGCGCGCCGGTCGAAGTCCGCGCCGCAGTCGACGTGTTCGAGCCCCTCGATTCGGCGCTGATGCGGATCACGAGCGGGATCAAAGCGAGTTTCGATCCGGCGGGCGTTCTTAATCCAGGCCGGATGTACGCAGGCATATAGCGATGCAAACCACTTTCGCCCCCGAGCAGCTCCGCGATCCGGCGATGCAATCGTCAGAAAAGATCCTCAGAACCTGTGTGCACTGCGGATTCTGCACCGCGACCTGCCCGACCTACCTGCTGCTGGGCGACGAGCTCGATAGCCCGCGCGGGCGCATCTATCTCATCAAGGACATGCTGGAGGGCGGCAAACCGGCGACGCCCGAGGTGGTCAAGCACATCGACCGCTGCCTGTCCTGCCTGTCCTGCATGACGACCTGCCCGTCGGGCGTGCACTACATGCACCTCGTCGACCACGCCCGGTCCTACATCGAGGCGACCTACCGGCGTCCCTGGCACGACCGAGCGCTACGCTGGGTGCTCGCCAAGATCCTTCCCTACCCGAACCGCTTCCGCCTCGCGTTGCTCGCCGCGATGCTGGGCAAGCCATTCAAGGGTCTCGTCGCTGGGCTTCCGCTCGTCGGAAACCGGCTCGCCGCCATGCTCGACCTCGCGCCGATCGAGGTGCCCGCCCGCTCGCCCTTCGACAAGCCGGGCACGGCGAAGGCCGACGGCCCGCGCCGGGCCCGCGTCGCGATCCTCTCGGGCTGCGCCCAGCCCGTGCTGAAACCCGGATTCAACGAGGCAGCGATCCGCCTCCTCAACCGGCACGGGGTCGAGGTGGTGATGCCGAAAGGCGAGGGGTGCTGCGGCGCGCTCGTCCACCACATGGGCCGTGACACGCAAGGCCACGCCTTCGCCAAGCGCAACATCGACGCCTGGATCGCCGAGATGGACGGCGAAGGCTTGGATGCCATCGTCATCACGGCGTCGGGCTGCGGCACCACCATCAAGGATTACGGCTTCATGCTGCGCGACGATCCGGCCTACGCCGAAAAGGCGAAGCGGGTGTCGGACATCGCGAAGGACGTCACCGAATATGTCACCGCGCTCAAGCTCACGGAGCCCGTGCGCGAGACGGACCTCGTCGTCGCCTATCACTCCGCCTGCTCGATGCAGCACGGACAGCAGATCCGCACGGAGCCGAAGACGCTCCTCAAGGCGGCGGGTTTCACAGTCAAGGACGTGCCCGAGGGTCATATCTGCTGCGGCTCGGCGGGCACGTACAACCTGCTCCAGCCCGAGATCGCGGGGGAGCTGCGCGCCCGGAAAGTCGCGAATATCGAGCGCACCAAGCCCGACCTCATCGCCACCGGCAACATCGGCTGCATGACGCAGATCGGGCGCGGCACCACGATCCCGATCGTCCACACGGTGGAACTGCTCGACTGGGCGACGGGCGGCCCCATCCCGGCGGCGCTGGAGGAGGTGGGCCTGGGGCGCGAGGCCGAGCCGCGGCTCGCGGCGGCGGAATAGAGCCGTCGAACCTCCTCGACCGTTTCGTGTTACCCTGCCTCTGATCACCGTCTGATGGAGCCACCGATGGCGAAGGCCGCGAAGAAGTTGAACAAGCTGCCCAAGACGATCGCGGGCGTGAAGATCCCGAAGAGCTTGCGCAAGCTCGGGCCGCTCGGGCAGTTGATGGATCATCCCCTCGGGCGCGAGATTCTCGCCGACGCCTTGATCGCGGCGGCAGGCGCGGCCGCGGCGGCGCTCGTCAAGCACCGGCCGAGCGGTGCGCAACTCGCCCAGGCCGGCGAGCAGGTCGCCGAGGCTGGCGAGAAGGCGGTGGCGGGTGGCGCCCAGGCGGCGAGCCTCGGCCGCGACCTCGTCCAGACCGCCGCCGGCGCCGTGGCCGAGGTTGTCGTGGACGCCGCGAAAAGCGTGCTGCCGGGCGCGGCCAAAGCCGATGAGGCCCCCAGCAAGCGGCGGAAAGGCAAGGGCGAGACGCCCCGGCATCACTGACAGCGCTTCGTTGGCGTCCCGATCGTCTAGAGCCAAGCGGGGAACAGCGATCCAGTTATGTAACAATGTTGCAATTGGTCCTCCGGGCCGCTACAAGGCTTGGCCGTGCGGAATCGGCTGAATGGCTAAGTCGCTATGCCGAAATGCATTTGATGTCTTTCGCACTGGTGCCGTAGCGACCTTGAACCGTCTGGAGAGTTGCGATGACGTCGAAGATCGGGGGCGCGCTCGCCGCGCTCGCCTTGTGCGCGCTCGCGGGCACGGCCGTCGCGCAAACCTCGCCGTCCGAGCTCGGGCGTGGCGCCGGTGGGCAACCGCCGGTCGGCGGACAGCCGGAGACCTCTGACAAGCCCTCGGCGCCTCAGACTGCGCCGCCCTCGATAGCCACCTCCCTGCCCAACCCCGATCCCGGCGGCATCCGCGCCAGCCTAGAGGCGAGAGGAGTCACCTATAGTCTCACCTACATCGGCGAGGTCCTCGGAGTGGCGTCGGGCGGCATCCGCCGCGGCTCGATCTATCAGGGTCGGGCCGATCTTCAGCTCGATGCCGACCTCAACAAGCTCATCGGCTGGGAGGGCGCGACCGTCCACGCCAACGTCTACCAGATCCACGGCCGCGGCCTGTCGCGCTACTACCTCGCCAATCTCCTCGCCACGAGCGGGATCGAGGCCCTGCCCGCGACGCGCCTCTACGAGCTCTGGCTCGAGCAGAAATTCCTCGACGGGAAGGTCGCGGTGCGGGCCGGCCAGCTCGCGGCCGACACGGAGTTCCTCGTCAGCCAGTACGGCGCGCTCTTCGTCAACGGCACCTTCGGCTGGCCCGGCATCGCGGCGGCGAACCTGCCAGCCGGCGGCCCGGCCTATCCTCTCGCGACGCCCGGCGTCCGGGTGAAGCTGCAGCCGACCGACGAACTCGCCATCCTCGCCGCGATCTTCAACGGCAACCCGTCGGGCTACGGGCCGGGCGATCCGCAGCGCAACAATCGCAACGGCCTCGAGTTCCGCGCCAGGGATCCGGCCCTTCTCGTCGGCGAGATCCAATACAGCTACAACCAGGCTCAGGACGCCGCGGGGCTGCCCGGCACGGTCAAGCTCGGCGCCTGGCACCATCTCGGCCGCTTCGACGACCTGCGCTTCGGCGCCGACCGGCTCTCATTGGCTGATCCGGAATCGAGCGGCCTTGCCCGGCGGTTTCGCGGCAGTTCGGGCGTCTACGCCGCCCTCGACCAGATGGTCTACCGGGTGCCGGGCACCACGGATAACGGCATCGGCGTCTTCGCCCGCCTCTCAGGCAGCCCGGGCGATCGCAACCTCGTGAGCTTCTACGTCGATGGCGGTGTCACCTTCAAAGGCTTCATCCCCGGCCGCGAGGACGACACCTTCGGCGTCGCCTTCGGCTACGCCCGCATCTCCGACCGCGCGCGGGGCTTTGACTTGGATGCGGTGGCCTTCTCGGAGACCCTGCAGCCGATCCGCTCCAGCGAGGCGGTGATCGAGGCGACGTATCAGGCTCAAGTTCTACCCGGATGGACCGTGCAGCCCGACATCCAGTACGTCATCCGCCCCGGCGGCAACGTGGCGAACCCGCGCGAGCCAAACGGGCGGGCGACGAAGAACGCGCTCGTTCTGGGATTGCGCACAACGATCCGCTACTGACAGCGTGCGCGAAAGCGAACGAGCCCGTTCGGATGCCCCGATCCTGGCCCGAGGCGCTCAGCGCCCCGCCTTTCTCAAGGCCCGCATGGCTTGGCGCGCGCCGTCCGGATCGATGCCCTCGAGCCGGCCCTCGATCCTGCCTTGAGCGGCTTTCCAGAGTGGGATCGCGGCGTCGAGCGCCGCGCGCCCGCTCGGGGTGAGGCGGTGGCCGATGCCGCGGCCCTCCCCGGGCACGGGCTCGATCCAGCCCTTGCCCGCGAGGAGTTTAAGGTTGCGGATGAGGGTGGTGCGCTCGAGGCCCAAGCGCTCCGCGAGCGCCGTCTCGGATCCCGTGGCGCCGTGGCCGATGGCGCCGAGGATGCCGAATTGGGCGAGCCGCAGGCCGGCGGGCCGCATCGCAGCGTCGTAGGCGCGGGACAGGAGGCGGGCGGTCATGCGGGCGTGCAGGGCGAAACACGCCTTGCCGATGGCCTCGAGACCGTCTCGGCCGTCCGTGTCGCCTGGCGTCTCGCCTTGCATCCCGCGTCCCCGTTCGCGCCTTGACTCCCTGCCTGGACCCGACTATCTCGCCGGCAGCTCTTAGCACTCAGGCAAAGCCAGTGCTAACAGCCTCGGATCAGGTCGCCGTCCTTACACCATAAAGGGCCGCGCACAGCCAAGAGGATACCTTCGCATGAAGTTCCGTCCGCTGCACGACCGGGTCGTCGTCCGCCGCATCGATGCGGAGGAGAAGACCAAGGGCGGCATCATCATCCCGGACACCGCCAAGGAGAAGCCGCAAGAGGGCGAGATCATCGCCGTCGGCCCCGGCGCTCGGGACGAGAGCGGCAAGATCAATGCCCTCGACGTGAAGGCCGGTGACCGCGTGCTCTTCGGCAAGTGGTCGGGCACGGAAGTGCGCATCGACGGCCAGGATCTCCTGATCATGAAGGAATCCGACATCATGGGCGTCGTCGCGTAACGCGGCCGCCTCTCACGAACCGATCCATCTGAAACGGAGTTCAAGGCCATGGCTGCCAAGGACGTGAAATTCTCCTCCGACGCGCGCGACCGGATGCTGCGCGGCGTCGACATCCTCGCCGACGCCGTCAAGGTGACGCTCGGCCCGAAGGGCCGCAACGTCGTGATCGACAAGTCGTTCGGCGCGCCGCGCATCACCAAGGACGGCGTGACGGTCGCCAAGGAGATCGAACTCGCCGACAAGTTCGAGAACATGGGCGCCCAGATGGTGCGCGAAGTGGCCTCGAAGACCAACGATCTCGCTGGCGACGGCACCACCACCGCGACCGTTCTCGCCCAGGCGATCGTCCGCGAGGGCGCCAAGTCGGTGGCCGCCGGCATGAACCCGATGGACCTCAAGCGCGGCATCGACCTCGCCGTCACCGAGGTCGTGAAGGACATCCAGGCCCGCGCCCGCAAGGTGCAGTCCTCGGAAGAGGTCGCCCAGGTCGGCACGATCTCGGCCAACGGCGACAAGACCATCGGCGAGATGATCGCCCACGCGATGCAGAAGGTCGGCAACGAGGGCGTGATCACGGTCGAGGAGGCGAAGACCGCCGAGACCGAGCTCGACGTCGTCGAGGGCATGCAGTTCGACCGCGGCTACCTCTCCCCGTACTTCATCACGAACGCGGAGAAGATGGTCGCCGAGCTCGAGGACCCCTACATCCTCATCCACGAGAAGAAGCTCTCCTCGCTCCAGGCCATGCTCCCGGTCCTCGAGGCCGTGGTGCAGACGGGCAAGCCGCTCCTCATCATCGCCGAGGACGTCGAGGGCGAGGCGCTCGCCACCCTCGTCGTGAACAAGCTGCGCGGCGGCCTGAAAGTGGCGGCCGTGAAGGCGCCGGGCTTCGGCGATCGCCGCAAGGCCATGCTCGAGGACATCGCAGTCCTGACCGCCGGTCAGACGATCTCGGAAGACCTCGGCATCAAGCTCGAGAACGTGACGCTCCAGATGCTCGGCCGCGCCAAGCGGGTTCGCATCGAGAAGGAGAACACCACGATCATCGACGGCGCCGGCCAGAAGGCCGACATCGAGGCGCGCGTGGGCCAGATCAAGGCGCAGATCGAGGAGACCACCTCGGACTACGACCGTGAGAAGCTCCAGGAGCGTCTCGCCAAGCTCGCTGGCGGCGTCGCGGTGATCCGCGTCGGCGGCGCGACGGAGGTCGAGGTCAAGGAGAAGAAGGATCGCGTGGACGACGCGCTCAACGCCACCCGCGCCGCGGTGGAAGAGGGCATCGTTCCGGGCGGCGGCGTGGCGCTGCTTCGCGCCAAGGCCTCGATCCAGAAGGGCAAGCACGAGAACCCGGACATCCAGGCCGGCTTCAACATCGTGATGAAGGCCCTTGAGGCGCCGATCCGTCAGATCTCCGAGAACTCGGGCGTCGAAGGCTCGATCGTCGTCGGCAAGATCCTCGACAACTCCTCGGTGACCTTCGGCTTCAACGCTCAGACCGAGCAGTACGTTGACATGCTGGAAGCCGGCATCGTCGACCCGGCGAAGGTCGTGCGCACCGCGCTCCAGGACGCGGCCTCGATCGCCGGCCTGCTGATCACGACGGAGGCGATGGTCGCCGAGCTGCCGAAGAAGGACTCCGGTCCGGCGATGCCGGGCGGCGGCGGCATGGGCGGCATGGACTTCTAAGTCCGGCGCAAGCCTTGAGCGAACGAGAAGGCCCCGGAGCGATCCGGGGCCTTTTTCGTCGCGCGTTCGGGCGCTCACGGTTGCGGAACGGCTTCACTGAGCCAGCGTTGCTTTTCGGGTGCAGGAACACATCCAGAGGAGACGCTGATCATGAGACTCTTCGCCTTGGCGGCCTTAAGCGCCGCCCTTCTCGCCGGCACGGCGATCGCGCAGACATCCCCCGGCGGCTCGCCCGGCGGCACGTCGGGGGCCGGCGCCCAGGGTGCTGCCCCGTCCGCGTCCTCCGGCGCGTCGAACTCCGGCGCGCGGGGCGGTGCCTCGTCCGGCGGTGCGGCGGCTTCGGGTGAGGCCGCTTCGGGTGCGTCGCGCGGCTCGCAGCAGGTGACCGGCAGCGAGAGCCGCTCCGGCTCGGGCGACACCGGGACGAGCGCCCGCAGCGAAACCTCCTCGCGCAGCGAGGGAGCGGCGGCCCGCACGGACACGAACCGCCGCGAGACCACCCGCAGCGAGTCCACCGGCTCGACCCGCGTCGGGGTCGGCGTCGAGACCCGCGAGGAGCGTGGCGTGTCGGTTCGCCGGCGCACCACCATCCGCGAAGAACAGGACGAGCCGAGCGTCGTCGTCGAGCGCCGCCGCCGGTCCGCGACCATCGTCGAGGAACCGAGCGAGACGAGCCGCACGGTCGTGAAGCGCAAGGGGACGAAGAAAGTCGCGGTCAAGAGCGGGTCCCGCAAGGCTGCCGTGAAGAAGCGCGGGGCGGCGAAGGTCGTCGTGCGCGGCGGAACCCGGCGGGTCGTGACCACGCAGGAGCCGGAGAGCGTCTCCGTCACCACGCGCCGTCGCAGCAGCGTCCGTCAGATCGAGACGCAGGAGCCCTCGAGCGTGTCGGTCACCCGCTCGCGCTCGTCCGTGCGCCAGTCGACGGATGTCGGCGTGTCGAGCGAGCAGCGCAGCCGCTCCACCATCTCCAACGAGAGCCGCAGCACGGGCTCGTCGGCGACCTCGAGCGAGACCCGCTCCACGGGCGGCGCGACGCGCGAGCGCAACCAACCCGAGACGACGGGCGCCGTCGGCTCCGGCCGTCAGGACAGCGGCACGCAGGGCCGCGGCGGCATGAGCGGCTCGTCGACGGGCGGCTCCTCCATGGGCAACACGTCGGGCGGCTCGTCCTCGATGGACCGTTCCTCCGGTGGCAGCATGGGCGGCGGCATGAGCGGCTCGTCCTCCGGGAGCGCCACGGGCAAGACCCAGTAAGGTCGACGCGAACCCGCGCGACGCCGGGGCCCCGGAGCGGTCCGGGGCCTTTTTTGTGCGCCTGGGGCGTCCCGCTGACCGGCGGCTCACGGCTCCGCGAGAAAGCGCTCGGTCCGGCATATCCAAAGCTCCTCACCCATGGCTAAGGTTCCGCCGGGCCGATCATCGACCCGTGGGGTGCAGATCGATGAAGAACTTTCTCCTGGGCGCGGCGCTGATCCTGGGCCTCGCGATGCCGGCGGCTGCGAAGAACTTCGCCGTTCCGGACAAGGACCCGGCGGTGGTCCTGTCGGTGCCGGACACCTGGGACACGGAGGAGATCGCCTACGGCTACTCCGCCTGGTCGCCCGGCAAGGACGTGTTCTTCTCCGTGGAGTTCGCGAGCGGAGCGAACGTCAAGGGCATGCAGAAGAACAACGAGACCTGGATGAAGGAGAACGACATCAACGCCGAGATCCAGCCGCAGGAAGTCGAAATGGACTTCAACGGCATCAAGGGGCAGGTGCTGCGCTTCGACACCACGGACGCCAACGGCAAGACCCTGGTCGATTTCGTGATCATACCCGCCGGCAAGCAGCGCGTCGTCATGCTGACGCTCTGGGGCTCGCCCGAGGAGCGCAAGAAGCACAATG
This sequence comes from Beijerinckiaceae bacterium, assembly GCA_036563505.1. Classification (GTDB taxonomy): domain Bacteria; phylum Pseudomonadota; class Alphaproteobacteria; order Rhizobiales; family Beijerinckiaceae; genus DATCMH01. Next base: position 156,260 of record DATCMH010000022.1, read on the forward strand.
CCGCGATCGACCAGATCATGAACAGCGTCCGCCCGATCAACTGATCGTCCACGGCCCGCCGCATCCGCCCGCTGTTCCGGCAAGAACGGCGGGCTTTTTCGTGGGACTCGCGGCAACCGACTGTTCACCGTTCCGCGAAGTCTGACGTGCCGATTTCGATAAGATTCGCTCAGATTAACGAGTGAGACGGGGTTCCAGGACAAGGTTGTCCTTGCGGAAACTCAGGGATCCTGCCGTGATCGGATCGGACCAACGCTTGAGACGAGGACGCTTCTCGCTTTGGCGCGACGTGCGCGGCGGCGTGATGGTGGTCTTCGCCTTCGCCCTGCCGGCTCTGCTGCTCTCGGCCACTGCGGCCATCGACGTTTCGAACTGGGTCAACCAGAAGGAAGCCTTGCGCAAGGCGGCGGACGCGGCGGCCCTCGCCGCCACCCGGGAGCTCGGCGTCTCGGCGGTGGACGACCGCGCCCGCATCAGCGCGGTCGCGCGCAGCGTCGTCAACACGCAGCTCGGCCTGAGTGCCGGCGATACCACGACCACGGTGGATGCCGCGCCCAACACCCTGCGCACGGGCGTCACGGTGGTCGTGAGCCAGCCGTTCCGGGCGAGCGCGCTTGGCCAATACGTCACGGAAACCCCGATCGTGAGCCGCGCCTCGGCGGCGCGCGCCGGCAACGGCAAGATCTGCGTGCTCGTCCTGTCCCTGAAGGACGCGAACGAGCAGGAAGTCATCAAGCTCGAGAAGGACTCGCAACTCACCGGCAATTCCTGCGGCGTCTTTGCCAATTCCACGAGCAAGGAGGCGATCGCCTCCCTGGACCAGGCGGTGCTGAAGGCCGATCTCCTCTGCTCGTCCGGCGGCTTCAAGCTCGGCTCGGCGCCCGCGAGCCGCTACGTCGGCGAGCGACGGACCGACTGCCCCAAGATCGAGAACCCCTTGAAGGATCGTCCGGCGCCGGTGGCGGGACCCTGCCGCAACCTCGACTCGAGCGGCGTGCCGAAGAAACTCGTCATCGAGAGCAGCCAGGATCTCCTTGCCGGCACCTATTGCGAAGGGATCGAGATTAAGAACGCCGGCACGGTCGTGACGCTGCGGCCGAACGGCACCGACAACGTCCTCATCGTCAAGGACGGCGAGCTGATCGTCGACAAGGCCAAGCTGACTGGGCGGGGCGTCGCCATCGCCTTCACCGGGGAGAAGGGCAAATTCGACTTCAAGGGCGAGTCGGTCGTCGACCTGCACGCGCCGATCGATGGGCCGCTCGCCGGCATCCTGTTCTACGGCAGCCTGGATGCGCCGGACTGGCAGGAATACAAGATCACGAGCGACAACGCCCGCGTGCTCGTGGGCACCATCTATCTGCCGAAGGGCTACTTCACGGTGGACGCGAAGAACCCCGTCGCCGACCAGTCGGCCTACACGGCGATCATCGTCAACAAGCTGAAGCTCAAGGACGCGCCGAAGCTCGTCCTGAACACGGACTATTACCAGTCCCAGGTGCCCGTGCCGGCGGGCATCGGCGGCGGCATCGGCGGCGCCGTTCGGCTCACGAACTGACGCCACCTGCCGGTCAGCGCCGCGCCGTGCGGGCGCGATAGACCTTGCGGGACGCCTTGCGGCGCGGAACGGTGGTGTTCTGGGGCACGCCGAGCACGCCCTTGACGCCGCCCACGACGCCCCCGGTCACGCCGCCGACGGCTCCGCCCACCACGCCGCCCACGGGCCCGGCCGCCCGGTTGCCGACATCGGCGCCTTGCGCCGCGCCGCGCACGATGCCCTGCGCCTCGGCGGCGAAGGGAAGGGCAAGGGTCGCGACAAGGGCCAAGCCCAACAGGCCAGGAGTCTTCATGGCGGGTCTCCTCGATCAGGCGCCGGGGCCCGACGCCCCGGCCATCGACCGATCAACCGCGCCTTGCGCGCGCGGGTTCCCGTCTGGCGCTCAGCGCCCGAAGATGCCCTTGAAGAGCTGCGCCATCTTGTTGCGCTTCTTCTTGCGCTCGAGTTCGCTCGCGTCCTTCACCCAGGCGACCTGCACCACCCGCCGCTCGCCGACATAGGGCTGGTGCCCGTGCCAGGACTTGTCGGAGCGCAGGAAGGCGAAGACGGTTCCCATCGTGGGCGGCACCTCGGCCGCGAAGGGCTCGAAGCTCTTGTCGTCGTAGAGCACCCGCAGCCGGCCCGGTCCGTCCTTCGACCAATCGTCGTTCATGTAGATGAGGAGGGTCATCACCTTCGACGGGCCGTCGGTGTGGATGGCGCCGTATTTGGGCTGCGACTTCTTCATGATCGTCGTCAGCCGGGGGCAGGAGACGAGATCGCGCCCGAACTTCTCCGAGAGCAGGCGGCTGAACTCGTCGCTCTCGAGCTCGTCGATGAGGGTCTTGAACTTGCCCTTGAGCTGGACCTCGTCGACCGTGAGGTAGCCCGGCTTGTCGATGTTCGGGAAATCCCGGCTCACCTCCGGGATGGCGTCCTCCTTGAGGACGCCGGAGCCGAGAAAGTAATCGTAGGGCTCGTGCGAGACGGGCGCTTGGCGCACCGCCTCCGTGTTCAGCACCGTGAAGGTCATGGTCATCCCTTGATGCGTTCACCTGAAGATCGCGCGGACCCTAGTCAGGCGGGCAGGCCGGATCAAGGCGGCCGGAGTCGGGGCCGGAACGCGGCCTCCGGTCGCACGGTGGGCGTCGGGCCGGGGCGGCCGTGTTGGCTTCGGGGCCGCATGAGCCTATGGACGCATCGGAAGGGTTGATGCCGCCGGGAGCCGGGGGCCGCGCCGGGAGAGTGTCGTGCTGGATCGCTCGCGAGGATTGCCGCTGCTCGCCGCGGCCGCCTTAGGCTTCGCCGTGCTCGCCTTCGCGGCGGGCCGAGCGGCCGGGCTCGAGACCTTGGGCCTGACCCTCACGGGGCTCGTCCTGGCCGCGGCGCTATGGTTCGGGCGGCCCCTGTCGAGCTTCCTGTCGATCTTCGTCGTCCTGTTCACGGCGGAGTACATCGTCTTCGGTGCCCTCGTCCTCGCCTCCGGCCTGGGGCTCTGGCCGACGGCGCTCGCCGGTCTCGTGCCGCCGCCGAGCCTGCCGGTGACGGTCGGCATCTTCGGCATCCTCGTCGTGCTGATCGGGCGCATCCCGGTGATCCGCACCATCGTGGGCATCGCCGACCGCTACTTCGAGACGTCCGACACCACCACGGCCACCATCGGAACCTGGGTGCGCTGGACGGGGCGCGAGCGGCGGCTCGCCGTCGCGGCGGTGGTGTTCCTCGTCCTCGTCAATCAGGCGCAGGTGGCGATCAGCGTGCGCCTGTCCTTCTTCAACCGCGACTGGTTCAACGCGATCCAGAACCGGGACGAGCCCACGTTCTGGTCCCTGCTCTACACCGTGTTCCTGTTCTGGGCGATGATCCTCATCGCCAGCAGCGTGGTGGAGTATCTCGTCCAGTCGAGCCTTCTCATCCGCTGGCGCCGCTGGCTCACGGGCCGCTACGTCGACCAGTGGCTCGGCGAGGGCAACCACTACCGGATGGGCTTTGCCGGCGCGAGCGCCGACAACCCGGACCAGCGCATCGCCGAGGACATCAAGAGCTTCACCGACACCACCTATTCCTTCTCGATCCAGCTCCTGAGCCAGGTGTCGACGCTGGTGTCGTTCTCGATCATCCTGTGGGGCATCTCGGCGGACTTCACCCTGCCCGGCACGGAGATCCGGGTGCCCGGGCTCCTGTTCTGGATCGCGCTGGCCTACGCCTCGGCCGGAACCCTCATCACCCATCTCATCGGGCGGCAGCTCATCCCGCTCTTCTTCAACCAGCAGCGCTACGAGGCCGATTTCCGCTTCTCGCTGGCGCGCCTGCGCGAGTACGGCGAGCAGGTGGCGCTCTTGGGCGGTGAGCCGACGGAGCGGCGGCTGCTGGGCGGGCGTTTCGGGGCGGTGGTCGAGAACTTCTACCGCATCGTCAACCGCCGCAAGCTCCTGATGATGTTCACCTCCCTCTACGGGCAGATGAGCGTCATCATCCCCTACGTCGTCGCGGCGCCCTTCTACTTCCTGAACAAGGTGCAGCTCGGCACCCTCACCCAGACGGCGGGTGCCTTCGGCCGGGTCGAGGGATCGCTCTCCTTCTTCATCGACCGCTACGTGGTGCTGGCCGACTACAAGGCCGTGGTCGACCGGCTCTCGACTTTCGACGAGGCGATCGGGCGCGGGCAGGTTCTCGGCCGCACGGAGCCGCGCATCGCGCATGCGGCGGCCCCGGACGGTGCGGTCGCGGTGCGCGACCTGACGCTGCGCCTGCCCGACGGGCGCGCCATCGTTGCGGTGGATAGCCTCACGTTCCGACCCGGCGAGACCACCCTCGTGACCGGCCCCTCCGGATCGGGCAAGTCCACGCTCTTCCGGGCGATCGCCGGCATCTGGCCCTTCGGCGAGGGCCGCATCGAGGTGCCCACGGGGCGCAGCATGCTCCTCCTGCCGCAGCGGCCCTACATCCCGATCGGGCCGTTGCGCGGCGCGGTGCTCTACCCGGCCGGGGAGGGCGCGCACGACGACGCCGCGATCGGGGAGGCCCTGCGGCTGGCGAGGCTGCCTCAGCTCGCGGAGCGCCTCGACGAGGAGCGCTCCTGGGCGCAGACCCTGTCGCTCGGCGAGCAGCAGCGCCTGGCGCTCGCCCGCGCCATCCTCGCCCGGCCCGACTGGCTCTTCCTCGACGAGGCAACGGCGGCCCTCGACGAGCCGATGGAGGAGGCGGTCTACCGCATGCTGGCAGAAGCCCTGCCCGGCACGACCGTGATCTCCATCGGCCACCGCTCGACCCTCGTCGGCTTCCACGAGCGGCGCATCGACATGCGGCCCGGCGCCGCCGGCCTCTTCGCCCCGGTCGACGTCCGCAGCGCGGTGCCGGCGCAGTAGGCGCCCTCAGGAGACCGCGGGCTCGGGCGGAGGCACCTCGCGCCGGCGCTCGGCGAGCGCGATCCCGCCGAGCACGAGGGCCAGCGCCAGCCCGTGGTAGAGGTGGAATGCCTCGCCGACGATGACCACGGCGAGCAGCGCCCCGAAGACGGGCACCAGATTGACGAAGATCCCGGCCCGGCCGGGGCCGATGAGCTCCACGCCGCGCATGTAGAAGATCTGGGAGAGGAGCGAAGGGCATAAGCCCACGTAGAGCATGATGAGCCAGCCCTTGGGCGTCGGCCATTGCACCTGCCCCGTCGCGATCTCGTAAGCCACGAGGGGCAGCGAGGTCACGAAGGCGACGCCGGCGAGCGCGGCGAAGAGCGCGAGCCCCGAGACCGCCGGCCGCCGGCGCAGGGCCAGCGTGTAGAAGGCGTAGAATCCCGAGGCGATCAGCATCCAGACGTCGCCGACGTTGAAGTCGAGGCTGCGCAGCACCGCGAGGTCGCCTTTGGCAGCGACGATCGTGACCCCGACGAGGGTCACCAGCATGCCGACCACTTGGAACAGGCGCACTCGCGTCCCGAACCAGACGAGCGCCCCGACGAGGACGAGCACCGGGATCGCGCCCTGGATGATCCCGAGGTTGACCGCGCTCGTGTGATGGGCCGCGGCGTAGAACAGGGCGTTGAACAGCGTGAAGCCGAGCATCCCCATCAGGACGAGGGAGGGCCAGCGCGCGCGCAAGGCGGGCCAAGCCGCGGTGACGTCCCGCCGCGCGATCACGCTCAGGATAGCCACCACGATGATCCAGCGCAGGAAAGTCAGGGCCATGGGCGAGACCTGGCCGATGGCGAGGCGCCCGGCCACCGCGTTCCCGCCCCACATCAAGGTCGTGAGCGTGAGAAGCAGGTACGGTTTGCCGTAGAGCCAGCGCCAGAGCCGCGCGAGATCGCCGGGGCGCGGCTCGCCGGGCGTCGGTCTTGGAGGCGGGCCGTGCATCGGCTACATCCGGCGCGGGGCAGACAGGGCGAGAAGAACGTCAATGGGCTTACGGTTCCTGGTGGTCGAGGGCAACACGCGGACGGCGCGGGAGAGGCATGCGGCGGATCACGGCCTGACGCCCTCCGGGTCCTATGCCGCCGTGCTGCAGGCGATCGAGCCCGCGGCCGTCTGCGACCTGGCCTTCCCCGCGGACGAAGGGGCGAACCTGCCCGATCCGGCAGGCCTTGAAGGCTATGACGCGGTCGTGCTCACGGGCTCGGCGCTCAACCTCTACGAGGCGACGCCGCCGATCCTGCGCCAGATCGAGCTGATGCGCGCCGTCTACGCGTCGCGCACGCCCGCCTTCGGATCCTGCTGGGGGGTTCAGGTCGGGGCCGCGGCGGCGGGCGGCGACGTGCGGCGCAACCCGGCGGGGCTCGAGGTCGGCTTCGCGCGGGGCATCGCGCCGACGGACGAGGGCCTTGGTCACCCCATGCTCGCCGGCCGGCCCCGCGCCTTCACCGCGCCCGCAGTCCACCTCGACGCCGTCACGACCCCGCCGCCCGACTGCACGGTGCTGGCGCAGAATGCCCTCGCGCCGATCCAGGCCGCCGAGATCCGCCACGCGGGCGGCGTGTTCTGGGGCGTGCAGTACCACCCCGAATTCGATCTCCTGGAACTCGGGGCGATCCTCGACCGCTACGACGGTCCGCTCGTTGAAGCCGGCCTGTGCCGGGACGCCGGCGAGGTGAGGGCCTATGCCGCGGACCTGAAGGCGCTCCACCGCGACCCGTCGCGGACGGACCTGGCTTGGCGCCACGGCCTCGACGCGGAAGTGACCGATCCGGAGCGGCGCACCCGAGAGATCCGCAACTTCATCGAGCATCGGGTCAAGCCCGAGAAGAGCCTGCGCGGCAGAGCTTGAGCACCTCCCGTGACCTCACGTCTCGGAGAGGTCGCGGACCTTGCCGCCGGTTGAGCCGTTCTCTCCCGTTCTCCCCGAAAAAATGAGACGGAGTTCGGCGTGCCCCTGCGCATCCTGGTGATCGACGGCAATCCCCGGGAGGGGCGTGAACAGCACAGACAAGCTTACGGACGCGACTCGAGCGAAGGCTACGCCCTGCTCTTGCGTCAGCTCGATCCAACCGTCGATTGCACGATCGTCACGCCCGCCGACGAGGGAAGTTCGCTCCCACAAGGTGACGATCTCTCCGGATACGACGGTGCCGTGCTCACCGGCTCCCAGCTCCACATGGAGGAGATGTCGCCGCCGATCATCCGCCAGCTCGACCTGATGCGCGCGGTGTTCAAGGCCGGTGTTCCGGCCTTCGGTTCGTGCTGGGGCGTTCAGGTCGCCGGCACCGTGGCGGGCGGCGAGGTCAAGCGCAATCCGAACGGCCCCGAATACGGCTTCGCCCGCCGCCTCTCCCCCACGGCGGAGGGAAGCGGCCACCCGCTCCTGGAAGGGCGGCCCGGCGCCTACGACGCGCCGGCGATCCACCTCGACGCCGTGGTCACGCCACCCCCGGATGCCCGCATCCTCGCCTCGAATGGGGTGCTCGCCCTTCAGGCGACCGAGATCCGTCACGAGGGCGGGGTCTTCTGGGGCGTCCAGTATCATCCCGAGCATAATCTGCACGAGCTCGCCGTCATGCTGGAAAGCTTCGCGCACGAGCTCGTCGAGGAAAAGCTCGTCGCGAATGAGGACGCGGTGAAGACCTACGCTGCCGACCTCAAGGCGCTTCACGCCGCCCCGGACCGCACGGATCTCGCCTGGCGCTTCGGCATCGACGCCGAGGTGATCGACCCAGCCCGCCGCACCCGGGAGGTCCGCAACTTCCTGACCCATCTCGTGCGGCCGACGAAGAGCGCTCGCGGCCGCACCTAGCGCGGCGCCAAAACGGTCAAGCTTCTTCCCCGGAGCTGCCGCAATGAAACCACGGTGATCGCCTGCCTTGTCACGGGCCGCCGCCCGGCGGCTCCGACAAGGGGAACACCGCATGCGTCCTGTCTTCGGTCCTGTCCTGGCACTCGCGCTCGCCGCCGTCGCGGCTCCGGCTTTCGCCGCCGACGTCGAGCTCGCGTCGCGCATCGAGCGGGTGACCGTGTTCCCGGACGCCGCGCTGGTGCAGCGCTCGGCAAAGGTGGACCTCGCAGCAGGCGTCTCGACGCTGGTGCTGCGCGGGCTGCCGGCGAGCCTCGATCCGGGGTCGATCCGCGTCGAGGGACAGGGCAGCGCCGGCTTCGCGATCGGGTCCGTCGACGTCCGGGCCGTGCCGGGCGAGGCGCAGCCCGCCGTCAACCCGGAGCTCGAGGGCAAGATCAGGGCGTTGCGCGACGAGCGCGGGGCGGTCGACGGCCGCATCGCGGCGTCCGAAGGCAAGAAGGCCGTCATCGAGCGCTACGCGCAGGCGAGCCCCGAGAAGCTCGGGGTCGAGGCGAAGCCCTTGGAAGTGTCGCAATGGGCTGCGGCCTTCGACGCGATCGGCGGGGCGCTGACGGCAGTGCACGAGGAGTTGCGCCTCTCGCGGGCTCGCGCCCGCGACCTCGACGCGGAGATCGCCGCGTTGGAGCGGGCGCGACCGGCGCCGCTACGCCCCGGCGCCCCGAAGCGCGACGTGATCATCGCCGTCGAGGCTGGAGCTGCGCTCACCGGAACGCTCGCGGTGAGCTATCGCGTCGCCGGCGCCTCCTGGTCGCCTGTCTACGACGCTCGCCTCGACACGGGCGGGCCAGACCGCAAGCCGGCGCTCGATTGGACGCGGCGGGCGCAGGTGAGCCAGCGCACGGGTGAGGATTGGAGCGACGTGCAGCTCGCCGTCTCGACGGTGCGGCTCAACCGCGGCACCGCCGCCCCCGACCTCCCGCCGCTGCAGGTGTCGTTCTACGAACCCGTGGTCCCGATGCCCGCGCCCATGGTCCGGCGCTCCGAGCCGCGCCAGGGGTTCGACAAGAACGCGGACGCGTTGAGCGCCGCGGAAGCCGCGCCGCAGGCCCCGGTGCCGGCTACGGAGACGGTCGCGGCGGTGGAGGCCAACGCCTATCAGGCGACCTTCACCGTCCCCGGACGGGTCGGCGTCACGGCGGACGGCGCGACCAAGACCTTCGCCCTGGCGCAGCGGCGCGTCGCGCCGTCGCTCGCGGCGCGGACGACGCCCGAGCTCGACCCCACCGCCTATCTCGAGGCCGCCTTCGTCAATGAGGAGGACGCGCCGCTCCTGGCCGGCGAGGTGCTGCTCCATCGCGACGGCACCTTTGTCGGGCGCGGCCGCGTCAAACTCACGCCCGGCGGCGACCTCGTCGAGCTCGGCTTCGGGGCGGACGATCGGATCAAGGTCGCCCGCGTGCCCCTGCGCCGGCGCGAGAACGAGCCGGGCTGGATCGGCCAGACGAAGACGGATTTGCGGGAGTTCAAGACCACCGTGCGCAGCCTGCACGCCCAGCCGATCCGGGTGACGGTGATGGATCGTCTACCCTTCACCGAGACGACCGGCATCGCCGTCGAGCTCATGAAGGACACGACGCCGCCGACCGAGCGGCAGCTCGGCGACAAGCGCGGGGTCATGGCCTGGGCCTTCGACCTCGCGCCGTCCGAGACGAAGGAGATCCGCCTCGCCTACCGCCTGCGCTGGCCGGCGGATCGGGAGGTGACCTTCGAGCCGAAGCCGCTTCCCGGTCCGGGACGCTGAGGGCGGCTCAGGCCGCCACTTCGCGTAAGAACGCCTTGACCAGGGTGTCGAGGCGGCGCGCCTCGTCGGCCATGTCCGTGGCCTGGCGCACCACCTTCACGGAGGCGTTGCGGGTCTGCTCGATAGTGGTGCGCAGCCGCTCGATGCTGGAGGACACGTTTCCGGCGCTCTCGGAGGCCTGCCCCATGCCGTCCAGGATGCGCTGAGCCTCCCGGTCCTGATCCTCGACCCGCCGGATCAGCCCGTCGGCGCCCGACACGACCTCGGCCAAAGCTTCGGTCACGGCAGCCACCGTGCCCATGGAGTGGTCGGCCTCGTCCTGCACGGTCATCACGCGCTGGGCGAACTCGCTCTCGGCCTCGCTGAGGCGGTCGGCGAGCTGGCGCAGGTCGTTGACGAGGCTCGTCACCGTCGGCGAGGGCTCGCTGCGCGCGATCTGGACGGCGGCGTTGAGAGCCGTGACGTTGGCTTTGGCGGTGACGTCGGACAGAAGGGTCATCAGGCCCTCCGCGTCCTGCGCCGCGGCGGCGCGGCTGGCCGTGCCGGCATCGACCACGATGCGGCTCGCCTTGATGTCGTCGGCGGTGGCGCGAACCTGGCCCGCGGTCGCCTCGAGGGCGCGGCTGAGATCCCGGGCGGCGGCGAGCACCACGCCGACATGGCGCCCGACGTGCTCGGACACGAAGGCCGCCTCGGCGGCCTCGCCCTCGGCTACAGCGGAGGTGCGGGCGAGATCCTGCACCGTCTCGTCGATGGCCTCGGCGCATTCGGAGACGCTGAGAAGGCCCGAGCGCATCGTGCGGTCGAAGCGGCGGATCGCCTCCTCGAGGGCCTCGCGGCGGCGGTTGACGCTCTCGGCGTTCGCCACGTCGGCGCGCAGCCGGTCGCGCTCCTCAAGAGAGTCCTGGAGCACGCGGACAGCGCGGGCGATGTCGCCGATCTCGTCCGGGCGCTCCGTGCCCGTGACGAAGGCTTTCCAGTCGCCGCGCGCCACGGCGCGCACGGCGTCGGTGATCTGGACGAGCGGGCCTGCAACGTGGCGGGTCGCCAGCATGGTGACGGCGCCGAAAGCGGCGATGGACAACACCGCCGCGAGCACCATCCAGGCCGCGAGCGACCGGCCTTCCATCGCCCCGACCCGGACCAGCTCGTCAGTGAGGGCGTTGAGTTCGCTGAGCTGGACGAGGCCGCAGACCTGCCACTGATCGCGGTAATCGACGCAGCGCGACCAGAACCGTCCGTCGGTGGTGCGCTTGAGGTGCCTCGTCCCCTGCTCCAGGCCGATGCCCATATCCGCCGGCCCGGCCTCGGAGACGACCCGACCGTCGCGCAGGACGAGCACGCCGTCGCCTTCGAGTTGCGTGAACTCCAGGAGGGTCTCCTCGACGACCTTCAAGCGGCGCACGCCGATGAGTGCGCCGAACACGTCGCCGAAATCGTCGAAGACCGGCTCGACCATCACGAAGGCGAGGGCCGCGGGAGGGCCGGCGAGCGCCCCGGCCAGGCTGGCATCCACGGCGAGCGCCAGCCGCAGGGTGCGGGGCCGGCGCCGATCATTCTCCTCGAGGAGCGGGCGGATCAGGCGCGCGAGATCGGATTCGCGCAGGGCATGGTTGGTAGAGACGAGGTCCACCTCGCCACGGTCCGCGCCGAAGACGCGCAGCTTCGCGTCGACCACGAGCACGGCGTCGAGGTCGGCTTGGCGCGCCGCGCGCCCGAGCACCTCGTTGATCTCCACGACGTTGGCGCGGGCGATCGCCTTGCCGACATCGGCGCGCTGCGCGATGCCCTCCAGGCGCCGGGCGCTGTTGGAGGACAAGGCCTCGAGCCGCGCGCGGGCGAGCTTCGACTTGCCGTCGAGGCGCTGCGCCAGCTTCTCCTCGGACAAGGTCGCGAGCTGCCGGGCCTGCCGTTCGAGGCTCTCGTCGAGCTGGGCGATCGTGAGCAGGGTAAAGCTCGCGAAGGCGACCACGGCCGTGAGAAGGACCATGGCGACCAGGCGGGCGCCGAAGGAAGTCGTTTTCAAGGCGGATCTCATCGTTCCGCGGGCAGGCCGCCGAGGCTCGCCAGGATGGCCTTGGCCTTGGGGCTGGCGGCGAAGGAGACGAAATCCTGCGCCGGCGGGGGCAGGGCGCCGTCGCGATGCACGAACCCGACGAGAACCGCGCTCGGGTAGCTCGGGTCAAGAGGATGGTGCCCGTCGATGCGCAACACGGTCAGAGCGGGTTCCAGGTGCCGCCCGTATGGCCCGAAGCCGATGGCGCCGGGCACCGTCTCGACCGTACTGATAGCCTCCTGAGTCGTGGTGGCGAGCTTCGAGCGGTCGGTGATGGTCAACCCGTTCCACCCCGGCATGGTCTGGCGCAGGACGGTGAGGGTGCTGTCCGCATCCTCGCGGCGAACGACCTTGATCCGCGCGTCGGCGCCACCGACCTCGCTCCAGTTGGTGATCTTACCGGCGTAGATGTCGGCGAGCTGCGCGGCGGTGATGGTCGTCACGCCTGTCGAGGGATGGACGAAGATCGCGGACGGCAGGCGCATCAGGGGCACGCCAACGAGACCCTGCGCGCGCTCGCCCTCCGACAGAGGACGCGCCACCCGGGCCAGAACCTCGCGGCCCGACCCAACAGCGGCGATGCCGCCGCCCGAGCCGATGCTCGGCGGGACGACGACGGTGACGTCGGGGTATTCGGCGGTGTAGGCGGCGCCCAGCGCCCGCAGGAGGTCGATCCCGTCGCCCGTGCCGACGATCCGCAGCTCCGCCGCGCCTGCTGACCATGGAGCGAGGATCAAAGCCGCGACGACCCCCCCGATGGCGCGCATCCGCATGGCAACCTGCTCCCTCAGTCGACGATCCCCTCAAGACCTAGCGCGGATTCCGTAATGGATCGTGAAGGCGCCACCGCGCCCCGTGGCAGGGATTCCTTCACCCTGACGCGCGTTTTCGCGACGCGGAGGTGGAACCGCCCGGACGGCAACGATTCGTCGACGATGCTGCGGCATCCTTGGCATCCGGCGGCTCGACGCCGCGGCGAACCGCATGTGATGTCCATCAGCGAGAAGCGAGACGGCCTGCCCAACCTCGGGCCGCAATCCGCGGCGGCCGGGACCGGCCGGTATGGACGGGCTCTCGGGCTGCTCGGTTCGGCCGTCGCAGGTCTGATCATCGCGGTCGCCGTCGTCGGGCTGGACCGCCTGACGGGCATCGGTTCGATGCTCTTCGGCGGAACGCGGGACCTCGCGACGTTCCGGATGCTGCCGGCCGATTTCCTTTTCGGGCTGTTCGGCGTCGCTGTCTTCGGATTGCTGGGCCTCGGGTTCGGGGCAGCGATGCTGTTTCGCGGCCGCGCCACCGCGGCGGCGCGGGAAGTGCGAAACCTCGAGAGCCTTCTCAACTACCTCGACGAGGCCGTCGTGGTCTGCCGCGGCCTCCAGGTCACCGCCGCCACGGCGAGCTTCGAGCGCCTCACGGGCTTGAGCACGCAAGCCGCGACGCACCGCCTCCTGACGGACCTTCTGCCCGACACCGTCGTCGTGGAGCGCATCCTCGCCGCCGACGAGCTTCGCCTCGAGACGGAGCTGCGCGCGGTCAACGGCGAACTCATCCCGGTCGAGATCGCGAGCCGCGCCGTGCGCGACCGCGGCACGGACCATCTCCTGGAGATCCGCGACGTCCGCGAGCGACGCGCCTCGCAGGCCCAGATCGCGTTCCTCGCCCATCACGACGGCCTGACCCGTCTGCCGAACCGCGAGGTGCTCAACGCGCGTCTCGCCGCCGCTATCGAGGCGTGCCGCCAGGGTGGGGGCCGCTGCGGTGTCGTCTGGATCGACCTCGACCGCTTCAAAGAGGTGAACGACCTTCTCGGACACGGGTCAGGCGACGCGCTCCTGCGCCAGGTCTCGGAGAAGATCACCCTCGACCTGCCGCCCGACACCCTCGTGGCCCGGGTCGGCGGCGATGAATTCGTGGTGTTGTGCCCGAATCTGCCCGACGCCTTGGAGGCGCGCCTGATCGGCCATCAGCTGCGCCGCCTTCTCAACCGCCCGATGGAGATCAACGGCGTCACCCTGCCCGTCGGCGCCTCCATCGGCGTCGCCGTGTTCCCGGACGACGCCGGCACGGCGGAGGAGCTCCTGCGCAACGCGGATCTCGCGCTCTACCAGGCCAAGGAGCAGGGGCGGGGCAAGTGCCGCCCCTTCACCCGGAGCCTCGGCGAGGCCTTCACGCGGCGTCAGGTGCTCAGCGAGCATCTGCCGGCCGCGATCCGCGAAGGGCGGATCGAGACGCATTTCCAGCCGATCCTCGACGTGGCCGGCCGGCGTGTCGCCGGCTTCGAGGCCCTGGCGCGCTGGCGCCATCCCGAATTCGGCGCCGTGGCCGCGCCGGAATTCGTGAAGATCGCCGAAGACTCGGGCCTCGTGCCGCAGCTCACCGATTGCGTCATGCGCGCGGCGCTCGACGAGGCGCTGCGCTGGCCCGAGGACATCCGGGTCTCCGTCAACGTCTCGCCCGTCCAGATCAGCGCCGAGATGGTCGACCAGGTGCGCGAACTGTTGCGTGAGAAAAGCTTTGATCCGCGCCGGCTCGAGCTCGAGGTCACCGAGGACGCCATCATCAACGACTTCGACGAGGCGGCTAGCATGTTCTCGCGGCTGCGCGCCATCGGCGTCCAGGTTGGCATGGACGATTTCGGCGCGGGCTTCACGTCGCTCTCGAACCTGCGCCTGCTCAATTTCGACCGGATCAAGATCGACCGGGTCTTCACCATGGACCTGCCGTCCCACCGCCGCGCCGGGGCACTCGTGCGGGCGATGATGGTGCTGGCCCGCGAGCTCGACATCGCCGTCACCGTCGAGGGCGTGGAGACGGTCGAGCAGTACACCTTCCTGCGCCAGCTCGGCTGCGACGAGGTTCAGGGCTTCCTGTTCGGAGCCTCCATGCCCGCGCCCCAGATCCCCGCCTTCCTGGCGAGCCGCGGCTGGCGCGAAGCGGCGGCCGCGCCCGCCACCTATCTCGATGCGACGGTCCTGCGCTTCCCCAGGACCGCCGTGGGCTGAGCGCGGACGGCCTGCCGCGGGACGCCGCACCGCCTTCCTCGGGAGAGCCTCGATCATTATATCGGGGCTGGCCGGCGCTCAGGCGCGGGCTTTTCCGTTCCATCACTTCTGGAGGCCCGCGTGGGACGACGCTCCCGGACGCGCGAGATCGGCATTCCGGCGCCCGAGCCCGACATCTGCCCGCTCTGCGACCGGCCGATGCCGCCCGGCGCCCGCGCCAGCCGGCATCATCTGACCCCGAAGCTGAAGGGCGGCACCCACAAGGGCACGGTGCGGCTGCACCAGATCTGCCATTCCGCCATCCACGCCCGCTATCGCGAGGCGGAGATCGCGCGCCGCCTATCGGACGTCGCGAGCCTGCGGGACGATCCGGAGCTGCAGCGTTTCGTTGCCTGGGTGCGCACCCGTCCCGACGATTTTTACGCGCCGACGCGGCGGGCCCGCCGCCGCGCGTGAGGCGATCCCGGGCGGGCGCTAGCGCCGCCTCCGCCCCTCCGGCCGGCTCTGCCGCGGCTGGGTCTCGGCCGCCTCCGTTCCGTAAAGGTAGGACGAGATCGCCTCCGTGAGCTTCGCCGCCTGGCCGACATTGTCGCGGCGCGACACCATGAGACTCGCGACGAGCGCCTCCACCGCGAGCGCCGCCGCCGTGATGCTGCTCGACAGCACCGGATGGCTGGCCGGGGCGAAGATCAGGTTGCGGGCGAGCGGCACCAGGGGGGAGGACGGCCCGTCGGTGATCGCCGTCACCGTCGCGCCCCGGTCGCGGGCATAGGCCGAGAGCTGCACGGCGTCGCGGGCGTAGCGCGGGAACGAGAGGGCGACGAGCACGTCGCCCCGGCCGACATTCATCAGGCGTCCGGCCGCCACCTCCGTGCCGCCGAACTCGACGACGTTGACGAGCTGCGGGCAGAAGGGCTGGAGCCCGAGCGTCAACAAGCCCGCGAGATGCGCGGAGAGGCCGAACCCCATCACGTAGACGCCCCGCGCTTCCATGATCTCGCGCGCGATCCCGGCGATGGGCGCCCGCGCCAAGCCGTCAGCGGCGGCGTGCACGTTCTCCAAGACGGCGCTTACCGCCTCAGGCAGCGCGCCGCCCGGCGCGGGTCGCTCCACGGCGTCGCGCAGTTTCTCGACGGGATGCAGGATCGATTGCAGGGTCTCGGCGACCGCAGCCCGCATCTCCGGGAAGCCGCGGTGGCCCGCCGCCCGCGCGAAGCGGCTGATCGTGGCGGTCGATACCCCCGTTTCGCCGGCGAGGTCCTCGATGCTCCAGGCCGCGACGCGCACGGGGTTGCGGAGAAGGTAGCCGGCCAGCGCCCGGTTCGCCGGGGAGCCGGTCTCGCTCAAGGAGGCGAGCGCGCCGCCGAGCTGCGAGGCCCGGAACGCGCCCTCCGCGGATGCATGAACGGGATTTTTCATCACTTGATCCGATGAAAATATCTGTTCATAGTGGCGCCTCCGCAGGGAAGAGATCAAGGGAGAAGACGTCATGTTCCGCAAGTTCGTTGCGGCCGCTGCTCTGGCCGTCGCGTTCGGCCTGCCCTCGGCCTCGCCGGCCCTGGCGCAGACGAAGATGCGCGTCGGCGTCGAGGGCAGCTACCCGCCCTTCTCCCAGATCTCCCCTGACGGCAAGCTGTCGGGCTTCGACATCGACGTCGCGAACGCGGTCTGCGCCGAGATGAAGGTGGAGTGCACCCTCGTGCAGCAGGAATTCGACGGCATCATCCCGGCGCTCAACGCCAAGAAGTTCGACATGATCGTCGCCTCGCTGACCATCACCGAGGAGCGCAAGAAGGCGGTCGATTTCTCCGACCCCTACTACGACGTGCCCTCGCGCTGGGTCGCCAAGAAGGGCGCCTTCACCGCCGCGACGCCCGAGGCGCTCAAGGGCAAGAAGATCATCGTGCTGCGCAACTCGCCGCGGGAGAAATTCGTCAAGGAGCGCTACAAGGAGAGCGAGGTGCTCTCCGTCAACAAGGAGACGGATGTCTACCTCGAGCTCGCGGCAGGCCGCGGCGATATCGGCTTCGGCTCCTCGGTGGTGTCCTCCGAGTCCTTCCTGAAGAAAGACCAGGGCAAGGATTACGTCACGGTGGGCCAGACCGTGCGCCTCGAAGGCGGCACGGGCGGCGTCGGCATCGCCGTGCGCAAGAGCGACACCGAACTCCGGGACAAGATCAACGCGGCGCTCAAAGCCATCAAGGCCAACGGCACCTACAAGAAGCTCCAGGACAAGTACTTCGACTTCGACATCTCGGGCGAGGTTTAAGCCGCGCGGCCGAGCTTTCCCCTCTCCCCCTGCGGAAGAGGGTGGCCCCGCGCGGTGGGGTCGGGAGAAGGGGGCGACGCGGAGCGGCGCACGGCCGACAGGCCGATCAGCGCCTCTCCGCCCCATTCCTGTCATGGCCGGGCTTGACCCGGCCATCTCGATCCCGAGCGCCCGAGACTTCGAACCGAGGTTCGCGGGTCAAGCCCGCGAACGACAGTGAGGGTGTTCTGACCCGCCCGGGTCGATGCCCACCACCCCTCATCCGCCCTCGCTAACGCGAGGGCACCTTCTCCCTCAAGGGGAGAAGGGGACACACGACCCTCATGCTCCACGGCTACCTTCCCGCCATCCTCGACGGCCTGTGGTCGACCTTGCGCGTCGCGGCGGCCTCGCTCGCGATCGCTTGCCTGTTCGGCCTCTTGGGGGCCGTGGCAAAGCTCTCCGGCTCCCGCGTCGCGCGGGCGGTGGCCGGGGTCTACACGACCCTGATCCGCGGGCTGCCCGAGCTCGTGCTCATGCTCCTGATCTTCTACGGCGGGCAGATCGCCCTGAACAGCATCGTCGAGCGGCTCGGGGCCGACTACGTCGACGTCAATCCCTTCGTTGCCGGAACGCTGACGCTCGGCTTCATCTTCGGGGCGTACCTCACCGAGACCTTTCGCGGCGCGATCCTCGCCATCCCAAAAGGCCAGGCCGAGGCGGGCCAGGCTTACGGGCTGACCGGGGCCCAGGTGCTGCGCCGCATCACCCTGCCGCAGATGGTGCGCCACGCGATCCCGGGTTTCGCGAACAACTGGCTCGTCATGGTCAAGGCCAGCGCCCTCGTCTCCATCATCGGCCTCGACGACATGGTGCACCGGGCGAACCTCGCGTCGTCGGCGACGAACAAGCCCTTCACCTTCTTCGCGGCCATCGCGCTGATCTATCTCGGCGTCACCACCGTCTCGATCGGGGTTCTCACCCTGCTCGAACGCCGGTTCTCGCTCGGCGTCCGCAAGGCGGAGCTCTGACCATGGTGGATTGGGGCGTCATCCGCGACGCGCTGCCGGCCTACCTCGACGGATTGCGCATCACGCTCACCTTGCTCGTCATCGCGCTGGCGGCGGGGTTCGTGCTGGCGATCCCGCTCGCGACCCTGCGCGTCTCGCGCAACCGCTTCTTCTCGACGCCCGTCTTCCTCTTCACCTACGTCATCCGCGGCACGCCGCTCCTCGTCCAGCTCTTTATGCTCTATTTCGGCCTCGCCCAGTTCGAGGCGGTGCGGGAGAGTTTCGCTTGGGCGGCCCTGCGCTCGCCCTGGTTCTGCGCCTGGCTCGCCTTCACCCTCAATACGAGCGCCTACACCACTGAGATCTTCGCGGGCGCGCTGCGCAACACGCCGAACGGCGAGCTCGAGGCAGCCCGCAGCCTTGGGCTCACCGGCTTCCAGACCTACTCCCGCATCCTGTGGCCGGGGGCGCTGCGCCGGGCGCTGCCGCAATACGCCAACGAGGTGGTCGGGCTGATGCACGCCACCTCCATCGCCTCGACGGTGACGCTGGTCGAGCTCACCCGCGTGGCGCGAGACGTCTACGCCAACCACCTCATGCCCGTCGAAGCCTTCGGCACGGTGGCGGTCTTCTACTTCGTCCTCACCTTCTCGCTGGCCGGGCTGTTCAAGCTCCTCGAGCGGCGCTTCCTGCGCCACCTCCGGCCCAAAGAGGCCGAGGTCGCCCCCGTTCTCCGCTAGAGACCCGATGCGCACCGACACCCTCCCGATTCCCGCCACCGCGCCCGGCACCGCGAGCGCCCTCACGGTCCACCGCTTCGGTCAGGAAGGCGCGCGGCCGCGCGCCTATATCCAGGCGGCGCTCCACGCCGACGAGATCCCCGGCATGATCGCCGCCCATCACCTGCGCGAGCGCCTGACCGCGCTGGAGCAGGAGGGCCGGATCGCCGGCGAGGTCGTGCTCGTGCCCTTCGCCAACCCGATCGGCCTCGGCCAGTGCCTGCTCGGCCAGGCGGTCGGTCGCTTCGACCTCTCGGACGGGCTCAACTTCAACCGCGCCTACCCCTATCTGGAGCCAGCGGTGGCCGACCGGGTCGCCGCCGACCTCTCGGACGATGCGGACGCGAATGTCGGCCTCATCCGCGACGCCCTCGCGGCCGTGCTCGCCGAGGCGCCCGCCGCGACGCCGGCCGAGCACCTCAAAAAACTGCTCCTGTCGCTGGCCGTCGAGGCCGACCTCGTCCTCGACCTGCACTGCGACGGCGAGGCGGTGATGCACCTCTACACCCTCACCCCTATGGCCGAGGACCTGGCGCCTCTCGCGGCGCTCCTCGGCTGCGAGGCGGTGCTGCTGGCCACCGAGTCCGGCGACGATCCGTTCGACGAGGCCTGCAGCCGGCCCTGGCACGAGCTCCGGGAGCGCTTCCCCGACCGCCCCATCCCGCTCGCCTGCCTCGCGACGACGGTGGAATTGCGCGGCGAGGCGGACGTCGACCACGCGCTGGCGTCTAAGGACGCCAAAGCCATACTCGACTACCTCCTTCTGCGTGGCGTGATCGCGGGCGACCCGCCCGCCGTGCCCGAACCGCTCTGCGCGCCGACGCCGCTCGCCGGCACGGAACCCCTCACCGCGCCCGTCCCTGGGATGGTGGTCTACCTCAAGCCCGCCGGGGCGAGGGTGCGGGCCGGCGAGCGCATCGCCGACCTCATCGACCCGGCGACGGGCGTCGTCACACCGGTGACGAGCCGGTCGGACGGCGTGCTCTTCGCCCGCGCCGCGACCCGCTTCGCAACGGCCGGGCGCCGGCTCGGCAAGGTCGCCGGCACGGCGTTCCACCGCTCCGGCAAGCTCTTGAGCCCGTGAGGTCACGATGCAGGTCACCCAGAAACTCTCGGCTCACGACATCCGCAAGCGCTTCGGCGCCGTTGAGGTGCTGAAAGGGATCACCCTCGAGGCCAAGGCCGGCGACGTGATCTCGATGATCGGCTCGTCGGGGTCGGGCAAGAGCACCTTCCTGCGCTGCCTCAACCTCCTGGAGAAGCCGAATGCCGGCCGCATCGCGGTGGCCGGCGAGGAGCTGCGCCTCGTCCCCGACCGGCACGGCGAGCTCCAGGCCGCCGACCCGGACGCCCTGCGCCGGCTGCGCTCGCGGGTCGCCATGGTCTTCCAGCAGTTCAACCTCTGGGCCCATATGACGGCGCTCGAGAACGTCATCGAGGCGCCGATGCTGGTTCTCAAGCTCTCGAAGAAAGAGGCGATCGAACGCGCCGACCGCGTCCTGCAGCGGGTCGGCGTCCATCACCGGCGCGACGCCTATCCGGCCCATCTCTCGGGCGGCGAGCAGCAGCGCGTGGCCATCGCCCGCGCGCTCGCCATGGAGCCGGAGGTGATGCTCTTCGACGAGCCGACCTCGGCCCTCGACCCGGAGCTCGTGGGCGAGGTGTTGCGGGTGATGCGCTCGCTGGCGGAAGAAGGGCGCACCATGATCGTGGTCACCCACGAGATGAGCTTCGCCCGCGACGTGTCGAACCGCGTCGTCTTCCTGCACCGGGGCGTGCTCGAGGAGGAGGGACCGCCGGCCGAGCTCTTCACGCGGCCCCGGAGCGAGCGGCTGCAGGGCTTCCTCGCCAACGCCCTCAAGTGAGTGGCCGCGGACCGGAGCCTCGCGGAGCGGTTAAGCTTGACGGAGGATGAACGACCGCCCTGTCTTCCGCTGGCGGTTCGCAACGGTTATGGAAGGCTGGGCCACTCAGGCATCAGGGGCGTGTTTCGTCCCGACCCGGACGATGCTTGAGCCCGTCCCGGCCTGGGACAGGGCCGCGAGGGCGGAGAGCCCTACTCGGCGCAAGCCCGCGACGGCACGGCGCTGAATTTCGATAAAAATATCAGAAAGTTGCTGCTTTCAGCTGTCAGCCGCTCACGGCGGATGACGCGTGGGCACCGCCCTTGCTCATCTGGTCCCGGACCCGAGAACGAGCGGCGGCCTGATCGTGAGCAGCACACAAGCCCCTATCCCCGGCCTGACCCTGTCCCTTTCGCGGACGAGGCTTGCCCTGCGCAGCCTGTTCCCGGTGCTGGCGGCGGTCAGCGACGCCCTGCTGATCGCCGGCACGGCCATCGCCACGAGCGTCGCCTATCATCTCGCCGCCTATCAGAATCCCGGCGATGTCGGCGATTACGCCCGCCTCGGCGTGCTCGTCGCCTGGCTCTTCGTCCTGGTGAGCGCCTACCGGGGCGAGTACGAAGCGACGCGCTTCCTCGACGTCGGCCGCCAGCTGCGGGTGAGCTTCCAGCTCTGGACCGCTGTGATCCTGATCCTTCTCGTTGTGGCCTTCCTCGCCAAGGTCACCGACGGCTATTCCCGCGGCTGGCTCGTGCTCTTCTATCCTGCCGGGCTCGCGGTGATGCTCGGCGGGCGCCTGGCACTCGGGCGGGCGCTCAAGCTGACGAGCCATCGCGGCTACCTGACGCTCCGGCGCATCATGCTCGTCGGGGCGAAGGATGACGTCGAAGCCTTCGTGCGCCGCTGCCAGCCCTGGAACTGGGGCCTGGACCTCGTCGGCGCGGCGCTCATTCCAACGCGTCCCGAACGGGAGCGGCCGGACGGCCTTGCCCGGCTCGACGCGGACCTGAGCGCGGCGGTTGCCCGCGTCCGGGCCCTTCAGCCCGACGACGTGTTCATCGTGATGCCCTGGTCCGAACGCGAGGCCATCGAGCGCTGCCTCAACGCCCTGCTCACGGTCCCGGCCTCGATCCACCTCGGGGCGGAGGAGATCCTGGAGCGCTTCCATGACGTGCGCATCGCTCGCGTCGGCGGCATGGCGAGCCTCAATCTCACCCCGCCGCGGCTCTCGCCCTTGCGCCAGCTCCTGAAGCGCATCTTCGACGTCGTCGCCGCGAGCCTGCTGCTCGTGGCCCTCGCGCCGCTCTTCCTCGCCGTCGCCGCCCTGATCCGCCTTGACAGCCCCGGCCCGGCGCTCTTCGTCCAGCGCCGCTACGGCTTCAACCGGCGCCCGTTCCGCATCGTGAAGTTCCGCACCATGGTGACGCTGGAGGACGGTGCGGAGGTGCGCCAGGCCGTGCGGGGCGACGCTCGCGTCACCCGGGTCGGGGCGGTGCTGCGGCGCTGGAACATCGACGAGTTGCCGCAACTCGTGAACGTGCTCCTGGGACAGATGTCCCTCGTCGGACCGCGCCCCCATGCCGTCATCCACGACGATTCCTTCGGGGCCCGCATCGCCCTCTACGCCCGGCGCCACAACGTGAAGCCCGGGCTGACCGGCTGGGCCCAGGTCAACGGCCTGCGCGGCCCCACCGAAACCGACGATGCGATGCGCCGGCGCATCGAGCACGACCTCTACTACATCGACAACTGGTCGTTCTGGCTCGACCTGCGGATCCTCGTCCTGACCGTGATCTCGCCGAAGGCTTTTCTGAACGCGTGCTGAGGTCGTTGCCCCGCGGACGGCTGTGGTGCAGGGCGTCAGGCGCGGGGGAGGCCGAGCCTCAATGCGTCAGGATCTTCGACAGGAAGGTCTGGGCGCGCTCGGAGCGGGGGCGGCCGAAGAACTCGTCCTTCGTGGCGTCCTCGACGATCTCGCCCCGGTCCATGAAGATGACGCGGTGCGCCACCTTGCGGGCAAAGCCCATCTCGTGGGTGACCACCATCATGGTCATGCCTTCCTGGGCGAGCTGGACCATGACGTCGAGCACCTCGCCCACCATCTCGGGGTCCAGCGCCGAGGTCGGCTCGTCGAAGAGCATGACGATCGGGTCCATGGCGAGCGCCCGGGCGATGGCCACGCGCTGCTGCTGGCCGCCCGAGAGCTGGCCCGGATACTTGTCGGCCTGGGCCGTGAGGCCGACGCGCTCCAGGAGCTTCTTGCCCCGGGCCATGGCCTCGTCCCGCGAGCGGCCGAGCACCTTCTGCTGCGCCAGGCACAGGTTCTCGGTGATCTTCAGGTGGGGGAAGAGCTCGAAATGCTGGAACACCATGCCGACGCGGGAGCGCAGCTTCGGCAGGTTGGTCTTCGGGTCATTGACCTTGATCCCGTCGACGATGATGTCGCCCTTCTGGAACGGCTCGAGGGCGTTGACGCACTTGATGAGGGTGGACTTGCCCGAGCCCGAGGGCCCGCAGACCACCACCACCTCGCCTTTGACCACCGCCGTGGTGCAGTCGGTGAGAACCTGGAAGCTCGGGCCGTACCACTTGTCGACGTGCTTGATCTCGATCACGGCGGACCTCAGCGAATGATGGCGGTGCGCGCCTGAAGGCGCTTCACGAGGGACGAGGCGGCGAACGAGATCGCGAAGTAGACCACGGCCGCGAAAAGGTACATCTCGACGAGGCGCCCGTCGCGCTGCGCCACCTTCGAGGCGGCGCCGAGGAAGTCGGTGAGCGAGAGCACGTAGACGAGGGAGGTGTCCTGGAACAGGATGATCGTCTGCGTCAGCAGCACGGGAAGCATGTTGCGGAAGGCCTGGGGCAGGACGATGTTCGCCATCACCTGGGGATAGGTGAGACCGAGCGCGTAGCCCGCCGCCACCTGGCCTTTCGGGATCGACTGGATGCCCGCCCGCATGATCTCGGCGAAATAGGCCGCCTCGAACAGCGTGAAGGTGATGAGCGATGAGGTGAAGGCGCCGACCGCGATCGGCCGCTCCGCTCCGGTGATCCAGGCGCCGATATAGGGCACCAGGAAGTAGAACCAGAAGATCACCAGAACAAGCGGCAGGGACCGCATGAAGTTCACGTAGGCTGCCGCGATCTTGGGCAGGACCGGCAGGTTGCCGAGGCGCATCAGGGCGATGAGCGTGCCGAGCACGATGCCGCCGAGCGTGGCTAACGCCGTCAGCGTCAGCGTGAAGGTCATCCCGTCGAGGAACAGGTAGCCCAGCGACCGGCGGACGACGTCGAAGTCGAGGTTGGAGAACATGCCCGTGCTCCTACTTGCCGGCGATGTAGCCGGGCACGGCCACTTTCCGCTCGAGAAGGCGCATCCCGGTTGTCACGATGAGGTTCAGGGCGAGGTATATCAGGGTCGCGGCGGTGAAGGCCTCGAAGACCTGGAAGGAGAACTCCTGCATCGCCCGCGCCCGCGCCGTGAGCTCAAGGAGCCCGATGGTGAGCGCCACGGAGGTGTTCTTGATCGTGTTCAAGAACTCGGAGGTGAGCGGCGGCAGGATGATGCGAAACGCCATCGGCAGAAGCACGTAGCGGTAGGTCTGCGCCGTGGTCAGGCCAAGCGCCGTGCCCGCCATGCGCTGGCCCCGGGGCAGGGCGTTGATGCCGGCGCGAAGCTGCTCGGCGACGCGGGCCGACATGTAGAAGCCGAGGCCGATGACCGCCGTCCAGAAGGGCGCGTTCGGCAATTGCTTGAGCCACAGGCCCGCCGCTTGCGGCAGCACCTCGGGCAGCACGAAGAACCAGAGGAAGAGCTGGACGAGGAAGGGGATGTTGCGAAAGAGCTCGACATAGGCGTTGCCGATCCGCTGCGCTGCCTTCGAGGGCAGGGTGCGCATCACGCCGACGAGGGAGCCGAAGACCAGCGCCAGGATCCAGGCGCAGAGCGCCGTGACGATCGTCCAGCGCAGGCCGACCATCAGGGTGTCGAGGTAGGTGCCGACGCCCTCCGGGGATGCCTCCCAGAAGATGCCCCAGTTCCAGTTGTAGTTCATCTGCCCCCCGACCCCTCAGGCCCGTGCCCGGCGCGACCCTTCGGTCGTCGTGTTGAGGGCCGGGCGGAGAAGCGGTCTCCGTCAGGCCCCGATCGCGAGGGCTCCCGCCTGAGGGCGGGAGCCGCAGGGGCTGGTCAGTACATCGCCGGGTCGGCGGCGTCGGTCGGCGCCGAGAAGGCTTTCTTGAGGGCCGCGCTGATTGGCACGTTGAGGGTCAGGCCCTTCGGCGGGATCGCCTGGTTGAACCACTTGTCGTAGGTCTTCTGGCCTTCGGGGCTCTTGTAGAAGGCGGCGGTCGCCCCATCGACGACCTTCTTGAAGGCCGGGTCGTCCTTGCGCAGCATGATGCCGTAGGGCTCGGGCAGCGAGAAGGCGTCCTCGGACAGGGTGTAGGCCGCGGGCTCCTTGGAGTTGGCCACCAGCGACGACAGGAGGATGTCGTCCATCACGAAGGCCACCGCGCGGTCGGTCTCGACCATCAGGAAGGCCTCGGCGTGATCCTTGGCCGGCAGGATGTTGATGTTGAGCTTCTTCTCGACGTTGGCCTCGTTGAGCTGCTTGATGTTGGTGGTGCCCGCGGTCGAGACCACCGTCTTGCCCTTGAGGTCCTCGATCTTCGTCACCTTGTTGGCCTTCTTCGCCACGAAGCGGCTCGCGGTGAGAAAGTGGGTGTTGGTGAAGGACACCTGCTTCTGACGGTCGGCGTTGTTCGTCGTCGAGCCGCACTCGAGGTCGATGGTGCCGTTCGCCATCAGCGGGATGCGGGTGGCCGAGGTCACCGGGTTCATCTTGACGGCGAGGTTCGGCAGCTTCAGCTCGGCCTTCACCGCGTCGACCACCTTCATGCAGATGTCGATGGCGTAGCCCACCGGCTGCTGCTTGTCGTCGAGATAGGAGAAGGGCACGGAGGAGTCGCGGACGCCGAGCGTGATCGTGCCGGTCTCCTTGATCTTCTTGAGGGTGCCGGTGAGCTCCTGGGCCGAGGCCGGAGCGATCGCCAGGCCGGCGGCCAGGGCGATGAAGGTCGTGATGCGCATGTCGTCAGGTTCTCCTCTGGTGCTCGTTCGTTGATCGCGCGTCCGCTCAAGGATGCGCGCCGGCGAGCCTTGGCCGTGATCGTTCGCCGACCTTGGGCTTGGCGTCTACCTCTTTTTTCACGAGCCGCGTCCAGAGCCGCTCCACCGCGGGCTTCTGGTTGGCGCGGTCGCGAAAGGCGATGACCTGGAGATCGAGGGACCACGGCTCGCCTCCGAGCGCCACGAGCGGCCCCGTGCCGCCCGCGGCGGTGCTCTCGGGCAGGAAGGCGACCCCGCGTCCGGCGATCGCCATATCGCGCAGGACGTCGGCCATGTCGCTCTCCAGCACCGTGACGCCGTGGAGCCGCTCGGGAGCGGTCTCGATCACGAGGTCGACGAAACGGGCGAAGGAGACGCCCGGCGTATAGCTCAACAGCGGCACGGGCCGCTCCGGGCGGCCGGGCCAGGCCAGTGCCTGCGCCAAGCTGGGCGCCGCGTAAGGGCGCAGACGCTCCGGCTCGATGGCGAGGCGGTCGTAGCGCTCCGGGTCGAGGTGGATCGGCTGCTGCGCCGTGTGGAAGCAGACGAGAAGATCGGCGTCGCCCGAGACGAGGGCGCTGAAGAGGTCGTGGACGTTGCCGAGCACCGTGGTGCAGCTCAAAGTGCCGTCCGGAGACCAGCGCTCCCACCAGTGCGGCAGCCGGGCTGTGGCGAGCACGAAGGGCAGCGCGACGCGCACGTGCTCGCGCCGCGGGTTGGGGGCGCCGGAGAGTTCCGTGCGAGCGTCCACCACCTGGCGCAGGATCTCGCCGGCATGATGCCGGAACTGCTCGCCTTCGGGCGTCAGCCGGGTCGGGAAGGTGGAGCGGTCGATGAGCGCAACGCCGAGCCAGGCCTCGAGCGACTGAATGCGCCGGCTGAAGGCCGCCTGCGAGGCGTTGCGCGCCAACGCCGCCTTGGTGAAGTTGCCGGTCTCGGCGACGGTGAGGAAATCCTGGAGCCAGCGCACGTCCATCAGCGGGGCCTCGCAGGGGCGCTGGCGGGGATCGGTGGCGTAACAGGCAGCATGGCGCGAAGGTTAGCCGCGGCAGCGGGCGCGGCGCCAATGCATTTTTTGCATCATAGTACCTCAATTGTCATTCCGGGGCCGCGCAGCGGAGCCCGGAATCCATGACTGGGTGAGCGGGGCGAGCAGCATCCGGCCCAGTCGTGGGTTCCGGGTTCTCGGCTCTCGCCGAGCCCCGGAATGACACCCACCCGAATGCACAACTTGCATTGGCCTCTCACCGCCCCGCGCTCCATAGTGCGCCCCGATCCGACCCGCCTGGGAGCCCCGCCCGATGCAGATCCAGCCGCCCTACCTCATGTTCCTCGGCGACGTGCCGGATCAGCTCGCGGCCAAGACCGCGCAAGGCATCGTCGACTGGCGGCCGGAATGGTGCCTGGGGCAGTTGCGGCTCCCCGGCTGCAAGGCCGATCTCGGCATCCCGGACATGACGATCGCCGACGCCGTCGGGCAGGGCGCGCGCACCCTCGTCGTGGGCGTGGCCAATGCCGGCGGCGTCCTGCCCGACCACTGGACCGATGTCATCGTTCAGGCGATCGAGGCCGGAATGGACGTGGCCTCGGGCCTCCACACCCGGCTCGGCTCCAAACCCGCCATCGCTCAGGCCGCGGCCAGGCACGGCCGGCAACTCTTCGACGTGCGCCATACCGACCAGAGCTTCGCCACCGGCAAGGGTACGAAGCGGCCGGGCCTGCGGCTTCTCACGGTGGGCACCGACTGCTCGGCGGGCAAGAAATACACCGCACTGGCGCTTGAGCGCGAGATGCGGGCGCGCGGCCTCGACGCGGATTTCCGGGCGACGGGCCAGACCGGCGTCTTCATCTCCGGCCGAGGTGTCGCCATCGACGCCGTGGTGGCGGACTTCATCTCGGGCGCCGTCGAGTGGATCGCGCCGGCCGCCGATCCGGGCCACTGGGACCTCATCGAGGGGCAGGGCTCGCTGTTCCATCCCTCCTTCGCGGGCGTGTCCCTCGGGCTCCTGCACGGGGCGCAGCCCGACGCCTTCGTGGTCTGCCACGAGCCGACCCGCACCACCATGCGCGGCGTCCAGCACCCGCTGCCCACGATCCAAGAGGTCATCGACCTCACCATCACCTGCGGCCGCCTCACCAATCCCGGCATCCGTCCCGTCGGCATCGCGGTGAATACGAAGGCGCTCGGGGACGAGGAGGCGCGGAGCTACCTCGCGAAGGTCGCGGCCGAGCACGACCTGCCGGCCACCGACCCGGTGCGCTACGGCGTCTCCGCCATCGTCGACCGGCTGCAAAACCTCTTCCCCTCCACCCGCTCGGCGGCGTGAGGAGGGAGCCGATGCGTCGTCTCACTGTGACCGTCGAGCGCTTCCCGATCGCTGGCCGCTTCACCATCTCCCGCGGCAGCCGCACGGAGGCCGTGGTCGTGACGGCCACCGTCACGGACGGGGCAATCACCGGCCGGGGCGAGTGCGTGCCTTACGCCCGCTACGGCGAGACCGTGGAAGGCGTCGCGGCCGACATCGCGGCGCAAGAGGAGGCCGTCGCGGCGGGCATCACGCGTCAGGACCTCCAGCGCGCGATGAAGGCGGGCGCGGCCCGCAACGCTCTCGACTGCGCCCTGTGGGATTTCGAGGCGAAGAGCGCCGGGCGCCGCGCCTGGGACCTTGCGGGACGGACCGCGCCTCAGCCCGTCACCACGGCCTACACCTTGAGCCTGGGCACCCCTGAGGAGATGGAAGCGGCCGCCCGCGCGGCGGCCGCTCGACCGCTTCTCAAAGTGAAGCTCGGGGGCGAGGGCGATCCGGAGCGGATCGCCGCCGTGCGCCGCGGCGCGCCCGCCGCGACCCTCATCGTCGACGCCAACGAGGCCTGGTACGAGGCGAATCTCGAGGCCAATCTCAAGGCGTGCCAAGCCGCGGGCGTCGCCCTCATCGAGCAGCCCCTGCCCGCGAGCGACGACGGTGCGCTCCAGGGCTTCAAGTCTCCGGTGCCGATCTGCGCCGACGAGAGCGCCCACGACCGGGCCGGCCTCGACCATCTCGCGGGACGCTACCAGGCGATCAACGTGAAGCTCGACAAGACGGGCGGCCTCACGGAGGCCCTGGCGCTCTGCGACGAGGCCCGCCGGCGCGGGTTGTCCCTGTTCATCGGCTGCATGCTCGGTACCTCCCTTGGCATGGCGCCGGCGGTGCTGCTCACGGGTGAAGCAGCTTTCGTCGACCTCGACGGGCCTCTTTTGCTGGCAAAGGACCGTGAGCCGGGTCTTACCTTCGAGGGCTCGACGATCCTGCCCTACTCCGCCGCGCTCTGGGGCTGAAGCAGGCCGTCGGCCTCGTCGCCGAGCACCTCGCGGGTCCAGCGGAACGCGGCGTTGGCGGCGGGCACGCCGGCGTAGATCGCGCTCTGCAGGAGAAGGGTCTGGAGCTCGTCGACGCTCACGCCGTTCTTCAGCGCCGGACGGACGTGGAGCTTGAACTCCTCCTCGCGGTGGAGCGCCACCATCATGGCGAGCGTCACGAGGGAGCGGGTTTTCCAGGGCAGGCGCCGATCGCCCCAGACCTCGCCCCAGGCGGCGCGGGTGATGAAGTCCTGCCAGGGCTGCGCGAAGGCACCGGCCTTGGCAAGCGAGCGCTCGACATGGGCTGCACCGAGCACGCTCTTGCGGCTCTCAAGGCCCGCTTCGAACGTGGCCGCGCCTGGAGCGGCGTTCGAGCCCACGCGCTGGCGCGCGAGAAAGGCCTCAAGGTGGGGCACGACGCGGTCGGCCCGCTCCACCGCGAGAAGGTGGGCGGCGCGGGGCAGGACCACCATCTCGGCATCCGGGATCGCGGCGCGGATCGCCTCGGCATGGGCCGGCGGCGTCGAGGGATCGTCGGCCCCGGCGATGACGAGGGTGGGCGCGCGCACCGCTTGGAGCCGGGTGCGCAGGTCGAAGGTGGCGATGGCCTCGCAACAACCGGCGTACCCCTCCGGCGGCGTGGCGAGGAACTGCGCGCGCAGGGTTGCAAAGGCGTCCGGCTCGGCTTCCGCGAAGGCAGCGGTAAACCAGCGCGCGAGCACGGCATCGGCCACGGACGCCATGCCCCCTGCGCGTACGGCTGCCGCCCGCTCTGCCCAGGCCGAGGCCGGCGGCATATGCGACGAGGTCGCCATGAGGGTGAGGCCTGCCACCCGCTCCGGATGGGTGAGCGCGAGGGTCTGCGCCGTCATGCCCCCGAGAGAGAGGCCGACGACGTGAGCGCGGGCGATGCCCAAAGCGTCGAGGAGCCCGGCGAGGTCCTCCGCCAAGGTCTCGAGGGTGAAGCCGGCCGGCGTGACGGGCGAGGCGCCGTGGCCGCGGGTGTCGTAGCGGATCACCCGGTAGCGCCCGGCGAGCGCCGGGGCGACCCGGTCCCACATGGAGAGCGTCGCGCCCAGCGAATTCGAGAACACCACGGCCGGCGCGTCCTCTGGCCCGCGAACCTCGACATGGAGCGTGGTGCCGTTCACCTCAAGCAGGGGCATGGGGGCTCGTCTCCGGGGTGAGCAGGGCGGCGCGGGCATCCTCTGCCGCGGCGATCACGCGGTCGATCCACGGACTTGCCGCGGCGATGGCCGGTGTGAGGTCGAAGGGCGCCTCGACGCTGTCGCCCGGTTCGACGGCGGCGTCGCGGGCTAAAACCTCGCGGAGGGAGCCTTCGCCGGCCCGCACCCGTCCCGCGGCCGCCTCGACGAGATGATGGGCCGCCTCGCGGCCGAGGCGTGGGGCGAGGCGCGCCGCGACGGCGTCGGCGAAAAGCAGGCCGCGCGTGAGGTCGAGGTTTTCCCGCATGCGCTCGGGATCGACCTGAAGACCTTCGGCGAGAGATCGCGCCTCGCGCAAAGCGCCCGAGGCAACGCCGAAGAGCGGTGGTAGGGCGTGCCATTCCCCATGCCAGGCGCCGGCCGGCCGCTCGTGCTGGGCGGCTTGGCCCTGGAGGAGCGGGACGACGAGGCTAGCCGCCGCCCCGTGCGCTGCGAAGATCACCGTCGCGCCGACGGGATTGCGCTTGTGCGGCATGGCCGAGGATCCGCCCCGGCCGGGGACGTGAGGTTCGGCGACCTCGCCGACCTCCGTCGAGGCGAGATGGGCGACGTCGCCGGCCATCTTGGCGAGCGCGCCGATGAGCGCCGCGAGCCAGGCGCCCGCGGCGGCGATCCGCGACCGGTTCGCGTGCCAGGCGAGAGGGGGCGCGTTCAATCCGAGCTCGGCCGCGAAGGCCTCGAGCACCGCCGGGCCGTGCTCCTTCAGACCGGCGAGCGTGCCCACCGGCCCGCCGAGAGAGGCGACGAGGACGCGCTCGCGCAGGGCAGGCAGCGCCGCGGCCGCGTCCGCGATTCCCGACAGCCAGACCGCCGCCTTGAAGCCGAAGGTGATCGGCGCGGCGTGCTGTCCGTAGGTGCGGCCGACGCAAGGCGTCGCCCTGTGCTCCCGAGCAAGGCGCGCCAGGGCGGACAGGATCGCGGCAAGCTCAGCGGCGATCAGGTCGAAGCCGTCGCGCATCGCCAGCACGAGAGCGGTGTCCATCACGTCCTGGGTCGTCGCGCCCTTGTGGAAGTGAGGCTCCAGCGCCGTCGGCAGCCGGCCCTGCATCGCCTTGACGAAGGGGATCACCGGCACGCCGGCAACGGCCGTAGCCGCGCCCAAGGCGTCGAGGTCGAGATCGGCCGGCGTTACGGCAGCGATCGCCTCCGCGAGGGCTAAGGGCACGAGGCCCAGCCGACCCTGCGCCCGCGCCAGCGCCGCCTCGACCGCGATCATGTGCGCGAGCCGCGCCTCGTCGGCGAAGGCCGCCCGCATCGGGTCGGTGGCGAAGAGCGGGCCGAGAAGGCGGGAGTCGAGGGCGGAGAAAGTCACGCGGGCGCTCGGGAATGGTCCCTGCGTGTCTAGACCCGATCGAGCGCCTCGGCGAGGTCCGTGATCAGATCGTCGGCGTGCTCGAGGCCCACCGAGAGGCGCACGAGCCCTTCCGTCACGCCCATCGCCGCCCGCTCCTCGGCTGGGAAGCGCTGGTGCGTCGTCGTCGCCGGATGTGTGACGAGGCTCTTGGCGTCTCCGAGGTTGTTGGAGATCCGCACGATCTTGAGCGCGTTCATGAAGCGGAACGCGCCCGCCTTCCCGCCCCTCACGTCGAGCGCGATCATGGTCGAGGGGCCACCCATCTGCCGGGCGATGATCGCGGCCTGGGGATGGTCAGCACGCCCGGGGAAGATGATCCGCTCCAAGCTCGCGTGATCGGCCAGCGCCTCCGCGATCCTGGCCGCCGTCTGTGTCTGCCGCTCGACGCGAAGCGGCAGGGTCTCAAGGCCTTTCAGCAGCACCCAGGCGTTGAAGGGCGAAATGGACGGGCCCGTCATGCGCAGGAACTGCTGCAGGTCGCCCTCGATGAACTCCTTGGTACCGAGGATCACGCCGCCGAGACAGCGCCCCTGCCCGTCGATGTGCTTCGTCGCCGAGTAGACGACGCAGTCGGCTCCGAGCCGAAGGGGCTTTTGCCAGAGCGGCGTCGCGAAGACGTTGTCGACGGTGAGGAGCGCGCCGGCCGCGTGTGCGATCTCGGCGACGGCTGCGATGTTGATCACCTCCAGGGTGGGGTTGGAGGGACTCTCCAGGAAGAAGGCCTTGGTCTCGGGGCGCACGGCCTGCCGCCAGGCCTCAAGGTCCGTGCCGTCAACGAGGGTGCAGCCGACGCCGAAGCGGGGGAGAAGATCCTCCACCACCCAGCGGCAGGAGCCGAACAGAGCGCGGGCCGCCACGACATGGTCGCCGAGCTTGACTTGCGCCATCATCGCGGCCGTCACCGCCGCCATGCCGCTCGCGGTGGCCCGCGCCGCTTCCGCTCCTTCGAGGGAGGCCATGCGCTCCTCGAACATGGCGATGGTGGGGTTCGAGTAGCGGGTGTAGCTGAAGCCCGGCTCCTCGTTGAGGAAGCGTGCCTCGGCCTGCTCCGCGCTGTCGTAGACGAAGCCTTGCGTGATGAAGAGGGCTTCCGAGGTCTCGCCGAAACCGGTCCGCATCGTGCCCTCGTGGACGAGGCGCGTCTCGAGGCGCGGATGGCGGACGGTTTCGGGGTCGAGCATGACGGGCTTCTCCGGAGATCGTTCCTCCGGTCTATAGCATGGTTTGCAGAACGATCGTCCTTTAAATCGTACAGACCGGCTTGAAACTTCGTCGCGGCGCAAGGCCCTGATCGGCCCGGCCGGGCTTCACAAAGCTCCGCCCCGCGTCCATATACACGCGATGCGCGCGACCGGACGCTGGCGGCTTTCGAGCCGCCGCCGCGCGCCGCACCGATCGACGCCCTCCGCCGCGACGAGCCGCTGGGGACGCCCATCCGTCCGGGCCCCTTGATGCACGCAGTCACGCCCGCGGTGGGCAGGAGAGACACTGAATGGCGAAAGAAGAGCTGATCACGTTCGACGGGTTCGTGACCGAGATCCTTCCCGACGCGCGCTTCCGCGTCGAGCTCGAGAACGGGCACGAGGTGATCGCCTACACGGCCGGCAAGATGAAGAAGAACCGCATCAAGACCCTGGCCGGCGACCGGGTGACGATCGAGATGTCGCCCTACGACCTCGACAAGGGCCGCCTGGTCTACCGCCACAAAGACGAGCGCGCCCCCACCGGCCCCCGCCCGCCGATGCGCGGCAACATGCGCCGGCGCTGAAGAGCCTACTTCGTTCCCAAAAGCGTCGCCTTTCTCCCTATCCTCAGGGGAGGGCCGGGGTGGGGTATGCCGCCGACAGGCGGCAATCCTTACCGGCAACCCCCTGTATCCCTCCCCTGATGGGAGGGAGGCCGGGGTTTTGCGGGAGAGAGTTGATCGCTGTCATTCCGGGGCTTGGCCTCAGCCGAGAACCCGGAACCCGCGACTGGGCCGGGAGCTGCTCGTGGCCTTTCGCCCAGTCATGGATTCCGGGCTCGCCTACGGCGCCCCGGAATGACGGCTTAGGATGAAAAAGGGCGCCCCGTGGGGCGCCCTTTTCGTTGTTCGAATTAACGCCCCGGCCGCTGCCGAGCCGGCCGGTTCAGGAAGGCCGGGAGGCCGTTGGCGCCGAGCGGGGCGCCACCTTCGGACCGGCGCTGGCCGCCGCCGTTGCGCTGACCGCCGTTCGGCTTGCCCCCGTTGGGTCGCCCTTGCGCCGGGCGACCGCCCTCCTGGGCCGGGCGGGAGCGCTGGCCCTCGCCCGAGCCGGGCTGGCCCGACCGGGAGCGCTGCGGCTGACCCTGGCGCTGCCCGGGACGCTGGCCTTGTCCAGGACGCTGGCCCTGGCGGGGCCGCTGGTCGGGACGAGCCGGCCGGCTGTCCGGCTCCATGGCGGGCTGACCCTCCATGAAGCCTTCCGGGAGAGCCGCGACGGGGATCGCCTGACGCGTCGTGCGCTCGATGTCCTTGAGGTAGGCCCGCTCCTCGGAGTTGCAGAAGGAGAGGGCGATGCCCTCCGCCCCGGCGCGCGCCGTGCGGCCGATGCGGTGGACGTAAGATTCGGGCACGTTCGGCAGGTCGTAGTTGACGACGTGGCTCACGCCTTCGACGTCGATCCCGCGCGCGGCGATGTCGGTGGCGACGAGCACCCGGCAGGAGCCGTCCTTGAAGCCGGCGAGCGCCCGCTCGCGGTTGTTCTGGGACTTGTTGCCGTGAATGGCCGCCGCCGTGATGCCGGTCTTCTCGAGGTAGCGCACCACCTTATCCGCGCCGTGCTTGGTGCGGGTGAAGACGAGGACGCGCTCGATCGCCGGATCCTTCAGGAGCGTGGCGAGAAGCGCCGGCTTCTGCTGCGTCGCGACGAACATCACCTGCTGCGCCACGCGCTCGGCGGTGGTCGCGGCGGGCTTCACCGCCACCTGCACCGGATCCGTGAGATAGCTGCCGGCAAGTGAAGCGATGGTCTTGGGCATCGTCGCCGAGAAGAACAGGGTCTGGCGCTGCTTGGGCAGCAGCGTGACGATGCGCTTGAGGGCGTGGATGAAGCCGAGATCGAGCATCTGATCGGCCTCGTCGAGGACGAGGATCTCGACCTCGTTGAGCACCAGGGCCCGGCGGTCGATGAGGTCGAGAAGGCGGCCGGGCGTGGCGACGAGGATGTCGACGCCGGGCTGCATGGCGCGCTCGTGGCGCGGCACGGGCACGCCGCCGTAGATCACCGTCGTGGTGAGCGGCAGGAAGCGGCCGTAGACCTGGAAACTCTCGGCGATCTGGCTCGCGAGCTCGCGGGTGGGGCTGAGCACGAGCACGCGGCAGGCCTTGCGCGAGGGGCGCTTCGGCTTCGCCGTGAGACGGTCGAGGATCGGCAGCGCGAAGGCCGCCGTCTTGCCCGTGCCGGTCTGGGCGATGCCGCACAGGTCGCGGCCCCCGAGCACGCTCGGAATCGCCTGGGTCTGGATGGGGGTGGGGGTCTCGTAGCCTTCCGCCGCGAGCGCCTTGAGGAGCGGCGCGGACAGGCCGAGAGCGGTGAAGTTAGACAAGATGGGGAACTTTCGTCAGGGGACAACGAGCCCGATCAGCCGGACGCTTGCAGCGCTCGGGGGCTCATCGAGGACGACCCGCGTGACGGGGGCTGTCGGGTGATTGATCGCGATTGAAGAGGGAGGCCGGTCCACCGGAGAGGGGATCGTTCACGCAGCCTCGCCCAAGCGGCCGTGATGCGGCGCTGTCGCGATGAGCGGTATATGAGGTGAAGGGGGTGTAACGTCAACCGCACCCCGCCCATCTCGGGTAGGTCCCGACGATGAATTACGCCGCTCGCATGTCGGCGAGGGCGTCACGGGCCAGAACTTCCCTGGCGCGCAGGAACTCCACCGCGACCACGCGGCCCTCGGCGTCGTAGTCCAGGATCAAGCCGGGGCTGACCTCCTCGCTCTCGTGGATCGGCGCCTCTGAGACGCGAACGAAAAGTGAGTCAGCTTCCTCGTCGTAGATGGTCCTCATCGCCGTCGGCTCCGATCGAAGTACGCGGTGATCACGCGAATGCTGTCACCCTCTACCCTATGCGCTACTTTCAGAACGCGCCATTCGCGTTCTTGGATCGCCTTGAAGGCGAGCCTCACCCCCGGATCATTCCTGTCCGGCTCGGTATCGTCGGGTTCGAAGACGCAGCGCGCGATCCAGCCGGCGTCGAGCCCGCGTTCCTCGATCTTCTGCAACGCGTGCCGCGAGAGCAGGATTTCGGGACGGCGGGCTTCGTCGCCTTCTTTCATGAGCCTGGTGGCGCGTTCAATCTGATGACGGTGGCGGTCCTCGATCAACAATCGGCAACCGTCATCCCGGACAGATTATCGGGCCACGTCGCTATCGCGTCGAGACTCTGTGCGGGAGTCGCTTCCTCCCCGCCGCCGCTCCGCCCGGAGCTCGAACAGCAGGAGCGAGCGCCCCGTCACCTCGTAGGCCATGCCGAAGGGAGACGCTTCCGGATCCTCGAGCTCCGGGCGGGCGGTGTCGAGGAGGCAGGTCCAGTCCCGGCCGCCGGTCACCTCGGGCAGGGTGAAGGGCACCACGTCGTGATGGGCGTTGAGGACGAGGAGCAGCGTCACGTCCGTGCCGCGGCGGCGGATGCCAGTGGGCTGGGCGCGGCCGTCGAGGAGCACGCCGAGGCAGCGGGCGTTCGGGTCCTGCCAGGCTTCCGGCGTCATCTCCTCGCCCGAGGGGGTGAGCCAGCTCACGTCCCTAACGTCGAGCTCCTCGTTGTAGGCCCCGGTCAGGAAGCGCCCGCGCCGCAGGATGGGCTGAGCGCGGCGCAGGGCGATGAGGCGGCGCACGAAGGCGATGAGCGCCTCGCCCTCCGCGTCGATGCCCTCCCAATCGATCCAGGAGATCTCGTTGTCCTGGGCGTAGGCGTTGTTGTTGCCGTTCTGGGTGCGGGCGAACTCGTCGCCGGCGAGGATCATCGGCGTGCCCTGCGAGAAGAGCAGGGTGGCGAGCATGTTGCGGATCTGGCGCAGCCGGAGCGCCTTGATCTCCGGATCGTCCGTCGGTCCCTCGACGCCGTGGTTCCAGGACAGGTTGTCGGAATGACCGTCCCGGTTGTCTTCGCCGTTCGCCTCGTTGTGCTTGTCGTTGTAGGAGACGAGGTCGTTGAGCGTGAAGCCGTCATGGGCCGTGACGAAGTTCACCGAGGCCCAGGGCTTGCGGCCACGCTTGCCGAAGACGTCGGCCGAGGCTGTGAGCCGCGCCGCGAGCTCCGGCAGTTTGCCCTCGTCACCCTTCCAGTAGGCCCGCACCGTGTCGCGGTAGCGGTCGTTCCACTCCGCCCAGCCCGGGGAGAAGCGCCCGACCTGGTAGCCGCCCGGCCCGCAATCCCAGGGCTCGGCGATGAGCTTGACTTGCGACAGCACCGGGTCCTGGCGGCAGGCGTCGAGGAAGCGCCCGTCCTCCTCGAAGCCGTGGGGCTCGCGGCCGAGGATCGTGGCGAGGTCGAAGCGGAACCCGTCGACGTGCATCTCCTGCGCCCAGTAGCGCAGTGAGTCCATCACCATCTGGAGCACGCGGGAATGGCTCAAGTTTACCGTGTTCCCGGTGCCGGTGTCGTTGATGTAGTAGCGGCGGTCCGGCGCGAGACGGTAGTAGCTCGCGTTATCGATGCCCTTGAAGGACAGGGTCGGGCCGAGCTCGTT
Source organism: Beijerinckiaceae bacterium (assembly GCA_036563505.1). Classification (GTDB taxonomy): domain Bacteria; phylum Pseudomonadota; class Alphaproteobacteria; order Rhizobiales; family Beijerinckiaceae; genus DATCMH01. The sequence continues at coordinate 193,504 of DATCMH010000022.1, forward strand.
GCCCTCCGCCGTGTGGTTGTAGACTACGTCGAGGATCACTTCGATGCCGGCATCGTGGAGATGAGCCACCGTCTCCTTGATCTCGTTGACGAAGGGGGTCGCGAGGTAGCGCGGCTGGGGCGCGAAGAAGCCGATGGAGTTGTAGCCCCAGTAGTTCCTGAGGCCCTTGTCGACGAGGTAGCTGTCGTCGACGAAGGCGTGGATCGGCAGGAGCTCCACGGCCGTCACGCCGAGGTCCCGGATGTAGTGAGTCACCTCCGGCGTCATCAGGCCCGAGAAGGTGCCGCGCAACTCCTTGGGCACTGCCGGGTGGCGCATGGTGAAGCCCCGAAGGTGGGCCTCGTAGACGATGGTGCGCTCCCAGGGCGTGCGCGGCTGCCGCCCGGCGCCCCAGGTGAAGGCCGGATCGATGACGCGGCACTTCATCATGAGGGGCGCGCTGTCGCGCTCGTCGAAGGACAGGTCCGCGTCGGGCGAGCCCAGCGTGTAGCCGAAGAGCGCCGGGTCCCAGCGCATCTCGCCGACGAGCTGCTTCGCGTAAGGGTCGAGAAGCAGCTTGTTGGGGTTGAAGCGATGCCCAGCCGCCGGCTCGTAGGGGCCGTGGACGCGGTAGGCGTAGGTCGTGCCGGGCCGGGCGTCGGGCAGGTAGCCGTGCCAGACCTCGTCCGTGTATTCCGGCAGCTCGATGCGCTCCACCTCGCGCTTCCCCTCCGCGTCGAAGAGGCAGAGTTCCACCTTCGTGGCATTGGCGGAGAACAGGGCGAAATTGACGCCCAGGCCGTCCCAGGTCGCGCCGAGGGGATAGGGCTGCCCTTCGCGGACGCGGGAGGAACGGCGCACCTGCGCGGCGTCGGGCGCAAGGGGAGCGGTCGGCGGCATCTCGTGTTTCATGCTGAGGCTCGAAGCGGGGGCGGGCGATGGCCCGTGCCCCGCATCAACGCTCAAGGTTTGAAGAAGGCTCCGCCTGAATTTTGCCCACCGGCGCGCGATGTCGCACGCCGTTGCGTCAAGGCGAGGTTCAGGTTGACGAGTGTTCTCTTGCCCGTCACAGCGCGCAACGATCGCTCAATCTGAGCCATGGTAAATTCCTCATCGTTGCGCCGCACGCCAGACGAGGCGCGGAGAAGAGCCGCATGACCGAGAGCCACCGATCCGCCCGCGCGGCCGTCGCGGCCGTGGGCCCCGCCCTCGACAGCGAAGCCGCGTCGTTCCGGCAAGCGGTGCAGGACAAGCTCCTGCATGCGCTGGGCCGCGACCCGCGTCGCGTGACCGATCGGGACTGGTTCGCCGCTACGGCGCTCAGCGTGCGCGACGAAGTCGTCGACCGCTGGCGCGAGAGCGAGCGCCGCGTCGAGCGGGCGGGCGGCAAGCAGGTCGCTTATCTCTCCCTCGAGTTCCTGATCGGGCGGCTCATGGCCGACTCGCTGCACAATCTTGGGCTGACGGCGGCGGCCGAAGCCGCTCTCGACGATCTTGGCACGTCCCTCCCGGCCGTACGCGCGGCCGAACCCGACGCGGCGCTGGGCAACGGCGGCCTCGGGCGGCTCGCCGCCTGCTTCATGGAGAGCCTGGCGAGCCTGTCCATCCCCGCCTTCGGCTACGGCATCCGCTACGACCATGGCCTTTTCCGGCAGGTCATCGCCGACGGCTGGCAGCAGGAGGAGCCGGATTCCTGGCTGAAGGGCGGCAATCCTTGGGAGTTCGAGCGCCCGGAGACGGTCTACCCCATCAAGTTCGGCGGCTCGGTGGAGCTCGCCGGCGCACCCGACGGCACCGTGCACCATATCTGGCACGCCGCCGAGACGGTGGAAGCCCGGGCCTACGACATCCTCGTGCCGGGCTGGCGCGGACGTCACGTCAACACCTTGCGGCTCTGGGCGGCGCGGGCCGTGGCGCCGCTCTCCCTCGATCGCTTCAACGCGGGCGACCACGTCGCGGCACAGGAGGCGCAGTCCCGGGCGGAAGCCATCTCCCGCGTGCTTTACCCGAGCGATGCCACGCCCGCCGGCCACGAGCTGCGCCTGCGCCAGGAATTCTTCTTCACCTCCGCCTCGCTGCAGGACCTGATCGCCCGCCACCTCGAGCGACATGGGGACGTGGCGACCCTGAACCAGCACGCCGCGGTTCAGCTCAACGACACCCATCCGGCCATCGCCATCGCCGAGCTGATGCGCCTCCTCGTCGACGAGCACGGGCTGCCCTGGGAGCGGGCCTGGCCGATCGCCACTACCACTTTGAGCTACACGAACCACACGCTTCTGCCGGAGGCGCTGGAGACCTGGCCGGTCTCGCTCATGGAGCGGGTGCTGCCGCGCCACATGCAGATCATTTACCTCATCAACTGGCTCCACCTCGAGACGCTCGCGAGCGAGGGCAGGTTGACGGACGAGAACCTCGACAAGGTCTCCCTCATCGATGAGCGTCACGGCCGGCGTGTGCGCATGGGCCATCTCGCCTTTCTTGGCGCGCACAAGGTGAACGGCGTGTCGGCCCTTCACACCGGGCTGATGCGCGAGACCGTGTTCAAGGACCTGCACGCCCTCTACCCCGACCGGATCGAGAACAAGACGAACGGCATCACGGTGCGGCGCTGGCTGCACCAGGCGAACCCGGCGCTGACGCAGCTCGTGCGGGAGGCGGTGGGCGAGCGCGTGCTCGACGACATCGGCGCGATCACCGCGCTTGAGCCGCTCGCCGAGGATCGGGGTTTTCGCGAGCGCTTCGCCGCGGCGCGGCGCACCAACAAGGAGGCGCTCGCCGCCGTGATCCGCGACCGCCTCGGATTCGCGGTCGACCCGGCCGCGCTCTTCGACGTGCAGGTCAAGCGCATCCACGAGTACAAGCGCCAGCTCCTCAACGTGATCGAGACGGTGGCGCTCTATCAGGCGATCCGCCGCGATCCCGACCGGGACTGGACGCCTCGGGTCAAGGTCTTCGCCGGCAAGGCGGCGGCGAGCTACGCGACCGCCAAGCTCGTCATCAAGCTCGCCAACGACGTCGCCCGGACCGTCAACGCCGACCCGCTCGTCGGCGACCGGCTGAAAGTAGCCTATCTGCCGAACTACAATGTGAGCCTCGCCGAGGTGATCATCCCGGCGGCCGACCTCTCGGAGCAGATTTCGACGGCCGGCATGGAGGCGTCCGGCACCGGCAACATGAAGTTCGCCCTGAACGGCGCGCTCACCATTGGGACGCTGGACGGCGCCAACGTCGAGATGCGCGATCATGTCGGGGCGGAGAACATCGTGATCTTCGGCCTCACGGCCGATGAGGTGGCGCGGCTCTGGCGCGACGGTTACGACCCGCGCGCGACCTTGCAGGCCGATCCGCGTCTGGCGCTCGCCCTGGACGCCATCGCCCGCGGCGCCTTCTCCCCCGACGCGCCCGACCGCTACCGCGCCCTCGTGGACGGCCTCCTCGGCCAGGACCGCTACCTCGTGACGGCCGACTTCAACGCCTACTGGACGGCCCAGCGCGGCCTCGACGAACTCTTCGTCCGGCCCGACGCTTGGTGGCGCATGAGCGTGCTCAACACGGCGCGGATGGCGTGGTTCTCATCGGACCGCACGATCGCGGATTACGCGAAAAATATCTGGCGCGCCTCGCCCGTCGCCTGATCTGTCGCAACATCGCCGGGCCCGCCGAGCGATGCCCCGCCGGGAAAATCCGTGCAGTGTCAGCCCACTAAGCTAAGCCGGCGCGGAACATTTCTGCTGCGCTGCAAAAAATGTGCTGCGCTGCCATAAATCTGTGGAACCGTTCTTGCTAGATTGCGTTGACGGCCGACCACGTTCGCGCGCGACGGGTCGGCGGGGACCGCGCGCTCTTAAAGGTGACATGAGCCTATCTGCTGGACTGCAGCCTGAGCCGGGCTTGGCCTGGAGCGCGTCCGCGCGCGCCGGCTCCACGCCCGTCGCCACCGCGCCGGCCCTCGGGGCCAGCCCTCCCCGTTCCATCCTCTACGTCACCTCCGAGATCGCCGACTACGTGAAGTCAGGCGGCCTCGGCGAGGTGTCCTCGGCCCTGCCGCGGGCCCTGAGGCGCCACTACGACGTGCGGGTGCTCATCCCGGGCTACCGGCAGGTGCTGGCCGCGGTCGGGGAGGTTCCCGTCGTCGGGCGCCTGCCCGCGGCCTTCGGCCTGCCAGCCTGCGACCTCGGCCGGATCAGTTCCCGCGACGGGCTCACGGTCTACGTGCTCCTCTGCCCGGAGCTCTACGACCGCGAAGGCACGCCTTACGGGGACGCCGCCGGCATTGACTGGGCCGACAACGATCTGCGCTTCGCGCGCTTAGGGCTCGCGGCGGCCGACCTCGCCGGCGGGCTCGGCGATCCCGCGTGGCGCCCCGACCTCCTCCACCTCAACGACTGGCCCTCAGGACTCGCTGCGGCCTATCTCGCCTGGCGTGGCATCCGCACGCCGAGCCTGCTGACCATTCACAACCTCGCCTACCAAGGCCTGTTCGAGCGCGAGAGCCTGCCCCGGCTCGGCGTGCCGGACGAGGCGTTCCAGATCGACGGGGTCGAGTTCTACGGCAAGCTGTCCTTCCTCAAGGCCGGTATCTTCTACGCCTCGCACGTCACCACGGTGAGCGACACCTACGCGAAGGAGATCACCAGCCCCGAGCACGGCTGCGGCCTCGACGGGCTCCTGCGGCTGCGCGCCGATCAGGGCCGCCTCGTCGGCATCATCAACGGCATCGAGGAGAGCTTCGACGCGCGCACCGATCCGCATCTCGCGGGCAATTTCGCGCCCGACGACCTCGCGGGCAAGCGCGTCAACGCGGAGGCGGTGCGCAAGGCCTTCCGGCTCGGCGTGTCCCAGGGGCCGCTCTTCGCGGTGATCTCCCGCCTCGTGCACCAGAAGGGCGTGGACCTCGCCATCAGCGCCGCCGAAACCATCGTGGCGCAGGGTGGCCAAGTGGTCGTCACCGGGCGCGGCGAAGGCCGCTTCGAGGCGGCGCTCACGGCGCTCGCTCAGCGTCATCCGGGTTCCGTGGGCGTGCGGATCGGCTTCGACGAGGCGGAGGCGCGCCGGATGTACGCCGGCAGCGACTTTCTCCTCATGCCCTCGCGCTTCGAGCCCTGCGGGCTGTCGCAGATGTACGCGCAGCGGTTCGCGTCGCTCCCCATCGCCCACCGCACCGGGGGCTTGGCCGACACGATCGAGGACGGGGTGACGGGCTTCCTCTTCGGCGACCTGTCGCTCAACGGCTTCCTCGGCGCGATCCGGAGGGGGCTCGAGACCTTCGGCTCGCAGCAGCGGCTCGCCGCGATGCGCCGCGCCGCGATGCAGCGGCCTTCGGGCTGGGCGGAGTCGGCGCAGCGCTACCGCGACGTCTACGGCCGGGCCGCCAAGCTCGCCTCGGCGGCCTGACGCCCCTCGTCGGCGAGCGCGAGCGGCCGCGCGACGGATTCGAGCGACTTGCGCTCGGCCGCCACGCCCCAGCGCCAGCCGATGAGGCCCGCCACGATCATCAGCGCCGCGCCGAACAGGTAGCCGCCGAAGACGCTCGTGCGGTTGCCGCTCTCGACGAGGGCGCCGAACACCGCCGGCCCCGCGACGCCGCCGATGCCGGTGCCGAGCGCGTAGAACAGGGCGATGGCGAGCGCCCGGATCTCAAGGGGAAAAGTCTCGCTCACGGTGAGATAGGCCGCGCTCGCCGCGGCCGAGGCGAAGAAGAACACCACGACCCAGGCCACCGTCAGCGTCGTCGCGGTGAGCAGGTTCTGCTGAAAGAGATAGCCGCTGATCGCCAGCAGCACGCCCGATGTGACGTAGGTGAAGGCAATCATCGGGCGCCGGCCGAGACTGTCGAAGAGCGGGCCGAGCAGGAGGGGACCCAGGAAGTTTCCCGCCGCGAAGGGTAGGATGTACCAGCCGACCGACGCCGAAGGCACGCTGTAGAAGTCCGTGAGCACGAGGGCGTAGGTGAAGAAGATCGCGTTGTAGAAGAAGGCCTGCGCCGTCATCAGGCTGAGGCCCACCGCCGTGCGGGTGCGGTGGGTGCGGAAAAGGGCGCGGGCGACCTCAGACAAGGGCGTGTGACTGCGGGTCGTGAGCCGCACGGTCGGGAAGGGGCCGGAGGACAAAGCGTGTCCCTCGGCGCGGAACTGCGCCTCGATGCCGGCGACGATCCGCTCCGCTTCGTCGGCGCGCCCGTGGGTCATGAGCCAGCGCGGACTCTCGGGGATCCACATTCGCATGAGCAGCACGACGAGGCCGAGCATCGCCCCGATGAAGAAGGCGGCGCGCCAGCCGAGATCGGGGGCGAGGACCTGCGGATCGAGGAGCACCACCGCGCCGACGGCGCCGATCGCCGCGCCGATCCAGAACGAGCCGTTGACGACGAGGTCCGTCCAGCCGCGGACGCGCGCGGGTATGAGCTCCTGGATGGTGGAGTTGATCGCCGTGTACTCGCCGCCGATCCCGGCGCCCGTCAGGAAGCGGAAGAGGCAAAAACTCCACAGATCCCAGGAGAACGCGGTCGCGGCGGTGGCCGTGAGATAGACGAAGAGCGTGATGAAGAAGAGCTTCTTGCGCCCGAGCCGGTCAGTGAGCCAGCCGAAGAAGAGCGCGCCCGAGACCGCGCCGGCGAGGTAAGCGCTCGAGGCGAGGCCGACCTCTGTCGCGGTGAAGCGTAAGGTCGGGCTTTCCTTCAACGCCCCGGCCAGCGAACCCGCGAGCGTCACCTCCAGCCCGTCGAGGATCCAGGTGATGCCGAGCGCGGCGATGACGAGGGTGTGAAAGCGGCCCCAGGGCAGCCGATCGAGGCGCGCGGGGATGTCCGTCTCGACCAGTGTTCCCTGACGCGCCGCGCCCGCCATCCGCTGCTCCCGTTCGTCGCGAGGATCAACGGATGGGAGGCGCGGCGGTTCAGACCGGAGAGTCCTGGGGCCGGAGCCGCTTCGCCAGCGGCTTCACGATCTGCGGCATGAGGTAGATCGGGAACTGGGCGAGGGCGAAGAACAGGAAGGTGGTGTCGGGCGTCGCCGCGCCCAGGGCCGCGACGAGGAGGCCCATGTTGCGCTGCCCCGTGCCGTAGCCCAGGGCGAAGCGGTCCCCGGGCTCGAGCGCGCGCAGGACGAGCCAGGCGCCGAGGAATCCGGCGCCCGACAGGGCGAAGGCGAGAGCGAGGTAGCGCGCCACGCGGCCGGGGTCGGCCATCACCGCGGCGGGCACGCCGTCCATCGCCGCAACGGCGAAGACGAAGTACATGACGACGCCGATCCCGTCGAAGGCGCCCTTGTTCGCCCGGATTCGGGCCTCGCCAAGCCAGAGGCGCAGGACGATAGCCGCCACCACGGCGCCCCCGATGAGCAGGACGAGACGGCGCACCAGGATCCCGGTGTCCAGGGGCACCACGGCCCCGGCGATCAGATCGGCGACGAGCGGCGAGGCGAGGGGAGCAAGGCTCGTCGTCAGGAGCACCGCCGCGACGACGAGGGTGGGCTTGAGGCCGAGCAGCATCGCCACCGCCGGCGCCGACATGATGGGCGGCGCGGCCCCGAGCAGGGCAAGACCGAGGACGAGGCCGGGATCGAGGCTCTCGCGCCCGACGAGGGCGAGCCCCGCGAGCGCTGCCAGCGGCGGGGCGAGGACGAGCCAGAGGCAGGCGAGCACCAGGGGCAGGGGACGCCGCGCGAGCTCCTTGACCGCCGCCGCCTCGACCCGCGCGAAGGTGAGAGTGGTGAAGACGAAGATCGTCACCGCGAGGAAGGGCCGCGCCGCTGCCGCGAATTGTGGCAGGGCGAGCCCGAGGAAGATGCTCGCGGCGAACCCTTGCGTGCCGTAACGGCCGATGAGGGCGAAGGGCTGAAGGAGACGGTCCATGCGGGGCTTCCGTCATCGGCCCCGCCGGATCGGCCGTCAATCGGGTTGTCGCCCGGGTTGTCGCCCGTGGCAGCCTCCGTTAAGCCGCGAGGCTCGCCAGGCAGGGACGGAACGATGCGCGCGGACGTGGTGGTTCTCGGGGCCGGGATCGTCGGGGTCAGCGTCGCGCTGCACCTCCAGCAGCGCGGGCGCGCCGTCGTGCTCCTCGACCGCCGGGCCCCGGGGGAGGAGACCTCCTTCGGCAATGCCGGCCTCATCCAGCGCGAGGGCGTCTACCCTTACGGCTTTCCGCAGAATTTCGGCGCGCTGCTGCGCTACGCGCTGAACAACACCACCGACGCCCATTACCATTGGTCCGCCGTGCCCAAGGTGGCGCCGTTCCTGTTGCGCTACTGGCTGCAGTCGCGGCCCGAGCGCCACGCCCAGATCGCCCGGCTCTACGCGCCGCTGATCGAGCATTGCCTCACGGAGCACCAAGCGCTCGCCCAGGCCGCGGGCGCCACGGACCTCATCCGCCAGCGAGGCTGGATCAAGCTCTACCGCACCGCCCAGGCCCGGGACGTGGATCTGGCCGAGGCCGAGACCTTGCGGCGCGAGTACGGTCTGGGCTTCAACCTCCTCGACCCGGCGGCGCTGGCGGAGAAGGAGCCTCACGTCGCCCCGGGCCTCGTCGGCGGCCTGCACTGGACCGATCCCGCCTCCGTCACCGACCCGCACGCTCTCACCCTCGCCTATGCCGGCCTGTTCGAGCGCCTGGGCGGCCGGATCGTGGCGGGCGATGCCGCAACATTGCGGGCGGACGGGGCCGGCTGGCAGGTCGACCTCGCGGACGGACCGCTCCAGGCCGGGGCGGCGGTGGTGGCGCTCGGCGCCTGGGCTGACGTCGTCACGGCACGCCTCGGCTACGACCTGCCGCTCGCGGTCAAGCGCGGCTACCACATGCACTATCGCCCGAGGGGCAACGCGGTCCTCAACCACGCCGTGCTCGACGTCGAGGCAGGCTACCTGCTCGCCCCCATGGCGAAGGGCATCCGCCTCACCACAGGGGCCGAGTTCGCCCTGCGCGACGCGCCGAAGACCCCTGTGCAGCTCGCCCGCGCCGAGCCCGTCGCGAAGACGCTCTTTCCCTTAGGCGAACGGCTCGATTCCGAGCCCTGGATGGGCGTGCGCCCCTGCACGCCGGACATGATGCCGGTGATCGGCCCGGCGCCGCGGCACAAGAACCTGTGGTTCGCCTTCGGCCACGCCCATCACGGCCTGACGCTGGGCCCCGTCACCGGGCGGCTCATCGCCGAGATGATGACGGGCGAAGCGCCCTTCATCGATCCCAAGCCCTACCGGGCGGACCGGTTCTGAGCGGGAGCGCGGCATGGCGTGGCTGACCCTTCTCATTGCCGGCCTCTTCGAGGTCGGCTGGGCCGTCGGCCTGAAATACACGCAAGGCTTCACCCGCCCCGTGCCGACGCTGCTCACCTTGGCCAGCATGGTCGCGAGCCTCTGGCTCCTCGGGCTCGCATTGAAGAGCCTGCCGCTCGGTACGGCCTATGCGATCTGGACGGGCGTCGGCACGATCGGCACGGCGCTCTTCGGCATCCTGCTCTTCGACGAGCCGGCGAACGCCCTGCGGCTCGTCGCCATCGGGCTGATCGTGCTCGGCATCGTCGGCCTGAAGCTCGTCACCCCTTGAAACATGAAAAAGCCCTCCGCGGGGGGAGGGCTGTCGTCATCGCGAGGCGCGGGCTTTCAGAGCCGGTCGAGCTCGACGCTGCCGGTCGGCAGGCCGAAGCGGTCGGCGAGGTGCCAGGCCAGCTCGCGGGGGGAGTGGTAGGAATAGGTGCGGTCGATGAGGTGGCTCACCTCCGTCGCCTCGTCCGGCCGCGGGGCGGCGAAGAGGCGGTCGACCGTGAACGTGACGCCGTCGCGGCGCTTAGGGTTCGAGAGGCGCTTGGCCTTGTACTGAAATTTCATCCTGTCTTCATTTTCGGGTTGGACCGCCGGAGACCCGACGGTCAGGCCGCTACCCTGACGGGGCTGCGGCGCCGCGGATCACGGTGACCGAGATCCGCGGAGATGGGGGCGAAGCCTGAATGCTTCAGGCCGCCTGGAGATTCGTCGCGGCGGGCTTGCCGGAGCGACGGTCGTTCTCGACTTCGAAGGTGACCTTCTGGCCCTCGACGAGGCCGCGCAGGCCGGCGCGCTCCAGCGCGGTGGCGTGAACGAACACGTCCTTGCCGCCGTCGTCCGGCTGGATGAAGCCGTAGCCCTTCTGGTCGTTGTAGAATTTCACGGTGCCCGTCATCATGGGACGTCGTCCTTCGTCAGTCATGGTCAGTTGAGCGGAAAAGTCGCGCTCGCGCGCGATCCGCCCGGTCAGGTCGATTTTTGAGAGAAAAGTCTGAAAGCAAGGCCCGCCTGAAATGCGCGGACGATGCGGCCCAGCAGTCCGGCCCAAAACGTCGATAGACCCAATATGGGCGCCTGCCCGTGATTTGGCAAGGTGACCTAGAGGAAGGCGGCGTTTAGCTTGGCATCAAGGTCACCAAAGCGGCGAGGAACCCCACGACGGCCGTGAGCCTCGCGATGCTGTGCGCCGATCTCGATGCGGCTGGGGATCTCGCCGGCCATAAGCCGGCGAGATCTGACAGAGTGGCTCAGACCACGGTCAGCGCGACCTCCTGAGTCGCGTGGTGCGGCACGAAGCCCGTCTTGCCCCAGGTCTTGAGGCTGTCCCAGGCGCGCCGGTCGAGGTGGAAGCGGTCAACGGGCAGGAGCCCGCCGCGGGCCGGGAACTCCTGCAGCCCCGAGCCGGCATAGGCGAAGCCCGACTTCTCGAGCACCCGCCGCGACACCGGGTTGACCACCCGCACCGAGGCCGTGAGCACGGTGTTCTCGGTATAGGCGAAGAACGCGTCGACGAGGGCCCGCGCCGCTTCCGTGGCGAGGCCCTGCCCCCAGTAGGGCTGGCCGAGCCAGTAGCCCAGGAACGGCGTGCCATCCTCCGGGTCGGGGCCGATGCCGACCACGCCGATGAGGCAGTTCGGCTTCGACCGGGGCGTGATGGCAAGGGTCAGGCTGGCGCCTTCCGTGTTCTCCCGCCGCTTCTGGAAGATGAAATCCTCCGCGTACCGTGGCGACAGGGGATGCGGAATCCGGCCCGTCATGTCCGATACGGCTTTCTCACCGGCGAGACGGACGATGGCTTGGGCGTCGGCGAGGCGCGGCCAGCGCAGCCACAGCCGGCGGGTCTCCAGCCGGAAGACGTCGTCACGGGTGAGGTCGGGAAACATGGTTCTGCTCCGATCCTTGGGGCCGCTCTGTGCGCACCCCGGAAACGACGAAGGGGAGGTGGCGCCCCACCTCCCCTGTCTCGGATCGTCGCTCGGCCGTTCTCGGGCCTACCTGGAGCTCTGATCCGCCGGTTCGGTCTGGGACACCGGCGGGAGCTCCTTCGTCACTCGCTCTCGCCGTTTACTCTGCAGCCTCGAGGGCCGGTACGCGGGTGTTGTCTTGGTCGGTTACGACCGAGACGAAAGCTCGGCCGGCTTTGGTCAGAAATCGGACGCGGCCGTCCTTGAGGGCGAAGAGCGTATGATCTTTGCCCATGCCGACGTTGGCGCCGGCATGCCATTTGGTGCCGCGCTGACGAATGATGATGTTGCCGGACACGACCGCCTGGTCGCCGAACTTCTTCACGCCGAGGCGGCGGCCGTCCGAGTCGCGCCCGTTGCGCGAGGAACCGCCAGCTTTCTTATGGGCCATCGATGACTCCCGTATTTCATTCAAGCGAGGCGACCCGCGCGCGGCGAGATCAAGCCTCGTTCATTGACCTGTTCGGGGCTCCCTCGCACCGCCCGCGGGCGGTTGCCTGAGAGAGCCTCGATCTTATGCCGCCGGCCGATCAGATATCGGCGGCAGCGTCCGGGGCGGCTTCCGGCGCAGCGGCCTTCGTCCGCTTCGCCTTGGGCGCGGGCTTTGTCTCGCCGGCACCGAGCGCGGTGATCCGCACCACGGTGTAATCCTGGCGATGCCCCCGCTTGCGGCGGGAATTCTGACGGCGGCGCTTCTTGAAGGCGATCACCTTCTCGCCCCGGGTCTGCCGCACGATCTCGCCCGAGACCGTGACGCCCGACACCAGCGGCGCGCCGACCTGAACCGTATCGCCGTTCGACAGCATCACGACGCTGTCGAAGGTAATGGCCTGACCCGGCTCGCCTTCGAGCTTGGGCAGGGTGATGACGTCCTCGGCGGCCACGCGAAACTGCTTGCCGCCGGTTTTGATGACTGCGAACATCGTTCGTCCTTCGTGTTCGATCCGGCTCTCGATCGGGCTCGCAAAGAGCCCGCCCGGGCCGTCTTCTTGGCAGTCCCCGGCAGGGGTTCGACGCGTCGGCAGCTTCACGAAGCCGCTCAAACGCGAAAGCGCGGGACGACACTTCGCCCGCGCTCTTGGAGGCCGGATTAGGCCCGGCCCTCGCGTTTGTCAAGGAAAACCGGCCTTTGGCAAGGCGTCCGGGTTCGGGTCAGGCGGGCCAGACAACGGGCGCGCCGCGCAGGGTCACGCAGACCCGGTCGCCTTTCGCGAAGGCCTGATCGATTGGCGCGTCCGCCTCGATGGTGAGCTCGTCCGCGAGGGCGATCTCCAGGCGGCGCAGGGCTCCGGCGCGGCGCACCCCGCGCACGAGGCCGGGCCAGCCGTCCGCGTGGCCGGGCGCTTCGACGCGGAAATCCCAGGGGCGGAACAGAAGGTCGACGGACCCGGAGAGGTCGGGCGGCACGGGTACCTGCAGCTGCCGGTCGGCGAGCGTGACCCGTCCGCCGCCGGCGATCCCGCGCAGGGTGACGTTCATGCCGAGGAACGAGGCGACGAAACGTGAGCTCGGGGCGTCGTAGACCTCGTCCGGAGTGCCGACCTGCTCGATCATCCCGTCGTTGAGCACGGCCACGCGGTCGGCGAGTTCGAGCGCCTCGTCCTGGTCGTGAGTCACGAATACCGTGGTCTGGCCCGTGCGCTCGTGGATCTCGCGCAGCCAGCGGCGCAGGTCTTTTCGCACACGGGCGTCGAGCGCCCCGAAAGGCTCGTCGAGCAGGAGCACCCGCGGCTCGACGGCCAGCGCCCGGGCGAGCGCCACCCGCTGGCGCTGACCGCCGGAGAGCTGGGCCGGGAAGCGCCGCTCGTAGCCGTCGAGCTGGACGAGGGCGAGCAGGTCGCCGACTCGGCGGGCGATCTCGCGCTCGGCCGGCCGGGTCGCCCGCGGCCGGGCGCGCAGGCCGTAGGCGATGTTGTCCGCCACGTTCAGGTGCCGGAACAGGGCGTAGTGCTGGAAGACGAAGCCGACTTGACGCCGCTGCACGGGGATGTTCGTGGCATCCTCGCCGCTGAAGAGAACTCGGCCCCGGTTCGGGACCTCGAGGCCCGCGATGATCCGAAGCAAGGTCGTCTTGCCGGAGCCGGAGGGGCCGAGCAACGCCAGGAGCTCGCCTGGCCGCACGTCGAGGGAGACGCCGCGCAAGGCCGCCGCCCCGGCGAAGCTCTTCTCGACGCCGACGAGGCCGATCTCCATGCCCGGGCCCAGTTCAGTGCGATCCTCGTCCTGAGATGGCGTCGCCGTAACGCCATTCCAGGGCGGACTTGGCCGCGAGGGTGACGACGGCAAGGAGAGCGAGGAGCGAGGCGACCGCGAAAGCAGCGACGAAGTTGTATTCATTGTAGAGGATCTCGACGTGGAGCGGCATGGTGGTGGTGAGGCCCCGCACGTGGCCGGACACCACGGCCACGGCACCGAACTCGCCCATGGCGCGGGCGTTGCAGAGCAGCACCCCGTAGAGCAGCGCCCAGCGGATGTTGGGCAGGGTCACGGTCAGGAACATGCGCCAGGGGCTGGCGCCGAGCGTCAGCGCCGCCTCCTCGTCGCTGGTGCCCTGGTCCTGCATCAGGGGGATGAGCTCGCGGGCGACGAAGGGAAAGGTCACGAAGACCGTGGCGAGCACGATCCCTGGCACCGCGAAGATGATCTCGATTCCGTGCCGCTGCAGGAAGGGCCCGAGCAACCCTTGAGCGCCGAAGAGCAGGACGTAGACGAGCCCCGACACCACAGGCGAGACGGAGAAGGGCAGGTCGATGAGGGTGACGAGGAGAGACCGGCCCGGAAACTCGAACTTCGCCACCGCCCAGGCCGCCGCGACTCCAAAGACGAGGTTGAGGGGCACCGCGATGGCCGCCACCAGCAGCGTCAGGCGGATCGCCGCCCGGGCATCCGGGTCCTCGAACGAGGCGAGGTAGGCGCCCAACCCCTTGCGCAGGGCCTCGGCGAAGACCGCGGCGAGGGGCAGCACGAGGAAGAGGCCCAAGAAGGCAACCGCGACGAGGGTCAGCGCAACGCGCGCCGTGCCGCTCTCGGTGGTCACGGCCGGGGCCGGGCGACGGGCGCTCTCAGACATAGCCGAAGCGCCTCCGGCTGAAGGCCTGCAGCGCGTTGATGACGAGAAGCGTCAGGAACGAGATCGCGAGCATCACCGTCGCGATGCCGGTAGCGCCGACGTAGTCGAACTCCTCGAGCTTCACCACGATGAGGAGAGGGGCGATCTCGGAGACGTAGGGGATGTTCCCGGCGATGAAGATCACGGAGCCGTATTCCCCCACGGCCCGCGCGAAGGCGAGGGCGAAGCCGGTGAGGATCGCCGGCACGAGAGGCGGCAGGATCACGGTTCGGATCGCCCGCCCGCGCGAAGCGCCGAGCGTCGCGGCCGCCTCTTCCACCTCGCGCTCGATCTCGCCGATGACGGGCTGCACGGTGCGCACCGCGAAGGGCAGCCCGACGAAAACGAGGGCGAGGAAGACGCCGAGCGGCGTGAAGGCGATTTTGATCGGGGCCAGAAGGCTCCCGATCCAGCCGTTCGGGGCGTAGAGCGCGGCGAGCGCGATGCCGGCAACCGCCGTCGGCAGGGCGAAGGGCAGGTCGACGGCGGCGTCGAGGAGCTTGCGGCCGGGAAAGCGGTAGCGCACCAGGACCCAAGCGACGAGAAGGCCGAAGGCGGCGTTGACGAAGGCGGCGGCGAAGGACAGCCCGAAGGACACCTTGAGGGCCGCCGCGACCCGGTCCTGCGTCGCCACGACCCACAGCCCCGAGAGCCCGAGGCCCGACGCCCGCAGGATCAGCGCCGCGAGGGGGATCAGGACGACGAGCCCGAGATAGACGAGGGTGTAGCCGAAGGCGAGCGGGAAGCCGGGCAGGGCGCTCGGACGGCGGAAGCGCCAGGCCTTGCCCGGCGCCGCCCGGCCGTCGGCTAGGGTGAGGGACGCGGCCATGGGCGTTTTAAGAGCGGTTCGCCTTCACGATGGCATCGAAGATGCCGCCGTCGTTGAAGTGCGTCGTCTGCGCCTTGGCCCAGCCGCCGAACACCTCGTCGATGGTGATCAGCTTCAGCTTCGGCAGGCGGTCGAGATCTTCCTTCGCGGCGGCTTCCGGCTTCGAGGGCCGGTAGAAATGCTTGGCGATGATCGCCTGCGCCGCCGGCGTGTAGAGGAAGTCGAGGTAGGCCTGGGCTTGCTTGCGCGTCCCTTTCGCGTCGACGTTGGCGTCAACGAGCGCCACCGGCGGCTCGGCGAGGATCGAGAGGGACGGCACCACGATCTCGAACTTGTCCGCGCCGAATTCCTTGAGGGCGAGGAAGGCCTCGTTCTCCCAGGAGATGAACACGTCGCCGAGGCCCCGCTGGGCGAAGGTGGTGGTCGAGCCGCGCGCGCCGGTGTCGAGGACGGGGACGTTCCTGTAGATCGCCTGGACGAAGTCCTGCGCCCGCTTCTCGTCCTTCCACTTGTCGAGGGCGTAGGCGTAAGCCGCGAGGTAGTTCCAGCGCGCGCCCCCTGACGTCTTGGGGTTCGGGGTGATGACCTGGACGCCGGGCTTGGCGAGGTCCTCCCAATCCTTGATGCCCTTCGGGTTGCCCTTGCGCACGACGAGCACGATCGTCGACGTGTAGGGCGAAGCGTTGTTCGGCAGGCGCTTCTGCCAGTCCTCGGGCAGCTTCTTCGTGAGCCTGGCGATCTCGTCGATGTCGCCGGCGAGCGCGAGGGTGACGACATCGGCGTTGAGCCCGTCGATCACCGAGCGCGCCTGCCGCCCCGAGCCGCCGTGAGAGGTGCGGATCGTCACCGTCTCGCCCGTCTGCTTCTTCCAATCCGCCGCGAAGGCCTGGTTGATGTCGCGGTAGAGCTCCCGGGTCGGGTCGTAGGAGACGTTGAGGAGTTCGACCTGGGCCCCCGCCGGCTCGCCCGCGGCGAAGGACGCAACCGTCGCGGCGGCAAGCAGAACCGCCCATCGCCGGGCCACCTGTCTCGCCCTGCCGAGGAGGTTCCTGACGATCGACCCGGTGCTGATGTCGCGCATGGTGTGATCCTCCATCGGTCTTCGGCCAGGGCGCAGCGCCCTGAGGCAACGGTGCCGCGGTCCTCGTGGGCGAAGAGGACGAGGCCGCGAGACGTGTGGCCTCTCCTCATGATGGCCAAGAATGTTCTTTATGAAGAACGAAGTCAAATGCCGTCGGCTGGCGTGGTCACTCAGGGTGTGCAGCCCAGCGCCCGCTCGAACGCAATTTCGGAGAATGTTCGTCGTTAGGATCGTGTAACGCTCACCTCCGCAGGGAAGAACTTCTCTGGATTGAGATTGCGAGAGGAGCTTCAATCTCCGATCCTGCGTTCTATAAAAAGAACATTCTGCTTGATTCCAGCCCCTGTTTGGCGATGCTTGAAGCCGGCTCGTCCGGACACCGTGCGCCGGGCGGAATGACCTTGGATCGGAGCCTCCATATGCGCTTGAGAATCCTCGCCGCCTTCGCCCTTCTGGTCGGCGCGGCCCTTCCCCTCTCTGCCCGGGCCGAGACCGGCCCGCTCGTCACCACTGAGTGGCTGGAGAAGAAACTCGACGATCCGAAGGTGCGGATCGTTGAGGTCTCTGTGGAGCCGGGCGTCTTCGAGCGGGGTCACATCCCGAACGCCCAGAACGTGGTCTGGCACACTGATCTCGTCGAGACGGTGACGCGGGACATCGCGAGCCCCGAGAAGTTCCAGGCGCTCGCCCGGCGCCTTGGCGTCGACAAGGACACCACGGTCGTCCTCTACGGCGACAACAACAACTGGTTCGCGGCCTGGGGCGCCTGGGTCTTCGCCCAGTACGGCCTCACCGACAACGTCAAGCTCCTCGACGGCGGGCGCAAGAAGTGGGAGGCCGAGAAGCGGCCGCTCGACACCCGCACCGCGGAAGCCCCGCCCTCGCGCTTCACCGTGGCGCAGACCGCGCCGAACCTGCGCGCCAGGCTCGCCGACGTGCTCGCCGTCGCGAAGGGCGAGCGGGACGCCAAGATCCTCGACATCCGCTCGCCCGACGAGTTCTCGGGCAAGATCATCGCACCTTCCGGCGTGCAGGAACTCGCGATCCGTGCCGGCCACATCCCGGGCTCGGTGAATGTCCCTTGGGCCCGCGCGGTGAACGCCGACGGCACGCTCAAGTCGAAGGAAGAGCTTCGCAAGCTCTACGCCGACGCGGGCGTGGACGGCTCGAAGCCCATCATCACCACCTGCCGCATCGGCGAGCGCTCGAGCCACACCTGGTTCGTGCTCTCCCGGGTGCTGGGCTACGACGCGAAGAACTACGACGGCTCCTGGACGGAGTACGGCAACACGGTCGGCGTGCCGATCGTCAACGTTGCCGGCACGGTGTGGGGCGGCAAGTAGGCCCGCGATGAACCGTCCCTTGAGCGACGAGACCGGCGCCCTCGACCTCTGGGCCGAAGGCGCGCCTCTCTCCCTCGATCCGGCCCGGCGCCTCGCCGGGCCGCTCCTTGCGCTCGGCCTCGCAGCGGGGCTCGTCGCGGCGGCTCGCCTCCTGGCCGACCAGCCCCAGGGAACCACCCTCGCCCTGTCCCTCGTCCTTGGAAGCCTGTTCGGTTTCGTGCTGCAGCGCTCGCGCTTCTGCTTCTTCTGCCTCTGGCGCGACCTCATTGATTGGGGCGATCCGCGCGGCGCACTCGGCGTGCTGGCCGCCCTCGCCGTCGGCATCGCCGGCTACACCGCCGTCTACGGCGCGTTCCTGCCGGACCCCTCCGGCACCCGCCTGCCGCCGCAGGCCCATATCGGCCCGGTCGGCCCGGTGCTGGCCCTCGCCGGCCTCCTCTTCGGCGCCGGCATGGCGATCTCCGGCTCCTGCATCAGCGCGCATCTCTATCGCCTCGGCGAAGGGTCGCCGACCGCGCCCTTCGCGCTGCTGGGGACGGCGCTGGGTTTCGGTCTCGGCTTCCTCGCCTGGAACCCGCTCTACCTCGCCAGCATCTCCGAGGCTCCCGTGCTCTGGCTGCCGCGCAGCCTCGGCTACGCCGGCGCGCTCGCGGCGGGCCTCGCGGCCCTGACGCTCCTCGCCTGGCCGCTGCTGCGGCTCCTCGCCAGTGGTCCCCCACCGGCCACGCCCCGCCGCCTCGATGTCGCCCGCACGGTGTTCGTGGAGCGCTGGCCCGCCTGGGCCGGCGGCCTGGCCGTCGGTGCCTTGAGCGTCGTCGCCTACTTTCGGATTTCGCCCCTCGGAGTCACGGCCGAGATCGGCTCGCGCTCCCGCCAGGCCGCGGCGGGTCTCGACCTGCTGCCAGCCCGCCTGGAGGGCCTCGACGCTTTCCGCGGCTGCGCCACGGTGATCCGCGACGCGCTGCTGACGCCCAACGGCGTCTTCGTCGCCGGCCTCGTGCTGGCGAGCTTCGCGGCGGCGCTCGCGGCGGGCCAGTTCAAGCCGGCTCGGCCGACCACCGGCCAGGTCGTGCGCGGCCTCATCGGCGGGCTCCTCCTCGGCTTCGGCGCCATGATCGGGCTCGGGTGCTCGATCGGCACCTTCCTCTCGGGGGTGATGGCCGGCGCCGTGTCCGGCTGGGTGTTCGGCCTGGCGATGCTCGCCGGCGTTACCGCCACGCTTCTCGTCGGGCGCCGCCTCGGCGCCCTCGCCTGATCATCGGATCTTCAACTCGTGACCTTCGCCGTTCCTGAACCGCTCGCCGGCTCGACGCGCCGCCTCGTGCCCGAGGAGCCCATCATCCGCCTCGACGGCGTGTCGAAGACGTTCCCGGGCCGCGGGCGCGGCGCGCCGGCCGTCCCCGCCCTCGACGGCGTCGATCTTGCGGTCGCGCCCGGCTCCGTGCTCGGCGTCATCGGACGCTCGGGCGCCGGCAAATCAACCCTCATCCGCCTCGTCAACGGCCTCGAGCGGCCGACGAGCGGCCGCGTCATCGTCGATGGTGCCGAGATCTCAGGGCTGCCGGAGCGGTCCTTGCGCCACGCGCGCCGCTCCATCGGCATGATCTTCCAGCACTTCAACCTGCTCTCGTCGCGCACGGCGGCGGGCAATGTCGCCCTGCCCCTCGAGGTCGCGGGCTACGACCGCGCCGCGATCCGGGCCCGCACCGACGAACTCCTCGACCTCGTGGGCCTTGCCGACAAGCGCGACCGCTATCCGGCCGAACTCTCCGGCGGCCAGAAGCAGCGCGTCGGCATCGCCCGGGCGCTCGCCACGAAGCCCAAGGTGCTGCTCTCCGACGAGGCCACCTCGGCCCTCGATCCTGAGACCACCCGCTCGATCTTGGGCCTTCTCGGGCGCATCAACCGCGAGCTCAACCTCACGATCCTCCTCATCACCCATGAGATGTCGGTGGTGCGGGCCATCGCCCGGGAGGTCGCCGTGATCGACCGCGGCCGCATCGTCGAGCAGGGCGACGTCTTCGATGTCTTCACCCGCCCGCGGGAGGCGGTGACGCGCTCCTTCCTGGCGGAGGAGGGCGGCCGCACGCTGCCGCCCCACCTCGCCGAGCGCCTGAAACCTGAGCCGGTTCCGGGCGGACAGGCGGTGGTGCGCATCGTGTTCCGCGGCCCGCACGCCACCGATCCGGTGCTCGCCCGGCTCGCCCGGGAGGCCGGCATCGACGCCAACATCCTCGCGGGCACCGTCGACGAGATCGCGGGCCGGCCCTTCGGCACCCTCGTCGTCGGCCTGCCCGGCGGCTCGGAGCAGCTCGCCACCGCCCTGGCCTTTCTCGCGGAGCGCGGCCTCGACACGGAGGTGCTCGGCCATGTCGCTTGAGATCCTGTCGCTTGAGATCCTGCCGCCGGAGATCGTCCGGCTCATCGTTCAGGCGACCCTGGACACGCTCCTGATGGTCGCGGTCGCCGCGGGCCTCGGCACCGTTCTCGGCCTGCCCCTCGGTATCTTCCTCGCCACGAGCGGGCGCGGCGAGCTTCTCGCGGCGCCCTGGGCCAACCGGGTGCTCGGCGCCGTGGTGAACGCCACGCGATCGACGCCCTTCATCATTCTCGTCGTCGCTATCATCCCCTTCACCCGCCTCGTGGCGGGCACGTCCATCGGCACGACGGCCGCGATCGTCCCGCTCACGGTGGCGGCGACGCCCTTCATCGCGCGCCTCGTCGAAGGTGCAATCCGGGAGGTGGACGCCGGCCTCGTGGAGGCGGCCCGCGCCTTCGGGGCGAGCCCGCTCCAGATCGTGCTCAAGGTGCTGATCCCGGAGGCCCTGCCCGGCATCGTGCTGGGTCTCACCCTCGCCGTCGTCTCGCTGCTCGGCTTCTCCGCCATGGTCGGTGCGGTCGGCGGCGGGGGCCTCGGCGATCTCGGCATCCGCTACGGCTACCAGCGCTTCATGCCGGACGTGATGGCCGCCGTGGTCGTCGTGCTCATCGTCCTCGTTCAGGCCGTGCAGAGCCTGGGCGACCGCCTCTCCCGAAGCCTCAACAAGCGCGTCGTCCGCCGCGCCTGATCCACGAAGGAGTATCCATGCCCACCCGTCGCCTGCTTCTCGGGGCCGCTCTCGCAGCCCTGACCGCCCTGCCTGCCGGCGCCCAGACCACAACGGTCCGCATCGGCGCGACGCCGGGCCCGCACGCCCAGATTTTGGAGGCCGTGAAGCCGCTCGCCGCCAAGAACGGTCTCGACCTCAAGATCATCGAGTTCTCGGATTACGTCGTGCCGAATACGGCGCTGGCGGCGGGCGAGCTCGAGGCCAACTCCTTCCAGAACCAGCCCTATCTCGACAACCAGAAAGCCGATCGCGGCTTCAAGATCGCGAGCGTCGGGCTCACCGTGAATTTCCCGCTCGGGATCTACTCGAAGAAGCACACGAGCTGGGACAAGGTGCCGAACGGCGGTACGGTCGCGATCCAGAACGACCCGACGAATGGCGGGCGCTCGCTCCTGCTCCTGCAGGACAAGGGCGTGATCAAGCTGAAGCCCAACGTGGGCTTCAAGCCGACGGTGGCCGACATCGTCGAGAACCCCAAGCGCCTCAAGTTCATCGAGATCGACGCCGCCCAGACGCCCCGCTCGCTCGACGACGTGGACGCCGCCGCGGTCAACACCAACTATGCGACGCCCGCAGGGCTCAAGCCCCAGGACGCCCTCCTGCGCGAGGACCCGAAGGGCCCCTACGTGAACCTCATCGCGGTGCGCGAGCAGGACAAGGACAAGCCCTGGGTGAAGGCGCTCGTGGAGAGCTACCGCTCCCCGGAGGTCAAGGCCTTCATCGACAAGACCTTCGGCGGTGCCGTGCTCGCGAGCTGGTGAGGACGGCGGACCCCGCGTCGAGACCTGTGCCCACGAATGGCGGGCGCGGGTCACTCGGGTCTCGATGATCGGGGAAGGGTTCGGTTTACCCCGTTTGTTTGCCGGACGTCAGGCTCCGGGAGTTAAAGTCTCCGGATGGTGTCGGCGCCTTGCTGCAAGCGAGGCGCACGCGCCGCTCAGTTGGAGACCGGCCGTGAACGCGCATCAACCCTTGATCCTCGTCGCCGACGATGACGGCCTGATGCGCGCTGTGGTCAGCGCCAAGCTGAAGGCCCGGGGGTGGCGCGTCGCGGCTGTCGAGGACGGCGAGGGCGCGCTCAAGGCCGTGGCGGCGGAGCGCCCCGCCCTCATCGTGCTCGACGCCATGATGCCGGGCATGGACGGCGTCGAGGTCCTGCGCACCCTCAAGGCCGATCCGGGCTCAAGCGAGATTCCGGTCATCATGCTCACCGCCCGGAGCCTCGAGAGCGACATCGTCGGCGCTCTGCAGCTCGGGGCAAGCGACTACCTCGTCAAGCCCTTCATCCCCGAGGAGCTGGCGATGCGCGTCGCCCGCCTCCTGCCCCGAAAGGCGGCTTGAGCCCCGCCTCATGCGCGGCGGAAGCCGACCCGGGTCATGGTTCCCCAGCCCTGCTGGCCGGTGAGGTACTGCCAGACTCCGCGCAGGCGCCAGAGATTGCTGACCTGGCGGTAGCCGAAATTCTCGACGACGGCGATCAAGGTCAGGATCACGAGATCAATAACGCGCGGCACGCGCTGGAGCTCGATCTCCTCGAGGATGAGGGACCCGACGCTGATGAAGATGCCGAAGACGAAGGTCAGGGCGAGATAGGCCAGGAGATAATCGACGGAGAGCAGGCCGAGCATCCAGAGCAGCGGCACGAGGATGTAGCCGAGGACTTCGATCGGCGGACCGATCACGTCGACGATGAAGACGTGGCCTAAGCCCAGCGTTCCGACGCGGCCGTAGCGCGGGCGCCCGAACATGCCCGCATGGCGGAAGAAGGTTTCGAGCGCGCCGCGCTGCCAGCGGCTGCGCTGGCGCCCGAGCACGCGCCAGCTCTCGGGCGCTTCCGTCCAGCAAACCGGCTCCGGGATGAAGCGGATCACGTAATCGTCACCCCGCTCCCTCAGGTGGCGGTGCAGCTTCATGACGAGCTCGAAATCCTCGCCCACCGTGCCGTGGCTGTAGCCGCCGACCTCGACGACGGGCTGGCGCTTGAAGATGCCGAAGGCTCCCGAGATGATGGTGAGCGTGCGCAGCCGGCTCCAGGCGAGCCGCGCCATCAGGAAGGCGCGCAGATATTCCACGGTCTGAAAGAGGCCGAGCATGGTGCGCGGCAGGCCGAAGGACAGGACGCGGCCGCGCTCGATGCGGCAGCCATTCGCGATCCGGATCGTGCCGCCCACCGCCACCGTGCGGGAAGGCTCGTCGATGAAGGGCTGAACGGCGCGAAGGAGCGCGTCGCGTTCCAGGATCGAGTCGGCGTCGACACCGCAGAAGAGGGGCGCGCGGGCGCAGTTGATCCCGGCGTTGAGCGCGTCAGCCTTGCCGCCGTTCTCCTTGTCGATGACGAGGAGCCTGGGGTGCTGGGCTGAGCCGTAGAGGCCCCGGATCGGCGCGTGCGCCACAGCGTCCTGGTAGTCGCGGATGATGGGCTCCAGGCCGAAGCCTTCGATCATCTTGGCCAGCGTGCCGTCCTTGGAGCCGTCGTTGATCGCGATGACCTCGAAGTCGGGATAGTTGAGCGCCAGCATGGACCTCAAGGAGTCCACAATCGAGAGCTCCTCGTTGTAGGCCGGCACGAGGAGCGAGATCGGCGGGCTGACCTCGGCGTAGCGGCGCCAGAGCAGGCTCGCCCGCCGCTCGGGCCGCTGCGAGGCGAGCTCGACCAGCGCGATGGCGAGCTGCACCGCGTAGAGCCCGTTCTGGAACAGGCCCGTCGCGATGACGACGAACAGGACGACCTGAAGCGTCGCGGCGACGACGAGATCGGGAGTAAGCTCAGGCATGGGCGCCGTTCGATGCGAGAGGGCGGGAGCATTGGGCCGTCATGCGCGGGCGGCTCTGTCGGCGGGGGCCTTGGACACGGACACGGCCTGATGCCGCTCGATCAGGTCCTTGAGGGTCGCGAGACCGGCCTCCCGGAGCCGCTCGATGGCCTCGGCCGCGCGATGGCGCACCCACCAGTTCTCGTCGGAGAGCAGCGCGACGATGGACTCGGCAAGCTCCGTCAGTGCGAGCCGGCCGGCGCTCTCGACCGCCTTGGCCCGCACCGCCCAATGCGCGTCGCCGATGAGGGCCGCGAGGGTCGGCGCGACGCCCGGATGCCCTAAGAGGCCGAGGACGCGGGCGCAGGCGACGCGGATGTCGACGGACGGGTCCTGCGCGGCGAGCGTTTCGGCCGCAATGATGCCCTCCGGGGCGCCGGCCTGAGCCAGCGCGTCGAGGGCCGCGATGCGGAGGCGCGACGTGCGCGCGGCGTCGAGGGCGAGCTCCGCCAGTTCGCCGGGCCGCCGCCGGGCGACGCGGGCGATCACCATCTCGAGCCGGCGCGACGGGTCGGACCGGTCGAAGCGCGGCCCGAGCAGCTGCCGGACGGGCCGGTCGGCGCCGATCTGCGCCAGGGACGACGCGGCGGCCAGCGCAACCTCGGGGTCCGGATCGGCCAGGGCCCGATCGAGGGCCGCGACAGTCTCGGGCGAGGTGAACCAGGCCAGGGTCTCGGCCGCCGTGAGCCGCTCGGCGACCGAGCGCCGGCTCAAGCCCGCGCGAAGGTGCCCGGCGACGCCCGCGCTTTCCGCCAAACCTGCAAGGCGGCCCTGCTCGACGCCCCGCACCATCTCGAACAGCTCGCCCAGGAGGTCGATCGAGAGGTCGAGGTCGCGCGCGAGCTCGCCTGTTACGTGCTCGTCCGAAGTCTCGCCCGCCATCCAGCCGATCACGCTGGCGAGAAGCGCGTCGCGGCGGGCCGCGACCTTGGCGCGGCGGCTCTCGCTGAACCCGCGGGCGATTACCAGGAAACCCATCACCGCGAGGGAGAGTGCGGCGAGAGCCAGGGAGACGGTCCAGATGGCCTTGAGCATCGTCCTCTCCCTCTAAAAGCCGACCGAGAGGCCGAGATTGAGGATCGTGCGGTCGTAGGATTTCACGCGGTCCTCGCGGGCGGCGGTCACGCGGAAGGTCAGGGTGTCGGTGACGGACCAGATCGCCCCGCCGAACAGGGACCGCGATGGGTAGACCTGTCCGTCGGAACTGTCGGGTGCGTCGGCGTAGCCGACGAAGAGCTGGAGCCGGTCGGTCACGAGGACGTCGGCGCGCACGAGAAAGCCCGCGAGACGGTCCTCGGTCGCGGAGATCGTGCCGATCGCCTTCGCGGTAAACCAGAGCCGGCCCTGCATGACGTATTGTTCGAGGCCGATGCTCGCCGCTTTCACGTCGCCGGCCCCGTCGTAGCGGGCGAAGCCCAGATCGACGGTCGCCACCGTCGCGCCGATCGTGCCGTCCGCCAGGCCCGGCGACAGGCGGGCGGAGCCGCCGCCCTCGACGAGCAGGGCCGGCCGGTAATGCGGCGCAGAGGTGCCGCCGACCCGGAAGTAGGAAGCGAAGGTGTCGGACCAGCGGTGGTCGATGCGGGCATCGACCAGGGTGTCGACGAGATCGAAGCGGCGCGTGACCTCGGCGCCCGCGCTGACCACCGTCGCCTCGTTGAAGCGGTAGCCGAGCCGGACTCCGCCCTCGCGCCAGGGCTTGAAGCCGGCGGACAGCTCGCTCCCGCCGCCGTTGAGGCTGAGAAGCCAGCGCGGGCGCACCGGCGCCTCGAGGCGCTTGCGCACATCCTGCGAGGTCGGATCGAGGGCAAGGGCCTGCTGGAAGGCGGCGTGCGCCTCCGCGTCGCGGTATTGGGCGCGCCGCGCGTCGCCGAGACCGGTGAGCGCCTCGACGTCTTTCGGGTTCTTGGCGACGAGCCCGGCGAAGTCGGTTTCGGCCCCGGACGCGTCCCCTTTCGCGAGGCGGATGCGGGCCTGAAGGCCGAGCGCCTCCCCATGGTCCGGCACGCGCGCCAGGACGGCATCGACGCGCCGGGCCGCCGCGTCGAGCGCGCTCTCGTAGAGGTCGACGCGGGCGAGGCCGAGACTCGCGTCGAGGTGGTCAGGCGACAGCGCCAGGGCGCGACTGAGCGCCGTGCGCGCGTCGGCGAAGCGGGTCGGACCCTGGAAGGCGCGCACGATCCCGAGATCGACCCAGCGGTCGGCGTCCTTCGGAAACCGGGCCAGGACGCCTCGATAGGCGTCCTCGGCGGCGCGGAAGCGGCCCGCCTTGCGGTGCGCCAGCGCCGCCGCGAGCCTGTCGGGCGCCGCGGGCTTGGTGACTGTCGCCTCGGTCTTGGCTGCGGGCGACGGCGGCCGCGCGGCCCTGGCGGGTTCCGCCCGGGTCTCCGGCGCGGATGCCGCGCGCTCGATCGAAGCGGGAGGTGCCGCCGGCGCCTGAGCGGCGGACCTGGCCGCGGCGACCTGGCCGCGCAGGGCCTGCGCGTCGGGCGATCCGGCCGCGCTCGCGCCGAGGGCGGCGAGTTCGCGCTCCGCGGCGTCGAGGTCGCCGGTCCAGAAGGCTGTTCGGGCGAGTCCCAGGCGCGCGTCATCGTCGCCCGGCGCATGCGTGAGGGCTTGCCGGAAGGCGGCTTTCGCCTCGCTCACGCGGCCGGTCGCGCCATAGGCGAGGCCGAGCTGGACCTGCGCATCGGCGTGGTCGGGCTGTCGGGCCGTGAGCGTGGTCAGGGCTTCGATCGCCTCGATCCAGCGACCTTCGCGACGGGCAGCGACGCCCGCGCGAAAAAGATCGTCGTTGCTCATCGCGGATCGCGGCGAAGCGGCGGGAGCCTCTTCGGCAGGAGCCTCGCTGGCTGGCGCGGCCGGTTCCGGAGCCTGCGCAAGGGCCGGACCGCTCGCGACGCTGACGGCAAGACCAAAGGCCGCGAGGGCGGTCCACCGTCGCGAGGAGGCCCTGGTCCGCGCGAAGGTTAGGATCGTCATAAAGCGCTGTCTCCGAAGCGGAGACTTCGCCCGTTATGGTAAACAGCCGGTGAAGATCGGCCAGCGCCGCGTCAGTCGATGACGCCGTGCCAGGCGAACCCCGCGAAGCTCGACCAGGCCGCGAGACCCGGTGCGACCGATGCGGCGGTGGCCGTCAATCGCGCCTCGTCACCGAGGAAGCTCACCCACGCGCCGGGGGCCGGAACCTCCCGTTCGAGGCGAAGCACCGCGCTTGGCTGCCCCTCGCGTTCCGCGTCGAGGAGCGCCGCGATCCGGCGGCCGTCTCGCGTCGCGACGAGGTGCAGCGTGCCGCGCGCTGCCGGCGCGAACACCCGCGTCGCCTCGTCGTCCACGGGGCCGGCTTCGAGGGCGATCACGACCGGGCGCCCGACCCGCTCGCCCCAGGCGAGGAAGCCGGTTGCTGCGGCCTGGATCGCGGCGGCCTCCGTCCGGTAGGCCATGACCGTGACACGCCCCGCGACCCGGGCGAGCGCCGGCAGGACGCTGGCGGCCGCGTCCCGGTCGCCGGCGAGCCAGAACGGCACGACCATGTCGAGTTCGGCAGGAGCCGCTGCCGCGAGCGCGTCGATCGTCTCGGCCCAGCCGCGCAGGACGCCCGGCGCGTCCTCCGCGAAAGCGGGAAGCAGGTAGGGCTCGACGTCGTACTGGATCCCGGCCAGGCGCGCGCCCGGCGGGGCGGCACGCTGGTAGGCTGCGATGGCCGCGAGGCGGGCGAGCGCGACCGTGCGCCCGGCCGCCAGCGCCATGGCGGGGTCACCCTCGACGGCGACGACCGCGATCCCGCGTCCCTGAGCCCGCTCGACGAAGCGCGCGAGAGCCTCCGCGTGAGCTACGCCGCCCGCCTCCTCGATCGTCAGGGTGACGAAGACGCGGTCGGCGCCCTTCGCCGTGAGCGCGTCGAGGAGCGCTTCGGGCTGGTCGCGCCACCGCTCGGGCCGCCAGGCCCAGAGGGCGCGCGACACGGACGGCGTCACCTTGGGCAGGCGGTGTTCGAGCCGAAGGTCGAGGATTGTCGCCTCACCGGCTGTCGCTGGACAGGCCGCTACGAGGAGCGCCGGCGCCTCGCCCCAGGCCGGCAACTCGCCCTTCTCGCGCAGGGCGACGAGCCGCGTCGCCGCCTCGTCCCGCGCCGGGGCCACACCGAGGGTGAGGTTCGATCCTCCGCTGACGCGCCAGCGCCACGCCAGCGCCGCGCCGCCCGGCACGGGAGCATGGGAGAGGTCAAGAACGACGCCGGCGGGTTTTTCGCCGGCGCGACAGGTGAGGACGAGGCCCTTGCCCTCGCGGCGCGCCTCGGCTCGCTCCTCGACGCCGTAGGGGCGGAGAACCGCCCGGCTCAGTAGAGGCTCAAGGAGGGGCCACGGACGTGCCGCGTCGGGCGCTGCAGGCGTCAGACTTCGTGCCGCGCGGGGCACGAAGACCCCGTCCCGGATCAAGCCCTCGACCGTCACGCGCCCGCTCGCCGCCGGTGCCCCGCCGAGCCAGCCCACCCAGCGCGGGGCGGCGCCTTGGGGCAGATCGAGGGCGTGGCAGCGTTCGGTCACCGGGGCCGCCTCTGCCGCTCGCACCAGCAGTGCTCCGTCGGCCTGCTCGCAGGCCGCGAACGCGCGAGGCTCGGGCGTCTCAGTGACCGCGCGCGAGGCCGTGGGCGGCGCGAGCATCACCGCGAGCAGGAGGACACGCAGCCGCCCGACAAGGCGGGCACGCGCCTTCGGCTGGATTGGATGCGTCATGACGGCTCGGCTCCCTGAAGGCCTTCAGTGAGCCGCCGAGGCGTTAACAACCTCGTGCGAGCGGTCCTGTCCACGCCGCGCGATCCCGCGATGAGACGTCATCGCCGCTGTGTTCAGCCGGCCTTAACCGAACCGATGCAGCCCTGGAGGCCGAGGCTCGGACGAGGACCGCGGGATGGCGAACGAAACACCAGCGGCTCCGGCCCGGGCGGGGCGGCGCGGGCGGTTGATCGGCCTCGCCCTCCTCGTCGCCCTGTTCGTCATGCCGGTCGCCGCTCTCGTCGTCGACCGCGCGACCCGCTCCTACACCTTCGCCGGTCTGGCCGGCCCGCCGGACGTTAGCCGCGTCGACGAACCGAAGACTGCTTCTTGGAAGGATCACGCCGCGGGGTCGCCGATGCGGCTCGCGATCCTGCTGACCGATCCGGATTCGCCTTGGCTCGGCCTCGTCCACGGCCTCAAGGCCCTCGGCGTGCCCTTCACCGTCACCCGGGACACGGGTGAGGCGCTGCGCCACCGCGTCGTGATGCTCTACCCCCTCGTCTCCGGGCGGGTCCTCCCGCCGGAGGATCTGCGCCGTCTCGCCGCCCATCCGCGCGCGGGCGGCACCCTCATCGGCGTCAACGTGCTCGGCGGTCTCGCGGAGGTGTTCGGGTTCAAGGAGGCCGTCGCGTCGCGCGCCCGCTTCTCCGTCGATCTGGCTGCGGCCGCCGACTGGGCCGGATTGACAGAGCCGGAGGAGAGAGTCCTGCGCCTCGGCAACCCGGAGGCCGGCACGGCGCAGATCGGCACCCACGCCTACACAGACGCGGGCGAGGTGCTGGCGCGCTTCGACGACGGTTCGGCGGCGGTGACCCGGCGCCGCTTCGGCGCTGGCGCGGCCTACGCCCTCGGCTTCGACCCGGGCGCCCTGCTGCTGGCCGGCCAGACCGCGCGGGGGCAGGATCTCGAGCGCGCCTACGTGAACGCCTACGTGCCCCAGGGCGAGGCGATCCTACGCCTCATCCGGCGCATCTGGCGCGACGGAGAACCGCTAGCCGTGTCGCTCGGCCGCGTGCCGCAGGGAAAATCCCTCGCCGTCGTCCTCACGCACGACGTCGACTACACCCGCTCGCTGCCCAACGCGGTGGCCTATGCCGAGCTGCTGCGGGAGAACGGCATCCGTGGCACGTTCCTGATCCAGACGAAGTATCGGCGCGACTACAACGACGCGATCATCCTCACCGACGAGAGCGCGCAGCACCTGCGCCGGCTCGTGGCGCTCGGCATGGAGCTCGGCAGCCACACCGTCGTCCACTCGCGGGCCTTCGTCCGCTTCCCGATCGGCACCGGCGACGAGCGCTATCCGGAGTACCAGCCGGTCTCGATCGGCCGCGAGGAGGCCGAGGGCGGCACGATCCTCGGCGAGTTGCGGGTCAGCCGCTACCTCGTCGAGCGCCTGGCGCCGCCGGCCCGGGTGGTGAGCTTCCGTCCGGGACACCTCGCCTACCCGGCCGCGCTGCCGCAGGCTCTTGCCGCGACGGGATATGCTTTCAGCTCGTCGGTGACGGCGGGCACGGCCCTCACCCATCTGCCCTACCGCATGACGGTCGACCGCAGCGCCGCCGCCGCGACGAGCGTGTTCGAGTTTCCGATCACGATCGAGGACGAGCACCTGCCCCTGATGGGCCTGCGCCTCGCCCCGGCCCTCGAGGTGGCGCGCAAGATCGGCCGTGACGGAGGAGCGCTCGTCGTGCTCACCCATCCCAACATCTTAGGACACAAGCTGGACTTTACCCGCGGCCTCATCAAGGCCTTGCGCGACTCGGCTTGGTTCGGCGCGCTCGACGAGTTCGGAGCCTGGTGGTCGGCCCGCGACGGGCTCGCGCTCGACGCCAGTGCGGAGGGCGCGGCGGCGCAGGTCACGATCGCGCCGCGGACCGGCCAGGCCGTCGAGGGCGTCGCCCTCGAGGTGCCGCAAGGCTGGCGCCTCATCGCCGGGCAGGGCGGAACCGGAACCGCGGCCCTGACCGAGCCGGACGCGCGGCAGTTGGCCGACGGCCGCGTTCTCCTCGCGCGGATCGCCGAACCGGCGGTGCTGCGGTTTTCGCGAGCGCTCCCGTGACGCCTGGCAAAAGCCCGTTCCGAATTCCGTAAGGGGCTTCGCCTTAGGCTGAGCGGTCTCCCTCGCGGCCGTTCCGTCCGGTGCCCGATGCGCCTTCGATCCAAGCTCGCCCTGACCTTCGGGATGCTCTCCCTCGCCGCCGGCGTGATCGGCACCGGCGTCGTGGAGCGCGTCACCACCGATCGCCTGCGCGAGCAGACCGGACAGACGCTGGCCGCCACCGCCGACCGCCTGCGCGAGCAGCTTGATCAAGGGATGCACGAGCGCTGGCGCGACGTGCACGTGCTGGCCGCCGTCGCGCGGACAACCTCCGCGTCGGCCGAGGCGCGCCGATCCTGGATCGAAACGCTGCAGGCGTCGCAGCCCAACTACAGCTGGATCGGCTTCGCCTCGCGCGACGGGCTCGTGACGGCGAGCACCGGCGGCATGCTGGAGGGCAAGAGTGTCGCTACCCGGCCGTGGTTCAAGGCAGCGCTCGACCGCTCCTACGCCGGGGACGTGCACGAAGCTCTGCTCCTTGCCAAGATGCTCCCGCCCTCGTTGGACGGCGGGCCGCTGCGGTTCGTCGACGTGGCTGTGCCGACCAGCGACGCGACCGGCCGGGCTGACGGCGTGCTCGGCGCCCATATCAGCTGGGACTGGGCGCGAACCCTGACGCAGGAGATCGTGCGGCAGGCACGGGTGCCCGGTCTCGAAGCCCTCATCCTGCGCGAGGACGGCGACGTGGTTCTCGGCCCCGCGGCGACGCAGGGCCGCCGTTACCCCGTCGCGCCTCGGCAGGCGGGCGGGCCCGATTACAGCCTGAGTACGGTTGACGGCGTGACCTATTTCGTGGGCACCGCCCGCTCCACCGGGATCGGCGATTATCCGGGCTTAGGCTGGACGATCGTGATGCGCCAGCCCGTCGGCCTGGCTTACGCGCCCATCGAGGACGCGCGGCGGCAGATCCTTCTGGCGGGCGCCGCCTTGGCTCTGCTTTTGGGCGGTGCCGGCTGGTGGTCGGCCGGGCGCATCGCAGGCCCGCTCCTCGCCCTTGCCCAGGCCGCGCAGGCCATCGAGCAGCGCGGCCGGGCCGGCGACGTCGCCCTGCCGAAGGTCGGCGGCTTCGCCGAGATCGATGCGCTGTCGCAGGCGCTCCGAACCCTGCTGCGGCGCCTCTCCGAGCGCGACGTCGCGCTGGAGCAGGCCAATGCCGAGCTCGAGAGCCGCGTCGTCGCGCGCACGCGCGCCCTGGCCCAGAGCGAGGCCTTCGCTCACAGCATCGTCGATTCGAGCCCGGACTGCGTGAAGGTCCTCGATTTCGAGGGCCGGGTCGTCTTCGTCAACGCGACGGGAGTGTGCCTGCTCGAACTCGAGGACGCCCTCGAGATCGGCGGCCATCTCTTCGAGACGCTCTGGCCGGAGGAGGATCGGGCCGCCGTCGCCGAGCGGATCGCCCGGGTGGCTGCCGGCGGCGCCGAGCGGTTCACGACCTGCGTTCCCACCGCCAAGGGCCGGCCGAAATGGTGGGACATCTCGCTCAACCCGATCCTGAGCGCCGACGGCCGCCCGGAGCGCATCCTGGTCGTGTCGCGCGACATCTCGACCCTGAAGGCCGTGGAGGGCAAGCTGCTCCTCGCGACCGAGGAGGCCGAGCGTCAGCGCGTGGCGGCGGAGCGGGCGAGCGAGGCCAAGACCGAGTTCCTCGCGGCGATGAGCCACGAGATCCGCACGCCCCTCAACGGCATCCTCGGCTACACCGAGATCCTGCTCGAGGACCGGGCCGCGCTCCTCGATGAGTCCCACAAGCGAACCGCGGAGCGCATCCGCAGCGCCGGCTCCGCGCTGCTTACCGTCGTCAACGACATCCTGGACTTCTCGAAGATCGAGGCCGGTCAGATCGACCTCGAGCCGCGGCCGTTCCGGCTCGAGACGCTCATCGACAACACGCTGTCCATCGTGGCCGGGTCGGGCAAAGCGGGCGTGACGCTCAGCGTCGACGTCGCCGACGACCTCCCGCCCATCATGACCGGCGACGAGGATCGCCTGCGGCAAATCCTGCTCAACCTCCTCAACAATGCCGTGAAGTTCACGCCGAAGGGCAGCGTGACGCTCTCCGTCCGGAGCGCCCGGAGCACGGATGGGCAGGCGCTCGTCCACTTCGCGGTGACGGATACCGGGATCGGCATCCCGAAGGATAAGCAGAGCCTCCTGTTCGAGCGCTTCAGCCAGGTCGACGGCTCGATCGGGCGGGAGTTCGGCGGGACCGGGCTCGGGCTTGCCATCTCGAAGCGACTCGTGACCCTGATGCAGGGAACGATCGGGGTCGAGAGCGCCCCCGGCCAGGGATCGACTTTCTGGTTCACGGCGTGCCTGTCCGAGGCACAGATGCGCCTCGACGAAGCCAAGCCGGCCTCGGACGAGATCGTGATCCATCCGGCCCGCCTCCTCCTCGTGGAGGATCTGCCGATGAACCAGGAGCTCGCTGGCCACCTTCTGAGGAGCGCCGGGCACAGCGTCGATATCGTCGGGGACGGCGCGGACGCCGTCGTGGCGGTCCAGACCGAGCGCTACGACCTTGTGCTGATGGACATCCATATGCCCGGCATGGACGGGGTCACCGCGACGCGTCACATCCGGGCGCTCGGCGGGGTCTGGGCCGAGATGCCGATCCTCGCGCTCACCGCCAACGTTCTTCCCGACCAGATCGCCGAGTTCCGCCGGGCCGGCATGACGGATCATGTCGGCAAGCCCTTCAAGCGCGCCGATCTCCTGCGGGCGATCGAGCGATCGCGCGGTCACGCGCCGACAGCCGATGCGGTCACGCCGCCGGCTGCGCAGGCCTCCCTCGATAAAGGCGCGCTGGATCAGGGCACGCTCGGGGAACTCGTCACGCTCGTCGGCTCGGAGCAGGTGGAGGCCTGGCTGTCCGAACTCGCCGCGATCCTTGGCCAAGGCATGCCCGACCCCGGCAGGGATGACCTGAGCCGCGTCGAGGCTGCGGCGCACAAGCTCGTCTCCCAGGCCGGCATGCTCGGCTTCCAAGACCTGTCCGAAGCGGCGAGGGCGGTCGAGGAAGCCTGCCGAGGGGCGGGGGACGTCTCCGCTCCGCTTGCCGCGATGACGGCGAGCGCGGGCCGGGCGCTCCAGATCCTCGCCTCGTCGTTGCCGCTCCGGCCGCCTGCCGCCGCATCAGACGACCGCTCGGCCGCCTGAGAACCCGGCTCGGAAGGGCCCGGCGCCTGTCGCGGTTTCCCATTGTCAGGATGGCGCGGCTCACCTAGCGTCAGGGGGAATCAGAACGCGCCCCGGACCCGCCGGGGGCTCGAGGGAGGAGACCCGACGAACCGCGCCGGGCGCGGTCGCGCCCCCAAACATTTCATCGCTGATTTTCGTTGAAGCCGCTCGGCAGGTGCCGCGGCGCTCCGGTTGCGGAGGTGGTTGCGTGACGCTGGTGATCGACCAAGTGCGCAAGGTTGTCGGGGCCGAGACCCACATCCGCGATGCCAGCCTCAACCTCGAGCGGGGCGTCCTGAACGTTCTCCTCGGGCCGACGCTGTCCGGCAAGACGAGCCTGATGCGGCTCATGGCCGGCCTCGACGCTCCGACGAGCGGCCGCATCCTCCTCGACGGCGTGGACGTGACGGGCGTGCCGGTGCGCCGCCGATCGGTGGCCATGGTCTACCAGCAGTTCATCAATTACCCCTCGCTCACCGTCTACGAGAACATCGCCTCGCCCCTGCGGGTGGCGGGCACGCCGAAGCCTGAGATCGATGCGCGGGTGCGGGAAGCGGCGGCGTTGCTTCGCCTCGAACCCTACCTCGACCGCAAGCCGTTGAGCCTCTCGGGCGGCCAGCAGCAGCGCACGGCGCTCGCCCGCGCCCTCGTCAAGCGCGCCGCCGTCGTCCTTCTCGACGAACCGCTGGCCAACCTCGACTACAAGCTGCGGGAGGAGCTGCGGGAGGAATTGCCGCGCCTCTTCGCGGCCTCCCGATCCATCGTCGTCTACGCGACGACGGAGCCGCAGGAGGCTCTCCTGCTCGGCGGGCGCACCGCCAGCTTGTCGGAGGGGGCAGTCACGCAGTTCGGGCCTGCCTCGGAGGTCTACCGGCAGCCGCGGGACCTGGCGACGGCGCGGGTCTACTCCGATCCGCCGCTCAACGTCCTCACCGCGGAGAGGCGCGGGACGAGGGTCTCGCTCGGCACCGGAGGCGAGATCGCGGCCGCCGGCCCCTTCGCTGAGGTGCCCGACGGAGCCTACACGGTGGGCTTTCGCGCCCACCACCTCGGCCTTGGGCCGGCCTCCCCCGAGGCGGTGCCGTTTCAGGCCACGGTGTCGGTGTCCGAGATCACGGGTTCGGAGAGCTTCGTCCACCTCGACGTCGGCGAGCACCGCTTCGTGGCGCTCGTTCCGGGCGTGCTGCGCCTCGACCCCGGCTCCGCCGTTGCGGCGCATGTCGCGCCGTCGAACCTCCTGCTCTTCGACGGCGAGGGACGCCGCGCCGATACCGCCCTCGCGCGGGCGGCCTGAACCATGGCCCGCATCACCCTCGAGCACCTCGCCCACGCCTATCATCCGGCGCCGCGCCGGCCGGAGGATTACGCGCTGCGGGAGATCCACCACGTCTGGGCGCAAGGGGGCGCCTACGCGCTTCTGGGGCCCTCGGGCTGCGGGAAGACCACGCTCCTCAACATCATCTCGGGGCTGGTGCACCCGACCCGCGGCCGCATCCTCTTCGACGACCGCGACGTGACGGGCCTGCCGACCGAGCGGCGCAACATCGCCCAGGTCTTCCAGTTCCCGGTCATCTACGACACGATGACCGTGCGCGAGAACCTGGCCTTCCCCCTCGTCAATCGCCGGGCCCCGCGCGAGATGGTGGCGCGGCGGGTCGAGGAGGTCGCGGCGCTGCTCGGCCTCACGGGATTGCTGGGGCGCCGGGCGCGCAATCTCACTCCGGACCTCAAGCAGAAGATTTCCCTCGGACGCGGCCTCGTTCGATCGGACGTCGCCGCGATCCTGTTCGACGAGCCGCTGACGGTCATCGACCCGAACCTGAAATGGCAGCTGCGCTCGATGTTGAAGGAGCTGCACCGCTCCCTCGACCTCACGATGATCTACGTCACCCACGACCAGACGGAGGCGCTCACCTTCGCCGACACCGTGGTCGTGATGCACGACGGCGCCGTGCTGCAGACCGGCACGCCCGAGGAGTTGTTCAGCCGCCCGGCCCACACCTTCGTCGGCCATTTCATCGGCTCGCCCGGCATGAACGTGCTGCCCTGCCGCGTGGAAGGGCGCACGGCCTACGTCGACGGCTATCCCTTGCCCCTCGCGCGGGCCTATCCGGCGCTGCCGGCGAATCGCACCATCGCCCTCGGGGTTCGGCCCGAATTCGCGCGGCTCGCGCCCGCGGGCGAGGGGCTGCCCGTGGCGCTGCGCCGGATCGACGACGTCGGGCGCGCCCGCGTCGCGCGCGTCGAGATCGCCGGGCGCACGCTCGCGGCCACCGTCCCCGACGGGCCCGTCCCGGCGGAGGGTTCCGCCTCGCTCCTGTTCGATCCGCGCCACGTGCACGTCTACGCCGATGGCCATCTCTTGGCCGGCGAGGAGGCGCGATGAAGCCCCTCGACAACCGCGCCTGGTTCCTCGTCCTGCCGGTCTTCGCGATCGTCGCCTTCTCGGCGGTGCTGCCGCTGATGACGGTGGTGAACTACTCCGTGCAGGACACCTTCGGGAACAATCAGTTCTTCTGGAACGGCGTCGGCTGGTTCCAAGACCTTTTGGACCCCTCGAAGGACCTCGGCGGCCGCTTCTTCGACGCCCTGTGGCGCAACCTGCTCTTCTCCGCGATCATCCTGGCGCTGGAAGTGCCGCTCGGCATCGCCGTGGCGCTTGCCATGCCGCGGGAGGGATGGACGGTGGCGCTCTGCCTCGTTCTGATGGCCCTGCCGCTCCTCATCCCCTGGAACGTGGTGGGCACGATCTGGCAGGTCTTCGCCCGCGGCGACATCGGCCTCTTCGGCTGGGCGGTCAATCAGCTCGGGATCGACTACAACTACGTCGCGAGCCCGCTCGCCGCCTGGACGACCATCGTCTTGATGGATGTCTGGCACTGGACGAGCCTCGTCGCGCTCCTGTGCTACGCCGGCCTGAAATCGATCCCAGACGCCTACTATCAGGCAGCCCGCATCGACGGGGCCTCGCGTTGGGCCGTGTTCCGCACGATCCAGCTGCCCAAGATGCGCCGCGTCCTCCTCATCGCGGTGCTTTTGCGCTTCATGGACTCCTTCATGATCTACACCGAGCCCTTCGTGCTCACGGGCGGAGGACCCGGCAACGCGACGACGTTCCTGTCGATCGACCTCGTGAAGCTGGCGCTCGGCCAGTTCGACTTAGGCAAAGCCGCCGCCCTGTCCCTCGTCTACAACCTCATCATCCTCAGCCTGTGCTGGGTGTTCTACACCATCATGGTCAACGCCGACCGCGACGCCGCCGAGGTGAAGCCGTGAGCGGGACCGCCGTCGTCGACGCGCCCGAGGCCCCGGCGGCGGTGGCCGCCAAACCGGCTGCGTCGCGGGCGCGGGTGAGCGGCAGCGCCGTCGTGATGGTGCTCTACCTCCTGTTCCTGATGCTGCCGATCTACTGGCTCGTGAACATGAGCCTGAAGACCAACCAGGAAATCACGACGACGCTGACGCTGTGGCCGCGGACGATCACCTTCGACAACTACCGCCGCATCTTCACCGATCCGAGCTGGTACGGCGGCTACCTCAATTCCCTGTCCTACGTCGCGATCAACACGGTGATCTCGATCGCGCTGGCCCTGCCCGCGGCCTACGCCTTCTCGCGCTACCGCTTCATCGGCGACAAGCACCTGTTCTTCTGGCTGCTCTCGAACCGCATGGCGCCGCCCGCGGTCTTCGCGCTGCCCTTCTTCAACCTCTACTCGGCGATCGGCCTCTTCGACACGCCCTGGGCCGTGGCCCTCGCGCATTGCCTCTTCAACGTGCCCTTGGCGGTGTGGATTCTCGAAGGCTTCATGTCGGGTGTGCCGCGGGAGATCGACGAGACGGCGGCGATCGACGGCTACTCCTTCCCGCGTTTTTTCGTGAAGATCTTCATGCCCCTGATCGCGTCGGGCATCGGCGTCGCGGCCTTCTTCTGCTTCATGTTCTCGTGGGTGGAACTGCTCCTCGCCCGCACGCTGACCAGCGTGAACGCGAAGCCCATCGCCGCCACCATGACCCGCACCGTCTCGGCCGCCGGCATGGACTGGGGACTACTCGCGGCGGCGGGCGTGCTCACCATCATCCCCGGCGCGCTCGTGATCTGGTTCGTGCGCAACTACATCGCCAAGGGCTTCGCCCTCGGGAGGGTGTGATGAGGACGAGCGACATCCCTCCCCCCTCTGCGGGGGAGGGACAGCCTGCCGAAGGCAGGCAGGGAGAGGGGCCGGAGCCCCGTCGCCTGAACGCGGTCGAGCCGCGTCTGCGCCGCTTCGCCCAACAGCAACGCTCCGAGATGCCAAAAGCGGAGGCGATCTTCTGGGAGCAGGTTCGGGCGGGCCGTTTCCATGGCTTCAAGTTCAAGCGACAGGTGCCGATCACGCCCTACGTTGCCGACTTCCTGTGCGCGTCGGCGCGCCTCGTCGTCGAGCTCGACGGCCCGCCTCACGACAAGGCCCAACAGATCGCCAAGGATGCCGCACGCGACCGGTGGTTCCGTTCGCAGGGTTTCACGGTCCTGCGTTTTTCGAACGAACTCGTCTTCGGCGGGCTTGCTCTTGTGATGCGCGAGGTGCTCGCTGCTCTGGAAGCGGCACACGGCCCCTCTCCCGGCTCGCTCCGCTCGCCACCCTCTCCCGCAGAGGGGAGAGGGTTTGGAGGTTCCCATGCCTGACCTCACTTGGATGGCCTGGACCTGGCAGACCGGCCTGTTCTTCGCCGGCATCGCGTCCCTCCTCGCGCTCCTGACCGCGCTCGCCGTCTGGCGCCCGGAGACGGAGCGGGTCGGGGTGCTCGCCATCCCGACGACCCGGGGCGACCGCCTGTTCATTTCACTGCTCGTCGCCGCCTTCATCCATCTCGCTTGGCTCGGCCTCGTCGGGCCGGACCTCTGGCCGGCTTCCGGCCTGTCGCTCGTCGTGGCCGCCGTCATCTTCCGCTTCGTCTGAGGCGGCGGGACAAAACCGCCGGCGGCAAGCCGGCGCAACCTGGGAGGAAACGCATGAAGTTCCGAGGACGTGACCTGCTTCTCGCCACTGCCAGCCTCGCCGCCCTCCTGACCGCGGGCGCGGCGTCTGCCGGCATGGACGAGGCCCGCCGCTGGATCGACTCCGAGTTCCAGCCCTCGACGCTCTCCAAGGAGGAGCAGCTCAAAGAGATGGAGTGGTTCGTCAACGCGGCGAAGCCCTTCGCCGGCCAGGAGATCAATGTCGTCTCCGAGACGATCACCACCCACGAATACGAGGCCCGGACGCTGGCCAAGGCCTTCACCGAGATCACCGGCATCAAGGTCAACCATGACCTGATCCAGGAAGGCGACGTCGTCGAGAAGATCCAGACCCAGATGCAGTCGGGCCGGAACATCTACGACGCCTGGGTGAACGACAGCGACCTCATCGGCACCCATTTCCGCTATAAGCAGGCCATCGCCCTCGACGACTGGATGACGGGCGAAGGCAAGGACGTCACGAACCCGAACCTCGACGTCGCCGACTTCATCGGGCGCTCCTTCACGACGGCGCCCGACGGCAAGATGTACCAGCTGCCCGACCAGCAGTTCGCGAACCTCTACTGGTTCCGCTACGACTGGTTCCAGCGCGCCGACTTTAAGGAGCGCTTCAAGGCCAAGTACGGCTACGAGCTGGGCGTGCCGGTGAACTGGTCGGCCTACGAGGACATCGCCGAGTTCTTCACCAACGACGTGAAGGAGGTCGACGGCGTCAAGGTCTACGGCCACATGGATTACGGCAAGAAGGACCCGAGCCTCGGCTGGCGCTTCACCGATGCCTGGCTCTCCATGGCCGGCAACGGCGACAAGGGCCTGCCCAACGGCAAGCCCGTGGACGAGTGGGGCCTGCGCATGGAAGGCTGCCGCACCGTCGGATCCTCCGTCGAGCGCGGCGGCGACACCAACGGCCCGGCGGCGGTCTATTCGATCACGAAGTACATCGAGTGGCTGAAGAAATACGCCCCGCCCCAGGCCAACGGCATGACCTTCTCCGAGTCCGGGCCCGTGCCGGCTCAAGGCAACATCGCCCAGCAGATGTTCTGGTACACGGCCTTCACCGCCGACATGGTGAAGCCGGGCCTGCCCGTCGTGAACGCCGACGGCACGCCGAAGTGGCGCATGGCCCCCTCGCCGAAGGGCGCCTACTGGAAGGAGGGCATGAAGCTCGGCTACCAGGACGCCGGCGCCTGGACGCTGCTCAAGTCCACCCCCGTCGACCGGCGCAAGGCGGCCTGGCTCTACGCCCAGTTCGTCACCTCGAAGACGGTCTCGCTGAAGAAGAGCCATGTCGGCCTCACCTTCATCCGCGAGAGCGACATCTGGCACCAGAGCATGACGGAGCGCGCCCCGAAGCTCGGCGGCCTCGTCGAGTTCTACCGCTCGCCCGCCCGCACGCAGTGGACGCCCACCGGCAACAACGTGCCGGATTATCCGAAGCTGGCGCAGCTCTGGTGGCAGAACATCGGCGATGCATCGTCGGGCGCCAAGACGCCTCAGGCGGCCATGGACGCCCTCGCGGCCGCCCAGGACGAGGTGCTCACCCGCCTCGAGCGCGCCAACGTGCAGGGCGAATGCGGGCCGAAGATGAACCCCCGCACCACCGCCGAGGAGTGGTTCAAGAAGGCCGAAGCCGCGGGCACGATCGCGCCGCAGCGCAAGCTCGCCAACGAGAAGCCGAAGGGCGAGACGGTCGATTACGACACCCTGATCAAGAGCTGGCCGGCCTCGCCGCCCAAGCGCAGCTGATCGCGAGCGGGCAGGGGAGGACGTTCCTCCCCTGCCTCCTCAGATGTCCTGCAGGCGCGCCCGGAGACGCGGGGCCGTCCAATCCAGGAAGGCTCTCGTCTTGAGCGGCAGCAGGCCGGCATCCGGATAGACCAGGCTCACCGGCGTCGGCGCGGGTGCGAAATCCTCCAGCACCGCGACGAGCGAGCCGCGGCGCAGTTCCTCCGCGATCTGATACGAGAGCAGGCGCACCACGCCGAGGCCCGCCACCGCCGCCGCGACGGCGGCTTCCGTCGCGTTCACGGCGAGGCGCGTGCGCGGCTCCGCGGACCAGGCCGGCCCGTCGCCTCGGTAGCGCCATTCGGGCGCGGCGAGGAAGCCCTGGAAGCTGATGCCGTCGTGCCCCGCGAGGTCATCGGGCGTCGCGGGCGTTCCCCGTCGGGCGAGGTAGGCCGGGCTCGCGCAGGCAATGCGCCGCACGCTGCCGACCCGTGTCGCCTTGAGGCCTCCGTCGACGAGCTGGCCGATGCGCACGGCGACGTCGATGTGGTCCTCGGCCAGGTTCACCTGGCGGTCGCTGAGGAAGAGCCGCAGGTCGATGTCGGGCTGCTCGTCCAGGAAGGCGCAGGCGACGGGGAGGACGTGCATGCGCCCGAACATGGTGGGCGCGGTGACGTGCAGCTCGCCCCGCGGCGTGCTGTGCGCCCCCACAGTTTCGCGCTCCGCTGTCTCGACCTGCTCCAGAATGCGCCTCGCGGAAGCGGCATAGGCCTGCCCGGCGTCCGTGAGCGCGACGCGGCGGCTGGTGCGGACGAGAAGCTGTGCGCGCAGGTGCCGCTCGAGGTCGGCCACCTTGCGGCTGACGGTCGCGAGCGGCGCGCGGAGGCGGCGGGCGCCGGCCGACAGGCTGCCCTCGTCCACCACGGCGAGAAGCACCCGCATCGCATCGAGACGGTCCATCGTGTCTTCCGAAAAATGAGAGCAAGCATTCAGGAGAGACAGGCTACTGCCTGTGAGAGGGAGGGTCTAGCTTGCCTGTCATGCCGGGTGTCGGAGCGATGCTCTCAAGCCCGGCCGGTCCCAACCGGAGCCTCGCCATGACCTTCTCCCTCTCCCGCCGCGCCCTCGCCCTCGGTCTGCCTGCGCTTACCCTCGGCACCGGCGCCCTGCCGCGCGCCGCGGCCGCGACCACGCCCCCTCCGGCCGTCTCGCCTCTCGCTCAGATCCGCGTCGGTCGTTTCACGGTCACGGCCCTGTCCGACGGCTACGCGGACATGCCTTACGGCTATTTCCCCGGCCGCTCGGCCGCCGAGGTTGAGGCCGCCGCCAAGGCGCAGTTCTCAGGCCGTCCCTCCGGCGTGCGCTTCGTGTTCAACCAGTACCTCGTCGAGGACGGATTGCAGCGCATCCTGATCGATGCCGGGCCCGCCGGCTCCCTCGGCCAGACCGGGCGTCTGCCGCAGGCGCTCGCCGCCCGGGGCCTGTCGCCCGAGCAGATCGACGCGGTGATCGTCACCCACATGCACCAGGATCATCTGGGCGGCCTCGTCGCGGGCGGGCGCCGGAACTTTCCCAATGCCGAGGTCTACGCCGACCGGCGCGACGTCCAGCACTGGACCGATCCGGCAAAGCAGGCGGGCGCGCCCGACTACCTCCAGACCAGCTTCCGCCTCTCGGGCGAGCTCGTGCGGCTCTATCCGAAGCTCCAGGCGACCCAAGGCGACCATGAGGTCACCCGCGGCGTGTCGATCGTGGATCTCGCGGGCCACACCCCCGGCCACATCGGCGTGCGCATCGCGGACGGGGCTGAGAGCCTCATCATGGTGTCCGACATGCTCTTCCCCGTCGTCCATCCCGCGCTGGGAACAGATGTGAACTTCCTCTTCGAGCAGGACCGGCCGGCCGCCCAGGCCATGCGTGCCCGCTTCTTCCCGAGCGCAGCGGAAGAAGGCGCCCTGATCGCGGCGACCCACATGCCCTTCCCCGGCCTCGGCCGCATCGTCTCGGAGGGCGGACGCCTGCGTTGGCTGCCGGCCGAATGGGCCTGGGCGGCTTGAGGCAACGCTTCGTCGAACACAGGGAGGCTCGGATGCTCCACAGATGGCTCGAGATCGCGTCGACGCCGGCCGTGAAGGCCGCGCGGGAACGCTACGGCAGCGCGGCCCAGTACGCCCGCCTCGACGGCACGCAGGGCCCGGACGGGCCGGTGCGCAACGAGCGCCTGACCGAGGCGGAGGCGGGCTTCATCGCGGGCCGCGACGGATTCTATCTCGCCTCCGTCTCGGAAACCGGCTGGCCCTACGTGCAGTATCGCGGCGGACCAGCGGGCTTCTTGAGGATCCTGGACGAGACGAGTCTCGGCTTCGCGGATTTTCGCGGCAACCGGCAGTACGTCACGACGGGCAATGTCGCGGGCAACGACCGCGTGTCCTTGTTCCTGATGGACTACGCCCATCAGCGCCGGCTCAAGATCTTCGGGCGCCTGCGGGTGGTGGACGCGGCCGACGATCCAGAGCTCGCCGCGGCGCTCGCCGTGCCGGATTACCCCGCCCGCGTGGAACGGGCGGTGCTCATCACGGTCGAGGCCTTCGACTGGAACTGCCCGCAGCACATCACGCCGCGCTTCACGCAGGGCGAGATCGAGGGAGCGCTCGCCCCGGTGCGCGAGGAACTCGCCGCGCTGCGCGCCGAGAACGAACGCCTGCGGGCTCTCGCGGCTGCCTCCTAAGGCGCTTCGACCGACGAAGGCTCACCAGAGCCCGGGCTTGACGATGGCCAGAAGGGCGATCCCGGCG
Source organism: Beijerinckiaceae bacterium (assembly GCA_036563505.1). GTDB lineage: Bacteria > Pseudomonadota > Alphaproteobacteria > Rhizobiales > Beijerinckiaceae > DATCMH01. The sequence continues at coordinate 236,565 of DATCMH010000022.1, forward strand.
AGGCAGGCCAGTGTGAGCCAGGGTACCGCACGAAGGAGAGCCGAGGCCGGCATCCCAGGCTCGGCGACCAAGCGGCGAGACTGGCCCGCCACGACCCCGTGCAGCCCGGTCAGGATCAGGACGAGCACGAGCTTCAACTGCAGCCAGGACGCCCGAAACCAGCCCGCGTCCTGCGCGAGCCAGAGCCCGAGCCCGAGGGTGGCGAGCATCGCCGGCGAGGTCACGCGCGTCGCGAACCCCCGCAACGCGGCAAGCGTGGTCGGGTCCCGCTCGCGGCCGGGAGCGGGCGGCCGCGTGAGGAGTAACGGTACGACGATCATCCCGGCCATCCAGACCGTGAGGGCGGTGACGTGGAAGGCCTTGAGCACGAGATAAAGCACGCGCCGCTCCGGGAGGTTGACGATCGAGGTTGGCGGGGCGCTACGTCGACCGTGCGGCCGCTCGCGCGGCGAGCCAGCGGTCGTTGAGGAAGGTCCCGAACGGCACCAGGCTCACACCGAAGAGGCGCGCGGCCTCCCGGCGCGTCCAGCCGCCCGACGACACGGCTTCGATCGCAGCGGCGAGATAGGCCAGGAAGGCGAGGCCGTGCACGGGCCCGAGAACGGACACGGCCTGCGGCCAGCCGCCGAGATGTTTCAAGGGCACCGCCACGCCGACGAGAAGCAGGAGCGTGGTGCCCTCGACCCAGCCCATGAGGCGAAGGCGCCCGAGCGGATCCGACAATCCCATCTGTGCTCCACGGCTCTTGGCGTTGATCACTCCCGCGCCGGTCCACGGAACGGACGGGATGGGGCCGATCTACAGCGGCGCTGGCGCTCGGGCGACTGGCCGGATTGACAATCAGCGCCGGAATCCGGCCATTCTGCCGTCATGTCCGAGCTTCACACCGTCGCCATCCTCGCCCTGCACAGCCTCGTGCCCTCGGACCTCGCCATCCCCCACGAGGTGTTCTGCTATGCCCGCACGAGCGCGGGAGAGCCCGCTTATCGGGTGCAGGTCTGCGGCGAGGCGGCGCTGGTGCGAACTGAGAGCTTCGACCTCGCCGTGCGACACGGGCTCGCCGAGGCGGCGCTGGCGGACACCGTCATCGTGCCGGGACTGGTCGACCCGTTGACCCCCGTTTCACCTGAGGTGACGGAGATGCTTCTCGCCGCCGCGGGCCGAGGCGCGCGCATCGCCTCGGTGTGCACGGGCGCTTTCGTGCTCGCCGCGGCGGGCCTGCTCGACGGACGGCGGGCGACGACCCACTGGCACGCGGCGGATGATCTCGCGCGGCTCTACCCGGCGGTTTCGGTCGACCCGGACGTTCTCTACGTCGACGAGGAAAACGTGGTCACCTCGGCTGGCGCCTCCGCCGCCCTCGACCTGTGCCTTCACCTCGTCCGGCGCGATCACGGCCACGCGGTCGCGGCGCAGACGGCGCGCATGGCCGTCGCGCCATTGATGCGCGAGGGAGGCCAGGCGCAGTTCATCCGACGGGAGCAGCCTTCTGGGCGGCCGGGCGTCAACGCACTGCTCGACTGGATGCTGCGCCATCTGGACCGGCCGCTCTGCTTGGCCGAGCTCGCGCGGGAGGCGGGCATGAGCGTGCGCACCCTCAACCGCCGTTTCCAGGACGAGGTCGGGGTCCCGCCGCTGCAATGGCTCCTGGCGGCGCGGCGCCAGCGGGCGCAGGAACTGCTCGAGACCACGGGCCTCTCCGTCGCGGAGGTTGCGGTCGCCGCCGGCTTCCCAGCGGTGTCGAGCTTTCGGGAGCGCTTCCGACGCGATCTCGGCGTGAGCCCGGACCAGTACCGCAGGATGTTTCGGGAGCGGTGAGCGTCACGATCGGCTGGACAGTGCGGGGCGCAGGATGTTCCCTGGTGCCATGTCGTTCCCCGCTCCTCTGTCTTCGCTACCTCAGCCCGCGCGCGAGGTGCTCGACCCGCGCTTCGCGAGGCTGGTGAGCTCGAACGCTCGGCTCGACCTGCTCTACACCGGCTGCCGCTGGGCGGAAGGGCCGGCCTATCTTCCGGCCCATCGCACCCTGATCTGGAGCGACATCCCGAACGACCGCATGCTGCGCTACGATGAGATGAGCGGGCAGGTCGGCCTATTCCGCGATCCTGCAGGTTATACCAACGGCAACACCCTCGATCGCGAGGGCCGCCTTGTCACCTGCGAGCACGGCAACCGCCGGGTGACGCGCACCGAGCACGACGGCTCCGTGACGGTGCTCGCCGAGCGCTTCGAGGCCCGGCGGCTGAACAGCCCCAACGACATCGTGGTGCGCTCCGACGGGCTCATCTACTTCACGGACCCGGCCTACGGCATCGACTCGGATTACGAGGGCCACAAGGGCACGAGCGAGATCGGCGCCTGCCACGTCTACCGGCTCGACCCGGCAAGCGGGCAGCTCGCGATCGCGGCCGACAGCTTCGTGCGCCCGAACGGGCTCGCCTTCTCGCCCGACGAGCGGCTGCTCTACGTCGCCGACACGGGCGCGACCCACGTCGCGGACGGGCCGCGCCACATCCGGCGGTTTCAGGTGGCGGAGGACGGCTCCCTGTCCGGAGGCGAGGTGTTCGCCACCTGCGCGGCCGGGCTCTTCGACGGCTTTCGCCTCGACACGGAGGGCCGGATCTGGACGAGCGCGGGCGACGGCGTCCACTGCTACGATCCAGACGGCACCTTGATCGGCAAGGTTCTCGTGCCGGAGGTGGTGGCCAACGTCGCCTTCGGCGGCCCGAAGCGCAACCGGCTCTACATCTGCGCCACGACCTCGCTCTATGCCATCCTCACCGGCGTGAACGGGGCGGACCGGCTCCGGCCCACGTGAACCGTTTCGCACGGCGCACGCGCCAATCTACCCGAGTAGGCTCTCGGCCTCCTGCCAGAGACGCCGCACCACGTCGCCCGCCGGCTCGGCTCGGCCGAGCGCTGCCGACTGCCCGGCCCAGGCCTGCATGCGCTCAACGTCACCGGCCTGGCCCGCCGCCTCGCGCATGGCGGCCGTGAGGCCGCGCTGGACCGGGTAGGGGGCCGGGTCCGGTGCGTCCGGGGCCACCGTCGCGAGCGCGTAATCTGTCGCGATGGAGCGGCCCGCCCGCCCGCTGAAGCCGCGGGTGATCACCGTGTCCTCGGGGCGCGTGCGGGCGAGGGCGTCGGCCCAGGCCGGGTTCGTCTTCGCCTCCGGGCAGCGCAGAAAGGCCGTGCCCACCTGGACGGCGCTGGCGCCGAGGATCAGAGCCGCCGCGACGCCCCGTCCGTCGGCGATGCCGCCCGTCGCCACCACGGGCACGCGCACGGCATCGACGACGGCCGGCAGGAGCGAGAACAGGCCGACGGCCCGCCGCTCCGCGCCCCCCGCCTCGAACGCCGCCCGATGGCCGCCGGCCTCGGCGCCCTGCGCGATGATCACGTCGGCCCCCGCGGCCTCGGCCGCGACCGCCTCCGTGACCGTGCTCACCACGGCAAACCAAAGGACGCCTTGCTCCTTCATCCGCGTTACGAAGGCGGGTGGATAAAGACCCATCACGGAGGACAGGATCGGGGCGCCGGAGGCCAGAAGGGCCTCGCATTGCGCGGCGAAGTCGGGCGGCGTCGCATCGCCGGCCTCCGCGGGGACGGGCGGTCCCCAGTCGCTCAGGAAAGCGCGCACCTGCGCCTCGTGCGCCGCGTCCCGGACCGGCGGCGGATCGGGGATCCAGACGTTGAGCTGCACCGCGCCGTTGCTCGCGGCACGAAACTCCTCCATCCAGCGTCGAATGCCCGCGGGATCGTGCAGGAGCAGGCCCGCCGCGCCCATGCCCCCCGCGTTCGCCACCGCGATGGACAGGGACGGCGGGCAAGCGCCGGCCATCGGCGCCAGGAGGATCGGCACCTCGATCCCGAAGCGCTCGCAGAACGCCTGAGCCCTCGTGCGCGCCGCGCCCATTACCGTTCTCCTCGCAAGGCCGCGCTCCCGGCGTTCTAAACGAACGCTACGCTGGCAGGCAAAGGTGGGGGCTGACAAACGATCAAATCAGATCGCACCGATCAACCGGATCGATGGAACGCCGCCGCCGCCAGCGCCTTACGAGCACTTGCGCTTGAGGAGTTCCTCGAAGTCCTCGATCGACACCAGGAGCTGCAGCACGTTCTCGCGCTGCGCGTGCCCGGAGAGGCAGCGCCTGAACACCGTCACGCCGGCTTGCATGGCTGCGACGTGCTGACGCCAAGCGGCGCACTTGCCGTCCTGGTCGGCCGTCTGGACCGCGTCGAGGCGCTGCATGGTCTGCGAGAAGCTCGCGTCGACCGCGGCGAGGTCGCGGGGGCACGCCGCCGTGGTCTGAGCCAGGGCCGCTCCGGGAACCGCGACCGCGATCGCCGCTGCGGTCAGTCGCTTCGTCCACGCGAGCGCTGCGCTCTGGCCTGCCATGATCGTTGTCCCGCTCCGATCTCTCACGGGACCACAGGTACACGCGCGCCCGGCACGCGCTTATGTCGCGCCGGGCCGGCTTTCGTTTCCGGCGTTTCACGCGAGCCGACGCGGAGGGCGGCCTCAGCTCTTCGGTGGGGTGGCCTCCAGAAGGCTCGCGATCTGCTTCAGGCGTCGCATGGCGTCGTCGAGCTCGTTCATCGCGATCGTCTTGGTGCCGTCCTTGATGGCGCGCCGGCAGTCGTCGAGTTGGTTCTGCACGATGCGCCGGATCTCGGCGGCGATCTGAGCCTTGGTCATGAGGTCCTGCGAGAGCTCGGAGATAGGGCGCGGTGCGCCGGCCAGGGCCACCGCGTTGTGCTGGACGACCTAGCCCGCCCGCTCGGGCCGGCTCAAGGGCGAACCGCCGTGACGGCCTGCCCAGAGGGCAATCCGCCTCACGCGCGTCTCAGAGGCTGCCCGTCAGGCGGTCGCGCCAGCCATAGACTTGGGCGACGGCGGCCGCGCCGATCCGGCGGAAGGGGGCCATCGGCATCGGGTTCACGGGGGTGAGGGGCACAGGAAGCTCCTCCGGGCGCGCGCCGCGCGCCCGCTCGGCGATGATCCGGCCTACACCTGTGGAATAGGCGACGCCGCGGCCGTTGCAGCCGAGACTCGCGATGAGGCCCGGCGCGGGCTCGTGCAGGTGAGGCATGTGGTCAAGCGTCACGGCGAGCGTGCCCGCCCAGCGATGCTCCCACCGCGCCCCCGCGAGGGCGGGATAGAGCTGCTCGGCGGCGCGCCTCAGGCGGGCGTAATGGCCCTCGCCCGTCCCGAAAAGGATGCCGCCGCGCCCGCCCATGACGAGGCGCCCGTCCGGCGAGCGACGGAAATAGAGCAGGCTGCGGCGCGTGTCGGAGACGGCGGCAGGGCTTGGCATGATGCCCGCGAGCGCCTCGTTGCCCAGCACCTGCGAGGCGATCTGGGCGCTCTGCACCGGAACGATGGTCGCGGCGAGGCGATCGACGAGGCCGCCGGTATAGCCGTTCGTCGCCACGACGACGGTGCCGGCGCGAAGCGTCCCGCGACTCGTCATTAAGCTCCAGCCATCACCGGAGCGGGCGAGCGCCGTGGCGCGCGTGCCGCCGTGGACAAAAGCACCCGCCGCTTGCGCGGCCCGCGCGAGGCCTCGCGCGAAGGACAGGGGCTGCAGGCTGCCGCCGCGTTCGTCGATCCAGCCGCCGGCATAGGCCTCGGTGCCGAGAAGCTCCGCCATTGCGTCGCGCTCGAGCCAGCGCACCCGTGCGCCGCGGCTTGCCCACTGATCATGCTTCCAGCGCTGCTCAGGCAGCTTCGAGGGATGATGGCCGGCATGGATCCAGCCGCTCTGCCGGGCGTCGCAGCGGATGTCGTGCCGCGCGATGAGGGCAAAGAGCCCGTCGGCAAGGCCGGCGCCGAACGCTGCCAGGGCGCCGCCCCGTTCGGGGCCATAGCGCTTGATGAGGTGGTCCGGGTAGGTCTTGAACCCCGGCAGCACCTGGCCGCCGTTGCGGCCCGAAGCACCATAGCCCGGATGCTCGGCGTCGATGACCGTCACGCTCACCCCCGCTTCGGCAAGGTGCAGCGCGGTCGAGAGGCCCGTGTAGCCCGCGCCGACGATCGCGACGTCGGTGGTCCGGTCGCCGGCCAAGGGCGGGGTCGCCGGGGCCGGCTCGGCGGTGGCGCCCCAGAGGCCGAAATCCGGGTCCATCAGGCAGCCTGCCGGGCCGCCGGCTCCGCCGGGTAGCGGTGCGTCCAGGGCGCGGCGCGCTCGATCTGGCCTGCGAGCTGGAGGAGGCGGTTCTCCCGGCCGAGATCAGCGCCGACCTGGACGCCGACCGGCAGCCCGTCCGCCGTCCAGTGCAGGGGCAAGGACATGGCCGGTCCTCCGGACGCGTTGTAGATCGCCGTGAAAGGGCGCTCGGCCATCAGCATCCGGTTGTAGGTCTCGAAGTCCGCCGTCCCCATGGACAGGGAGCCGACGGGGAGCGGCGGGTTGGTGAAGACGGGGGAGAGGGCCAGGTCGTAGCGCTGGAAGAAAGCGCCGACCTGCCTCCCGAAGCCGTGCAGCCACTGCACGGCCCGGGCGTAATCCTCCGCGCTCCTGTGCCGAGCCCGCTCGATGATGGCCCGCGTCGCGGGTTCGAGCTCGTCCTCCCGCGGGGCGCGGCCGAGCACCTTGGCGCGGGCGCTGACCGCAGCGGCGGCGTTGGCGCCGGAAATGGTCCAGGACTGGGCGTAGAAGGCCTCGAGGTCGACGGGGATCGCTCTGGGCTCGACGTGGTGGCCGAGCTCCTCGAGGAGCCGCGCCGTTCGCTCGACGGCGGCCCGCACCTCCGGATGGACCGGCCGCCCGTCGGGCGTCTCGAGGGTGACCGCGATCCGAAGCGGCGCCGGGTCGCGGTCGAGCAGGGAGAGATACGGCCCGGCGCCCGGCGCCGCGTAGGGGTCGCCCGGCGCCGGGCCCGCGGTCGCGTCGAGGAGGGCCGCGCTGTCGCGCACGGAGCGCGTCACGGCGTGGGGCACGGCAAGCCCGCTCCAGCCCTCTCCGAGCACGGGACCAGCGGGCAGGCGTCCGCGGCTCGGTTTCAGCCCGAAGAGGCCGCAATGGGAGGCCGGCATGCGGATCGAGCCGCCCCCGTCCGTGGCGTGGGCAAGCGGCGTGATCCCGGCCGCGACCGCTGCCGCCGACCCGCCGGAGGAGCCGGCGCTCTGACGGCTCGGGTCCCACGGGTTGCGGCAGGGCCCGTGAACGGCGGGCTCCGTCACGGGGCCGAGGCCCATCTCGGTCGAGGCGGTGCGCCCGAGGGTGACGAGCCCGGCCGCCCGGTGCCGCTCGGCAAGCGTCGCGTCCGCGTCCGGCACGTAGCCCTGCCAGAAGCGGCTGCCGTTCGTCTGCGGCAGGCCCTTCACCGTGAGGCTCAGGTCCTTCACGAGGAAGGGGACGCCGGCGAAGGGACCGTCGAGCGGCTCGCGCAGCCTCGCGCGGGCAAGGTCCTCTGCCCGATAGACCACGGCGTTGATCGCCGGGTTCACGGCGTCGAGGCGGGCGAGCGCGGCCTCGAGCACCTCTTCGGCCGAAACCTCGCGGGAGCGGATCAGGGCCGCGAGGCCGATCCCGTCGTGGCGCAGGTAGTCGTGAGCGTGCATCAGGCGGCCGAGGGTTTGAGGACGGGCGTGGACGGCGCGAGGTCGAGGCGCGGCGCGGCCTCGAGCAGGGCGCGCGTATAGGCGTGGCGGGGTCGGTCGAAAATGTCGTCGCGATGTCCCGTCTCGACCACCCGGCCGTCCTGCATCACCGCGATCCGGTCGGCGATCGCCTCCACCACGGCGAGGTCGTGGGAGATGAACAGACAGGCGAAGCCGTAAGCATCCTGGAGCGCCGTGAACAGGGCCAGCACCTGGGCCTGGATCGTCATGTCGAGGGCCGAGACCGGCTCGTCGGCGACGACGAAGCGCGGGCGCCGCACGAGGGCCCGGGCGATGGCGACGCGCTGACGCTGGCCGCCGGAGAGCTCGTGCGGGTAGCGCCGCCCGAAGCCCCTGAGCCCCACGTCGTCGAGCGTCGCCTCGACGCGGCGCGCGGCCTCGCCCGCGGTCAGCTCCGGAACATGCCGCAGGGGCTCGCGGACGATCGCCTCGACGCGCATGCGCGGGTCGAGGGACGAATAGGGGTCCTGGAACACCATCTGCGCCTGGAGGACGAAGGATCGCCGTGCCGCCCGCGTCGCGAAGGGGTCGGCGCCGTCGAAGCTCAAGGTGCCGGCCTCGTGCGGGACGAGGCCGAGGATGGCGCGCCCGAGCGTGGTTTTGCCTGAGCCCGAGCCGCCGACGACGGCGACGATCTCTCGCGGGTGGACGTCGAGGCTCACCCCGTCGACGGCGCGCTTCGGGACACGGCGCCGAAACAGCGACCGGGCGCCGGGATGGGTGACGACGAAGTCGCGCACGGTGAGCATCGGCGCGCCGCGCGGTGCCGGCGGCGGGTGGGGCGTGCGGCGCGGGAGCGCGGCGACGAGCGCCTTCGTGTAGGCTTCCCGCGGCGCGGACAAGAGCGCTCGCGTCGCGCCCGCCTCCACGAGACGGCCCTTCTCCATGACGATCGTGTCGGCGGCGTAGCGGGCGACGAGGCCGAGATTGTGGGTGATGAGCAGGATCGCCGTGCCGTGATCGCGGGCGAGCCCGACCATGAGGTCGAGCACGTCCTTCTGCGTCAGGGTGTCGAGCGCCGTCGTCGGCTCGTCGGCGATGAGGAGCTTGGGCTCGAGCAGCATCACCGAGGCCAGCATGATGCGCTGGCGCATGCCGCCGGAGAATTCGTGCGGGTAGGCGGAGAGGCAGCGCTCCGGCTCGCCGATGCCGACGCGACGCAGCATGTCGAGGCAGCGCGCCCGGATCGCGGAGCGCTCCAGACGCCGGTGCAGGGCAAGCCCCTCCGCCATCTGCGCCCCGATCGTCATCGCCGGGTTGAGCGAGACCATCGGCTCCTGGAACACCATGCCGAGGCCGGGGCCGCGGAGCGCCCGCAGCGCGGGCTCCGGCTGTTCGGAGATCGCCGCGCCCTCGAGCAGGATGCGCCCGGCGCGGCGCACCACGCCCGGCGGCAGGAGGCCGATCACGGCCCGCGCCGCCATGGTCTTGCCGCTGCCGGACTCGCCGACGATGGCGAGCACCGCCCCGCGGTCGACGCGAAAGCTCAAATCCTCGACGATCGGGAGCCCCGAACGGGTTGCAAGAGACAAGCCCTCGACGCGAAGCAGCGGGTCGGGCGCCCTCATCGCAGCGACATCCGGGGGTCGAGCCGGTCGCGCAGCGCGTCGCCGAGGAGATTGACCCCGAGAAGGGTGAGCGCGATGCACAGGCCCGGGGCGAGCGAGAGCCAAGCCGCGCTCTCCATGTAGGAGCGGCTCGCCGCCAGCATGTTGCCCCAGGTCGCGGCCGGCGGCGGCACGCCGAGGCCGAGGAAGGAGAGGGCGCTCTCGGAGAGCACCGCCCAGCCGAAGAGGCTGGTGGCCAGCACGGTGATCGGCGCGATGCAGTTCGGCAGGATGTGCCGCGCCATCGTGTAGAGATCGGAGTTGCCGATCATCCGCGAGGCTTCGACGTATTCGCGCTCGCGCAGCGAGAGAACCTGCCCGCGCACGATGCGCACGACCGAGGGCGTGTAGGCGAGGCCCAAAGCCGCGACGATGCTGCCCTCGCCGGGCCCGAGCACCACCATGATGGCAAGCGCGAGCAGCACGCCGGGAAAGGCCAGCAGCGCGTCGTTGACCATCATCACGACGCGGTCGGTCCAGCCGCGCAGGTAGCCGGTGGCAACGCCGATCAGGGTACCGGCGAGGATCGCCACGAGAACGGTGGCGAGCGCGACGCGAAAGCTCACCGAGGCCCCGTCCATGATCCGGCTCAACACGTCGCGGCCGAACTCGTCCGTGCCGAGCCAGTGCTGGGACGAGGGGGCCTTGAGGCGGTTGCGGATGCTCGTGGCGGTGGGCCCGTAGGGCGTCCAGGCCAGCGCCACGAGGGCCATGCCGCCGAGCGCGGCGACGAGCGGCAGGCCGATGACGAGGTTGAGCCGCGCCCGCATCCTCCCTACTCCGCGGCGACGCGAGGATCGAAGAGCGGGTAGAGAAGGTCCACGACGAGGTTGACCATCACGTAGACGAAGGCCGTGAACAGGAGGCAGCCCTGCACGACGGGGTAGTCGCGGGCGAACACCGCGTCGACGAGGAGCCGCCCCAGGCCGGGCAGGGTGAACACCGTCTCCAGCACCGCGATGCCGCCGAGCAGGTTGCCGAGGATGAGGCCGACGAGGGTCCAGGTCGGGGCGAAGGCGTTCGGCAGCACGTGGCGGGCGAGCACGCGCCGCTCGGGCAAGCCCTTGGCGCGGGCATGGGTGACGTATTCGAGGCGCAGCACCTCAACGGCGCTCGCCCGGGCCATGCGGGTGATGACGCCGCTCTCGTGCAAAGCGAGCGTCGCGATGGGGAGCGCGAGGAAGGCCAGCGCCCGCACCGGATCCTCGCTGAGCGGCACGTAACCGATGACGGGCAGCCAGCCGAGCTTGAGCCCGAAGACGAGAAGGAAGATCAGCCCGAGCCAGAAAGTCGGCAACGCGAGGATCACCGTCGTGGCGCCGACGATCGCGACGTCGAGGGCGCTGTCCTGCTTCCAGGCGGCGACGAGGCCGACGGTGACGCCGATCAGGGCGGCGATGGCGACCGCCACCAGCACCACGCTCGCGCTCACCTGGAAGCGCTGGAGGATGAGGGGCAGCACCGGCTGGCCGTTGGTGATGGCATGCCCGAAATCCCCCGCCGCTACCTTCTGGAGCCAGAGGGCGAGCTGGACGGGCAAGGGCCGGTCGAGCCCAAGGCTCGCGCGGCCCGCCGCCACCTGCTCCGGCGTCCCACCGTCCCCGAACATTAGGCTCACCGGGTCCCCCGGGATGAGCCTGACCAGGACGAAGACGGCCACCGCCGCGAGCGCCAGGGTCGGCACCGTGAGCGCGAGGCGGCGCAGGACGTAACCGATCATCGCGGGTGGATCAGTTCAGGGTGACGTTCCAGAGCCGCGGCATCGAGGCGGGCCAGGTCTGATAGCCCGACACGTTGGCGCGCCAAGCCGCGATGTCGACGCTGTTCCAGAGCGGGATCATCGGCAGGTCCGCCTCGAAGCGCTTCTGGAGGTCGTCGAAGATCGCCTGGCGCTTCGCCTGATCGCTCGTCGCCGTGGACGCCCGGATGAGCTCGACGGCCTCGGCATTGTCCCAAACCTTGCGCGGCTGCGTCGCCTTGGGGCCGGTGATCATCTCGAAGCTCAAGGACGGATCGAGGCGGGCGGAGAAGCTGAAGAACTGGCTCTGGTAATCGCCCTTGGAATACTTATCGAGCTGGGTCGCCCATTCGAGCACTTCGAGCTCGACGTTGAGCCCGGCCTCCTTCGCCATCTGCTGCACGAAGACGGCACCGTCGAACAGCGACATGTAGCGCTTCGTGACGATCATCTTGATCGTCTCGCCCTTGTAGCCGGCCTCCGCGAGGAGCTTCTTCGCCTGCGCGATGTCCCGCTTCCAGGGCGCGGTCTGCGCCGGGCCGGAGAAGGCGCTCGCGAGCGGGATCGGCGAGTTGACGGGCTTGACCAGCCCCTCGGTGACCGCCGCGACGAGCTCCTCGCGGTCGATGGCGAGAGACAGCGCCTTGCGGATGCGCGCGTCTTTCAGGACCGGGTCGTTGACCTGGAAGAGGATGCCGTTGAGCTCCATCGTCGGCGAGGTGCCGATCTTCACGTCGGAGCGGGCCTTCGCCTCCGCGAGGTCGCGGGAGGCGAAGTCAGGCCGCACGTCGATGCCGCCGGAATAGAGAGCCGCCTTGGCCGAGGCGCTCTCCGGGATGATCACGAAGCGCACCTTCTCGGCGATCGCCGTCTTGCCGCCAGTCAGCCCGTCGCGCTCGCCGCCGCGGGATTTGTAGCCGGGAAAGCGGACGAGCTCGACGGATTGCCCGCGCCGCCACTCGCCCCACTGGTAGGGGCCCGTGCCGATCGGCGTCGCCCACTTGCCGTCAGCGCCGAGAGAGTCGCGGTGGTAGATCGCCGAGCTGCCGCAATCGGTGCGGGCCATCTGGACGAGGAAGAGCGCGCTCGGCTTCTCGATCTTCATCGTGACGGTTTTCGGATCGACCGCTGCGACGTCGAGGACCTTGGCCGCGCCCGTGCCGTTGAACTCCGGCAGGCAGCGCCACTGGGTCGCCGGGTCGAGGTAGCGCTTCCAGGCGAAAACCACGTCGTCCGCCGTCAGGGGCTTGCCGTTGTGGAAGGTCAGCCCATCGCGCAGCTTGAAGGTGTAGAGCGTGCCGTCGTCCGACAGGCTCACGCTTTCGGCGAGCATCGGCCCGACCGAGAGGTTCTCGCGGTAGGCCACGAGCCCTTCGAGCATGTGCAGCGTGATCGTGTCCGAGTTCAGGTCCCGGTTCACGCCCGGATCCGTGCCGCGCAGGTCCGCGTTCAGCATCACCCGGATCGTGCCCCCGCCCGGTCCGGGCTGGGCGGAGGCGCCGGCTGCCGCGAGGGAGGCGAGGGCGGCGAGGAGGGCGGTTCGCAACGGACGCTGCATGGAAAGCTCCTCTGGAGGGGCGGTCGTGAGGCTCGGACGGTCAGGCGGCCGAGCGCGCCGCCACCGGCGGGCGCTGCAGGCGATAGGTGGTAAAGGCGCGCTGGAGCGCCGGAAGGGGGGCGATCTCCATCACGCCCTCGGCCGGATCGATGACGAGCATCGCCACCGTGGCCGTGAGGTTGTCGGTGAAGCTCTCGCGCGGGGGACGGCACACGGACCACGGCGTGAGGAGATCGTCGAACAAGGCCTCCTTGACGTCGTCGGGGGTGAGCCGACGGCCCTTGGCAGCCAGAACCTGCCGCACCCGCAGGTCGCGGTAGAGGCTGTCCGGCATGGCGGCCATTCCGGTGTCCCGCAGCTTCGCCAGGGCGACCGGGCTCAGCCAATGGTTGGCATGGACGAGAAGCCCGCTCTCGGGCGCCACCGTGAAGGCCTCGTCGGGCGCGCATTCGAAGTTGAAGACGAGCCCGGAGGCGTGGCTCACCACGATGTTGTTCGAGGCGGATTTGGGCGTCGTCGCCACGATGCGCAGCGCATGGGCGAAATGCGCGCTCTCCAGCGCTTTGCGGCGGATAAGCGCCAGCGGCACGCCGAGGGTGCGGTAATCGCGGTCGGATTCGAGGTAGTTCGCGGTGACCGCGATACCCGCCGCGTTGCAGCCGGAGCGGGCAAGCCCTCCGGCTTCCGTGAAGGTGAGGATGTCGGGCCCGTCCTCGCGCAGGATGTGCAGCACGACGCCCGTCTCCGCGCATTCCACCTTCCAGTCCCAGTTCTGGGCATGGATCAGCCGACCGCTGGCCGACGCTTCGGGCAGGATGACGGCCGTGGTGCAGCCGTCCGGATCAGTGTCGGGCCGGGCACCGCGGCGGTCGGATTCGTGCTTGGCGAGCTTGAGGATTTCCGTGCGGGCATTGAGCAGCGCCACGGTCGCGAACGGCACCTCGGCGCCTTTGGCGATGGCGCGCATCTCGACGACGTAGGACGGATCGAAGGCTTCGATCGCGGGCACCAGGCGCTCGACGAGCGCCGCGACACCGTCGGCATCGAAGCCGAGGCGCTCGAGCTGGGCGTTGTAGTGCTTCGCGCCCCGGGCGATGCGCTCCCCCGCCAGGCGCCCGTAGACGAGGCCGCGCTCGGCGGGCGGGCCGGACAGCTCGATCAGCGGGAAGGCTTGAGCCATCAGGCGTCTTCACTCATCCGTTGCGCTTGCCGCAGTGAAGAATGTATTTTGTGCTCATGCAAGAGCAATCTGTTCCGTCATCGGCCGCGTCGGCCGGGAACCGCCTTCCGCTGGAACTGGCCGAGCGCATCGTCGAGCTCGCCCGCCAGGACGATCTCGGCCCCGGGGACCGCCTGACCGAGACGGGGCTCGCCGCGGCGCTGGCGGTCTCGCGCACGCCCGTGCGCGCGGCGCTTCGGGAACTCGAGCGGCTCGGGATCGTCGCGCTCAGCCCCAACCGGGGCGCCACGCTCCGGCTCGCTCCGGCGGCGGTGGACACGACCGGCTGGCCGAAGGCCGACGGCGCGGAGGATGCCCTCATCGTCGAACTGGCGCGCGATCGCCGGGCCGGGGCCCTGGCCGACCACGTGACCGAAGCCGACCTGATGCGCCGCTATCCCGTGGCGCGCCCCGTGCTCACCCGCGTCCTCGGACGGCTCGCCGAGGGCGGTGTCGTGGCGCGCAAGCCCGGTTACGGCTGGACGTTCCTGCCCCTCGACGACGACCCGGCCGGCCGGGCCGAAAGCTATCGCTTCCGTGCCGTCATCGAGCCCGCGGCCCTGCTCGAGCCCGCGTTCCGGCTCGATCTGGCCTGGTCGGCCCAGATCCGCGCCGCGCACGAAGCCATGCTGCGCGAGCCCTGGCACGAGGCGGCGAGCGTCGCTTTCTACGAGATGAACGCCGCCTTTCATGAGGGGCTGGCGCGCTGCTCCGGCAACCGCTTCTTCCACCTCGCGGTGGTCCACCAGAACCGGCTCCGGCGGTTTCGCAACTACGACTGGGTCCACGGCCACGAGCGGGTGCTGGTCAACACCCGCGAGCACCTCGCGATCCTCGACCGCCTCGACGACGGCGACCGCGAGGTCGCCAGCGTGCTCCTGCGCCGGCACATCGAAGGGGCGGAGCGCCTGGTTCGCCAACGCGAGGCTTGCCTCTGAGGCAGCGCTCTTTAATCTGATAAAAGACAATCCCGAAGGAGCGGCCGCGATGCGCAACCCGAACGACCTCGACGCGCTCTGGCTGCCCTTCACGCCGAACCGGCGCTTCAAGCGCGAGCCGCGCATCATCGGCGGCGCCGGCGGCATGTATTTCACGAGCGACCGCGGCGAGCGCCTGCTCGACGGCATCGCCGGCCTGTGGTGCGTCAACGCGGGCCACGACTGCAGGCCGATCGTGGAGGCGATCCGGGCTCAGGCCGGCGAGCTCGATTACTGCTCCCTCTTCGGCGTCGCCCACCCCAAAGCCTTCGAACTCGCCAACCGTCTGGCGCTGCTGGCGCCCGAGGGCATCGACCGGGTGTTCTTCTCCAGCTCCGGCTCGGAGGCCGTCGACACCGCCCTGAAGGTGGCCTTGGCCTATCAGCGGGCGCGGGGCGAGGGAACGCGCCAGCGCCTGATCGGCCGCGAGCGCAGCTATCACGGCGTCGGCTTCGGCGGGTTGTCGGTCGCCGGCATCGGCGCCCATCGCAAGCAGTTCGGCATGCTGCTGCCGGGCGCCCTTCACCTGCCCTCGACCTACGACAAGACACACAATGCTTTCAGCCGCGGCGAGCCGGAGCACGGGGCGGAGCTCGCGGACGCGCTCGAGAGCTTCGTCGCGATCCACGACGCCTCGACCATCGCCGCCGTGATCGTGGAGCCGGTCTCCGGCGCGCCGGGCGTCATCCCGCCGCCGAAGGGCTATCTCGAACGGCTGCGGGAGATCTGCACGAAGCACGGCATCCTCCTCATCTTCGACGAGGTCATCACCGGCTACGGGCGGCTCGGCACGAACTTCGCCTCGCACTACTTCGAGGTCACGCCGGACATCATCTGCAGCGCCAAGGCGCTCACCAACGGCTCGGTGCCGATGGGCGCGACCCTCGTCGCCCGCCACGTCTACGACGCCTTGATGCAGGGACCGGAAGGCCCGCCGGAGTTCATGCACGGCTACACCTATTCCGGCCACCCGCTCGCCTGCGCGGCGGCGCTCGCGACCCTCGACGTCTACCGCGACGAGGGCCTCTTCGAGCGCACGGCAACGATCGCGCCGGTTTGGGAGGAGGCGCTTCATTCCCTGCGCGGGCTCCCCCACGTCGTCGACATCCGCAATCTCGGGCTCCTCGGCGCGGTGGAGATCGCCTCCGCCGAGGGCGCGCCGGGTGGGCGGGCACAGGCCGTCTTCCAGCACTGCTACGAGCGCGGCGTCTTCGTGCGGGCGAGCGGCGACAACATCGTGCTCTCGCCGCCCCTGATCATCCGCGAAGAAGAGATCGCGCGCCTCGTCGAGGCCCTGCGCGACGCCATCGGGAGCCTGACATGACCGCTTCGATCCGCCTCGATCCCTCCGCCTGTCCCGTCCCCGAGGCGATGACGGCCGCGACCAAGCCCTACGCCGATCCGACGGGCGCCTTCTCGGCCGGCGTGTGGCGCTCGAAGCCGAACCGGATCGAGGTGCGCTACACGAAGGACGAGTTCTGCCTGCTGCTCGAGGGCGAGGTGCACCTCACCGACGCCGCCGGCCGCACGGAGATCTATCGGCCCGGCGACGCCTTCGTGGTGCCCGCGGGCTTCGTCGGTACCTGGGACATGCCCGTTCCGGTCACGAAGTACTATGTTCTCCATGCACCGAAGGTTTGAGACCGGCCGCGAGGCGCATTCGCCCCGCTGCGGGTCGGGTCCTCAGGACGTCGGCGCGGTCTTATAGTAGGCGTCGACCTTGGCGCCGTATTCGTCGTCGAACGGATCGTCCCCGGCCCGGTGGCGCGGCGCTTGCGCGAGCCGGTCCTTGTCGATGTCGACCACGTAGCCGCCGAGCCGGGTGTCGTAGGTCAGGGCCCGCCAGGGCAGGGGGTGGTATTCCTCCCCGATCCCGAGGAAACCGCCGAACGACATCACGGCATAGGCGACCTGGCCCGTGACCTTGTCGACCATGAAATTGTAGATCGTCCCGAGGGACTCGCCCGACCGGTTGAAGACGGGCGTTCCTTCGACCTTGCTCGATGCGATCAAGCGGCGGGTCTCGTCGACCGCCACGCCCTCAGCCGAGGGATCAAGCTCCATCGACCCTGGTGCGCGTAAGGAACGTTCGTTGGGCAGATCGGTCGGTGGAGGTGTCGGCAGATCGGTGGGCATGGGTCGTCTCCGGATCCACGAAACCAACGGCTTGCGCCCGCTTCCGTTCGAGGCGTCGACGCGTTGCACTGGGCCCCCACCTCCGGCATCGTCGCCCCGGCGAAGACCGGGAGCACGTGCACCATGCGCCTGACCTTGAGACGACGCGACGTGCTGCTCGGGGCAATCCTGTGCGGGGCGGGGGCCCGGGCGCAGTCTCAGCCCGGTTTCGCGAAGAAGCCGATCCAGATCCTGGTGGGCTTCGCGGCCGGCGGCGCGCCGGATGCTCTCGCCCGTCTTGTCGCGGAGCAACTCGGCCCGCGCCTCGGGACCAACGTCATCGTCGAGAACCGGGTCGGTGCCCAGGGCAACCTCGCGATGGCGGCGGTGGCGAAGGCGGAGCCCGACGGCCACACGCTGGCCCTCGTCCCGGTGGGCAACGCGGCGATCAACCCGTCTCTGCTTCCCACGCTGCCCTACGATGTCGCCCGGGACTTCGCGCCGGTCACCCTGCTCGCGAATGTCGAGAACGTTCTCGTCGTCGGCGCGGCCTCGCCGGCGCGGTCGCTCTCCGAGCTGGTGGCGCTGGGCCAGCGCGCGCCCGGCGGCTTGAGCTACGCGACGCCGGGCGCCGGCAGCCTCGCGCATCTCGGGGCCGAACTCCTCGCCCGCGGCACGGGGCTCTCCCTGCGGCACGTGCCCTACCGCGGCGTCGCGCCGGCCCTGACCGACGTGGTGCGCGGCGAGGTGGATCTCATGATCGCGCAGCTCTCGACCGCCAAGCCCTTCATCGAGGGCGGCCAGCTGCGTGCGCTGGGCGTCGCCAGCCGCGAGCGCAGCCCGGCTCTGCCCGACGTGCCCACCATCGCGGAAGCGGCAGGCCTCGCCGACTTCGAGGCCGTGTCCTGGTATGCCCTCATGGCCCCCGCAGGGACACCCCCGGCCATCCTGGAAATCCTGCAGCGCGAGACGGCCAGCGCGATCCGAGCCCCGGGGCTCCGGGCCGGGTTGGAGGCCCAGGGCGCTCGGCCGGTGGGCAGCACGGCGGCAGAGCTGGCGGCCGTTATCGCGAGCGACACGGAACGATGGCGCCGGGTTATCGCCGAGGCCAAGATCCGGATCGAGTGAGCCATGCGTCCTGGCGCGGGGCGCCGATCCTGACAGGCTCTTGCGCGGACCGCGTTTTCCCAAGAGTAAGGTGGGCCGAGCCCGCGCCGCATCGATCAGCGATGGCGCTGTGATTGTCCGAGACAAGCGAGAGCCGAATGTACCGCTCAGTTGAACTCTTCATCGACGGCGCCTGGGGTTCGTCTGCCTCGGGCCGCACGCTCGATGTGCTCGATCCGGCCACCGAGGAGGTGATCGGCACGGTGGCCCATGCCGGGATCGAGGATCTCGACCGGGCGCTGGCCGCCGCCGAGAAGGGATTCCAGGTCTGGCGCAAGACCTCCGCTTTCGAGCGCTCGAAGCTGCTGCGCAAGGCCGCCGAGCTCCTGCGCTCGCGCGTCGACACGGTGGCCCGCCTAATGACGCTTGAGCAGGGCAAGCCCCTCGCTGAGGCTCGGGCCGAGACCTTGAACGCCGCCGACACCATCGACTGGTTCGCGGAGGAAGCCCGGCGCACCTACGGCTGGGTGATCCCGCCCCGGGCGGACGGCGTCTACCAGCTTGGGCTGAAGGAGCCCGTCGGACCGGTCGCGGCCTTCACGCCGTGGAATTTCCCGATCAACCAGATCGTGCGCAAGCTCGCCGCTGCTCTGGCGACCGGCTGCTCCATCATCGTCAAGGCACCCGAGGAGACCCCGGCTTCGCCCGCCGAGCTCATCCGAGCCTTCGCCGATGCGGGCGTGCCGGCGGGCGTCGTCAACCTCGTCTACGGCGTGCCAGCCGAGATCTCGGAATACCTCATCCCGCACCCGACCATCCGCAAGATCTCGTTCACGGGCTCGACGCCGGTGGGCAAGCACCTCGCGTCGCTCGCGGGCCGCCACATGAAGCGGGCCACCATGGAGCTCGGGGGGCATGCGCCCGCCATCGTGTTCAAGGACGCCGACCTCGATGCCGCCGCGACGGTTCTGTCGATGGCGAAATTCCGCAACGCCGGCCAGGTCTGCGTCGCGCCGACCCGCTTCCTGGTGCAGGAGGACGTCTACGAGCCCTTCCTGGAGCGGATCGTCGCGCAGGCGAAAGCCCGCAAGGTGGGCTCAGGGCTCGAGCCCGACAGCACCATGGGGCCGCTCGCCAACGATCGGCGCGTCCAAGCCATGGACGCTCTCGTCGCCGATGCCGTCCAGAATGGCGCGACGGTCGAGACGGGCGGACGGCGCATCGGCAACAAGGGCTACTTCTACGAGCCCACCGTGCTCACCGACGTGCCCTTGACCGCGAAGGCCATGAACGAGGAGCCCTTCGGGCCGATGGCCCTCGTCTCGCGGTTCTCAGGCTTCGACGACGCGGTCGCGGAAGCCAACCGCCTGCCCTTCGGGCTCGCGGCCTACGCCTACACGCGCTCGACGAAGACCGCGACGGCGCTGGCGGCCGAGGTGGAGAGTGGGATGCTCACCATCAACCACAACGGCCTCGCCTTGCCCGAGGTGCCCTTCGGCGGGGTCAAGGATTCGGGCTACGGCTCGGAGGGCGGCCGCGAGGCCGTCGAGGCGTACCTGAACACCAAGTTCGTCTCCCAAGCCGGGATGTAAGACGCTCGAGCGCCCGGACGAAGCTCCGGGCGCCCGCACGCCCCAGTCCTCAAGCGGCCCCCGGCGTCGGATCGACGGGGTCCTCCTCCGTCTCGGCGAGACCGCTCAGCTCAGGCGCGGTCGCGACCGGCTGCCGCTCGATCCGGCGGCGCACGCGGGGCGGTTCCGGCCCGCAGTGCAGCTGGCGCAGTCGGTCGACGATCCCCGCATCCGCATGGGTAATGCGGCCGGCCAGGCGCACGTAGTCGATCCAGGTCGGGGTGTCGTAGCGCTCGGTCCAGAGCTCCGGCTCGGCGAGGTCGCGCAGCAGGTGCCAATGGCGCGCGCCGTCGCGCCGGCGGATGCGGCGGCGCTCGGCCATGAGGGCGAGGAACTCAGGCACATCGGCGTCGCGGATGCGGTACTCCACCGTGATCACGACCGGGCCGCTGCGGGGCTGGATCTCGACCTTGAGGCTCGGCTCCCTCCAGCGGTTGAGGGGCTCGAGGTTCGCCTCCCCATCGCTCGGCAGGCGCCAGCGCAGTCCCGCAGCCACGGCCAGGAGGTGAACGAGCGCCGAGGCGATGAGCGCATGGGACAGGCTGATCCCCTCGGCCATGAGGCCCCAGGCCCAGCTCCCGAGCGCCATGCCGCCGAAGGCGCCCGTCTGGTAGAGGGCGAGGGTGCGTCCGACCACCCAGCGCGGCGAGGAGACCTGCACCGCGACGTTGAACGACGAGAGCGCCAGAACCCAGCACGCGCCCCCGAGGGCCATCGCGAGCATCGTGAGGAGCATCTGAGTGCTGAGCGCCGTCACCGTCGCGCAGGTCGCAAATCCCAGGAACGACCAGCGGACGAGGCCCTCGGTGCCGAGCGCCTGGCGGACGCTGCCGCTGAACAGCCCGCCGCCGACCGCGCCGAGCCCGAAGGCGCCGAGCAGCAGGCCGAAGGTGACGGGCCCGCCCCCGATGACGTCGCGCGCCACGAGGGGCATGAGCGCCTGGACGGCGCTGCCGGCCAGCCCGAAGACGAAGGCGCGCCCCACGATCGTCCGGATGGCCGGCGACATCGCGACGAAGCGAAGTCCCGCGCCCATGGCCGCCCCGAGCGGTTCCGGCGGCAGCGACCGCGCCTGGCGCTCCGGCCGCCAGCGCAGGAGCACGCCGATCAGGACGAGGTAGCTGACGGCGTTCGCGGCGAAGGCCGCCGCGGCGCCGGCGGCCGCCACGATCACGCCGCCGAGGGCCGGGCCGGCGCTGCGGGCGATGTTCATGCCTACGCTGTTGAGCGCCACCGCCTGCGGCAGGTCCGGGCGGGGCACCATGTCCCGGACGGAGGATTGCCAGGCGGGGTTGTTCAGGGCCGCGCCACAGCCGATCAAAAAGGTGAAGACGAGAAGGCTCCAGGGCGCGAGCACGCCGAGCGCGGCCGAGGCCGCGAGGGCCGCGGACACCGCGACCATGAAGACCTGGGCCGTCAGCATGATGGCCCGCTTGTCGTAGTTGTCGGCGATCGCCCCGGCCGCCAGCGAGAACAGCATGATGGGCAGGGTGGTCGAGGCCTGGACCAGGGAGACGAGCGCGGCCGAGCCCGTCAGCGAGGTCATCATCCACGCGGCCCCCACCGACTGGATCAGCCCGCCGAAATTCGAGACGAGATTGGCGCCCCAGATGTTCCGGAAGACGGCGTGCCGAAGGGGCGAGAAGGGTGAGGGCCGCGCGGCCTGGGGTTGATCGGCGGGAACGGCAACCTCCCTGAGGCCGGCGCGGCCCCTCTCACGTCTTGAGACGATAGCCCGTGCGGAACATCCAGGTCACGACGCCGAGGCACAGGGCGAGGAACAGCCCCGTCGCCGCAAGGCTCACCCCGATATTGACGTCGCCGCGCCCGTAGAAGCTCCAGCGGAAGCCGCTCACGAGGTACACGACCGGGTTGAAGAGGCTGACCGTTCGCCAGAACGGCGGCAGCATGTCGATCGAGTAGAAGCTGCCGCCGAGGAAGGTCAGCGGCGTCACGACGAGAAGCGGGATGAGCTGCAGCTTCTCGAAGCCGTCCGCCCAGAGCCCGATGGCGAAGCCGAACAGGCTGAAGGTGACGCAGGTGAGGACGAGGAAGAGCACCATCACGGCCGGATGATCGATCCGGACGGGAACGAAGAGCGTCGCCGTCGCCAGAATAATGAGGGCGAGGATGGCCGACTTCGTCGCCGCCGCGCCGACATAGCCGAGCACGATCTCGAGCGGCGAGAGCGGCGCCGACAGAACCTCGTAGATCGTGCCGGAGAAGCGCGGGAAGTAGATGCCGAAGGACGCATTCGCGATGCTCTGCTGCAGCAGCGCCAGCATGATGAGCCCCGGCACGATGAAGGCGCCGTAGGGCACGCCGTCGACGGCGCTGATCGCCGAGCCGATCGCCGCGCCGAACACCACGAAGTAGAGCGCCGTCGAGATGACGGGCGAGACGATGCTCTGGAACACCGTGCGCCACCAGCGCGACATCTCGAAGCGATAGATCGCGCCGGCCCCGATCCAGTTCATGCCTGCCCCCTGACGAGCCCGACGAAGATGTCTTCCAGCGAGCTTTGCGAGGTCTGAAGGTCGCCGAAGGCGATGCCGGCCGCGGTGAGGTCGCTCAGGAGCGCGGCGATGCCGGCCCCCTCGGCCGCCGTCCGATAGGTGTAGACGAGCTCGCGCCCTCCGGCGGCGAGTTCGAGGCGGTAGGGGGAGAGGGCCTCGGGGATCGCGTCGAGCGGCTCGCTCAGCTGCAGGGTCAGCTGCTTGCGGCCGAGCTTTTGCATCAGGGCGGCCTTCTCCTCGACGAGGATCAGCTCGCCCCGGGCGATCACGCCGACCCGGTCGGCCATCTCCTCCGCCTCTTCGAGGTAATGGGTGGTAAGGATGACCGTGACGCCCCCGTCGCGCAGGCGGCGCACGAGGCGCCACATGTCCTGGCGCAGCTCCACGTCCACGCCGGCCGTGGGCTCGTCGAGGAAGAGCACGCGCGGCTCGTGGGCGAGCGCCTTGGCGATGAGCACCCGCCGCTTCATGCCCCCCGACAGGGTCATGATGCGCGCGTCGCGCTTGTCCCACAGCGACAAGTCCTTGAGCACCTGCTCGATGTGCGCCGGATTCGCCCGCAGGCCGAACAGGCCGCGGCTGAAGGACACCGTCTTCCAGACGCTCTCGAAGGCGTCGGTGGTGAGTTCCTGGGGCACGAGGCCGATGAGGGTGCGCGCCTGGCGGTAGCCCTGCGCGATGTCGTGGCCGCCAACGCGCACCTGTCCGGCGCTCGGTTTGACGATGCCGCACACGATGCTGATCAGCGTTGTCTTGCCGGCCCCGTTGGGGCCGAGCAACGCGAAGATCTCGCCGGGCCGGATCGTCAGGTCGATGCCCTTCAGCGCCTCGAAGCCGGAGGCATAGACCTTCGACAGGCCCTCGATGGCGATCATCGGCGGCGGGGCGTCCGGCGCGCCGCGAGCGGGCGTGCGCAGCGTCGAAGGCTGATCGATGGCATCCATGACCGCCCAATGATCGGTTCATCGCGACGCGGTCAAGCGCCTTGCACCCCTGCTGGGCTGGGGGCTGGCCGGCGTGGCCGTGGTCTTGACGCAGCGCGGATGCGGGCGTTCAGCGCCCGTCCGGCAGCATGAAGTCGAAGTCGCAGCCCTCGTCGGCCTGGGTGACGTGGTCGTGGAAAAGGCGCGCGTAGCCGCGCCGCGCCCACTCGGGGCGGGCGGGCGGCGCCTGCTCGGCCGCGCGCCGGGCCAGTTCCGCCTCGTCGACCAGGAGTTCGAGGCGCCGCGCCTCGGTGTCGAGGCGGATCAGGTCGCCGGTCCGAACCAGGGCCAGCGGGCCTCCCACCGCGGATTCGGGCGTGACGTGGAGCACGATGGTGCCGAAGGCCGTGCCGCTCATGCGCGCGTCGGAGATGCGGACCATATCCTTGACGCCCTGCCGGGCAAGCTTCTTCGGAATGGGCAGGTAGCCGGCTTCGGGCATGCCCGGCGCGCCTATCGGCCCGGCATTGCGCAGGACGAGAACGTCGTCCGCCGCCACGTCGAGATCAGGGTCGTCGACCCGGGCCGCCATGTCGGCGACGGAGTCGAACACCACCGCCCGTCCCGTATGCTGCAGGAGGCGAGGCGTCGCGGCGGCGTGCTTGATGAGCGCGCCGCGGGGCGCGAGGTTGCCGCGCAGCACCGCCATGGCGCCCACGGGCTTGATCGGATCGGAGGCGGAACGAATGACGGTCTGCCCCGGCACTTCCTCGGCTGTCGCCGCCACCTCGCCGATCGTGAGGCCTGCAACCGTCGGCGCGTCCTGGTCGATGAGAGGCCCGAGTTCCTTGAGAAGCTTCGGCACGCCGCCGGCGTGGTGGAAGTGCTCCATGTAGTGGTCGCCCGAGGGTTTGAGGTCGACCAGCACCGGCACGGCGCGCCCGGCCGCGTCGAAGGCCTCGAGGTCGACCGCCACCCCGGCCCGCCGGGCCATGGCGGTGAGGTGGATCAACCCGTTCG
This sequence comes from Beijerinckiaceae bacterium, assembly GCA_036563505.1. Classification (GTDB taxonomy): domain Bacteria; phylum Pseudomonadota; class Alphaproteobacteria; order Rhizobiales; family Beijerinckiaceae; genus DATCMH01. The sequence continues at coordinate 260,603 of DATCMH010000022.1, forward strand.
TCGACCCGCCGATGGCCTGCATGACGACCTGAGCGTTGCGGAACGCGCGCTCGGTCAACAACGCGCTTGGCCGCGGCCCGCCGTTTTGTGCCATGAGGGCCGCCTGCCGGCCGCTCGCCTCGGCAAGCCGGATGCGCTCGGCATGGGGCGCGGGGATGGTGGCCGAGAGGGGCAGGCTCAAGCCCATCGCCTCGATCATGCAGGCCATGGTCGAGGCCGTGCCCATGACCATACAGGTGCCCACCGACGGCGCGAGGCGCTCGTTGACGACGGCGATCTCGGCCTCGTCCATCTCCCCGGCCCGGTGGGCAGCCCAGAGGCGCCGGCAATCGGTGCAGGCGCCCAGCGCCTCGCCCTTGTGGTGGCCCACCACCATGGGTCCGACCGGGATGACGATGGTCGGCAGATCGACGCTCGCCGCCGCCATGATCTGCGCGGGCAAGGTCTTGTCGCAGCCGCCGATCACGATCACCGCGTCCATGGGCTGAGCGCGGATCATCTCCTCCGTGTCCATGGCCATGAGGTTGCGCAGGAACATGGAGGTCGGGTGGGCGAAGCTCTCGTGGATGGAGATCGTCGGGAACACCATGGGCATGGCGCCTGCGAGCATGACGCCGCGCTTGGCCGCCTCGATCAGCGCCGGCACGTTGCCGTGGCAGGGGTTGTAGTCGCTGTAGGTGTTCGTGATGCCGACGATCGGACGCTCGAGCGCGTCGTCGGAATAGCCCATCGCCTTGATGAAGGCCTTGCGCAGGAAGAGCGAGAAGCCCGCGTCGCCGTAGCTCGTCAGGCCCTTGCGCAAACCCTTGGTCATCGCGTCATCCCGTGCGGCCTTGAAGTGGTCGAGCGCGGCGCAACGGCCCGCTCGCATCGCCTGCGAACCCTTTTGACTCGCGGCAGCGAGCGGAGGCAACCTGCGTTCAACGAACGGGAGGATCGCCCATGCTGCGTCGCCACCTTCTCGCCGGGCTGGCGAGCCTGACCTGTCTCGCGAGCGCGGGCCTGCCCGCGAGCGCGCAGGACCCGTTCCCCACGCGGCCGATCACCCTGCTGGTGCCCTACGCCCCGGGCGGCGCGACGGACATCATCGGCCGCGTCATCGCGGAGGAGCTGTCGAGCGCGCTCGGCCAGCGCGTGCTCGTCGAGAACAAGGCCGGCGCGGCCGGCAGCGTCGGGGCCGCCGGCGTCGCCCGGGCTGCTCCCGACGGTCATACGCTCCTCATGGGCGCGCTCACGAGCCACTCCATCAACATGAGCCTCCAGGCGAAGCCGGGCTTCGACCTGCAAAAGGATTTCAGGCCCGTCACCCTCGCGGGCACCGTCGGCCTCGCCCTCGTCGTCCATCCCTCCGTCGCGGCCAAGACCGTGCCGGAGCTTATCGCCCTCGCGAAAGCCCAGCCCGGCAAGCTCTCCTACGCCTCCTCAGGCGCCGGCTCGCCGCAGCACCTCGCGGGCGAGATGTTCAACGCGCGCGCCGGGACGGCCCTGTCCCACGTCGCGTACCGCGGCAGCGGCCCGGCCATGACCGACATGATCGGCGGCCACGTGCCGGTGATGTTCGACACGATCCCCTCCGTCCTGCCGCACGTTCAGGCCGGCAGCCTGAGGGCGGTCGCGGTGACCACCCGTGAGCCGTCCGAGTTCATGCCGGGCGTTCCCACCGCGATCTCGCAGGGCCTCGCCGACTTCGAGGTCGGCTCCTGGTTCGGGGTGCTCGCCCCCGCCGGAACGCCGGAGCCCATCGTCGCCAAGCTCAACCAGGAGATCGTCAAGGCCCTGCGCGGACCCCGGGCGCTCGAGGCCATGCGCCTCCAGGGCGTGACCCCGAAACCCGGGACGCCCGAGGAGGCGGGCCGCCTGATCGAGAGCGAGATCCGCAAATGGGCGGAGCTCAGCAAGGCGATCGGCCTCAAGCCCGCCGAGTGACGATGACTGAGCATGCGGCGATCGGGCCGGTCGCGGTTCTGGGCTGCGGAACCGTCGGGGCGAGCTGGGCCGCGCTCTTCGTCGCCCACGGTCATGATGTCGCCGCCTACGATCCCGGCGCGGGCGCCGAAGCGCGCTTGCAGACCTTTCTCGGCCCGGCCCTGGAGCAGCTGCGCGAGCTCGGAGTTCGGGGCGCGGGGCGCCTTCGCTTCACCTCCGATCTCGCGGATGCCCTGCGGGGGGCAGCGTTCGTCCAGGAGAATGCGCCCGAGAATGAGGGCCTGAAGCAGGCGATGCTCGCGGAGGTGGAAGCGCTCACGGGAGCCGGCGTCATCGTCGCGAGCAGCACCTCGGCGCTCCTGCGCAGCCGCATCACGGCGGCGTGCCGTGAGCCGGGCCGTTTCGTCGTCGCCCATCCTTTCAACCCGCCTCACCTCGTTCCCCTCGTGGAACTCGTTGGAGAGGACGAGGCGATCGTCGAGCGCGCGGCGGATTTCTACCGGAGCCTCGGCCGGCGCCCCGTCGTCCTGCGCCGCGAGATGCCGGGCCACATCGCCAACCGCCTCGCCTCGGCGCTCTATCGCGAGGCGGTGTTCCTGGTCGAACAGGGGGTGGCGAGCGTCGCCGACATCGACGCCGCGCTCTGCAATGGCCCGGGCCTGCGCTGGGCGGTGATGGGGCCGCACATGACCTATCACCTCGGCGGCGGCCCGGGCGGCATCGCGCATTACCTGGCCCATCTCGGCCCGAGCCAGGTGCGGCGCTGGGCGAGCCTCGGCAGCCCAGCTCTCGACGCGGCGACCCAGGCCAAGATCGTCGCCGGCGTGGCCGAGGAGGCGCGGGGGCGCTCGGTCGCGGAGCTCGAGGCGCGACGCGATCGCGCCCTCATCGACCTTCTCAAGGCGCGCACCGAGGTGGCGGGAGAAGCGTGATGGCACCGGTCATCGTCACGGTCGCGCCGACGGGCGCCCGGCGCACGCGCCAGGACCATCCGGCGCTGCCGATCGAACCGGAGGAGATCGGCCGGGAGGCGGCCCGCTGCCGCGAGGCGGGGGCGGCGATGATCCACCTTCACGTGCGCGACGGCGCGGGGCGTCACTCCCTCGACCCCGACCGGTACCGGGCCGCCATCGCCGCCGTGCGGCGCGAGGCCGGCGCGGACTTCCTGATCCAGACGACGACGGAGGCGGTGGGGATCTACGCGCGGCAAGAGCAGATGGCGGCGATCCGGGCCCTGCAGCCCGAGGCCTTCTCGTCCGCCGTGCGCGAGCTCGTGCCCGACGCAGGCTCCGAACCGGAGGCGGCCGCCTTCTTCGCCGAGCAGGCGGAGCGGGAGGTTCTCGTTCAGCACATCCTCTACGACGCCGCCGACGCGGCGCGCCTCGCGGATCTCGTCGCGCGTGGCGTCGTTCCGGCGCGGGGCGCGAGCGCCCTCTTCGTGCTCGGGCGCTACACCAAGGACCAGCAATCCTCGCCCGCCGACCTCCTGCCTTTCCTCGCGGATTGGCACCTGCCCTGGCCGTGGGCCGTGTGCGCCTTCGGGCATCAGGAGGCACGGTGCGCCACCGCGGCCGCGTGTCTGGGCGGCCACGTGCGTCTCGGCTTCGAGAACAACCTCCACCTGCCGGACGGCGCGACGGCGGCCGACAACGCCGCCCTCGTACACAACTTCGTCGCGGTGGCACGGCAGCTCGGCCTGACGATCGCCGACACGCGAGGCGCGCGCGCCCTGTTCTCCGGCGGGTAAGCCGCCCCAGAGCTTCGCCGTGCGGCACGCCGGCGCGGTGCTCTGGCCTGCGAACCTCACCGCGATACGTTCCGCGTCATGCGCCGTCCCACGCCTGCCCCCCTCACCGCCCCTGACCAGGAGAGCGTGTGGGCCTATCCCCGCCCGCCGCGGCTCGAGCCGGTGGCGGCGCGCCTGCGCGTGGTGTTCGATGGCGTGGCGGTCGCTGACACCACGGCCGGCTACCGGGTGCTCGAGACGAGCCACCCGCCGACCTACTATCTTCCGCCCGCGGACATCCGTTCCCACGCTCTGGTGCCCGCGCCGGGCGGGAGCCTGTGCGAGTGGAAGGGGCGAGCGGTCTACTTCACCGTCGTCGGCCCGACCCGCCGGGCCGAGCGCGCGGCCTGGGCCTATCCCGACCCGACGCCGCCCTTTCGGGCCATCGCCGGCCACGTCGCCTTCTACGCCGGTCCCATGGACGCCTGCTTCGTTGAGGACGAGCAGGTCACGCCCCAGCCCGGCGGCTTCTACGGCGGTTGGATCACGAACAACATCGTCGGCCCGTTCAAGGGCGAGCCGGGGAGCGAGGGGTGGTAGGGATCCGCTCGGTCGCGGTCATCGGCGCCGGGATGGCGGGCGCAGCTGCCGCGCAGCAGCTCGCCGCCACGGGTCTTGACGTGCTTCTCGTCGACAAGGGCCGGGGCGTGGGCGGGCGCATGGCGACGCGCCGCTTGGGCGACGATCTCAGTTTCGACCACGGGGCGCAGTACTTCACCGCCCGCGATCCGCGCTTCATTGCGCAGGTCGAGGCGTGGGTCGCCGCCGGCGCGGCGGCGCCCTGGGAGGCGGGGCCGGGCTGGTTCGTGGGCACCCCGGCGATGACCGCGCCCGCGCGGGCACTGACGCAGGGCCTCACCGTGCTCACCGGCTGCACCGTGGCAGGCCTCCACCGCGAGGCTGGCGCTTGGCGCCTTGCCGACGGAGCCGGGAGCCCGATCGCGGACGGGCGGACCTTCGACGCGCTCCTCGTCACCGCGCCCGCCCCGCAGGCGGCGGCACTGCTCGCGACGGCAGGCATCGACCTGCCCGACCTCACGCGGGTGCGCTACGCCCCGTGCTGGGCCTTGATGCTCGCCCACGACAGCCCGTCGCCCCTCACTGATGCGGCCCGGCGCGACCCAGACCCCGACGCCGCCCTCTCCTGGATCGCCCGGAACGACAGAAAGCCGGGCGGGCCGACGAGCCTGGCACCCTCGTGGCGCATGCTTCCCCGAGCTGGTCGCGGCGCCATCTCGAGCGCGACCCCGCCGAGGTCGCGGGCCTGCTTCAGGCCGAGCTCGCCCGGGTCGTCGGCGAGGCGCTGCCGCCCATCCGCTCCGCCGCGGCTCACCGCTGGCGCTACGCCCTCGTCGAGGAGGCGATCGGCGAGCCCTGCCTGTGGCGGCCCGAGATGGGCTTAGGCTTTGCCGGCGACGGCTGTCTCGGCGGGCGCGTCGAGGCAGCCTGTCTCAGCGGCGTGGCCCTCGCCGAGCAGGTGCTGTCCCATGCCTGAACCGACCTCACCGGACCTGACCGTCTACTACGACGGCACCTGCCCTCTGTGCCGGGCGGAGATCGACCATTACCGGCGCTGCGAGGGCGCGGAGCGCCTGGCCTTCGTCGACGTCGCGACCGAGGCCCCGGGCGAGGGCTTGAGCCGGGCGCAGGCACTCGCGCGCTTCCACGTGCGCGGGCCCGACGGCTCCCTCGTGTCGGGCGCGGCCGCCTTCGCCCGGCTCTGGCGCGGACTGCCGCGCTGGCGCTGGGCAGGACGCCTCGTCGCGGCGCCACTCGTCTTGCCGCTCGCGGAACTGGCCTACAAGGCCTCGCTGCCCCTGCGGCCCCGCCTTGCCCGGCTGCTGCGGCGCTCGCGGTGAGGGGGCTTCCCTACTCCGCCGCCTCGCGCTGGCTCTCGCGGAAGGGATGGGCCGGGTAGACGCCCAGCACCCGCACGTCGCGGGAGAAGAAGGCGAGCTCTTCCAGGGCGCGCCGCAGGTTGAGGTCCTCGGGGTGGCCGTCGACCTCGGCGTAGAATTGCGTCGCGGTGAAGCGGCCCTCGAGCATGTAGCTCTCGAGCTTCGTCATGTTGACGCCGTTGGTGGCGAAACCCCCGAGCGCCTTGTAGAGCGCCGCGGGCAGGTTGCGCACGCGGAAGACGAAGCTCGTCACGAGCCCGGCGCCGGCCTCCGCCCAGCGCGGGGTCTTGGAGAGGATGACGAAGCGCGTGGTGTTGTGCGCCTCGTCCTCCACGTCCTCCGCGAGGATCTTGAGGCCGTAGATCGGGGCGGCGAGGCGCGGGGCAAGCGACGCCCGCGTCGGGTCGCCGGATTCCGCGACCTCGCGCGCCGAGCCCGCGGTGTCGCCGGCGACTTGGGCCTTCAACCCAAGCTTACGGATGATCTTGCGGCACTGGCCGAGCGCGTGGACGTGGCTGTGCACGGAGCGGATCGTGCCGAGGTCGGCGTTCGGCAGCGCCATGAGCTGGAAGTGAATGGGGAGGAAATGCTCCCCGACGATGTGGAGCCCCGAGGTCGGCAGGAGGTGGTGGATGTCGGCGACGCGCCCCGCGATCGAGTTCTCGATCGGGATCATGGCGAGCTCCGCCGTCCCGTCCGACACCGCCGCGAAGGCGTCCTCGAAGGTGGGGCAGGGCAAGGGCGTCCAGCCCGGATAGGCCTCGTCGCAGGCGATGTGCGAGTTGGCGCCGGGCTCGCCCTGGAAGGAGATCATGGCCGTCATGCGAGCCTCCGCGAGAGGATGCGGCGCGCCTCTTCGAGCTGTTCCGGCGTATCGACGCCGAAAGGCGCGTCGTCCACGAGCACCGCGTCGATGCGCATCCCGGCCTCGAGCGCGCGCAGTTGCTCCAGGCGCTCGCGCCGCTCGAGCGGGGAGGGCGGGAGGGCGACGAAGCGGGCGAGCGCCCGGCGGCGATAGGCGTAGACGCCGATGTGGTGCAGGAGCGGCCCTTCCCCGGTCGGGGCGGTGGCGCGGGTGAAGTAGAGCGCCCGGAAGCGGCCCGGCGTGATCTCGGTGCCGACCATCTTCACCACGTTCGGGTTGTCGCGCTCCTCCGCCGTATGCACGGGGCAAACGAGGGTCGCGATGTCGACGGCGGCGTCCATGAGCGGCGAGATGGAGGCTGCGATCGAGCCCGGGTCGATGGTGGGAAAGTCGCCCTGCACGTTGACGACCACGTCGTGGCGCCCGTCCGGGTCGAGGCATTCGATGGCCTCGTGGATGCGGTCGGAGCCCGAGGGGTGGTCGGTGCGGGTCATGACGGCCCGACCGCCCGCGGCCTCGACGGCGGCGGCGATGGCGGGCGCGTCGGTGGCGACGGCCACGGGCCCGATCCCCGCTTCCGTGGCGCGCCGCCACACCTGGACGATCATCGGCTCGCCGCCGATCTCGGCCAGCGGCTTCATCGGCAGTCGCGTGGCGGCCAGGCGCGCAGGGATGAGGATCAGGGGATCGGACACGGGCGGAGGACGGGGTGCGGGACGGGGCGAACGCGGGGCATGTAGCAGCGCGCTCACCCCTTGTCAGGCCCTGCCATCCGCCCCGGTGATGCGACGAGAAGGCGAGGCCTGAACCCCTTGTCGAGGGCGGGCGAAAGCGGCTAAGCAACCGCCGCCGTGGCCCCGCGTCCTGCGGAGGCCGCCACCTTGTCTGAAGTGTCGTTGGAACGCGTCCGCCCGGGCCGGCGGAGGAGACCTGAGCTTCCCATGAATATCGAGACCAACAAGATCGCGGGCGCCGTCTTCGGCACGCTCCTCTTCGTGGTCGGCGTCAACGTCGCCTCCAGCGTCGTGTTCTCCCCCAAGAAGGCGGGCGACGCGGGCTACGCGCTGCCGGTGCCGCAGGAAGAGCCCGCCGGCGGTGCCGGGGCGCAGGCCCAGGCCGCGGTCGAGCCCCTGCCCGTGCTGCTCGCGAGCGCCGACGTGAACAAGGGCCAGTCCGCGGCGCGCAAATGCGCGGCCTGCCACAGCTTCGAGAAGGGCGGCCCCAACAAGGTGGGTCCCAACCTCTACGGCGTGATCGGCGCCGTCAAAGGCCATATCCCGAACTTCAACTACTCCGCCGCGCTCAAGGGCAAGGGCGGCGAGTGGGGCTACGAGGACATCAACCAGTTCCTGATCAACCCGAAGGGTTACATCCCGGGCACGATCATGGCCTTCGCCGGCGTCCCCTCCGCCAACGAGCGCGCTGACATCATCGCCTATCTGCGCAGCCTCAACGACAACCCGCCGCCCCTGCCGGCGCCCTGATCCGAGCCGCCGCCGCTTCGGGCGCGACATCGCGAACGTGATCGAGGCCGGGCCATGCCCGGCCTTTCGCTTGGACCCCGACCGCGAAGCGGCCATACTCGGCCTCCAGACAGCGACGCATGCCGGGCGCCGCGGCGCCCTTGCCTTGCCGGGAGACCTTGCTTGCTCCGACGCCTGATCCTCGCCGCCTGCCTCGCCGCGACCCCAGCGCTCGCGCAGGAGGCCTCGCCCTGGCGCCACGGGCTCTCCCTGATGGGCGAGCTGAAGTACCCCGCCGACTTCCCGCATTTCGCCTATGTCGACCCGAACGCCCCGAAGGGCGGCATGGTGCGGCTCGGCGCTCAGGGCAGTTTCGACAACTTCAATCTCTTCGTCGCGGGCGTGAAGGGCGACCTCGCCGACGGTGTGGCGACCTACGTCTTCGACACGCTCATGACCGAGTCGCAGGACGAGGTCGGCACGGAGTACGGCGTCATCGCAGAGGCGGTGCGCTACCCGGCCGATTACACCTCCGCCACCTACCGCCTGCGGGCGGAGGCGCGCTTCCACGACGGCAAACCGGTGACGCCGGCCGACGTGATCTTCTCGTTCGAGACCCTGAAGGCCAATTCGCCGCAATACGCGTTCTACTACAAGAACGTCGTCAAGGCGGAGGCGACGGGCGAGCGGGAGGTGACCTTCACCTTCTCCGAGGCCGGCAACCGCGAACTGCCCCAGATCGTCGGCCAGATCCCCGTGCTGCCCAAGCACTGGTGGGAAGGCAAGACGCCGGACGGGCGCCAGCGGGACGTGACGCAAACGACGCTCGAGCCGCCCCTCGGCTCCGGACCTTATCGCGTGAAAAGCTTCGATGCCGGGCGCACCATCGTGCTCGAGCGCGTCAAGGACTACTGGGGCCGCGACCTGCCCGTGAACCGCGGCCGGTACAATTTCGACGAGATCCGCACCGAGTATTTCCGCGACGCCACCGTGCTCGTCGAAGCCTTCAAGGGCGACCAGTACGATTTTCGCGCAGAGAACAGCGCGCGCAATTGGTCGACCGCTTACGACTTCCCGGCGTTGCGCGAAGGCCGTGTCGTCAAGGAGGAGTTCCCGCTGCGCTCCGTCGGCGTCATGCAGGCCTTCGTCTTCAACCTTCGCCGGGAGCGGTTCAAGGACGAGCGGGTGCGCCGCGCCTTCAACCTCGCCTTCGACTTCGAGGAGATCAACCGCACCCTGTTCTACGGCCTCTACAGCCGCATCGACTCCTACTTCTCCGGCACGGAGCTCGCCTCGTCGGGCCTGCCCGAGGGACGGGAGAAGGCGATTTTGCAGGAGCTCGGCGAGCAGGTGCCGGCCTCGGTCTTCACGACGCCTTACACCAACCCGGTGAACGGTGGATCGGAGGCCGTGCGCAACAACCTGCGGGAGGCGGTGCGGCTTCTCACGGAAGCCGGCTACGAGCTGAAAGGGCGCCAACTCGTGAAGAAGGGCTCGAACGAGCCTTTCGTCATCGAGTTCCTCGGCTTCGACCAGAGCACGGAGCGTTACGTGCTGCCCTACCGCCAGGCGCTGGAGCGGATCGGCATCGGCGTGAACCTGCGCATCGTCGACCCGGCGCAGTTCCAGAACAGGCTCCGCAGCTTCGATTTCGACATGACGACGACGGTTTGGGCGCAGAGCATGTCGCCGGGCAACGAGCAGCGCGATTACTGGGGCTCGGCGGCCGCGGACCGGCCGGGCTCGCGCAACCTCGCCGGCATCAAGGATCCCGCCATCGACCGGCTGATCGAGAAGATCGTCTTCGCCAAGGATCGCGAGGAACTCGTTGCCACGACCAAGGCCCTCGACCGCGTCCTGCTCGCGCACAATTACGTCGTGCCGCAATGGACCTCGCGGGTGACGCGCACGGTGCGCTGGAACCGCTTCGGCCGGCCGGCCGCCTTGCCGGCTTACGGCGGCTCGGGCTTCCCCTCGATCTGGTGGTATGACCCGGCCCTCGCCCAGAAGGCGGGGACGGCGCGATGAGCGGGCCGACCCGGCGCACCCTCCTTCGCGCGGGCGCGGCGCTCGGGGTCGCGGCCGCGCTGCCTGTCCGCGGCTTCGCGCAAGCCGAGACGGAGAGCCACGGCCTCTCCACCTTCGGCGACCTCAAATACAGGGCCGACTTCCGCCGCTTCGACTACGCGAACCCGAACGCGCCGAAGGGCGGGGCGATCTCGCTGCAGATCTCCTCGACCACCGGCAACCAGGCCTTCGACACCTTCAACACCCTCAACGTCTACGTCCTCAAAGGCGACGGGGCAGCGGGTGTGCCGCTCACCTTCGACAGCCTCATGGTCCGGGCGCTCGACGAGCCGGACGCCCTCTACGGCCTCGTCGCCCGGGGCGTGCGGGCGAGCGCCGACGGGCTCACCTACCGCTTCCTGCTGCGCCCGGAGGCGCGCTTCCACGACGGCTCGCGGCTGACGGCGCGGGACGTCGCCTTCTCGCTCAACGCCGTCAAGACCAAGGGCCACCCGCGCCTGTCCCAGACCCTGCGCCTGATGACCGGCGTCGAGGCCGAGGGGAGCGACGTGGTCAAAGTGACCTTCTCGCCCGAGCGCGGCCGTGACCTGCCCCTCGTCGTCGCGGCCCTGCCGATCTTCTCCGAAAGCTACTGGCGCGACCGCAATTTCGAGGAATCGACCCTCGAAGCGCCCCTCGGCTCCGGCCCCTACAAGGTCGGCCGCTTCGAGGCGGGGCGCTTCATCGAACTCGACCGGGTGCCGGATTACTGGGCGAAGGACCTGCCCGTCACGGCGGGCTACCACAACTTCGACCGCATCCGCTACGAGTATTTCCGCGACCGGCAGGTGGCCCTCGAAGCCTTCAAGGCCGGCGCCTTCACCTACCGGGAGGAGTTCACCTCCCGCGATTGGGTTCACGGCTACGACTTCCCGGCCGCCCGGGAGGGCAAGGTGCGCCGCGAGGTGCTGGCAGACGCGACGCCGTCGGGCACGCAGGGTTGGTTCTTCAACACGCGGCGGGACAAGTTCAAGGACCCCAGGGTTCGGGAGGCCATCGGGCTCGTCTTCGACTTCGAGTGGACGAACACCAATCTGATGTTCGGCACCTACCAGCGCACGGCCTCGTTCTTCGAGAACTCGGACCTGAAGGCGGAAGGGCGCCCCGGCCCGGACGAGCTCGCGCTGCTCGAGCCGTTCCGCGGCAAGGTGCCGGACGAGGTGTTCGGCGAGCCTTATTCCCCGCCGCGCTCGGACGGCTCGGGACAGGACCGGGCGCTCCTGCGCCGCGCCGACCAGCTCCTGCGCGAGGCGGGCTGCAAGCGGGACGGCAACGTCATGCGCCTGCCCAACGGCCAGCCGCTCGAGATCGAGTTCATCGATTATTCTCCGGCCCTCCAGCCGCACACCCAGCCCTTCATCAAGAATCTCGGCCTCGTCGGCATCCAGGCCCGCTCGCGGCTCGTCGACGCCGCGCAGTACCAGGCCCGGGTCAAGGACTTCGACTTCGACGTGACCTCGACGCGCTTCTCCGGCGGCCCGACGCCGGGCGAGGCCCTGCGCGAGGTCTATTCGTCGCGCAGCGCCGCCGCGAAGGGCTCCTCGAACCTCGCGGGCATCAGCGATCCGGCGATCGATGCGTTGCTCGAACGCGTCGTCCAGGCCAAGAGCAGCGACGAGCTGCGCACCGCCTGCAAGGCCCTCGACCGGGTGCTCCGGGCTGGGCGCTACTGGGTGCCGATGTGGTACTCCGCGTCCCATCGCGTCGCGACCTGGGACGTCTTCGGCCGTCCGGACCCCCTGCCGCGCTACGATCTCGGCGTTCCGACCCTGTGGTGGTACGACGCCGAGAAGGCGAAACGGATCGGGCGGGCGTGATGCTTCGCATCGATCGCGATCGGCTTTCCGGCTCTTCGTCCGCCGCGAGCGGGGGCACGGGACCGGGTTTTGCCCGTTCCCCGAAGGTGTGAAACAAGGCGTCCGATGCTTGCCTACATCTCCCGACGCCTGCTCCTGATGATCCCGACCCTGCTCGGGATCATGCTCGTGTCCTTCGTGATCGTGCAGTTCGCCCCCGGCGGGCCGGTAGAGCGCATCATCGCGCAGCTCCAGGGCCAGGACACCGGTGCCTCGTCCCGGGTCTCAGGGGGCGGGGGCGATGTCGGCGGCGGAGGCGCGCAGCCCGGCGGCGGCGGGGACGCCTCCTCCTCGCGCTACCGCGGCGCGCAGGGCCTCGACCCGCAGTTCATCCGCCAGCTCGAGCAGCAGTTCGGCTTCGACAAGCCCGCCCACGAGCGCTTCCTGAAGATGCTCTGGGACTACGCCCGCTTCGACTTCGGCAAGAGCTATTTCCGCGACGTCTCGGTGCTGCAGCTCATCAAGGAGAAGCTGCCCGTTTCGATCACGCTGGGCCTGTGGATGACGCTCCTGTCCTACGCCATCTCCATCCCTCTCGGGATCCGGAAGGCGGTGCGGGACGGATCGGCCTTCGACGTCTGGACCTCGGCCGTGGTCATCATCGGTTACGCGATCCCGGGCTTCCTCTTCGCGATCCTGCTCATCGTGCTCTTCGCCGGCGGCTCGTTCTTCCAGATTTTTCCCCTGCGCGGCCTGACTTCGGAGAACTGGAACGAGCTCTCGCTTGGGGCTAAGGCGCTCGACTATCTCTGGCACATCGCCCTGCCCATCACCGCCATGGCGCTCGGGGCCTTCGCCACCGCGACGCTTCTGACGAAGAACTCCTTCCTCGACGAGATCCGCAAGCAGTACGTGCTCACCGCCCGCATGAAGGGCCTCTCCGAGCGCCAGGTGCTCTACGGGCACGTCTTCCGCAACGCGATGCTGATCGTCATCGCGGGCTTCCCCGGCGCCTTCATCCACGCCTTCTTCGCCGGCTCGCTCCTCATCGAGACGATCTTCTCGCTGGACGGCCTCGGGCTCCTGTCCTTCGAATCGATCGTCAACCGCGACTACCCGGTGGTCTTCGCCAACCTCTACATCTTCTCCCTCGTCGGCCTCGTGGTGAACCTCGTTTCGGACCTCACTTACACCTGGATCGATCCGCGCATCGATTTCGAGACCCGGGAGGCGTGAGGGCATGAACGTCACTCCGATCCCGCCGCCCTCGTCGCAGGACTCAGTGCCGCTCGCCTCTCCCGCGTCCGCGCCCACCGCGCCGCCGCTGCCGGGCCAGGGCTTCATCAAGCTCTCGCCCCTCAACCGGCGGCGGCTCCAGAACTTCAAGGCCAACCGGCGTGGCGCCTGGTCGCTGTGGATCTTCGCTGTCGTCTTCGTGCTGAGCCTCTTCGCCGAGTTCCTCGCCAACGACCGGCCGATCCTCGCCTCCTACAAGGGCGAGCTCCTCGTGCCCGTCCTCGTCGACTACCCGGAGGAGAAGTTCGGCGGCTTCCTCGCCCGCACCGACTACCGCGACCCGGTGATCCGCGACGAGATCGCCAAGAACGGCTGGATGCTCTGGCCGCCGGTCCGCTTCGCCTACAACACCCACAACCTCGACCTGCCGGTCCCGGCCCCCGCGCCGCCGACCTGGATGCTCAAGGACGAGCAGTGCCGCACGATCGCCGAGCGCTCCGGCGGCAAGGGCTGCCGCGACATCGAGTGGAACTGGCTCGGCACCGACGACCAGGGCCGGGACGTGGTGGCCCGCCTCATCTACGGTTTCCGTCTCTCCGTGCTGTTCGGCTTGGCGCTGGCGACGATCTCATCCGTCATCGGCGTGCTCGCGGGCGCGGTGCAGGGCTATTTCGGCGGCTGGACCGACCTCGTCTTTCAGCGCGTGATCGAGGTCTGGACCGCGATCCCGTCGCTCTACCTCCTCATCATCATCTCATCCATCATCACGCCGAGCTTCTTCGTGCTGCTCGGCATCCTGCTCCTCTTCTCGTGGGTGTCGCTCGTCGGCGTCGTACGGGCCGAGTTCCTGCGCGCCCGCAACTTCGAATACGTGCGCGCGGCCCGCGCGCTCGGGCTGTCCAACGCCACCATCATGTTCAAGCACCTGTTGCCCAACGCCATGGTGGCGACGCTGACCTTCCTGCCCTTCATCCTGAACGGCTCGATCACCACGCTGACATCGCTGGACTTCCTCGGCTTCGGCCTGCCCCCGGGCTCGCCCTCGCTCGGCGAACTGCTCGCTCAAGGAAAAGCCAACCTCCAGGCGCCCTGGCTCGGCCTCACGGGTTTCTTCGTCATCGCCTTCATGCTGAGCCTCCTCATCTTCGTCGGCGAGGCGGTGCGCGATGCGTTCGACCCCAGGAAGACGTTCACGTGATGTGTTAGAGTGCGTTAGGCTTGGACATCCGACATGAACAAGATTTTTCGGCAGACGCTCCCCATCTCGGAGTTGCCAAAGCGGTTGCGCGAGGAGTTCGGCTCGGATGCGACCGTTCGCGTCGTCGTCGAGGATGTTCGCGGCGAGCAGGAGCCACGCCGACCGCCGACGGGTCACTTCTCGCGCTTCAAGCATCTGCGCCGGTCACACTTCACATCGAGCGCGGAGGTGGTGGATCACGTTCGAGCTCTGCGCGACGAGTGGCGTGATCGATGACGTTCAGTCCAAAACTCTACTTGGATGCGAACGTCTTCATCACAGCCTACGAAACGACAGGAGCGCGATCGGATCATGCATGGTGGCTGCTCGACAGTGTCGAGAGCGGCGACGTTCGTGCGGTCACGAGCGAGCTCACCCTGGCCGAAATCCTCGTGAGGCCTTTACGGGAGCGGGCAGACGATCTCGCCGAGGCTTATCGAAGCGTCATTAGCGCGGCGTCGTCATTCGAGCTCGTTGCCGTGAGTCGAGATATCCTGATCGCGGCGGCTCGATTGCGCGCCGATCATCGAGCCCTGAAGCTGCCGGATGCGATCCATGTTGCAACGGCCGCGGGGCAGCTCTGCCAAGCCTTCGTGACCGATGATCGCCGGATACCATTGCCGAGCGGGATGAGCTTGTTGGAGCTCGGGCCTCACACGCTTCAGCAAGCTTTCGAAGGGCGATCGTGAACAGCCTGACCCCCCTCCTCTCCGTCCAGGACCTCTCTGTCGCCTTCCGCCAGGGCGGGCAGGATTCGCTCGCCGTCGACCGCGTGTCCTTCGACATCGCGCCGGGCGAGACCCTGGCGCTGGTCGGCGAGTCGGGCTCGGGCAAGTCCGTCTCGGCCCTCTCGGTGCTCAAGCTCCTGAACTACCCGGCGGCGCATCATCCTTCGGGCAAAATCCTGTTCAAGGGCAAGGACCTTCTCGGCCTCGGCGAGGACGAGATGCGAAAAGTGCGCGGCGACGACATCACCATGGTGTTCCAGGAGCCCATGACCTCGCTCAACCCGCTCCACACCATCGAGCGGCAGGTCGGCGAGATCCTCAAACTGCATAAGGGGCTCAACGACCGCGCCGCCCGCCGGCGGACGCTGGAACTCCTCGACCTCGTCGGCATCCGCGACGCGGAGAGCCGGCTCGGCGCCTATCCGCACCAGCTCTCCGGCGGCCAGCGCCAGCGCGTGATGATCGCGATGAGCCTCGCCAACGAGCCCGACCTCCTCATCGCCGACGAGCCGACGACGGCGCTGGACGTCACGGTCCAGGCGCAAATCCTGAAGCTCCTGGCCGAGCTGAAGGGCCGGCTCGGCATGGCGATGCTCTTCATCACCCACGACCTCGGCATCGTGCGCAAAGTCGCCGACCGGGTCTGCGTCATGCTCAAAGGAAAGATCGTCGAGCACGGGCCGGTGGCCGAGGTCTTCGCCAACCCGCAGCACCCCTACACGCAGCGGCTCTTGGCCGCCGAACCGAGGGGCCGCGCGAACCCAGTCGCGCCGGGGGCTCCGACCGTGGTCGAGGCCGGCCCCGTGAAGGTGTGGTTCCCGATCAAGAAGGGTTTTCTGCGCAAGACCGTGGGCCACGTGAAGGCGGTTGACGGCGTCTCGATCCGGGTGCGCGAAGGCGAGACGCTGGGCGTCGTCGGCGAGTCGGGCTCCGGCAAGACGACGTTGGGTCTCGCCATCCTGCGCCTCATCCGGTCCGACGGACCGATCGTCGTGCTCGGGCGCCGCGTTGACGGCATGAGCGCGGGCGAGATCCGCCCCATGCGCCGCGACATGCAGGTGGTGTTCCAGGACCCCTACGGCTCCCTCTCGCCCCGCCTCTCGGTGGCCGAGATCGTCGAGGAAGGGCTGGTGGTGCAGAAGAAGGGTCTTTCAACGCCGGAGCGGCGGGAGATCGTCGCCCGCGCGCTGCACGACGTCGGCCTCGATCCGGCGGCGATGGACCGCTACCCGCACGAGTTCTCCGGCGGCCAGCGCCAGCGCATCGCGATCGCCCGCGCCATGGCCCTCGAGCCGCGCTTCGTCATGCTCGACGAACCCACGTCGGCCCTCGACATGTCCGTCCAGGCCCAGATCGTCGAGCTCCTGCGCGACCTTCAGGCCCGGCGCAACCTCGCCTACCTCTTCATCAGCCACGACCTGAAGGTGGTGCGCGCGCTCGCCAACCACGTCGTCGTGATGCAGAACGGGCGCGTCGTGGAGGAGGGGCCGGCGGACAACATCTTCGCCGCCCCGAAGACCGACTACACGCGCGCGCTGTTCGCCGCCGCCTTCAACCTCGAGGCCGCCGGCAGCGCCGTGGTGCGGGAATAGGAATGGCCCGGGCGCTCCTCATCGTCCTCGATTCCGTCGGCGTCGGCGGCGCGGAAGACGCCGCTTCTTACGGTGATGCCGGCGCCGACACGCTCGGCCATGTCGCGGAGGCCTGCTTCGACGGGCGCGGCGACCGGGTCGGCCTGCGCGAAGGGCCCTTGCACCTGCCGAACCTCGCGGCCCTGGGGCTGGGCCTGGCGGCGCAAGCCTCGACGGGACGCCTGCCGCCGAACCTCGAGCCTTTCGGCAGGCCCGCCGGTGCTTACGGCTACGGCGTCGAGCGCTCGAAGGGCAAGGACACGCCCTCCGGGCATTGGGAGATCGCCGGCTGTCCCGTCGCCTTCGACTGGGGCTACTTCCCGACAAGCGTGCCGTGCTTCCCGCCTGCCCTCATCGAGGCCCTGATCCGCGAGGCGGGGCTGCCCGGTATCCTCGGCGACCGGCACGCCTCGGGAATGACGATCATCGAGGAGCTCGGCGCAGAGCACATGCGGACGGGCCAGCCCATCTGCTACACCTCCGTCGACTCCGTCTTCCAGATCGCGGCGCACGAGGAGACGTTCGGGCTGGAGCGCCTCTACGCGGCGTGCCAGGTCGCCCGGCGCCTGTGCGATCCGCTCAAGATCGGCCGTGTCATCGCCCGGCCCTTCGTCGGCGCGCCCGAGACCGGCTTCATCCGCACCGGCAACCGCAAGGACTACGCGGTCGCGCCCCCCGCCGACACGCTCCTTGACGTGCTGGCGCGCGAGGGGCGCTCCGTCGTGACGGTCGGCAAGATCGGCGACATCTTCGCCCACCGGGCCACGGGGCAGGAGGTGAAGCCGCACGGCAACGACGCCTGCCTTACGGCAGCCCTCGACGCGATGCGGGAGTTGCCCGAGGGCGGCTTCGTCTTCGCCAACCTCGTGGATTTCGACACCGAGTTCGGCCACCGCCGCGACGTGCCGGGCTACGCCGCGGCGCTGGAGGCCTTCGACGCCAGGGTGCCCGAACTCTGGGCAGCTTTGCGCGAGGGTGATCTGTGCGTCATCACCGCCGACCACGGCAACGACCCGACCTGGGCCGGCACGGACCACACGCGGGAGCACGCGCCCATCCTCGCCTTTGGGCCGGGGCGGCCGGGCGGGGAAATGGGACGGCGCGAGAGCTTCGCCGATATCGGCGCGACGCTCGCCGCCCATCTCGGGCTCCCGGCGCTGGCTGCGGGCCGGAGCTGGCTCTGAGCCGGACCGCGCGAGGGTTTCTGGTCTTGATGCGCGGGGCAGAGCATTCGACGTGGCCGTCATCCGGCTGTGGCGCCGAATGACGCGCCCGAGCGGGTTGAGTCTCGAAGAAGCGCTCGCCAGCCCGCCGTCATCCAGCAGCGTCCGCCGAAGGCGCTTGACGGCTCGGCCGAGCCGGCGCTGGCAGGAAGGCGATCAGGGCCGCGAGGCCCGCGCAAACCGTCGCCGCAGCCGTGACCGAACCGAACCCGAGCCCCTCGTACAGGATGCCGAAGAACCAAGCGCCGAGCAGCGCGCCGGCGTAGGAGGTCGCGCTGTTCAGCGCCAGCACCGACCCCCGAGCCTCGGGAGCCGCTCGCGTCAGGCGCAGCACGATAATGTTCAGGCCGAAGTGGTTGGCGAACCCCCAGGCCGCCGACAGGAGCAGGATGGTCGGAACCGTCGCCAGAGCCGGGGACATGGCCGCGTAGACGAGGGCGACCGTGGCGAGCACCCAAGGGAACGGGCGCGTCGCGCCGATGCGGTCGACGGCGCGATCCGCGCACGCCCCCAGGCCGAAGCCGATTCCGTAGGCCAGGACGACCCGCCCAGCCTCGGACGCGCTCAAACCCAGATGCCGGCGCACGTGGTCGCCCAGATAGGCATACACCCCGTAGAAGGCCGTCATGAACAGAAGGCACACCAGGAGAAGGGGCAGGACCTCCGGCCGGCGCAGCACCTCGTGCGTTCTCGCGCCCGATGAGCGGATTTCGACCCGAAGCGGCTGCCGCGCGAGGAGGATGCTCGCGATCAGGAGCAGTGCGGCGAACCCGAGATAGCTGGCGCGCCATGAGAACGCGCCGGCGACGTAGGCCGAGGCCGGAACCCCGGCGACCAACGACAGCGACCAGCCCGTGAGGACGCGGCCCAGGGTCTCCGCACCCCGTCCTTCCGGAGCGATGGCCGTGGCCAGTGCATAGGTGGCCGGCAGGATGACGCCGGCGAGAGCGCCGGCCGCCCCCTGGGCCAAGGCAAGCCATTCCACCTGCGTCGCCCCGGCGCTCGCGAGCATGGCGAGAGCGAGGCCTGCCAGCCCGCCGACCAGAAGCTTTTCCGGCCCATACCGGTCGACCAATCCTCCGAGGCAGAGAGCCGACAGCGCGGTCGCCCCGCCATAAGCCGCGTTCGCCCTCGCGACCGCCACGGGCGTCGCCCCGAGATCGGCCGCGACGTCGCTGAGAATGGGACTCAAGGCGAGCGAGTTGGAGCCCACGACGGCGACCCCGAGCATCAGCAGCCAGACAAGATCGGGGGACCTGCTCATCGGTTGATTCCCGTTGGAACTAAGGGCAGTTTTGCCGAACAACGTTTGGCATCAAGACGGGATTGATCGATGGATCGAAATACGAATAGGCTTCGGCGCCGAACCTCGATCACCGCGCCAATCGACGCCGTCGACCGAAAGCTGTTAGGGCTCCTGGCGGAGGACGCGACCCTGTCCTACGCGGAGCTGGGCCGGCGCATGAACCTGTCGCCGCCTGCCGTGCATGAGCGGGTGAAGCGGTTGAAGGAGACCGGCGTGATCAGGCGTACGGCCGCGGTGCTCGACCCAGACCTCGTTGGGAAGCCGCTGCTCGCCTTCGTTCACGTCGACACGGCCGGATGGGGCAAGACGCCCGCCATGATGCGCCTCTCCGAGCTGCCGGAGGTGGAGGAAATCCACGCCGTGACGGGCGACGCCTGCCTCATCCTGAAGGTGCGGACGGTCGGCCCTGCAGCGCTCGAAGACCTGCTCGCCCACATCTACGCGGTTCCGGGCGTGCGGGGCACGCGCAGCTACATCGCCCTTCGCACGCATCTCGAGCGCGGCACGCCGGCGGAGATCGGCCTCGATGGCCGTGCGGCCGTCGACGCGCCGGAGGCGCTTCGCTCCAACGTGGATGCTGGTGCGTGATGGGAGATCGGCTTCGTGCTGAGCTCTCTACTCCGTCGAGAGTCCTTTAGCGCGCAGGAAGGCGCCGAAATCGGCCCGGTGAGGCGTCGCGTACTGGCGCGCCTTGTCTTCGGACCAGCCGTAGAAGGGGGCCTCGCCCCAGAACTCCGGATCGCGCTGCTTGGCGTAAGGCTGCACCCCGGCGCGGCGGCGGTCGTATGCTGCGATGCCCGCTGCGAGGTCGCCCTCGGCGTAGCGGTTCTCGTGCATCGTCATCGACAGCGGCAGGCGCGGGCTCAAGCTGCCCGCGTCAGCGGGCCAGCCAAGGCAGAGGCCGGCGAAGGGCGCCACCTTGTCCGGAAGGCCGAGCCACTCGGACATGAGGGCCGCGTGGTCGCGAATCTCGCTGATCGGGCAGCCGCCAAGACCCATCGCCTCCGCGGCGACGAGAGCCGTCGCCAGCGCGATGGCGGCGTCGCCCGTCGCGTTGAAGAGCAGATCCAGGTGGTCGTTCGGGAAAGGTTTTCCTCGCAGCGCGGCAAGCGCCGGCAGCCGCCGGCCGTTCAGGCAGACGACGAGGAAGGCCGGCGCCTCGCCGACCCAAGGCATGTGGGGCAGGAGCGCCGCGATCCGGACGCGCAGGTCCGGATCGGAGACGATGACGATGTCGCGTTGCTGCAGGTCGCTCTTTGAGGGAGCCGACAGCGCGAGCGCGCAGACGAGGCGCACGAGGGCCGGATCGACCGGTGCGTCGCGGTAGAGGCGACAGACGCGATGCGCGGCGATCCCGGCCAGCGCGTCGAGACCGGCTGTGCCGTCCGGCACCGCGACGGCCTCGCCGAAGCGGGCGGCGAGGACGGTCTCGATCGCGGCCGCCTCGCTCATGGGGCGGTGATGCCGGCCTTCTCCACCACCGGCCCCCATTTCTGGAGCTCGGAGCGGATGAAGCCGCCGAACGCCTCGCCCGCGAGCGTGCTCGGCACGGCGCTGAGTTTCTTCAGCCGGCTCTGCACCTCGGGGTCCCGACCGATGGCCGCCATCTCGGCGGTGAGCTTGTCGGCGATGTCCTGCGGGAGGCCGGCGGGCGCGACGAAGCCGAACCAGGTCAGGGCCTCGAAGCCCGGCAGGCTCTCGGCCAGCGTCGGGACGTCCGGGATGTCTTCCAGGCGCTGGAGGGCGCTCACCCCGATCGGGCGCACGTTGCCCGCCTGGACCTGCGGCACGGCGCTCGCGGCGTTGTCGCAGGCGACCTTGACGTGACCGGCGAGCACGTCCTGCATGACTTGGTTCGAGGCGCGGTAGGCGACGTGGGGGAGCTTGACGCCCGTCTGCGCCATCAGGAGCTCCATGCACAGATGGAGCGAGGTGCCCACCCCTGAGCTGGCGAAACTTTCCTTGCCCGGATTAGCCTTCAGATAGCTCACGAGCTCGGGCAGATTCTTGGCCGGGATTGAGGGATGGACGACCAGCACGTTGGGCTGGGTCGCCATCAGGAAGAGGGGCTTGAGATCCTTCACCGGATCGAAGGGCATCCGCTCCTTATAGACGTGCGGGTTGATCGCGATAGTGACCGAGGCGACGCCGATGGCGTAGCCGTCGGGCACCGCCCGGGCCGTCGCCTGGACGCCCATGTTGCCGCCGGCCCCCGTCCGGTTCTCGATGACGAACTGCTGGCCTAAGCGCTGAGACAGTTTTTCCGCGAAGATGCGGCCCAAGGAATCGGCCGTGCCGCCGGCCGCGAAGGGCACGAAGACCGTCACGGGCCGCGACGGGTAGGTTTGCGCGAGGGCCGGCGCGGCCAGCGCTGCCAGGGCGAGGGCGAGAAGCCCCGTTTTTCCGATCATGGCGTTTCCTCCTGAGAGACGGCTCCGGTTCTGGCGAGGAGCTTTCGTCTCGTGAGTGTTACCGCGTCCGGCGGATCGCCGGGGCGGGCAGGCGGGCGATGCGGACGTTGACGCAAGCCGGCTTGCCGCTGGCGAGCGCCCGCTCCAGCGCCGGCCCAAGGTCTTCGGCGCGGGTCACGTATTCGCCGTGGCCGCCGAGCGCCTCGACGACCTTGTCGTAGCGCGTCGGCAGGAGGTCGCAGGAATGGGTGCGGTCGGGGCCGTAGGAGCGCAGCTGGATCTGGTGCTCGGCGTTCCAGGTCGCGTCGTTGCCGACCACCGCCACGAAGGGCAGGCCGGCGCGCATGGCGGTGTCGAACTCCGTCATGTGAAAGCCGAAGGCACCGTCGCCCATCACCGCGACCACCGTCGCACCGGTGGCAAGGCGCGCGGCGATGGCGAACGGGGTCGCGGCCCCGATGGAGCCGGCGACGCCGTTGATGACGCGCTTGCCCGGCACGACGAGGCTTTGCGGCCACTGCCCGATCTCGCCGCCGTCGCAGACGAGCACCGCCTCTCGGTCGGCCTCGAAGAGCGGCTGCAGAGCGCGGCAGAGCGCGACGGGGTGAACGGCCTCCTCGGCAGATTCCGCATTGGCCCAGGCCGGCGGGCGATGGGCGATCGCTGCCGCGACCTCGTCCCGCCAAGCCGCGGAAGGGTGTGGGATTTCAGCCAGCGCCGTCAGCCGCTCGGCCGCGGCCGGCGCGTCGGCGAGGCTCGAGAGGACGAGGCGCGGACCCTTCTCCCGCGCGACGCGCTCGATCATCGCCGGTTCCGGATCGAGCACGATGAGGCGGCAGGACGGATCGACGAAGGGCGGGTCGGCGAAGCGCAGGGTGAAGTCGTGCGCCTTGCCGACGAGCACGATCAGGTCGGCCTGGGGCAGGATCTCGGCAAAGGCCCCGAGCTTCGGATCGTTGACGCCCCGCGGGCTCTCGAGCCCGAGGACCGGCACCCCCGTCGCGGCTTCGAGCGCGGCGAGAACGCCGGCGTTCGAGGTCTGGCACAGATGCGGGCCGGCGAGGATCAGGGGGCGCTGGGCCTCCTCGATCGCGCCCAGCACGGCCCGCGCCGCGGCATCGCTCAAGGGGCGGCGCTCGGGCCCAAAGTCCTCCGCCGCGGGCCACAGCGCGTCGGTTTCCTCCAGGGTTGCGTCCAGGAGGTCGACGGGCAGGCTGACATGGACAGGGCCGGGCCGGCCCGACGTAGCGATACGCACGGCTTCTGCCAGGTCGTGCGCGAGATTCTCGGCGGAAGCCGCGGTCCAGGACGCTTTCGTGACCGGCTCCGCCATGTCGGCCTGGCGCAATTCCTGGAAGGCGCCGCGGCCGAGCTCGTTCAGGCCGGCGTGACCGGACAGGAGGACGAGGGGGGCCTCCGCGGCCTGCGCCGTGCAGAGCGCCGCCACCGCGTTGGTGTGGCCCGCGCCTCCGGTCACGAGGGCGACGCCGCAGCGCCCGGTGAGCCGCGCGAAGGCGTCGGCCATGTGGACGGCCGCGGCCTCGTGGCGGACGTGGATCAGCTGGAGCCCGGTGCCGAGCGCCGCGTCGAAGAGCGGCATGATGTGGTTGCCCGACAGGGTGAAGACGGTGCGAAGACCGGCCCGGTCGAGCGCCCGGGCGAGCAGGTCGGCCCCTCTGAAAGCTGTCATGGTCTCATCTATCGTTACGGGGCGGCGGGCGCGGCCTTGATGACTGCCGCCCATTTCTCGACCTGCGCCTTGAGATGGGCGCGCAGCGCGTCCGGCGTCGCGTCGTCCTGCTTCACCGGCTCGGTGCCGAGGTCGGCGAGGCGCTGCTTGACGGTCTCGTCCCTCAAGGCCGCCTGGAGCGCCCGGGTCACCTGCTCGATGACGGGCTTCGGCGTGCCCTTGGGCGCATAGAGCCCGTGCCAGACGCTCACCTCGAAGCCGGGCAGCCCCGCCTCGGCGCAGGGCGGCAGGTTCGGCAGCGCCGCGACCCGGGTTTTCGTCGTCACGCAATAGCCTTGGATGCGCTCGGCCCGGATCTGGGGACCGGTGTTCGTGACCTGGTCGCACATCACGTCGACCTGTCCACCCAGCATGTCGTTGATGGCGGGCCCGGTGCCCTGGTAGGCGACGGCGGTGGGCTTGACGTTCAGCGCGCCCGTCAGGAGCAGCGCGCACAGATGCGAGGCGGAGCCGCGCCCGGCATTGGCGACGGTGATCTTGTCGCCGTTGGTTTTTAACTGCGCCACGAGCTCGGCGAAGCTCTTGGCCGGGAAGTTGGCCCGGGCGACGACGGCCTGCGGCACGTCGGCGACGAGGCCGATGGGCTCGAAATCCGCTATCGGATCGTAGGCGAGCTTGTCGTAGAGCGCCGGCGCCGTGGCGTGGCTGCTGTTGTGCAGGAACAGCGTGTAGCCGTCGGGCGCCGCGCGCGCCGCCCGGCCCGCGCCGACTGTGCCGCCGGCTCCGCCGACGCTCTCGATGACGATCTGCTGGCGGAGCGCCGTGCCCATCGCCTGGCCGAGCAGGCGCCCGACCACGTCCGTCGGCCCGCCCGCCGGGAAGGGAATGATCAGGGTGATCGGCCGGGCGGGATATTCCTGCGCGGCGGCGACGCCCGGCGCGAGAAGGGCGAGCGCCCCGATCAGGGCGCCTCGCAAGGTGTCGAGCATCGGATCCTCCCGAAACAGGCTCTTACCGGCCTCTGATGCTCAGCTATAAGGCGGGTTCGAGTTGAACCAAATCGAATTCTGCTCAAGGAGAGCTTCACGAAAAGCGAAGCTCGGGCCCGCCATGGCGATCCGCGACCTGAAAACCTTCCTCGCCATCGCCGAGGGCGGCTCCTTCGCCGCCGCCGCACGCACCGTGCGCCGGACGCAATCGGCCGTCACGGTGCAGATGAAGGCGCTCGAAGAGGAACTCGGCGTCTCGCTGTTCGACCGCTCGAAGCGCCCGCCCACCTTGAGCGAGGCCGGTCGGGCCCTGGTGCCCCGCGCGGCGGAGGTGGTGCGCGCCTACGATCGCCTGTTCCAGGACGCGGGAGCCTCGGCCGTCGAGGGGCACCTGCGCCTCGGCGTCGTGCCGAGCGTGGTCACCGGCCTCATGCCCCGGGCGCTCGCGGCGCTGCGGGAAAAGTACCCCGCCATGCACGTCGAACTGACGGTGGGCCTCTCGCGCGACCTCGTGGAGCGGGTCCACCGCGACGGCCTCGACGCCGCCGTGATCAGCGACCTCCTGGAGGGCGGCACCGGCCTGCACTGGGCGCCCTTCGCCCGCGAGCCCCTCGTGCTCATCGCCCCGCCCGATGCGCTGGGCCGCCGCGCGGAGGACCTCATCGGCGCCTACCCCTTCATTCGCTACACCCGCCAGGCCTGGGTCGGGCAGATCATCGACGGCTATCTCAAGAAGAAGCGGCTCAAGGTGGCGGAAGCCATGACCCTCGACACCCTCGAGGCCGTCGCCGCCATGGTCCATCACGGGCTCGGCGTCTCCGTCGTGCCGCAGCGCGCCGGCGGCGACCCGCTGGGCTCGCCCGTGCGCGTCGTGCCCTTCTCCGGTGCGCCGGCCCACCGAACCTTAGGTCTCGTACGGACGGCCAGCCACGCGAAGGCGGCCCTCGCCGAGGCGCTCCTGCGGGAATTGACGGCGCTCGCCGGATCGGCGGCGCCGCAAACGGTCAAACGGAAGCGAACCTAAACTTCAGACTTATTCGATTTTTCTGAACTGCAGGGTCTGGTAGAAGCGCGGGGATCAGGGCCGGCCTCCGGCCCGTTTTCCGTTTGGAAGCCGATCGGCCATGTCATCGTCCGCCGCGCCCGACCTCTCCGTTTCGCTCTGGCGAGGCGGCACCGACGGCGCCTACCAGACCTATGCCGTGCCGGCGCGGGCGAACCAGACAGTGCTCGACGTCGTCACCTATGTCCAGCGCCATCTCGACCCGACCCTGTCCTACCGTTTCGCCTGCCGGGTCGGCATGTGCGGCTCCTGCGCCATGACGGTGAACGGCCGCCCGCGCTGGACCTGCCGCACACACGTCACGAAGGTCGCGAAGGGCGGCAAGCTCAAGATCGGTCCGCTCGCGAACTTGCCCGTCATCAAGGACCTCGCCGCCGACCTGCGGCCCTTCTTCGAGAAGTGGCAGGGCGCCAAGGGCGTCTTCGCACCTTCCAAAACCCGCCACGACCCGATCGAGGAGATCCGCCCCGACACGCCCGCGCGTCAGGCAGCGGATGCCGGCGTCGAATGCATCAACTGCGCGGTGTGCTACGCCGCCTGCGACACGGTGCGCTGGAACGACGACTATCTCGGCCCCGCGGCCCTCAACCGGGCCTGGACGCTCGTTAACGACGAGCGCGACGCCGGCAACCGGGACCGGTTGGGGACCGTCGCGGCTGCGGGCGGCTGCCATTCCTGCCACAGCCACCAGACCTGCCAGGAGCACTGCCCGCAGGGCCTCAACCCCACGCTCGCCATCGCCGGGCTCAAGCGCGCGACGGTGCAGGCCTACCTCAAGGGCGAGATCAAGGGATGAACCTTCGCCTGTATCTCTGGCAGCGCGGCACAGCGGCGCTCATGGCGCCGCTCCTCCTCGTGCATCTGGCCGTGATCTTCTACGCCACGCGCCAGGGGCTCACCGCTGCTGACATTCTCGCCCGCACGCGCGGCAGCTTCGCCTGGGCCCTCTTCTACGGCGCTTTCGTCGCAGCGGCGGCGATCCACGCGAGCATCGGCCTGCGCACCATCCTGGCCGAATGGGGCCGGTTGCGCGGCCGGGCGCTCGATGCCGCGAGCGTCGCCTTCGGCGCGCTCCTCCTGATCCTCGGCCTTCGCGCCGTCGCCGCGGTGGTGCTGCCGTGATCGCGCTCTCCGCCCATCGCCGCAGCCTGCTTTGGGCCGCGGCCCTGCTGCACCGGGCCTCGGGGCTGGCGCTCGCCGCCTTCCTGCCCCTGCATTTCCTGGTGCTGGGCTTAGCCATCCGCGGCGAGGCGCAGCTCGAAGACTTCCTGCGCTGGACCGACGCGCCCCTCGTCAAGCTCGCCGAGGGCGTCCTCGTTTTCCTCGCCGCCGCCCACCTCCTCGGAGGCCTGCGGCTTCTCCTCGTCGAGAACGTGTCCTGGCGCAGCGGTCAGACGCGCCTCGCGGCGCTCGGCATCGGCACGGCGATGGGCCTCGCCTTCCTCTTCCTCGTGCGCGTGCTGTGAGGGCCGCGATGATCGAACGCCTCCGCACCGACATCCTGATCCTCGGCTCCGGCGGCGCCGGGCTCTTCGCGGCGCTCCACGCCCACGCGGCGAACCCGACCCTCTCGATCACGCTCGCCACCAAGGGCCTGCTCGGCAAATGCGGCTGCACCCGCATGGTGCAGGGCGGCTACAACGTGGCGCTGAATCCGGGCGACTCCGTCGAGCGCCACTTCATGGACACGATCGAGGGCGGCAAGTGGCTGCCGAACCAGGAACTCGCCTGGACCCTCGTCACGAAGGCCGTCGAGCGGGTGCGCGAGCTCGAGAACGAGGTCGGCTGCTTTTTCGACCGCAACCCTGACGGCACGCTCCACGGCAAGGCCTTCGCCGGCCAGACCTTCGACCGCACGGTGCACAAGGGCGACCTCACCGGCATCGAGATCATCAACCGCCTCATGGAGCAGGTCTGGGCGAGGCCCGGCGTCGACAAGCTCGAGGAGCACCGGGCGCTGGCCCTGATCCCGGCGAAGGACGGGGCCTCACTTGCCGGCGTGCTCATGGCCGACGTGCGCTCAGGCGCGCTTCGCTTCATCGAGGCGAAGGCCGTGCTGCTCGCCACCGGCGGCGGGCCGACGATGTACCGCTATCACACCCCATCCGGCGACAAGAGCATGGACGGGCTCGCCATGGCGCTCAGGGCGGGCCTCCCGTTGCGCGACATGGAGATGGTGCAGTTCCATCCGACGGGGCTCTTGGCCGGCCCCGACACGCGCATGACCGGCACGGTGCTGGAGGAAGGGCTTCGCGGCGCCGGCGGCCATCTCCTCGACGGCTCGATGCGCCGCTTCATGGCCGACTACGACCCGAAGTTGGAGCGCGCCACCCGCGACGTGGTGAGCCGGGCGATCTACGCCGAGATGAAGGCCGGGCGCACGACGCCGAACGGTGGCGTCTACATCCGCATGAGCCATCTCGGGCCGAAAGACGTCGCCAAGAAGTTCAAGGGCATGGTGGACCGCTGCCGCGACTGCGGCTTCGACCTCGCCGGCGGCCTCGTCGAGGTGGTGCCCACCGCCCACTATTTCATGGGCGGCGTGGTCTGCTCGGCCGACACCGCCACCGCGTGGCCGGGCCTCTTCGTCGCCGGCGAGGACGCGAGCGGCATGCACGGGGCGAACCGCCTCGGCGGCAACGGCGTCGCCAACTCCACGGTCTTCGGCGGCATCGCCGGCGACGTGATGCCGGGCTGGATCGCGAGGAACCCCGGCCACCGCGCCCCCGACGAGGACGTGCTCGCCGCGGAAGCCGCGCGGGCGCTCCACCCCTTCGCGAAGAAGCCCGGCGACCTCAACGCCCTGCGCGAGGCGCTGCTGGATGCCATGTGGGAGGATGTCGGGGTCGTGCGCGACGCCGAGGGCTTAGGCCGAGGGCTCGCCCGCGTCGAGGCGATCGAGGCGGAGCTCCTCGAGAGCGGCATCCCGGATGGCGACCGCGCCTTCAATCTCACCTGGCACGACTGGCTGAACCTGCGGTCGCTGGTCGAGACGAGCCGGGTCATCGCGCTTGCGGCGCAGCGCCGGGAGAACTCCCGCGGCGCTCATTACCGCTCGGATTTCCCGGAGCCCGGGGAGCTTGCCGCCTCGCGCTACACCGTCGCGCGGCTGCAGGACGGTCGCGTCGCGATGACGGACGAGCCCGTGCGCTTCACCCATGTCCGGCCCGGCGAGACGCTTCTGGACGTCCCGGCCGCCGCGCAATGAGACTCTGAGATGATCCCGATCCACACCCTCCAGAGCGCCGCCGAGGCCCTGATGGCCAAGGCGGCCATCGAGATCCCGGAGGACTACCTCGCAGGACTCCGCCGCTGTGCCGACACCGAGCGCGGCGACCTCTCCGCCTTCGTCATCCAGGCCATGCTGGAGAACTACGAAGCGGCGAAGGAAGATCGCCGCGCCATGTGCGGCGATACGGGCGTGCCGCGCTGGTACGTCAAATACGGCAACGAGGCCCGCATCGAGGGCGGCCCGGTGGCGCTCGAAGCCGCCTTGCGCCGCGCCACGGCCAAGGCGACGGTGGACGTGCCCCTGCGACCCAACCGCGTCCATCCGCTCTGGCGCACCGACCACGACAACAACGTCGGCATCAACGCGCCGGAGATCGAGTACGCCTTCCACCCGGAGGGCGACTGGGTCGACCTCGTCACGGTGCACAAGGGCGGCCTGTTCGGCTCGGATTATCGCATGCTCTTCCCGGGCGACGGGATCGAAGGCATCAAGCGCTTCTACCTCGACACCCTCGTCGGGTTCGGCAAGCGGGGGCTCGCCTGCCAGCCCGCCATCGTCGGCGTGGGCCTCGGGGGCTCCAAGGACGCCTGCATGGTCCTCGGCAAACAGGCCTCGTGCCTGCGCACGGTGGGCAGTCGCAACCCCGACCCGAAGATCGCGGCGCTGGAGGACGAGCTGAAAGAGCTCGGCAATTCCATCGGCATGGGCGCCATGGGCTTCATGGGCTCCTCCATGGTGGTCGATTGCCACATCGAGGTCGGCTACTGCCACACCGGCGGCATGCCGATGAGCGTGCACATGTTCTGCCTCTCCTCGCGTCGCGCCTGCGCCCGCGTCCACACCGACGGGCGGGTCGAGTTTCGCACCGATCCGGAGTGGTTCACGGATTACTCGCGCCGCGCCACCGTGGAGTGGGGCGAGCCGATGCTGCAGGCCGCCGAATGACCGAACCCCGTCATTCCGGGGCTCAGCGAAGCCGAGAGCCCGGAATCCATGACCGGGTGAGCGGCCGCGATCAGCATTCGGCCCAGTCGTGGAGTCCGGGCTCGCCTACGGCGCCCCGGAATGACGGCGGGAATGACAGAGCACAATTGAGCGAGCACCCTCTGCCATGAGTCTCAAAACCGTCGAGCTCTCCCTTCCCGCCTCGACCGAAGACCTCGCCAAGCTCGAGATCGGCACCGTCGTCTACCTCACCGGGCGCGTCTTCACCGCGCGCGAAGGCGTCTACAAACGCGCCATCGAGGACGGGGCGGGGCTGCCGGCCGCGCGCGAGGCTCTGGGCTCGGCGAATTTCCACTGCTCCCCAGCCGCGGTGATCGAGCCCGACGGACGCTTCAACGTCGGCGCCGTCACCGCCACGGCTTCCTTCCGCTTCGCCAAGTGGCTCGACGGCTGGTTCAAGCTGTCGGGCTGCAACATCATCATCGGCAAGGGCGGCATGACCTCGGAGGTCTACCGCTCCACCTTCGTGCCGAACGGCGCGATCTACCTCACGACCGTGGGCTACGGCACCGGCGCGCTTCTTGGGCGCGGCATCCGCGAGGTGGCGGGCGTCCATTGGCGCGAGGAGCTCGGGCTCGCCCAGGCCGTCTGGGTGCTGGATGTGGAACGCTTTGGCCCCTTCCTCGTCGAGAGCGATCTTGCGGGCAACAGCCTGTTCGAGCGCGAGAACGCCAAGATCGCGCCCGGCCTTGACGCGCTCTACGCCGGCACCCGCCCGGCGACTTTGCGCCGCTACGGCGAGACGGACAACAAGGCGGATGAGGTGATCTGAGTGAGTGGCGAATGGCGAGTGGCGAATAGCGAAGAGAAGGCGGCGGCTATGACGCTCGAGGCCTCTCCCACTCGCCACTCGCTATTCGCCACTCGCCCTCCGAAGGAGCCCTGATGCTCGCCGGCCTCTCCCTACCCCTCCTCGGGATCGTCTGGCTCGGCGCTTTCGTCGGCGCGCTGGCCGCGGGCGGCGCGGGCTTCGCCTTCGCGCTGGCCGCTTCCTCGATCTGGCTCCACGCCCTCGATCCGGTGCGCACGACGATGCTCGTCGTGACCTGCGGCACGCTCCTCCATGTCGGCCTCGTCTGGCCGATGCGCCGCTCCATCGAGCCGGCGCGCCTCGGCCCCTTCGCGCTGGGCGGGCTGATCGGCATCCCCGTCGGCGTGCTGCTGCTCACCCACGCCGATGTCAGCCGCCTGAAGCTGGCGCTCGGCGTCTTCCTCATCGTCTACGGCGCCTACGCCCTCCTCGCCCCGCGCCTGCCGCGGGTGACGGGCGGGGGACGGCCGGCGGACGCCGCGGTCGGCTTCCTCGGCGGCTTGCTCGGGGGCTTGGGCGGCTATTCGGGCGTGCTGCCCACGATCTGGACCCAGCTCCGGGGCTGGCCGAAGGAGCGGGCGCGAGGGGTCTACCAGCCCTTCATCCTGATGGCCCATGCCGCGACCCTGACGATCCTCGGGACCGTGGCCCTCGACGGCGCCGGGCTCGTCCTCGTCCTCGCGGCCCTGCCCGCTTTGGGCCTCGGCGCCTGGCTCGGCTGGCGGCTCTATGGGCGTCTCGACGAGGCGCGCTTCAAGCGGGTGCTCGCCGTGCTCCTGCTGCTGTCTGGTCTCACTCTCGTCTTCTAGTTTGACGGGTTACAGTCCCCTCAGCTGTGACAGCGACGAGGGCGAGGGCAGCCAAGCTGTTGCGGGCGAGGCGGTCGTAGCGGTCGCGATCCGTCGCCCGTTCTTCAAGCGACCGAACAGGCGCTCGATCCCGTGGCGGCGGTGCGCGGGTCGATCGAGGTGGTCGGATACGGTCCGGGTGGCGAGATGGGATCACGGCCTTAACACGCCGCGCCTTGAGCTAGCGGCGCAAGCTGTCGACGTCGTAGGCCTTGTCGGCGATCAGGCACTTGCGTCGGGCGACGCTGCTCAACAGCGGCACCGTCATCGTGATGTCGGCGGACTTAGATTCCGCAGCGCCTCAGGAAGTCATCTGAGAAAGCAACCTCGGGTTTTTCACCCACGTCACCAACCGAATAGGTGTGAATGTCCACCTCGGCTTGTCTGACGGCCTCTGACAACTCGGGGCGCAGCGGGGCGTCAGGCAGGAGCAGAACGGCGCGCGGCGCGGGCTTGAGGCCAATCAGGAACGGGTAGAGTTTGAGTTGCCCGACAGCTTCGTAGACGTCCTTCGCAAAGACCCCGGTCTTGATCTCGATCAGGAGATTGGCTTCCTCGACAAAACCGTCCACCGCGTAGCCGTTCTTGGCTGGCTTCGTGAGCCGCTTGCCTAAGCGTGCTTTGAGAGCTTCCCAAACGTAACCCTGCAGCGCACGGACCTGTTTGGTTCCGCCCGGCATGTGGACCTCGTAGACGTGACCCTTCTCGTCCAAGGCATAGCCGACGGCCTCTTCGTCAATGACCCCCGCATCTCCTCCGCCTGCTTGGGTGCGTGCCTTCGCGCAAGCTCGGACGAAGCGGCTGGTCTGCGCGACGATCTCCGCCGAGCTTGCGTCCAAGTCGGCGACAATGAACCATTGCCGCTTGGAAAGTTTGCCCGAAACCGTGACCGGGACAGGCGTAAGGCCGCTCAGGGAGACAAAATCGTCGATGATCAGGCGGGACAGCCTGTTCTTTTGTAGTCGACCTTCTCGGAGGAGAACCAATCGGCCATGCTCGTTGCGCCCCAGGACGGTGACTTTGGCTTTATCCTGACGGAACGTGTCTGGCTGTACGATCTTGACCACCCCGTCACCCGATCGGAGGTCCGTCCCGAACATCACTTCGTCGTTGATCTTGCCGGGCTCCGCGGCTCCGTAGTTGGTGAATACAACTCCTTCGTCGGGAACAATTCATCCATGGTCCTGCTGAGTGCTAACACCGAGCAAGGCATCGACCCACCTACGAAACGCACGATCGCTCTGCTTCTGATCGGAGAGAAGTTCGATCATCATTCACCTCCGCTGTGAGCGTGTTAGTTCCACGATTCACTCAACTATAGGTTGGGATGGGGTCTTATACAATGAATTTCGGTGTTGAGCTGTTTGTCCCCGGCGAATGAGATTGCGCTGGGGAGACCGGCATGGCGCGCCTCTTTTGTTTGTTGGACGTGCCATGTGCGATGATGGCTTCACCGCTAACTCCCTGGCCGGCATCGCCCTCGCCGGTGCGGTCAAGAACTGGACCTAATAAATCTCTGCTTAGACCGCGTAGCGGCGCATGAAGCGCCGGTCGATCCAGTCCTTAACCCGGTAGACCCATGTGCCCTCGGCGACGAGGCCGTTGCGGGCGCCCACGGCGTGCGCGTCGCCCGTGGTGATGATGTAGAGCGCCTCGTGCTGAGGCTCGAAGGGCCGCAACGACTCGCCCGCTGCGGCACGGCGCAGATTCCGGGCGAGCACCGGCCCCGCGCGCACGGCGTAAACGCCGGCCTTCGGCAGGGGCCGCGGTGCGAAAGCCGCGACGTCGCCCGCGGCGAAAACGTTCTCGCGGCCGAGCGCGCGCAAGCACGCGTCGGTCCGGACGAAGCCGTCTGCGTCGAGGGCGAGCCCCGTCTCGCGCAACCAAGCCGGCGCGGCGGCCTGCGCGGCCCAGAGGATCTCGTCCGCCGCGAGGCTTGGTCGATCCGCGAAGTGGAGCCGCCCTGGCTCGACGGAGGCGACAGGTGCATCGACGAGGACGGAGATGCCGCGCCGCGCCAGCACCGTCTCGAACCGCCGCCGCAGGGCTTCGGGGAAGCTCGGCAGGATCGTGGGGGCGCCCGAGACGAGGATGAAGCCGAGGCGGGTCGCGTCGTGGCCGGCCGCCTCGACCTCGCGGCGCAGCCGGCGCTCGATGGCGAGCAGGAGCTCCACCCCGCCCGCCCCCGCCCCGACCATGGCGATCCGGGCCTCTCCGCGACGAGCGAGCACCCGTCCGAGCAGGGCCTCGAAGCGGGGGAGGAACGCCGCGATCGGCTTGACCGGGATCGCGGCCTCGGCCGCGCCCGGGACGTCGCCGGTGTTCGGCGTCGAGCCCACGTCGAGAGAGAGGAAATCGAACGGAACGGGCGGGCCGTCGCGGCGAAGAACGCGGCCCGCCTCGAGGTCGATCCCGTCCGCCGCGTCCTCGATGATCTCGGCCCCGGCGAGGCGGGCGAGCGGGACGGTGTCGATATGGCTCTCGTCGATGCCGTGCCGGCCGGCGATGACGCCGGGCAGCATCCCAGAGTAGGGCGCGAGGCGCGCCGGCGTGATCAGGGTCAGACTGGCGCCGGGAGGCGGCTCGCGGCCGAAACGGCGCAGCACCTCGACATGGGCGTGCCCGGCACCGACGAGAACGATCCGCTTCGTCACCGGCTTTGACACCTCTTCACGCCTGCATGAGCGCTTCGCCGCGCCCCGTTGAGAGGAGCCCGCCGAGGGCTTACATAGGGCAGGTCAACACGAGGAGGCGTCGTGAGCGCGGAAACCAGCACCGCTGCGCCCGCCGGGTCGCGACGCCTCGGCGTAGTCCTGCTGATCGGCAGCGTGGTCGCCCTCGTGGCGGCGGGCGCCCTGCTCTGGTCGCGTCACGGCGCGGCCGTGTTCAGCGATATGGTCGTCGCCGCGATTGCTTGGTGCTTTTAGGCCTCTGTCATGTCGCTCCTGTCCCGCCTGCGGCCCATCGCGGTGCCGCTCGTCGCCTTCCTGCTCGGGCTCGCGGCCCTCGGTGCCACCGCGCTCGTCACCCTGACGCCGGCGGGCCGTCAAGCGGCGCCCTCGGCCATCGGCGGTCCGTTCTCCCTCGTCGACCAAGACGGGCGGTCCGTCACGGAGCGCGACCTCGTCGGCCGGCCCCATCTCGTGTTCTTCGGGTTCACGCATTGCCCGGACGTGTGCCCGACGACCCTGTTCCAGATCTCGGAAGTCCTGCGGGAGGCCCGTAAGGGCGGGAAAGCGCGCGACGTGGAAGCCTACTTCGTCACCGTCGATCCCGAGCGCGATCATCCGGCGGCGCTCAAGAGCTATCTCGGCAGCTTCGACGAGCGCGTGCGCGGCCTCACCGGTGATCCTGCGGCGGTGGCCGCCGCGCTCAAGGCCTACAAGGCCTTCTCGCGCAAAGTGCCGACGAAGGACGGCGACTACACCATGGACCATACGGCGGTCGTCTACCTCATGGACGCGCAGGGCCGTTTCGTCTCGACCTTCAATCCGGCTCGGCCGGCGGCCGAGGCGGCGGCGGAGCTCGCCCGGGCGCTCTGACATGCCCTGAGCGCGACGTGCGCGCCAAGCCGTGCTCCGTCTTGTGCCAATGGAACGGGGCTCGCATGAGCTCCCACAGGCCCCGCCACGCCGCGAGTCTCACCAGCGCGTAGTAGAAGGGCAGGTCGAGGAGCCAGGGCAGGCAATCCCACCAGCGCCGCCGCGCGAGGCCGACGAAGGCTGTCCCGATCAGGGCGAGCGGCCCGAGGCCGAGGAGAACCTGGGCGAAGGCGACGAGGGGCAACTCCCAGGGCGACGCCGCCTCGGGCCAGCCGTGCCACGCGAGCAGAAACACCGTGCCGAGGGCGAGGACGGGATAGACCAGGGCCGTGATCACCGTTCCGCCCACGAGGACGAGAGCCGCGACGTAGCGGCCGAGTCCGAGGCGCCGGCAGGCGTCCCGCGGCCGGCGCGTGTGGGTCAGGCAAACCTGCAGAAATCCCTTCATCCAGCGCGACCGCTGGCGCAGCCACGGCCCGAAGCGGGACAGCGCCTCCTCGTAGGTGGGCGAGGCGAGATCCTCGACGTGATAGCCCGCGAGCGCGAGGCGCAAACCGAGATCGGCGTCCTCCGTCACGTTCCAGGCGTCCCAGCCGTGGAGTTCGCGCAAGGTTTCGGTGCGGAAATGGTTCGAGGTGCCGCCGAGGGGCATGGGCAGGCCGTACGCCGCGAGCGCCGGGTTCACCACGTCGAAGAGCGCCGCGTACTCGAGGGCGAAGCATCGCGCCAGCCAGCCGTCCGGTCCATTGTCGACGACGAGCCGGGCCTGCAGGCAGGCGACGGACGGGGCGGCGACGCGGAAGCGCTCCACGGCCAGGCGGAGCTGGTCCGGCGCCGGCACGTCCTCCGCGTCGTAGACCACCGTGAAGGCGCCTCGCGCCAAGGGTAGCGCCACGTTCAGCGCTCGCGGCTTGGTGCGGGGCTGTCCGTCGGGCGCGACGACGATCTCGAAGCAGCCCGGAAGCTCCATCGCGTCGAGGGCCGCCCGCGTCTCGGCATCGTCCGCCTCGACCACGAGCTTGATGTCGAGTTTCGCCCGGGGATAGTCGAGGGCGAGCAGCGCAGCGACGAGCCGGGACAGGACGCTGGTTTCGTGCAGGAGCGGGACAAGGATGGTGTAGACCGGCAGCTCCCGATCCGCTCGGCGGGGACATGCCGGCTCCGCGACGGGCGCATGATGGGCGAGCGCGGCCAGCCTGAGCGTCACCATGGCGAGGAACAGCGCCGCGGCGAAGGTGCCGAGGAGGAGCGCCAGTGCCGGCAGGACGAAGCTCGCCGGGATCAGCCCCGCGAGGACGATCAGCACCGCTTTCTGCCAGAGGGTCGCCCCGTCCCGCGCCGAACGGTGCGGCTCCGCCTCGCTCAAGGCGTTGGCCGCGTCCCAAGCCGCCGCTTCGCCGCAGCGCTGGAGCACCCCTGCGCGCAGCGCCCGGGACGGCATGATGGCGAGGCCCGTGAGCCGGCCCGCCGCGCCGCCCAGGCGCTCGATATCATCGCCGCCCGGCGCCAGCGCCATGCGAGCGCCGGTGGGATTGAGTTTCAGGCGCAGGAAGCCGGATTGGGCACTCCAGGGGTAGGAGGCGCTCTCGTGGACGAGATCCCCGTCCTCGATGAAGGGCAAGGCGAGTTCGTCCGCGACGGCCCGGCAATAGGTACGCTCGTCGAGGAGCCCGTGGCGCAGGAGGGCCTCGTGCGGCGTCACGCCCGCGCTCTCCGCGAGGCGCACCGCCTCCTCGAGCACGGCGACCGGGACGCCATGAGCCTGGAGAAACGCGAGCGCAGGGGGGAATGCGGGCGGCAGGGTTGGCGCGGCGTCGCGTTCCGGCGAGATGCCTTGACCCTGAATCGACAAGAGGGGTAGCTCCGACCTTCGAGGCGCCGCCACGTTACGAGGAACCGAGATGCGATCGGAAGCGTCGAAGCGCCCCCGGAAAGCTCTTTGTTCTGGGTTAATGCTGAGTTTCCTGCTCGCCATG
The DNA here is from genome assembly GCA_036563505.1 of Beijerinckiaceae bacterium. Classification (GTDB taxonomy): domain Bacteria; phylum Pseudomonadota; class Alphaproteobacteria; order Rhizobiales; family Beijerinckiaceae; genus DATCMH01. The sequence goes on from DATCMH010000022.1 coordinate 297,332, forward strand.
CTCGGCGCGGCGCCGTCCGCGCGAAGCCAGGGCGTGGCGATTCCCAATTTTTGGGACGGCCGCGCCCGGGTCGACCGGCCCGATCCGGCGAGCCTGCGTCCGGTGCGAGTGCTCACCGACGACGATTTCCCGCCGCTCCATTTCGCGGGCCCGGACGGTGTGCCGACGGGCTTCTCCGTCGAGCTGGCACGGGCGGCTTGCGAGATCCTGAGCCTCACCTGCACCATCCAGGCCCGGCGCTTCGAGACCCTCCTCGACGCTCTCGCCGAGGGGCGGGGCGACCTCGTCGCGGCCGGGATCCCGATCAATGCCGATCTTCGCGCCCGCTTCACGGCGACGGCACCCTACTTCCGGATCCCGGCCCGCTTCGCCGCGCGACGGGACAAGAACCAGCCTCAGCCCACCGCGTCGGCGCTCGCCGGCAAGAATGTCGCCGTCGTCGAGAATACGGCGCACCAGGCCTACCTGCAGAGCTACTTCCCGCAGGCCGCGGCGAAGCCTTTCCCCGAGCTCGCGGGCGCGGTCTCGGCCCTACGGCGCGGCGAGGTGGACTACGTCTTCGCCGACGCGCTCGGCCTCGCGCTCTGGATCGGCGGCACGGAAGCCTCCGATTGCTGCGCCTTCACGGGCGGCGCCTATCTCGAAAGCCGTTATTTCGGCGAGGGGGTCGGCTTCATCCTGCGCCGGGACGACGAGGTGCTGCGCCGTGCCTTCGACTACGCCCTCCAGCGCCTCCATGAGGAGGGGCGCTACGCCGAGCTCTATCTCCGCTTCTTCCCCGTCGGGCTGTTCTGACGCGGCAGGCTGGCCGATTGACGGGCGGCCGTTAAGGCGGTTCTAGGGAGCGACCCTGTCCGCCGCGCAACGCTCGAGCGCCCCAGAGACCTTCGATGACCGATCCCGATCTCCTCCGTGCCGCCGCCGCCTGGCCCTTCGAGGAGGCGCGCAAGCTCGTCGCGCGGGTCGAGCGCACGGGTCAGAAAGAGGTTCTGTTCGAGACGGGCTACGGACCCTCGGGCCTGCCGCATATCGGCACCTTCGGCGAGGTGGCGCGCACCTCCATGGTGCGCCACGCCTTCCGCGCGCTCACCGAGGACATGATCCCGACCCGCCTCGTCGCCTTCTCCGACGATATGGACGGGTTGCGCAAGGTGCCCGACAACGTGCCGAACCGGGAGGCGATGGCGCGGGCGCTCAACCTGCCGCTGACTCAGGTGCCCGACCCCTTCGGCACACACGAGAGCTTCGGCCATCACAACAACGCGCGGCTGCGCGCTTTTCTCGACCAGTTCGGCTTCGAGTACGAGTTCCTCTCGGCCACGGACTGCTACCGCTCGGGCCGCTTTGACGCGATGCTGCTCAGGGTTCTGGAACGCTACGACGCCGTGATGGCGGTGATGCTGCCCTCGCTGCGCGCCGAGCGGCAGCAGACCTACTCCGCCTTCCTGCCGCTCCATCCCCGCACGGGCCACGTGATGCAGGTGCCCGTCGACGAGGTGCGGGTCGCGAGCGGCACCATCGTCTGGCGCGACCCGGAGACGGGGGAGCATTTCGAGACGCCCGTCACCGGCGGCCACGCCAAGCTGCAATGGAAGCCCGACTGGGCCATGCGCTGGGCGGCGCTTGGCGTCGACTACGAGATGGCGGGCAAGGACCTGATCGACTCGGTGAAGCTCTCGGGTGAGATCGCGAGGGTGCTCGGCGCCGCGCCGCCGGAGGGCTTCAACTACGAACTCTTCCTCGACGAGACGGGGAGCAAGATTTCGAAGTCCAAGGGCAACGGCCTCACCATCGAGGACTGGCTAACCTACGGCACGCCCGAGAGCCTCGCCCTGTTCATGTACAACAAGCCGCGAGAGGCCAAGCGCCTGTTCTTCGACGTGATCCCGCGCCAGGTCGACGACTATCTCTCCTTCCTGGAGAAGTACCCGAACCAGGACGGCAAGCTGAGGCTCGGCAACCCGGTCTGGCACATTCATGCGGGCGACCCGCCGCCGCCGGAGCTCGTCTCGTCGGCCGGATCGAACCAGCCCGGGACGACGATCTCTTTCTCGATGCTCCTCAACCTCGTGGCCGTGGCGAATTCGGAAGACCCGGGCGTGCTCTGGGGCTTCATCCGCCGCTACGCGCCGGGCGCCTCGCCGCAGACGCATCCGCGCCTCGACCGGCTCGTCGGCCACGCGGTCGCCTATTACCGCGACTTCGTGCGCCCGGCGAAGGTGTATCGTTCGCCGACTGACAGCGAGCGGCAAGCCTTGCAGGAACTCGCGGACGCTTTCGCGCCGCACGAGGGCTCGACCGACTCGGACGCGCTGCAGGCCGTCGTCTACGATGTCGGCCGGCGCCACTTTCCCGACACCTCGGGCAAGTCGAAGAGCCCCGACGGACGCCCGGGCGTGTCCCAGGCTTGGTTCGCGACGCTTTACCAGATCCTGCTCGGCCAGGAGCGCGGCCCGCGCTTCGGCTCGTTCGCGGCCCTTTACGGCGTCGCCGAGACGCGCCGTCTCATCGCCCGCGCGCTATCTGGCGAGCTGATCCGCGAGCATGAGGATTTCCTGCGCGACCGGGCACTCAAGGTCGCTTAGCTCGGCCTAAGTTCACCTGAACAGCAGCCGTTCGTAGTCCCTTGCCTGATGCAAAACGCGCAGGATCTCGATCGCTGAACTCCGCACACGGTAGAACACGATGTAGCTTCCGACGGCCATCCGTCGGATGCCTCGTTGCGGGTACCGGAGTGTCAGCGGATACCGGAACGGTGATAGAAGCAGTGAGAGGCAGCGTTCTTCGAGCCGCAGAACTATCCTCTCGGCGGCGTCAGGATCGTCACGAGTGATGTAGCTGCCGATCTCGTCGATGTCGCGTCGCGCCACCTCGGTGACGACGAGCCTCATCGAATGGGCTGCGGGACCGAAGATCTGTAACGAGCTTTCAGCTCCGCGAACACCTCCTCCGCCGGGCTAACACGCCCAGCTTCGGCATCTTCAAGGCCCTCGGCGAGAGCAGCGTCTAGATCGGCAAGACTAAGCGCGAGCTCCGCACCTCCGGCGTGGAGACGTTCGACACCCTCGCGCAGGGCGGAAGCCCGGTCGGGAAAGACGCCGTCCGCGATGAGTTCGTCGAGACGCGCAACAGTGTCATCGTCCAAGGTTACGGTCACTATCATTGGCAAACTCTAATTCAGCGCCCGATGATAACGCGGAAGCCTGCTCCGCGTCACTGCCGCGCCCACATCACGCGGGCGAGCCAGGCCACCTCGCTCATCGGCACGATGCGGTCCGGGTGGGCGGGGTTGAGGGAGGCGAGTTCCAGGGTTTTGGCGGTGCGGCGCTTCAGCTCCTTCGCGGTCACCTCGCCGCTCGTCAGGCGCACCACCACCCGGTCGCCCTTGCGCACGTTGGCGGTGGGGGAGACGATGAGCACGTCGCCGTCGCGATAGAGCGGCAGCATGGAGTCACCCGACACCTCGAGGGCGAACACCTTCTCGTCGGCGAAGTCGGGGAAATCGATCTCCTCCCAGCCCGGGCCGCCGGTGGGCAGGCCTTCCTCGGTGAAGATCCGCCCGGCCCCGGCCTGGGTCATGCCGATGAGGGGGACGATGGAGCGCCGCGGGCCCGAGCGCTGGTCCACGAGGCTCAGGAACTCGTCCAGGCTCGCGCCGGTGGCGGTGAGAATCTTGGAGACCGACTCGGTCGAGGGCCAGCGCCGGCGCCCGTCGGGGCTGATGCGCTTCGATTTGTTGAAGCTCGTCGCGTCGAGACCGGCCCGGCGGGCGAGCCCGGAGGCCGAGAGGCCATAGCGCGCCGCCAGCCGATCGATCGCGGCCCAGATCCGGTCGTGAGACAGCATGACGAGCTTCCGAGAGAGGATGCGAAGGTCACGAATGTGACCGCAACCATAGCTTTAGGAAAATAAAGGGTATCGCTCGGTGGTGCAAGCCGGGAGGCCGGGCGTTGCGGCCTTGGCTAGGCGCCGCTACTGAACCGGGATCGAGAGGCGCGGCCCAGGGCGACCGGCTGATGGCAACCATCTACAAGATCTGTCCCGCCGAGCTCTGGCGGGAGGCTGAGCGCGCCGGCCTGTTCCGCGGCGCGCCGGTCGACCTGCAGGACGGCTACATCCATTTCTCCACCGCGGCCCAGGTCGCCGAGACCGCGGCCAAGCACTTCGCGGGGGAGCGGGACCTTCTCCTCGTGGCGGTGGACGACGGGGAGCTCGGTCCGGCCCTGCGCTACGAGCCGTCCCGCGGCGGCGCCCTGTTCCCGCATCTCTACGCGCCGCTCCCCTTGGACCGGGTGCGCTGGGTCAAGCCCCTGCCCCTGGGCGAGGACGGCCGGCACCTCTTCCCGGAGCTTGCCCCGTGATCGGCCCGCTCTACGCCCTGGCGCGGCCCGTCCTTCACGCGCTCGATCCGGAGACGGCGCACCAGCTGACCATCCGCGGCCTCGCGCTCCTGCCGCCCCGCCCCGTGCGAGATGATCCGCGCCTCGCGGTGAAGGCCTTCGGGCAGCTCTTCCCGAACCCGATCGGGCTCGCGGCCGGTTACGACAAGCAGGCGGAGGTGCCGGACCAGCTGCTCGGGCTCGGTTTCGGCTTCGTCGAAGTCGGCGGCGTGGTGCCAAAGCCGCAAGCCGGCAATCTAAAGCCCCGGGTGTTCCGCCTGCCCCGGGACGGTGCCATCATCAACCGCTACGGCCTCAACAGCGAGGGATTGGAAGCGGTCGCCGGCCGCCTCGCCCGGCGGCGCGGCCGGTCCGGAAGCGTCGGGGTTAACATCGGCGCCAACAAGGACGCGTCCGACCGAATCGCCGACTACGTCGCCTGCGTCGAGGCCCTGTGCGGCTTGGGCGCCTTCCTCACGGTGAACGTCTCTTCGCCCAACACGCCGGGTCTGCGCGACCTGCAGGGCGAGGCCTTCCTCGACGAGCTCCTCGCCCGGGCGCTGGCGGCCCGCGACGCCGCCGACGCGCGGGCGGGCTCGCGCACCGCGATCCTGCTCAAGATCGCCCCCGACATCAGCCTCGAGACGCTCGATGCCATCGTGGCGACGGCCCTGCGCCGCGGTATCGATGGGCTCGTGGTCGCGAACACCACCGTCGCCCGGCCCGCGAGCCTGCAGGAGACGGCGCTGGCGAAGGAGACGGGCGGGCTCTCAGGCAAACCGCTCTTCGCGCCGTCGACAAAGCTCCTCGCCGAGACGTATCTGCGGGTGGAGGGTCGGGTGCCTCTCGTCGGCGTCGGCGGCGTCGACTCGGCCGAGGCCGCCTTCGCCAAGATCCGCGCCGGGGCGAGCCTCGTGCAGCTCTACTCCGCCTTGGTCTATCAGGGGCCGGCGCTGGTGGGCGCCCTCAAGGCGGGCCTGCTGGAGCGGATCGGGGCGAAGCCGCTCGAAAGCTTCGTCGGCCGCGACGCATCCGCGATCGCCCGCGGCGAGGCGTTTTAAGCGAAGCTGCGGCGGGCGAGGCGCGGGTAGAGCAGCGCCTGGCCGATGCTCCGGGCGCCGAGGAAGACCAGGAAGGCCGTCCATAAACCTGCGTTGCCCAGCCCCTGCGCGAGCCACAGGAAGAGGGCGAAGGCGCCGAAGGCCAGGAGCATGAGGTCGCGCATCGCCCGCGTCCAGGTCGCGCCGATATAGATGCCGTCATAGGCGAAGGCCGCGGCGCCGACGAGCGGCGAAAGGGCGGCGAAGACGAGGTACTCGCGGGCGTAAGCGCGCACCTCCGGGTTCGTCGAGACGAAGTCGATGAAGAACCCGCCGATGCCGAAGAAGAAGGCGGCGACCGCCACGCCGAAGCCGAGGCACCAGAGGAGGCTCAGGCGCACCGCGCGGCGGAAGGCGCCCTCGTCGCGAGCGCCGATCGCCTGCCCGCACAGCGTCTCCGCGGCCGTTGCGAAGCCGTCGAGGAAGTAGCCGCCGATCATGAAGATGTTTTCCAGCACCGCATTCGCGGCGAGCGGCACGTCGCCGGCCCTGGCGCCGAGGGAGGCAAAGATGGCGAAGGCGGCGATGAGCGCCGCGGTGCGGACCATGATGTCGCCGTTGACCGCCACCATCCGGCGCAGGGCGGGTCCGTCGAGGAGCTCGGAGCGCGCGACCCGGAACGGGGTCGAGCCGAGCCGGTGTAACGCGAGAAGGCCGAGCCCGACGCCGAAGGCTTCCGCGATCAGCGTCGCGAGGCCCGCACCCGCGACGCCAAGCTCCAAGCCCATCACGAAGAGGATCGTCAGCGCGATGTTGACGAGGTTGATGGCGACCTGGAGCACGAGGCCGACATCGGTTCGTCCGCGCCCCAGCGTCGAGCCGAGGATGACGTAATTCGCGAGCGTGAAGGGCGCCGCCCAGATGCGCACGGCGTAGTAGGCCTGGAGCGCGCCGATCACCGCCTCGCTCGCGCCGCTCATGCGGATCGCGAGAAAGCCGATGGGCTTTTGCAGGGCGACAAGGGCAAGGCCGGCGACGAGGGCGACGAGGAGGGCGCGGGCGAGCACCCGGTCGACCTCGGCCCCATCGCGGGCGCCGGTCGCCTGGGCGGTGAGCCCGGCGGTGCCCATGCGGAGCGCCCCGAACGTCCAGAACAGGAAGTCGAAGATCACGGCGCCGAGCGCCATGGCGCCCAGCGAATGCGCCTCGCCGAGGCGGCCGACGACAGTGGCGCCGACGAAGCCGAGCAGCGGCGTCGTCACGTGCGACAGGGTCATGGGCAGCGCCAGCGCAAGGACGCGCCGGTGGCTGACCTCGAGCGGTGCCGTGCCGTGCATGGGCGCAGTCAGCGCCGGGCCATCAGTCGCGACAAGAGCCAGAGCGGCACGACGATGACGGCGCCCGTCACGAGCCAGCGTCCGACCTCGCCCAAGGCGTCGAAGCCGAGATCGAAGACGGAGCGGACGAGATCGGCGATGCGCCGGAACAGGTTCGCCGGCGTGAGCCCCAGGAAGGCGAGGCACGCCCCCACCAAGAGCGACAGGAAGACGAGCCGCACCAGCACCGCGCCCGGCGGGCCGCCGAAGAAACGCTGCAGGTTGGGATTCATCGCGTCGCCGGCTCCGAACAAGGGCCGCCGCTTGTCGCAAGGGGAGGGGCGGAAGGCAAGGCGGCGGCGGGGTCCGGAGGAAAGACGAGCCTTCTCGACGCGAAACCCTCTCCCCGCAAGCGGGGAGAGGGCAGGGTGAGAGGGGTGGGGGTTGGCCGTGTGCTGGTCGGAGAGGGGCAAGGCTGCCCCAGCGCCCACCCCACCCGACCCTGCTGCGCAGGGCCACCCTCCCCGCAGGCGGGGAGGGATGAGGGGCGATCGTGCGCTCTCTCCTTCTCCCCTCTGCGGGAGAAGGTGCCTGCCGTCAGGCAGGCGGATGAGGGGTGGCGCGCAGCGCCTCGCAAAGCGAGCAGAATGGTCGAGGCGGAGACACACTGATCGGCTCACGCCGGCGGCTCCGCCGCAACCCTCTCCCGACCCCGCTGACGCGGGGCCACCCTCTCCCTCAAGGGGAGAGGGAACAGCAGCGTCGGTTCGCGGTGGCTTACTCCCCCACCGCCCGCGCCCGCTGCGTCGCGCCGATCTTCGCGGCGACGATCACGGCCTGCGTGCGGCTGTCGACCCCGAGCTTCTGGAGGATGGCCGAGACGTGGGCTTTGACCGTGGCCTCCGAGACGCCGAGCTCGTAGGCGATCTGCTTGTTGAGGAGCCCCTCCGAGAGCATCATCAGGACGCGAACCTGCTGCGGCGTGAGGGTCGCGAGCCGGCGAACGAGATCGGCCGTCTCCTTGTCCTCGGCGCCTGAGAGGTCGATGTCGGCGGGAACCCAGGTGCCGCCGTCGAGCACGGTGGCCAGCGCCTCGCCGATCCGCTCGATCTCGAGGGATTTGGGCACGAATCCGGAGGCGCCGAATTCCATGGCGCGGCGGATGGTGACTGGCTCGTCGGTGCCGGACACGATCACCACCGGCACCGCCGGATGCTGGGCGCGCAGGTAGATCAGGCCGGAGAAGCCCTGGACGCCGGGCATGGTGAGATCGAGGAGGATGAGGTCGAGGTCCCGCTCGCGCTCGAGGAGCGCGGAGAGGTCATCGAGCCCCGTCGCCTCCAGCACCCGCGCCCGGGGCAGAAGCGCGCCGAGCGCCTGCCGGAGCGCGCCGCGGAACAGAGGGTGATCGTCGGCGACGACGATGGTCGTGGTGAACTCGGTGGACACGTTTCTTCCCGGGAACGCCGCGTACCGGGCGTCCTGTCTTTCGTCTAGTGTCGCGAAAGCGCGAATGCGATGCAAATCCTCTCGATTTTCACGGTGAATCCGTCGTCGCCCGGACGGCAGCGCGCCAAGGCCGGCCACCGATCGTTAAAGTCTCAGCCCTTAGGCTGCGCTTTCGAACTTGTCCGATCTTCTGGAGGCTTGTCCCATGACCGAGCGGCTCCGCTCCCCGATCGCCGACAGCGTCGCGCGCGGCGCGGCTTTCGCCTCCCTCGTGATCGCGGGCGTCGTCGCCCGGCTCTCGGCTGACCCGGTGACCGCGTTGAAGGCGGGCGGATTGGCGAGCCTCATCGTCGCGTTCGTCGCTCTCCTGAAAGCCGGTGAGCTTCAGGAAGCGCCGGCGGGCGCTGGACGGCGAGCCGCCGAGCAGCGTCGGCAACAGGAGGCGAGCGCGCAGCGCCTGTCGCTCACCCGCGTCGCCCTCGGCTTCGCCGCCGCCGCGGCCGGCTTCCTGGCGATGTCGCTGCTTGCCGCGCGCGTGATGCCCTAGGCTGCTTCCTAGTCTCAGCCGTCCTGTCTCAGTACGACCGCCAAAACGCTTGGATCAGCCCCATGACCATGATCCGAATCATCGGCACGTACACGGCGATTATAGTTTCGCTTATCATCCAATTGCTCGGATTCCATCCGGCTTGGATCGTCGCTGGGCTTCCACTCGCGCTCGCGCTCGTGTGGTTCGCTCCACCCTGGATCATGCGGTTGGGAGCTCAGCGTCCAACCAAGATGCCTCGCGAACGGCCCGCACTCGGCATAGCCCTAGGGCTCGGGTTCGTGCTGTTTGCCCTCTACAACGCTTATACTCTGATCTATGACGGCGTGATCTTTGCCCCAGAGAAGCGCGCGCCCACGTACTGGATCACGTTCGACGCGCATCCCGTGCGGTTCGCATTCGCGGCCCTGATCTACGCTTCGCCGCTGATCATCGGCGGCATATGGTTGCTCGGACGATGGTCGTCGCGGCGGGAGGCAGAACGCGCCGTGCTCCGATCCTTTGCCGACGGCTCTCATGCACCACCGCCTTTGCGACGCTCATTGAGCCCAGTTCGGGGAGGATTGAGTACGCGTCCAAACTTGCTGAAGCCAAATTCGAAGTAATCACCCACGTAATCGACGTTCGACTCTCATCCCCTAGCGCCTGCCGCTGAAGACGCCCGCGCTCAACGTCTCGACCGCGCCCGTCACGGCTGCTGCGCCGGCACGGGATGCACCTCCTGCTCGCCGCGTGCCAAAATCTTCTCCAGGAACTCGATGCGATCGGCCTCGGCCGGCGGCTTGTCCCAGCGGATGCGGTGGACGCGGGGAAAGCGCATGGCGACGCCGGACTTGTGCCGCGTCGAGCGCTGCAGGCCCTCGAAGGCGATCTCGAGCACGAGGCCCTTCGTTTTGCCGTACTCCACCTCCCGCACCGGGCCGAAGCGGCTCACGGTGTGGTTGCGGACGAAGCGGTCGAGCTTGGCAAGCTCCTCGTCCGTGAAGCCGTGATAGGCCTTGCCGACCGGCACCAGCTCCTCTCCGTCCGGCCCGTTGCGCCAAACGCCGAAGGTGTAGTCGGAGTAGAAGGAGGAGCGTTTCCCGTGCCCGCGCTGGGCGTACATCATCACGGCATCGACGAGGTAGGGCTCGCGCTTCCACTTGTACCAGTAGCCCTTGGGCCGCCCCGGCAGGTAGGGGCTGTCGGCGCGCTTGACCATGACGCCTTCGATGGCATCGGCGTCAGGCCCGGCCCCGACCGCGGCGGGGTCGGCCCGGGCGGCGGCGAGCTCCTCCCAGGACGTGGAGGGCACGAGGGGCGAGAGGTCGATGCGCGGATCGTCGATCTTCGCCACGAAGGCTTCGAGGCGCCGTCGCCGCTCGGCGAAGGGCAGCGCGCGCAAATCCTCCGTGCCCTCCGCGAGGATATCGTAGACGCGCAAATGCGCCGGGAACTCCTCGATCAGCTTCGCGGTGACGGCCTTGCGGTTGAGGCGCTGCTGCAGGACGTTAAAGCTCTGCACCCGGCCTTCGCGGACGATGAGCAGCTCGCCGTCGATGGCGCCGTCGAAGGCGAGCGCCTCGAGGATGTCGGGGAAGGCCTTGGACACGTCCTCGCCGGTGCGGGAATAGATGCGCCGGTCGAGGCGTCCCGTCGCACCGTGGCTGGCCACCGCCTGGAGGCGGATGCCGTCCCATTTCCATTCCGCGAGGAAGTCGCCCGCGTCGAGCTTGGCGAAATCCTCGTCCTCCAGCGGATGGGAGAGCATCGGCGGCCGGAACGGCGCAGCTTCTGTCGATTCCGGCCGCGGGCCGCGGCCTTCGACCCAGGCGAAGAGCGGCTCGTAAGGGGCTTTCAGCCCGTGCCAGACAAGCTCGACCTCGTCCGCCTCGATGCCGCCGAGGCCCGCCACCGCGGTCTTGGCGAGGCGCGCCGAGGCGCCGACGCGCAATTCCCCGGTGATGAGCTTGAGGAGCGCCCAACGCCCAGTCTCGTCGAGCGCGTCGAGCCAGCCCGCGAGGCGCCCGGGCAGGTCGCTCTTGCTCGTGGCATAGAGGCCTTCGACCACCTCGGTGAGAGAGGGAACGTGCGGCGGCGGGTTGTTGTGGCCGAGGCCGGGGGCGGTGTCCCCTCTCCCCTTGAGGGAGAGGGTGGCCCCGCCGTCAGGCGGGGTCGGGAGAGGGGGGCGCCCCGCGAGGGGCGCTCGCGAAGCGATGGAGTCCAAATCGGCTTCGCCGTGCGCTCGTGCCTCACGCGGCCCCTCTCCCGCCTCGCTTCGCGAGGCACCCTCCCCCGCGAAGGGGGGAGGGTTGCCGGCCGCCTTCGGCCAGATCAGCGCCGTCGCTTCGGCGAGATCGCCGACGTAGTGGTACGACATGCGAAACAGGGCCGGGTCGACCCGCTCTTCCACCAGGCCGCGGATGACGTTGGGCTTGGCCTCCTTGAACATGAGAGCGCCCGTCATGGCGGCGAGGGCCCAGCCGCGGTCGGGGTCCGGCGTGTGGCGGAAGTAGTCCTGGAGCAGCCGGAGCTTGGCGTTGCGCCGCGGCTCGTACATCAGGCGGTCGAGGAGGTGGGCGAAGCGGTTCATGCGGCCCCCGCCTCGCTCGGGGTGGCCTCCTGCGGCGATGCCGCCTCGATCTCGCCTTCGTCGCCGTAGCCCAGCATGTGCAGGGGACGCGCCCGGATGCCCTGCATCGTGCACCAATGGACGAGGGCGTCCTCCTGGCCGTGCGTCACCCAGACCTCGCCGGCGCCGGTCTCGAGGATCGTGCGGCACAGATCGTCCCAATCGGAATGATCGGAGATGATGAGGGGCAATTCCACGCCCTTGGTGCGCGCCCGGGCCCGCACCCGCATCCAGCCCGAAGCGAAGGCGGTGACAGGGTCGGGAAAGCGCCGCGACCAGAGGTCCTGCATTGCGGAAGGAGGGCAGAGCACGATGGCGCCGGCAAGCTTGCCCCGCTCCGTTGCCACCACCTTCGGCGTCTCGCCGAGGGGAATGCCTTCGGAGCGGTAGTAATCGGTCAGGCGCTCCAGGGCCCCGTGAATATGGATCGGTCCCTCGAAGCCTTCCTCGCGCAGGAGTGCCATCACCCGCTGCGCCTTGCCGAGCGCGTAGGCGCCGACGATGTGGGCGCGCTCGGGAAACAGCGCCACGGAATCGAGGAGCTTGCGCACCTCGTCCCGCGCGTCCGGGTGGCGGAAGACGGGCAGGCCGAAGGTGGCTTCCGTGATGAACACGTCGCAGGGGACGAGCTCGTAGGGCAGGCATGTGGGGTCGGCTGCGCGCTTGTAGTCGCCCGAGACCACGACGCGGGTGCCGCCGGCCTCGATGGCGATCTGCGCCGAGCCCAGCACGTGGCCGGCGGGGGTAAAGCGCACGGTGACGTCGCCGAGCCTCACCTGCTCACCGAGCTGAGCCTCCTGCGTCGCGCCCGCGAAGTCGGCCCCGTAGCGCACCGCCATGATGGCGAGCGTCTCACGGGTCGCGAGCACGCTGGCATGCCCGGAGCGGGCGTGGTCGGAATGTCCATGGGTGACGAGCGCCCGGGGCACGGGGCGCACGGGATCGATGTGGAAGTCGCCCAAGGGACAGAAGAGACCTTGGGGCGTCTGGGTGAGGATGTCGGTGGAACGCAGGGCCATCGCGGAGGATATAGGGCGAGGACCGGCGAAGGTTCCATCTCAGCTTCCCTGCCGCCTCAGCGGCGGCCGATGCAGGCGCCTTGATCCTGACCCGGGCTGACGACCTGGAACGAGCTTCCGCACGGGTTCGGCGCGGCCGGCACCTCGGGCGCCTCGGGTCCCAGCCGCCGGCTCAGCGGCCGGTACTCGGCTTCGGTCCCGCGCGTCGAGATCGAGAAGCCGCGCCCGAAGGTGGCGTAGGTCGACACGCTCCGGCTGGAGTAGGACAGGCCGCGGGAACGGCCGTAGTAGACCTCGCGCGCCTGCGCCGGGACCGGGGCGAGCGTGAGGACAATCGCGAGAGGGGCCAAGACGAGCATCATTGAATCAAACACGCCGTGATGCCGCCAGATTGCCCCAAGGCGGGCCGGAGTCGAGCGGGACCGCACCTCAGCCTTGAGTTAAGCTTTACGCGGCGATGCGCAGGGCATCCTCGGCGGCAAGGAAGGCTTCAACCTCCGTCCCCACGGCGGGAGGCGGCGCCTCGAGGCCGATCTCGGCCATCATGCGGGCCACCGGCACGAAAGCCTTCGCTCTCCGGTCGTAGAGGCCGACGCGCACGAGGGCGATGGCGGCGAGGATGTCGGCACCGTCCCGCCCCGTCGCGACGATCCGATGCTCCATCATCACCCAGCTCTCCGCCCAGGCGGAAATGCGGGTTTCGAGACGGAAGGCGCGGCCCAGGCGCAGCTCGCGGCGGAAGCGGATCTGGCCCGCCGAGACCACGGGCACCCATTTGTGCTTGAGAACCGCCCGCCAGAGCCCCGAGCGCAGCATGACGTCGGCGCGGCCGAGATCCATGAGCGTCCAGTAGCGCCCGTTGTTCATATGGAGCGACGTGTCGAGGTCGTGCGGCCAGACCCGGAAGGGGAGGCGCGAGACGTCGGAGAGGGGGTTGAGCTTCGTCGCGCGCCACGCGGCGAGGATGGTCCAGAGGAGGCGCAGCCAGAGGTTCATCAGTGCATCCCCTCGCCGGTCTCGCGCTGAAAATAGGGCAGGTCGAGGGAGGGAGCTTCGCGCCCGAGCCCCGTCAGGATGGCGTGGATCTGGCCGCGATGATGGGTCTGGTGATTGAACAGGTGCAGGAGGATCGGCGCGAGGGGCTGGGTCACCTCGACCGGCTTGGTGATCGGGATGTAGGTGACGAGGCCGGACAGCCGCTCCTCGTCGAGCCCGGCGACGTAAGCGGCGATGCGCCGGTCCTCCGCCAGCCTCGCCTCGCGAAGCGCGGGGAAGGCGTCGTAGAGAACCGCGTCGAGCCGGGTCGGAGCGTCGCCCTGGCCCGTGAAACGGCGCAGCCAGATCCGGTCGGCGACGAGGATGTGGTTCAGCGTCCGGTGCACGGACCCGAAGAAGGCACCTCGATCCGCGTGGTACTCCTCGTCCGAAAGCGCCGCGGCCGCACCGTAGAGCCGGGCGTTAGCCCAGGCGTTGTAGCCGGCGAGCATGGGGAAGAGGTTCATCGTGGCCTTATCCTCCTGCGCGGCGGCGAACCCTCTCCCCTCGCGGGAGAAGGTGGCCGGCGAAGCCGGCCGGGTGAGGGGGCGCTGGGCGTGGGCAGGTACGCCTCCAAGCATCCCGCCTTGTCATGGCCGGGCTTGACCCGGCCACCTCGGTCCCCTGCACCCGAGCCTTCGGGCCGAGGTTCGCGGGTCGAGCCCGCGAACGACACTGGTGTTGTCGAAGGCGTGTAGGTCTATGCCCAGCGCCCCCTCATCCGCCCTGCTGCGCAGGGCACCTTCTCCCACGAGGGGAGAAGGTGGGGCTCACGCCGCCCTCTGCATGCGCCCGTAAAAGGTCTCGCCGCTCGCTGCCATCTCGCGGATGATCTTCGGCGCGGAGAAGCGCGGGCCGTGCTTGGCTTCGAGCCCCTCGCAGAGCGCGAGGAAGGTCTTGGCGCCCATGAAGTCGATGTAGGACAAAGCCCCGCCGGTGAAGGGCGCGAAGCCGAAGCCGAGGATCGAGCCGACATCGGCCTCCCGCGGATCGGTGATCACCCCTTCCTCGACGGTGCGGGCGGCTTCCAGCGCCTGGGTGACCAGGAGCCGCTCTTTCAGCTCCGCGAAGTCGACCAGCTCCGCCTCGAGGTGGGTCGGCTGCAGGTCGCGAAGGCCCGGCCAGAGCTGCTTCTTGCCGCCCTCGGGGTAGTCATAGAATCCCTTCTTGTTCTTGCGGCCGAGGCGGCCTTCCTTCTCGACGAGGGCGGTCAGCAGGGTCTCCTGCTGCGGGTCGACCGCCGCCTCGCCGACCTGGGCCTTCGTGGCCTTCACGATCTTCAGCGCGAGGTCGATCGCAACCTCGTCGTTCAGGGAGAGGGGGCCCACCGGCATGCCCGCCTGCTTGCCCGCCGCTTCGATCATCGCGGGCGGCACGCCCTCCATGAGCATCTTGTGCCCTTCGAGGATGTAGGCGCCCACGCAGCGGTTGGCGAAGAAGCCGCGGGCGTCGTTGACGACGATGGGCGTCTTCTTGATGGCGCGCACGAAGTCGAGGGCGGTGGCCAGCGCCTTGTCCCCTGTCTTCTCGCCCATGATGATCTCAACCAGCATCATCTTCTCGACCGGTGAGAAGAAGTGGATGCCGATGTACTGGTCAGGGCGTTGCGCGCTCTTGGCGAGGCCGGTGATCGGCAGCGTCGAGGTGTTGGTGCCGAAGATGCAGTCGGGACGGATCACCGCCTCGACCTTGGCGATGACATCCGCCTTCACCTTGGGATCCTCGAAGACCGCCTCGACGATGAGGTCGCAGTCCTTGAGGTCGGCATAGTCGGCGGTCGTCGTGATGCGGGCGAGCAGCGCGTCGCGGTCGGCGCTCTTGGCGCGGCCCTTCATGATCTGGTCGGACACGAGCTTGTGCGAGTAGGCCTTGCCCTTCTCGGCCGCCTCGACGTCCCGGTCGAGGAGCACGACGTTGAGGCCGGCATTGGCCGAGACATAGGCCACGCCCGCGCCCATGAAGCCGGCGCCGAGGACGCCGATGGTCTTGAGGCTCGTCGGACCCGCGTCCTTCGGCCGGCGGGCGCCCTTGTTGAGCTCGCCCATGGAGAGGAAGAGCGTGCGGATCATCGCCGCCGCTTCCTTCGTGCGCAGGATATGGGCGAAGTAGCGGGACTCGACCTTCAGGGCGAGGTCCATCGGCAGTTGCAGGCCCTCGTAGACGGCCTGGAGGATGGCTTTCGCCGCTGGATAATTGTCGTTGGTCTCGCGGCGGTAGATCGCGTTGGCCGGAGGCCAGATCTGCATGCCGGCCGGCGAGTGGACCTTGTTCGAGGGCAGCTTGAAGCCCTTCTGGTCCCAGGGCGCGACGGCCGAACCGCCGTTCTTGATCCAGTCCTTGGCGGCCTGGACCAGCTCGGCGTGGGGCACGACGGCGTGGACGAGGCCCATGTTGCGGGCCATCAAGGGCCGGATCTGGTCGCCCTTGAACAGCATCTGGAGCGCGTCGCCCGTCTGCATCAGGCGCGCCACGCGCTGCGTGCCGCCGGCGCCGGGGAAGAGGCCGACCTTGATCTCGGGCAGGCCGACGCGGGTCGAGTCGTGGTCGCACAGCACGCGGTAATGGCAGGCGAGCGCCAACTCGAAAGCGCCGCCGAGGCAGACGCCGTGAACGGCGGCCGCGAAGGGCTTTCCGCAGGTTTCCAGGCGACGGTAGAGGAGCGAGAGGCGGCGCGACTCCTCGAAGAACCGCTTCATGGCGGGCTCGTGGCCCTCCTTCGCTGCCAGCTCCTCGTAAAGGCCGCGCAGGCCCTGGAGCATGGTCAGGTCGGCCCCGCCAGAGAACGAGCCCTCCTTGCCAGACGTGATGACGCAGCCCTTGACGGCGTCGTCCGCCACCACGGCGTCGATGATCTGGGACAGCTCTTCCATCACCTCGGGGGTAATGACGTTCATGGAGCGGCCCGGCATGTCCCAGGTCGCGAGCGCGATCCCGTCGGCGTCGGTCTCGAAGCGGAAGTTTTGGAGATTCATGGCGTGGCTCCAGAGCGGTCGCTGATCCCCTCTCCCCTTTGCGGGAGAGGGTGGCCCCGCGCAGCGGGGTCGGGAGAGGGGTGCGCTCCGAGAGGAGCGCCGGCCGCAAGGCCGATAGAACTCAGGGCGGCAGCAGCGTCGTTCGGCTTGCGCCGAGCGCCTGCCGGCGCCCCCTCATCCGCCCCTTGCTGACGCAAGGGGCACCTTCTCCCGCGGAGGGGAGAAGGAGGGCGGGCCCTAGACCCGCTCGATGATCGTCGCGGTGCCCATGCCGGCGGCGACGCAGAGCGTGATGAGGGCCGTCTGCTTGCCAGTGCGCTCGAGCTCATCGAGCACCGTGCCGAGGATCATGCCGCCGGTTGCGCCAAGCGGATGCCCCATGGCGATGGCGCCGCCGTTGACGTTGATGAGGTTCGGGTCGAGGTCGAAGGCCTGGATGTAGCGCAGCACCACGGCGGCGAAGGCCTCGTTGAGCTCGAAGAGGTCGATGTCCTCTTTCGTCATGCCGGCCTTCTTGAGCACGAGCTCCGTCACGTCGACGGGGCCGGTGAGCATCAGCGCCAGGTCCGAACCCGTGGAGGCGAAGGCGCGAATGCGGGCGCGGGGCTTCAAGCCCGCCGCCTGGCCGCCGGCCTTCGAGCCGACGAGCACGGCCGAGGCACCGTCCACGATGCCCGACGAATTGCCGGCATGGTGGACGTGGTTGACCGCCTCGACGTCCGGATGGGCGGCGACCGCCACCGCGTCGAAGCCGCCCATCTCGCCCATCTGGACGAAGGCGGCCTTGAGGCTCGCCAGCGACTGCATGTCGGTGGAGGGCCGCATGTGCTCGTCGCGGTCGAGCAGGATGAGGCCGTTCACGTCGCGCACCGGCACGACGGACTTGGCGAAGCGGCCCTCCTCCCAGGATTTCGCCGTGCGCTTCTGCGACTCGACGGCATAGGCATCGACGTCGTCGCGTGAGAAGCCGTATTTCGTGGCGATGAGGTCGGCCGAGATGCCCTGGGGCAGGAAGTAGTTGGCGATCGCCACGCCCGGGTCGACCGGCCAGGCGCCGCCGGACGCGCCCATGCCGACACGGCTCATCGACTCGACGCCGCCGCCGATGGTGAGGTCCTTCATGCCCGTCATCACCTGCGCGGCAGCGAGGTTCACCGCGTCGAGGCCGGAGGCGCAGAAGCGGTTGATCTGGATGCCCGGCACCTCCTTGCCGTAGCCGGCCTTCAGCACCGCCGTGCGGGCGATGTCGCCGCCCGCCTCGCCGACCGGGTCGACGCAGCCGAGCACCACGTCCTCGACGAGCTTGGGCTCAAGGCCGTTGCGGTCGCGGATGGCATTGAGCGTCGTGACCGCGAGGTCGACGGCGGGCACCTCGTGGAGCGAGCCGTCGGGCTTGCCGCGGCCGCGGGGGGTGCGCACGGCGTCGTAGATGAAGGCGTCGGCCATGGGGGTCTCCTTGAACCCTCTCCCCTTCGCGGGAGAGGGTGGCGAACGGAGTGAGCCGGGAGAGGGGCTCGAAAGCAGCCTCACTCCCGGGAGGATCGATCGAAGGGGCACGATCTCACGGCCCCTCTCCCGGCCTGCTGACGCAGGCCACCCTCTCCCGCGGAGGGGAGAGGGTTGAGAACGTCAGAACGCCTCGGCAGGCATCGCCATCATGGTATCGGCGCCGGACGAGATGCGCGCAAGGTGGGCGCCGGTCTCCGGGAGCATGCGCTCCATGAAGAAGCGGCCGGTGAGGAGCTTGGCGTCCATGCGGGCGCCGACGCCGTTGCCTTGCGCCTTCTTCGCCTGCGCGGCTTTCGCGATCTTCGCCCACATGTAGCCCATGGCCACGAGGCCGAAGAGGTGCATGTAGTCGTAGGAGCCGGCGCCCGCGTTGTCGGGCTTGGCCATGGCGTTCTGCATGAACCACATCGTGGCCTGCTGCAGGTCGCCGAGGGCCTTCTGGAGCGGCGCGACGAAAGGCTTCATCGTCTCGTCGGCGGCGTTCTCCTGGCAGAAGCTTGCGACCTCGTTGAAGAAGGTCATCACCGCCTTGCCGCCCTCGCGGGGCAGCTTGCGGCCGACGAGATCGAGCGCCTGGATGCCGTTGGCGCCCTCGTAGATCTGGGCGATGCGGGCGTCGCGGACGAACTGGGACATACCCCATTCCTCCACGTAGCCGTGGCCGCCGTACATCTGCTGCGCCTTGACCGCATTGTCGAAGCCGACATCGGTGAGCACGCCCTTGAGCACCGGCGTCAACAGGCTCGTGTGGTCGTCGGCCACCTTGCGCTCGGCCTCGTCCTCCGAGCGGTGGGCGACGTCGGACTGCAGGGCCGTCCAGAGCACGAGGGCCCGGGCGGCCTCGTTGAAGGCGCGGATCTGCATCAGGTTCCGGCGCACGTCCGGATGGACGATGATCGGGTCGGCCGCCTTCTCCGGCGCCTTCGGCCCGGTGAGCGAGCGGCCCTGGACGCGGTCCTTCGCGTAGGTCACGGCGTTCTGATAGGCGACCTCGCTCTGAGCCAGGCCCTGGATCGCCACGCCGAGCCGCGCCTCGTTCATCATCACGAACATGGCGTTGAGGCCCTTGTTCTCCTGGCCCACGAGCCAGCCCTTGGCGCCGTCATAGTTCATGACGCAGGTGGCGTTGCCGTGGATGCCCATCTTGTGCTCGATCGAGCCGCAGGAGACGGGGTTGCGCTCGCCGAGGGAACCGTCGGCGTTCACGAGGAACTTCGGCACGACGAAGAGCGAGATGCCCTTGGTGCCCGCCGGGGCGCCCTCGATGCGGGCGATGACGAGGTGGACGATGTTCTCGGCCATGTCGTGCTCGCCGGCCGAGATGAAGATCTTGGTGCCGGTGAGGCTGTAGGAGCCGTCGGGGTTCGGGACGGCCTTCGTCTTGAGAAGGCCCAGATCCGTGCCGCAATGGGGCTCGGTGAGGTTCATGGTGCCCGTCCAGGCGCCCTCGACCATCTTCGGGATGTAGGTTTGCTTCTGCTCCTCCGTGCCGTGGACGAGGAGAGCCGCGATGGCGCCGAGCGTGAGGCCCGGATACATGGCGAAGGCCATGTTGGCGGCCGAGGCGAACTCGTTGACGACGGCGCCGAGCGTATAGGGCAGGCCTTGGCCGCCGTATTCCGGCGGGACGGCAAGGCCCATCCAGCCGCCCTCGCGGTAGGCCTGGTAGGCTTCCTTGAAGCCCTTGGGCGTCGTCACCGTGCCGTCGGGATGGCGGGTGCAGCCCTCCAGATCGCCCGTGCGGTTCAGGGGCGCGAGCACGTCCTCGCAGAGCTTGGCCGCCTCCGACAGGATCGCCTCGACCATGTCGGGCGTCGCGTCGGCGAAGCCGGCGAGGTTGTTGTACTTTTCCATCTGGAAGACGTCGTTCAGCAGGAACTGCACGTCCTCGACCGGGGCCTTGTAGCTCGGCATCTGGCGCTCTCCCCTTGAGCCTTCGTGACCTTGATCCGGGACCCCTTCGGGTCAGGGCGGCGCATACGCAACAGGGCCGCTCACCGGAGATAGTTCACATATAAACTATCTCGTGCGGGAGGGGAAGATGCCGCTCGCAGGAAAGTCGCAAGGCGCCGTCGGCGCGGCGGATGCGCCGGGTGCCGAACTCAAGGCGGCAAGCGGGCGTTAGCCGCACACAGCCGCGCTGTCGGACGCACGATGACCGGCCGAGAGGAGTTGAACGATGCAGCAGCCCCACCACGATCAAGAGCCGCGTCGCCCGGCCCCGAACGGCCGCGGCCAAGCGCGAACTGCTGATCAAAGCAGGACCGAGATGCTGGCGCAGCGCGCGCGAGAGACGCTGACACCCGACCGGGGCGACCGGCGCAACCCGACCCGCGGCCTGCCGAGCACGGCCGCCATCGCGGGCCACCCGATTCACCCGATGTTGATCCCGTTCCCGATCGCGTTCCTGACCGGCGCCGTCGCGACGGATCTGGTCGCGCGGGCGACGCGGGATCCGTTCTGGGCCCGCTCCTCGAAGGTGCTGCTCGGCGCTGGAATCGCCTCGGGCCTCCTCGCGGGGGCGGTGGGCGCCATCGACTATTTCACGATCCGGCGCGCCCGGGAGAAGCCCGTCGGCAAGATCCACGCCTACGGCAATCCGCTGGCGCTGGCGCTCGCCGCGGCCAACCTCGCGACGCGCAAGGACAACCGTGCGCCCGACGACACGGGCGTCGCGCTCAGCCTCGCGACCGCCGCCGTGCTCGGCGTCACCGGATGGGCCGGGGGCGAGCTCTCCTACACCCACATGGTCGGCGTCGCCGGCCATAACGACCAGCACACGGAAGAAGAGAAGCGGTACGTTCCGTAAAGGAAAATCCGCTCACGCCGGGGTGCCGTCATTCCGGGGCTCGGCGAAGCCGAGAGCCCGGAATCCATGACTGGGCGAGATACTGTTCGCGGCCGCTCACCCGGTCGTGGGTTCCGGGTTCCGCTACGCGGCCCCGGAATGACGACGGAATGTTACGTCCGATAACCCACGACGCAAAAAGGCCGCCGGGTGCTTCGCCCGGCGGCCTTTCCGATCCTGGTCCTCATATTCCTTGGCGAATGCCGGGTTTTCCCGGTCGTCGACGAAACTTTAGGCGGCGAGACGGGCGCGGGTGGCGCGCAATTCGCCCAGCGCTTCCTCGATCTCGGCGCGCTGCTGCTCGAGATGAGCGATCTGCTCGTCGACCTGCTCCAGCGACATCTTCAGGTTCGGCGCCGGAGCCTCCGTGCCGCGCTCCTCCGCCAGCATGGCGCGGATCTCGGTGAGGGTGAAGCCGAGCTGCTTGCCCTTCAGGATGACGGAGAGGCGGGCCCGGTCGCGGGCATCGTAGATGCGAGCATTGCCGTCGCGGTGCGGGCTGAGCAGGCCTCGATCCTCGTAGAAGCGCAGCGTCCGCAAGGTCACGCCGAACTCGCGGGCAAGGTCGCCGATCGTGTAGCTCTTGCCGCGGTCAAGGCGCGGAGCCTCCGCAGGGGAAGCCGTCGCGAGGGAAAGGGTGCTGGTCATCGTTGGGTCTGCCCGCCGTCTCTACGTGCCGCCCGGATCCTCGGGCTTGAGGTGGCGCCGGCTTCTTGCTGTCCGAATCGCCTGAGATCTCAAGTACGAGGCCGCATGACGTTAGGGGAGTAAAGGGGAACTTTGGGTGAGGCGCCTTACGGTAATGCGGGGTCGGGAGGCGGGTGGCGTTGCCGCCGCATGCCCGCGATCATCGCGAGGCTTAACGCCTTGTTTACCTTAACTGACAAAAGTCCGCTCGACGGCGTGTGAGCCGCAGGGCGTTCATTGATTCTCAAACGCTCGCGACTCGCGCGCCGCGGCCCTGGCCGGGTGATCCCGGCGACAAGAACGGCTCAGAGCGCGGCGATGCGACAGAACGTCTTCTCCCCCCTGGACGCCCTGGATCCCGGCACGCGGGACCTCGCCCGGGACGCCGCGCGCCGCGCCGGCCTGACCCTCGATGAATGGGCGGCCGCGATCGCCGCGGACAACTCCGGCCGGGCCGCGCGGCCCGCCCCGCGCGCCGCATCGGCGGAGCCCGCCGATACCCTCAGCCGCACCGCCGAGCGCCTGGCGCGCTTCGCTAGCCACGAGCCGGCTCCCCGACCGGCCGCGCCGGGCTGGACGCGAAGCGACGCGGCGGCCCGCCGCGCCGAGGAAGCCGAGGGGCGTCGCCGGTTGGAGGACGAGGCCAGACGGCTCGAGCAGGCGCGCAAGCTCGAGCAGGAGCGCCGGCGGGAGCAGGAGCGCGACGACCAGAAGCGCGACGACCAGAAGCGCGAAGACTTGGCGCGCCGCGAGGAGCAGGCCAAGACCGCGGCCGCCCTCGACTCGGTCGCGCGCTGGATCGAGCGCGCCGAGGACCGTCTGGCCGAGACCTCGCGCGCGGTCGCTGAGAAGGAGGACCGCACGGCCTCCGTCCTCGGCGAGGCGCTCGGGCTGATGACGCGGCGCCTCGACGAGATCGAGCGCAAGATCGCGAGCGGCCGCCAGCCGTCGGTCGGCGCGGCCCTCAAGGCAGTCGAGCGGCTCGAGGCCCAACTTGCCCGCCAGGACGAGGCGCGCAGCCAGGCCCAGGGAGCGCAGATCGACGCGGCCCTGCGCGGCTTCGAGGCGCGCATCGCCGAGATCAGCACCAAGATCGGCCAGGCCCTGACCGAGCGCGGCCCCGAGCGAAGCGCTCCCTCGGGAGCCCCCTCGGCAAGCCCGATCGGCCGCCGCGGCCTCGATCCCGCGGCCGAGCTGCGCCAAGCGATCGCCGAGATCCGTCACCGCCAGGACGAGCTCGCGGCCGGTTCCGCCGCTGCCCCGCACCCGGCCAACCCGGTCGAGGCGCAAGGCGTCGCGGCCCTGCGCGGCGACCTCGAGACCTTGCGCGCCGCCACCGGGCGGCTCGCCAGCCGGGACGAGATCGCCGGCCTCGAGCGGTCCTTGCGCGAGATCAAGGGCTACGTCTCCGTTTCCCGCGGTCAGGACGGCCTTCTCGAGGCGGTTGCCACCCCGATCGAGAATCTGCGCGCCGAGGTGAGCCGTCTCTCGGACGCCGTGGCGGACGGCGTTCACGCCCGGCTCGCCCGCGACCTCGACGGGCTGGCCCGCCGCATCGACGCGGTCACGGGCCACGGCGCCGACGAAGCGGCCTTCGCGCTTCTCGTGCGCGAGGTGGCGGAGATCCGGCGGGGCCTCGCCGAGCGGGCCGATCCGCGGCGGATCGAAACCCTGGCCGACCAGATGGAGGAGCTGTCGCACCAACTGGCCGAGGTCGGGCGCGCCCAGGCCGGCGCCGCCCGCTTCGGCGCGGATGCCTTCGCCCGGCTCCAGGCGACGGTGGACGATCTGCACGCCGGCATGACCTCGTCCCGCGCCGGCGGAACCGACGTCGCCCAGCAGATGGAGCGGCTCGTCGCCAAGCTCGACCGGCTCTCGCCCCATCCGGGCCCCGAGCTCGAGCGTCTCGCGCACCGCCTCGAGCGCCTGGACGAGCGCCTACCGGCGGCGGGCGAGTGGACGAGCGTCGAGACGCTCCTGCGCGACCTGTCCGACCGCATCGCCCAGGCCGAGCGGCCCGGCGCGGGCGCGGATACTCTGGACGGCCTGGAGCGGCAGGTCGCAGCCCTGGCGCAGCGCCTCGACACCGGCGCCGCCGCGAGCCCCGCGGTGGCCTCCCTCGAACGGGCGATGGGAGATCTGTTGGCCCAGGTCGAGGGCCTGCGCGACGGCAGCGTGGAGGCGGCCGAGCGCGCCGCCCAGGCCGCCGTGACGACGACCCTCGACCGTCTGCCCAAGGAGGGCGCGGCGGTGGGCGCCCTGAAGCGCGACCTCGCCGACCTCAAGGCGCACCAGGACGCGGCGGGTCATCGCACGCAGAACACCCTCGATGCATTGCACGCCACGCTGGAGACGGTGGTCGCGCGGCTCGCCGGGCTGGAGCAGGAGATCGGCCGCGGCGCCGAGCGGGCGAGCCCCCGCGCCGCGCCGCCCAAGGCGCCGAGGCCGAAAGCCCCCGAGCCGAAGCCCGAGCCCGCGGCCGGACCCTATCCGCAGCGTCTCGAGGACGCCATCAAGCAGCTCAAGGCCACGAGCCGCGAGGCTCAAAGCCCGCTCGACGAGGCCGATCGGCCTCTCGCGGCAGCCGAAGAGGTGCTGCTCGAGCCGGGCGCCGGGCGCCCGCGTCGGGGAGCCGCTCCCTCGGCCGAACTCGCGCCGGGGGATGTCAAGGCCAACTTCATTGCCGCGGCCCGCCGCGCCGCCCAGGCCGCGGCCGCCGAAGCCGCCGGCTCCGCCGACCCGCGTCACGTACAGGAGGAGGTGCTCGCTGACGGCACCAACGGCTCCTTGGCGCAACGGGTCAAGCGCGCCATCGACAAGCGCCGCCGCCCCCTGCTGCTCGGCCTCGCCGCGATCGTGATGGCGCTCGGCGCATTCCAGGTCGGCACCACCTTTCTCGGCGAAGAGACGAAGCCCGTCGCGGCGCTCGCTCCGATGAAGCCCGTGATCACCCGCGACGCCGGTCGTCCGGCAGGCGCTGCGACCGTAGCCGCCCAGCCCGACGCGGCACTGGCGCCTGCGCCGGCCCGGGAAGTGCCCACCCGCGACATCGTCGAAGCCCGCAGCAGCGAGACCCCCGGCCGAGCCGAGGCCCGCGTGCCGGCCTTCCTGTCGCCGCAAGCCGAAACTCGGGTCATGCCGGGCTCCGTCGCCCCGGCCCGGCCGAACCGCATCGAGCCGGCGTCGCCGACGAGCACCGGCGCGCTGCCGGCGCCCGCGGCCCGCATCGCCGGCATGACCCTCGTCGAGCTGCCGGCCGAGGTCGGCGCTCCCGGCCTGCGCGAGGCGGCGCTCGCCGGCGACCCGGCTGCGGTCTTCGAGATCGCCGCCCGCGCCTCCGAAGGGCGCGGCATGAACCGGGACGCCAAGCTCGCCGCGAAGCTCTTCGAGAAAGCGGCTGCGGGGGGCAGCGCGCCGGCGCAGTACCGCATCGGCGGAATGTACGAGAAGGGGCTCGGGGTGACCCGGGACCTGAACCTCGCCAAGGCTTGGTATCAGCGCGCCGCCGAGAAGGGCAACGCGCGGGCGATGCACAACCTCGCGGTGCTGCTCGCTGACGGTTCGGGCGGCAAACCTGACTATGCCGGCGCGGTGGAGTGGTTCCGCCGGGCGGCCGAGCACGGGGTCCGCGACAGCCAGTTCAACCTCGGCGTTCTTCTGGCGCGGGGCCTCGGCGCGACGCAGGATGTGGGCCAGTCCTACACCTGGTTCGCCCTCGCCGCCGCCCAAGGCGACGCGGACGCCGCCAAGAAGCGCGACGAGGTGGGCGCCAAGCTCGCCGCTGCCGACCTCGCCAAGGTCAAGCAGGGCGTCGAGCGCTGGCGGGCCGAGCCCCTCAACCCGCCCGCGAACGAGGCGCCGGCCGCTCCCGCCCAAGGGTGGGGCGAGGCGGCCAAGGCCGCCGCGAGCGCCGAGAAGCGGGTCTGATCAGGTTCGGTTCAGGCAGGGACGGTTAAGCGAACCCTGCGACAAGGAGTTCACAAGACCGCGGAGGCCCGTGCCTTGGGCCTGCCGTGCGTTCGCCTATGGGATCAGCGAACCCGTGCAGTTCTATTTGCCCATCGCCGAGATGCCGGTGAGCGTGCTGCTCATCCTGACGCTCGGCGCGGCGGTGGGCTTCGTCTCGGGGCTGTTCGGCATCGGCGGCGGCTTCCTGATGACGCCGCTCCTCATCTTCCTCGGCATTCCGCCGGCCGTGGCGGTGGGCAGCCAGACGGCCCAGATCGTGGCCTCCTCCACGACGAGCGCGCTCGGGGCCCTGCGGCGCGGGGCGCTCGACCTCAAGCTCGGCACCGTCCTCATCCTCGGCGGCCTCGTCGGAACGGCCTTGGGCGTTTGGTTCTTCGCCGCCGCCCGTCGAGCCGGCCAGCTCGACCTCGTCATCGTGGTCTCCTACGTCTCCCTGTTCTCCGTGGTCGGCGGGCTGATGCTGAAGGAGAGCATCCGCGAGTTCCTCTCCGCCCGCAAAGGCGCGGCCCGCCCGCGCCGGCGCGCCGGCGCGCACCCCACCTATCTCGGCTGGCCGCTCAGGATGCGCTTCGTCCGCTCCAAGCTCTACGCCAGCGTCATCCCGATCCTCGGGCTGGCTCTCTTCGTCGGCTTCGCCGGGGCGCTGCTCGGCATCGGCGGCGGCTTCATCATGGTGCCGGCGCTGCTCTACCTCTTCCGGGTGCCCACCGCCGTGGTGGTGGGCACGTCGCAGTTCCAGATCCTGTGCACGACCTGCGTCGCGCTCCTCCTCCACGCGATCGTCAACCAGGCCGTCGACGCGGTGCTCTCCCTGCTTCTCATCCTCGGCGGCGTCTTCGGGGCGCAGTTCGGCGCGAGGGCGGGCCGGCACCTCAGGGCCGATGTCTTCCGCTTCCTCCTCGCCCTGCTCCTGCTGGCGGTGGGCCTGCGCTTCACCCTCGAGCTCGTGCTGGTGCCGGCCGAGCCTTTCTCCATCTCCGCCGGGGAGATGAAGGGATGAAGGCGGGGGCGAGAACGGCGCGAGCCATCGTCGGCGCCGCCCTCTGGCTCGGCCTGCTCCTCGGCCCGGCCCGGGCCGAAACCCTCATCGTGTCTCTCTCGAGCTCGCGTCTCGCGATCACCTCGAACTACACGGGCGGACTCATCGTCGCTTTCGGCGCCATCGAGCGTGACGCCCAGACCATCGCCCGCACCTCGGGCTACGACGTCGTCGTAACCGTGCGCGGCCCGCGCCAGGCGATCACCGTGCGCGAGAAGGAGCCGCTCGGTCCCGTCTGGCTCAACCGGGAGCAGCAGAAGTTTCCGGAGGTGCCGGCCTTCCTCGGCGTGTACTCGTCGCGGCCGCTCAAGGAGATCACCTCCGACGCGCTGAGAGCGCGGTTCCGGCTCGGCATCGACGCCATCGTCGGGGCCCCGGATTTCACCCTCACCCGCGACGGCGCCGACGCGCCGTTCCGTCAGGCCCTGGTGCGGCTGCGCAAGCGCGAAGGCCTCTATCTCGAGAGCGAGCGGGGCGTGTCCTTCCTCACCGGATCCCTGTTTCGCGCCGGCATCGCCCTTCCCGCCACCGCCCCGCCCGGTGGCTACGACGTGGAAGTCTCACTCCTGATCGACGGCCTGCTGCTGACCCGGACCCAGACCCATTTCGAGCTGGTGAAGTCGGGCTTCGAGCAGCGGGTCGGCGATCTCGCCCGCGACCGCGGGCTGATCTACGGCCTTGGCACCGCCGCCCTCGCCCTCGGCTTCGGCTGGCTCGCCACGGTGATCTTTCGCCGCGATTGAGATGCTTGCGGCAAAGCCTATGTGCGACCCTGCATGACGCCACGCTCCATCCCGGCCGTTCCGCTGCGCCTCGGCCTGGCGGGGCTGATCCCCTTCGTCGGCCTCGCCGCCCTGCACATCAGCGGCTGGGGCGGCCAGCTCGCGTGGAGCCCGGGCTTCGTGCGGACGGGGCTTGCCACCTACGGCGCCGTGATCCTCTCGTTCCTCGGTGGCGTGCGCTGGGGCCTCGCCCTCCTGCCGGCGAACGGGCGCACGGCGCGGCGGGACTTCGTCTTCTCGGTCATCCCGTCCTTGGCGGGCTGGTTCGCGCTGGCGCTGCCCACGCCCCTCGACCTCCTGACCCTCGGTCTCCTGATCCTCGGCCTCGGGCATCTCGATCAGGATCTGCCGGCCAGGGGCATGGCGCCTGCCTGGTTCGGGACGCTGCGGATGATCCTGTCGGCGGTCGCCGGGACCGCGCTGCTGGCGGCGGGACTGCTCAGGGGCTGAAGGAGGCTGTCATTCCAGGGCTCGGCGCCAGCCGAGAACCCGGAACCCAGGTATCGTCCCGCTCTGCCATGAGTTCCGGGTTCCGCTGCGCGGCCCCGGAACGACAAGAGTTCAATCCCGGCAGAGCATCGCTTTGCCGATGGCGAAGAGGCGGCCATCGCCCACGAGGTGAGCGGTGAAGCCTTTCGGGAAGAGGGGCTTGAACGCCTCGTCGCAGACGTTGAGACCCCCCGTATAGGCGCCGAAGGCCGGCATGACGAGGCGCTGCCCGTCGGTGATGAAGCAGCGCCGCCGCACGCCGCGCCCGCGCATCACCACCTTTCCGACGGGATGCAGGTGGCCGGCGACTTCGCTGGCCGCGCCCGTCGGCTCGTGGCGCAGCGCCAGGCCCGACACCGCGATCTCAGGGCAGACCTCGCCGCCGATGTGGTCCGGCAGGATCCGGTCATGGTTGCCCGTCACCCAGACCCAGCGCCGGCCGTCGCGGAGGCGGGCCAGCGTCGCCTGATCCGCCGGGTCGAGCCGGTCAGGCCCGCCGATGTCGTGGAAGCTGTCGCCCAGGGCCACCACCGTCGCGGGCGCGAAGCGTTCGATCACCTCGGCGAGGGCCGAGAGTGTCTCCCGGGTGTCGTAGGGCGGCAGGAACTGCCCGCGGCGGGCGAAGGACGAGCCCTTCTCGAGATGGAGGTCGGCGACGACGAGGGTGTCGGCCTGCGCGAGATAGAGCGCCCCCGAGAGGTCGAGGGTGGCGGTGGTCGCGGCGAGCGCGATGTCGGTGGTTGGGGTCAAGCGATTCGGTTTGAGAGCGAGCGCCACGGGTTCTTGTTCCTTGATCCTGCCAAGCGCTGCCGCACACGCCGCCGCTCCTTAGCCCAAGGCCTCCTCGAGCAATTGCGCCTCGGCCTCGGCCAGGATGTCGTCGGCTCCCTCGCCGTAGACCCGCTCGCGTCCGATTTCGAGCATCACGGAGACGCCGAGCGGCGAGACGCGATCGAGCGGCTTGTGGATGATTCGCCCCTGGATGCGCGCTAGCATCACGCCCAGCCGCCTCACGTCGAGGAGTCCGGTTGCCGCATCCGCCCGCGCGGCCCGCAGGAGCACGTGGCCGGGCTCGTGCTTGCGCAGCACGTCGTAGACGAGGTCCGTCGACATCGTGACCTGGCGGCCGGTCTTCTCCTGGCCGGGATAGCGCCGCTCGATCAGCCCGGCGATGACGGCGCAGTGGCGGAAGGTGCGCTTCATCAGCGCCGATTCGGCGAGCCAGTCCTCGAGGTCGTCGCCCAGCATGTCTTCGGCGAAGAGTTCGTCGATGAATCCCGCCTCGCGCCCGGCCTTGGCGGTCACGTCGCCGTGGCCCCAGACCGCCAGGCCATAATCGTTGGCGACGAAACCCATGGGCTTGAGCCGCGCCCGCTCCAGGCGCCGCGTCAGGAGCATGCCGAGCGTCTGGTGGGCGAGGCGCCCCTCGAAGGGGAAGCAGGCGAGGTAATGCCGCCCGCCCCGCGGAAAGGTCTCGACGAGGAGGTCGCGGGGGCCGGGCAGGACGGATTTGCGCCGCTGCCACAGAAGCCAGTCCGAGACCTGCGCCGGCAGGCGGTCCCATTCGAACGGATCGGCGATGAGACCGCGCACCCGCTCAGCCAGGAAGCTCGAGAGGGGGAACTTGCCGCCGGCGTAAGATGGGATCTTGGGATCCGTGCCGGCACCGGCGCGGGTGACCAGCACTTCATCCTCCTGAATGCCTTGGAAGGCCAGAACTTCGCCGGCAAAGAGGAAGGTATCGCCGGGGGTGAGTGTCTCGGCGAAATACTCCTCGATCTCGCCCAGCACGCGCCCGCCGCGGGGCAGCACCTGGCCGGGTCGGGCGCGGTTCGAGCGGGCGAGCCGCACCTTGATCATCGTCGACTCGACGATGGTGCCGACGTTGAGGCGATATTGCTGCGCCACGCGAGCATCGCGCACGCGCCAGAGGCCGTCGGGGCCCCGCACGATCTTGGCGAAGCGCTCATAGGCGCGGAGCGCGTAGCCTCCCGTCGCCACGAAATCGACCGCCGCCTCGAAGTCCTTATAGGGGAGCCCGGCGTAGGGCGCGGCCGAGCGCACCTCGTCATAGAGATCGGCGAGGTCGAACGCGTCGGCGCAGGCCATGCCGAGCACGTGCTGGCACAGCACGTCGAGGGCGCCCCCGCGGGCGTCGGGCGTGTCCTGCGCTGCCGCCTCGACCGCGTCGAGAGCCGCGCGGCACTCGAGGATCTCGAAGCGGTTCGCCGGCACGAGATAGGCTTGCGAGGGCTCGTCGAGGCGGTGGTTCGCCCGCCCGATCCGCTGCATCAGGCGCGAGGCCCCTTTCGGCGCGCCGACATTGACGACGAGGTCGACGTCGCCCCAGTCGATGCCGAGATCGAGGGTCGCGGTGCAGACGACGGCCCGGAGCGTGCCCGCCACCATCGCCGCCTCGACGCGCCGGCGCTGCTCGGCGGCGAGCGACCCGTGGTGAAGAGCGATGGCGAGCCCGTCCTCGTTGAGGTCCCAGAGCGCCTGGAACACGTATTCGGCCTGGAGCCGCGTGTTGACGAAGACCAGCGTCGTCTTGTGTTGCCGGATCAGGCCGTAAATCGCCGGCATCGAGAGCGCCGCGGTGTGCCCGGCGAGCGGCAGGGCCTTGGCCGGCTCCAGCATGCGGATCACGGGCCGGGCGCCGCCCTCGACGGTGACGAGGTCGGCGGTGAGCGGGGCTCCTCTCCCCGCGAGCGGGGAGAGGGCCTCGTCCCCCCCTGTCGGGGGACGGGGCGAGCGACGCGGAGCGGCGCGGAGGTGAGGGGGCGGTTCCACGCCAGCCATGCTGCCCAGCTCCCCCTCACCCTCGCCCTGCGGGCTCGCTTCGTCGGCCGGTCCGCCGACGAAGCCCTCTCCCCGCTCGCGGGGAGAGGTGCCGTGTTGGCTCACCAGATACCGCTGCAACGCCTCCGGCTCCCGCACCGTCGCGGACAACCCCACCGTGGCGAGCTCCGGCGAGAGGCGCCTCAGGCGCGCGAGGCCGAGGCTCAGAAGGTCGCCGCGCTTCGAGGTGACGAGGGCGTGCAGCTCGTCCAACACCACCCGGCGCAGGTCCTTGAACAGCTCCCGCGCCTCGCGATGGGCGAGGAGCAGGGCGAGCTGCTCCGGCGTCGTGAGCAGGATGTCCGGCGGGCGCTCGATCTGGCGGGCGCGCTTGTGCGAGGGCGTGTCGCCGGTGCGGGTCTCGATCCGCACGGGCAGGGCCATCTCCGCCGCCGGCGCTTCAAGGTTGCGGGCGACGTCGACGGCCAAGGCCTTCAAGGGCGAGATGTAGAGCGTGTGGAGCCGCGCCTCCTTGCGGGCCGAGGCGGGCCGCCCGGAAAGGTCGACGAGCGAGGGCAGGAAGCCCGCGAGCGTCTTGCCGGCGCCGGTGGGCGCGACGAGGAGGACGGAGCGCCCGGCTCGTGCCCGGGCCAGGAGCGCGAGCTGGTGCGCGCGGGGCGTCCAGCCCCGGCCCTCGAACCAGCGCCGGAAGCGCTCGGGCAGGAGGTCGTCGGCGGGCGGCAGGTCGAGGTGGGGAGCATCCACGGCGGGGAGCTTAGCGGGCCGGCACCGGTGGCGTCACCCGCCCGCATCGTCGCTGGCGCCGCGCGGCGCCAGCACGACGATCAGCCCCGGCACGTCAGTGCCGCGGTCGCGGCGGGTCGAAGCCGGTTCGAGCAGCGCGACCTTGAGGCCTGCCCCCACTGCTGCAGCCCGGATGTAAGCCTCTGCGTGGGCGTAGCGCGCATCCTCGCCGAGCACGACGCCCTCGCCCGAATGGGTCTGGACCGTGAAGGCAAGGAGGCCGTCGGACTTGAGCACCCGCCGGCTCGCGGCGAGCGGCGGCGCGAGGTCGCCGAGATAGACGAAGACATCGGCCGCGATCACGAGATCGGCCGAGGCCTCCGGCTGGCCTTCGAGGTGAGCCAAAAGCTCGGCCTCGGTCAGCGCGGCGTAGAGGCCCGTGGCGCGGGCCTTGGCCAGCATGCCCGGCGACAGGTCGACGCCCTCGATCGAGGGGGCTGCCTCGGGGCCGAGGTCGCGCAGCGCCCGGGCCATCAGCCCGGTGCCGCAGCCGAGGTCGACGGTGCGCGCGAAGGCGACGGGGCGGTCGGCGTCGGCGCAGGCCCGGCCCAGCGCCTGCGCCAGCAGCGCCGGGCCGCGATAGCCCAATCCCTCCACGAGGTGCCGGTCGAAGCGGGGGGCGTAATCGTCGAAGAGTGCGCGAACGTAGGCCGGCGTCACGGCCTTGAGCGGGTCGCCGCCGGCGAGCCGCGCCAAGTGGAGCCGTGCGCCGAGGGCGTCGTCGGGGTCGAGGTCGAGGGCCGCCGCGTAGGCGCGACGCGCGGCCTCGGCGAGGCCGGCCTCCGTCGAGCCGCGGGACAGCTCCTCTCGCGCCCGTCCGAGGAGGAACCAGGCCGGGGCGAAGCGCGGCTGCAGCTCTAGGACCTGTTCCGCCAGGTCGGCGGCAGCCGCGGCGTCGCCACCGGCGAGCGCGGCCTCGGCGTAGGCGTAGCGGCGGTCGGCCAGGAGGTCGCCGGACGAGCGAAGGGCCATGGACTGGATCAGATTTGTGTTTCAGGGGCCGTGCGTCGGCGCACCGCGCCGGAAACAGAAGTAGACGAGAGTGGTTTTCGTCGCCGGCAGAGATCGGCGCGAGGTTCGGCACGAGCCAGCAGGAGAGCCCCCATGACCATCATCCGCCAGTTCACCGCCGCCGCCATTGGCGCCGCCCTCATCACCGGCGCTTTCGCCGCGATGCCGTCGCAGGCGCTCGCCAAGCCGTTCAAGCACTACGGCAAGGTCTATCACACCGGCTACTACGGCTACCATCACCGCCGCCACTATCGCCCGGGCTACGTCGGCGCCGGCCTCGTCGGCGGCCTGGCGCTCGGCGCGCTCGCGGCCTCCGCCGCCACCGCGGCCCCGGTCTACGCCACCGACTGCTACACGGTCCGTCGCCGGTTCTACGACGATTACGGCAACATGTACGTTCGCCGCGTCAACGTCTGCCACTGACCGTTCGCCCGGGGAAGGGCGTCCGAAGGGGCCTCGCCGCGGGGGAGCGGCGGGGCCCCGCTTCGTTTCAACCCGCCTGCGGGACGCGCGGACCTGAGCCGCCCCCGAAACCCCTTGCCTCCCAGGTCACCCCGGACGAAGGTCGCGGCGCGAAGTCCGCCCGAGCGCCGTCCATGTCCCGCACGATCGACTACTATCTCTCGCTTGGCTCCACCTGGGCCTATATCGGCCACGCTGCCTTCATGGACGTGGCGCGCCGGCACGGCGTGACGATCAACTACAAGCCGATGATGTTGGGCCAGGTCTTCTCCAAGACAGGCGGTCTGCCCTTGCCCCAGCGCCATCCGGCGCGGCAGCGCTATCGGCTTCTCGAGATGCAGCGCTGGCGGGAGCGGCGGGGCCTCCCGCTCAACCTGAACCCCAAGCACGCCCGCTTCGACGCGAGCCTGGCCGACCGCTTCGTCATCGCCATTCTCGCCGCCCATCAGGACCCGGACGCATTCCTGCGCGCGGCCTTCGCCGGCATCTGGGTTGAGGAGCGCGACCTCTCCGATCGGGACACGATCCTGGAGCTTGCGGCGCGATCAGGCCTCGATGGCCCGAGCCTCATGGAGCGCGCGGAGGGCACCACGACGGAGGTGATCTACGCCCTCAACCTCGAGAACGCGGTCGGGGCCGACGTCTTCGGCTCCCCGGCCTACGTGCTCGACGGCGAGGTCTTCTGGGGCCAGGACCGCCTCGACCTTCTCGACGACGCGCTCTCGACGGGCCGGCCGGCGTATCGGCCGGAGTAGGGATGCGCTGAGCCTGGCTCGGAACGATCCTTGGCCCATCCTCTCACCTCATCCTGAGGCGCCGCGGTCGCGCGGCCTCGAAGGAGGGCTCCAGGACCGATCACGTCACTGGAGCCCTCCTTCGAGGCTCAGGCTCCGCCTTCGCACCTCAGGATGAGGTTGGGGGTTGGATTTGGCCGCTGTTCGGATCAGCCTCTTCGACCTCTAAGGCGCCGTGAGCACCTGGCGGCACTCGTCGGGCAATTGCGCCATCGTCATCGGCGGGCGCGGCTTGCCAGGCTTCGGGTTCAGGATTTCCGGCTTGAACCAGGCGTCGAGCTCCGGCCCGCAGCCGTCGCCGGAGGGCGGCGGGTCCTGGTCGCCGCAGGATTCGTCGCCGGCCGGACAGCTGATGCGGATGTGGAAGTGGTAGTTGTGCCCGAACATCGGGCGCACCTTGGTGAGCCAGCGCCGATCCTCCCCCGCCTCGCGGCAGAGCGCCTTCTTGATCGCCGGATTGACGAAGAGCCGCGCCACCCGCGGCTCCAGGGCCGCGGCGCGAATGAGCCGGGTATGCGCCGGCGTCCAGGCCGCCGGATCGATGTCGAGCTTGTCCGGGCGCACCACGTTCACCGCCGACATCTCCTCGCGCTCGAGGCGGGAGAGGCGCCGGTTCGGCATCGGGGTGAGCCAGACGTCGGCGTCGAGGCCGATCTGGTGCGAGGCGTGGCCCGTCAGCATCGGCCCGCCGCGGGGCTGGGCGAGATCGCCGACGAGGAGGCCCGGCCAGCCGTTGATCTCCGGCACGCGCTTGGCGAGGCGCTCTAAGAGGGTGATGAGCTCGGGATGGCCCCAGTTGCGGTTGCGCGACAGGCGCATGACCTGCCAGGTCGTGCCGTCGACAGGGAGCGCCGTAGCACCCGCGACGCAGCCCTTCGCGTAGGAGCCGATGGCCCGGGCCTGCAGCGAAGCCGGGGCGGTCTTTCGCCCGAACAGCTCCTTCGCGGGCGTCGAGGGATCACTTGGATTGGCGAGCGGCGGCAGGGGCTTGGGGTCGACGCTGCCCTTGTCCTGCGCGAGAGCCGCGTCGGACAGGGTGAGCGCGAGGGCGAGGAGGCCGAAGCGAATCAGGGTCATGGTGTCGAAACTAGTCGGGAGAGGGCGCGCGGTCGAAGGGCGGCTGGACGGCGGGCAGCGGCCGCCGCATCCTGAGGGCATCAAGGCCACCCGTCGCGAGAACGGCCAGCACTTTGGAGGAACCATGCCCGTCACGCTCCATCGCCGCGCCGTGCTCTCCGGTCTCGCGGCGTTTGCCGCCCCGTCCGTCGCCCGCGCTCAAGCCTGGCCGACGGGGCGGTCCATCCGCATCGTCTGCCCCTTCACGCCGGCCGGCGCCACGGACGTGCTCGCGCGGCTGCTCGCCCAGAAGTTCGGCGAGCTCTGGAGCGCCAACGTCGTCGTCGAGAACAAGCCCGGCGCCGGCGGCAACATCGGCACGGAGCAGGTGGCGCGGGGCGAGGCGGATGGGTCGCAGATTCTCATCGTCTCGGTGGGCATGGCGACGAACCGCTTTCTCTATCCGAAGCTCTCCTACGACCCGGTCGCGGATTTCGCCCCGGCGAGCCTCGTGGCGCTCGTGCCCAATATCCTGGTCGCCGGCCATCACGTGCCGGCAGGCAGCACCGCCGAGCTCGTGGCCTACTGCAAGGCGAACCCAGGCAAAGTCACCTTCGCCTCGTCGGGCGTCGGCACCTCGGTCCACCTCTCGGGCGAGC
Organism: Beijerinckiaceae bacterium; assembly: GCA_036563505.1. Classification (GTDB taxonomy): domain Bacteria; phylum Pseudomonadota; class Alphaproteobacteria; order Rhizobiales; family Beijerinckiaceae; genus DATCMH01. The sequence continues at coordinate 332,590 of DATCMH010000022.1, forward strand.
TGTTCAAGCGGCTGGCCGGGGTCGAGCTCGTCCACGTGCCCTATCGTGGCACGGGACCGGCGCTCACCGACATGATGGGCGGACGCGTCGACATCATGTTCGACAACATCACCGCGTCCTATCCGCAGGTGCAGGCCGGCAAGGTGAAAGCCTTCGGCATCACGACCGCCAAGCGCTCGCCCAACGCGCCCGAACTCGCGCCCGTCGCCGAGACCCTGCCCGGCTTCGACGTGTCGAGCTGGTTCGCCCTCTACCTTCCCGCGAAAACCCCGAAGGAGATCGTGGCGCGGGTCGAGGCCGACACGGCCAAGGCCGTCGCCGATCCGCTGGTGCGCTCGCGCATCGCGGCACTCGGCGGCGAGCCCGTGGGCTCGACGGGTCCTGAGCTCGACGCGCATCTCAAGGCCGAGATGGCCCGCTGGGGCAAGTTGATCCAGGAAGCCGGGATCAAGGCCGACGGGTGAGGCCTCTAAGGCATTTCGCGGTCCAGGACGCCGATGTCGCGCAGGATATAGTCGGACAGGCCGTCGAGGCTTGCCTCCCGAGCGGAGCGGGGCCGCGGGCGAAGACGCACCCACAACACGTCGAGCCAATGGCGCTCCGGGGCAAAGCGGGCGGTGTCGATCACTCTCATGGCGGGTTCTCCAGACCGTTGGATCTGGAGGAAAGCCTGCCGGCGCGGCCAGGCGTTGACAAAGCGGTTCTCGGCGGTCTGCCATAAGGTGGTTTGATGGGTCGACGCCGATGAACCCGCTGCCGCCGCTCAACGCCGTGCGGGTCTTCGAGGCCGCCGCGCGCTACCTCAATTTCACCCGGGCCGCAGCCGAACTCGGCATGACGCAGGCCGCGGTGAGCTACCAGATCAGGCAGCTGGAGGACCGGGTCGGAACCCCGCTCTTCGTGCGCGGGCCGCGGCAGGTCACCCTCACGGAGGCTGGCGAGCGCCTCGCACCGCAGGTCGCCGAAGCGCTCGAGATGCTGCGCGCCGCCTTCACGCGCACGGCGCGAACCGTCGACAGCATTCTATCGATCACCGCCCTGCCGGCCTTCGCCGGCGCCTGGCTGGTGCCGCGGCTCGGTGCGTTCCACCTCGCCCATCCTGGCATCGCCGTGCAGCTCGAAACCTCGCAGGGCGTCGCCGATCTCGGGCGCGACGGCTTCGACGTCGGCCTGCGTTACGGCAACGGCGATTGGCCGGGGCTCGTGGCGCACCGCCTCGTGCCGAGCCGGCTCACGGCGGTGTGCAGCCCCGCGTTCCGGCGCGAGGCCGGGCTCGCGCATCCGAGCGATCTTCTGCGGGCGCCGCTGCTCGGCCCCAACGACCCCTGGTGGCAGCTCTGGTTCGCGGCGACCGGCGTCGGCCCGGTGGACCTGTCGGACCGGGTCGACCACTCGTTGGGCAGCCAGCAATTCGAGAGCATGGCCGCCGCGACCGGGCAGGGCGTCGCCCTCATCAACCCGCTGTTATTCGCGGCGGAACTCGCGAGCGGCCGCCTCGTCCAGATCTTCGATCAGGTCATCGAAGAGCCGGGGCGTGCTTACTGGATCACCTGCGTGAAGGAGCGCCGCCGGGTCCCGAAGATCAGGGCGTTCTGGGACTGGGCCGTCGCGGAAGCCGAGCGGGTTTGATACCTGTCGGGAGCGGGTCCCGAGCCCGGTGCCGGGCTCGGGTTAAGGTTGGGCGCGCTCCGAGACGCCCCTTAAGCCCGCGGCTGCGTCGGGGCGTGCTTCGACGCGCGCCCGCCGACGCCGTAGCGGTCCGGGCCCTCGGGACGACCCTGGCCGTTGGCCGTGCGGGCGGCGAGGGTGTCGTAGTCGCGCGCCGGGTCGCCGCGGCCCTTCGAGCCGTTGCCGCGGGCGAGCAGCGCCCCGATGCCGGCGCCCACCGCTCCGAGCAGGATGAAGGTGGCGACGGGGTGCATCTGCGCCTCGAGGAACAGGCTCGTCTTGCGCGAGCCGCCGGGCAGGGAGGAGCGCTCGGCCCCGTCCTCGCGAGCGCGATACAGGTTATCGCGGCGCTGCGGACGGCCCGGATCGTGGCTCGTCTGCGTCACGCGGCCCGTGAGCTCCATGGCGTAGTCGGTCAGCCGCGGCGCGAGCGTGGCCATGGCGGCGATGGCGAAGCCGCCGAAGCCCACGGTGAGCTCGCGCTTCTCGTGCTCGCAGGCGAAGACCATGGCCTTGGCCACCACCGCCGGGTCGTAGGCCGGGGGCGGGTTCTTGGTGCCAGCCTCGTCGAGGTAGGTGCGGGCATGCTCCATGTAGGGCGTGTCGATGGCGGAGGGCTTGATCAGGGTCACCGAGATCGGCATGCCCTGCTCCTCGATTTCCATGCGCAGCCCGTCCGTGAAGCCCTTCACGGCGTGCTTCGAGGCGGAATAGGGCGCCTGGAGCATCATGGCGCGCTCGGAGAGCACGCTGCCGGTGTTGATGATCTTGCCGCCGCGGGTTTTGAGGTGCTCGGCCGCGATGAGCGAGCCGTTCACGACGCCCCAATAGTTCGTCTCGATGAGCTGACGATGGTCCTCAAGGGGCACCTCGAAGACGCTGCCGTAGATCGCCACCGCCGCGTTGTTGATCCAGGTGTCGAAGCCGCCGAAGCGCTCCTTGGCGCGCTGGGCGAGGCGCTCCAGGTCCTCGCGCTTGGAGACGTCCGTCTCCACGGCCAGCGCCTCCCCGCCCTTGGCCTCGATCTCGCGCACGAGATCGGCGAGCACTTCCGCGTTGCGGGCCGCGAGCACCAGCTTGGCGCCCCGTTCGGCCAGCGCCCGGGCTGTGGCGAGCCCGATACCGCTCGACGCGCCGGTCAGGACGATGACTTGCTCCTCGACGGGCTTGAGCTGGTTGTTCATGGCAGGATCCTTTCGCGGTGGCGCGCGGACGGGACGGCGTTGCGGAAACGTCGGGACGGTGCCGGGTCAACGTGAGGGGATTCAGCGAAGTTCCGCCTGCGGCATCGCGGCCCGACGGCGGGCGGGAAGCTTTGCCGGAACTGTCCCGCGCGGGGCGGCGTTGGACGTCCAGGTTCATCCTGAACGGGAGCCACGTCATGCAGACGACCACCTCCGGCGGCACGACGGGCGCCGAGACCCGCGAGACGCAAAACCTCATTGCCAGCGACAAGGTCGAGGGCACCGCGGTCCGCCGCTCCGACGGCGAGAAGGTCGGCACCATCGAGCGCGTGATGATCGAGAAGCGCTCGGGTCAGGTCGCCTACGCGGTGATGAGCTTCGGCGGCTTCATGGGGCTCGGCGAGGAGTACCACACGCTGCCTTGGAGCGTGCTGAAGTACAACACGAGCCTCGACGCCTACGAGCTGAACCTCACCGAGGACCAGTTGCGCGGCGCGCCCAAGCGCTCGGCCGAAGGTCAGGACACGTCCTACGACCGGGATTGGGAAGAGCACGTCCACCGCTACTACAACGCGACGCCCTACTGGGGCGTCTGACGGCTCCGCCCACGCGAGGTTCGCCGCCGCGGTCCGATCGGCCGCGGCGCTTTCGGCCGTGCGGCTAGAACCCACTCCGTTGCTGAAACGCGAACCGCCCCGTGCGAGACGGGGCGGACGCTGATCGTCAGGGCCGTGAGGCCGCGTACCGACCTTTCGGATCAGGACGCTTTCGGTGCGGCCTTGCCGCCCTTCGCCGCGCCGGCGGCTTTCGGGGCAGGGGCCGAAGTCTTGGCGGCGCCCGAGCGGTTCGCGGCCGCCGCGGCGCGGGGCGCCTTGGCATCGGAGCTCTTGCCGGCCCCGGCCGTCGTGCCGGCCGCCTTGGCCGCTCCGGCCTTCGCGGCCCCGCCCTTCGGCGCGGTGTCCAAGGTTCCGGCCTTGCTGCCGACCGACCGGCTCGTCGCCGCGGCCTTGGCCGCCGTCGAAGCGGGCTTGGCGGCTGTCGGCGCAGGCTTGCTCGCAGCAGGCTTGGGAGCGCTGGTCTTGGCGGCGCCGATCTTGGCTGCCCCCGTCTTGTCGGGCGTGCTCGCCGCGGGCTTGGCGGCAACCGCGGGCTTGGGCGCCGAGGCGGTCTTCGGAACCGGTGCGCTCTTGGCAGCGCCCTGAGCGCCGTTCTTGCCCGCCGATGCGCCGCTCTGCGTCGCGCCAGGTTTGGCCGTCGCGCCGGCCTTGGGAGCCGTCGTGGACTTGTCCGCGCCCGGGGCGGCCGGCTTGGCGGCTTTGCCGGACGCCTTCTTCCCGCCGATCACCTCCATGACCACGTCCTTGGCGGCCTGCGTCGCGGTCTTCGCGAGCTTGCCGACGATCTCGGTGGCGGATTTCGTCTTCGCTGTCGTGGTCTGGCCTTTCGCCATGCTCCCCTCCTCAAGGGATCGCGCGGACACGGCCACGCTTAGCCGGTGCAACGTCGTCGAACACCCAAGGTTCCGGATTTTGAGCTTGACAGCATGATTCTGCAGGCGTGCGGCCCGTTCGGGGCTTGTCGAGCGGCGACCCAACCGTGCTAATCCCGGCGATCCGGGGAGAACAGGTCGGGAACGATGAGCTGGTCCGCGCAGCAGGACGGTGCCTTGAAAGCCGTGGCGGATTGGCTGCGCCGCGGGGAGCCGCAGGTGTTCCGCCTTTTCGGCTATGCCGGCACGGGCAAGACCACGCTCGCCCGCCACGTGGCGGAAGGGATCGAGGGCGAAGTGGTCTTCGGCGCCTACACGGGCAAGGCCGCCCTCGTGCTGCGCTCCAAGGGCTGCCACGACGCCTCGACCATTCACAGCCTCATCTACCGCTCCCGGGAAACGGAGGAGGGCGGGCCCGCCTTCGTGCTGAACCGGTCGAGCCCCGCTGCGAAAGCCGACCTCATCGTCATCGACGAATGCTCCATGGTCGACGAGGACCTCGGGCGCGACCTCCTGTCCTTCGATAAGCCGGTGCTGGTCCTGGGCGATCCGGCGCAGCTGCCTCCGGTCAAGGGCGGCGGCTTCTTCACCGAGGCCGAGCCAGACGTGATGCTCACCGAGGTCCACCGGCAAGCCGCCGACAACCCGATCATCCGCCTCTCGCTTGCCGTGCGCGAGGGCGCGCCGCTGCAGCCCGGGACCTATGGCGAGAGCCGGGTCATCCGCCGCCGCGAGATCAAGCCGGAGACGGTTCTCGAGGCCGATCAGGTGCTCGTGGGGCTGAACAAGACGCGCCGTCTCTACAACGGCCGGATCCGCGAGCTTCTGGGCTACCGCGACCCGATGCCCGCGGTGAAGGAGAAACTCGTCTGTCTGCGCAACGACAAGACCAAAGGTCTCCTCAACGGCGGCACCTGGACGATCGAGACGCTTCGCCCCGCGACGGAGGGCGTGGTGCGCATGGACGTGCTGCCCGAGGAGGAAGGACGGCGGAAAAGCGTCGAGGTGAGCGTGCTCAAGGCCTTTTTCGAGGGCCGCGAGGAGGAGATCCCGTTCCCCCTGCGCCGTGAAACCGACGAGTTCACCTACGGTTACGCGCTCACCGTCCACAAGGCGCAAGGGTCGCAGTGGGACGACCTCGTCCTCTTCGACGAGTCTTTTGCCTTCCGCGAGCATCGGGCCCGCTGGCTCTACACGGCGCTGACCCGGGCCGCGAAGACCGTGACGGTGGCGGTCTAGGCGTCGCCCGCCGCCTCGCGCGGAGCACGAGCCAAGACACGGGCCCAAGGCACTAGCCATGGACGCGCCGCCTCTGTATAAGGCGCCCCTCATCGAGATCAGACGGACGCGATCGCCGCCCGCCGCGGCGCTCTCGCTCATGGAGTTGAACTATGGCCGTTCCGAAGAGAAAGACCTCGCCGTCGCGGCGCGGCATGCGTCGCTCGGCCGACGCGCTGAAGGCCCCGACCTACCTCGAGGACAAGGACTCGGGCGAGCTCCGCCGTCCGCACCACGTCGACCTCAAGACCGGCATGTACCGCGGCCGGCAGGTGCTGAAAGTCAAGACTGACGCCTGAGGGCGTCGCTTCCTTCTCATCGTTTGAAGGTTCGAACCGGCGTCCGCGAGGGCGCCGGTTTTCGTCGTGGCGTTCTCGTCGTGGGCGCTGCGCGATCAGAAGCTCCGGTCGAGGAGCGGGCGGGCGGGCGCTTCTCGCCCGTCTCCGCCATAGGCCTCCGAGGCCTCGCGCGGCTCGGCGCGCCGGCGCGGCCGGTAGGGCGGAAGGTTGGCGGCGCAGGCGAGAAGCTGCGTGACAAAGCCCGCGAGCGGCCGTCGCGCGGCCCAAGGACCGGCCGCGTCTGAGCCGAGAGGGCCGGCGCCCATGGGCACCAGCGCTCCCCGACATCCCTCCGGCCCCGAGGACGAACCGTTCAGCATCCTTGCGCGTCCCGTGCGTACCGATCCATCCTCCGGCCACGCAAGGCGCGGGCCCGGTTTTTACCCCTCGTTAACGCTGAAGACTGCATCGTTTCGGCACGCGGCGACAGCGGTCGCGCCGTGCGCGGCGTCGGCCGTCCACATGGGACGGGCTGGCGTTCCGCGGATGTCGGAGCGGGAGCACACATGGCACGGGGCGGGAGCGGGGACGCGCGGCGCGAGGCCGCGAAGGCACCGGGCCGCGCCGTGCGGGGAGCGGCAGCCTTCGATCCCAGGGCCATTCTCACCTCCATCGGCGAGGTCGTCTACGATTGGGACATCGCCAGCGATGCCCTGTCCTGGGGCGCCAACGCGCTGGAGGTCTTGGGCCTCGACGATCTCGATCCTGTCAGCACCGGACGGGGTCTTGCCCTCATGGTTGAGCCCGACAGCGGCCTGACCCGCCACGAGGCCCTGCATGGTGGCGAGGTGCGCGACCGGGGTGAGGGCGTCCCCTACCGGACCCGCTATGCGCTCCGCCTCGCTCCCGACCGGGTCGTGACGGTCGAGGATACCGGCCGCTGGTTCGGCGACCGCGACGGCCAGCCCGCCTGCGCCCACGGCGTCCTGCGGATCGAGACGCCGGCCGACGAGAGCACGTCGTTGGCCACCCGCGATCGCACCAGTTTCCTCACCCTCATCGCTCCCGAAGTGGCGGAGGCGGTGCGCTCACGACGCGTCCTGACCCTCGTCGTCGCCTCGGTCGATGGCTTGCGCCACCTCAACGAGGAACTCGGCGAGGACGTGGCCGACGGGGTGCTGCGCACCGTGGCCGCCCGGGTCCGCAGCGTCATGCGCCGCCGCGACCGCCTCGTGCGCTACGCCGGCAACCGCCTTGGGCTTCTCCTGCGCTCCTGCGCGCCGGACCAGATCGAGACCGCCGTGAAGCGGATCGCCTGGGCCGTCGAAGGCGAGCCGATCCCGGTGCCCGGCGGGGCGCGGGGCGTGCGCCTGCGCATCGGGGCCGCCTGCGCACCCGAGCAGGCCGCCGATGCCGGCGGTCTCCTGCGCCGGGCCGAGGAGGCTCTTCACGCCGCGAAATCGGACGTGACGAAGCCCTTCGCGGTGTTCAACGCCGCCATGGCGCGCAACCTGAAGCGCGCCCGCGACATCACGACGGAGATCGTCGAGGCCCTCAACGGCCGGCGCGTCCTCATCGCCCGCCAGCCCATCGTCGATGCCCGCACCCGCCAGCCGACCTTCAGCGAAGCCCTGCTCCGCGCTCGTGCCGTGGACGGAAGCCTCATCGCCGCGACCGAGATCATGCCCGCCATCGAGCGGGCGGGTCTCGTGCCCCTCGTCGACGGCCGGGTCCTCGAACTCGTCGCCGACCACCTCGTCGCCCATCCGGACGCGAGGATGTCCCTCAACCTGTCCATCCTCACCCTGGAGCGGGCCGACTGGCTCGGCATCCTCGCCTCGCATCTGGGCGCCCGGCCCGGCATCGCGTCCCGCCTCGTGATCGAGATCACGGAGACGGCGGCGGTGCGCGATCCGGCGGCGACGCGGGCGCGCCTCAACGCCATGAAGGCGCTGGGCGTCGGCATCGCGATCGACGATTTCGGCGCGGGCCACACCTCCTTCAAGCACCTGCGCAGCTTCCCCGTCGACCTCCTCAAGATCGACGGCGCCTTCGTGCAGAACCTCGCCCGCTCCGCGGACGATCGCTTCTTCGTGCGCACCCTCGTCGACCTCGCCCAGCACCTCGGCATCGCGACCGTCGCCGAGTGGGTCGAGGATGAGGAGACGGCGCAGCAGCTCGCCGAATGGGGCGTGGATTATCTCCAGGGGACCCTGTGCGGCGCCCCGGCCCTCCTCGCGCCGGTGCCGGCCGCCGGCCCGCTCAAGACGTCGGTGGCCTGAGGGCGCCTTCGCTCTCCAAGCCTACTTCTTGGCCAGCGCCTCGAGCTTGGCCTGCATGTCGGCCATCTGATTCTTGAGAGCGTCGAGCTCGTTCGCGGGCTGGTTCTCGGCCTTCTCGGCCGGCCGGGCCGCGAAGGGCGAAAACATCCGCATCGCCTCCGAGAAGAACGACATGTTGGCCTTGAGCTGGTCCTGCATGGCCTCGAAGGCGCGGGGCCCGAAGGCGGAGGCCATCTGCTGGCGCAGGCTCTGCTGCTCGCGGGCCAGATTCTCCATCGAGAACTCGAGGTAGCCCGGCACGAGCGATTGCAGGCTGTCGCCGTAGAAACGGATGAGCTGGCGCAGGAAGGCGACGGGCAGGAGGTTCTGGCCTTCCTTGTTCTCCTGCTCGAAGATGATCTGGGTCAGCACCGTGCGGGTGATGTCCTCGCCGGATTTGGCGTCGTAGACCACGAAATCCTCGCCCTGGCGCACCATGACGGCGAGATCCTCGAGCGTCACGTAGGTCGAGGTACCGGTGTGGTAGAGCCGGCGGTTCGCATACTTTTTGATCACCGTGGGCGAGGCGCCCGGGCGGGGGGAGGGGGCGCCCTCGAGGCTCCCCTTCTCGGGGACGGGTTTGGGTTCGCTGGCCATGATGCCCTTCGATGATGCGAGGTGGCCCGATCGCGCCTTCCGGCGCGCCCGATCAGCCCTTTTGTCCAACGTTAGGGCCTCGTCAGCGCCGCGGAAACAACAAACTGAGCCGGCGCGCCGCCCCCGCGACCCCTTCTCGCCGGTGCAGCCGGCGCGGATCGCCCTTGCCTTGACTTCGCGCGTCCCTCCGGTTTCATCCGGGGCGACAGTGTCGAGGCGCGCCGTCCGCGGCGCTCATGGCCCGACCGCAGGAGGAACACGCCCCATGGCTACCCAGGACATCGTCATCGTCGCCGCAGCGCGCACGCCGGTCGGCTCCTTCAACGGCGCCTTCGCCAACGTCGCCGCGCACGAGCTCGGCGCGGTGGCGGTGAAGGCCGCCCTCGAGCGCGCCGGCGTCGAGGCGGCGGAGGTCGACGAGGTGATCCTCGGCCAGGTGCTCACGGCCGCTCAAGGACAGAACCCGGCGCGCCAAGCCGCGATGAAGGCCGGCGTTCCGGACAAAGCGACGGCCTGGGGCCTCAACCAGGTGTGCGGCTCGGGGCTTCGCGCCGTGGCGCTCGGCATGCAGCAGATCACGAACGGCGACGCCCAGATCATCGTGGCGGGCGGCCAGGAATCGATGTCGCTGTCGGCCCATGCGGCCCATATGCGCGGCGGCACCAAGATGGGCGACGTCAAGTTCATCGACACGATGATCAAGGACGGGCTCTGGGACGCCTTCCACGGCTACCACATGGGCACGACGGCGGAGAACGTCGCCACCAAGTGGCAGATCACCCGCGACGAGCAGGACCGCTTCGCCGTGGCCTCCCAGAACAAGGCGGAGGCCGCCAAGAAGGCCGGGCGCTTCAAGGACGAGATCGCCCCCGTCACCATCGCCGGCCGCAAGGGCGACGTGGTGGTCGACGCGGACGAGTATATCCGCGAAGGCGCGACCATCGACGCGGTGGCCAAGCTCAAGCCCGCCTTCTCGAAGGAGGGCACGGTGACGGCGGGCAACGCCTCGGGGCTCAACGACGGCGCCGCGGCCCTCGTCGTAATGAGCGCGGCGGAAGCCGAGCGCCGGGGTCTCACCCCGCTCGCCCGGATCGCCTCCTGGGCCACCGCCGGCGTGGCGCCGGAGATCATGGGCTCGGGGCCAATCCCGGCTTCCCGCAAGGCCCTGGAGAAGGCCGGCTGGAAGGCGCAGGACCTCGACCTCGTCGAGGCCAATGAGGCCTTCGCGGCCCAGGCCATCGCCGTCAACAAGGACATGGGCTGGAACACGGACATCGTGAACGTCAACGGCGGTGCCATCGCCATCGGTCACCCGATCGGCGCCTCGGGCGCCCGCGTCCTCGTCACCCTCCTGCACGAGATGGGCCGGCGCGACGCCAAGAAGGGTTTGGCCACGCTCTGCATCGGCGGCGGCATGGGCGTCGCCATGTGCGTGGAGCGCTGAGCCTCCCGCGTGTCATGGCCGGGCTCGACCCGGCCATCCCGATCGGAATGTCCCGAGCGTATGAACCGAGATGGCTGGGCCAAGCCCGGCCATGACAATCAGAAAACTTCAACAGGAGGAAAACGCATGGCACGGGTTGCACTGGTCACCGGCGGCACGCGCGGCATCGGCGCGGCGATCTCGACGGCGCTCAAAGCCGCCGGGCACACCGTCGTCGCCAATTATGGCGGCAACGACGAGGCGGCGAACGCCTTCAAGGCCGAGACCGGCATCCCCGTGGTGAAGTTCGACGTGGGCGACGCGGCCGCCGCCGAGAAGGGCATCCGCGAAGCGGAAGGCTTGGCCGGCGGACCGATCGACATCCTCGTCAACAACGCCGGCATCACCCGGGACGGCATGTTCCACCGCATGACATTCGAGCAGTGGCAGGCGGTGGTCCGCACCAACCTCGACTCCATGTTCACCTGCACCCGGCCGCTCATCGACGGCATGCGCAGCAAGGGCTTCGGGCGCATCGTCATCATCTCGTCGATCAACGGCCAGAAAGGCCAGATGGGCCAGACCAACTACTCTGCCGCCAAGGCCGGCGTGATCGGCTTCGCCAAGGCGTTGGCGCAGGAAAACGCCAACAAGGGCGTCACCGTGAACGTCATCGCGCCGGGCTACATCGCCACCGAGATGGTGCGGGCGGTGCCCAAAGAGGTGCTCGACACCAAGATCATCCCGCAGATCCCCGTCGGGCGCTTGGGCGAGGCGGAGGAGATCGCCCGCGCCGTGGTCTTCCTCGCCGCGGAGGACGCCGGCTTCATCACCGGCTCGACGCTCACCATCAACGGCGGGCAATACTTCGCCTGAGGCCTTCCTCGTCTGTCGTTCCGGGGCCGCGCAGCGGAACCCGGAACCCACGACCGGGTGAGTGGCTGCCATGATCTCTCCGCCAAGTCATGGATTCCGGGCTCTCGCCTGCGGCGAGCCCCGGAATGACGGTGGAGGGGCGAGTCCGGGAATGGGATCGATTCCGCCCCCTCGCGGGTTGCCGATCGAGGCGCACCGGCCCGATGGCCGGCGCTCCGTTCGAGCGCTCCCGTGACCGAGACCCTCGCGACGATCACGCCCTCAGCCTTCCAGGTGACCTCCTCCGAGGACGAGGAGCGCCCGGGTGCGCTCGTCGCTTACCCCTACGACCGCGAACTCGTCCGGCGCTTTCGCGAGCATTTTCCCCGCGCGCGCTGGCGGCCCGACGAGGAGCGCTGGTTCGTGCCGGGCACCACGGCGGCGACCCGGCTCGAAGCCTGGATCGCCCGCGAACTCGCCGACCTCGACCGCCACGCCGACGCCAAGGGCCGCGACGCCTTCACCTTCGACCCCATCGAGAGCCGTTACCTGAAGGCGCGCGACGATCTCGAGATCCGCACGCCCTTCTCCCGCGCCATCGTGACCGAGCTGCGCCAGGTGCCCTGGGCGCGCTGGAGTGACGAGACCAAGGCCTGGCACGTGCCCTACCGCTCCTACGAGGAGCTCCAGCGGCGCTGGCCCGCCATCGAGGCCGAAGCGCGGGACAACGAGCCGGAGATGCGGGCCGAGCGCCGCGCCCGGGCGCGAGACGATCCGGAGCGCATCTGGTGGGACGGCGAGCGCCGGCGCCGGCGCTATCCGGTGCCGGCCGACGATCCGCCGCCCCTCGACCTGCCAGTCTCCGTGCACCGCTTCGGCGTCGTGATCTTCACCCCCGCCGAGGGCGAGTTCGTCGACGTCGCGGCCTTCGCCGAGCGCTACCCGCACCTGCGGCCCGACGATCCCGCCGGCTACGTCTGGGCCCGCTGGCGCGTGCCGGAGCGCTGGGAGATCTACCGCCTGCGGCGGGCCAAACCCGTCGTCGACGACGAAGCCGCCCGCGCCCGCCGCGGCTGGTGGCCCCCGAGCCGCGACGAAACCGACGAGCGCCTCGACACCCTGCGCCGCCCCTGGCGGGCGCGGGGAGGGGCCGCGCGTCAGGCTTGAGGGTTCTTCCCCTCTCCCCTTGAGGGAGAGGGTGGCCCCGCGAAGCGGGGTCGGGAGAGGGGTGGCGCGCAGCACGCGCCCGGCCGCAAGGCCGATCACCACCTCTCCAAACCAAGCATCGTATTCGCTTCGCGAGGCGCTTCGCGCCACCCCTCATCCGCCCTGCTTCGCAGGGCACCTTCTCCCGCAGAGGGGAGAAGGAGAGCGCACCGGCGCCCTTCATCCCTCCCCGCCTGCGGGGAGGGTGGCCCTCGCGGCAGGGTCGGGTGGGGTCAGCGCCGGGCGTTGCGCGACACGGGTCGGGCGTGACAGAGAACCCTCAGCGTTCCCCCCTCCATCCGAAGGCCCATGTCTCCCCGCACCGCCACCCTGATCGGCTTCGGCGCGATCGCGCTCTGGGCGCTCCTCGCTCTGCTCACCGCCGCGTCGGGGCCGGTGCCGCCGTTCCAGCTCGCGGCGATGACCTTTCTGGTGGGCGGGCTTCTCGGGGCGGGCAGCTGGGCGTTCCGGTCGGAGGGCCCGCGCGCCCTGCGCCAGCCTGTCCGCGTCTGGATCCTCGGGGTCGGCGGGCTCTTCGGCTATCATGCCCTCTACTTCGCGGCCCTGCGCCTCGCCCCGCCGGCCGAGGCCGGGCTGATCTCCTATCTCTGGCCGCTCCTCATCGTGCTGTTCTCAGGTCTCCTGCCGGGAGAACGTCTGCGGGGGTCCCAGGTGCTGGGCGCCCTTCTCGGCTTCGCCGGCGTCGCCGTGCTTCTTTTAGGGCGCGGCGGGCTGGAGGCGCGGCCCGAATACGGCCTGGGCTACGCGCTGGCCTTCGCCTGCGCCTTCGTCTGGTCGGGCTATTCCGTGCTCTCGCGCCGCGTCAGCGCCGTGCCGACGGACGCGGTGGCGGGCTTCTGTCTCGTGACCGCCGTGTTGAGCCTCGCCTGCCACCTCGCCTTCGAGACCACCGTCTGGCCGCGCACCGGGCTCGAATGGCTCGCGGTGCTCGGCCTCGGCCTCGGACCGGTCGGCGCGGCCTTCTACCTCTGGGATGTCGGCTGCAAGCGCGGGGATATCCGGCTTCTCGGCACGGCCTCCTACGCCGCCCCGGTGCTGTCGACCCTGATCCTCGTCGCGGCGGGCTATGCCAGCCCGAGCCTGTCGCTGGCGCTGGCCTGCCTCCTCATCGTGGCCGGCGCCCTCGTCGCGACGCTCACGGCCCGGCGGGCGTCGCCGGCCTGATGCGGTGGACGTAGCGGTAGGCGTCGGAAAAGCCGAGCGCTCGGTAGAGCGCGCGGGCTGCCTCGTTGTCCTCGCGGACTTGGAGATAGGCTGACGCCGCTCCCGCGTCGCGCCCCCAGGCGAGCAGGGCGCAGACGAGCTGGCGGCCCAGCCCTAAGCCCCGTAGGTCCGGCGCCACGACGATGTCGTAGAGGCCCACATAGCCGCGCTCGGCCACGCCCATGCCCCAGGCGACGGGGCGGTCGTCGAGGCGCAGCGTGGCGAAGCCCGCCGTCTGGCGGATGCGAGACACGATCTCGGTCAGAATGCCGTCGTCGGCCTTGTCGCCGCCATAGGCCTCCGCGGCGCCCCGGATCCAGGCCTTCGTGGCCTGGGGCGTGATCGTCACCGCGTCGCCGATGGTCGGCCCATCGCCCACCTCGGCCACCATGCCGCAGGAGGGCTCGACCTCCTGGAAGCCGTGCGCTTCGAGCCGTGACGCCACACCGTCGGCCTCGAGCCCGGTGAGGCGGAAGATCGGGCGGATGTGCTGGGCCTCGTACTGCGTCACGACATGCGCGATGCCCTCGTCCGTAAGGCCGGCCCCGGGGAGGAACGGCGTCGCCGCGTTGGCGCGCTTGGAATAGCCTTTGGCGAAGCGCAGCAGCCAGCCATCACAAACCTGCGCTTCGAGGGAAGGCCAGGCGTTGACGAGCCGTCCTTCGAGAGCCTGGATCAGGGCCGGATCGGGGGTTGTGGTCACGGCTCAGGCGCTCCCGCGGGGCATCGGGCGCCAGCCGGGGGGCGCCAGCTCGAAACCCTCGAAGAGAAAGCCCGGCGCCACGGTGCAGCCCACGAGCGTCCAGCTCCCTAAACTCTCCGCCGCCTGCCAGGCGCCCGCCGGCACCACCACCTGCGGGCGCTGGCCGCGGGCGAGGTCGGGGCCGAGATGGTGCGCGCTGGCGTCGTGCCCGTTCGGCGAGACCGTGATCACGAGCGGCGCCCCGGCGTAATGGTGCCAGACTTCCGTCGCGTCGACCCGGTGCCACTCCGACACTTCGCCCAAAGCCAGCAGGTAGTAGATCGCCGTCGAGGCGGCGCGGCCCGCGGCGTCAGTCGACGGATCGCGGTAGGTCTCGCGGAAATGCCCGCCCTCCGGATGCGGCTTGAGATCGAGGAGGCGGATCACCTCCGCCGCCGTTAGATTCGCGCTGAGGGATAGGGCGCTCATGCGGGCCGGCCGGTCATCAAAGGTCCTGTCATCCTGTGATCCGGGGATCCCGGGCGCATCCTTCAGAACCGGTTCTTCCACTCGCGAAGCGCCGTGAAGACCGTTTCCGCGTCGGCTCCCTCCTTATGGACGGAGCGGGCCAGCGCGGGCTCACCGGCCCGCAGGAACGGGTTCGTCACCTTCTCCATGGCGAGCGTCGAGGGCACCAGGAAGCGCCCCTGGGCTTTCGCCATCTCGGCCTCCTCGGCGCGCTCTTTCAGGGCCGCATTGTCCGGGTCGGCGGCAAGCGCGAAGCGGGCATTCGAGAGCACGTAATCGTGCCCGCTGTAGATCGCCGTCGCGTCGGGAAGCCCGGCCAGGCGCTGGAGCGAGCGCCAGAGCACCGCCGGCGTGTCCTCGAGCACCCGCCCGCAGCCCAGCGTGAAGAGCGTGTCTCCCGCGAAGGCCACGCCCTCGAAGACGTAAGTGACGTGGTCCGAGCAATGGCCCGGCGTCTCCCAGACCTGGGCCGTGCTGTCGCCCACCGCGACGGTGTCGCCTTCCTTCACCGTCGCGTCGACCCCCGGCACGGCGGCCCCGGCCTTCGCGGGCGCCGTGACCTTGCAGCCGTAGCGCTCCTTCAGGCCCGGGATGCCCTGGACGTGGTCGCCGTGGCGGTGGGTGACGAGGATCTCGTCGAGGTGCCAGCCTTCCTTGTCGAGCGCCGCGACGACCGGGGCCTCGTCGGGCGCATCGATCGCCGCGACCCGACCCGTGGCGACGTCGCGCAGGATGACGCCGATATTGTCGTCGAGGCAGCGGAAGGCGCGGATCTCGAGAGGCATGCAGGGCTCCGGGGCGCTTCGGGTGATGGTGCCCGAGCGTTACCATGTCCGGGGCAAGGCTGGGAACGGCGAAGCGTCGCCTTGCGCCCATGGCCGCCACGGCCCATTGATGCGGTCAGTTCCTCGAGAAGGCCACGGCCGGCATGAGCGTCGACGTCGTCGATCTGCGCGCCTTCTACGCGAGCCCGCTGGGCCTCGTTGCGCAGCGCTACGTGGATCGGGCGGTGGCCGGGTTCTGGGGGCCCCTGCGCGGGCTCTCCGTGCTCGGTCTCGGCTACGCGACGCCGTACCTGACTTCCGTTCGCGGTGAGGCGGAACGGGCGCTCGCCTTCATGCCGGCCCAGCAGGGCGTCGTGAACTGGCCCGCGAGCGGGTTCTCCGCCTCGGCGCTCGCCGACCCGCTCATGCTGCCCCTGCCCGATTCCTGCATCGACCGGGCCCTCGTCGTCCACGCCCTCGAGACGGTGGAGAGCCCGACCGAGCTCCTGCACGAGCTCTGGCGCGTTCTGACCCCGGGTGGTCGGATCATCGTCGTCGCCCCGAACCGGCGGGGCCTGTGGGCGCGCATGGATGTCACGCCCTTCGGGCACGGCCAGCCGTTCAGCCGGTCGCAGCTGAAGAGCCTCATGCGCCAGACCCTGTTCTCGCCGGAAGGCTGGGCGGAGACCCTTTACGTGCCGCCCCTGCGATCGCGGCTCGTCCTCAAGAGCGCGGCCGCCTGGGAGCGGGTGGGGACGGGCTTCTCGCTGCCCTTCGCCGGGCTTCACGTCGTGGAGGCGTCCAAGCAGCTCTACCGCGCGGTCGCGGTGCGGCCGGCCCGGCGCGCCGTGCGCTTCGCGTCCCCGGTGTTCGTGCCCGCGCCGGCGCGGTGACTGCGGTCCGCGACGAAGGTCGAAGCGCCCGCAGCCGCCGGACCGGGTTCGGGGTGCTTGCCGTTCCGGAAGCAGCATGCACAGTGCGGACCGACGAACCGGCTTCGAGACCGGATGCGGATGGGAGAGAAACCATGACGATCACGCGACGCGACGCCCTGCGCTTGGCCGGGGCCGGCCTGGCGAGCGCCGGACTGCCCTTCGCCGCTCGCGCCCAGAGCGCCTTCCCGAACCGGCCGATCACGATGGTGGTGCCCTTCGCCGCCGGCGGCTCGACGGACATCGTGGCGCGCCTCGTGGCCCAGAAGATGAGCGACAGCCTCGGCCAGCAGGTCGTCGTCGAGAACCGGGCGGGAGCGGGCGGCAACATCGGCGCCCAGGGCGTCGCGCGCGCGCAGCCCGACGGCTACACGATCCTGATGGGCACGATCTCGACGCATACGCTCAACCCGACCATGAGCAAGCGCAAGCCCTTCGATCCGGTGGCCGATTTCACGCCGATCTCGCTGCTCGCCGTCGTGCCGAACGTCTTGGTCGTTAACCCGCAGCTGCCGGTGAAGTCCGTGCAGGAGCTCGTCGCCCTGCTCAAGGCCAATCCGGGCAAGTACAACTATGCCTCGTCGGGCAACGGCACCCCGCTCCACCTCTCGGGCGAGCTGTTCAAGATCTTGGCCGGTGTCCAGATGACCCACATCCCCTACCGGGGCGCCGGGCCGGCGCTGAACGACGTGGTCGCCAACCAGGTGCCGATCATGTTCGACAACCTGCCCTCGTCCTCCGAGTTCATCAAGGCGGGGACCTTGCGCGGGCTCGCCATCACCACGAAGGAGCGGGCGTCCTCCTTCCCCGACATGCCGACCATCGCGGAATCGGGGCTGGCCGGCTACGAGACCTATACCTGGAACGCGCTCTTCGCGCCGCCCAAGACTCCGCCGGAGATCGTCAAGAAGCTCGCCGACGAGGCGGTCAAGGCGGTGCAGGATCCGGGCGTGCAGTCGCGGCTCAGGGATTACAGCGCCACGGTGGTGGGCTCGACGCCGGACCAGCTCGCCGCTCACGTCAAGACGGAACTCGACAAGTGGACGCCGGTGATCCGCGAGGCGAAGATCGAGTTGGAGTAGAGGCGCACGCGCGCCACGTTGCTTTGGGGAGGCGTCGCGACTATGGTCCGCGGCGCTCCCTGACCTGCATGAGGACTATTCCGCGATGAACGCCCTTCGGATCGCCAGCTTCTTCTTGGCGATGACCGTTGCCGGCTCGGCCATGGCCCAGATGGGCCGGTCCGCCAGCAAGCGGGAGGAATCCGAGAAGGAAAAGCTGGAGCAGCAGCGCGCGGCGCTGCGGCGCAACGACAAGCAGTTTCCCCTCGGCGCGAGCTGGACCGTCGTGACCTTGAACGGCAAGCCGTTCGGCGGCGGCGAGCGGCCGTCCTTCAGCCTCGACCAGCAGTTCCGCGTGAAGGGCTATGGCGGCTGCAACACCTTCTCGGCCACCGCCTATCCCCTCAAGGACCAGGGCTTCGCCGTCGGCCCCCTCGCGCTCACCAAGCGCTCCTGCGACAAGGCCGTGATGGCGAACGAGATGCAGTTCCTCACGGCGCTGCGCACCTCGGCCAAGTGGGACACGGACGGCAACACGCTGACCGTCAAGACCCAGCGCGGCGAGCTGCGCTTCGAGCGGGCTTTCTGAGCAGCCGGGTCTCTCTCCAGCTCACGCTTGTCATGGCTGGCCTTGAGCCGGCCATCTCGGTTCGGGGGTGAGCGGGGTTTCGGGCCGAGGTTCGCGGGTCGAGCCCGCGAACGACACGGGTGTGGTCTGAGGCGCTCGGGCCTATGCCCGGCTTCCCCTCACCCTCGCTCCACTGCGTTCCGCTTGCT
>DATCMH010000021.1:0-70036 GCA_036563505.1 Beijerinckiaceae bacterium
ACGCGACCCTCTCCCCTGCCGGGAGAGGAGAATGCGCTCTGCCGTGTCAGACACACGAACACAAATCCGAAACTCGGATGCTCAACGCCTCTCCCTTCGGGGGAGAGGGTTTCGCCTGCGCACCGGCAGGCGAAGCAAGCGCGTCAGCGCGGAGGTGAGGGGAAGCCGGGCATAGGCCCCAAGCGTCTCAGCCACCCCCATGTCGTTCGCGGGCTCGACCCGCGAACCTCGTCGCGAAACCCCGCCCACCTCCGAACCGAGATGGCCGGGTCAAGCCCGGCCATGACAGCGGCCAGGCATGCTCACCCGACCTCCTGCCGCTCCCAGAACACGCAGCCCCGGAACCGAAACACCTCCTCGCCGCGCTGGTTCACGCCCCTGTTCTCGTTGAAGACGAGGCCCCAGTCGGGGCGGGAACGGGTGGCGCGCTTGTCGACGATGGTGCTGGAATAGCGGATCGTGTCGCCGGCATAGACGGGCTTGAGCCAGCGCAGGTCCGTGAAGCCCGGCGAGGGGCCAAGACGCGGCGCCGGCCTGCCCTGGGCCTCCGCGGCGCGGGTGAGCGCCTGCCGGTGATCGACCATGCGCTGCATCCAGGCGGCGCCCGTGTGCCAGCCCGAAGCGCACAGCGCGCCGAAATGGCTCTTCGCCGCCGCTTCGGGATCGGTGTGGAAGGGCTGGGGGTCGAAGGCGCGCGCGAAGGCGAGGATGTCCTCGGCCGTGAAGTGGGTGGCGCCGAGATCGGTCACTGTGCCGACCGCGACGTCCTCGAAGGCGGGCAGGGCGCCGTCGAGGGACGGGGGAGGGAAGGCCGCTGCGGCGGGGCCCGGCCGCGGGGCCGTCCCGGATTTCTGCCAATCCGCGCCGCGGCGGCCGAACATGATCCAGTTCGTCTGCTCCATCACCGGCTCGCCCGCCTGGTTCAGGAGCTCGAACCGAAAACGGACGAGCCCCATCTCCGGCCGGCTGCGGGACGCCTTGGTCTCCAGCACCGTCTGGCGGGCGTGCAGCCGGTCACCGGGTCGGACGGGACGAAGCCAGCGCACCTCCTCCACGCCCGGAGCGCCCATCGAGGTCGAGTCGAGGAGCGTGTGCTCGGCGAGCAGACGCATCAGGAGCGAACAGGAATGCCAGCCCGACGCGATGAGCTCGCCGACGAAGGTGTCCTTGGCGCCGACCGGATCGACGTGGAAGATCTGCGGGTCGAACGTCGTCGCGAAGGCGATGATCCCGGCTTCGTCCACGGCGAGGTCGCCGTAGGTCGTGGTGGCGCCGGCGGTGAAGTCGTCGAAGGCGAGGCGGGGCATGACCCCGTTGTAGAGCCTGACCGCGGCCCTGCCTATGGCGCCGCGCTCATGTCCGCCCCACAGGTCACGGCTCGAACGCGCCGGCGGCCTTGTGGGCCAGGCGGATCGGCTCCGGCAGCCGGTACTTGCCGCAGCAGCGCAGGACGAGTTCGACGGCGCTGGGGATATCAGCCTGATGCCCAGGAGAGATGAAGAGTGGGTTCGTGCCCGTCCGCGTGCGCACCACAGCGCCGATCGTCTCGCCGCGATCGACGAGAGGAACTTGCGCGCCCTTCTCCTCCGGCAGGGGCCCGTGCCGGCCGACGAGGCGCGTCTTGCCGACCCCGATCGTCGGCTTCTCCAGCCAGAGCCCGAGATGGGCGGCGATCCCCATGCGCCGCGGATGGGCGATGCCCATACCGTCGATGAGGAACACGTCCGGCACGGTCTCGAGCGCGGCGAAGGCTTCTTCCAGCACGGGCCCCTCCCGAAAGCTCAGGAGGCCGGGCACGTAGGGGAAGGGCGTCGCGCGCTGCGCGAGCCGGGTCTCGACCAGCTCGAAATCGGGATAGGTCGCGACCACGACCGCGGCGTGGGACTGGTCGCCCTTCACGCTGACGTCGACGCCGGCGACGAGGCGAACGGCGTCCAGGAGGATCGGGGTGTTCGAAACGACGAGGCCGCGGAGCTCCTTCTGGAGCGCCACGGCCTCACCGGGATCGAGATCCCACGAATGCCTGGGATGCAGCCGCACCGACTTTAGGTGCGGTGCGACGGCTCGTTGAACCTGGCCGGCTCGGCCTCATGCTCGCGGCCGCGCGCCGCGAGCAGGATAAGGCCGAACGCCACGATGAACCCGACGATCAGCTCCGACATCCCGAGCGGGGACTGGATGAAGGCGGTGCCGACCGCGCCGACCACGTCGACCGTGTCCTGCATGGTTCGTCTCCTGAAAACCGGTTTCCTTCAGCCGTCTACGCTAATGCGCGCGATCCGATCCCCGAACTCACGAAATCCTGAAGATCCATGAGGTGACGTTCTAGGTGTTGAAGCGGAAATGCATGACGTCGCCGTCTTGGACGACGTACTCCTTGCCCTCGAGCCGCAGGCGCCCGGCATCCCGTGCCCCCGCTTCGCCCTTCAGGCCGACGTAGTCGGGATAGGCGATGGTCTCGGCCCGGATGAAGCCTTTCTCGAAGTCCGTATGGATCACGCCCGCGGCCTGCGGCGCCTTCGTCCCCGTGGTGATCGTCCAGGCACGGGCTTCCTTCGGACCGACGGTGAAGTAGGTGATGAGGCCAAGGAGCGCGTAGCCGGCGCGGATCACCCGGTTGAGACCAGGCTCGGCGAGGCCCACGGCTTCGAGGTAATCGGCCTGCTCAGCAGCGGGAAGCACCGCGATCTCGCTTTCGATTTTGGCCGAGACCACCACCGCCTTGGCCCCCTCGGCCTTGGCGCGCTCGAAAACAGCCGCCGAATAGGCGTTGCCCTGGTCGGCGGACGCTTCCTCGAGGTTGCAGACGTAAAGGACGGGCTTCGAGGTCAGAAGCCCGAGCATCTCGAAGAGACGCTCCTCCTCGGCCTTGCGCTCGACGAGGCGCGCCGGCTTGCCCTCGCGCAGGAACGGAAGCGCCCGGTTGACGAGGTCGAGGGTCTCCTTGGCTTCCTTGTCGTTGCTCTTGGCCTTCTTCTCCAGCGCCGTGACGCGCTTCTCGAGGCTGTCGAGGTCGGCGAGCATCAGCTCTGTCTCGATCGTCTCGATGTCGGCGACCGGGTCGATCTTGCCCTCGACATGGGTGATGTCGGAATCCTCGAAGCAGCGCACCACGTGGGCGATGGCGTCGACTTCGCGGATGTTGGCGAGGAACTGGTTGCCCAGCCCCTCGCCCTTCGAGGCCCCGCGCACCAGCCCCGCGATGTCGACGAAGGTGAGCCGCGTCGGGATGATCTGGTTGGAGCTCGCGATCGCTGCGAGCGTGTCGAGGCGCTCGTCCGGCACGGCCACGTCGCCGACATTCGGCTCGATGGTGCAGAACGGATAGTTCGCGGCCTGAGCAGCCGCTGTCTGGGTCAGCGCGTTGAAGAGGGTCGACTTGCCGACATTCGGCAGGCCGACGATGCCCATCTTGAAGCCCATTGGCCCTACTCCTTCGTGGCCTCTCCCGGCCGCTTCACGTCACCCCAGCCGCGCTCGTCCATGGCGAGCTGGACCTTGTTCTGAAAGCTCGCGTCGTCGCCCGCCGCGAGAAGCGGGGCGTGATCGGCGCAGGCGCGGCACAGATCCTCGACCCAGGGCTCCTCGGCCTTGGCGAAGTCATTGAGGACATAGGCATGCACGAGCGCCTTATCGCCTGGATGGCCGATGCCCATCCGCGCGCGGCGGTAGTCGTTGCCGCATTGCGCCGTGATCGAGCGCAGCCCGTTGTGCCCCGCATTACCGCCCCCGAGCTTCACCCGGAGCTTCGCCGGCGGTAGGTCGAGCTCGTCGTGGAAGACGACGACGTCGGCAAGGGGAAGCTTGTAGAAGCGCTGCGCGGCCGACACCGCCCGCCCCGAGTCGTTCATGTAGGTCTCGGGCTTGAGCAGCAGCACCCGCTCGCGTCCGACCATCGCCTCCGTCGCGAGGCCCTGGACGGCCTTGCGCCACGGTCCGGCCCCGTGGACGCGCGCGATCTCCTCCACGGCCATGAAGCCGATGTTGTGGCGGTTCCTCGCGTAGCGCGAACCCGGATTCCCGAGGCCGACTAAAAGGCGCATGAGGGGTGCCCGACAAGACAACGCTCCGGCCCAACGGCCGGAGCGCTTCAGTTCGGATCAGACGGGAGCGCGGGCGAGGCTGACGCTGCGGCCGCACCCCCGTCTGATTAGCTTCAGCTCTTGGCGGCTTCCGTCTGGCCGGCGGCCTCGGTCGCGCCCGTATCCTCCTTCAGGCCGGACGGGGCCGCGACGGTCGCCACCGTGAAGTCGCGCTCGGTGATCGTGGGCTTGGCGCCGGCGGGAAGCTTGATCGCCGAGATGTGCAGCGAGGCGCCGATCTCGAGGCCCGTGAGGTCCGCGTCGATGGCGTCCGGGATCGCGTCGGCCGGGACTTCGAGCTCCACCGTGTGGCGCACGATGTTGAGCGTGCCACCGCGCTTGAGGCCCGGCGAGGCGTCCTGGTTCACGAAGTGCACCGGAACTTCGACCTTCACCGTTGCGCCTTCCGAGAGGCGCAGGAAGTCGACGTGAACCGGGAAATCCTTCACCGGGTCGAGCTGGTAGTCGCGCGGGATGGCGCGGGTCTTCTGGCCGGCGACGTCGATCTCGAAGACCGTCGTCAGGAAGTGCCCGGCGAAGATCAGCTTCTGGGTCTGGTTGAAGTCGAGGGCGATCGCCTGGGGCGTCTGGCCGGCTCCGTAGATGACGGCGGGTACTTGGCCCTGGCGACGAACGGCCCGGGCGGCCCCCTTGCCGACCCGGTCGCGCGCCACGGCCTGAATCTGCTTCACAGCGCTCATGGTCGTGGTTCCTGTAAGTTGGTGACGAAAGCCGAAAGGCCGCCCGCGGGCGGCCTCGAACGGCGGCGCGCCCGTGCCTCCAAGGGTGTCGAGCGGGCGCGGCCGGGCTTATACGTCAGCGGACGGGGCAGGGCAACCCGCGACCGGCCACCCGCGCCAGCTCAGGCCGCGACGAGGCCCAGCCGCTCGTCGCGCCGGCGCAGCCACTGCGCCACGGGCAGGGCGAGAAGCACCATCCAGAGCTTGCCGAGCACCTGGCCGGCGAGGAAATCGAGGCTGCCGAAGGCGAGCCACAGGAAGACGAGGCTGTCGACCACGAGGCCGACGAGGCTCGACAGCGCCACGGCGAGCACGAAGCGCCGCCGCTGCAAGGGGGTGTAGACGAAAAAGTCCGCGAGTTCCGAGAGGAGGAACGCTCCCGCGGAGGCCAGAACGATCGCAGGCGGCGCGAGGAGGGCCGACAGCAGCGTGCCCGCTGCGATCGCGGCGAGACCCGCCGTGGCTCCGAGGCGGCGCTGCACGAGGTCGCGCAGCACCAGGCCTAAGCCCACCATGAGCACGCCGCTCGGCGCCTTCAGCCCGGGCGCGACCGGGATCAGGCAGGGGCCGTTCGGCACGCAGACCGTGCCCGCATTCCCGATGAGCCAATTGGCCGTCGGGATGGTGAGCGCGAAGAGGGCGAGAAACAGCAGGCCCTCGCGCCGGCGTATCGCCGTCGTGTGGTCAATCATCCAGCCTGTTCTCCGTCCGTCCCTCGCCCGCCTGCCAAAGCCGAAATCCTTCCGCGCGCAAAGCGCAGGCTGGGCAATCGCCGCAGCCGTAGCCCCAGGGATGGCGGTGGTTTCGATCGCCGCGGTAGCAGGTGTGCGTCTCCTCGATCACGAGATCGAGGAACGCCCGTCCGCCGAGTCGCTCGGCGAGGGCGAAGGTGGCGGCCTTGTCCCGCCACATCAAGGGCGTGTGCAGGACGAAGCGGGTCTCCATGCCGAGATTGAGCGCCGCCTGCATCGCCTTGATCGTATCGTCACGGCAATCGGGATAACCGGAATAGTCCGTCTCGCAGACGCCGAGCACGATATGCCGGCACCCGCGCCGATAGGCCAGGGCGGCGGCGAAGGTCAGGAAGATCAGGTTGCGGCCCGGCACGAAGGTGGTGGGCAGCCCGCTCGCTTGCGTCGCGATGGCGACGTCGCGCGTCAGCGCCGTCTCCGACACGGCCCCGAGCGCCGCGAGGTCGATCAGATGGTCCGGGCCGAGCCGGCCGGTCAAGGCGAGTTCGCAGCCCGTGAGGCCCTCGCGAATGCGCCCGCGGCACTCGAGCTCGACCCGGTGCCGCTGCCCGTAGTCGAAGCCCATGGTCTCCACCTCGGCGAAGCGGGCGAGGGCCCAGCCGAGGCAGGTGGTCGAGTCCTGCCCGCCGGAGAACAGCACGAGGGCGCGGCTGTCATTCATAGGCTGCCTTGTCACCATCTCTGCGCAGTATTACAATTCTGCAGACGTAATACCGGAGGTGATTTTGGGTACGCGGGTCACCATCAAGGGTCAAGTCACCATCCCGAAGGCGGTGCGCGAGGCTGCTGGCATCCAGCCCGGCGACGAGGTGGAGTTCGAGTTTCGGGCCGGCCAGATCACGCTGAAGCGAAGTCAGCGCGCCGAGCGCCTCGACCGCTGGGTCGAGCGCATCTGGCACGATCCGCCGATCAAAGGCGTCAGCACCGACGAGATCATGAACCTGACGCGCGGCGAGGACCGGTGACGTCCTTCGTCGATTCCAACGTGCTCATCGACATCTTCTCGCGCGACCCACGCTGGAGCATCTGGTCCCGCGATCGCCTGCTCGCGGCCGAGGAGCCGCTCCTGATCAACGGCATCGTCTACGCGGAGGTCTCGATCGGCTTCGAGGACCGCGAGCGTCTGGACCATGTCCTGGAGGAAGCCGGCATCGTGCTCCTTGACGTGCCGCGTACCGCCTTGTTCGCGGCCGGCAAGGCTTTCCGCGCTTACCGACGGGGATCAGCGGGACGCGCCGCGATCCTTCCCAATTTCCTGATCGGGGCGCACGCGTCTGAACTGCGGGCAACCTTGATCACCCGCGACCCGGCGCGCTTTCGAACCTATTTTCCGGAGCTCAAGCTGATTACGCCCGAAGCGACCTGACGTGAGCGAGGGCGGCCCGTGAGGCGGTCAGAACGATGTTGGCTGGCCGCCTCAGTCGAACAGGCTCGACACCGAGGATTCCGTCGCCGTGCGCCCGATGGCTTCGCCGATAAGGGGCGCGATGCCGGCAACGCGAATGTTGCGCGCCACCTTCACGGCCTCGGTCGGCTGGATGGAGTCGGTGATCACGAGCTCCTTCAGCTTCGAGGAGGCGATGCGCGAGACGGCGCCGCCCGAGAGCACGCCGTGGGTGATGTAGGCGTAGACCTCCTTGGCGCCGTTGGCCAGCAGCGCCTCGGCCGCGTTCACCAGGGTGCCGCCGGAATCAACGATGTCGTCGACGAGGATGCAGGAACGGCCCGAGACGTCGCCGATGATGTTCATCACCTCGGACTCGCCCGGCCGCTCGCGGCGCTTGTCGACGATGGCGAGCGGCGCGTCGATGCGTTTGGCAAGCGCCCGGGCGCGCACGACGCCGCCGACGTCCGGCGAGATCACCATGCGGTTGCCGGCCGGCAGCCGCTCCTTGATGTCGCGCACCATCACGGGGGCCGCGAAGAGGTTGTCGGTCGGGATGTCGAAGAAGCCCTGGATCTGGCCGGCGTGAAGATCGAGCGTCAGCACCCGGTCGGCGCCGGCGCGGGTGATGAGGTTCGCCACGAGCTTCGCCGAGATCGGGGTGCGCGGACCCGGCTTCCGGTCCTGCCGGGCATAGCCGAAATAGGGCAGCACCGCCGTGATGCGCCGCGCGGAGGAGCGGCGCAGCGCGTCGATGATGATGAGAAGCTCCATGAGGTGGTCGTTCGCGGGGAACGACGTCGACTGGAGCACGAAGACGTCCTCGCCGCGCACGTTCTCCTGGATCTCGACGAAGACCTCCATGTCGGCGAAGCGCTTCACCTGGCACTTAGCGAGTGGCACGTCGAGGTAGGCGCCGATCGCCTCCGCGAGCGGGCGATTGGAATTGCCCGAGACGATCTTGATCGAGGATTTCATGAGGCGTGCCGGATGGACGAACGAGAGGGGCCGGACGCGGCCGCGCTCCGGGCCACCCGCGGGCGGGTCTTTAGCAGCCTCGGGAAACCGTCACAATACGGCGCCGGGCGTTACGGCGCGGCGTATCCCAAGACGCCCGCCTCGCCCGCCGGCCGCGCGGCGTTCGAAGCAACGATGAAGCTAGCGAAATCATCCATGCTCTGGGCGGCGAGGCGGCGCAGGGCCTCCCTGTCGAGGCCGTCCCAAGGGTCGCTGCTGGCCGCGCGCACGGGCAGCGTTCCGGTCACGCGCTTGGCGCGGCGCTTGCCCTCATCGAACACGTCCCAAACAACGGCGAGAGCCGTTCCGCCGTCGTCGGTGGCCTGAGCACTGAGGTAACCCTTGACGCGGTAGCGCGCTTGGGCTTGCGCGCCGACGAGCTCGACCTTGCGGCTCGCGGCGGCGCTCTGCAACTCGCCCGACAGCGCCGTCTGCACAGCGTCCGGCGCGCCTTCGATGCTTTCGACCGCGATCGGCACGCCCGCGGGCGTGCCGCCGGCGAGACCGCCGGGGCCGCCGGTCTGGCAGGCGGCGAGCGTAAGCGAAGCGGCGGCCGCGAGGCAGCGAAGCGTGACGGTCATGACGCGTTCCCCGCCCGATCGTTTCGGCGTCGGGCCTTTGCCGTTCCGTCTTAGATCGGCGCGGCGCACCGGTCGAGGGAGGGGCCGCCGCGGTCCACGGGCGATGGCTATGGCGAAGAGGCGCGCCGTAAAACGGGTCTCGACGCTCGCGGCGTCTCGCCTCAGCGAACGACGAGCTCGAGGCTCGCCGCGTTGAGCGGCTCGGAGTCGCGCTCGGTGATGAGGGAGGTGCGCCCGAGTGTCATTGCGGTCTCGGTCTCCGAGTCCATCAGGATCATGTGGAGGAACATCACCATGCCGGGCTGGAGCACCCAAGGATTGGCCTCGTAGAACATCGGCCAGTCCATCCAGGAAGGCGTGAACTTGGCGCTGAGGGAGTAGCCGCAGGCGTTGAGGCGATGGCTCGCGAGCCCGTGCTCGTCGAGGGTGTGGGCATGGGCCGCGAAGACGTCGCCGGCCGTCCGTCCAGGCTTGAGCTCGGCTTCGCAGGCGAGCAGCGCGTCCCGGGCGGCCTGATGGTAGGAGAGGTGGAGGGGCCGGGGTTCGCCGATCACGACGGTTCGCATGATCGCCGCGTGGTAGCGGCGGTACGCACCGGCGAACTCAAGGGTGATCTGGTCGTTCGCGTCGAGGGCGCGCCGCCCGGCCTTGTAGCGGCAGAGCAAGGCATCGCCGCTCGAGCCGATGATGAACTCGTTCGCGGGATAGTCACCCCCGCCCGCGAACACGGCGCCCTGCTGCGCGGCGAGGATCGCGCCCTCGTCCGCACCGGGGCGGATCAACTCGATCGCCGCCCGGTCCGCCGCGTCGGAGAGCGCCGCCGCTTGCCGGACATGGGCGATCTCCTCCTCCGACTTGATTGCCCGCAAGCGCGTGACCAGCGTCGAGGCGTCGACGAGGTCGGCCACGCCGGCGAAGGCGGCGTCGAGCTTCTTGCCGTTCGCCGCGACGAGGCCGTAGCTCTCGTACTCCACTCCGAGGCGCTTGCCTTGCAAGCCGAGGTCGCGGGCGAGCACGAGGAGGTCGCGCGCCGGGTTCGCGTCCGCCGCGTCCTTCCAGATCCGGATGTCTTCGAGCGTCGAGGTGCGCTGCGCTTGGCGCAGGTCCGCGGAGCGCGTCAGCAGCGCCACGCGCCCGTCCGCCGTGACGACGAGGCTCTGGAAGAAGCAAAAGCCGAACGTGTCGTAGCCCGTGAGCCAGTACATCGATTCCTGCTGGAACAGGAGCAAGCCGTCGAGGCGAGCGTCCGCCATGGCGGCGAGGAGCGCGCGTTTCCGGCGGTCGAACTCGGGCGGCGTGAAGTGGAGGGCCATGGCGATCTCGATGCGGGGAGGGCCGAAATGTTGAAGCGGCGGTTGGCCGAGGGGTCAAGCCGCCGAGCACGGGAGCCCGCGGAAGAGAACTCGCCTCCGCTGTCATTCCGGGGCGCCGCAGGCGAGCCCGGAATCCATGACTAGGCCGCGTCCTGCTCTCAGCCGCTCACCCGGTCATGGGTTCCGGGCTCTCGGCTACGCCGAGCCCCGGAATGACAGGCTTACGTTCTCCAATGCCGGCACTGCGTCCTCTTCCTCGAGGTCCTGCGACCGCGCTCGCTCTTCCCCTCGGAATCAGCGATTCCTAACTAGCTCCCATGAGTCGCACCCCCGCCAATGACGTCCCACCCGACATCCTCGACGATCAGGACGAGGATGCCGTCCTCGTCGAGGACGGGTCGAGCGTCGAGTTCGACCTCGAGGCGACGCCGGATTCGATCCGGGCCGGCACGGAGATCATCCGCCATTTCTGGCAGACCCTGCCCTCGGGGCCGGGCGTCTACCGCATGTTCGACGCCAAGGGCGACGTTCTCTACGTCGGCAAGGCGAAGAACCTGAAGGCCCGCGTCGGCTCCTACGCCCGCGGCCAGGCGCATTCAAACCGCATTGCCCGGATGATCGGGCACACCGCCTCGATGGAATTCGTCACCACCGCGACGGAGACGGAGGCGCTGCTGCTCGAGACGAACCTCATCAAGCAGCTCAAGCCCCGCTACAACGTGCTGCTGCGGGATGACAAATCGCTTCCCTACATCCTGCTCACCGCCGACACAGAGGCGCCCCAGATCGTCAAGCACCGGGGCGGACGCAACCGCAAGGGCGACTATTACGGGCCTTTCGCGAGCGTCTGGGCCGTCAACCGCACGGTGAACGCCCTCCAGCGCGCCTTCCTGCTGCGCTCCTGCAACGACAGCTACTACGAGAACCGCACGCGGCCCTGTCTCCTGTTCCAGATCAAGCGCTGCTCGGGGCCCTGCACCAAGGAGATCCCCCTCGACGAGTACGGCAAGCTCGCGGCGGAAGCGCGCGCTTTCCTCGCGGGCAAGTCGAACGCCGTGAAGGAGCGCATCACGCAGGAGATGCAGGCCGCAGCCGAGGAGCTCGAGTTCGAGCGGGCCGCGCGCTACCGCGACCGCCTCGCCGCGCTCTCCGCTATTCAGGGCGTGCAGGGGGTGAACACCCAGTCCGTCGAGGAAGCGGACGTCTTCGCCATCGATGAGCAGGCCGGCCAGTTCTGCATCGAGGTGTTCTTCTTCCGCTCGTTCCAGAACTGGGGCAACCGGGCCTATTTCCCGAAGGCCGACAAGTCGATGTCGAAGGAGGAGGTGCTCGGCGCCTTCATCGCCCAGTTCTACGACGACAAGCCGGCCCCGCGCACGGTGCTCCTCTCGCACGATATCGAGGACGCGGAGCTCCTGGCCGCCGCCCTCTCGACGCGAACCGAGAACCGGGTCGAGATCCACGTCGCCAAGCGGGGCGAGCGGCGGCAGATCATCGAGTACGCCCTGCGCAACGCCAAGGAAGCGCTTGGCCGGCGCCTCGCCGACACGGCGAGCCAGGGCAAGCTCCTGGTGTCGCTCGCGCAAGCGCTCGGATTGGAGAAGGCCCCGCGTCGCGTCGAGGTCTATGACAACTCCCACATCATGGGCACGAACGCGGTGGGCGCGATGGTCGTCGCGGGCGTCAACGGCTTCATGAAGCAGCACTACCGCACCTTCAACATGGCCTCCGACGCCTTCAAACCAGGCGACGACTTCGGCATGATGCGCGAGATGCTGCGCCGGAGGTTCGCGCGGCTCGTGAAGGAAGCGCCGCGGCCGGGCATGAACCCTCCCCCCTCTGCGGGGGAGGGTGCCTCGCGAAGCGAGGCGGGAGAGGGGTCGCGTGCCGAAGGCGCGCACGGCGAAGCCGACGAGAGCCGTTTCGCTTCGCGAGCGCCCGTGCCGGGCGCACCCCCTCTCCCAACCCCCGCTGACGCGGGGGCCACCCTCCCCCTCCAGGGGGGAGGGGAGGGCACGCACGATGATTACGACCCCGACGCGTTCCCCACCTGGCCCGACCTCGTCCTCATCGACGGCGGCAAGGGCCAGGTCGAGGCGGCGCGCTCCGCGATGGCGGAGGTCGGGGTCACGGACGTGCCGGTGATCGGCGTTGCCAAAGGGCGCGACCGCGAGGCGGGGCGGGAGACCTTCGTCGCCCCCGGGCGGCCGCCCTTCAAGCTGCCGATGCGGGACCCGGCGCTCTACTTCATCCAGCGCCTGCGCGACGAGGCGCACCGCTTCGCCATCGGCGCCCATCGCGCCAAGCGCAAGCGCGAGATGCGCCAGAACCCGCTCGACGAGATCGCCGGCATCGGCCCGTCGCGCAAACGCGCGCTCCTCCATCATTTCGGGACCGTGAAGGCGATCCAGCGCGCCGCGCTGGAGGACCTGATGAAGGCGCCCGGCGTCAACGCCGCGACCGCGCGGGCGATCTACGATCACTTTCACGACGGGTAGGGATCGCGGCTCTCAAGACGGCCGTTTCCGGGGTGGCCCACGGTTGACGCTTCCCTTCCACGCGTGCTCTGTCACCCCACCATGAGCGTCGCGTCTCCCATGCGCCGGTCGAAGGCTCTCAACCTTCCGAACCTTCTGACCTACGGCCGGCTCGCTGCCGTTCCGGCGGTGGTGGCGCTCCTGTTCTGGCCGCGGGACGACTGGGCGCGCTGGGTGGCGCTCACGATCTTCATCCTCGCCGCCGTCACCGATTACCTCGACGGCTACTTCGCCCGGCTCTACGGGCAACAATCGGCGCTCGGGCGCATGCTCGACCCGATCGCCGACAAGCTGCTCGTCGCCGCCTGCCTCTTGATGCTGGTCTACGCGGGGACGATCGAGGGAGCTTCGGTCTGGGCCGCTCTCGTCATCCTCTGCCGCGAGATCCTGGTTTCCGGCCTTCGCGAATTCCTGGCCGAGTTGAAGGTGTCGGTGCCGGTGAGCCGTGTCGCCAAGTGGAAGACGGCGCTGCAGCTCGTGGCGGTGGGTTTCCTTATCGCCGGCCCGGCCGGCGAGCCGATCCTGGCCGGCACCACATCCATCGGGCTCACGCTGTTGTGGGCGGCAGCGCTGCTGACGCTCTACACGGGCTACGACTATCTCAAGGCGGGGATCGACCACCTGATGGAGGCTGAATGAGCGCGCGTCGGCTCAAGCTCGTCTACTTCGCCTGGGTGCGTGAGCGCGTCGGCCGGCCGGAGGAGGACGTCGATGTCCCTGAGGGCGTCGACACGGTCGCCGACCTCGTCCGCTGGCTGAAGAGCCGGGGCGAGGAATACGACTATGCCTTCGAGAATGAGGGCGTGGTGCGGGCCGCGGTTGATCACCTGCACGTCAAGCCCGAGGCGAGCCTCGGCGAAGCGCGCGAGGTGGCCTTCTTCCCGCCGATGACGGGCGGATGACGCCGACGATCCGCATCCAGGCGGACGATTTCTCCGCTGCCGACGAGATCGCGGCGCTCGGGCAAGGCCGCGCCGATATCGGCGCCGTCGTGACCTTCACCGGACTATGCCGCGACGAGGGCGGCCGCTTGGCGGCCCTTGAGCTCGAGCATTATCCCGGCATGGCGGAAGCCGAGCTCGGCCGCGTCGCCGACGAGGCCGCCCGGCGGTGGCCGCTCCACGGCCTCACCGTGATCCACCGCTACGGGCGCATTCCGCCGGGGGCCAACATCGTGCTGGTCGCGACGGCCTCCGCCCACCGCATCGCCGCCTTTGAGGCGGCCTCGTTCCTGATGGATTACCTCAAGACCCGTGCCCCGTTCTGGAAGCGCGAGCACCTAGCCGACGGCACGGTGGGCGGCTGGGTCGCGGCGACCGCAGCGGATGATGAGCGGGCGGCAGGGTGGGGGTAGAGGGGCCGCTAAACGGCACCGCTCATCCCCTCTCCCCTTGAGGGAGAGGGTGGCCCCGCGTCAGCGGGGTCAGGAGAGGGGTGCGCTGCGCCAGCAGCGCCCGGCCGCAAGGCCGAACAGGGTCTCTCCGTCCCACCTCCGTCATGGCCGGGCTCGACCCGGCCATCTCGGTCCCCAGCACCCGAGCCTTCGCGCTGAGGTTCGTGGGTCAAGCCCGCGAACGACAGGGGGTGTGTTGAGCCGTTTGGGTCTTATGCCCCACTCCCCCTCACCCTCGCTCGCGTTACTCGCTTGCTTCGCCTGCCGGTGCGCAGGCGAAGCCCTCTCCCCGCACAGCGGGGAGAGGAGACGGCGCCCGAGCCTTGAGCCATGTTCGTCGTGATCAGAAGCGGCGGTGCGCGCGTCTCCTCGCCCCGCTTGCGGGGAGAGGGTCGCGTCGGCGCACCGGCCGACGCGACGAGCGGAACGCAGTGGAGCGGGGGTGAGGGGGTGCTCTCCGAAGAGGCCCGGGCTTACGCCCAGCACCCCCTCATCCGCCTGCCTGCGGCAGGCACCTTCTCCCACGAGGGGAGAAGGTTCTCACTGCACCAACCTCGGCCCGCCGGCCTGGGGTTTCTCGTTCTCGCCCAGGATGCCCAACCGCCGGGCGACTTCCGAGTAGGCCTCGATCAGCCCGCCAAGGTCGCGGCGGAAGCGGTCCTTGTCGAGCTTGTCCTGGCTCTTGATGTCCCAGAGCCGGCAGGAATCGGGGGAGATCTCGTCGGCGACGACGATGCGCATCAGGTCGCCTTCCCACAGGCGCCCCGTCTCCATCTTGAAGTCGACGAGGCGGATGCCGACGCCGAGGAAGAGGCCCGACAGGAAGTCGTTGACCCGGATGGCCAGCGCCATGATGTCGTCGATCTCCTGTGGCGTCGCCCAGCCGAAGGCCGTGACGTGCTCCTCCGAGACCATCGGATCATTCAGCGCATCGTTCTTGTAGTAGAACTCGATGATCGAGCGCGGAAGCTGGGTGCCCTCCTCGAGCCCGAGCCGGGTCGCGAGGGACCCCGCGGCGACGTTGCGCACCACCACCTCGAGGGGGATGATCTCCACCTCGCGGATGAGCTGCTCGCGCATGTTGAGCCGCCGGATGAAATGCGTCGGCACGCCGATGTCGTTGAGGTGCTGGAAGACGAATTCGGAGATCCGGTTGTTCAGCACGCCCTTGCCGTCGATGACTTCGTGCTTCTTGGCGTTGAACGCGGTCGCGTCGTCCTTGAAGTGCTGGATCAGCGTTCCCGGCTCCGGCCCCTCGTAAAGGACCTTCGCCTTGCCCTCGTAGATGCGACGGCGGCGATTCATCGGCGTGTACCGTGGTTTGAGGAAATCCATGAAGGGCCGAGGCTCCTAAGCTTGGCAGCGATAGATCCGCGGCAGGCACGGCAGATGGGCCGAGCGTTCCTTGAACGACCGGCCGTCCGCGCGCGGGCAACCTAGCCGATCGGCCAGGGCAGCACAACGCACGCGGGCGGCGATCCACCTCCGAAGTGACGCGGCGCGTCTTAGCCCCTCGAAAGCGTCGAATCCATGACACCTCGGGACGCACCGGCGACCGGCTCGCCGGAACGCGCCCTAGCTTGACCCGTGCTCAACCCCTGGCGCCGCCGGACGGCGCTTCCTATACAAGCCTTGCCACAACAACAGGGGATCCTCACCGACCATGGCCACCTTCGACGACCGCAAGGACGCCTTCGAGCGCAAGTTCGCCCACGACGAGGAACTGCGCTTCAAGGCCACCGCCCGTCGCAACAAGCTCCTCGGGCTCTGGGCCGCCGAGAAGCTCGGCAAGTCCGGCGCGGAGGCGGACACCTACGCCAAGAGCGTCGTCATGGCCGATTTCGAGGAGGCCGGGGACGACGACGTTCTACGCAAGGTCTCGGGCGACCTGCAGGCGGGCGGCGTCACGGTGAGCGAGGCGGAACTGCGCCGCTCCATGCTCGACCTCATGGACAAGGCGGTCGCGGAGGTGCAAGCCGGGCGCTGAGGTCCGGCGGGCGCGTCGGGCCCTCCCGCCGCGCCTCGCCCCAGGAGCCCCGATGTCCTCCGTCTCGTCCCTCGTCGAACGCCTGCGCGCCGGCCCGGTCTACTCGGCCTGGTGCGGCCTGCCCGACCCTTCCGTCGCCGGGCTCCTGGCGCGGGAGGGCTTCGACGCCGTGACGCTCGACATGCAGCACGGGGCCATCGATCTGTCCGAGGTCACGGCGGCGATCCTGCTCGTCGCCGCGGCGGGCAAGCCGGCGATCGCCCGCCTCCCGGTCGGCGCCTTCCCCACGGCCTCGCGTCTCCTCGACGCCGGAGCCGCGGCGATCATCGCGCCGATGGTCAACACGGTCGAGGACGCCAAGCTCTTCGCGGGACTGACCAAGTACCCGCCGATGGGCGAGCGGAGCTGGGGACCGCACGGGGCCATCGCGCTCACAGGCCTCGGCTTCCCTGAGTATTTCAAGGCCGCCAACGGTTTCTCCCTGGCGCTTGCCATGATCGAGACGCGGGAGGCGCTCGGCCTTATCGATGATATCCTGGCAGTCGACGGCCTCGACGGCGTGTTCCTCGGGCCGTCCGACCTCTCCATCGCCCTCTCGAACGGCACGAGTCTCGACCCGAACGGGGCGGAGGTCGACCGGGCGCTCGACCACGCGCTGGCCCGCGCCAAGGCCGCGGGCAAGTTCGCCGGCGCCTACGCCGCCACGGGCGAGCGGGCGGGGGCGCTCGCCAAGCGCGGTTTCCAGCTCCTCACCATCGGCAGCGATTCCGGCATGCTGCGCGCGGGCGCCCAGGCCGCGCTGGCGGCGGCGCGGGGGTAGCCACTTGCCAGCGACTGCTCGCACCTCCCTCCCCTGAGGGGAGGAAGATGCATCGGGGTCGTTGAGGCCTAACCCGGATGCGGCAGCCCGAAGGCGCGGCGCAGGAAGAGGCCGCCGTGGCGCAGGGCCGCCTGGTCGATGCCGTGCGCGACGCCGGCCGAGAGGTGCCACTCGACGGGCGTCTCCGTGGCGCCGAGCGCGTCGCAGGATAGGAAGAGCGCGTCGACGGGGATGACGTCGTCCTGGTCGCCGTGGACGAGGAGGATCGGCGGCCGGGCCTTGATCTGCGGCGCGTACGCATCCGGCCCTTTGCCTTCCTCCATCACCAGCATGCCGGAGAAGCCGACGACGGCCGCGGGCGCCGCCGCGCGGCGCAGTCCGACATGGAGCGCCATCATCGTGCCCTGGCTGAAGCCCACGAGGGCGAGCTTGGTCGACGGGAGCCCTTGTGCCGCAAGTTCCTGGTCGAGGAAGGCATCGAGGCCCGGACCGGCATGGTTGACGCCGCGCCAACGCTCGTGCGGGTCGCGGAAGGTCAGCGAAAACCACTGCCGCCCGCCTCCGCCCATGGCGCAGAGCTCGGGCGCGTGGGGCGCCACGAAGACGGCGTCCGGCAGCCATTGCCGCCACTGCCGCCCGATCTCGATGAGGTCGTTCCCGTCCGCGCCGTAGCCGTGCAGGAACACCACGAGCTGCTTCGCCGTGCCCGAGGCCGGCGCGAGGCGAGGGCCGTTGATGGCCGCCATGGATCAAGGGTCCTTGCTGATTGCGATGGCCGGCACTTGGCGGAGGGGAGGGCGGGGGTCAAGGGCTGGGGGCTGACACGGATAGATGCTGATCGGCTGGCGCCGAGCGCTGCTGACGCAGCGCCCCCTCACCCGGCCGGCTCACGCCGGCCACCCTCTCCCGCAGAGGGGAGAGGGTTACGCGCGCCACCTTCTCCCCTCCGAGGGAGAAGGTGCCCTCCGACAGGAGGGCGGATGAGGGGGGCTGGGCGTAGACCCGAGCGCTTCAGAACACCTACCCCTGTCGTTCGCGGACTCGACCCGCGAACCTCGACGTGAAGGCCCGAGTGCGAGCAACTGAGATGGCCGGGTCAAGCCCGGCCATGAGAAGGGTGGGGTGGAAAGGCCGCGCTCTCACCCCACCACCCCCTCGCGCTGTTTCGCGATGCGGTAATAGGCCCACAACACTTTGGCGGCCGCCCCACGCCAGGGGCGCCAGCGCTCGGCCATCCCTTCCAGCGCCTTCGCCGTCGGGCGGGCGTCGAGCGCGTAAGCGAGGCGGGCGGCCTCTTGCACCGCGAGGTCGCCTGCCGGAAAAGCGTCTGGATGGCCGAGGCAGAACAACAGGTAGATGTCCGCCGTCCAGGGTCCGATGCCCTTGACGGCGGTGAGCGCCGCATGGGCCTCG
Organism: Beijerinckiaceae bacterium; assembly: GCA_036563505.1. GTDB lineage: Bacteria > Pseudomonadota > Alphaproteobacteria > Rhizobiales > Beijerinckiaceae > DATCMH01. The sequence goes on from DATCMH010000021.1 coordinate 18,020, forward strand.
TCGGCCGGCCGGTCGGCGAGCGCGTCGAGCGCCAGCGTTCCGCTGACAATCGCCTCGGAGAGCGCCCGCAAGGTCCGGATCTTCGGTGCCGAGAGCCCGGCGCTCTTCAGGAGCGCGGCGTCCGCCCCCGCGACGGTCTCGGCGGTCACGGACCCGAGGCGCGCCTGCACCCGCGCCCAGATCGCGGCGGCGCTCGCCACGGAGACTTGCTGACCCACCACGATCCACGCCAGAGCCGCGAAACCGGGCTCGCGCTTGCGCAGGGCCGGGCGGGCGCCCTGCGCGACGAGGCGCCCCATCACGGGATCGGCCGCCCCGAGCTCCGCGAGCGCCCGCTCCATCGCCGCGTCCGAGTCGAGCCTCATGCAGCGCCCTCCTTCCGGACGCGGTGATCGGCGATCGCCGGCACCGACGCAACCGGCCCTCCGCTTCGCCCCGAGCCCGAACGGGCACCTCCATCTCGGGCACGCCGCCTCGGCGCTGCTCAACGCGACGCTGGCCGCGCGGCTCAACGGCTGTTTCCTGCTCCGGATCGAGGACATCGACCTCGCCCGCTGCCGCCCCGTATTCGTGGACGCGATCGTCGAGGACCTCGCCTGGCTCGGTCTCGCCTGGGAGGAGCCGGTGCGGCGCCAATCCGAGCGCTTTCCCGCCTACCGCGCCGCGGCCGAGCCCCTCGTCGCGCAAAATCTTCTCTATCCCTGCTTCTGTAGCCGGACCGACATCGCCCGCGCCGTTGCCGAGGAGGAAGCCCGCACTGGCCGAACAGCCCCACGCGACCCGGATGGGGCGCCACTCTACCCGGGCACCTGCCGAGGCTTCTCGCCGGCCGAAGCCCGCGCGCGGCTGGCGCGGGAGCCACACGCCTGGCGCCTCGACGGCGCCGGCGCCCGCGCGGCAGCCGGGCCCAGCTTGGCCTATGCGCGCTTCACGATCGACGGCGCGGAAGAGGCCGTGCCGGCCTCCCCCGAGCGCTGGGGGGACGCCGTGATCCTGCGCAAGGAGGTGCCGGCGAGCTACCATCTCGCGGTCGTCGTCGACGATGCCGATCAGGGGATCACCCACGTCGTGCGCGGCGCCGATCTCGAAGCGGCGACGGACCTCCACGTCCTGCTCCAGCGCCTCATGAGGCTGCCGACGCCGCGCTACCACCACCACCCCCTTATCCGTGACGAGGCCGGCGCCAAGCTCGCGAAAAGCGCGGGATCGCCGTCGCTGCGCTCCCTGCGGGAGGCCGGGATCGGGCCGGACGAGGTGTGGGCCCGCGTCGCGGCGGCGCTCGGCGTGACGCTCCTCGCCTGAGGCGCGTTCAGGCAAGCCGCCCCAGCGCGAGCCGGCCGGCGGCGCCGTTAACCGCATCTTAAGGATCCCGGCGCCGGCCGTTGAGGGCCCGGCGTTGTGGCCATAGAGGTGATCACACAGATCCGGTCGGAGGTTGCGGACCATGACGACAGGCTTGGACACCGTCGAGACGCAGCAGACGAGGCCGGAGCGGCCGCGGGCCAACTGGCTCGATGTGCTGACCTTCGTCTCCTACGGATCGGCCCTGCTCACCTCCGCCGTGTGGACGACGGTGGCGCTGCTGCAGGCGTTCCACAGCTGAGGCGAATCCGAGTTCCCGCGATGCCGGGCCGCGGCCCTGATCCGGCCGCGACGCCTCAGGCGTAGCGCGCGATGGTCAGCCCGGCGACGTCGATCTCAGGGCGCGCGCCGGTCACGAGATCGGCAACGATCTTGGCCGAGCCTAAGCTCATCGCCCACCCCGTCGAGCCGTGGCCGAGGTTGAGAAAGAGGCCCGGCACGGCGGTCGGACCAAGGATCGGCGGGCCATCCGGCGTCATCGGCCGGGCGCCGACCCAAGGGGTAATGGTCCCCGTGTCGACGCCGCGCGGAAACCAGTCCCGCACAACCTTGAGCAAGGTCTCGACGGGTTTCTGGCGCGGCGTGAGCGCGCGGGAACCGAGCTCCGCCGTTCCCGCTACCCGCACCCGGTCGCCCAGGCGCGTGATCGCGACCTTGTAGGCCTCGTCCATGAGGGCGGCCCGCGGCGCCGCCGCGTCGTCCCGCACGGGCAAGGTGATGGAGTAGCCCTTCACCGGGTAGATCGGCACGTCGATGCCGAGGGGGGCGAGAAGGGCCGCGCTCTCGGGCCCGAGCGCCACGACGACCGCGTCGCAGGCGAGGATTTCGGGGCCGTCCGGCCCGGCGAGGCGCAAGCCCGTGATGCGTCCGCCCTCGAGTGTAAGGCTCGTGACGACCGTCCCGAAGCGGGTCGCGATGCCGGCTTGTCGGAAGCGGTGGCTCAAGGCCCGAGCGAAGGCGGCGCAGTCTCCGGCCTCGTCCTCAGGCAGGTGGAGCCCGCCGACGGGCCGAGCCGCGGCGCCCGCGAGCCCCGGCTCGATGTCCAGGCACGTCGCCGGATCGACGAGGCGATGCGGCACGCCGAGTTCGCGCAGCAACCCCAGCGCGGGCTCGGCCAGGGCCCGCTCCTTCTCCGTGCGGAAAAGCTGCAGGTAGCCCTCGCTACGGTCGTAGGCAATGCCGAGCTCGTCGCGCGCCGCCCGCAGGCGCTCGCGGGAGTAGAAGGCGAGCCGCTGCATGCGCGGCTTGTTGATCCGGAAGCGCTCCGCCGCGCACTCGCCGAGCCAGCGCGCGATCCAGCGCCAGAGCGCTGGATCGAGGTTCGGCCGGAAGACCACGGGACCCGTCGGCGCGAGCAGGGTGCGCAAGACTTTGCTCGGCATGCCCGGCGCGGCCCAGGGCGTGACGTAGCCGGGTGCCACGACGCCCGCGTTGCCGGCGCTGGTCTCGAGCGCCACGCCCTCGCGGCGCTCAACGAGGGTCACCTCGGCCCCTGCCCGCGCCAGCTCATGGGCGGTGGTGACGCCGATGATTCCGGCCCCGAGCACGGCGACGCGCATGCTGATCCCTCACGCTCCTGCGGCGAACGCCTCCTCCATAGCGGGCCCGGTGGCGGCGCGACAGGTCCGGCCTCTTCCCTTCCGGGCCGGGGACGACCATGATCCGCCCGCCCACCGACAAGAGCGGGTTCGACGAGGAAACGCATGATCAAACCCTTGAGGCGCCGCAGCTTCGCGGCGCTCTGCGCCGATCCCGAGCCCCTGCTGCTGCCTTGCGCCCATGATGCGCTCTCGGCCCGGCTGATCGAGCGGGCGGGGTTCAAGGCCTATTCCGTCGGCGGCTTCTCGCTGGTGGGCTCGCGCTACGGGTTGCCGGATGTCGGGCTCGTGGGTCTCGGCGAGATGTCGGCCGGCATCCGCGACATTTCGAGCGCGACGGACCTCCCCGTGATGGTGGACGGGGATCACGGCTACGGCGACGCCAAGAACGTCGCGCGCACCATCCGCACCTACGAGGGCATGGGAGCGGCCGCGATCTTCATCGAGGACCAGGTCGCGCCCAAGCGCTGCGGCCACATGGCGGGCAAGGACGTCGTGCCACCCGCCATCATGGAAGAGAAGATCCGCGCCGCCAGCGCCGCGCGCCAGAACGCGGACACCTTCCTCCTCGCCCGCACCGATGCCCGAGCGATCCACGGCCTCGACGATGCGATGCGCCGGGCCGAGCGCTACCTGAAAGCCGGCGCCGACGGCATCTTCATCGAGGCGCCCGAGAGCCTCGAGGAAATGGAGCGGATCGGCCGCGCCTTCCAGGGCGTGCCCCAGCTCGCCAACATGCTGGAGGACGGGCGCACGCCGCTCCTGCCGCCGGCCGACCTCAAGGCCATGGGCTTCGCCATGATCGCCTATCCGACGACGCTGATCTTCCGCGTCGTGCGCACGGTGGAGAAGGCCCTTGCCGACCTTGCCGCAGGGACACTCTCGCTGCCCGGCGAGGGCGTGGACTTCGCGACCTTTAAGGCGATCACCGGCTTCGAGGATTGGGCGCATTGGGAAAAGGTCGGCGCCGGACGCAGCGACGCGGCCTGAGGGCTGTCATCAGGAGGGAGGACGCCATGTCGATCACGAAACGCTGGTTCGTCGCCGGACTCGCCGCCCTGTTGGCCGGCCCGGCCTTCGCGGCCGCGCCCGAGAAGCTGAAAGTCACCCTGGGCGTCGGCGGCAAGCCGGTCCTCTACTACCTGCCCCTCACGATCGCGGAGCGCAAAGGCTTCTTCAAGGACGAGGGCCTCGAGGTCGAGATCAACGATTTCGCGGGCGGCGCCAAGGCGTTGCAGGCGCTGATCGGCGGCTCGGTCGACGTGGTGACGGGGGCCTACGAGCACACGATCCGCATGCAGGCCAAGGGCCAGGACATCCGGGCCGTCGCGGAGCTCGGGCGCTTCCCAGGGATCGTCGTCGGCGTTCGCAAGGAGAAGGCGGGGCAGATCAAATCCGTCGCCGACCTGAAAGGGGCCAAGGTCGGCGTCTCCGCGCCGGGCTCGTCCACCGCGCTCACCCTGCAATACGCGCTCGTGAAGGCCGGCCTCAAAGCCTCCGACGTGGCGCTCATCGGCGTCGGCGCGGGGGCGGGCGCGGTCGCCGCCATGCAGCGCGGCGAGATCGACGCCATGTCGAATGCCGAGCCGATCATCTCCAAGGTCGAGCAGGACGGCCTCTTCGTCCCCCTCGTCGACACGCGCACCGAGGCCGGCACGCGGGCGCTCTTCGGCGGCTCGAACCCGGCGGCCTCGCTCTACATGCCGGGAAGCTTCATCGAGAAGAACCCGGAGACGGTGCAGCGGCTCGTCAACGCCTTCGTGAAAACCCTTGCCTGGATGGAGAAGGCGACGCCCGAGGACATCGCGGCGGTGGTTCCGCCGGAATATCATCTGGGCGACAAGGCGCTCTACCTGCGCGCCGTTGCGGCCTCCAAGGACAGCTACTCGCGCAGCGGCATCGTCGCGCCGGAGGGCATGCGCAGCGTGCTTGAGATGCTTCGCACCCTCGACCCGGAGATCAAGGAAGCGTCCGTCGATCTGAACCGCACCTTCGACGACCGCTTCGTGAAGCGGGCGACCGCGGCCGGGAACTGAGGGTTTCAGCGATGCTTGATCGCCTCAAGGCGCTGCTGGGCCTCGGCAGGGGCTCCTCGACCGCGGCCCCCACCGACGATCGGCACGGGGAGGCTGTCGAGCACGACGGCTATCGCATCCAAGCCACGCCTTACCCGGCGAAGGGCGGCTTCCAGACCGCGGGCGTGATCGCGGATCCCGAGACCGGCCGCGAGCATCGCTTCGTGCGCGCCGAAACGCATCCGACCAAGGACGAGGCGGCGGCCTTCGCCGTCGCCAAGGCGAAGCAGATCATCCGCGAGCGGGGAAAGCGCTTGTTCGAGGGGTGAGGGGCCTTCCTTCTCCCCTCGCGGGAGAAGGTGCCCGGCGTGAGCCGGGCAGATGAGGGGGTGCTGGGCTTGGACCCATGCGGGTCAGAACGCCCCCACTGTCGTTCGCGGGCTTGACCCGCGAACCTCGGCGCGAAGGCCCGAGATCTCGAACCGAGATGGCCGGGTCGAGCCCGGCCATGACAGGGGTGGGGCGGAGAGGTGGCGATCGGCCTCTCGGCCGGGCGCGCGTGCCGCGCGCACCCCCCTCCCGACCCCGCTTCGCGGGGCCACCCTTTCCCGCAAGGGGAGAGGGGATGACGCGGGCGGGATCAGGCGGTCTCGAGGCCCGCCGGGGCGCGACTTCCGGTCGGCACTCCCTTCTCACCCAAATCCCAGTACAGCCCCGCCATCATCGCCAAGCCTTCGCGGGCGATCGCGACGGGCAGGTGTTCGTTCGGGGCGTGCTGGGAGCAGCCGGGATAGGAGTGCGGCACCCAAACGGTCGGCAGCCCGAGGATGTCCGAGAAGACGTCGTTCGGCAGCGATCCGCCGAGGTTGGGCAGGACCGCGGGGTTCTTGCCCGTCGATGCGGCGATGGAGGCCACGGCCCAGCGGACCCAGGGGTGGTCGGGGTCGAGGCGGGTCGCCGGGAACACCTCGTCCCGGGCCGGCGCGACTTGGACGTAGGCGAAGCCCTGCCGGTCGAGGTGGCGGCGGATGGCCGGCAGGATGTTGTCCATGTCGATGCCGACCACGAAGCGCAGCTGGCAGCGCGCCCAGGCCCGGGGCGGGATGGCGTTGACCGGCGTCGCCGGCGTGCCGCACTCGTAGGCCAGGACCTCGAGGGCGCACCAGCCGAACACCTTCTCAGGGCCCGTCAGGCCCGGCTCGCCCCAGGTCGGATCGATGACCGGCGCGCCCGGGCGCGTCTCGAGCTCGCAATCGGCGAGCGCCCGGCGCACGGAGGCGGGCACCTCGGGGGGCACCAGGTCCGGCACCCGGATCTGCCCCGTCGGGCCGACGAGAGAGGCCAGCGCATGGGCGAGCTGGATGCCGGGGTTCGAGAGGAGCCCGCCCCAGTTCCCGGAATGGTGGCCGCCCTCGCGGGCGTCGATCCAGAGGTCGAAGGAGGCGCCGCCGCGGGCGCCGAGGAAGACGGTCGGCCGCTCCTGGTTCAGACGCGGCCCGTCCGAGGCGAGGAGCACGTCGGCCGCCAAGAGCTCGCGGTGGGCAAAGAAGAGGTCGCGCAAGCCCGGCGAGCCCACCTCCTCGCCCATCTCGATGACCCATTTGGCGTTGAAGCCGAGCTTGCCGCGGGTCCGGAGCACCGCGTCGAGGGCCGCGAGGTGGATCGCGTGCTGGCCCTTGTTGTCGACGACCCCGCGGCCGTACCAGCGGTCGCCGCGCTCGGTCAGCGTCCAGGGCGAGAGGCCGGGCTCCCAGGAGGCGTCGAGGCCGCGGATCACGTCGCCGTGGCCGTAGCCCAGCGCGGTGACCCCCTCCGGATCCTCGATGCGCTCGGCGTAGAGAACGGGACCCCCGGCGCGATCCCGTTCGCCGAGGCGCCGGCAGGCGAATCCGAGGCGCTCGAAGGCGGGCTGCATCTCTTCGTCGAGGTAGCGCTCGAGATCACCCGCCCGGGCCGGGTTCTGGCTCTCCGTCGGGATCGCGACCCGGCGGGCGAGCTCGGCTCTGAAGGCGCCGGACGTGAAGTGGTCGAGGGCGCGGGCGATCGCGGCGTCGCGGGACATGGCGGGGTTCCGATTCGAGGTCAGGAGTGAACGACGCCGTCGAGCCAGCGCAGGAGGATCGGATCGGCGTAGTCGGCGATCACGGCAGTCGCGCCGGCCTCGACGAGGGTCTCTGGCGCTTGGCTCGTCGCCACGCCGAAGGTGAGGAGCGCTGCCCCCGAGGCAGAGCGCACGCCCGGCACGGAATCCTCGAAGGCGATGGCCTCATCGGGCGCGAGGCCGAGCCGGCGCAAAGCGATCTGGTAGGGCTGGGGGTCAGGCTTAGGCCGCTCGGCATCCTCGCCGATCACCACCACGGGGAAGCGGGCGGCGAGGTCAAGCGCGTCCAGCATGTGGCGCGCGTTCTCGCCCGGCGCGTTGGTGACGCAGGCCAGGGTCAAGCCTTGCCGGCCAGCGCGGTCCAGGAGGTCGATGAGGCCGGCCAGCGGCGTCAAGTCGGTCGCGAGCGTCCGGAACAGGGCCTCCTTGTCGTCCGAGAAGCGGTCCTGCTCGGCAGGTGTCCGGTCAGGGAAGAGTGCCCGCCCGATCTCGGCGTTGGTGCGGCCCGAGATCGAGCGGCGGAACTCCTCCTCCGTCATGGTGCGGCCGAAGGGCGCGAGCGCCTCCGCGAAGGCCCGCAAGTGGACCGGGTCGCTGTTCGTGAGCGTCCCGTCCATGTCGAAGATCAGGGCTTTGAGGCGGCCGCGATAGGCCGCGGGGTCGGGCAGCCGACGCAACGCGAGACACTCGTGGTTCGTGATCGATGCCGCCTCTTAACGGAGCCGGGCCGCCGGCCCAAGCTCTTCACGCCGAAGGCGCATGGCCCGCCTGCATCCAGCGCACGAGCGTGACGACGTCGTAGACGGGCAATCCCGTCGCTGTCGCGATCGCGGCGGCGTGGGGCGGGAAGTTGGTGCATTCGAGAACGAGGGCGCCGAGGGAGGGATGGGCCGCGGCCAGCGCCCGCGCCGCCGCGACCACTTCTGCCTCCCGGGTCGCGAAATTCGCCGGCGCGCCGCCAAGAATGTCGCGGCGCATCAGGCTGTCCGGGGAGAGCCCTCCGACCGGCGTCGCCGCGTCCGCCCCCGCCGCCGCGAGATGCGCCGGGCCGAGCGTCGTCGGGTCGAAGGTGAGGACACCGACGGGACGGCGGAGCAGCCGTGCCAGCCAAGGCACCTGAACCAGCGCCGAGGTCGCGACGGGCACGCTCACGGCGTCAGCCAGCGCGCTTTGATAAAGGACGAGGAAGCCGCAGCTCGTCGTGATGATCGAGGCGCCCCGCGCCTCGAGCCGGCGCGCTCCGGCGAGGAAGGGCGCGAGCAGGCTCTCGTCAGCGAGCGTCGTGACCCTCGCTGCGGTGGCGCCTTCGATGCGCTCGGACAGGACGGGTCCGGGCCAAGTCGCCGGGTGGCCGATGTCGCCCGGAAAGCGCTCGAAGGTGGTGTCGAGCATCAGAAGGCCGAGCGGCCCGTCACGCATGGCGCGACGGGCCGCTCGAACTATGGGCCGGGATCGTCACCGGCCGAAAACTCACATCTTTTTGTAATCGTCGACGACCGCCTGACCGGCCGCTCCGGCTTTTTTAAGCCAATCGGCGGTGAGCTGCTCGCCGATCTTGCGAAAGCCTGCGGCGAGCTCGGCGCTCGGGGGCTGCACCTTCATGCCCTTGGCCTTGAGCTGGTCGAGGTACCAGCCCGCCTTCTCCTGCCACATCTTCCAGCCGCGCTCCTCGGCGGCGGCCGAGGCCTTCAGGATCGCGTCCTGTGTCGGCTTGTCGAGGGCGTCGAAGGCGGCCTTGTTCACGAAGGTGAGATTCTTCGGGATCCAGGCCTGCACGTCGTAGAAGTGGGTCAGGGTCTCCCAGACCTTGCTGTCATAGCCCGTGCCGCCCGAGGACATGAAGGAGTTGACGACGCCGGTGGCGAGCGCCTGCGGCAACTCGGCGGCCTGGATCGTCACAGCCTGGGCGCCGATGATCTCGCCGATGCGCGCCGTCCCGACATTGTAGGAGCGCCACTTGAGGCCCTTCATGTCCTCGATCGTGTTGAGGTCCTTCTTGGCGTAGACGCCCTGCGGTGCCCAGGGCACGGCGAAGAGCAGCATCATGCCCTGGCTCGCGAGCTTCTTCTCCACCGCCGGCTTCTGGGCGGTCCAGAGCTTGCGCGCTTGGTCGAAGGACGTGGCGAGGAAGGGCACCACGTCGAGGCCGAAGATCGGATCCTCGTTCTCGTGAAGCGAGATCAGGACCTCGCCCATCTGCGCCTGGCCCGTCTGCACCGCGCGCTTGATCTCCGGCGCCTTGAACAGCGAGGCGTTGGCATGGACCGTGATCTGGAGCTTATCGCCGGTAGCGGCAGCGACCTCCTTGGAGAAGATCGCCAGGTTCTCGGTATGCGGGTTGTCGCCGGGATAGGCGGCGGGCAGGTTCCACTTGGTCTGCGCGAGCGCCGGCAGGGCGGCCAGCGTTCCCGCGAGCACCAGTGCCGCGCGAAGCATCGTTTTCATCATTTGTTCCCCTCGTTCTTGCAGCCCCGCATCGTCGGGGCCGTTCCGGGTCGACCTTCGCATTCCCATCTCAATCGGGGAAGGCGAGCTTTGGTAGGGTCATGACGATGCTCGGGAACAGGGTGATCAGGGCCACCGCCGCCGTGAGCAGGAAGAAGAAGGGCAGGGCGGCGAGCGCCACGGTGTTCGAGTCCCGCCCCGACATCGTCTGCAAGACGAAAAGGTTGAAGCCGACGGGCGGCGAGACCTCCGCCATTTCGACGACAAGCACCAGGAAGATGCCGAACCAGACGAGGTCGAAGCCCGCCTGCTTCACCATCGGGATCACCACCGCCGTGGTGAGGACGATCATGGAGATGCCGTCGAGCGCCGTGCCGAGCACGATGTACATGACGGTGAGCGCCGCGATGAGCGCGTAGGGCGAGAGCTTGAGGCCGTCGACCCAGGACGCGAGGGCCTGCGGGATGCCCGTATAGGCCATCGAGGTCGACATGAAGGAGGCGCCGGCGAGGATCAGCATGATCATGCAGGTGATCCGCGTCGTCCCCATCACGCTCTGCCAGAACGCCGCCCGCGTCAGCGAGCCCGACCACCAGGCGATGGCAAAGGACCCGAGAACGCCCCAGGCCGCGCATTCCGTCGCCGTCGCCCAGCCGAGCAGGAGCGAGAGGAAAACGAGCAGGATGAGCAGCGTGACAGGGATGAGGTTCGCCGATTCCCGCAGCTTCTCGCGCAGGCTCATCGCCGGCTCAGGCGGAGGCTGCTTGTCGGGGTTCGCCAGCGACCATACGGCGATGTAGCCCGAATAGAGCGCCATCACCAGAAGACCCGGCAGGAAGCCCGCCAGGAAGACCTGGATGATCGAGACGTTGGCCGCGACCGCGTAGACCACCATCGTGATCGAGGGCGGAATCAGGATCCCGAGCGTTCCGGCGCCGGCAAGCGATCCAAGGCTCACCATCTCGTCGTAGCCGCGCTTCTTGAGCTCCGGCAGGGCGATCTTGGCGACCGTGGCGCAAGTCGCGGCCGACGAGCCCGAGACGGACCCGAAGAGGCCGCAGGCGAGCACGTTCACGTGCATGAGTCGGCCCGGCAGCCAGTTGAGCCAGGGCGCGAGGCCGCGGAACATCTCTTCCGACAGCCGGGTGCGAAACAGGATCTCGCCCATCCAGATGAACAGCGGGAGCGCTGCGAGCGTCCAAGACGCCGAGTTGCCCCAGATCGTGGTGGCGAGCACCGAGCCGGCCGGGATCGCGGCTCCGGCGAACTGCATGCCGACCCAGCCGCAGGCCATCAGCGCGATCGCGATCCAGACCCCGCCGGCGAGCAGGACCGTCAGCAGGGCCAGGATGAGAAGAGCGATCTGGAGCAACTCCACCGCGTCAGACTCCGCTCTGGATGGCGCGCTCGACCACCTCTTCGGCGGTCGTGGCCGGCGGCTTCTCGTAGCGCGGATCGCCGCCTCGGAGCACGTGGACGAACTCGTCGACGAAGGCGATGAACAGGATCACGAGCCCGCCCGCGTAACCGATTTGCGGGATCCAGAGCGGCATGGCCACGACGCCCTGCGCCATGTCGTCGAAGCGGTAGGAATCGATCGTCAGGCGCACCGCGTGCCAGGCGAAGAAGCCGACGAAGCCGAGGCCCAGCACCAGGGAGAAGACCTCGAAGGCCCGCCGCGCGCGGCCCTGGAAACGGTCGATCAGCAGACCGACCCGGATCATCTCGCCGGACTTGAAGGTGTGCGCCAGCCCGAGGAAGGCCATCGCCGCCATGCACCACGAGGCGAAGTCGTCGCCGGCGGGGATGTTCACGCCGATCTCGCGGCCGAGCGAGAGGCCCATCATCAGGAGGAAGATGAGGATCAGGAACCCGCCCGCGAGATAGCCGGCGAAGAGGTAGAGGCCATCGAGGGCGGCGCGCAACGGATGGCGCGGCGCAGGGTCGGGAGAATGCATCGGATCCGGCGTGCAGGCGTGGGGCGGCATGAAAGCTTGCCGGCGCGTGGATCACAAGCGAAGCGGCGCCGGCCATTCGTCGAACGCACAAGCAAGCCGCGGGCCGTGGCGGACCCTCAGGCCTCCGGCGTCGCGGCGTCGGGGTCCCGAGCGGGCATGACGGCGTGGACCAGGCGTTCCGCCGCGAGCCCGATGCCGACGCCGACCGCGACATCGAGGGGATAGTGGGCGCCACGCGGCACCTGGGCGAGGCCGATGAAGGCGGCACTGGCATAGGCGGGCGCCCGCAGGTCCGGGTAGAACCGGGCGAAGGCCCGGGCGCAGGCGACGCTGCCCGCCGTATGCCCGGAGGGGAAGGATTGCCACGACCCCTTGTTGGGGCCGAAGGGGCGCACCTCGTATTGTCCCTCCTCGAGGAGCACGTGCGGGCGCGTCCGGGACAGCGAGCGCTTGAGGACGGTTTTGACCAGGATCGCGGCAAGGAGTGAGCCGAGCATCGCGACGCCCGCCCGGGTCGCGCGACCGTTGCCGGCCACGAGCCCGTAGGCCATCACCCCACAGGAGAGCGCGGCGAGGGGCGGCTGATCGCCGACCTCACTCAAGCGCCCGACGAGGCGGACGCCCGGGTGGTGGCGATGGCGCGCGAGACGGGCGGCGATGTCGACGTCGGCGCGCTCGACCGCCGCGACGGTTGATGAACCAGCTCGATCGGTGGGGACCATGGCACGCCAACGTCCCGCATCAGGCTTGGTTCGCCCGTTCCTTCGATCTCGATGAGGCGCGAGCGTCAGGAGACGCGGGCCGTGATCTCGCTCTCGCGCACGGCGCGCTCGCCCGACGTGGACGACTTGATGCGGTAGGAGACCTCGCCGGTCTGGTCGGCCGGCATCAGACGGGTGACCTCGTAGATGCCGCCCGCGTTGGAGCGGCTGTCCGAGAAGCCGGGGGAGTTGAGGCGGACGAGCTGCCGAACCTGATATTTATGCGACATGGATCTACCTCCAGCCCGCCGGGACAGGATTTCGTGGCGGGATCAAACGAAAAGGCCGCCCCCGGACGGGGACGGCCTCGATCAGTCGGCGGCGCCGGATATGCCGCGCCTCGTCATCAGACGTTACGCCGTCTGGATGTTGTTGACGGCGATCTTGCCAGACCGGCGGTCCTCGGCGGTGTCGAAGGAGACCTTCTGGCCCTCGACGAGGCCGCGCAGGCCGGCGCGCTCGAGCGCGGTGGCGTGAACGAACACGTCCTTGGAGCCATCCTCCGGCTGAATGAAGCCGAAGCCCTTCTGGTCGTTGTAGAATTTCACAGTGCCCGTGATCATCGGGGTATTCCTTAGGCAGTTTACGATAAGTGGCGAGGACGAGCCGACGCGATGCGCGGCCCGCTCCCGAGCGGTCGAGGTTTGGAAGTGGAGTTCTGAACGCGCGCCCGGCTTCGCCTAAGCGGAACGGCCCGATATCCGGCCAAAAGTCGATGTCTTAACGTAAGCCCTCCGGCCTCCGATGACAAGGAGGGCCCTGCATTTAGCCCTCGCGGCCCCCGCGGCCCGGCCTGGTGACGGCGCGCGTGGGAGCCGTGGCCGTTCATGTTGGGTTGAACTTCATTCAGGCAAAAGGCTGATGTCTCCGAGCGAAAGCTCTTCTCGACCCCGCCGTTGATGGTTCCGGCCCGCCTCAGAACGAGGCGCGTCCGAGGGAAGCCTGCCGCGTGTCCACGTCACCTCGGACTTCGGTCCTGTCCCGCGTTCTCGACCCCCTTCTCGCCCGCCGTCTCGCCTTCGTCGTCCCTGTCGTGGGGATCACGGTGGCCGCGGCCGTGCTTGGCTACCGGCTCCTTGCCGCCGACGGCGCGATGAGCGCCCTCGATTGGGTGCTCTTCACGCTGTTCATCGTCGGCTTCGGCCTCATGGCCGTGGGCTCCTGGACGCCGATCCTCGGCGCATTGGTGGGCCGCCGCGACCGGTTCGAGGCCGAGGCGCGCTCCGTCAGCCTGCGGCCGACGGGGCTGTCCCGCACGGCGCTCCTGATGCCGATCCATGCCGAGGATCCGGTGCAGGTCTTCGCCGCGCTCGACGTCATGGCCCAGGACCTGGCGCGCCAGGAGGCCACCGACGTCGACATCTTCGTTCTCTCCGACACCCGCGATCCGGCGATCGCCGCCGAGGAGGAGGCGCAGGTCGCCGCCTGGCGCCGCCGCGAGCGCCCGGGCGACCCGCAGCTCGTCTACCGCCGGCGCGAGAAGAACACCGGCCGCAAGGCGGGCAACATCGCCGATTTCTGCGCCCGCTGGGGCGACCAATACGACCACATGGTGGTGCTCGACGCCGACAGCATCATGAGCGCGGAGGCGATCCGCCGCCTCGTCGCCCTCATGGAGCGCCACCCCGAGACCGGCATTATCCAGAGCGTTCCCTATCCGGTGAACCGCGAGACCTTGTTCGCTCGCATCCTCCAGGCGTCGGCCCGGGTCTATTCGCCGCTCGGCGTCGCCGGCTTCGCCGCCTGGACGCAAGGAGAGGGCAGCTACTGGGGCCACAACGCCATCGTGCGCACCCGGGCTTTCCGCGATCAGTGCGAACTGCCGGTGCTTCCCGGCAAGCCGCCGCTCGGCGGCGAGATCCTCTGCCACGACATCGTCGAGGCGGCCCTGATGCGCCGCGCCGGTTACGAGGTGCGCGTCGTCAACGAACTCAACGGCACCTTCGAGGAGATGCCGACGAACCTCATCGACTTCGTGTCCCGCGAGCGGCGGTGGTGCGAGGGCAACCTGCAGCACGCCCGCGTGCTGGGCTTCAAGGGCCTGCACTGGGCGAGCCGCTTCCACCTCGGCCTCGGCGTGCTCGCCTACGTCGCCGCGCCCTTCGGCATCCTCTCGCTGGTGCTCACCGCCGCGCAGATGGCGGCGGGCGGCGGCCGGGGCGGCTTTGATCTTTACACCGTCGGCTTCTTCGCCGAGGGCGGGATCTCGGCCCTGTTCTGGCTCTGGCTCTTCCTGTTCATCGGCCCGCGCGTCCTGTCAGTCGGCGGCGCGCTTCTCGACCCGGTCCGCCGCGCGGGCCATGGCGGGGCGGCGCGCATGCTGGCGAGCCTCGTCCTGGAGCAGGTTTTCTCCGTGTTCATGACCGCGGCGACGACCTTGCTCTACCTCTGGTTCTGCGGCGAGGTGCTCGCGGGCCGGCGCTCGGGCTGGGGCGCGCAGAGCCGCTCCGACCGCGGCGTGCCCTGGGGCGAGGCGGCGCGCTGCCTCCTGGTGCTCGCGCCCGTCGGTCTCGCCTGGGGCGCCGTTGCGCTGGCTCTCGACGTGCGCCTCTTCGTGTGGACCCTGCCGATGACGTTGGGCCTCCTCGCGGCCGTGCCGCTCGCCGTCTGGACGAGCCGCCTCGATCTCGGCCTCAAGGCCCGGGAGGCCGGCCTCTTCCTGTCGCAGGACGAGACCGACCCGGAGCCTGTCCTGAAGGCGCTCCGCCGCCGCCTCGGCGGCAGCACCGTCCCGGCGATCCACTTCCCGGATCATCTGCCGGAACCCGTCGCCGGCTCGCCGGCCCTCGTCGCCGTCCAGGCCTGGGCTGAGGACGAGACACGGGCGGCCTGAGGGCCGCCCCGGAGATTTGCCCACCCTGGTCCGAAGCCTGCATAACCGCTTCAATGTGAGAGAGCGGTCGGGAGCGGGTGGATGGCGCGAGGAGGCCTGGGAATCAGGGCGGCGGTGGGCTTCCTCGCCGGCGCCCTCGCGGTGGTGGCCTTCCACCAGGTCGTCATTGTCCTGCTATCGACCGCCGGCGCGCTGCCGGCGGGCGCGGCCTACGCGACCCGCCCGATCCCGCCGCTCGGTGTGCCGCAGGTTCTGAACCTCGCCTTCTGGGGCGGCGTCTGGGGGATCGTCTACGCGCTGCTGGTCGCAGGCCGACGGTTCGGAGCGCTTTCGCCCCTCCTCATCGGCCTCATCTTCGGCGCCGCGCTGCCGACGCTCTTCGGCTGGTTCGTCGTCCCGGCGCTCAAGGGTGCGGCGGGCGGCTTCCCGCCGCCGAGCCGCATCTGGATCGGTCCCCTCGTGAACGGGGCCTGGGGACTCGGGACGGCGCTGTTCGTCGGCCTCTTCGCCCGCTCTCGCCGCTTGACCTGAGGCGGGTCTGCGACAGGCTTACTTCCGGCCCGCTGCCTGACGGCTCTGAGCCTTCACGGCATTCTCGACCTTGTCGAGCTTGTCCTCAAGCTTGTCGAGCTTTGCCAGGATCTGGGTCAGGATGTCCGGCACGACCCGGGCGTGGTCCGCCGTCTCTCGAGACGCTTTGGCGCCCGCCCGCACCGCCTCGATGAGCTCGCGCATCTCGGCGGGCGTGGCTTCCTGGGTCGCGGGCGCGCCTTGCGCGAAGGCCGGCATCGGCAGGCAGAGGCAGCCGAACAGGATCAGATTACGGCACCGCATCGGCTTCTCGCCCCCATTTTGATTCGTGGTGCGGCGACCTTGGGCGAGGGTGGGGCAGGGAGCAACCGGGAGGCGGTGCTCGGCAAATGCCCATCAGGCCGTCACCCCTTATTCGCCTGCATGCGGCAAGCACCTTCTCCCGCAGAGGTGAGAAGGTTCCGCGTCCTCGCCCCTCAGCTGTCCATCTTCAGCGCGGCGATGAACGCCTCTTGCGGGATCTCGACGCGGCCGAACTGGCGCATGCGCTTCTTGCCCTCCTTCTGCTTCTCAAGGAGCTTGCGCTTGCGGGTGGCGTCGCCGCCGTAGCACTTAGCCGTCACGTCTTTGCGCAGCGCCCGCACGGTCTCACGGGCGATGATCTTGCCGCCGATCGCCGCCTGGATCGGGATCTGGAACAGGTGCGGCGGGATGAGGTCCTTCAACTTCTCGCACATTGCCCGGCCGCGCATGTCGGCGCGGGCCCGATGCACGAGCATGGATAGGGCATCGACCGGCTCGGCGTTCACGAGAATCGACATCTTCACGAGGTCGCCCTCGCGGTAGTCCGAGATGTGGTAGTCGAAGCTCGCGTAGCCCTTCGAGATCGATTTCAGCCGGTCGTAGAAGTCGAACACCACCTCGTTCAGCGGCAGGTCGTAGACCACCATGGCGCGCTTGCCGACGTAGTTGAGATCGATCTGCACCCCGCGCCGGTCTTGGCAGAGCTTGAGCACCGAGCCGAGATAATCGTCCGGCGTGAGGATCGTGGCGCGAATCCAGGGCTCCTGAATCGTCTCGATCTTCATGACGTCCGGCATGTCGGCCGGGTTGTGCAGCTCGATCTCCTCGCCGCTGGTGAGCGCGATCTTGTAGACCACGGACGGCGCAGTGGAGATGAGGTCGAGGTTGAACTCCCGCTCCAGACGCTCCTGGATGATCTCGAGATGCAGGAGGCCCAAGAAGCCGCAGCGAAAGCCGAAGCCGAGCGCCGCCGAGGTCTCCATCTCGTAGGAGAAGCTCGCGTCGTTGAGGCGAAGCCGGCCCATGGCGGCGCGCAGGTCCTCGAACTGCGCCGCGTCCACGGGGAAGAGGCCGCAGAACACAACGGGCTGCACCGGCTTGAAGCCCGGCAGCGGCGAGAGGGTCTGGCGCCGCTCCTCCGTGATCGTGTCGCCGACGCGGGTGTCGGCCACCTCCTTGATGGAGCCGGTGAGGAAGCCGACCTCGCCGGGGCCGAGCTCGGCCGCGTCCTGCATCTTCGGCCGGAACACGCCGATGCGGTCGACGCCGTAGGACGCGCCGGTGCCGACCATCCGTACCGTCATGCCCTTCTTCAACACACCGTCGAAGACCCGAACCAGCACGACGACGCCGAGATAGGCGTCGTACCAGCTGTCGACGAGAAGGGCTTTCAGCGGCGCCGCCCGGTCGCCCTTCGGGGGCGGCAGGCGGGTGACGATGGCCTCCAACACCGCCTCGATGTTGAGGCCGGTCTTGGCCGAGATCGGCACGGCCTGCGAGGCGTCGATACCGATCACCTCCTCGATCTGCTCCTTGACCCGGTCCGGCTCGGCGGCGGGCAGGTCGATCTTGTTGAGGACGGGCACGATCTCGTGGTTGGCGTCGATCGCCTGATAGACGTTGGCGAGCGTCTGCGCCTCGACGCCTTGGCTTGCGTCGACGACGAGGAGCGACCCCTCGCAGGCCGCGAGCGACCGCGAGACCTCGTAGGCGAAGTCGACGTGGCCGGGCGTGTCCATCAGGTTCAGGACGTAGGTCTTGCCGTCCTTCGCCGGGTATTCGAGGCGCACCGTCTGCGCCTTGATGGTGATGCCGCGCTCGCGCTCGATGTCCATGGAATCGAGCACCTGCTCCATCATCTCGCGCTCGGCGAGCGCGCCGGTGGTCTGGATAAGGCGGTCGGCGAGGGTGGATTTGCCGTGGTCGATATGGGCGACGATGGAGAAGTTGCGGACGAGGTCGATGGGCTCGGTGGTCATGCCGGGTCTCGGGCGCCGCGACGGAATGAGCGCCGCACGATGGTAAGGGTCGCGCGGCCATAGCAGCGGGGACCCGAAAGGCCAAGGGAGCGCGGCGTCGCGGACGAGAGCGCGCTTGACCTGCAAACGAACTTATCCATTATATGAGACATGAAATCTCTCATAAGAGACGATACGGACGCGCTTGATGGGCGCATTGCTCAGCGCCTGCGCCGCGAGCGTCAAGACCTCGACTTGTCGCTCGAGGAGCTCAGCGCGCGCTGCGGCGTCAGCCGGGCCATGATCTCGAAGATCGAGCGCGGCGAGGCGAGCCCGACCGCGGCGCTGCTGGGCCGTCTCTGCGCCGGTCTGGGCCTGAGCCTGGCCCAGCTCTTCGCCGACGAAAGCCAGCCGCCCGATCCTCTGTCGCGCCGCGCCGCGCAGGTCACCTGGCGCGACCCCGAGACGGGTTACGTGCGCCGCGACGTCAGCCCGCCGGGACTCGGCCGTTTCGAGATCGTGGACGTCACCTTCCCGCCCGGCGCCCGCGTGGTGTTCGAGAACGCCTGGTCGCTGCGCCCGATCGACCAACAGGTTTGGGTGCTCGACGGGGTGCTCGAGCTGACGCTGGGCGACGCGCGCCACCGGCTCGAGACTGGCGACTGCCTCCACATGCGCCTCGACCGGCCCATCGCCTACCACAACCCGACGGACCGCCCCGTGCGCTACGCCGTCGTGCTGACCCTGGAGGAGCCTTAGTGCCTGATGCCGTGATCCGCGCGCTCACCTCCGACGAGGCCGAGCGGCGCCTGCCCGAACTCGCCGCGATCCTGACCGACGCCGTGGCGGGTGGAGCTTCCGTCAACTTCCTCGCCGACTTCACGCCCGCCGACGCCGAGGCGTTCTGGCGACGTCAGCTCGCGGGCTTCGCGGGCGGCTCCCAGCGACTGTTCGCGGCGGAGGAGGGCGGGCGGCTCGTCGGAACGGTGATCCTGTTCTTCGCCCAGCAGCCGAACCAGCCCCATCGCGGTGAGATCGGCAAGATGCTGGTCCTGCGCGACAGGCGCGGGCGAGGGATCGGGCGAAAACTCCTGACGGCGGCGGAGGATGCCGCGCGGGAGGCCGGGAAGACGCTTCTTGTCCTCGACACCGCGGAGGGCTCGGCCGGCGAGCGCCTCTACCGCGCCTGCGGCTGGACCGCCTTTGGCATGGTGCCCGGTTACTCGCTCACCACCGACGGCCGCCTGGAGAACTGCGTGTTCTTCTACAAAGCGATCGCGTGACGAGGCGGCGATGGCGATCAGCATCGAGCCTGCGCGGGAGGCTCACCTGCCCGCGATCCTCGCGATCCACAACGACGCGGTGCTGACGACCACCGCGATCTGGGACGAAACGCCCGTCGACCTCGAGAACCGCCGCGCCCTGCTGAGCGACCGTCACGCCCGGGGCTACCCCTTCCTGGTAGCCTTGGAGGACGGCGCCGTCCTCGCCTACGCCTCGTTCGGAGACTTCCGCGCCTGGGCGGGCTACCGCCACACGGTCGAGCACTCGGTCTACGTCCATCGTGATCACCGCGGGCGGGGCGTGGCGCGCCTACTTCTGCCGCCCCTGGTCGAGGCCGCGCGTCGCCTCGACAAGCACGTGATGATCGCCGGCATCGAGGCCGCGAACGAGGCCTCGCTGAAGCTGCACGCCCGCTTCGGCTTCCGCGAGGCAGGACGGCTGCCGGAGGTCGGAACCAAGTTCGGCCGCTGGCTGGACCTCGTCTTTCTGCACAAGCGCCTCGACGCGCCCGCCTGAAGCCCGGAGCGACCATCCGATCGCGGTTAAGCGGGATTTAAGGGCCGTCCTTCATCGTGCCGGCATCTTCCCTCACGTCAGCGTTCGCGCCGACCCTCGAGATCCGGCCCCGATGTCTTTCCTGGTCAACTTGTCCATCGCGAAGAAGCTCGTGCTCGCCTTCGCCACCCTGTTCCTGGTCGTCGCGGGGTCGACGGCGGTGAGCTACCATGACCTCGGCATCATCGAGGACACGACGCGGCTCACGGCCCGCAGCAACGAGCTCCTCGATGTCATCGACGGCATGACCGACGGCATCAAGGATCAGGAGAACAGCGTCCGCGCCTTCCTGATCTCGCCCGACGACAAGTTCCTCGCGCCCTACAAGAAGGGAGCGGAGGCCTACGAGCGAGCCTACGCCAAGGCGAAGGCGATGATGGCCGACGATCCGGCTCAAGCGAAGCGGCTCGAAGAGCTCAACGCCCATGCCCGTACGTGGAAGCGCGACATCGCCGACAAAGAGATCGAGCTGATGGGCAGCTTCGTCACCCAGGTCGAGGCGCGCCAGATCGAGATCGCCGGCCTCGGCCAGGCGGCTATGGACGGCATCAAAACGGCGGCCGCAGCGATTGAGACCGTCGAGCGCCAGCGGCTCACGGCCCGGCAGGCCGAGGCGGACGCCGCCATCGCCGCGTCCCGCACCGTGGCGCTCGGCGCGCTCGCCGTCATGCTGACGATCGTCGTCGGCGCGATGCTCACCCTCCAGCGCGGCATCGCCGCTCCGATCCGCGCGATGACCGAGGTCATGGGGCGCCTGGCGCGCGACGACACGAGCGTCGCGGTCCCGGGGCTCGGCCGCCGCGACGAGGTCGGTGCTATGGCCGCGGCCGTGGAGGTCTTCAAGCGCAATGCCGTCGAGCGGGCCGGACTGGCGGAAGAGGCGAAGGCGCTCGACGCCCGGGCGCTCGCCGAGAAGCGCCGGGCCATGGCGGACCTCGCGCGGAACTTCGAGTCGACCGTCGGCGGACTCGTGCGCTCCCTGTCCACGGCAGCTTCGGGCATGGAGACCACGGCGCGCTCCATGTCGGCGACGGCGGAGGAGACGAACCGGCAGTCGGGCACCGTCGCGTCAGCGGCGCAGGTGACCTCCTCCAACGTTCAGGCCGTCGCGGCCGCCACCGAGGAGCTCGCGGCCTCGGCGGGCGAGATCGGCGCGCAGGTCACCGAATCCTCCAACATCGCCGCCCGGGCGGTGGAGGACGCGCAGCGCTCGAACAGCATCGTCCAGGCGCTCGCCTCCAACACCCAGAAGATCGGCGAGGTGGTAAGCCTCATCAGCTCCATCGCGAGCCAGACCAACCTCCTGGCGCTCAACGCCACCATCGAGGCGGCTCGCGCCGGCGAGGCAGGGCGCGGCTTCGCGGTCGTGGCTTCCGAGGTCAAGGAGCTCGCGAGCCAGACCTCGAAGGCGACGGAGGAGATCTCGGCCCAGATCGCGCAGATCCAGAGCTCGACGCAGGTCGCCGTCGAGGCGATCCGCGGCGTGAGCGGCACCATCACCACCATGCACCAGATCGCGAGCGGCGTGGCCGCCGCCATCGAGGAGCAGCAGGCGGCGACGCAAGAGATCGCCCGCAACGTCAGCGAAGCGGCGCGGGGCACGCAGGACGTGACCGAGACGATCTCCGGCGTCCGTCACGCGGCGACGCAGACCGGATCGGCCTCCGCCCAGGTTCTGGCCTCCGCGAACGAGCTGGCCCAGGGCGCCTCCGCTCTCAGCCAGGAAGTGGAGCGGTTCCTCGCGGGCCTGCGGGCGGCGTGAGCACGGCGCTGTCCGTCGTCCGCGCAACCTCGGACGACCTGCCGTTCATTCTCGCGACCGAGCGCCTCGACGGCTACGAGGCGCTCGTTGGCCGCTGGGAAGAAGCGCGTCATAGGACGGCACTCTCCGATCCGCGGCATGCCTATTTCATCGCCCGCGAAGGAGGCGTCGCCGTCGGCTTTGGCATTCTGCGCGATTGGGACAGCCCGGAGCGCGTCACGCTGGTGAAGCGGATCGCGGTGACAGAGCCGGGGCAGGGGCGCGGACGAGCGTTCCTCACGGCGCTCGCCGACGTCGCTTTTCTGAGAACGCACGTCCATCGCCTCTGGCTCGGCGTCTTCCCTGAGAACGCGCGGGCGCGGCGCGCCTACGAGGCGGCCGGCTTCGCGGCCGAAGGAATCGCCCGCGGCAGCGCGTATTTCGGCGGCGTCCACCGGGACGAGCTGATCATGGCTCTGCTCCGCCCGGATTGGGAGACGAGGCGCCGCCCTATCGCCCCCGTTCCAGCAGCCGGCTCATGACCTTGGCCGTGTAGTCCACCATCGGCACGATGCGGGCGTAGTTGAGCCGGGTCGGCCCGATGATGCCCAGCACGCCGACGATCTGCTGGTTCCCGTCCCGGAAGGGCGCGGCGACGATCGACGAGCCGGACATCGAGAACAGCTTGTTCTCCGAACCGATGAAGATGCGCACGCCCTCGCCCTCCTCGGCGCGGGCGAGGATGTCGATGACGTCGGTCTGGGTCTCGAGATCCGCGAAGAGGAGGCGAATGCGCTCCAGGTCCTCGGCGGCGCGCAAGTCCTCCAGGAGATTAGCCTGGCCGCGCACGATGAGCTGGCGCGCCTCGCTCGGGCCGACCGTCGTGGCGAGCCCCGCTTCGACGAGGCGTGCGGTGATCTCGTCGAGCTCGCGTTTCATCTCGGCGCGACGGGCTTCGACCTCGCCCTTCAGCTCCCCGAGGGTGCGGCCGCGGATGCGGGCGTTGAGGAAGTTCGCCGCCTCCTGCAGGGCCGAAGCCGGCAGGCCGGGAGGCAGGGCGAGAAGGCGGTTCTCGACCGTGCCGTCCTCAGCGACGAGCACGACGAGGGCCCGCTCCGGGTCGAGGCGCACGAACTCGACGTGCTTGAGCCGCGCGTTGGTCTTTGTCGTCACGACGACGCCGGCGCCGCGCGAGACGCCGGACAGAAGGGCGGAGGCTTCCGCCAGCGCCGTGTCGAAGGTGTGCCCGCTCGCGGCCGCGCGCATCTGCGCCTCGATGCGGCCCCGCTCCTCGGCACCGACGTCGCCGATCTCGAGCAGCGCGTCGACGAAGAAGCGCAGGCCCAGCTCCGTCGGCAGGCGGCCGGCCGAGGTGTGGGGGGCGTAGATCAGCCCGGCCTGCTCCAGATCCGCCATGACGTTGCGCACGGAGGCCGGCGAGAGCGTCATCGGGATGATGCGCGCGATGTTGCGGGAGCCCACCGGCTCGCCGGTCACGAGGTAGCTCTCGACGATCTGGCGGAAGATCTCGCGGGAGCGCTCGTTCAGGTCCGCGAGCGCGCGGGTTTGCAGGGGCGAGGGGGATCGCGTCGGCAGGTTCATCGGGGTCAGGACGTCCTCGAGGACAAGCGCGGCAACGCTGCATGATGGGGAGGAGCGAAGGTTGGCGCAAGCGCGCGTGATGCGGCCTTGCCGCTCACGCCCCCCTCGCCTAAACGGGCGCCTCAACCGGAGAGCACCCCATGCGCCCCTCGAAACGCGCCCCTGACGAGCTGCGCAAGGTGACCCTCGAGAAGGGCGTCGCGCGCTACGCCGAGGGCTCCTGCCTCGTGTCCTTCGGCGAGACGAAGGTGCTCTGCACGGCGTCCCTGGAGGAGCGCGGCCCGCCGTGGCTCCGCGGCTCCGGCAAGGGCTGGGTGACGGCGGAATACGCCATGCTGCCCCGCGCCACGCATGAGCGGACCCGGCGGGAGGTCACCTCCGGCAAGCCATCCGGGCGAACGCAGGAGATCCAGCGCCTCATCGGCCGGTCGCTCCGCGCTGTCGTCCACCTGCCGGCCATGGGCGAGCGACAGATCACCGTGGATTGCGACGTGATCCAGGCGGACGGCGGCACCCGCACCGCCTCCATCACCGGCGCCTGGGTGGCGCTGCACGAGTGCTTCGCTTGGATGCAGGCCCGCTCCATCATCTCCGTGAACCCGCTGCGCGACCACGTCGCCGCGGTCTCCTGCGGGATCCACCAGGGCGCGCCCGTCCTCGACCTCGACTACGCGGAGGATTCCGCCGCCGAGACGGACGCCAACTTCGTCGTGACGGGGTCGGGCGGCCTCGTCGAGGTGCAGGGCACGGCCGAGGGCAAGCCCTTCTCGGAGGACGAGTTCATGAGCCTGCTGCGCCTTGCCAAAGGCGGGGTGGAACAGCTTATCGCGCTGCAGAAGGCCGCGGTCGGCGTATGAGCGAAGGCCGCCACCGAAAACTCGCGGGCAAGGTCGTCATCGCCACCCACAACGCGGGCAAGCTCGTGGAGATGCGCGAGCTCCTCGCGCCCTTCGGCGTCGAGGCCGTGTCGGCGGGCGAGCTCGGGCTGCCCGTGCCGGCCGAGACGGGGCACATGTTCGCCGAGAACGCCGCCCTGAAGGCCCATGCGGCGGCGAAAGCGACGGGCCTTCCGGCCCTCTCGGACGATTCCGGCATCTGCGTCGATGCGCTGGACGGCGCGCCCGGGCTGTTCTCCGCCGACTGGGCGGTGAGCAAGGATTTTTCGGCCGCCATGGCGCGGGTCGAGCGCGAGCTGCAGCGCCGCGGCGCGACGACGCCGGCGCAGCGCCGGGCGCATTTCGTCTCGGCCCTCGTCATCGCCTGGCCCGACGGCCACGAGGAGCTGTTCGAGGGCCGCGTCTTCGGCGAGGTGGTCTGGCCGCCGCGGGGCACCAAGGGCTTCGGCTACGACCCCCTGTTCAAGCCGGACGGCCACGAGCGCACCTTCGGCGAGATCTCGTCGGAGGAAAAGCACGGCATCGACTGGGCGCGCGGCGAGGCGCTCTCGCACCGTGCCCGGGCGTTCCTGGCCCTCGCGCCGGCCTGCCTGACGCGCGACCAGAACGGCTCCTGACGGCGCGAGAGCTGAGAGCTCAGCCGCCGAAGCGCTCGGTTCGGATGCGGTCAGCCGGGACGTCCGCGTCGAGGAGAAGATCGGACGCGGCGCCGACAAAGCGGTTCGAGCCGCACACGAAAACATGGGCCGGGGGCGCCGGAAGCTGGGCGAGTGCCTCTTCGATCAGGGCGCGATCGATCCGTCCGCTGCGCGTGCCGGGGACGGACGCTGCCTCGCGGGTTAAGGCTAGGGTCAGACCGAAGCCGGGCTCCCGCGCCGCCCGGTCGAGCAACTCGTCCCGAGCGATCACCTCATCGAGGCTGCGGGCGGAATAGACGAGGTGGGCCGGCACCTCGGGCGCCGTCGCGCGATGGCGCAGCATCGACAGGAGCGGCACCACCCCCGAGCCGCCGCCGACGAGCAGCAGCGGGCCGCCGTCCTCGGCGCCCCAGGTAAAGGGATGACCGATCGGTCCCCGCATCTCGATCAGGTCGCCCGCCTGCGCCACTTCGTGGAAAAAGCTCGAGACCTCGCCGTCGTCGAGGCGCTCGACCATGATCTCGACCGCGCCCGGCGTCTCGGGAGAGGAGGCGATGGAGTAGGAGCGCTGGGCCTGATAGCCGTCCTCGGCGGTGAGGCGCACGTCGACGTACTGTCCCGCGCGGAAGCGCTCCCAGCCGACCTGGAGCCGAAAGCTCTTCACCCGCGGCGTGACCGTCTCGACGGCGAGGATCGGCACCTCGCGCCAGATCAGCTTGACGGGCTGGGCGCGGGCCGCGAGCACCGTCTCAATCGCCCTCGAAGCGCTGCTCGCGCCAGGGGTCGCCGTACATGTGGTAGCCGCGCAGCTCCCAGAAGCCGCCCGTGTCCTTCTCGATGAAGCGCAGGCCCTTCACCCACTTCGCCGACTTCCAGAAGTAGAGATGCGGCACCAGGAGCCGGGCGGGGCCGCCGTGATCGGGCGTGATGGGCTGGCCGTCATAGGCCGTCGCGACCATCGCCTTGCCGCCCGTGAGGTCCGCGACGGGCACGTTCGTGTCGTAGCCGTCGTAGGAGAGCGCCAGCAGGAACCCCGTCGGCGCCTCAAGGCCGGCCGCGGCCAGGAGGTCGTCGAAACTCACCCCTTCCCACCGCGTGTCGAATTTCGACCACTTGGTCACGCAGTGGATGTCGCCCTGCCACTTGCTGCGCGGCAGGGTCTGGAACTCGTCCCAAGTCCAGCTCTTGAGGGGCCGCGGCCCGTGCCAGAGGTCGAAGCGCCAATGCGCCAAGTCGATTCGCGGCGTCGGACCCAGGGAGAGCACGGGGAAGTCGTCGGTGAGGTACTGCCCGGGCGGCAAACGGTCCGCCTTGTCCTCGCCCTGCCGGCGTCCGGTGAACCCGCGCGTCGCCATGCACGTCTCCTGGAGCATATCCTCTGGCGGTCATTCCTGGGCGCGCAGAGCGCGAGCCCGGAATCCATGACTGAGCCAGACGTTAATCAAGGCCACTCACCCGGTCGTGGATTCCGGGTTCTCGGCCTTGGCCGAGCCCCGGAATGACGGCCATTTCGTGGTTGAGCCCTGACTTCGTCTTGGCAACAGGCAGTCGAGGACTGCCCGTTTCTGATCACTCGTCGCTCTTGGCCTTCTTCGCCGCCGGCTTGGCGGGCTTCTTGGCCTCGGCCGTCTTCGTGTCGGCCTTCTTAGTTTCAGCCTTGTTGGGCTCGACCTTCTTCGCCGCCGGCTTGACCTTCAGGGTCTCGGCCGGGTCGACCGGTTTGGCCTTCACCTTGCCGCCCGCAATGACGGGCGGCGTCTCGGTCGAGGCATAGGCCTGGGCGGGGCCGCTCCGCTTCGCCGCGGGCGCCGCCGGCTTCGCGGCGACCTTCGGCGCCACCTTGGCCGCAATCTTCGCGGGCTTCGGCTCCGCCTTCACCGCCACCTTGGGCTCGGGCTTCGCGGCAACCTTCGGCTCAGGCTTGGCCGCCACTTTCGGCTCGGGCTTGGCCTTCGCGACGCGGGGCTTGAGCGCCTCGACGGGCTCGCCCTTGTCCTCGGCCGCCACGGCCGTCCCCGCCGGATCGCGGCCGATCCAGACGAGCATCGGCTGCAGGGGCGCGCGCGGCGGAAGCTCGCGGGTCTGCCAGCCGGCCCCGGGAGCGCTGCTCGCCGCGAAACCCAGTGCCTGCGAGCTGAACGCCGTGGAGCCGGCGTTCTCGGCATTGCCGGAGTTGCCGGCCGAGGCCTGCACGGGCTCCGCATCCTCCTCGGCCGGGACCGCGCGGCCGCAGACCACGGGACGCATGTCCGGCGCGGCGATCACGTTGGAGGCGGGCAGCTCCTCGAGGCGCTGGCCGCTCCAGCCCGACGAGGCAAAGCCCCGGTCGAAGAGATCGGCGGCGCGCAAGGTGCGCTCCTTGGCCTTGGTCGAGCCCATCACGACGGTGATGAGCCGGCGCCCGCCGCGGGTCGCGCTCGCCACGACGTTGAAGCCGCCCGAGCAGATGAAGCCCGTCTTCATCCCGTCGACACCGTCGTAGCGGCCGAGCAAACCGTTGTGGTTCGCCATCACCCGCCGGCCGAACTTGATGGCCGAGATCGAGAACAGGTCCTTGGAGTCGGGGAAGTCGCGCAGGATCGCCCGGCCGAGGATCGCCATGTCGCGGGCCGAGGTGTGCTGGCGCGGATCGGGCAGGCCGTGCGGGTTCACCCACACGCTCTCGCGCATGCCGATGCGCTGGGCGTGCTCGTTCATCAGCGCCGCGAAGCCCTCGACCGAGCCGCCGAGATTCTCGGCGATCATGGCGGAGATGTCGTTGGCCGACTTCACCATGATGATCTTGAGGGCGTTGTCGAGGGTGAGCTGCGTGCCCGGCTTGAAGCCCATCTTGGAGGGCGGCTCGGACGCCGCCTCGGGCGAGAGCGTGAGCAGCTGGTCGAGGGAGGCCTTGCCGTCGCGGACCATGCTGAGCGCCACGTAGGTGGTCATCAGCTTGGTGATGGAGGCCGGAAACCAGGGGTCCGTCGCCCGCTCGGCGTAGAGGACGCGGCCGGAATCGACGTCGACCACGAGGGCCGGCGTCGCGGCTAGGGTCGCGCCGGCGAAGCTGAGGCCGAACAGGAAACTCAAGGTGCGGACGGCGCGGCGCGCGATCATGCTCGGGATTGCTCCGTGGAACGGTCGTCCGTGGGATGGCCAGGGAAGCGTCGCCGGACGGCGAGCCGTTCCTGAACGCCCGACGATGGTTGTAGTTCACCGCAGCGGCTCTGCAAAGCTTGAGCCGACGACGGGTTTTGGACGATCGAAGGCTCGCTCCAATCAGGCATCCGTGGCAAGAGCGTGGCGCGACCCCGGCCTCCCCGATGCTTTCGCTCCTCTGGATTCCCGCCACCCTCGTCGCTGCGGCCGCGCAGACGGCGCGCAACGCCACGCAGCGGCGGCTCGTCGACAGCCTCGGCACGGCCGGCGCCACGCAGGTGCGCTTCCTCTACGGCCTGCCTTTCGCTGGCCTGTTCCTCGTCCTCGTGCTCGCGGCCACCGGCGAGGCCTTGCCCCGCCCGGGACAGGGCTTCGCCGGCTTCATCCTGCTCGGCGCTTTGTCGCAGATCCTTGCCACTGGGCTGATGCTCGCCGCGATGCGCGAGCGCTCCTTCGCTGTCGTCACGGCGCTCATCAAGACGGAGCCGGTCCAGGTCGCCCTGTTCGGCCTTCTCGTCCTGCACGACCGCCTGAGCCTTCCCGTGGTGGCGGCGATCCTCGTCGCAACGGCCGGCGTGCTTCTGGTCTCGGGCACGAAGAGTCTCGGCGAACTCGCGGGCGCGGACGGGCGGTCGGTCGCGCTCGGGATCGTCTCGGGAGCCTGCTTCGCGCTGGCCTCCATCGGCTTTCGCGGCGCGATCCTCTCCCTCGAGAGCGGCTCGTTTCTCGTGCGGGCAACCACGGTGCTCGCCTGGGGACTGGGGTTGCAGAGTCTCATTCTAGGGTTGTGGCTCGGCCTGCGGGACCGGGCCGCCCTGGTCGGAAGCCTGAAAGTCTGGCGCTCGTCGCTGACGGCGGGGTTCCTGGGCGCCTTCGCCTCGCAGTTCTGGTTCATCGGCTTCGCCCTCACCGCCGCCGCGAACGTGCGGACGCTCGCCCTCGTCGAGGTACTGATGGCCCAGGCCGTATCGCGAAAGCTCTTCGCTCAAGCCACCACCCGACGGGAATGGGCCGGGCTCGCCCTCATCGTCGGCGGCGTC
The DNA here is from genome assembly GCA_036563505.1 of Beijerinckiaceae bacterium. Lineage (GTDB taxonomy): Bacteria > Pseudomonadota > Alphaproteobacteria > Rhizobiales > Beijerinckiaceae > DATCMH01. Next base: position 46,782 of record DATCMH010000021.1, read on the forward strand.
GTCCTGCTCCTCGCGGCCCAAACCTGACGCGCCTGAGCCTGACGCGCGGTCCCCGCGACAGGCTCTTGCCCAAGCTCCCGTGTAGGTACACATCAGGTATGCCGTCCGTCGCCTTGCCTGCTGCCCGGCGAAGGATCAAAGTGCCGCCACTTCGTGCATTCTGACGTCCCGAAAAGGAGTCGCGCCATGACCGCCTGCATCGTAGGCTGGGCCCATACCCCCTTCGGCAAGCTCGACGCCGAGAGCGTCGAGAGCCTCGTCGTCCGCGTCGCGGACGAGGCGCTCGAGAACGCCGGCATCGGGCCCGGCGACGTGGACGAGATCGTGCTCGGCCACTTCAACGCCGGTTTCTCGGCTCAGGAGTTCACGGCCTCCCTCGTGCTCCAGGCCGATGACGGCTTCCGCTTCAAGCCGGCGACCCGGGTGGAGAACGCCTGCGCCACGGGATCGGCGGCGGTGCACCAGGCCATCAAGACGATCGAGGCCAAGCGCGCCAAGGTCGTGCTGGTGGTCGGCGTCGAGCAGATGACGACAACGCCGGGCGCGCAGATCGGGCAGAACCTGCTCAAGGCCTCCTACCTGCCCGAGGACGGCGATACGCCCGGCGGCTTCGCCGGCGTCTTCGGCAAGATCGCGGGTGGCTACTTCCAGCGCCACGGCGACCAGTCCGACGCGCTCGCCATGATCGCGGCGAAGAACCACAAGAACGGCGTCGGCAACCCTTACGCCCAGATGCGCAAGGACCTCGGCTTCGAGTTCTGCCGCGCGGAGTCGGACAAAAACCCCTTCGTCGCCGGCCCCCTGAAGCGCACCGACTGCTCCCTCGTCTCGGACGGCGCGGCCGCCCTCGTGCTGACCGATACGGACACCGCGCTCAAGATGCGCCGCGCCGTGGCCTTCCGCGCCACCGCCCACGCCCAGGATTTCCTGCCGATGTCGAAGCGCGACATCCTTAAGTTCGAGGGCTGCGCCGTCGCGTGGAAGCAGGCCCTGGAGAGGGCGGGCGTGACCCTCGACGACCTCTCCTTCGTCGAGACGCACGACTGCTTCACCATCGCCGAGCTCATCGAGTACGAGGCGATGGGCCTGACGCCCGAGGGCCAAGGCGCGATTGCCATCAAGGAGGGCTGGACGCACAAGGACGGCAAGCTGCCGGTCAATCCGTCCGGCGGCCTCAAGGCCAAGGGTCACCCGATCGGCGCGACGGGCGTCTCCATGCATGCCCTCTCGGCGATGCAACTCACGGGCGAGGCGCCCGAGGGCATCCAGATCCCGAACGCGCGCCTCGCAGGCATCTTCAACATGGGCGGGGCCGCGGTGGCGAATTACGTCTCGGTGCTCGAGCGCATCAAGTAAGCAGGGCAGGGTGACGACTTCCTTCGACGAACCCCGCCGCCACCTGGGCGGCGGGGTGGTCACCTTCGTCGCGCTTCTCGTCGCCTACATCTTCTCGCAGTTCTACCGCGCCTTCCTCGCGATCGTGGCGGGCGACCTCTCCCGCGATCTCGGCCTGAACGCCGCCGATCTCGGGGCGCTCTCGGCCATATGGTTCGCGACCTTCGCCGTCGCCCAGTTCCCCGTCGGCTACAGCCTCGACCGGTTCGGGCCGCGGCGGACCATTGCGACCTTCATGCTCGCGGCCGTGGCCGGCGCCGTGCTCTTGAGCCTGGCCGAGAGTCGCGCCGCCTGCCTTCTCGCGATGGGGCTCATCGGCCTCGGCTGCTCGCCCGTGCTCATGGGCAGCCTCTTCGTGTTCGGCCGCAGCTACCCGCCCGAGCGTTTCGCCGTCATGGCGGCCCTCGTCATCGGGCTCGGCAACGCGGGCAACCTCTTGGGCGCGACGCCGCTCGCGCTCGCCGTCGAGGCTCTGGGCTGGCGTCAGGCGCTCGGGCTGATCGCTGCCCTCACGGCCCTGAGCGTCGTGCTCGTCTTCGTTCTCGTGCGCGATCCGCCCGCAACGCCGCAAGGTGCCGGCAGCGGCATCCTCGACGGCCTGAGGCGCATTGCCACCCTGCCCGAGATCCGGCTTCTCCTCCCGATCACCCTCGTCGGCTACGCGGTGGTGATCGCCGCGCGCTCGCTCTGGATCGCGCCCTACTTCCGCGAGATCCACGGCTTTGCCACAACCCAGACCGGCAATGCCGCGCTCGCGATGGCCGTCGCCATGACCGTGGGCGCCCTGGTCTACGGTCCGATGGAACGTTGGTTCGGCGGGCCGAAACCGCCGGTTCTCGTCGGCAGCGTCGTGACGGGTGCGGCCTTCGTCGTCCTGGCTCTGTTCGGCGCGGCGACGCCGCTCGGCTCCGTCGCGCTCTTCGCCGTCGTCGGGGCCGCGGGCCTCACCTACGGCACCCTCATGACCCATGCCCGGCTGTTTTTCCCGGCCGACCTTCTCGGGCGCGGGGTGACGTTCATGAACTTCTTCTTCATCGGCGGCGCGGGTCTGCTGCAGCAGGCGTCGGGGCTGTTCCTGCAGGGTGCCCGATCCGGCGGCCTGCCTCCCGAGGCGGCCTTCTCCCGCCTGCACCTTGCCTTCGGCGCGAGCGTCCTTCTCGCGGCGGCGCTCTACGCCTTCGTGCCGGCAAAGCCGCGGGCGGCCTGAGGCCTCACGCCTCGCCCGGAGCCCGGGCCTTGATCGCGATGGCGTGCAGCCCGCGCCGAAACGCCTCGTCGAGCGCCGCGTTGACGAGGCGGTGGCGGTCCACCCGCGACTTGCCGGAGAAGGCCGTCGACACGATATTCAGCCTGTAGTGAGTTTCCCCGCCCGGACGCGCGCCGGCATGGCCCGCGTGCAGGTGGGATTCGTCGACGACGTCGAGCGCCGCGGGGCTCAAAGCCTCGGTCAGACGGGCCTCGATCAGCTCTTTCATTGTCATCGCCGTGTTCCTCATGTCGGAGGGCGGCGTGTCGCGCACCGCACCACCGCAGTCATCGGCCCTGGCCGGGGCTGGCATCGTCCCTCATAATCGAGCGACCATGGAACACAATTCGCCACTGTTCGACCGCATCCGCATCAAGCCGAGCTGCGACGAGCCCCGCGCCGCCGCCGAGCCTGCTTGCGAGCGGCCGGGCTGCGCCGCGGCCGGGCTCTACCGGGCGCCCAAGGGGCGAGGCAAGGAGGGCCAGTACTGGCGCTTCTGCCTCGACCACGTGCGTGTCTACAACGCCACTTACAACTACTTCGCCGGCATGTCGGACGATGCCGTTGCGGCCTTTCAGAAGGACGCGGTCATCGGCCACCGTCCAACCTGGGCCATGGGCGTGAACGCCGCGGCGCAGCCGGAACGTCCCGCTGGGGAGCCGCCTGCCCGTGACTGGGCCTACGTCGATCCGCTGGGCATCCTCAACGGCCAGGGCTTCACGCAGGCGCGGACCAAGCCGGCGGAGCCGCCCAAACCCCGACGGTCCGCCCCGGTGCGCCGGGCGCTCGATGTTCTGGGCCTCGACGAGGGCGCCGACGCGGCGACGATCAAGTCGACCTACAAGACCCTCGTGAAGCGCTTCCACCCGGACGCTCACGGCGGCGACCGAAGCTTCGAGGAGCGCCTGCGCGACATCATCAAGGCGCATGACGTGCTGAAAGCCGCCGGCCTGTGCTGAGGCGCCGAACCGACCGGGACGCAACCGCGTTGTGACCGAACTGAAATTGCGCCGCTTGTGAGCGGCCTATATGACACCTCGACCATGGCCGCGCACGCCGGACCGACCGGCGCCGCGGCCTTCGATCCGAAGAGGCTTCCATCCATGCTCGCCAGCCCCGAGACCGCCGCCCTCATGCCGGACATGAAGGTGTCCGCGCGCCAGGTCTTCGGCATCGACTCCGATCTCGAGGTGCCGGCCTACAGCCGAGCCGAGGAGCACGTGCCGGACCTCGATCCGGATTACCTCTTCGACCGCGAGACCACGCTCGCCATCCTCGCCGGCTTCTCGCGCAACCGCCGCGTGATGATCACGGGCTATCACGGCACGGGGAAGTCGACCCACATCGAACAGGTCGCGGCCCGGCTGAACTGGCCCTGCATCCGCATCAACCTCGACAGCCACATCTCCCGCATCGACCTCGTCGGCAAGGACGCGATCGTGCTGCAGGAAGGCAAGCAGGTGACGGCTTTCCAGGACGGCATCCTGCCCTGGGCGCTGCAGAACAACGTCGCCCTCGTCTTCGACGAGTACGACGCCGGCCGGCCGGACGTGATGTTCGTCATCCAGCGCGTGCTCGAAGTCTCGGGCAAGCTGACGCTGCTCGACCAGAAGCGGGTGATCAAGCCGCATCCGGCCTTCCGCCTCTTCGCGACCGCCAACACGGTGGGCCTCGGCGACACCTCGGGCCTCTATCACGGCACCCAGCAGATCAACCAGGGCCAGATGGACCGCTGGTCCATCGTCACGACCCTGAACTACCTGCCGCACGACGAGGAGGTGAACATCGTTCTCTCCAAGGCGCGCCACTACCGCGACAGCCAGGCCGGCCGCGACACCGTCAACAAGATGGTCCGCCTCGCGGATCTGACCCGCAACGCCTTCGTCAACGGCGATCTCTCGACCGTGATGAGCCCCCGCACGGTGATCACCTGGGCCGAGAACGCCGACATCTTCGGCGATATCGGCTTTGCCTTCCGGGTGACCTTCCTGAACAAGTGCGACGAGCTCGAGCGGCCGCTGGTCGCCGAGTTCTACCAGCGCTCCTTCGGCAAGGAACTGCCCGAGAGCGCGGTGAACGTGGCCTTGAGCTGAACGGAGGACGCGATGGCGGAGCCGGTCACGAAGGAACGGCCCGCGGCCTCGGCGCCGACGCGCACCCGTTATGAGGACGATGCCTATACCTGGGCGCTTGAGCAGGTCGCGCTTCTCAAGAGTGGCCACCTCGACGGGCTCGATGTCGAGAACCTGATCGACGAGGTGGGTGACGTGGCGCGGCGTGAGTACGACAAGTTGGTCGCGGCGCTACGGATCGTTCTCCTGCACATCCTCAAGTGGGACGTCCAACCCGAGCGTCGAACGCGCTCATGGATTTTGTCGATCATCGAGCACCGGGAGCGCGTCAACGAGAGTCTCGGGGACAATCCCGGTCTGAAAAGCCGCGCCATTGACGCTCTGCATCGCGCCTACAAGGGGGCACGTGTCGCGGCGGCCCGCGAAACGGATCTCCCGCTCGAAGCCTTTCCGACCGAATGCAGTTACGGCTGGGATGACGTGATGGGTCGCGTGTTCGAGTTGACCGATACGCCGCAGAGCTGAGCCGCATGTCCATCTCCAATCGCAAGCCCGGCGAGAAGAAGGAAGCGCCCTCCGAGCCGCTCAAGCGCTCGGTCGCGGGCTGCATGCGGGCGATCGCGCGCAAGACGGACCTCGAGGTCACCTACGCCTCTGACCGGCCCGCGCTGCTCGGCGACAAGGCGCGGCTGCCCGAGCCGCCGCGCAAGCTCTCGCCTGGGGACGTCGCGGTGCTGCGCGGCCACGCGGACGCGATGGCGCTCCGGCTCGCCTGCCACGACACGGCGGTCCACCGCCGCCTCGCGCCGGAGGGTCAGGCGGCCCGCGCCGTGTTCGACGCCGTCGAGCAGGCCCGCGTCGAGGCGATCGGGGCGCGGCGCATGACGGGCGTCGCCGGCAACCTCTCGGCGATGCTGGAGGACCGCTACCACCGCGGCGGCCGCTACGAGGAGATCACCGATCGCGCCGACGCGCCTCTCGAGGACGCCGTGGCGCTCATGGTGCGCGAGCGCCTTACCGGCCTTCAGCCTCCGCCCGCGGCCCGCAAGATCGTCGATCTCTGGCGCGATTTCGTAGAGGACAAGGCGGGAGAGGACCTCGACGACCTGGCCGCCGCGATCGAGAACCAGCGCGGCTTTGCCCGCGCCGTGCGCGACCTCCTCGCCTCACTCGACATGGCCGACGAGGCCAACCTCGATGCCGAGGACGACGAGAACGACGAGGAGAGTGACGAGAACCAGGATCCTCAGCAGGGGGAGGGCGAGTCCGACGAGCAGTCGCAGGGCGACCAGGCCGAGGTCGACGTGTCGGACGACGCCTCCGAGGAGGTGGACGAGGGCGCGACGGAGGCCGCTGACGCGCCGACGGGCGAACTCCCCGACGAGTCGGATGAGGCCGACAGCGAGGAGGCGTCCGACGCCCGCCGCCCGCCGCCGGCGCAGCGCAACGAGCCCCGCGGCCCGGACTACAAAGTTTTCACGGCGCGCTTCGACGAGGTGATCCACGCCGAGGACCTGTGCGATGCCGACGAGCTCGCAAGGCTGCGCGCCTATCTCGACAAGCAGCTCGCCCATCTTCAGGGCGTGGTGGGACGCCTCGCCAACCGCTTGCAGCGGCGCCTGCTCGCCCAGCAAAACCGGGCCTGGGAGTTCGACCTCGAGGAGGGGTCCCTCGATCCGGCGCGCCTGCCACGCGTCGTGCTCGACCCCTTCCAGCCCCTCTCCTTCAAGCGCGAGAAGGACACGAACTTCCGTGACACCGTCGTCACGCTTCTCCTCGACAATTCGGGCTCGATGCGGGGTCGTCCTATCACGGTGGCCGCGACCTGCGCCGATATCCTCGCGCGCACGCTGGAGCGCTGCGGCGTGAAGGTGGAAATCCTCGGCTTCACCACCCGCGCTTGGAAGGGGGGGCAAGCCCGCGAGCAGTGGCTGCAATCGGGCAAGCCGGCGACCCCTGGCCGCCTCAATGACTTGCGTCATATCGTCTACAAATCCGCCGACGCGCCCTGGCGCCGGGCGCGCAAGAACCTTGGGCTGATGATGCGCGAGGGCTTGCTCAAGGAGAACATCGACGGCGAGGCGCTCGATTGGGCGCACAAGCGCCTGCTCGGCCGCCCCGAGCAGCGGCGCATCCTGATGGTGATCTCCGACGGCGCGCCCGTCGACGATTCGACGCTTTCCGTGAACCCGGGCAACTACCTCGAGCGGCACCTGCGCTACGTCATCGAGGACATCGAGACCCGCTCGCCCGTCGAGCTCATCGCCATCGGCATCGGCCACGACGTCACGCGCTACTACCGCCGCGCCGTCACCATCGTCGATGCCGAGGAACTCGGCGGCGTGATGACGGAGAAGCTCGCCGAGCTGTTCGAAGAGAACGCCGGATCGGCTCCGGCCCGCGCCCCGCGCCGCGCCGGGGCGCGGGCGTGAGGCTCAGCCGCCGGGGTCTTCTCGCCCTGGGAGGATCGGCCGCCGTCGCCGGCGGGCTCGTCGCCCACCGGGCCGCCGCTTTGCCGGCCGGGTCGGACGAGCCGGTCGCGGTCGAGGTTCGGGCCGCCCCGATCGCGAACTTTTCCTTGGCCGAGAAGGACCGCCGCCGCTTCGGCGCGCTGACCTTCCGCTCCGGTGTCGAGCTGCAAGCTCGCGCTGAGGGCTTTGGCGGCTTCTCCGGCCTGTGGCGCTCCCCCGATGGCCAGAACCTCGTCGCGATCACCGACAATGCCCAATGGTTCACCGCCCGCGTCGCGACACAGGAGGGCCGCCTCGCGGGGCTCGCCGACGCCGTCCTGGCGCCGCTCCTCGGTCAGGACGGCAAGCCGCTGCGCCGCACCCGCGCCTACGATTCGGAAGGCCTCGCGATTGTCGGCGGCACGGCCTACGTCTCGTTCGAGCGCGTCCATGAGGTGCGGCGCTTCGACTGGGGGCGGGACGGGGTCAAGGCCCGAGGCGCTCCCCTTGCCGTGCCCCCGGAGGCCAAGCGCCTGCCTTCCAACAAGAGCCTGGAGGCCATAGGCGTCGCGCCAGCCCGGCACCTGCTCGCCGGCGCGGTGATCGCCATCGCCGAGCGCGCCCGCGGCGAGGACGATCCGACGCAAGGCTTCATCCTCACCGGTCCGCGACGCGGCAGCTTCGACGTCGCCCGCTCGGACGGGTTCGACGTCACGGACCTCGTCTTCCTGCCCTCAGGCGAAATGCTGATCCTGGAGCGCCGGTTCTCGGTGCTGCGCGGGGTCGCCTGCCGCCTGAGGCGGGTCGCGCCCGAGGCGCTCCGCCCCGGCGCCCTCGTCGACGGCCCGGTGATCTTCGCAGCCGACGGCACCTGCCAGATCGACAACATGGAGGGGGTCAGCCTGCATACGGGGCCGCAGGGCGAGATCGTGCTGACGCTGATCTCCGACGACAATTTCTCGGCCCTGCAACGGACCTTGCTTCTCGAGTTCACCCTCGAGGAGTGAGGCCGCGCACGAAGAAGGCGGCCTCTCGGCCGCCCTCAGGAGAACTCGGGAAGGAGGGAGGCGCTCAGCTCGCGTCGGCGAGCTTCTTGGCGATCTCGCGCTTCAGAAGACGGGCGCCCTGCGACAGGTCCGTCTCGCCGGCCTTGGCCAGGAAGGCGTCGAGCCCGCCGCGGTGCTCGACCGAGCGCAGCGCGTGAGCCGTGATCCGCAGGCGTACCGAGCGGCCGAGCGTGTCGGACTGGAGCGTGACGTTGCAGAGGTTCGGCAGGAACTTCCGCTTGGTCTTGCGGTTCGAGTGGCTCACGAGGTGGCCGGAAAGCACGGCCTTGCCGGTGAGTTCGCAGCGGCGCGACATGATGACGTTACCTTCAAGCTGTCGTCTGAGGCATCGCGGGCGCCGCGCGAAGCGGCGGGATCGGAACGATACCGCCGGGACGACCGGACGCGAAAAGTCCTTGGAAGGCCGCGCATATAGGCGATCGGCCCGAAGCTCGTCAAGGATGACGCGCGGCGGCGCTCGCTTTTCGTGGCCGGTGGGGTCACGATTCCACCCGATTCGCGCGTGACAGACGCGGGATCTCACGCGCGACTCATCGAAGGACCGGCCCGGATGCGGCACGTCGGAACGATCGTTACGGCTCTCCTGGCCGTCGTGCCGGGGCTCGGCGCGGCCTCGGCCACCACGCTGAATGCGGAATACGCCATCTCGCTCGCCGGTCTGACGGTCGGGATGGCCGACCTCGCGACGACGGTGGAAGGCGACAAGTACAGGCTTCAGCTCAATGCCCGCACGGTGGGCCTCGCGGGCGCGTTCAGCAACGCCAAGGGCGCGGCCAACGCCGCCGGCAGCGTCGCGCCGGGCCGCCCCCCCGTGCCCGGCTCCTTCGCCGTCCTGACCCGCGCCTCGAGCGATCAGCGCAGCGTGCGGATCGGCATCGCCAACGGCAACGTGGCGGCGGTCGACATCACGCCGCCCCTCGACCCGAAGCCGGACCGGGTGCCTCTCAAGGACAGCCACAAGCGCGGCATCGTCGATCCCTTGAGCGCGCTCATCATGCCTGCGGTGGCAGGCTCGGGCGACCTCCTCGACCCGGCGAACTGCAACCGCACCCTGCCGATCTTCGACGGCGGGGCGCGCTACGACGTCACCTTGAGCTTCGCCGAGACCCGCCGGGTCGAGCGCCCCGGCTTCGCCGGCCCGGTGCTCGTCTGCAATGCCCGCTGGACGCCGATCGCCGGCCATCGCTCCGAGCGGCCCGCCACCAAGTTCATGCAGGAGAACCAGGACATCTCGGTCTGGCTCGCGCCGATCGAGGGCACGCGGGTGCTGATTCCCTTGCGCATCTCTGTGGCGACGATGATCGGCACGAGCGTGATCGAGGCGCAGCGCTGGAGCCAGAGCGGTGAGGGCAAGCCCGCGCCGGCAAAGCCGCAGCGTCGGGCCGGAGCCGACTAGGGTTCCTATCGCGGGGGCAAAGAACGCGCCCTGACGAAGCCTCAAGAACAACGAACGCTCACAGACGCAAGCCGGCGAGCGCCATCTCGGCCACGCCCCGCAGGGTGTCGCGGCTTGACCCGCTCGCGGCCTGAACCGCCATGCCCTGAAATACGGTCGCGATGAAGGTGGCGAGCGCCACGGGATCGACCTCGGGCGCGAGGTCGCCCTCGTCTCTCGCCCGTTCGAGCCGGGCTCGGATCGCCGCCTCGCTGGCGCGCCGCTGCGCGGCCAGGTCGGCCTGTGCCGCGGCGCCCGCGTCGCTGCATGCAAGCGCACCATGGATCGCCAGGCAGCCCGGAGGACGGCCCGGAGCCGTCAGCTCGTCTGCCGCCTCGCGCAGCAAGCGCGCGACTGCGGCCTGGACGCTCGGCTCCGCCAGAGCCCGGCCGACGAACGATCCAGGGCCTTCGACGTAGCGCTGCAAAACGGCGCGAAAGAGCGACTGCTTGTCCCCGAAAGCCGCGTAGAGGCTCGGCCGGTTGATGCCCATCGCGGCCGTGAGGTCCGAGAGCGCGGCGCCCTCGTAGCCCTTGCGCCAGAACACCTCGAGGGCGCGATCCAACACGTCGTCCTTGCTGAAGGCGCGGGGCCGACCAGCAGGCACGGCGATCCTCCTCGGAAAAAATTTACCGGCCGATATATATTCTGCTTGCCTCGTCCCGTCGACCTCTGCATCTATACCGAACGGTACAGATTTAGGAGACGACGGATGAACATCGATCTGACGGGCAAGGTGGCCCTGGTCACGGGAGCCTCGCGTGGCATTGGCGCGGCAACCGCGCTGGCCTTGGCGCAAGCCGGAGCCGACGTGGCGATCAGCCATGCCAACTCGGCCGAGGCCGCCGAAACGGTGGCCAAAAACATCCGAGCGCTCGGCCGGCGGGCCGAAGTGATCCGCGCCGACCAGGCCGACCCGGCAGCTGTCGACGCGCTGGTGCGGAGCGTCGCCGAGGGGTTCGGCCGGCTCGACATCCTCGTCAACAACGCCGGCGTGTTCGCCACCGGGATGGTCGGGGAAACCACGGACGCGGATTACGAACGGCAGTTCGCCGTGAACGTGCGCGCCGTCTTCGCGGCGGTGCGTACGGCTTCGACGGTGATGGGGGAGGGCGGGCGCATCATCTCGACGGGCTCGGTTCTCGGCGACCGCACACCGTTTCCCGGCGGGTCGATTTACAGCGCGACGAAGGCCGCGGTTGCTTCGCTGACGCGCGGGTGGGCGCGCGACCTTGCTTCCCGCGGCATCACGGTCAACGCGGTGCAGCCCGGGCCCATCGACACCGAGATGAACCCGGCAAACGGCGATCATGCAGCTGCGCTCACAGCCGGCACGGCGCTCGGACGTTACGGCCGGCCGGAGGAAATCGCCGCTGCCGTCGTGTTCCTCGCCTCTCCCCAGGCGTCCTACATCACCGGCACGACGCTCGACGTCGACGGCGGCTACAACGCCTGAGGAGGGCAACGATGATCACCCTCTACGGTCACGGCTCGCCCAATCCGCACAAGGTCGCCATCGCGCTCGAGGAGCTCGGGCTTCCTTACGAGGCGAAGGTCATCGACACCGGCGCGGGCGAGCAGCACGAGCCCTGGTTCACGGCTTTGAGCCCCAACGCCAAGGTCCCGGCCATCGTCGACCACGACGCCGGACGGATCGTGTATGAGTCGAATGCGATCCTGATCTACCTGGCCGACAAGACCGGTCGCCTATTGCCGCCGGGCGGAGACCCGGAGCGCGACGAGGCGCTCCAGCTCCTGTTCGTGCAGGCAAGCAGCATGGGTCCGATGTTCGGTCAGCGGGCCTGGTTTGCGCTCTTCGCGCCGGAGAAGCCGCCGTCCGCCATCGAGCGCTATGTCCAGCAAGCCGATCGGATCGAGGCGGTGCTCGACGGGCTGCTCGCCGGACGGGAGCACTTCCTTCGCAGCGGCTACTCCGTGGTCGACATCGCGGTGTTCGGCTGGGCGTGGTGCGCCGTGCATCAGGGATTTGCCATCGACGACCACCCGAATCTCGCGGCTTGGTACGATCGCGTGGCGGCTCGCCCGGCCGTGCAGAAGGGCGTCACCGTTCCGCTGCCCTTGCCCGACTTCACGCCGTTTCGGCAAAGGGCTGCCTGACCAGAGGGCGTCAGACCAGGCCTTGCATCGCTCTTGCATCGCTGGGCGCCGAGAGAGCGACAAAGGCCCATGCTGAGACACTTATGCCTCGCGATCCTCACCGCACTGGCGGTTTGTCCGGCGCGGGCGAACACCGTCGGTTGCGGCGGGAATGCCGACACGTATGCCGAGGTTGTCGAGCGTCGCCCGCGGGAGCGCTCGCGCGGACCGGTCATGAGCGTTCCTGAAACGCTCTGCGCCGATCTGATCGAGCGCCGGTCCGGTCAGATCGATTCGCTCCACGTCACGATCGGCGAGCCGGCCACGGCACAGCAGCGGCCGCGTCCCCGCGACCCCCGGTAGCGAAACGCGTCGCCAAACCCCATATCAGGGGCTCGCCCTCAAGGCTTCCAGCCGTTCGCCCGATCCGCGGCTCGCCCATGCTGGAACCCGCACCCCCGGCCCGACTTCCTCCGCATGGCCCGTCGTTCGCTGAGCCCGCAACAGCGCTCCCGTGGCGTTACCGCCGTCCTGGGGCCGACCAATACGGGCAAGACCCACCTCGCCATCGAGCGCATGCTCGGCCACGATTCCGGCATGATCGGCCTGCCCCTGCGGCTGCTGGCGCGGGAGGTCTACCAGCGCGTGGTGGAGAAGGCGGGCGTCAACAACGTCGCCCTCGTCACGGGCGAGGAGAAGATCAAGCCGGAGCGCCCGCGCTACTGGATCTCCACCGTCGAGGCGATGCCCCGCGACCTCGACGTGTCCTTCGTCGCCGTCGATGAGATCCAGCTCGCCGCCGACCTCGACCGCGGCCACGTTTTCACCGACAGGTTGCTCAACCAGCGCGGGCGCTCCGAGACCCTGCTCATCGGCTCGGGCACCATGCGGCCCCTCGTCGAGGCGCTGCTGCCCGGCGTCCACGTCGTCACGCGCCCGCGCCTGTCGAAGCTCACCTTCGCCGGCGAGAAAAAGCTCTCGCGCCTTCCCCCGCGCACGGCCATCGTCGCCTTCTCGGCGGAGGAGGTCTACGCCATCGCCGAGCTGATCCGCCGCCAGCGCGGCGGAGCGGCGGTGGTGCTCGGCGCGCTCTCGCCGCGCACCCGCAACGCTCAGGTCGATCTCTACCAGTCGGGCGATGTGCAGTACCTCATCGCCACGGACGCGGTCGGGATGGGGCTCAACCTCGACGTCGACCACGTGGCCTTCGCCGGCAGCGCCAAGTTCGACGGGGTTCGCTTTCGGAAACTCTACCCGCCCGAGATCGGCCAGATCGCCGGCCGCGCCGGACGTCACCTGCGCGACGGCACCTTCGGCACCACGGGCCGCTGTCCGCCTTTCGACGCTGAACTCATCGAACAGCTCGAGAGCCACCAGTTCGAGCCGGTCAAGGTTCTACAGTGGCGCAACCCCGACCTGGAGTTCTCGTCGGTGGCGAAGCTCCAGGAGAGCCTGGCCGAGCAGCCGCGCGACCTCGGCCTGCTGCGGGCGCCCATGGCCGAGGACGTCGCGGCCCTGGAGATCGTGTCCCGCGACGAGGAGGTTCGCGGCTTGGCCCGGGGCAGGGCCGCGGTGGAGCGCCTCTGGGACGTCTGCCAGGTTCCCGACTACCGCAAGGTCTCGCCCGCGACCCATGCCGACCTCGTGTCGCAGCTCTATCGCTTCCTGATGCAGGACGGGGTGGTGCGCCCCGACTGGTTCGCTCGCCACGTCGCCCTGCTCGATCGGGTCGAGGGCGACATCGACACGCTCTCGAACCGCATCGCCCAGGTGCGGACCTGGACCTTCGTCGCCAACCGGCCGGACTGGTTGGCCGACCCCGAGCATTGGCAGGGCGTGACGCGTCAGGTAGAGGACAGGCTTTCGGACGCGCTTCACGAGCGGCTGGCCCAGCGCTTCGTCGATCGGCGCACCAGCGTCCTCATGCGGCGCTTGAGAGAGAACGCGATGCTCGAAGCGGACATCACGGCGACCGGCGACGTCACCGTCGAGGGACAGCACGTCGGTCACCTGCACGGCTTCCAGTTCGTGCCGGATCCGCTGGCGGGCGGCGAGGAAGCGAAAACCTTGCGCAACGCCGCGGCGAAGGCGCTGGCCGGCGAGATCGACGCCCGCGCCGAACGCTTCTCCCTGGCGCCGGATACGTCCCTCGTTCTGTCCAACGACGGGACGATCCGCTGGCAGGGCGATCCGGTCGCAAAGCTCGAGCCGGGCGACAAGCTCTACGAGCCAAAGCTGCGGCTCTTGGCCGACGAGCAGCTCACGGGTCCATCCCGGGACAAGGTGGAGACCCGCCTCAAGGCCTGGCTGAAAGCCCATGTCGTGCGGCTGCTCGGGCCCGCGCTGCACCTGGAGGAGGCGCCGGAACTCAGCGGCCTCGCCCGCGGCATCGGCTTCCAGGTGGCCGAGGCGCTCGGCGTTCTGGAGCGCTCCCGCGTGCTGCAGGAGGTTCGCGGCCTCGACCAGGAGGGCCGCGCCTCCTTGCGCAAGCTCGGCCTTCGCTTCGGCGCTTATCACCTCTACCTGCCGGCCCTGCTCAAGCCCGGTCCCCGGACGCTCGCGGCCCAGCTCTGGGCCCTGCGCAACGGCGGCCTCGACCAGAAGGGCCTCGACGAGATCGCGCACCTCGCCGCGTCCGGCCGCACCTCCATTCCGGTTGATACCGAGATCGCGAAGGGCCTGTATCGGGCCGCGGGCTTCCGTGTCTGCGGCGGACGGGCGGTGCGCGTCGACATCCTGGAGCGCCTCGCCGACCAGATCCGCCCCGCCATCGCCTATCGTCCCGGCGTCACCCCGGGGGAGCCGCCGCCCGGGGCTGCCGACGGGGAAGGCTTCGTGCCCACCGTCACCATGACGTCCCTCGTCGGCTGCTCGGGAGAGGATTTCGCCTCGATCCTGCGCTCGCTCGGCTACGTCTCGGACCGACGGCCGGGTCCGGCGATCACCGTGCCGCTCGTGGCAGCGCCCGCGCCGATCGTGCCGCCGACGGCCGTCCAGACCGCGCCGGACGTTGCTGCCGAGGCCGCTGCCGACGTTCCCGCGACGGATGGGGCAACGGACGCAACTGCCGGTGCCGATCTCTCCGCCGTGGCCCATGGCCAAGTGGACGATGCCGCCACGGCCGAGCCCGTCGCGGGGCCGGACGGGGGCGATGCGGTCGAGACCGCCGAAGCCACGCCGGCTTCGGACGGGGCGGACCCCGCGGCCGAGCCGACCCCTGTACCCGACTCCGACGTCGCAGCGGCCCCGGCCCTCGTCGAAACCGCCGCCGAAGAGGCGGCCGTGACGGCGGAGCTCGCGGTCGAGATGGCTGCCGCGTCCGACGCAGTCGCGGCGGCGAGCGTCGAGCCGGCGGCAGCGGAGCCCTCCGCCGATGCGCCCGCCCTCGATGCTCCTGCTCCCGAGATGCCCTCCGCCGAGGTGGCTGCGCCCGCCGAGGCCGAACTCCTTGAGGTCTGGCGTCAAGGGCGTCATCCGCGCGAAGCCGGTCAGCAGCCCCGCCGCGGTCGTCAGGACCGCCGCGAGCGCCGGGCCGATGGCGGGCGTCCGCAGGGCGAGCGCGGCCCGCGCGACGGCCAGCGCCCCGACGGCGGTCGCCCCCAGGATGGCGAGCGCCGGCAGGACGGGTCGCGCGGGCCACGGCCCGACCGGGGCCCTGGTCAGCGACCGCAAGGCCCGCGCCCTGAGCATCGCGCTCCGGAGCAGCGCGCCGATGGTCCGCGCCCAGACCGCCCGCCGCGGGATGAACGCGGCGCCCAGGGCGGCCGGCCCGAGCGCGATCCCAACCGCCCACCCCGGGGCGATCGTGCGCCGCGGCCCGACCGTGGCCAGGACCGTCCTCGCGAGTGGTCGAACCAGGGCGCCGGGCGCCGCGACGAGCGTCGCGAGCGTCAGCCGGACCCGGATTCGCCCTTCGCCAAGCTGCTCGCCCTCAAGGAGCAGCTCCAGTCGCGCGACAAGCGGTAGGAGCGGCGCCTGCGCGAGGACCGGCAGCGGCTCGACAAGTGGCTGTGGTTCGCGCGCTTCGCGAAGACGCGCACGCTTGCGGCGAAACTCGTCACCGACGGTTTCGTGCGCGTGAACGGGCAGCGGGTCGAGAGCGCGGCGAAGGCGGTTGCTCTCGGTGACGTCATCACCGTCGCGAGCCGGCACGTCACGGCGGTGGTGCGCGTCGAGGCTCTGGGCGAGCGTCGGGGGCCGGCGCCCGAGGCGCGCCTGCTCTACGCCGAGCTCGGCCGCGACGACGCTTGAGCTTGTCAGTGCCAAGGGGAGGGGCTAGAGGCCGGTCCTTTCCCAAGGGATCTCATCCGAAGGACCGCCGATGACCTACGTCGTCACCGAAAACTGCATCAAGTGCAAGTACATGGACTGCGTCGAGGTCTGCCCGGTGGACTGCTTCTACGAGGGCGAGAACATGCTCGTCATCCACCCTGACGAGTGTATCGACTGCGGAGTTTGTGAACCGGAATGCCCGGCCGAGGCCATCAAGCCCGATACCGAGCCGGGCCTGGAGACTTGGCTCAAGATCAACGCCGACATGGTGAAGAGCTGGCCCAACATCACGCAGAAAAAAGAAGCGCCCGCGGACGCCAAGAGCTTCGACGGGCAGCCCGGCAAGTACGAGGCCTATTTCTCGGCCAATCCGGGCGAAGGGGACTGAGCGCGAGGCAGGCCGCTCGCCCGGAGCGGTGACGGCCCTCCGGGAACCGCGGCCTCGGCAGCCCTGTTAAGGTTCGCATGCCGAAGCGGACCTCGACACCCCCCGACACCCGAGCCCTGCAGCGGCTGCTCGATTATCAGCGGGCGCTCGGCAATTTCAGCCGCGTCGCCACCGAGACCCTGCCGGTCGAGCGCATCCTGCAGCACGCGGCGGCCTCCGTGTCCCGCGTCACCCATGTGCGTCACGTCAAGGTTCTGCGCTACCGGGCCGACGAGGGCGATCTTCTGATCGAGGCAGGGGTGGGCTGGCGGCCGAACGTTGTCGGCCACGTCGCCCTGCCCATCGACGAAGCTTCGCCGCCGGGCCGCGCCCTTCAGACCGGCGCCGCGGTGATGATTTCGGACCTTGAGGGCGACTCCGAGTTCCGGGCTTCGCCGCTCCTGCGCGAACACGGCATTGTCGCTCTCCTCAACGTGCCGATCCGCCTCGACGGCGGCATTTGGGGCGTCCTTGAGGTCGACAGCACCGAACCGCGCGCCTTCGACGAGGGCGACATCGGCTTCCTCTCCGCCTACGCCAACATGCTCGGGCTCGCGATGCAGCGGGTGGAGGCGGATCGCAAGGCCGTCGAGAGCGTCGCCGAAGCCGCCCGCAAGGCGGCCGCGCAAGAAGTGATGCTGCGGGAACTCCAGCACCGCATGCGCAACAATTTCCAGATCATGAGCGCCTTCATCGCCCTGCAGCGCCGGCGCTCCGAAACGCCGGACGCCCGCGCGCGGCTGACCCAGGTCATGGAGCGGGTCCAGGCCATCGCGCTGGCCCACGACCAGCTCTCCGTCCGGCAAACGGGAGAGGTGGAATTCGGCGACTATCTGCGGGCGCTCTGCGCGAACATCGACCCCGGACGTGAGGCCATTCGGATTCGGGTCGATGCCAGCGCCGCCACGCTACCCCTCGATCGGGCCGTGCCGGCGGGACTGGTCGTCAACGAACTCGTGACGAACGCGCTCAAATACGCCTTCGGGGACGAGGGCGGAACCGTCACGGTGACCTTTGCCCTGGAGCCGAGCCTGGGTGAAGCCTGCGTGCAGGTGGAGGATGACGGCTGCGGCTTCGGGGCTGGGCGCGAGGGGGGCCTGGGGCTCACCCTCGTGAACTCCTTCGCCGATCAGCTCGGCGGTCGCGTGGAGCGCGACGAGCCGGAGCGCGGCACCCGCATTCGGGTCGTCTTCCCGCTGCCGGTGTGACCGGGACGGCAGGGCTCGAAGCCTCGCGTTGCAGCCGAATCGGCCGGGAAAATCGGTTCAAGGCGCCCTGGAGCGTCGTGAGGCGGCGAAAAAGCGTTGATTTTCAGGTAGGGACGTGGTAGCTTCCCCCTATCGACGCCTGCGCTCGATGCGCTCCGCAACCCCGCAGATGAGCGGTTTCACATCACTGGCATAACGACAACGTCCAGCTCGGGATGACCTTGATCGCATCCCGCGAACCGGACTGGGAAAGGGCGTTCGTAGACCTCGGCTGATACAGGGATCGACGGCGGTTTCGCAAGCCCGCCGACGGTTAATTTTGTTCCTGAGAGACCCTGCTCGATGGAACGCCTCGATGCCGCGCTCGAACAGGGGCGCGGACGCGACAGGAGATTTGCCTCGCATGACGACGACCGCGAAGAAGACCGCTCACCGTCAAGGGTTCAAGACGGGCGAGGCCATCGTCTACCCGGCTCACGGCGTCGGCCGCATCACCGCCATCGAGGAGCAGGAGATCGCCGGCTTCAAGCTCGAGCTGTTCGTCGTCGCCTTCGAGAAAGACAAGATGGTCCTGCGCGTCCCGACGGCGAAGGCCGCGGCGGTCGGCATGCGCAAGCTCGCCGAGCCGGAGCTCGTCGCCAAGGCGCTCGAGGTTCTGACCGGCCGCGCCCGTGTCAAGCGGACCATGTGGTCGCGTCGCGCTCAGGAATATGAGGCCAAGATCAATTCGGGCGACCTCATCGCCGTGACCGAGGTCGTGCGCGACCTCTACCGCTCCGAGGCCCAGCCTGAGCAGTCCTACTCCGAGCGCCAGCTCTACGAGGCGGCCCTCGACCGGCTCGTCCGCGAGATCTCGACCGTGAACCGCATCACGGAAACGGAAGCTCTCAAGCTCATCGAGCAGAGCCTCGCCAAGTCGCCGCGCCGTGCCAAGGGCGAAGCGGCTCCCGAGGGCGAGAGCGACGACCTGCAGGACGAGGCGGCCTGAGCCCTTCGCTCCTCACCGAGACGCTGCACTGACAAGCCCGGCCCCGCGCCGGGCTTCGTCGTTTCGAGACCCCTTCGTCGCGAGGGTGTGACCACAAGTCATTCCAAACCCGTTTCCCTTGCGTCACCTCCCGTGATCCAATCGCTGCACCGCGGCGTAGGCCGTGCGACATCGCGAGGAGGAGAGCATGGGAGAGATCTCAGGCGTCCGGCGACGCTTCGTGCGGGCCGCGATGGAAGCCCCCTTTCTCGAACGCGAGGAAGAACGCGAACTCGCGGTGCTCTGGCGTAACCGGGGGGACGAGGAGGCGCTGCATCGCCTGACCTCCTCGCATATGCGCCTGGTGATCGCGCTCGCCTCGCGGTTCAGGCATTACGGCCTTCCCGTCTCCGACCTGATCCAGGAAGGGCATGTCGGCCTCCTCGAGGCGGCAGCCCGCTTCGAGCCCGAGCGGGACGTGCGCTTCTCCACCTATGCCACCTGGTGGATCCGGGCCTCGATCCAGGACTACATCCTGCGCAACTGGTCGATCGTGCGGGGTGGCACGAGCTCGGCGCAGAAATCCCTGTTCTTCAACCTGAGGCGCCTGCGCGCCAAGCTCACCCGCGGGGGCGAGGAGCGGATCGCGTCCGAGGTGCACGGCAAGATCGCCGATGCTATCGGCGTCTCCCGCGCCGATGTGGCGCTGATGGATGCGAGGCTCTCGGCCCCCGACACCTCGCTCAACGCGCCTCTGCTCGACCACGAAGCCGGCGGCTCGGCCGAGCGGATGGAGTTTCTGGTCGACGCGAGCCCGCTGCCCGACGAGAGCGTGGGCGAGACGATCGACGCAGAACGCCGGGTTCGTTGGCTGCGCGAGGCGCTCGCCGTGCTCAACGAGCGCGAACTGCGGATCCTGAAGGAGCGGCGGCTCGAGGACGAGCAGGCGACCCTCGAATCCCTCGGCGTGCGGCTCGGCATCTCGAAGGAAAGAGTGCGCCAGATCGAGAACCGGGCGCTTGAGAAGCTGCGCCAGGCCCTGGTGGAGCGGCATCCGCAGGCCGCGAGCGTCTACGTCTGAGACGAGGGAAGCCTACTCGACAACGACCTTGTAGCGCTCGCCCGCCTTGAGCGGCCCGGCCTTGTCCAGGCCGTTGAGCAGCAGGAAGGTCTCTTGCGGCCTGTCGACCGGCATGCGCTGGGCAAGGCTCGCAACCGTGTCGCCCTCGCCCGCCGCCATGACCTGCAGCCGCAGCGGTTGGAGGGAACTCGCCTCCTCCGCAGAGACCGTCCTTACGCTGTCGAGAGCGGCCCGGAAGGCTCGGTCGCTCTCGCTCGAGAGGGTCCGGGTGGCGTAGATCAGGCGGTAGGTCGTCGCCCCGACGCGGATGGCGGCAAGGCGGAAGGCCCAATCCTTGCCCCGCGAGGTCGCCAGGGCCGCGGGGTTGCCGTTCACGGTCGTGGTCTCGACGCTGCCAGTCTCGATCGTGTCGCTCCAGGTCGAGCGCAGCAAAGCCTCGAGGCTCTGGCCTTCTGGCGCCTCGATGGCGTCGAAGAGAAGACGGCGGTCGCCTTCCCTGGAAGCGCCGACGACGGCGCGGGCGGTGTTCTCGAGGGCCAGACCCTCCGGCGCCTCGAACGCGACGCCGAGGCGTGGGTGAAGGAAGCGCCGTCCGCGCACGATACCGTCCGTCGGGTTGTCGCCGTAGGCGAGACCGTCGATCGCCGCGAGATAGCGGGCGCGATCATTCTCGCCGAGGCCCGGGGCGCCGATGCGCCGCGCGGCCGCCACCGCGATGGCGATACGCTCCGTGGTCGCCGGATGGGTGGAGAGCATGTCGCTGCCGCTCGCCGGCGAGACGCCGCTCTTCGCTCCGCCCGCCCGGCCCAGCGCCGTTAGGAAACGAGCGGCCCCGTAGGGATCGTACTTGGCGCCGAAGAGGGTGCGCACGCCGATCTGATCGGCTTCCAGCTCCTGGGCGCGGGAGAAGCTCGCGATTCGCACCCGCGAGAGGTCGCGCATGGTGGCGCCGGCGTTCGGATCGTTGAGGACGTCGGCCACGACCCGGCTGACCAGCACGGATTGAAGCTCCAGCTCCTTGCGCGCGTTGGCGTGGCGCAACGTGACGTGAGCGATCTCATGGGCGAGAACCGCGGCGATCTCGGCAGTGTCGTTGGCGAGCGCGAGGAGGCCGCGCGTCACGTAGAGGCGGCCGTTCGGCAAGGCGAAGGCATTCACCACCGGCGAGTTCAGGATCGTGACCTGGTAGGGCTCGTCCGGCCGCTCGGTCGCCGGGACGAGGCGGGTCGTGATCTCGGCGAGCAAGGCCCGGGCCTGCGGGGCTCTGTACTCGCCGCCGAAGGCCGCCACGAGCTTCTGGTGCTCGCGGTCCGCGGCGCGGTCCAGGGTGCCGGCGCGGGGCGCCTCCGGCGGCGGGGAGGGCGGCAAAAGCGCGGCGGTCTGGTCGCCCGCGCAGGCCGACAGGATCAGCGCGAGCGCGCCGACGCCCGCCCGCAGTCCGCGACGTGCCCCCATCGATCCCCGCGACGGCAGAGATACCGGATTCCAGGTGAAACGCATCTCGTTGTCAGGATCGCGTGCGCTTGAGTTCGCGCACCTCTAGCATATCGGGAACCCACAATTCCATGACCGGACCGCGCCGAATCTCGATCACCCCGCGGACCCGCACGAGGCGCCCCCGCAACGCCTCCGCCCCGAGCCCCCGGCCCGTGAACCTGCTCCAGGCGCGCTTCGAAACCGTCACCGCGAAATCGCGCGCATAGTCGCGGCCGAAGTTGAGATAGGTGCGGCTGCGCCGTTCGCCGACGCTGAGCACGCGCCCCTCGACCAGGGTGAAGCGCCCCTCGCGGGGGCGGGTTGGGTCGCCCAGAGGCCGAGGCGGCGCTCCCGCGCAGTTTCCTCGAGGGCCAGGAGCTCGGGCTGACAGAAGTGGTCGGCCGTGCCCGCGTCGACGACGGCACGGCCCGACTCGACGAGTTCCTGCGCCCAGTCGCGCTGCGGCTGGCCGAGTTCGATGCGGGCCGGCACCCGCCCCCAGCGATCCGGCGGTCCCGAGGCGACGAGAACCGTCTCGCCGATCCGCTGCCGCAGAGCGTCGAGGGTCATGGCGCGTTCGGCTGCCTCGTCCGGCAGGCGAAGGCCGAAGAGCCGCGCCGTCGGGCCCGAGGCGAGAGCGATCTCGCCCCGGTCGTCGACGGATCGCACCGCATCGGTCCTGCCGTCGGATGGGCATTCAGCTTGAGCGCGCGGGCTCGACGTCTGCGCGGCCGCCCCCACGCCGAGCACCGCCCAGAACGCCGTCGAGAGAAGGATCCGCCACGCGCCCACGCGCAAGACCATAGCGCGGCCGTGGCCGACGCCAAAGGAACGGCCGCTGTCGGTCCCGCCGGTTTCCAGCCGCGCCGCCCGATGCTATAGGCGAAGCCCTCTGGGTCTCCGTAGCTCAGCTGGACAGAGCACAGGTTTCCTAAACCTGGGGTCGCAGGTTCGAGCCCTGCCGGGGACGCCAGACTGCCTGCAGCGAAGCCGGAAAATGGGAACGGCGCCCGAAGGCGCCGTTTCTGTTGCTAGGCTTTCCCGAGCCCCGGATGGTTACGCCGCGAGGCGAACCTCACCCATGTCAACGTTGTCGTTGGCATTTGTGAATTTGCACCATTAAGGCGGTAGCTCAGCCTAATCGCAGCCTAGCCTTTATCGCGCCCAGTCGAACCCATGTCGCCCCCCTCAGGAACGCAGAACCCTGTGCTCGTGGTGGAGGCGGCGGGAATTGAACCCGCGTCCTGAACGCCTATTCCACTCTGCCTCTACGATCATAGCCGGGTTGCCCCGACGCTGACCTATATAGGCGCAAGGCCGGCCGATTGCCAGACTCTCCCCGAGCTAGGATCAGCAGCCCCATGATGGTCAGGGCTGCGGCTCCTGCCGTGCCTCGGGCAAGCGCAGTGTCGCGCGCCGGTGCGAACGGGACAGGTGAAAAAAGCTCTTCCTCATCGCTTGACAGGCCGACGAGGTATCGACATATACCCGCCTCCCGATCGGGGTTCGGTTCATCCGACCTCCTTCGGGATCCCTGAACGGGCTGGCGGCTTAAGATCTCGGCAAGAGATCGCGAGCGGTCGTGGAAGGAAGCACCGAAGCTTCACAGCTAATGGTGCGACATCCTTTCGACTTCACGCTGGCCCGATCCGCCGATATCTGTGCCGATGCAATGGCCGGTCTTGGCCGATACGCAACGCCAGGTCCCGGCGAGGTCTCTTGACCAGGGGCAACACAACGGGGGCCGAAAAAATCGGTAGCGGTGTGTTGACAAGGAAATCGGGTGGGCCTATATCAGGTTCATCGAGACGCCGCCGCTACCAAGCGGGCCGGCGTCACCGCTTTCCGAAGCATGATGACTGAGGGCGCCGACGAGAGTCGGAGCTTCGGTTCGCTTCCGGAAGGCCTGCATCGAGAGATGCCGCTCTTTGACAAGTTCATCTGGGAAAGAGAAGCGCGGGCGGCGGGTATCCTTGCGCCTGGGTGCTGAGAGGCGTCTGGGGAGAGATATCGAGCTGTCTTGCGTTTTGAGGAATGCCGGGTTCGGGCTCGTGGAAACGCG
>DATCMH010000025.1:0-221552 GCA_036563505.1 Beijerinckiaceae bacterium
ACGCGACCCTCTCCCCTGCCGGGAGAGGAGAATGCGCTCTGCCGTGTCAGACACACGAACACAAATCCGAAACTCGGATGCTCAACGCCTCTCCCTTCGGGGGAGAGGGTTTCGCCTGCGCACCGGCAGGCGAAGCAAGCGAGCCGAAGGTGAGCGGGGGTGAGGGGAAGCCGGGCACAAGGCCCCAAGCGTCTCAGCCACTCCCATGTCGTTCGCGGGCTCGACCCGCGAACCCCGGCGCGAACACCCGAGACCACGAACCGAGATGGCCGGGTCGAGCCCGGCCATGACAGGGGTGAGGTGGAAATGACAGGGTCGAGCCCGGCCATGGCGAAAGACCGCGTAGAGACGCGCCGAGCAATGGCCTAGAACGCCGGTCGAACCAAAGGAGACTTCTGATGCCCCCGCTCCCGCTTCGCCTCGGCGTCAACGTCGACCACGTGGCGACCGTCCGGAACGCCCGCGGCGGGCCGCATCCCGATCCGGTGCGGGCGGCGCATCTCGCCGTGCTCGCGGGCGCCGACGGGATCACGGCGCATCTGCGCGAGGACCGGCGCCACATCCGCGACCGCGACATGGAGCGTCTCAAGGCCGAGCTCTTCGTGCCGCTCAACTTCGAGATGGCGGCGACGCCCGAGATGGTGGCGCTCGCGCTCAAACTCAGGCCCCACGCCGCCTGCCTCGTGCCCGAGCGCCGGGAGGAGCGCACGACGGAAGGCGGGCTCGATCTGTCGGGAGGACATCTCCCGCCGATGATCGCGGCGCTGAAGGACGCCGGTATCCGCGTCTCGCTCTTCGTCGAGCCGGACCCCGCGGTTATGGAGGCGGCCCGCGCGCTCGGCGCGCCGGTGGTCGAACTTCATACCGGTACTTATTGCGAGGCCTGTCTCGCGGACGACGAGGCCCGGGCGGGCCAGGAGCTTACCCGGCTGCGGCGTGCCGCCGAGGTCGGGGCAGGGCTGGGGCTCGAAATCCATGCCGGCCATGGCCTCGCCGTCGAGAATGTCGGTCCTGTGGCAGCGATCGCGCAGGTCGTCGAGCTCAATATCGGCCATGCCCTCATCGGCGAGGCGATCTTCGCCGGTCTCGTAGCCGCGATCCAGGACATGCGCGCCGCCATGGACCGGGCTCGCGCGGCGGCGTGGGCCGCCTGAGGGGTGATGACAAAGCGTCGGGGCCTCCCCATCTCCGGCCGGCCATGATCCTCGGCATCGGCTCCGACTTGTGTGACATTCGCCGCATCGAGCGCTCGCTTGAGCGTTTCGGCGAGCGCTTCACGCATCGCATCTTCACGGCAGGCGAGCGAGCGCGAAGCGAGCGCCGGGCCGCCCGCGCGCCCTCCTACGCCCGTCGCTTCGCCGCCAAGGAAGCCTGCTCCAAAGCGCTGGGGACGGGGCTGCGGTCAGGCGTCTTCTGGCGCGACATGGAGGTCGTCAACCTTCCGAGCGGTCGTCCGATCCTCAAGCTCACCGGCGGCGCGCTCGAGCGCCTGAAAGCCATGACGCCGGCCGGCCACGAGGCGGTGGTTCACGTGTCGCTGACGGACGATCCGCCCTTGGCGCAGGCCTTCGTCGTCATTGAGGCGAGACCGGTCGGGCCGGGCGACCCCGCGTTGCGGCCTTGAGGTGCTTGGGATAGACCCCGCGCGGCGTGAGGCGCAGCCTGCAGGATGAAGCGATGGCACGGGTGAACGTGGACGACGACGCCAGGAAAGAGGAAGGCGGCCTGTGGGAGACGATCAAGGTCGTCGTCCAGGCGCTCCTCATCGCGCTCGTGGTGCGCACCCTGCTGTTCCAGCCTTTCAACATCCCGTCCGGCTCACTCATCCCGACCCTGCTGATCGGCGACTACCTCTTCGTCTCGAAGTATTCCTACGGGTATTCCCGCTATTCGGTGCCCTTCGGCCCGCCGATCCTCAACGGCCGGGTCTGGGCCTCCGAGCCTAAGCGCGGCGACATCGCGGTGTTCAAGCTGCCCAAGGACAACTCGACGGACTACATCAAGCGCGTCATCGGCCTGCCGGGCGACCGCATCCAGGTCGTCGAAGGCGTGGTGCAGATCAACGGCCAGCCGGTGAGGCGGGAGCGGATCGAGAACTACCGCACCACCGACGCCTTCAACCAGCCGATCGAGGTGCCGCAGTACCTTGAGACCCTGCCGAACGGCGTCCAGCACAAGATCATCGAGCGCGACGGCGACCGGGGTTACTGGGACAACACCTACGTCTATACCGTCCCACCCGGACACTTCTTCATGATGGGCGACAACCGCGACAACTCCACCGACAGCCGCGACGAGGCGAGCGTCGGCTTCGTGCCCTTCGAGAACTTCGTCGGCCGGGCGGAGATCATCTTCTTCTCCATCGAGGAGAGCGCCTCGGCCTGGAAGGTCTGGGAATGGCCGGCCACCGTGCGCTGGGGACGCCTGCTGCGACCGATCAAGTGACGGCCTGACGTTCGTGAGCCGTCGCACTCCCCACGACTTGGCCCTCCTCGAAGAGCAGGTCGGCCACCGTTTTGCGTCTCCCGCCTTGCTCACTCAGGCCCTGACCCATGTCAGCGCCGGGCCGGGCCTCCAGAGCTACCAGCGCCTCGAGTTCCTCGGCGACCGGGTGCTGGGCCTGTGCATCGCGCAGATGCTCTATGACGCCTACCCGACGGAGAGCGAGGGTGAGCTGTCCCGGCGCCTGTCCGAGCTCGTGCGGCGCGAGACCTGCGCCGCGGTGGCGCAGGATTGGGGCATCGGCCCCTTTCTCAGGCTCGCCGGCGGCGCGACTCAAGGGGGTGGGCGGACCAACCCGACGATCCTCTCGGACGTCTGCGAGTCGGTGCTCGGCGCGGTGTTCCTCGATGGCGGCTACAGCGTAGCGCGCGCCGTGGTCGAGCGCGCCTTCGGCGCGGCGCTCGCCGCCCCGAGGCGCCCGGTGCGCGACCCGAAGACGGCTCTCCAGGAGTGGGCGCAAGGGCGCGGCCTGCCGGCCCCGATCTACGCCACGGTGGAGCGCTCTGGGCCGGATCACGCCCCGAGCTTCGGCATCGCCGCGAGGATCCAGGGCGTTCCCGAGGCCGTGGGGCGCGGGCCCTCGAAGCGCGTCGCGGAACAGGAAGCCGCCCGCGCCCTTCTCCTGCGCGAGGGCGTCTGGACGGAGAACGGCCATGAGTGACGACGAGATCGAACGGCACGACGACCGGGCGGACGAGCCGCAGACCCCGACCCGGGCCGGCTTCGTCGCGCTGATCGGCGCACCGAACGCCGGGAAATCGACGCTGCTGAACGGCCTCGTCGGCTCGAAAGTCTCCATTGTCTCGCGCAAAGTGCAAACGACGCGCGCGACGGTGCGGGGCATCGCCATCGAGGGCCAGAGCCAGATCGTGTTCGTCGACACGCCCGGCATCTTCAAGCCCAAGCGCCGCCTCGACCGCGCCATGGTCACCTCCGCCTGGGGCGGGGCAGGCGACGCCGACGTGGTGTGCTTCCTCCTCGACGTGCGAAAGGGCCTGACGGAAGAAACCGAGGCGATCCTCGCCAAACTGCCGGAGCTGCGACAGCCCAAGTCGCTGATCCTCAACAAGATCGACCTGATCGAGCGCTCGAAGCTCCTCGATCTCGCAGCTTCGCTCAACGAGCGTTTGCCCTTCGCCCAGACCTTCATGATCTCGGCGCTCACGGGCAGCGGCCTCGACCGCCTGCGCCGGGATCTCGCGGCGATGATGCCGGAAGGGCCCTGGCTCTATCCCGAAGATCAGATCTCCGACGCGCCGTTGCGAATGCTCGCCGCCGAGATCACGCGGGAGAAGATCTACGAGCGCCTGCACGAGGAACTGCCTTACCAGTCCACCGTCGAGACCACCGAGTGGAAGGGGCTGCCCGACGGCTCGGTGCGCATCGAGCAGACGATCTTCGTGGCGCGGGAGAGCCAGCGCAAGATCGTGCTCGGCGAGAAGGGCCAGACCATCAAGACCATCGGCCAGCTCGCCCGTCGCGAGATCGCGGACGCCGCCGAGACCAAGGTTCACCTCTTCCTCTTCGTCAAGGTGCGCGAGAACTGGGCCGACGACCCCGAGCGCTACCGCGAGATGGGCCTCGAATTCCCGAGCGGGTAAGGCCCGATGCAGTGGTCCGACGAAGGCCTGGTGCTGGGGTTGCGCCGCCACGGTGAGGCGGCGGCGATCCTCGAGGTGATGACGCGCGACCACGGGCGGCACAACGGGCTCGTCCACGGCGGCCGCTCGCGGCGGATGCAGCCGGTGCTCCAGCCCGGCAACACGGTGCACCTCACCTGGCGGGCGCGCCTCGACGAGCAGCTCGGCACCTTCACGGTGGAGCCGGGCACCGAGCGCGCCGCACGGCTTCTGGGCTCAAAGCTCGCCCTCTACGGCCTGGGCACGCTGTCGGCGCATCTGCGCCTCCTGCCCGAGCGCGACCCCCATCCGGGCCTCTATGAGACCGCGACCGTGCTCGCCGACCATCTCGACGACCCGGAGCTGGCGCCCGCCCTGATGGTGCGGTTCGAGATGGCGGTGCTGAACGACCTCGGCGTCGGCCTCGACCTTTCGGCCTGCGCAGCGACGGGCTCTCGAACCGATCTCATTTACGTCTCGCCCAAGAGCGGCCGCGCGGTGAGCGCCGGCGCGGGCGAGCCCTACAAGGACCGCCTCCTCAAGCTGCCGGGCTTCCTGGTGGGGCAGACGCGTTCGAACACGGTGAGCGCCGAGGACCTCGCGGCGGGGTTTCGCCTGACGGGTCACTTCCTGCGCGAGACCTTGCAGGAGACGAGCGGAGCCGTGCTGCCTGATGAGCGGGAGCGGTTCGTAGCGGCGGCGCTGCAGGAGCGGTGAGGACGCTTTCGCCTTGTCATGGCTGGGCTTGACCCGGTCATCTCGGTTCGGAGGCGTTGGCACCTCCGCCTCTCCGTTAACCAAACCTCATCCCCGATCCGCGACGATGCGGCCAGCGACGAGGACGAATGTTTCTGTTATGTTCTCGTCTCGCATTTTCCCGATTCGTAATCCGGACCTTCCATGGGCAAGCCCGTGAACCCGCCTTCGGGCGACGGCGTCGAGAGCATCAACCTGCGCGACGCGCTGGAAGAGCGCTACCTCGCCTACGCGCTCTCGACCATCATGCACCGGGCCCTGCCCGATGCTCGAGACGGCCTGAAGCCGGTCCACCGGCGCATCCTGCACGCCATGCGCCTCTTGCGCCTCGATCCGACGAACGCGCCCAAGAAGTGCGCCCGCATCGTCGGCGACGTGATGGGCCAGTACCATCCGCACGGCGACCAGGCGATCTACGACGCCCTGGTCCGCCTCGCCCAGGACTTCGCGCAGCGCTACCCGCTCGTCGAGGGCCAGGGCAATTTCGGCAACATCGACGGCGATAACGCTGCCGCCATGCGCTACACGGAAGCGCGGCTCACCGAGGTAGCGCGCCTGCTGCTGGACGGCATCGACGAGGACGCGGTCGACTTCCGCGAAACTTACGACCAGGCCAACGAGGAGCCGGTGGTCCTGCCGGCGGCCTTCCCGAACCTCCTCGCCAATGGCAGCCAGGGCATCGCGGTCGGCATGGCCACCTCGATCCCGCCCCACAACGCCGCCGAGCTGTGCGACGCGGCGCTCTACCTCGTCGCCCACCCGGACGCGACGTCGGAGCAGCTCACCACCTTCGTGCCGGGGCCGGACCTGCCGACGGGCGGCATCATCGTCGACTCTAAAGCGGCGATCACGGAAGCCTATCGCACGGGGCGCGGCTCGTTCCGCGTGCGGGCGCGCTGGCACAAGGAGGAGACCGGCCGCGGCACCTGGGTCGTGGTGGTCACCGAGATCCCGTATCTCGTTCCGAAGGCGCGGCTCATCGAGAAGACGGCCGAACTCCTACAGGAGCGCAAGCTGCCGCTCCTCGCCGACATCCGCGACGAATCGGCGGAGGACGTGCGCGTCGTGCTCGAGCCGCGATCGCGCACCGTCGACCCGGCCATCCTCATGGAATCGCTCTTCAAGCTGACCGAGCTCGAGGCGCGCATCCCGATGAACGTCAACGTGCTCGCCGGCGGCAAGGTGCCGAAGGTGCTGGGGCTCGCCGAATGCCTGCGCGAGTGGCTCGACCACCGCCGCGAGGTGCTCCAGCGCCGCTCGCGCTATCGGCTGGCCGCCATCGACCGGCGCCTCGAGATCCTCGGCGGCCTGCTCATCGCCTATCTCGACCTCGATCGCGTGATCAAAATCATCCGCGAGGAGGACGAGCCGAAGCAGGAGCTGATGCGCGTCTTCGAACTCACCGAATTGCAGGCCAACGCCATCCTCGACACGCGGTTGCGATCCTTGCGCAAGCTCGAGGAGATGGAGCTCAAGCGCGAGCAGACGGAACTCCAGGGCGAGAAGGCGACGATCGAGAAGCTCCTCGACTCGCCCGCCATCCAGTGGAAGACGGTGGCCTACCAGATCCGCGAGGTGAAGAAGACGTTCGGGCCCGAGACGGCTCTGGGCCGTCGTCGCACCAGCTTCGGCGAGGCCTTGGAGGTATCCGAGACCGATATCGCCGAGGCCCTGATCGAGCGCGAGCCCATCACGGTGATCGTGTCGGAGAAGGGCTGGATCCGGGCCATGAAGGGCCACGTCGCCGACCTCTCCACCGTGCCGTTCAAGGGCGACGACCGCCTCAAGACGGCCTTCCACACGGAGACCACGGCAAAGGTGCTGGTGCTCGCCTCCAGCGGCAAAGTCTACACGCTCGAGGCCTCCAAGCTCCCGGGCGGGCGCGGCTTCGGCGACCCGATCCGCCTCATGGCCGACCTCGACGACGGAGCGGATGTCGTCACCGCCTTCCCGCACCGGCCGGGGGCGAAGCTCCTCCTCGTGGCAAGCGATGGGCGCGGCTTCGTGGCGCGCAGCGACGAACTCGTGGCGAACACCCGCAAAGGCAAGCTGGCCCTTACTCTCGATGCGCCGGCCAAGGCCGTTCTCTGCGTCGAGGCCGCGGGCGACCACGTCGCCGTGGTGGGCGAGAACCGCAAGCTCCTCGTCTTCCCGCTCTCCGAACTGCCCGAGCTCAGCCGCGGCAAGGGCGTGCGCCTGCAGCGCTACAAGGACGGAGGCGTGGCGGATGCCAAGGTCTTCACCCTCGCCGAAGGCCTGACCTGGAAGGACACGTCCGGCCGCACTTGGACAGTGTCGGCGTCGGACCTGCGCGACTGGATCGCCCACCGTACCGAGGCCGGCCGTCTGCCGCCCAAGGGCTTCCCGAAGTCGAACCGGTTCGGCTGATGGTGTTATCGCCCCTTGACCCGTCGCGGCGCGAGGGCAAGTGCCGCCGCGATCGGATCGAGGAGAAGCGATGCACGGGTTCGCGGAATCCTATCTCGGGCGGCTGCGCGGGATCGTCGGCAGCCGGCTCCTCCTGGTGCCCGGCGCGCGCATCGTCATCGAGAATGCGGCCGGCGAGGTCCTGCTGCAGCAGCGCTCGGACTTTCGGCTCTGGGGCGTGCCCGGCGGCGTGCCGGACGAGGGAGAGGATCTGACGGCGGCCGTCCTGCGCGAGACGTTGGAGGAGACGGGCCTCACCGTCGAGGACGCGACGCCCTTCGGCTTCGCCAGCGACCCGGCCCACGAGGTCTGGACCTACCCGAACGGGGACCGGTGCCACTACTTCACCCTGATGTATACCGCCCGGCGCTACCACGGGAGCTTGAGGGCCCTGGATGGCGAGAGCCTGGCGCTCGGCTGGTTCCGCCTCGACGCCCTGCCGCCGCTCCTGCCCGTGATGGAGCGGACGCTCGGCGCCTACGAGCGCTACCGGGAGACCGGGGCGTTCCAGATGATGTGAGCGCCTCGGACCCGCTGCCGATCTACCCGCCCTCAAGGACGAGCCGCGGGCGGGCCGGGAACTCCACACCTTCGTAGATGCGGGCGAGGGGCAAGGTGATACCGAGTTCGGGGACGGCGACCTCGCCGTCGAGCCCGCGCAGCGTCTCCCGTTCCCAACTGCCCTCGGCCGTTCTCGACCAGAGCACCGCCTCAGGCGCGTTCGGCTCGACGAGCAGGATACGGGTCAGGCTCGCTACGCCCATGTATTCGTTAATCTTGAGCGCGGTGTCCAAGTCCCGGTTTCCGGGGGAGAGCACTTCGACGACGAGCCGCGGATCGCTGGCCGTCAAGCCGTCCGGGTCGCGCCGGCCGCAATCGACGCCGGCGTCGGGACGCCTGATCCGGTTCGGCCCGGTCTGGACGCTGCCGTCGCCGGTGAAGGGACGGCAGCCGCCGCCGCGCAACCGCTCCCGCAACTCGCCGATGAGGTTCACGACGATGTCGTCGTGAACGTTGCGGGCGCCGGCCATCATCCGCACCGGCGCGCCGTCGACCAACTCGTAGCGCTCGGCCTGCCCTTCCTGCCAGGCGAAGAACGCCTCCACGGTCCAGGGGCGAGGCGCCGGCTCGGCCATGGCGAACTATCCCTCCACCCGCATCCAGCCCTGCGGCATCAGTCGTTCCTGAGGCAGGAAGCGGGCTTTGTAGTCCATCTTGCGCGAGCCCTCGACCCAGTAGCCGAGGTAGAGATACGGCAGGCCCCTGGCCTTGGCCCGGGCGATGTGGTCGAGGATCATGAGGGTGCCGAGGCTGCGGTCGGCGAGCGACGGCTCGTAGAACGAATAGACCATGGAAAGGCCGTCGGCGAGAATGTCGGTGAGGCAGACGGCGGCGAGATCCCCCGTGCCGCGGCCGTGGACGGCGGTGTCCGGCCCGCGGCGTCGGTACTCGACGATCATCGTCTCGACGTGGCTGTCCTCCACCATCATGGCGTAGTCGAGCACCGTCATGTCGACCATGCCGCCGTCGGCGTGGCGGGCGTCGAGGTAGCGGCGGAACAGCCCGTACTGGTCCGAGCTCGGCCGGTTGAGGACCGCGTTGCCCACCATGTCGGCGTTGGTCTTGAGCACGCGGCGCATGTTGCCCGACGGCGCGAAGTCGTCGACCACCACCCGGACCGAAACGCAGGCGCGGCAGGCTTCGCAAGCCGGGCGGTAGGCGATCGTCTGCGAGCGGCGGAAGCCGCCTTGCGTCAGCACCTCGTTGAGGTCGCGCGCGCGCTTTCCCACGATGTGGGTGAACACCTTCCGTTCCTCCTTGCCCGGGAGATACGGGCAGGTGGACGGCGCGGTGAGGTAGAATTGCGGCGTGTCGCGGGGCTGGCTCGTCAAACCCGAAAGGCCTTCATGCCCGCTGACGGGCGTGCATCAACGACGAAACGATAACACCGGTTCGCCTGACCACAAGGGAGGAGCGCGGGGCGAAACGCGTGGTGCGCGATCAGGCCGCGCGAACGACGACGACGTTCGTCAGGAGGTCGTGCCCGAGCCGCCCGTCGCTGCGCACGAAGCCAATGAAGAGGTCGACCAGCCAAAGCAGGAAGGTGCCCGCCGCGACGTAGAACAGCAGGGCATGGGCGCCGGCGATGATCCAGTGCACCCGTCCGCCCGTCGAGGCGTCCATGGCGTAGAGCCCCATCACGCGCATGCCGATGGTCGCCTGGTTGCGGCCGCCGATCGTCATGGCGGCGTAGACGAAAGGCGTCAGCGGCAGGAGGACGAAGAGGCCCCAGCCGAGGCTCAGGGTCACGACGCCGAGGACGGCGATGGCGACCCAGAGCAGCCCCAGCAGCACGGCGATCACGAAGAGGTCGATCAAGTAAGCCACGAGTCGCCGCGACAGGGCGCCGTCCGTGGCCGCCGCCGGGTACGACACGGGACCTCCCGTGCGCGGCCCGGTGGGACCGGTCGGGCCGGGATAGGAGCCGTAGGGAGCGTTGGCCATCGTCGTCATCTGCCTCGCGTGGTGCGAGCGTCAGATAGGAACGGCGAAGGCGTCCTGAAAGGCACGCGATCGAGCCCTCGTCACGCGCCTAATACGGCGCTTCCGAGAGCCCGCCTCCGTCGATCCGCCGCGGCGCCAGTCCATCGGCGGC
The DNA here is from genome assembly GCA_036563505.1 of Beijerinckiaceae bacterium. Taxonomy (GTDB): domain Bacteria; phylum Pseudomonadota; class Alphaproteobacteria; order Rhizobiales; family Beijerinckiaceae; genus DATCMH01. The sequence continues at coordinate 9,961 of DATCMH010000025.1, forward strand.
GAGGTTTCTCAGCACCTCGGCCGTGTGCGCGGCGTCCCGGGTTTCGATCGTGACGTCAATCGTCACGCCCTTCGCCGGCACGTCGAGGAAGAGGCGCCCGTGTGAGACTTCGAGGATGTTGGCGCCAAGCTGGCCGAGGCGGCTCGCAAGCGTCCCGAGCAGCCCCGGCCGGTCGCTCGTCGTCACGCGAAAGCACGCGATGCGATCCTCGCGCTCGAGCTCGCGCACCATGACGGAGGCGATGAGCCTCGCGTCGATGTTGCCGCCGCATAGGATGAGGCCGACGCGCCGGCCGGCGAAGAGGTCGGGCCGGGCGAGCATGGCGGCGAGGCCTGCCGCGCCCGCGCCCTCCGCCATGGAGCGTTGCAGGGTCGCGAAGGCGTTCACGGCGCGCTCCAGCGTCGGCTCATCGACGAGGACGATCTCCGACACGAGGTCGCGCACCACGGGCAGCGTGAGGGAGCCCACGGTTTTGACAGCGATGCCTTCCGCGATGGTGGCCCCGCCGATCGGGCGCTCCTCGCCGGACAGAGCGTTGTGGAAGGACGGGTAGAGGGCCGCCTCGACCCCGATGATCGCGATCCCGGGCGCGAGCGCCTTAGCGGCCGTGGCGACGCCCGCCACGAGGCCGCCGCCGCCGATCGGCACGACCAGAACGTCGAGGTCGGGCGCGTCGGCCAGCATCTCGAGGGCGACGGTGCCCTGGCCGGCCATCACCGCCGCGTCGTCGTAGGGGTGGACGAAGACGAGGCCATCCTCGCCTGCGAGGCGGCGCGCTTCCTCGGCCGAATCGGCCAGCGTCTCGCCGTGCAGGACCACGCGGGCGCCGTGGGTGCGGGTGTTCTCGACCTTCACGAGCGGCGTGGCGAGGGGCATGACGATGGTGGCGGGGATGCCCATCCGCTTGGCGTGGTAGGCCACGGCCTGGGCGTGGTTGCCCGCCGACATCGCGACGACGCCCCGGGCCCGCTCGTCGGTGTCCAGGCTCTCGAGCTTGTTGACGGCGCCGCGCTCCTTGAAGGAGCCCGTCGGCTGCATGTTCTCGTGCTTGACGAGCACCTCCGCTCCGGTCAGCGCCGAGAGGCGGGGCGCGGGAACGAGCGGCGTGCGCAGCACCCGGCCCGCCACGACCTCGGCGGCGCGGCGGATGGCGGCGAGATCGATGGCGTGAGGTGTCATCCGCTCTTCCCTAGACCGGCCGCGGGGTGTTCTCGGGCAGGCCGACGAGCCCGCCCGGCCGGACCATAAGGACGACGACGAGCGCCGCGTAAAGGGCGATATCGCGTCCCTCGATGGGCAGGAACGTGGACCAGACCGTCTCGAAGAGGCCGATCGCCACGCCGCCGAGGAGCGCGCCGGGCACCGACCCGATGCCGCCGAGGATCGCGGCGATGAGCGCCTTCAGGCCGAAGATGAAGCCGCCGGCGAAGCCGAGGCCGCCGTATTGCACCACGATCAGGACGCCCCCGAGTCCTGCCACGGCGCCGGACAGGGCCAGCGTCCGGGTCAGCAGCGCGCCCGCATCGACGCCGCACAAAGCCGCGGCGAGGGGATCGTCGGCGCTCGCCCGCCACGCCCGCCCGAAGCGCGACAGTTCCATCAATACGACGAGCCCAGAACCGGCCAGGAGACCTAGCCCTGTCGTCAGGAGCGAGACGGGGGTGATGCTGACGACGAAGGCGCCGGCCTGCAGCAGGGGCAGGGCATCGGACCAGACCGGCGGGATCCACACGGCGACGGGGCTCTGCGCGAGGCGCAGGTATTCCATGAGCGCGAGGGACAGCCCGACGGTGGCAATGAGCGAGCCTTGCGCCCCGGCAACGCGGCGGATCGCGTAGTGCCCGCCGACCGCCGCGTGCAGGGAGCCGGCGGCGAGGGCGGCCAGGAGGCCGAGCGCGAGCCCGGGGAGGGGCGCCGTGACCCCGAACGCCGCCGCGGCCGCGACGCCCGCTACCGTCGCGGCGCCGCCGACCGCCGCGAGTTCACCAAAGGCGATGTTGATGCGCCCGACGAGGCCGAACACGAGGGCGTAGGCGGCGGCGAGGAGTCCGTAGATCGCGGTGCGCGGTAGGCCGACAAGGCCTTGCTGGAGGGCGTAGGCGAGGCCGGGCGAGACCTCCCGCAAGCCCTGCTCTTCCCGGCCGGGATCGCCGCGGACGCCGTCCGGCGTGTCGATGTAGTAGCGCTTGAGCAGATACACCGCGGCCCCGGTCAGCGGCCCGCGCTCCGTCTCGACGCCCTGAAGGTCTGCCTTGTTGCCGGCCAGCCCCGCGGCGGCGAAGCGGCAGGTGATCCAGCGGTCGAGGGGCGAGCGGCCGGGCCGCTCGACGCGGTAATCGATGCGGATGGTCAGATGCAGCCGTCCCGGCGCCGTGCGCAGGACTTCGATGGGCGTGCCTTCGGGGTTGAGGGCCGGCAGCGCCCGGCGGCAGACCCGAGCCTGATCCGCGTCGACCTGGCCGGCGCAGGACGTCATGAGGCAGAGAGCGGCCGCGATCAGGGCCGCCCGCCCCACGGCGCGGGAGGTCAGCAAGGGGGCGAGGTCCGAACCGAGCGGTCGGCCGCCTCCCGGCTCACGCCTGGCGCAGCTTCTCCGCGACCCGGGGCGCGAAATAGGTGAGAACGCCGTTGGCGCCCGCGCGCTTGAAGGCGACGAGACTTTCCATCATCGCCCGCTCGCCGTCGATCCAGCCGTTGCGGGCGGCGGCTTCGATCATCGCGTATTCGCCCGACACCTGGTAGGCGAAGGTCGGCACGTCGAAGGCGTCGCGCAGGCGCGCGATGACGTCGAGATAGGGCAGGCCGGGTTTCACCATCACCATGTCGGCGCCCTCCTCGAGGTCGAGCGCGACCTCCCGCAGCGCCTCGGCGCCGTTCGCCGGGTCCATCTGATAGGTGCGCTTGTCGCCGACGAGCGTGCCGCTGGTGCCGAGCGCGTCCCGGAACGGGCCGTAGAAGGCCGAGGCGTACTTGGCGGCATAGGCCATGATCTGCACGTCCGAATGGCCCGCGCGGTCGAGCGCGTCGCGGATCGCGCCGACCCGGCCGTCCATCATGTCCGAAGGGGCGATGATGTCGGCCCCGGCCTCTGCCTGGTTGAGGCTCTGACGGGCAAGAGCTGCCACCGTCTCGTCGTTGAGGATGATGCCGTCGCGCAGGATGCCGTCGTGCCCGTGGCTCGTGTAGGGGTCGAGGGCAATGTCGGTGATGAGGCCGATCTCCGGCACCGCCTCCTTGACGGCGCGGACCGCGCGGCAGACGAGGTTGTCCGGGTTCTCGGACTCGGAGCCGCGCTCGTCGCGCAGGCTCGGATCCGTGTAGGGAAAGAGGGCGAGGGCCGGGATGCCGAGGCGGGCGGCCCGCTCAGCCTCGCGCACGGCCTGGTCGATGGTGAGGCGCTCGACGCCGGGCATGGAGCCGATCGGGTCGCGGCGGCGCTCGCCCTCGACGAGGAAGAGCGGCCAGATCAGGTCGGAGACGGTGAGCTCGTTCTCGCGCACGAGCCGGCGCGACCACTCCGCCTTGCGGTTGCGCCGCGGGCGTTGACGGAGCGACAAGCCCTGCGCGGCATCCGGGGCGGGGATCGCACGGGGGAAAGGCGCGGGGCTGGCAGGCATCGATCGTCGGCTCCGGATACTGCGGTGGGCCGCAGCTTCGTTTCATCCGGCAGTCGTAGCACATTTGAATTCGTCCAACATGGGGCGTGCGGGCGCGCCATTCGGGCGGGTCGCGTGCCCCATCGTCAGCTTGCACCGGCCGGGAGAGCATGCTTCCTGCCGCATGGGTCGCTCCGGCCCGCGAAAGTACCTCCCTTGTCCAAGCCGAACGCCATCCCCGCTATCGCCGCGGTGCTCGCCCTGCTCTCCGCCGGGCTAGCTCAGGCGCAGAGCGTCGACGTCTCCTCGCCGAAGGACTTCATGCTGCTCGCCCAGGGCATCGAGGTCGCCGAAGAGATCTGCGACAACGTCGATATCGCCGCGGACGAACTCGTCGAGATCGGCGAGGCCAAGCACTTCTTCCGCGGCAAGGTGGGCGTGAGCAAGGTCGAGCTCGGCGCTGCCAAGGCGGCGATGGAAGCCAACGCGAAGAAGGACAAGGCGACCTACTGCGGCGAGATCGCCAGGGGCTACAAGGCAATGTACCGGGCGATCCTCGACCAGGCGCAGTGATCCGGGCGGCGCGCTGGGTCACCCGGCCGCCGTCATTGACCGGCCGTCTCCCGCGAGGCTAAGCCCGCGCGATTCCGGAGCGGGAGCGGCATGGACACGAGCGACGAGATCCTGAGCGAGCGGCGCGGCGCGGCGGGGCTGATCGCCCTCAACCGCCCCCAGGCGCTCAACGCCCTCACGCTCGGAATGGTGAGGACGATGCGCCGGCTCCTCGACGAATGGGCCGCCGATCCGGGTGTGTCCCGCGTCGTCGTGACCGGCGCGGGCGAGAAGGCGTTCTGCGCCGGCGGCGACATCCGCCGCCTTTACGACCTCGGCCGAGCCGGCCATCACGCCGAGGCCAAAGCCTTTTGGCGGGAGGAATACGAGCTCAACATCCTGATCAAACGCTACCCTAAGGCCTACGTGGCGCTGATCGACGGCATCGTCATGGGCGGCGGCGTCGGCGTGTCCCTTCACGGCAGTCACCGCGTCGCCGGCGACCGCACCGTTTTCGCGATGCCCGAGGTCGGCATCGGCTTCTTTCCCGACGTCGGGGCGACCTATGCCCTGCCGCGCCTGCCCGGGCGAACGGGACGCTACCTCGCGCTCACGGGCGAGCGGCTGAAGGCCGCCGATGCGGTGGCGCTCGGTATCGCGAACCGGATGGTGGCGAGCGCCGACCATCCCGCTTTGCGCGATGCGCTGTGCGACGGCGAGCCGGTGGAGGACGCGATCCACGCCCGAGCGCAGGCGACCGGTCCGGCCCCCCTCGACGAGCATCGGGCGGTGATCGATTCCTGCTTCTCCGCCGAGAGCGTGCCGGCGATCCTCGCCCGTCTCGACCAGGCGGGCGAGACCTCGCCCTTCGCGGCCAAGACCGCGGCCACGATCCGGGCCAAGTCGCCGACGAGCCTGGTGATCGCGCTCGAGCAGATGCGCCGGGGCGAGGCCATGGATTTCGAGGAGGCCATGGCGCTCGAGTTCCGCATCGTCTCGCGCATCCTCGACGGCTCGGATTTCTACGAGGGCGTGCGCGCCACGATCATCGATAAGGACGGCAAGCCACGCTGGTCCCCCGCCGACCTCGCCGGGGTCACGGACGACCTCATCGCCCCTTACTTCGCGCCGCTGGGCGACGCCGAGCTTCTTCCATGAAGGCTCAGGGCAAAGCTTCGGGGGCTGAGCGCATCGAGCCGCGCCGGGTCTCGCGGGTGCGCTGGAACCTGATCCTCACCTGGTTCATGCGCCTCGTCGCCCTCGCCTGGATCGCCAAGGGACTGCAATCCTGGGCGACCATCCTCGGCGTCGTTCCCAACGTGACGCCCTTCGAGGCCCGCTCGCTCGGCGGTCAGGCGACCGTGATCTACTTCGCGGTGATCGATCTCGTCGCCGCGGTCGGTCTCTGGCTCACCAGCACCTGGGGCGGCGTGCTGTGGCTTCTTGCCATCATGAGCCACATGATCCTGGCAGGCTTCTTCCCGCGCATCGTGCCGACCGAACCGGTCTTCCTCGGCATCTTCCTGGTCTTCATCGTGACCTATCTCGTTTTGTCTTGGATGGCGGCCAGCGAAGAGCAAAGTTGATGTTATCGCAGTTTGACGAAAACTTGCGATAAACCGCTTCGTAACCGGTTCATATCGCGTTTACCTCAGAAGATGAACCTCGAATTAATCGTACCGTTTAAAGGGACTTTCACACCCGTAACCTAGGGTGATCCTCACAAAGCAGCCGGACTAACCGGCCATTTACTCTGAACAGTGAGGCGAACATGAACACCCTGGCGAAGGCGGCCATCGAGCCGCAGCGGACGAACGACGACCTCCCGGTGCGGCCGAACTACCTCGAGGCGCTCCATCTCGTGGAGCGCCTACACCGCCGGCTTCTCGACGTCATCAAGGACGAGTTCGAGCGGCGCGGCCGCGACGACGTCAACTCGGTGCAGGCGCTGCTCCTCTACAATATCGGCGACAAGGAGCTCACCGCGAGCGAGCTGCGCACCCGCGGCTACTATCTCGGCTCGAACGTCTCCTACAACGTCAAGAAGCTCGTGGAGATGGGCTACCTGCACCATGCCCGCTCGCGGGTCGACCGCCGGTCGGTGCGCATCAGCCTGACCGAGCGCGGCCGCCAGGTTCACGATGTGGTCAAGGCGCTCTACGACAAGCACGCCCGCACCATCGAGCCGATCGGCGGCATCTCGAACGACGATTTCGTGCGGCTCAACCAGTCTCTCGTGCGCCTCGAGCGCTTCTGGACCGACCAGATCCGCTACCGGCTCTGACCGGCATGGATGCTGCGGCCTGCGCCTCCTGGACGGGGCGGCTCTCGTGCGGCATCGCGGAGGCTCTCACCAGCCTCGGCGTGCCGGCCGAAGCCGCTCCCTTCGGCGTCGGACTCCTCCTCGTGGCCCTGTTCGGCCTCGTCGGGTTCCTGCAGGGCGCCGACGGCGACACGGTCAGCGGCGACGGGGGAGGGGGCTGCGACGGCGGCGGGGATTGAGGGGCTGCGCGTTCACTCGCCCGGAGCGTTCCGCGCGCGGTCGCTGTCCCGCACGGCGAGAAAATATGCGGCCAATCCTGCAGCGAGAACGACCGCCGGCCCCGAGAGGATGAAGAGTAGGTCCGAGAGGGTCATGTCAGCCTTCTAAGAAGCTGTCGCGCCAACCAATGTATGCCGAAGCCCGTTCCAACGAAAGCGGTTGTGATCAGGATCAGGGTCTGACCGGATCTTCCTGGGGCGGAAGGGATAGCAAACGCCCAGGCTGCGAGGGGCGTAACGCCGCCGACGATAACGAGGGCCGAGGCGATCGCATTGAGGAACGTGGCCGTGAGCTTCACTTGTTCGTTGGAGACAAGACTCATGGAGTAGCCCGGCGATGCCGGCCTGTTGCACCACCAAGACGACCGGCCGTCTGTGACTCTCAAGCCACACACGTCAGCCAACCGCGCTCACGGAAACGTGCGCGCGGCGGACGTGCTGCGCTGCCACAAATCGGCCCAGGTGGACATCCTTCGTTAAGCCTGACCAGGCACCACTCGGGTGTCGAACGAAGACCAGGCGCTCCCCAAAGCGTCGTCCCGCCCGATCAGCAGCAAGAGTTCGCAAGCCCATGCCCGTCCGTCCGAACCGTCTCGGCTCGCTCGCCCTCGCGCTCGCCGCGACCGCCACGTCAACCTCTCTCCTCGCGACCTCCGCCCTCGCCCAGGGCGCTCCCGCCCAGGCCGAATGGGTGCAGAACTACGAGGCGGCGTCCCGCGTCCGCGTCGCCCGCTCCTCGACGCCGATCCTCTCGGCCGAGGCCCTGAACGCCACGGAGGAGGCGATCGAGCGCTATCGCGACATCGTCTCCCGCGGCGGCTGGCAGCCGCTCCAGGCCGGCGACCGGCTCAAGCTCGGCGCCAAGGGCCCGGCGGTGTCGGCCCTGCGCCAGCGCCTCATCGTGACGGGCGACCTCGACCCGACCGCCGGCACCTCGCCTGTCTACGACTCCTACGTCGAGGCGGGCGTGCGCCGCTTCCAGGCTCGCCACGGCCTGAACACCACGGGCGCCATGAACGGCGCGACGCTCGCCGCCATGAACGTGCCGGCCCAGGTGCGCCTGCGCCAGCTCGAGATCAACCTCGTGCGCCTGCGCTCCTACTCCGGCAATCTCGGTAACCGCTACGTCATCGTGAACATCCCCGCCGCCCTCGTGGAGACGGTGGAGGATGCGCGCGTGGTGACCCGTCACGCCGCGGGCGTCGGCAAGATCGACCGCCAGTCGCCGGTGATGAACGCCAAGATCACCGAGGTGAACTTCAATCCGTTCTGGACGGTGCCGGCCTCCATCATCCGCAAGGACCTCATCCCCAAGATGCGGAAGGAGCCGACCTACCTCACCGACAACAAGATCCGGATCTTCAACGGCTCCGGCCAGGAACTCCAGCCCTCCCAGGTGAACTGGAACTCCGACGAGGCCACCCGCTACATGTTCAAGCAGGACCCGGGCGGCGACGTGAATTCCATGGGCTTCGTGCGGATCAACATCCCGAACCCGCACGGCGTCTACATGCACGACACGCCCTCCAAGGGCATCTTCGGCGACGACTTCCGCTTCGTGTCCTCGGGCTGCGTGCGCGTCCAGAACGTGCGCGACTACATCCAGTGGCTTCTGAAGGACACGCCCGGCTGGGATCGCGAGCACATCGACAGCGTGTTCCAGGCGGGCTCGCGCACGGACGCCCGCCTCGCGCAGGCCGTCAACGTCTACTGGACCTACATCACCTCCTGGGCGACCCCGGACGGCCTCGTCCAGTTCCGTGACGACATCTACAACAAGGACGGTCTCGGCGTCGCCGCGGTGGCGAGCCGAGCGCAGCCGGCCGCGCCCGCCGAGGACAATATCCTCGAGAACTGAAGCGTCTGCCTGAACCAATTCTAACGCCGCCGAGGCCCCTCGGCGGCGTTTTTCGTTCGACGGACCGGCACGGGCCCGTCCCGGCCGCGACCTCGGCGCGCTTGGCGGCCCGCGCGCGCCCGTGATAGAGCCGCGGTGATCCCGCCGAAGCTGCCCGACGAGGCGTCCATGACCGCCAGCGCCACCCCGAGCCACCTGTCCAACTCGTTCTTCTCAGCCGGCGTCGCCGACACCGACCCGGAGCTCGCTCGGGCGCTCGACCTCGAACTCGGCCGCCAGCGCGAGGAGATCGAGCTCATCGCCTCCGAGAACATCGTCTCCCGCGCCGTGCTCGAGGCACAAGGCTCGGTGATGACGAACAAGTATGCGGAGGGCTATCCGGGCCGCCGCTACTACGGCGGCTGCCAGTTCGTCGACATCGCGGAGAAGCTCGCCATCGAGCGCGCCTGCCGCCTCTTCGAGTGCCGCTTCGCCAACGTGCAGCCCAACTCCGGCTCCCAGGCGAACCAGGCCGTGTTCATGGCCCTCATGAAGCCGGGCGACACCTTCATGGGCCTCGACCTGGCGTCGGGCGGCCACCTCACCCACGGCTCCCCCGTCAACATGTCGGGCAAGTGGTTCAACGTGGTAAGCTACAACGTGCGCCCGGACGACCAGCGCGTCGACATGGATCAGGTCGAGCGCCTCGCCCACGAGCACAAGCCGAAGGTGATCGTCGCCGGCGGCTCCGCCTATTCGCGTCACTGGGACTTCGCCCGCTTCCGGGAGATCTGCGACGCGGTCGGGGCCCTCTTCATGGTCGATATCGCCCATTTCGCCGGCCTCGTCGCCGGCGGGGCGCACCCGTCGCCCTTCCCCCACGCCCACGTCGTCACGACGACGACCCACAAGACCCTGCGCGGCCCGCGCGGCGGCATGATCCTGTCCAACGACGAGGATCTGGCGAAGAAATTCAACTCCGCGATCTTCCCCGGCCTCCAGGGCGGGCCGCTGATGCACGTCATCGCCGCAAAGGCCGTGGCCTTCGGCGAGGCGCTGCGGCCGGACTTCAAGGTCTACGCCCGCGCCGTCGTCGAGAACGCTCGCGCGCTCGCCGACACGATGTTGTCAGGCGGCTACGCCATCGTGGCCGGCGGCACCGACAACCACCTCATGCTGGTCGATCTGCGCCCGAAGGGCCTCACCGGCAAGGCGGCGGAAGCATCGCTCGGCCGCGCGCACATCACCTGCAACAAGAACGGCGTGCCCTTCGACCCGGAGAAGCCGATGGTGACGTCGGGCATTCGGCTGGGCACGCCCGCCGGCACCACCCGCGGCTTCGGCGTCGCCGAGTTCCGCCGCGTCGGCGAGCTCATCGTGGAGACGCTCGACGGCTTGGCCAAGAACGGCGAGCCCGAGAATGCCGGGGTCGAGGAGAGCGTGAAGGCCCGCGCCCACGAGCTGACGCGGCGCTTCCCGATCTATCAGTAAAGCTAACGATGTTTGCACCCAAGTTGGGGCATGTTGGACCGGTGCCGGCGCCTAATTTGTGGCGCCTGGTATTTGGTTTTATCATAGCGCCAGCTATCGCAGCCGTGGCGTATGCTGGTGGCAGTATCAAGCTTCTACCGATAGTATATCTATTTGGCGTTCTTCCAGCGCTCCTGTTCGTAGGCATACCTCTATATTTATTTTTGAGGCGTCGTATCTGGCCAACTCCATTGAGGTTGGCGGTATTTGGCGGAGTTGTTGCTATTGTTCCTTGGATGATCACTATCGCCGCTGGGCGGCCGAGATACTCTCGTGTTGGTGATTGTATTGCTACAGTTGATCATGTCCGAACGCGATGCGGATGGATCATGGACATCAAGACATTATCCGGAGTTTTTTCTTATGGTTCAGCTGCAGGGCTCATATTTTGGCTTATTGTGATTTGGCGCGACCAGAATTTACATCGATCAAAACACAAAGTCCGCTAAGTTAAATGTATCGATCCGTATGCCTGAATCCCTCAGATGAGGAGATAAGATAAGGTAAATGTGCGGAGTTATAATCCTAATAGGGCTGTACGCTAGGATGGCATCACATCCATCGGCATTGGTGTCGTCTCGCGTGACGCATTCAGCATTAGAATAGGGCCGTCTATGCGCTGCCCTTACTGCGGAAGCCTCGATACCCAGGTCAAGGATTCTCGCCCGACCGACGATTCCTCGGCGATCCGCCGTCGGCGCATCTGCCCGGATTGCGGCGGGCGTTTCACCACCTTCGAGCGCGTGCAGCTGCGCGAGCTCACCGTCGTAAAGCGCTCGGGCCGCCGTGTGCCCTTCGACCGCGACAAGCTCCAGCGCTCGGTCGATGTCGCCCTGCGCAAGCGGCCCGTGGACCCCGAGCGGGTCGAGCGCATGATCAACGGCATCGTCCGCCAGCTCGAAAGTTCCGGTGAACCGGAGGTGTCGAGCGAGGAGGTGGGCGAGCTCATCATGACGGGGCTCAAGAGCCTCGACGACGTGGCCTATGTCCGCTTCGCGTCGGTCTACAAGAACTTCCGCGAAGCGCGCGACTTCAAGGAGCTTCTGGGCGACCTGTCGGGCGCCGATCCGAGCCCTGATGCCAACTCCGAGACCGCGGCCGAGGCCGCTGCGCCTCCCGCCGGGGGGCGGACGGGAAAGGGCGTCCGGTCGGGCCCATGAGCCGGTCTGAGGACGAGCGCTTCATGGCCCTGGCCCTGGCCCTGGGCGAGCGGCATCTCGGGCTGACCTGGCCGAACCCCTCCGTCGGAGCCGTCCTGGTGCGGCCCGGTTCCGAGCCCGTGATCGTGGGGCAGGGGATCACGCAAGCGGGAGGCCGCCCCCACGCCGAGCGCGTGGCGCTCGGCCTCGCGGGCGAGGCGGCCCGGGGCGCCACGCTCTACGTCACCCTCGAACCCTGCTCGCATCACGGCCGCACGCCCCCTTGCGTCGACGCGGTGATCGAGAGCGGCGTCGCCCGGGTCGTCGCGGCGCTGGGCGACCCGGACCCCCGCGTCGCCGGGCGCGGTCTCGCCCGCCTGCGGCAGGCGGGGATCGCGGTCACCGAGGGCGTCGGGCAGGAGCGCGCGGCCTTGGCTCACCGCGGCCACGTCCTGCGCGTGACGCAGGGGCGGCCTTTCGTCACCCTCAAGCTCGCCCGAACCCGCGACGGCTTCGCCGGGCGCCGGGACGGAGCGCGGCTTCGGATCACGGGCGAGGCGGCGAACGCGCGCGTCCATCTCCTCCGGGCCCATGCCGATGCGATCCTCGTGGGCGTCGGCACGGTGCTCGCCGACGACCCGCTGCTGACCGTGCGCCTGCCAGGCCTGGAGCGCCGGTCGCCCGTGCGGATCGTGCTCGATTCTCGTCTCAGGACGTCGCTGACGGCGAGGGTCGCGACGGGCCAGGACGATGCCCAGACATGGCTCGTCGCCGCCCCTGACGCTCCTGAGGCCCTTCGCGGGCCTTTCCGAGAGCGGGGCATCGAGATCATGGAAGCTGGTGCCTCGTCCGCGGGTCTCGACCTCGCCGCGGTGCTTGGGGCGCTCGCGGAACGCGGCCTCACCCGCCTCTTCGTGGAGGGCGGCCCGACGCTTGCCGATGCGCTGGCGGCCGCCGATCTCATCGACGAAGTCATGCTCCTGACCGGACCGGCGCCCCTGAACGAACCCGGTCTCCCCGCGATCGGGCCGCGGCTCGGTAAGGCACTCGCGACCGCCTTTCGCCTTGCCGAAACCGATCTCCTCGGTCAGGACCGCCTCGAGCGTTTCGAGAAAGTCGTCTGATGTTCACAGGTCTCGTCACCGACGTCGGCCGCGTCGCCGCAATCTCCGCTCCGGGCGGCGGAGCGAAGCTGCGCCGCATCCGCATCGAGTCGGCCTACGATCCGGCCACCATCGCGCTCGGCGCTTCCATCGCCTGCGGCGGGCCGTGCCTGACCGTCGTCGCCCTCGGACCGCTGGACGGGGGCTGCTGGTTCGAGGTCGAGGCCGCTGCCGAGACCCTCGATCTCACCACGGTGGCCGCGTGGCGCGAGGGCAGCCGGGTCAACCTCGAACGTTCGCTGAAGATCGGTGACGAGCTCGGCGGCCATCTCGTCACGGGTCACGTCGACGGACAGGCCGAACTCGTCGCCCGCGAAGAGGTGACGGCTGGCGACGGCCCCTGGGGACCGACCGCCCGCTTCACCTTGCGCGCGCCGCGCCCGCTCGCCCGGTTCATCGCCCCGAAGGGGTCGGTCTGCCTCGACGGCACCTCGCTCACGGTGAACACGGTCGAGGATGACTGTTTCTCCGTGCTGCTCATCCCCCATACGCTGGCTGTGACCACCTGGGGGGAGCGCAAGGTCGGCGACCGCCTCAACCTCGAGGTCGACCTGATGGCCCGCTACGCGGCGCGCCTTGCCGAGGCCTCCCCACGAGCGTAGGAAGCCCGCCCCGCTGATGTTCCCCTGCGCTGAGCCCCGATGCATCACACGCCGCCCGCTCCCCGCGACGCTTCGCCCGTGCCGGGGGCCCGCGTCCTCGTCGTCGAGGCGCGCTACTACGAGGGCATCGCCGACGAGCTGCTGCGCGGCACGCTCGAAGCGATCGCGACGGCGGAAGCCTCGGCGACCGTGCTCACCGTCGTCGGCGCCCTTGAGATCCCGGCGGCCATCGCCATCGCCCTCGACGCGGCCGAGGCCGCCGGCCGGCCTTTCCAGGCGGCGGTGGCGCTGGGCTGCGTCATCCGCGGCGACACGAGCCATTACGAGCTCGTCACCGAGAACAGCGCCCGCGCGTTGATGGACCTCTCCGTCGCGCGGCGCCTGCCGCTCGGCAACGCGATCGTGACCGTCAACACGGAGGAGCAGGCCTGGACCCGGGCGCGGGTGAGCGAATTGAACAAGGGCGGCGGCGCGGTCGAGGCGGCGCTCGCGGTGCTGCGCATCAAGCGACGCCTGACCGAGGAGGCTTAAGATCACCATGTTGAAACCCGCCGAGCGCGGCGCGGCGCGCCTCGCCGCCGTCCAGGCGCTCTACCAGATGGACGTGGCCGGCAAAGGCGTGATCGACGCGCTCGCCGAGTTTGAGGCCTTCTGGATCGGCCAGGAGGTGGAGGGCGTCACCTATCCGCCGGCCGAGACCGACTTCTTCCGCGACGTGCTGGCCGGCGTCGTGCGCGATCAGCGCGCCATCGACGCCCGTGTCGACGCCTCGCTGTCGCAGGACTGGCCGCTGACGCGCGTCGAGGCGGTGCTGCGGGCGATCCTGCGCGCCGGCGCCTACGAGCTGATGCGCCGCAAGGACGTGCCGGCCAAGGTGGTGATCTCCGAATACGTCGACGTCGCTCATTCCTTCTACGACGGCGACGAGCCGGGCCTCGTCAACGCGGTGCTCGACACCCTGGCCCGCGAGGTGCGCGGCAGCGAGTTGGACAAGGCCGGCGCGTCGAATGCCAAGCGCCGCCCTGCACCGCGCAAAGGCTGAGCGCTGGTGGCGGAGCGGTCCGGCGAGGATGCGCTCATCGCGCGCTACTTCGCCCCGCTCGCCGGCGAGGGCGGGCTGAACCTCGCCGACGACGCGGCTCTGCTGACGCCGGCGCCCGGCCACGACCTCGTCCTCACCGTCGACGCCTTGGTGGCGGGCATCCACTTCTTCCCCGACGATCCGCCCGCCTCGATCGCTGCGAAGGCGCTCGGCGTGAATCTATCCGATCTCGCGGCGAAGGGCGCTGAGCCCGTCGGCTTCCTTCTCGCTCTCGCCTTGCCGAAGGACTGGACGGAGCCTTGGCTCGCGAGCTTCGCGGGCGGCCTCGGCGAGGCGGCGCAGCGGCACGGCTGCCCACTTCTCGGGGGCGATACGGTGCGGGCTGCTGGTGCCCTGACCCTCTCGATTACCGCCTTCGGGCAGGTGCCGGCCGGCGGCATGGTCCGCCGCGCCGCCGCACGGCCCGGGGATCGCCTGTGCGTCACGGGGACGATCGGCGATGCCGCCTTAGGGCTGGCGATGCGTCTCACGCCCGATGCTCCCTGGGCCGCGTCGCTCGCCTCGGAGCAGCGTGAGCATCTTCTCGACCGCTACCTTCACCCCCGACCGCGGCTCTGCGTGGCGGTGGCACTGCGCCGGCACGCCAGGGCCGCCATGGACGTCTCGGACGGCCTCGTCGGCGACCTCGCCAAGATGATGCGCGCGGGCCGGACGAGCGCCACGGTCGACCTCGACGCCATGCCGTTCTCCCAAGCCGCGGCCGCGATCGTCGTCGACCCGGCCCTGTTCGAGCGCGCGGTCACGGGAGGCGACGATTACGAGCTGCTCTGCGCCGTGCCGGAAGGAGCGCTCGACACGTTCCGGGCCGAGTGCGCGGCGGCTGGCGTGCCCGTCACGGTCATCGGCACCGTCACGTCCGGAACGGAGGAGCCGCTGTTCACCCGCGGCGGCGCTCCCGTCCGGTTCGCCCAGGGCTCCTACGGCCACTTCGGCGACGAGGCGTGAGAGCCTTGCGCGGGACGCTCTGGCGAGCTTTCGCCCCTCCGGCTAGGCAGCGCGGATGATGCAGCCGATCGCCTCCGACGATACCCTCGCACGTCGCAACGCCCTTGTCCTCGCGGGCGCCCAGGCGCTCGGCGGCGCCAACCCTGCCATCGTGGTGTCCCTGGGCGGCCTCGTCGGCCAAGCGCTTGCCGAGAACGACGCCTACGCGACGCTGCCGGTGAGCGTCTTCAATCTGGGTCTCGCGATCGGCACCCTGCCGGCTGCCGCGCTCATGCGCCGGTTCGGACGTCGCAACGGCTATCTCGTCGGCGCGGCAATCGGTGCGGTCGGGTCGAGCATCGCGGCGGTTGCGATCACGCTCGGCGCCTTCGTGCTGTTCTGCCTCGGAACCTTCGTCGCGGGCTTCTACGCGTCCCACGTCCAGAGCTACCGTTTCGCCGCCGCCGACTCAGCCTCGCCGGCCTTCCGGCCGCGGGCGATCTCCTGGGTAATGACGGGCGGGCTCGCCGCCGCACTCATCGGGCCGACGGCCGCGAATCTCGCCCGCGACCTGGTGCCCGGGGCGCAGTTCGCGGGCAGCTTCATCACGCAGGGCGCCCTCGCGCTCGTCTCCGTGCTCGTCCTCATGAACTTGCGCGCGCCGCCTCCGCCTCCGACGGCGTCGTCCGGCGGGCGCCCGCTCGGCGTCATCCTGAGCCAGCCCCGCTTCATCGTCGCCGTTGCGGCCGGACTCACCTCCTACGGCCTGATGAGCTTCGTGATGACGGCGGCGCCCGTCGCCATGGTGGGCTGCGGCCACCCGGTCGGGACGGCGACGCTCGGCATCTCGGCCCATATCGTCGCCATGTACGGCCCGAGCTTCTTCACCGGCGGGCTCATCGCCCGCTTCGGCAAGGAGCGGATCACGGCCCTCGGACTCGTGCTCATCGCCGCGGCGGCGGTGGTCGGCCTGGCAGGGCTCACGGTCGCGCATTTCTGGACGGCGTTGGTGCTGCTCGGGATCGGCTGGAACTTCGGCTATATCGGCGCGACCGCACTGGTCACCGATTGCTACGCGCCGGAGGAACGCACCCGCGTCCAAGCCGCGAACGACTTCCTCGTTTTCGGCTCCGTGGCGATCGCCTCCTTTTCGTCCGGCCGCCTCCTCAGCGCAGGCGGTTGGACCGGCGTGAACTGGACCGTTTTTCCCCTCGTCGCGACGGCGCTCGCGCTGTTGGCCTGGCAGGTCTGGCGGGGCGAGGGAGTGCGGGTCGCCTGACACCCCCTCGCTGTCATTCCGGGGCTCGGCGGAGCCGAGAACCCGGAATCCACGACGGCGCGAAACGTCTCTCGCGCGTATCCCGCGGCCACTCACCCGGTCATGGATTCCGGGCTCGCGCTTCGCGCGCCCCGGAATGACGAGCGATAATGGACCGACGCGCAGGTCGTCCATTCGCCGGCCCCGCTGCAACCTTCGTCCCGTTTGCGATTCTGTCGAAACTTTGGCAGTGAGGGCGTCGGTTCCAGGGAGGAGCCGCTGCAAGGGGCGCTTGGCGCCGCGGCGGACTCGGGTTCAGCAACGACAACAAGGACGGCACGATGACGCTTTTGTTCATTATCGTCTGCGGCCTCGCGGCCCTCGCTTATGGCTTCTGGGCCATCAGCGATGTGATGAAGCGGGATGCGGGCACCCAGCGCATGCAGGAGATCGCCGGTGCGATCGCCGAGGGCGCTCAGGCGTATCTTCGCCGCCAGTACATCACGATCGGCATCGTCGGAATCGTTCTCTTCGTTCTGCTCGCCTACTTCCTGGGCCTGCGCGTCGCCTTCGGCTTCGCCATCGGCGCGATCCTGTCGGGCGTCGCGGGCTTCATCGGCATGAACGTGTCGGTGCGCGCCAACGTCCGTACCGCCCAGGCCGCGACGCAGTCGCTCGGCGGCGGCCTCGATGTGGCGTTCAAGTCGGGCGCAGTGACGGGCATGCTCGTCGCCGGCCTCGCGCTTCTGGGCGTTGTTCTCTACTACGCCTACCTGACCCGCATGGCGGGCCTCGCACCCTCGAGCCGCGGCGTCATCGACGCCCTCGTGGCCTTGGGCTTTGGCGCCTCCCTGATCTCGATCTTCGCCCGTCTCGGCGGCGGCATCTTCACCAAGGGCGCAGATGTCGGCGGCGACCTCGTCGGCAAGGTCGAGGCCGGCATCCCCGAGGACGATCCGCGCAACCCGGCGACCATCGCCGACAACGTGGGCGACAACGTCGGCGACTGCGCCGGCATGGCGGCCGACCTTTTCGAGACCTACGCCGTGACGGTGGTCGCCACCATGGTGCTGGCCGCCATCTTCTTCGCCGGCCGTGACCACCTCGAGACGATGCTGCTCTACCCGCTTGCCATCGGCGGCGTCTGCATCCTCACCTCGATCGCCGGCACGTTCTTCGTGAAGCTCGGCCAGAACCAGTCGATCATGGGCGCCCTCTACAAGGGCCTCATCGCCACGGGCGTGCTCTCGGCGATTGCGATCGCTCTGGTCAACCTCGTGCTGCTCGGCGGCTTCTCGACCACCTTCGAGGGATCCGTACCGGTGCTCACCGGCGTGGCGCGGCCCTTCACCTTCACCTCGATGGCATTGTTCTGGTGCGCCCTCGTGGGCCTCACCGTCACGGCGCTCATCGTCGTGATCACGGAGTACTACACGGGCGTCGGCTACCGGCCGGTGCGCTCCATTGCTCAGGCTTCCGTCACGGGCCACGGCACCAACGTCATCCAGGGCCTCGCGGTGTCGCTGGAGTCGACGGCGCTCCCGACCCTCGTCATCGTGGCCGGCATCATCGCGGCCTACGGGCTCGCGGGCCTGTTCGGCATCGCGATAGCGGTCACCGCCATGCTGGCGCTCGCCGGCATGATCGTGGCGCTCGACGCTTTCGGCCCGGTCACCGACAACGCGGGCGGCATCGCCGAGATGGCGGGCCTGCCCAAGGAGGTGCGCCGCTCGACGGACGCTCTCGACGCCGTGGGCAACACCACCAAGGCGGTGACGAAGGGCTACGCCATCGGCTCGGCCGGCCTCGGCGCCCTGGTGCTGTTCGCCGCCTACACCTCGGACCTGAACTACTTCATCGCCGAGGCGAACCGCTCGGGCTCCACCACCTACCAGTACTTCAAGGGCGTGGTCCCGGACTTCTCCCTCGCCAACCCCTACGTCGTGGTCGGCCTGCTCTTCGGCGGCCTCATTCCCTACCTCTTCGGCGGCATGGGCATGACGGCGGTCGGACGCGCGGCGGGCGCGGTCGTGGAGGAGGTGCGGCGCCAGTTCCGCGAGAAGCCCGGCATCATGCAGGGGACGGACCGGCCCGATTACGGCCGCGCGGTCGACATGCTCACCCGCGCCGCGATCAAGGAGATGATCGTGCCGTCGCTCCTGCCGGTGCTGGCGCCGATCGTGACCTACTTCGTGATCTACGCCATCGCGGGCAAGAGCCAGGCCTTCTCGGCGGTCGGCGCCATGCTGCTCGGCGTCATCGTCACGGGCCTTTTCGTCGCGATCTCGATGACCTCGGGCGGCGGCGCCTGGGACAACGCCAAGAAGTCCTTCGAGGACGGCTTCACCGACCAGCACGGCGTCACCCACCAGAAGGGCTCGGAGGCCCACAAGGCCTCGGTGACGGGCGATACCGTCGGCGACCCCTACAAGGACACGGCGGGCCCCGCCGTGAACCCGGCGATCAAGATTACCAACATCATCGCCCTCCTCCTGCTCGCCATCCTGGCGCACGGCTAAGGGCAAGTGGTGCGGCCCCTCGGGGCCGCGTCCCTCGCGTTAGGAAAAAGGGCCGGCTCGCGCCGGCCCTTTTGCATTTGGGTTTTCGCCGTGCCAGCCTTCTGCCCTCGTGGGAGAAGGTGGCCCGCACAGCGGGCCGGATGAGGGGGTGCTGGGCGTAGGCTCGGGTGGCTGCGGCGAGCACCCCCTCACCCTCGCTTCGCCTCTGGCTGCGCTCGTCGCGTCGGCCGGTCCGCCGACGCGACCCTCTCCCCTGCCGGGAGAGGAGGAGCGCGCACCGCCGTGCCAGCCTAGCGAGAACAGCTCCGCAACCCGAGCGGCCAACCCCTCTCCCTACCGGGGAGAGGGCTTCGCCTGCGCACCGGCAGGCGAAGCAAGCGGAACGCAGTGGAGCGGGGGTGAGGGGAAGCGGGGCATAAGCCCACACGCCTCAACACACCCCTATGTCGTTCGCGGGCTCGACCCGCGAACCTCGGCGCGATACCCCGCCCGCCTCCGAACCGAGACGGCCGGGGCAAGCCCGGCCATGACATCGGTGGTGCGAAGGGCGCTGATCGGCGCCGGTTCAGCCTCAGAGAATTCCGCGTCCGAGGCCGCGGAAGAGCTGGCCGAGGAAGTTCGAGTCCGAACCGCCGGTCTGGGTCGTGCGGCTGATGAAGTCGAACACGCGGCCGTCCTGCAGGCCGTAGAGCGCGACGCGCTCCACACGCAGGCCCTTGTTGAAGTAGACCGCCGTCACGCGCTGGTCCGAGATCGTCTCGCCGGTGAACTGGAAGCGGCGGTTGGCGACCTGGCTGATGTAGTACCAATCCTGGTTGCCGACGGTGGACACGGTCGAGGGCGTTCCGAGGATCTGGAGCACCTGGTCGGCGCTCATGCCCGGCCTGACCTGTGCGACGGCCCGCTCGTCGATGATGTAGCCGCGCTGGAACTGCTCGCCGCCGGTGCAGGCCGCGGCCGCGGCGCCGATCACGGCAGCCACAGTGAGGCGGGCGAGGAGACGGGAAGAGGAACGCGTCATACGGTGATGTCCGGCCTGGAGGTGCGGCGCTGCAGAGCTTGCGCCGCTTTAGGCCCGTGGCGTACCCCGGGGTCCCTGCTTTGACAAGGCGGCTCCCCCGGTTGCCATCATGATCTTGCGCTTCTTCCGCCGTGACGAGCGGCGCGACACCGTCGCCGCCTTCTACGCGCGCATCTCCGATGCGTCCCGCCAGCCGGGGCTCTACAGGTCGCTCGGCGTGCCCGACACGATCGAAGGCCGCTTCGAGTGCGTGTGCCTGCACGTCCTTCTCGTCCTGCGCCGCCTCAATCGGTTGCCGCCGCCCGCGAACGAACTGGCGCAGGATCTCACCGACTGCTTCTTCCGAGAGCTCGATCTCGCCCTGCGCGAAACCGGGGTCGGCGATATGGGCATCTCGAAGCGCATGAAGAAGCTCGCCCAGGCCTATTACGGCCGGGTGCAGGCCTACGATCCGGCGCTGGAGGCGCGGGACGCGGGCGCGCTCGCCGCGGCGCTGTCCGCCAACATGACGGAGGGCGTTGCAGCCGAGGGCCTCGCCGCTTACGTCCTGCAGGCCGAGGATCGCCTGGCCGCCCAGGACCTCGACGCCCTGCTGCGCGAAGGTCCCGCCTTCCCGGCGCCCGCGGAGTGACCTGACATGCCGGCCAAGGCCGTAAGCCCCCTGACGCATCCCGTCCCGGTCGACCGCCTCCCGGCCCTCGGCACCGAGGTCACGGTGGAGGCGAGCGAGGCGGAGCGCGCGGCCCTCGCCCAGGATTTCGGGATCCCGGCGATCAAGGTCCTGACCGGGCGTTTCCGCGTCAAGGCGCTGCCGGGTGGACAAGGCGTGAAGGTCACGGGGCGGGTGCGCGGCGAGGTCACGCAGATCTGCGTCGTGACGCTCGATCCCTTCGACGGCGCCCTCGACGAGGAGGTCGACGTGGATTTCGTCCCGGCGGGCGACCCGCGACGTCGCCCTGATCCGGCCCCCGACGACGAGGAGCAGGACGCGCCGGACGAGATCGTTGACGGACGCATCGATCTTGGGGCGCTCACCGCCGAGTTCCTGGCGCTGGGCCTCGACCCGTACCCGCGCAAGCCCGGCGTCGACTTCGTCCAAGAGGCCGGCCCGGCGCTCGAATCTCCTTTCGCGGCCCTGGCGAAGCTCAAGGGCGAGGGCTCCTGAGAAAGCGGTTGCGGCGCACCCGCCAGCGTTTATGTTCCGCGCGCCCTGACCGCCCCTCGGACGAGCCGAAGCTTTCATGTCGAAGCCGCTGCGCATCTCCCTCGACGCGATGGGCGGCGACGTCGGTCCGCAGGTCGTGGTGCCGGGCGCGGCGCTTGCCGCCGAGCGCCATCCCGAGATCCGCTTCCTGATGTTCGGCGACGAGACGATCGTCGCCCCGCTCGTGGCGGCCGAGCCCCGGCTCGCGGGCCGGGTGGAACTGCGCCACACCGACTTCGTGGTCCGCATGGACGACAAGCCGAGCCAGGCGGTGCGCGCCGGGCGCGGCAAGTCCTCCATGTGGCGCGCCGTTCAGGCGGTCCGCGACGAGGAGGCGGATGCCGTCGTTTCCGCCGGCAACACGGGCGCCTTGATGGCGACCGCCAAGATCTGCCTGAAGACCATGGCCCATGTCGAGCGCCCGGCCATCGCCGCCATGTGGCCGACGACCCGAGGCGAGAGCATCGTGCTCGATGTCGGAGCCACCATCGGCGCCGACGCCGCCCACCTCGTCGATATGGCGATCATGGGCGCCGCGATGGCGAAGATCGTCTTCGACGTCGAGCGCCCGACGGTGGGCCTCCTCAACGTCGGCACGGAGGAGATCAAGGGCATCGAGGTCGTGAAGGAGGCCGGGCGCATCCTGCGCGAGGTGCCCCTCGACGGTCTCGACTACCGCGGCTTCGTCGAAGGCGACGACCTCGGCAAGGGCACGGTCGACGTGGTCGTCACCGAGGGCTTTACCGGCAACATCGCGCTCAAGACGGCCGAGGGCACCGCCAAGCAGATCGGCGAATACCTGCGCAGCGCCATGAGCCGGACCTTCGCCGCCAAGCTCGGCTATCTCCTGGCCCGAAAGGCCTTCGACGCACTGCGCGACAAGATGGACCCGCGCAAGGTCAACGGCGGGGTCTTCCTCGGGCTTGAGGGCATCGTCATCAAGAGCCACGGGGGCACCGACGCCCTTGGCTTCGCCAGCGCCATCGATATCGCCTATGAGATGGCGCATTACGAGCTGATGCAGAGCATCCGGAACATGCTGGAGCAGGTTCCCGATCTCGCCTCGGCCTGAAAGGTTTTCCAGGCTTTGTCCCGCACGCGCTCCGTCGTCCGCGGCATCGGCTCCTATCTGCCGCCGCGCATCCTCACCAACGCGGAACTCGCCGTCCAGGTGGACACCTCCGACGAGTGGATCGTCCAGCGCACCGGCATCCGCGAGCGGCGCATCGCGGCCGACGACGAGACGACTTCCGTGCTGGGCCTCAAGGCCTGCGAGGCGGCGCTCGCCGATGCCGGCCTGACGGCGCAGGACATCGACCTCATCGTCTGCGCCACCTCGACCCCGGACCACACCTTCCCCTCCGTCGCGACCCTGATCCAGCACGGTTTGGGCATGGCCCACGGCGCGGCCTTCGACATCCAGGCTGTCTGCACCGGCTTCGTCTACGCGGTGGCCGCGGCGGACAATTTCCTCAAGGCCGGTCAGCACAAGCGGGCCCTGGTGGTGGGCACGGAAACCTTCTCGCGCATTCTCGACTGGTCGGACCGCACCACTTGCGTTCTGTTCGGCGACGGCGCCGGCGCCATGGTGCTGGAAGCGCAGGACGGGGAGGGGACGGGCGCCGACCGTGGCGTGCTGACCTCCCATCTGCGCTCGGACGGCCGCCACAAGGACAAGCTCTACGTCGACGGCGGCCCGGGCTCGACCAAGACCACTGGCGTCCTCAAGATGGAGGGTAAGGAAGTCTTCCGCTTCGCGGTCGGCATGGTGACGGACGTGATCCAGGACGCCTTCAAGGCAACGGGCACGACAGCCGACGAACTCGACTGGTTCGTGCCCCACCAAGCCAACCGGCGCATCATCGAGGCCTCAGCCGACAAGCTCGGCATCGCGCGGGAGAAGGTGGTGATCACTGTCGACCGGCACGGCAACACCTCGGCCGCTTCCATCCCCCTGGCCCTCGACGCCGCCGTCAAGGACGGGCGCGTGAAGCAGGGCGACCTCGTGATGATCGAGGCGATCGGCGGCGGCTTCACCTGGGGCAGCGCCTTGATCCGGTGGTGAGCGCCCGAGATTCCGCGGTTGACCATCCGGCCTCGACCGAATAGCGTTCAATCGCAATCAGATAGACCGTTTTCCTGAATCACGATGCGGGGGGCAATGATGGCGGGACGCACGGTGACGCGCGCGGATTTGAGCGAGGTCGTCTACCAGAAGGTCGGCTTGTCCCGCACCGAATCGGCGGCCCTCGTCGAATCGGTCCTGTCCGAGATTTGCGGCTGCCTCGCCCGCGGCGAGACCGTGAAGCTTTCCTCGTTCGGGTCCTTCGTCGTGCGCGACAAGGGCCAACGCGTCGGCCGCAACCCGAAGACCGGGATCGAGGTGCCGATCGAGCCGCGCCGCGTGATGGTCTTCAAGCCGTCGAACGTCCTGAAAGCTCGCATCAACGGGCTCGACGGCGCCGGCGAGTCCGATTGACGAACGGAGAAAAGCGGAGCCCGCCCGTGAGAGGAGCGATGGTGGACAAGGCGCCCGACGCGTTTCGCACCATCAGCGAGGTCGCGGACGACCTCGACTTGCCCCAGCACGTCCTGCGCTTCTGGGAGACCCGGTTCGGCCAGATCAAGCCGCTCAAGCGTGGCGGCGGCCGGCGCTACTATCGGCCGGATGATGTCGACCTTTTGCGCGGCATCCGCCACTTGCTCTACGGCGAGGGCTACACGATCAAGGGGGTGCAGCGCATCCTCAAGGAGGACGGCATCCGCGTCGTCCAGGGCGTCGGCCGCGGCGAGGCCACGAGTTTGCCCGCGCCACGGCGCGAAGACGAGCGCGAGGAAGATGAACCGCGCTGGGCCGACCAACCGCCAGCGCCGTCCTTCCTGGCCGACGAGGTTCCCGCACCCGGCCTGCCAGCCGCTGCCGTCGCCCGCCTCGAAGCGGCCCTGGCCGACCTTGAGGAATGCGCCCGCGTCCTCGCCACCTTGAAGGCCGGCGACTCGGGAACGAGCTGAGTTCGCTCTACTCCCTCCGCCAAGGGAGGGAGGCTGGGAGTGCGCCGGGAGCCATTCCGCTGTCATTCCGGGGCTCGCCACAGGCGGGAGCCCGGAACCCACGACCGGCTGAGCGGCCGCGATCAGCATTCGGCTCAGTCATGGGTTCCGGGTTCGCCTGCGGCGCCCCGGAATGACGGGGAGCGTCTTCGCTCAGGACGGCGGCGCCAGGGCCGCGAGGGCAAAGCCCGCGGTGGCGAGAACGGCGCTCGCGATCGTCAGCCAGACACTCAGGTTCATGTCGGCCTCCCTTCCTTGACGCTGGGGAAGCCTGCGGTCGAACCTGGGCCGCTCTGGGGCAAAGCAGCGGTCGAGGCCATTCTTCGCGTCGAGATGGGCGCCGGCGCAGGACCGACTTTGCGAACCTGCCCCTTCCTTCAGCCCTGACAACGCCCCAGCTTGCGGCAGCGACAACCAGGAGCCCGCGATGGCCGATCTCTCCAGTTTTCCGATCACGACCCGATTCGCGCCGAAGCACCCCGACCGGCTCCAGCTCTATTCCTGGCCGACGCCCAATGGCGTGAAAGCCTCGATCATTCTGGAGGAGATCGGCCTGCCCTACGAGGCGCACGTCGTGAACATCGGCCAGAACGAAACCTGGACACCGGAATTCCTCAGCCTCAACCCGAACGGCAAGATCCCCGCCATCATCGACCCGAACGGCCCGAATGGGCGGCCGCTCGCGCTCTTCGAGTCGGGCGCGATCCTGCTCTACCTCGCCGAGAAGACGGGCCAGCTCCTGCCGACCGACCCGGCACTGCGCTACGAGACGATCCAGTGGGTGTTCTTCCAGATGGCCGCCGTCGGGCCGATGTTCGGCCAGCTCGGCTTTTTCCATAAATTCGCGGGCCGCGAGATCGAGGACAAGCGTCCCTTCGAGCGCTACCGCGCCGAGACGCAGCGCCTGCTCGGCGTCCTCGAGACGCGGCTCTCCGGCCGCGACTGGATCATGGACGACTACACCATCGCCGACATCGCCCTCGTCGGCTGGGTGCGCGGCCTCGTGCAGTTCTACGAAGCGGGCCATCTCGTCGGTTACGGCGAGCTGATAAACGTGCCTGCTTGGCTCGACCGGGCCCTCGCGCGGCCCGCGGTGCAGCGCGGACTCACGATCCCGGCCAAGCCGTAAAACGGCCCGTTCAGGCATCGTGACGCTGCTGCCGGTCGAGCTGATGGCCTCGACGGCGCCTCGGGCTGGGTCGAACTGCCTTGGCCCAAAGCGAGAGCGCCGCCAAATGCTAATGGGCAGTCGGAACCCGCTCGGAGATGTACGCCGCGACTTCGGCACAGGGTCGGACGACGCGCGTTGACCTCGCAACCGGCGCGGGCGACACCAGGGCGCGATGCCGCTGGCCCTTTCACCCCTCGATCGCGACTTCCTCGACGGCGCGCAGGGCGAGGCGGCCCGCTTCGCCATGCGCCTCCTCGTCCGCTTCGCCGAGGCGGTCGGGGCCGACAATTTCCTCGATGCCTCGGCCGCCCACATCGACGGCTGCCTCTACCACGGACAGGTCAGCCTCGACTTCGTCGAGCACCTCGTCGCCCTTGATGGTCGCGTGCGCGTGCCCACGACCCTGAACGTGGGTTCCGTCGATCTCATCCACCCCAACCTCTTCCGGGGCGATCCCGCGATCGGACGCGCCGGCGCGCGGCTGATGCAGGCGCATGAGGAGCTCGGCTGCGTGCCGACCTACACCTGCGCGCCGTACCAGACTCTGTTCCGACCCACCTTCGGCGCCCAGATCGCCTGGGCGGAGTCGAACGCCATCGTCTTCGCCAACTCGATTCTGGGCGCCCGCACCAACCGCTACGGCGACTTCATCGACCTGTGCTGCGCGCTTACGGGCCGCGTGCCGGCCTACGGCCTGCACCTAACGGAAAGCCGCCGCGCCCGCGTGCTGGTCGAGGTGACGGGCCTGCCCCCCGAATGGGAGGACGCTGGTCCCGCCTGCGTCGCGGTGGGGCACGTGATCGGCAAGCGGTGCGGCGATCGCGTTCCGGCGATCACCGGCCTGCCCGCCCATACGAGCGAGGACGACCTGAAAGCGCTCGGGGCCGTGGCGGCGTCCGCGGGCGCGGTCGCGATGTTCCACGCGGTCGGGATCACGCCCGAGGCGCGAACAGTCGAGGACGCCTTTCAAGGGCGGGCCCGCGACGAGGTGATGCGCCTCACGGCAGACGAGTTGCGCACCACCGTGCGCCACCTCTCGACCGTGCCGGACGGCACGCCGCTCACCGCCGTGAGCCTTGGGACGCCGCACTTCTCGATCGCTGAGTTCGCCCGCCTGATGCCGCTGCTGCGCGAGGGCGAACCCGCCCGCGTGGACCTGTACGTCAACACGAGCCGGGACGTGTTCCAGGAGTTGAGGCGGCGCGGCTGGACGGAAGGGCTGGAGGCCGCAGGCGTCACCCTTGTCATCGACACGTGCACCTACGTGACGGCGGTCATGCGCGATCTCACCGGCGCGGTGATGACGAATTCGGGCAAGTGGGCCTACTATGCGCCGGGCAATCTCGGGGTGGAGGTCGCTTTCGGCTCGCTCGCGGACTGCGTGGCTTCCGCGCGCGCGGGACGCGTGGTGCGGTCGTGATCGCGGCGGGAACGACGATCCAGGGCATCACCCTGGTCCCCGGCCGAGCCAAGGGGCCGGCCTTCGTCCTGCGCGAGCCCTTGAGCTTCTGGGGTGGCCTCGACGCGACGACGGGGGAGATCATCGACCGCTGGCACCCGCAACGGGGCGAGGTCGTCTCGGGTCGCGTGCTCGTGATGAGCGCGGGGCGGGGCTCAAGCTCAGGATCGTCGGTCCTCGCCGAAGCCCTGCGGGCGGGCACCGGCCCGATCGGGATCGTGCTCCTCACCCGCGACGCGATCGTCACGGTGGGCGCGATGGTGGCGGCCGAGCTTTACGGGCGGGCGTGCCCGGTGGTGCTGGCGGCGGCCGAGACATGGTCCGCGATCACGGAAGCCGCTTGCATCGCGATCGAGGCGGATCAGGATCGAGCGCTCCTGATCGCGACCTCCTCATCGCGGCCCTCGTGATGACCGCGCGCCCGATGTCGCCCCACCGAGCGGCCCCGCGGAGTGCGAGCGACGCCTGACGATCCTTAAGCCGGAGCCCTCGATGCCACGCTATTTCTTCCACGTTGTCCTTGAAGGTGAGCGTGTCCCCGACCCGGACGGCCAGGAGCTGCCCGATCCCGATGCGGCCTGGGAGGCGGCGCGGCGCACCGCCGTCACCTTGATGGACACCCCCGTGGAGCGGCCCGTGAACTGGCTCACGTGCCGCTTCGAGGTCCAGGACGAGGCGGGCGAGATCGTGCTGGAGTTCCCCTTCGTCGAGGCGGTCGAGAGCAAGGGACCGCTGCACTGAGGCGCGATCATGCCGACCACGTACCAGAACACCCCCACCGTCGTGGTCGTGCTCGTGCCGTTGGAGCGAGGTCTTCTGATGATCCGGCGCGCCTTGCCGGGCGAGGGTGAAGGCAAGCTGGCGCTGCCCGGCGGCTACCAGATGCTCGGGCAGACGTGGCAGGAGGCAGGTGCGCGCGAGGTGCTGGAGGAGACGGGCGTCGTGGTCGAGCCTGCCTCCCTGCGGGTCATCGCCGTCGAGACCACGCCCGACCGGCGGCAGAACCTGCTCTTTTGCCAAACCCTGCCGGTCGAGCGTGCCGGTCCCTTCGTGCACGACGCCGAAGTGTCCGAGGTGCTGGTGGTCTACGCGCCTCCACCCGGCAGCGAGATCGCCTTTCCGCTGCACGCGAGGCAAGTCGAGCGTTTCTTCATGACGCGGTGATCTCGCCCGTAAGGGAACGGCCTCGTCCGCCCCCGCCGGGAGCTGAGGTCGACGCGCGCCAGGGCTCGAGCATCCGGGAACACCAACAAACCCGGTCATTTGTCTCAAGGCTGCCAGCTCCGCGCCGAGCCGCTTAGGTTGAACCCCGATCAAGTTTCGTCCGTTGCCCTCCCATTGCTGTAGGTTAATGGGCGTGCCGCGTGACGGTTGATCAGAGTAACGGGTGGGACGAGGAGCAACGGCTGGCCACTCTGCGGTCCTACGCCATCCTCGACACCCCGCCCGAGCCCGACTTCGACGACATCGCGCAGCTTGCGGCGCACATATGCGGCACGCCGGTCGCCGCGATCAGCCTCGTCGAGGACCGGCGTCAGTGGTTCAAGGCCGAGGTAGGGCTCGGCCTTCGCGAGACCCCCATCGAAGTGTCGTTCTGCGCCAAGGCGGCTCTGCGGCCCGGCCTGACCGTCATCCCTGATGCCAGCGCTGACCCGCGCTTTGCCGGAAACCCGCTCGTTTCCGAGCAGCCGCACCTGCGCTTCTACGCGGGCGCACGCCTCGACACGCCCAACGGCCTGCCGCTCGGAACGTTGTGCGTTCTCGACTATGTGCCCCGCGATCTCTCGCCCGAGCAGAGGGCTGGGCTCTCGGCCCTGGCCCGGCAAGTCGTCGCGCAGCTCGAACTGCGTCAAGCCCTGACCTCCCGCGACGAGGCGCTTGCGGCGAGCCAACGAGCCGAGGCGCGGCAGGGACTGCTCGTGCGCGAGCTTCACCATCGCACGCGCAATCAACTCGCCGTTCTTCAATCCCTGCTCGGGGCGACCGCTCGCGCGAGCCGCAGCATCGACGCGTTCTACACGGCGTTCTCGGGCCGCATCGCCTCGATGGCGAGAACCCAGGCGCTCTTGACCGAGGACTACTGGCAGACCGCACCCTTGCGAGCCCTCATCCTGAGCAACCTCGCGCCCCATGCCGAAGAGGAGAGCGGTCAGTTCCATCTGAACGGTCCTGACCTTCATCTCGTAGCCGACCTTGCGGTGCCCTTGAGCATGGCCCTGCATGAGATGGCAGCCAGCGCGGCTCAACAGGGAGCCTTGTCCGTCACGCACGGCTGGATCGACGTGAGGTGGGAGAGCCGCGTCGAAGGCGGCCAGCGTATCCTCTCGCTCGTGTGGCAGGAGCACGGAGGGCCCGAGCATCGGGCCCCGATCCAGGACGGCGTTGGTCCGAGGATGCAGCGCATGCTCGAGCTGCAATGCGGTGCTCAGGTCGAGGTCGCGTACACGCCGGACGGGCTGCGCTTCTGCGTCACCGCACCCCTGGTCGAGGCACGGCTCGTTCCCACTTACTAGCTCGACTGTAGTTCAGACAACATTCACGCCCGTCGCGGTACCTATGTTGGAGCAGCGTCGGCCTGAGCCGTGCTGCCTTCGCCCCCACATCCTTGTGACGGACACTCTTGCTGCGGAGGCGGCGCAGGACCGCGATGAACGACTGCGCTCAACCTCGTCCGCTGATCCTCCTGGCCGAAGATGAGGCGATCATCGCGCTCGAACTCGCCGACAGCTTGGAGCGGGAAGGCTTCGCGGTGGCCGGTCCGTTCACGACCTGCACGGCCGCCGAGGCTTGGCTGCAGCATCAGGAGCCCGCCGGGGCCATCCTCGACAACGCGCTCAAGGACGGCCCGTGCGAGACGCTGGCCGGCGACCTGCGCGCGCGCGGCATCCCCTTCGTCGTCTACAGCGGACATGACCACAGAGGCGACGCTCCTGCCGCGTTCGCGGGCGTACCCTGGCTCGTGAAGCCCGTGCCCTTCGAAACGCTCCTCGGCGCGTTGCGCTCGGCCCTGGCTTAGGACGCCTCTCGGCGTTCGGCCGTTCGCGCCCATTCTTCATTCTCCGCCGGCATCAACACGGTCACCGGCCGCAGTAGTGGCCCGCCATGCCTCACGGGGGCGCCGAACCAGGGCTGCGGCGGCGAGCCGGAATGCTGTCTTGATTCGTCTGATGTTTAACATCCGATGTTCTTGCGTCCCCAGAAAGGCAGTGGCATCGTGAACGCCCCTGTCTTCAGGATCGGCGTCTCGAAGAATGAGTTCGAGCCAGATCGCCCTTGCCGAAGCACGCGGACCCAAGCGGGTCCGCGACGACGCGAGACGCGCTGGTCTCGGAAGCTCCAAGCCGGGGAAGATCGATCGCGTCGTCGGCGCGCTCGGTGGAGGCATCGCGCGGGGCGAGTTCGGCGAAGGTGCCGCTCTCCCGTCCGAGCAGGAGCTTGAGACGCGCCTGGACGCCGGCCGCGGCGTCGTCCGCGAAGCCGTCAAGATCCTCGCGGCCAAGGGACTCGTGAGTGTCGGCCCGCGGTATGGCACGCGGGTCCGCTCCCGTCGCGACTGGAACTTCCTCGACGCTGACGTTCTGGCCTGGGTCGGCGCAGGGCCGCTCGCACCCGACCTCCTGCGCTCGCTCGAGGAGATGCGGTGGGTCATCGAACCCGCGGCGGCGGCGCTCGCGGCCGAGCGGGCGACGCCGGACGAGCGCGAGCGCATCCGCAACGCCTACGCCGCGATGCTGGCCACCCAGGCCGACCCGGTTGCTGCGACACAGGCCGACAAGGCGTTCCACATCGCGATCCTCGACGCGACGCACAACCCGGTCCTCAGCAGCTTTCGCGGCGGGCTCGAAGCGATCCTCGAATCGGTGTTCGCGGTCGCCATCGCGGGTCTAGGGCCGAACCTGCCGAACCACGAAGCCGTGCTGGAGGCGATCGAGCGACGCGACGCGAAGGCCGCGCGCGCCGCCATGGAGCGGCTCCTCGCGCTCACGAACGACTTCATCGACGGGCTGGAGCGCCCCGCGGCTCTTCCGGGTGCTCACCGATGAGCACGATCGCCGCCACCTTCGCGCCAAACCTCTTCGTCGGGCGATCGGTTCTCGTGACCGGCGGGACGAGCGGGATCGGGCTTGCCTGTGGGCTTCTGTTCCACGCGCTCGGTGCGAGCGTCGTCGCCGCGGGCGCGACGCGCGACGAGTGCGAGCGCGCCTCGGGGGAGAACGCCGGGCTTCGTTTCCAGGCCTGCGATGTTCGCGATCCCGACGCGGTGGAAGCGCTCCTGGCGGGGCTCGATCGCCTCGACGTGCTGGTGAACGCCGCAGGCGTGATCCGCCGCGACAGCGAGCACGATCCACGCGTCTTCGCCGACGTGATCGACGTCAATCTGAATGGCACGATGCGCGTCGCCGCGGCGGCGCGGCCGAAACTGGCCGCCGCTGGGGGCTCAATGGTCAACATCGCCTCGATGCTGACCTTCTTCGGCGGCCCGCGCGCGCCGGCCTACAGCGCGTCGAAGGGCGGCATCGGGCAGCTCACGAAGAGCCTCGCGGCGGCCTGGGCCTCTGACGGGGTCCGCGTCAACGCCGTCGCGCCGGGCTGGATCAGGACGCCGCTGACCCAGGCCCTCCAGGACGATCCGGATCGCAGCGGACCGATCCTGTCGCGAACCCCGATGGCGCGCTGGGGCGACGCGGACGAAGTCGCCGGCGCCGTCGCGTTCCTTGCGTCACCGGCCGCGCGGTTCGTCACGGGCGTCATCCTGCCCGTTGACGGCGGCTATCTCGCCACTTGAGCCCGAGGAAGCTTCCCGATGTCCGATCATGCTGCCCAGCCCGTCACGCCGATCAACGAGAAATGGGTGCCCTACAAGCATCCGCAGCCCAAGGAATCGCCGCCCGAACTCATCGTTCCGAACGCGATCCCGCTCGACGAGCGAGTCTGGGTGCCGCTGGAGGAGAACGTCTGGTTCAGACCCCTCCTGCTCGCCGCTTCTCGCGGCTACTGGATGAACCTGCTGCGCGTGCGCAAAGCGGGGGTTCTCTCCCGCCACCGGCATCCCCAGCCGGTCCACGCCTTCGTGCTCAAGGGCGAGTGGCGGTATCTCGAGCACGATTGGGTCGCGACCGAGGGGTCCTATGCCTACGAGGCCCCGGGAGAGACCCACACGCTCGTCGTCGATCCGCACGTGGAGGAGATGATCACGCTCTTCCAGGTCAACGGCGCGATGATCTACGTCGACCCGGACGGCGCCACCTTGGGCTACGACGACGTCTTCACCCGCATCGACAAGTGCCGCGCCCATTATGCCACGAACGGGCTCGGGGCCGGCTACGTGGACCAGTTCGTTCGATGAACCGCAGCGCCGAATCGGCGGGCTTCGCGGTCGAGCCGTCGGCATCATGGCGGTCGGCCCGGCAAGCGGCCGTCTTCGCGGCGCCGCTCCTCGTGCTGTTCCTGGCCTGGCCCGCCCTCGTCGCGGCTTTCGACGTCGACCCGAGGGTCTTTCCCGGCGTACGGGCGGTGTTGGCCGCGGCCCTCGAGGGGCTGCGAGACGGATCCCTCATCGCTCACATCGCGGCGAGCCTCGGACGGGTCGTGGTCGGCACCGTGCTCGCCGTGGTGGTCGCGGTTCCCCTCGGGATCGCGATGGGCGTCAACGCGGGCGTCTCGGCTCTGCTGACCCCTCTCTTCCGCTTCTTCTCGGTGCTCGCCGGGATCGCCTGGATCCCGATCGCGACGTTGTGGTTCGGCTACGGCTTCGGCGCGATCACCTTCGTGATCTTCAACGCCGTCTTCTTCATCGTCGCCTACAACACCCTGCTCGGCGTCGCCTCGATCCCCCCGCAGTTGCGGCACGCGGCGGCCTCGCTGGGCGCCGGTCCCCTCGCCATGGTCACCGACGTCCTCCTGCCGGGCGCCCTGCCGAACGTCGTGACGGGCATCCGAACCGGCCTCGGCTTCGCGTGGCGCGGCCTGATCGCCGCCGAGATGATCGCGACGAATGTAGGGCTCGGCTACATGCTCTTCGTCGCCCGCGACTTCTACCGCACCGAGGTGATCGTGCTCGGCATGATCGTCATCGGGCTTCTCTGGCTGTTCATCGACCGGCTTCTCCTCGCCCCCCTCGAGCGGGCGACGATCGAGCGGTGGGGTCTGGTGCAACGGGCATGACCGCGATCCTGGACGCGCTGAGCCGCTACAGTCATTTCGCGACGCGCCGGCCGACGCTCGCCGCGTTCGTTCCCTTCGTTCCCGTCGTCGGGATCTGGTGGGCGGTGGCGGCGATGGAGGTGGTGCCGCGCGCCTTCTTCCCCGGGCCGCTCGAGGTGGCGCAGGGCTTCGCATCCCTGACCTACAAGGGCATCCTGCCGGCTTACCTGGAGGACAGCGTCGGGCGCCTCGCCGTGGGCGCCGCGTTCGGTATCGCGCTGGGGATCCCGCTCGGTCTCGTCGTGGGGTTCAATCAGGCCATGCGACGGGCCCTGTGGCCGGTCCTGCTCTTCTTCCAGGCCATCGGCGACATCGCTTGGCTGCCGCTCCTCCTGATCTGGTTCGGCTTCGGGCTCACCACGATGACGTTCGTCATCGTCTACACGGTGATCTTCCCCGTGGTGTTCAACACCGCGCTCGGCGTGCGCTCCGTGCCTCGGGATCTCGTGCGGGCGGCCCAGTCCCTCGGGGCGCCGAAATGGCGGATCGTCGCGGAAGTGATCCTCCCGGGCGCCCTGCCCAACATCATGACCGGGCTTCGCAATGGCCTGGGTTACGGCTGGCGCGCGCTGATCGCCGCCGAGATCATCGTGGGCACGAGCGGCATCGGCTTCATGATGTTCGACGCCAGGCGCGCCGGGTCGGCGGTGGAGATCGTGCTCGGCATGATCGTGCTCGGCCTGCTCTGGTACGCAGTCGACGCCTGGATCCTGGCCCCGATCGAGCGGGCGACGGGGCAGCGATGGGGGCTCGTCACGAAGGCATGAGGCGCGGACCGCCCGCGAGAAGGCGGCCGCGGCACGGGAGGGAAGGCATGAAGGGTTTGACGCTGCGCAACCTGCACAAGACCTACTTCGATCCCGCCGTCGGCACGAAAGTCACGGCGGTGCAGGACGTCTCGCTCGAGATCCGCCCGGGCGAGTTCGTCGCGGTCGTCGGTCCTTCGGGCTGCGGCAAGAGCACGATCCTCAACATGGTCGCGGGCTTCCTGCCGGCGACGAAGGGCGACATCATCGTCGGCGACCGGGCCGTGAAGGGGCCGGGCCGCGACCGCGGGGTCGTGTTCCAGAACTTCGCTCTCCTTCCGTGGAAGACGGTCATCGACAACGTAGGCTTCGGCCTGAAGATGCGCGGCATCCCCAAGCCGGAACGCGACCGGGTGGCGCGCGAGTTCCTGGCCTTGGCGGGTTTGTCCCACGCGGCCGACCGATACCCCAACGAGCTCTCCGGAGGCATGCAGCAGCGGGTGGGCGTCGTGCGCGCGCTCGCCAACGAGCCCGACGTGCTCCTGATGGACGAGCCCTTCGCGAGCGTCGACGCCCAGACCCGAATGACCCTGCAGGAGGAACTCACCCGGATCTGGCAGGAGCGGCCCCATACGGTCCTGTTCATCACCCACGACGTGGGCGAGGCGGTGTTCCTGGCCGATCGGGTCGTCGTGCTCTCGAAAGGACGGGTGTTGCGCGAGATCGACGTGCCCATCGCCCGGCCCCGGGTCTGGGACGCCGTCTCCGAGCAGGACGACTTCAAGCGCCTCTCCTTTGAGGTCCTGCAGATGGTGAGGGCCGCATGAGCCCCACGATCCTTGCCCGCGCCATCCCGCGCTCGGGGCGGGGCCGGGTCGTTCTCGGGCTCCTCGCGGCCTACGCCGCCTGGCAGCTCTGGCTCACCGTCGCGGCGGCCGGGAAGGTCGCCGAGGAGCTTCGCGCGGGTCGGCCCCGGGTGAACCTGCAGGTCACGCTCTCCTTTCCGCCCGAGCGCTTTCACGTGCTCGCCCTTCAGCGTTTCGGCCGGGTGTCCGGCACCGAGAAGAACTCCGTCGAAGTACGGGGGGTGAAGAAGGATGACCTGAACGCCGTCGCGCGGCCCTACTGGGTGCGCCGCGTCGGCCCCATGGAAGAGGGAGGATAGCGATGAACAGACGTGAATGGCTCGTCACCGCGGCGGCCGCCGCACTCGTCGCCGGCGGCGGGCGAGCGGCCGCGCAGGATATGGTCAAGCTCAAGGCGGGAATGGTGAGCGCGATCGACCAGATCGGCCTGCCGATCGCCCTTGAGCGCGGCTTCTTCGAGAAGCAGGGCCTCGATGTCGAGATCGTCCGGCCCTACGCCACTGGGGTGGATGCCCTGAACGCGCTTCAGGCTGGCGAGAGCCAGATCGTGCAGGTCGGCGTGCCGATGATCGGCGCCGTGCTCCGCGGCATGGATCTCGTTGCTTTGGCGAACTACAGCGGGAACGCCGCGAAGGCGGGGTCCGACACCACGATGGCCCTCATCGCGAGCGGGGCGTCGGGCATTCGCAAGGGTGATCTTGCAAGCCTCAAAGGCAAGAAGATTGCCGCCTCGTTCGGGACGATCAACCACCTCTACGCACTGGCGCTGATCGAGAAGGCGGGTCTCACGCCGGCCGACGTCACGCTCGTCAATACGCCGCCCCCGGACATGACGGTTGCCCTCCTCTCGAAGGGTGTCGATGCCTTCGCAGCGTGGGACCCCTGGCCGATCGTGGCCTTGCGCGACGTGCCGGGCGCCGTCGAGGTGATCCGCGGCGGCGATCTCATCGCCTATCTCGGCTTCAACGTCGCGACCCGAGACTGGGCGGGCAAGAACGGGCCCACCATCGTCAAGTTCCTCGCCGGCCTTGCGGAAGCCGACCAGTGGATGCGCAAGAACCCGCAGCGCGCCGCCCAAGTGGCGACCCGCTGGGTGCCTGGCCTCAAGCAGGACGTGGCCGAGGCGGCGATGGAGTTCAACATCCAGCAGGCCGACCGGCGCCTGTCGGCCAACAATTACCGGGCGCTCTGGAGCGCGCAGGAACGGTTGAACCGACTTGGCTTCCTGAAATCATCCTTCGACGTCAACAAGCACTTCGACCCCGCGCATATCCTGAAGGTCATGGCGGATCAGCCGGCGCTTTTCGCCGACCTTCCGCCCATCCCGGCCGAGGTTGCCCTGAAGCCGGGCTTCACCTTCGCGCCCTGACGTCGAGACGCAAGGGTCGCGGCCGTCTCGGCGCCGCGACCCACCCTCGCCGCCGCACGATCCACCGTCCCGAGCCCCTCTCGATGACCGACATCACCTATCTGACGAGCATCAAGTTCGAGCATGGCGCGGTCGAGGCGCTGCCTGCCGAGCTTCAGGCGCTCGGGATGAAACGCCCGCTCCTGGTGAGCGACCGCGGCCTCGCCGCGGCCGGACTGGTGGAGCGGATCATGCCGCTCCTGCCGCCGGGCACCCCGGCCTTCCTCGATGTTCCAACGAACCCGACCGAGGAGGCCGTGCTCGGCGCGCTCGCGACGTACCGCGCCGAGGGCTGCGACGGCGTCATTGGGTTCGGGGGCGGCTCGCCCATCGACCTTGCCAAGGGCGTGGCGCTCCTGGCGAGCCATGAGGGCGAGCTGGCCCGCTACGCCGCCATCGAGGGCGGGGTGTCCCGGATCACCGCCGCGATCCCGCCGGTGATCGCGGTCCCGACCACCGCAGGCACCGGCTCGGAGGTGGGACGTGCCGCCCTGATCACGCTCGCGGACGGGCGTAAGGTCGGCGTGATCAGCCCCTACCTCATCCCGCGGCGCGCCCTCTGCGACCCGGATCTGACCTTGGGACTGCCGCCCTTCCTCACGGCGGCGACCGGGCTCGACGCCCTCTCCCACTGCATCGAGACCTTCCTCTCGCCCCGGGTGAACCCGCCGGCGGAGGCAATCGCCCTCGACGGGGCCGGGCGTCTCTGGCGCAACATCGAGCGCGCCGTGCAGGACGGGCGAGACCGCGACGCGCGATGGCACATGATGATGGGGTCGCTCGAGGGCGGGCTGACCTTCCAGAAGGGGCTCGGAGCCGTTCATGCCCTGTCCCACGCCCTCGGAGCCCTGAAATCGCCGTCGCTTCACCACGGCACCCTCAACGCGATCCTGCTCCCGCCTGTCCTGCGATTCAACGCGCCGGCCTGCACGGAAAAGTACGGGCGTTTGGCCGCCGTCCTCGGCCTCCCGGCCGGCACGGACCTCGCGGGAGCCTTCGATGACCTCAATCGCCGTCTGGCCATCCCGCCGGGCCTGCGCACCCTCGGCTTGCAGGAAAAGCAACTCGAGGGCGTGGTCGCAGGCGCGCTCGCGGACCATAGCCACCCGACGAATCCTCGGCCCCCGACCGGGGACGACTATCGTGACATCCTGCGCGGCGTCATGGTGTAGGCTGGGGGTGAGCCCTTGCGTTGGCCGTGACCGGACTGGTTCGCGCACGCGGCCCCGAGGACCGGTCGCCGGACCGCGGCGCGGGCAGACTCCGTTCGACTTTAAGAACCGTAGGACGGGCCGGCGACCCGCTCACATCGAGTCGATAATCCTCGCCAGAGCCATTGCAAATGCCCGCGAGAGTTGGAACACTCGTCTTCAAGCAGCCTGGGACAAACCGGGCGCGTTCGGGAGGAATTGACCATGAGCAGAGTGTTGAAGGCGGCGCTTGCGTCGTGCTGTTTCCTCGTCGCAGCGAGCGCGGCGATTGCCCAAGAAAAACTGAAGATCGGCGCCACGGCGACGCTCGCCGGCGCCCTCACATCCGGCGGCGAAGATGGGGTCCGCGGCCTGCAGATCGCCTTGAAGCAGGCCGGCAACAAGATCGCAGGCCGCGAGGTCGAGCTCATCATCGCTCCGACCGACGCGAGCCCTGATTCCGCGCTCCGCGCCGCCCGCAAGCTCGTCGAGCAGGACCGGGTCCAGATCATCGTCGGGCCGCTCTCCGGATCGGAGGGCATCGCGCTGCGGGACTATTCCAAGACGGTTCCCAACGTCACCATCATCAACGGCTCCTCCGGCGCGCTGGAGGCCACCTACGTCAACCCGTCGCCGAACTTCTTCCGCTTCAACAGCGACGGCGCCATGTGGATGGCCGGGCTCGGCGAGTATGTCCTGAAGGACAAGGGCTACAAGAAGATCGCAGTCATCGCGGAGGATTACTCGTTCCCCTACACGCAGGTCATGGGCTTCGCCCTCGGCTATTGCCGGGCCGGCGGCCAGATCGTCCAGCGCCAGTGGGTGCCGCTCGGCACCAAGGACTTCGGCTCCGTCATCGCCAACCTTCCCGACGACGTGGACGCGGTGTTCCTCGGGCTCGGCGGCGGCGACGCCGTCAACTTCCTGAACCAGTACAGCCAGACGGGCGGCAAGGCGAAGTTCATCGGCGGCTCGATCATGGTCGACCAGACCGTGCTCTCCTCGCGCGGCGCGGCCAAGCGCCTCCTCGTCGGCACCCCGTCGTCGGGCGGCGTCGCGGATGCCTGGGACTCT
The DNA here is from genome assembly GCA_036563505.1 of Beijerinckiaceae bacterium. Lineage (GTDB taxonomy): Bacteria > Pseudomonadota > Alphaproteobacteria > Rhizobiales > Beijerinckiaceae > DATCMH01. The sequence continues at coordinate 48,118 of DATCMH010000025.1, forward strand.
CCGAAGTGGAAGGAGTGGGTGAAGCTCTATCAGGAGTCGTTCCCGGCCGATAAGCGCTTCGCGAGCCCCTCGCTCTTCGCCACCAACTACTACAACGCCTTCAACGCGATGAAGACGGCGCTGGAGCAGGTCGGTGGAGACCTGTCCGACGGCGGAGGCAAGTTCAGGGCGGCCCTCGCGAAGGTCGAGCTCGACGCCCCGAACGGCAAGATCAGGCTCGACGACAACCGGCAGGCGATCGCCACGACCTTCATCACGGAAGTCGCCGAGCTGCCGAACGGCGAGTTGACGAACAAGTTCGTCAGGACCGTGCCGGACGTCACGCAAACGCTCGGCCTCTCGCCCGAGGCGTTCAAGGCGGTCGGCCTGCCGTCACGCACCAACCCCGAGTGCAAGCCCACCTCGTGACGCGCCACGGCCGCGGCTAGAACGGAGAAGGGCGGCTTGGCCGCCCTTCGCGCAAGGGTCCGGGTGAGGTCATGAGCTCCTTCGTCGCGCGCCGTCCGCTGGCGTCGCTGCTGATCCTGATCGCGGGAGCCCTCTTCCTGTGGCTCGTCTTCGCGGTCTGGACGCCCGGCATGGAAGCGGCGTTCGGGCGCAAGCGGGTGTTCCTGAGCGCCCTTTTCAACGGCATCACGCTCGGGGCGCTCTACTTCCTTGTCGCGAGCGGTTTCACGTTGATCTTCGGCCTGATGCGCAACGTGAACCTCGCGCACGGTTCGCTCTACCTGCTCGGCGGCTATCTCGGCTTCAGCGTCGGCAGCGCCACCGGATCCTGGGTCGCGGCGCTGCTCGCCTCCTTCGTGGTCGTGGCGCTCGCCGGCATCCTGATGCAGGTGCTCCTGTTTCGCTGGATGGAGGGACAAGACCTTCGCCAGACGCTGGTCACCATCGGGCTCTCGATCGTCCTCGCCGACCTGCTGCTCTGGGGCTACGGCGGCGACACGTTCCAGGTCGAAACCCCTGCCTGGCTTTCCGGCCCCGTCCAGCTTCCCTTCGCCGTCGCTCTCCGGAGCAACGGCGAGGCCGTGATGATGACCTATCCGGCTCTCCGCCTGGCCATCTTCCTCGGCGCCGTCGTGGTCGGCGTCCTGATGTGGCTCGCTCTCAACCGGACCCGGGTCGGGATGCTGGTGCGGGCAGGCGTCGACGATCGCGACATGCTCTCGGCCACGGGCGTTCGCGTCCAGCTCGTCTTCGTCATGGTCTTCGCCTTCGGCGCCGGGCTCGCCGGCTTGGCGGGCGTGGTCGGCGGCACCTTTCAGTCCCTCCAGCCGGGGGAGGACACGAAGATCCTTCTCTCCTCCCTCGTCGTGGTGATCGTCGGCGGCATGGGCTCGATCCCAGGGGCCGCCGTCGGCGCGCTCATCGTGGGCCTGGCCGAGCAGTTCGGCTCGGTCTACATGCCGACCTATGCCGTGATGCTGACGTTCCTCATCATGGTAGCGGTCCTCGCGGTGCGGCCGCAGGGCCTTGCGGCCGTGCGGCGCTGACGATGGCGGTCGGCACCTCCCCCGCACCTCTCGGCTTGACCGACCCCCGGACCGGCGATGCGGCCGGGGCCATCGCGCGGCTCGGCGTCTCGTTCTGGGTTTTTTCGGCCGTCCTGATCCTGATGCCCCTGATCGCGAGCCCCTTCTGGCTCGTTCAGATCTTCGCCTATGCGGCGATCCTCGGCATGATCGCGCTGAGCCTGATGTTCCTGGCGGGCTACGGCGGCATCGTCAGTCTCGTGCAGATGACGGTCGCGGGCCTCGCCGGCTATCTCGTGGCCATCCTCGGCGACAGTGCCATCACGCAGATCAGCCTTACGTGGCCGTGGTGGGTCGCCGTGCCGATCGCGATCCTGATCGCAACCCTGTTCGGGACGATCAGCGGCGCCCTTTCGGTTCGCACCGAAGGCATCTACACGATCATGATCACGCTGGCGATCGCGTCGGCCTTCTACTACCTCACCCTTCAGAACTACACGATCTTCAACGGCTTCAGCGGCTTCAACGGCATCGTGCCCCCGCGCTTCCTCGGCGTGGACTGGCGCGGCACGAACGCCTTCTACTATCTCGCCCTCGGCTGCGCGGCCCTGGCCTATTGGGCCGTCGTTTACGTGTCGCGGGCTCCGTTCGGTCTGGCCCTGCAGGGCACTCGCGACAATCCCCGGCGGATGGCGGCTCTGGGCTTCAACGTCGCGGCCCACCGCATCGCCGCCTATTCTTTCGCCTCGGTCATCGCGGCCGTCGCGGGCGTGCTCCTCGTCTGGTTCCAAGGGCAGATGTCCCCCGGCACCGCGGGCGTCGGGCCGGTCGTTGACATCCTCATCATTGCGGTCGTGGGCGGCTTGGGCCGCCCGATCGGGCCCTTCATCGGCGCGCTGGTCTACGTCCTCCTGCGCACCTTCTCGCTCGACGCTCTCGAAGCGATCGGGCTCGACGGGAAGCGCTTCCAGCTCGTCATCGGACTTGGCTTCCTCCTGATCGTGCTGTTCTCGCCGGGTGGGCTCATCGGCATCTACGAGCGGCTCCGCGAGCGGCACCGGCGGAGCCAGGACACCCGCGCGGCCACCATGAACGCCGCGGGGAGGGGCCCGTGAGCGCCGGGCCTGCCCTCGGATTGCGGTCGTCCAACGCGGGCAACGCGCTGGAACTGCGGGGCGTCGGGCGTCTCTTCGGCGCGCTCGCCGCCTTGTCGGACATAACACTGAGCGTGCGACCCGGCGAACGGCGCGCCGTTCTCGGCTCCAACGGGGCGGGAAAGACCACGCTCTTCAACTGCATCACCGGCGATTTCCCGCCCTCGTCAGGCGTCATCCGCTTCTTCGGCGAGGACGTGACCGCCTTTCCGCCCCAGGAGCGGATCCGTCGGGGCCTTCGGCGCACCTATCAGATCTCGTCCCTGTTCACCGGGCTGACGGTGTTCGACAACGTGTATCTCGCCTGCCGGGGCGTTTCGCGAAATCGCTTCTCGCTGCTGCGTCCGCGTCGCGACGAGGCGCTCATGCAGGCCGCGGAGAGCCTCGTCGAGGCCGTGCACCTCGCGCCGGTGAGGGATCGGCTCGTCGGGGAGCTCGCCTACGGCCAGCAACGCCAGCTCGAGATCGCTCTCGCCCTTTCGGGCGCTCCGCGCTTCATCCTCTTCGACGAGCCGGCGGCCGGCCTCTCGCCGACGGAGCGGCGCGACCTCGTCCACATCCTGACGTCGCTGCCCTCCCATATCGGCTACATCATCATCGAGCACGACATGGACGTCGCGCTGCGCGTCGTCGAGAGCGTGACGATGATGCACAACGGCCGCATCTTCAAGGAAGGGCGGCCGGAGGAGATCGAGACCGACCCCGAGGTCCAGGAACTCTATCTCGGAGGCGCCCATGGCTGAGCGCTTCCGGGCACCGCCCGCTCCCGGCATCCCCGTGCTCCAGGTGAGCGGGCTCAACGTCTTCTACGGCCGCTCGCACGCCCTCCAGGGGGTCGACCTCACCCTGCAGCAGGGTGTGCTGTCGGTGGTCGGCCGGAACGGCATGGGCAAGACCACGCTATGCAAGGCGATCATGGGCCTGGTGCCGATCAGCGCCGGAACCATTCGCCTCTTCGGCGAGGAGATCGCCGGCCGGACCCCGGCCGAGGTGGCCCGTCGCGGCATCGGCTACGTGCCGCAGGGCCGCCGCCTCTGGCGCTCGCTCACCGTGGACGAGCACCTTCGCCTCATGCAGCGCGGCGCCCGCGGCGCCTGGACGCCCGAGCGCATCTACGACACGTTCCCGCGGCTCGCCGAGCGCCGGAACAATGGCGGCGCCCAGTTGTCCGGCGGCGAGCAGCAGATGCTGGCGATCAGCCGGGCGCTCCTGCTCAACCCCCGCCTCCTCGTCATGGACGAGCCGACCGAAGGTCTCGCGCCCGTCATCGTCGCGCAGGTGGAGGAGATGCTGGTGCGGCTCGCCGAGGCGGGCGACGTCGCGATCCTGGTCATCGAGCAGAATATCGGCGTCGCGACCGAGATGTCGGACCCGGTCGCCATCATGGTCAACGGCCGCATCAATCGGATCATCGCGTCCGCGACCTTGGCCGGCGACCGCGACCTCCAGCAGCGCCTGCTCGGCGTCGGCCGGCACGGTCACGACGAGACGGACGGGGCCCCCGAAGCGGCAGCGGGCGGCCAGCCGGCGCCGCGTCTCCCCGCTGCTGGACCGACGCGGGTGTTCCTGTCGAACCCGGTTCTCCCGACCCGCTGGTCGCAGCCCGTGCCGGCCGCCCGGATCGAGGCGCAGGCGAGAACCATCACGCGGCCCGTGCTCGCCACCCGCGACGGGCTCCACGTCGCCGCGGTCGGACCTCTGGCGCAGGCCGCGGTCGGCGAGCCGGTCGTGATCGTCGCCGGCACCCTCGACACCAAAGGCGACGAGCTCCGCTTCATCCGCGACCTGCTTCGCGAGGAGGGCCTCCGGACCAGGCTCGTCGACCTATCGACCTCCGGACGAAGCGCGGGTGGCGACGTGACCCCGCAGCAGGTTGCTCTCGCTTACTCGCGCGGCTCGGCCGGCCTCGCGTCCGGCGATCGCGGCACGGCGGTCGCGGCCATGACGGAGGCTTTCAAGGCCTGGCTCGGGCGGCAGCCGGACGTCCTCGGGATCATCTCGGCCGGAGGGTCGGGCAACACGGCCATGGTGACGACGGCCATGCAAGGGCTGTCCGTCGGCGTTCCGAAGATCATGATCTCGACGGTCGCGTCCGGCAACGTCGCGGCCTATGTCGGCGGCGCCGACGTCATGATGATGCATTCCGTGACGGACGTGCAGGGCCTCAACCGGATCTCCCGGACCGTGCTCACTAATGGCGCCCGCGCGATGGCGGGGATGGCCAGGGCCCGTCTGGCCGGACTGCGCCAGGAAACAGCAGCCCGGAGCCTCGAACCGGCGGAAAGGCCGCTCGTCGGTCTCACCATGTTCGGCGTCACCACGCCTTGCGTGCAGCAGGTCACGAAGCTTCTCGCCCGAGAATGGGAGGCCGTTGTCTTTCACGCCACCGGAACGGGCGGGCGGGCGATGGAGAAGCTCGTCGATTCCGGGATGCTGGCCGGCGTGATTGACGTCTCCACGACCGAAGTTTGCGACATGATGATGGGCGGCATCCTGCCCGCGACCGAGGACCGCTTCGGCGCCATCATCCGCACCCGCATCCCCTATGTCGGATCTGTCGGCGCCCTCGACATGGTCAATTTCGCGGCGCCCGACACCGTGCCGACGGCCTATCGCGGCCGCAACCTCTACGCCCACAACCCCCAGATCACGCTCATGCGCACCACCGCGGACGAGAACGCCCGCATGGGGCGCTGGATCGGCGAGCGGCTCAACGCCATGGAGGGGCCGGTCCGCTTCCTTCTCCCTGAGCGCGGCGTGTCAGCGCTCGACGCCCCGGGGCAGCCGTTCCACGATCCTGAAGCCGACGCCGCGCTGTTCCAGGCGCTGGAGCAGACCGTGCGGCCGACGGCCAACCGGCAGGTTCTGCGGCTGCCGCTCCACATCAACGACGCAGGCTTCGCGGCGGCGCTGGCTGAGCATTTCACGACGCTGCACGGCGGCCGACGCCGCGAGCGGGCGGCCAGGAGGTGAGGAGCGTGCCGAACATCGACAAGGCGGAGCTGCTGCGCCGGTTCCACGACATGGCGGCCCGCGGAGAACCGATCGTCGGCGGCGGCGCCGGGACAGGACTCTCGGCCAAATGCGAGGAGGCCGGGGGCATCGACCTCATCGTGATCTACAATTCGGGCCGCTTCCGCATGTCGGGCCGGGGCTCCCTGTCCGGTCTGATGCCCTACGGGGACGCCAACGCGATCGTCATGGAGATGGCGGCCGAGGTGCTGCCGGTCGTCCGCAAGACGCCGGTCCTCGCCGGCGTCTGCGGCACCGACCCCTTCCGCCGCATGGACATGTTTCTCGACGAGGTCATCCGGATCGGCTTCGCAGGCGTCCAGAACTTCCCGACGGTCGGCCTGATCGACGGGGTGTTCCGCCAGAACCTCGAAGAGACGGGCATGGGCTACGGTCTCGAGGTCGAGATGATCGCCCTTGCCAACCGCAAGGGCCTGCTCACGACGCCCTACGTCTTCTCGGAAGCCGACGCGCGGGCGATGGCGGAGGCGGGAGCGGACATCGTGGTCTGCCATCTCGGCCTCACGACGGGCGGCAGCATCGGCGCCGAGACGGCCCTGACGCTCGAGGATTGCCTCGAGCGGGTCGACCGCTGGGCCGCGGCGGCCCGGGCCGTCAAAGATGATGTCCTGGTCCTGGTCCACGGCGGTCCCGTGGCCGAGCCCGCGGACGCCGACTTCATCTTCTCGAACGCCAAGGTGTGCCACGGCTTCTATGGCGCCTCCTCCATGGAGAGGCTGCCCGTGGAGATCGCGATCCGGGATCAGACCCGGGCCTTCAAGATGATCGGGCGGGGCTCATGAGGCGGCCCGCCCCCTCCACCATGCTTCGCATGGTTCCGCTCCCCCTGCGGGGGAGGAGACGAGGCGGCGCGATCAGCGTCTCCTCCCCCGCAGGGGTGGTCTGTATCTCCTCCCCCGCAGGGGGAGGGGGACCGCCCAAAGGGCGGTGGAGGGGGCCGCACGCCGAACGAAAAAGCAAACGGGGAGAAACTCGACATGACCGGGCAGCTGATCGGAGCGCTGATCCTCTGGCTCATCCTGGCGGTGATCGTGATCGCGATCGTCGTCTATCTCGTGAACTGGCTCTACCGGCGTTCTTCGAAGGAAGTGTCCTTCGTCCGCACCGGCCTCTTCGGGGAGCGGGTCGTGATCAACGGCGGCGCCTTCGTGCTGCCGATCATCCATGACGTGACCCCCGTGAACATGAACGTCCTGCAGCTCGCGGTGACGCGGTCGAAGGAGGATGCGCTCATCACCCGCGACCGGATGCGGGTCGACGTCGATGCCGAGTTCTACGTCCGGGTGCGGCCGCAGCGGGAGGCGGTGTCGGTGGCGGCCGCGACCCTCGGGCGGCGGACGCTCCAGCCCGACCAGCTCAACTCCTTGCTGTCCGGCAAATTCATCTCGGCGCTGCGCTCCGTCGCGTCTGAAATGACCATGGAGGAGATGCACGAGCAGCGCGGGATATATGTTCAGCGCGTGAAGGAAGCCGCGGCCGAGGCGCTAGATCAGAACGGGCTCCAGCTGGAATCGGTCGCGCTCACCGACCTCGACCAGACGGACCTGCAATACTTCAACCCGTCTAACCGGTTCGACGCGGAGGGCCTGACACGGATCATCGCCGAGATCGAGGGGCGGCGAAAGCTGCGCAACGATATCGAGCAGGACTCCGTGATCCTGATCCGAACCCGAAACCTGGAGGCGGAGCGCCAGGCCCTCGACATCGAGCGCGAGAGCGAGGCGGCTCGGCTCGAGCAGCAGCGCGAGATCGAGATCAAGCGGGCCGTCCAGCGGGCGGAGATCGCCCGTGAGCGCGCCGCGCGCGACACGGAAGCCGAGCAGGCGCAGATCCAGTCCCGGGAGGAAATCGAGAAGGCGCGCATCGCCAACGAGCGCGCCATCAGCGAGGCGCGGATCGCCTCGGAGCGGGACATCCGCCAGCAGGAGATCGCGCGCACCCGCGCCGTGGAGGAAGCCGAGATCGCGGCTCGCGAACAGGTCGAGCGCGCCCGCATCACCAACGAGCAGCTCATCAACGCGGCCCGCATCGCCTCCGAGCAGGAGATCCGCCAGCGGGAGATCGAGCGCTCCCGGCTGATCGAGGCCGCGGAAATCTCGGCGCGCGAGGCGACGGAGCGCGCCCGCGTTCAGCAAGAGGCGGTGGTCAGCGCCGAGCGGATCGCGCGCGAGCAGGAGACCCGGAACCTCGAGATCGAGCGGACCCGAGCCCTCGAACAGGAGGAGATCGCCGCGCGGGAGGCCGTCGAATCGGCCCGGATCGCCCAGGAGGAGCGCGTGCGCGCGATGCAGATCGCTCGGAACAGGGCGCTCGACGAGGCGGAGATCGCCGCGCGGGAGGCGATCGAGAAAGCCCGCATCGCGCAGGAGGACGCCGTCACGGTCGACCGGGTCACGGTCGAGAAGCGCAGACGGCTCCTGGAGATCGGGCGCGAGGAGACGGTGGAGGCGGCCGAGATCGCCTCGCGCGAGAGCGTCGAGCGCAAGCGCATCGCCCAGGAGCGCGCCGTTTCGGCGGAGCGCATCCAACGGGATGAGGAGGTGCGCAACCTCGAGATCGCGCGCAACCGGGTCATCGACACGGCGGAGATCAGCGCGCGGGAGGCGGTCGAGGCCGCCCGCATCGCTCAGGACAAGGCGGTTGCCGCCGAGCGGATCGCGGCTGACCTCGCCACCAAAGAGCTCGAGATCCGGCGTGCGCAGGAGCTGGAAGCAGCCGAACTTCAGCGCCGCGATGCCGTCGAGCGCCAACGGATCGCGACCGAACTCGCGCTCGATCAGGCCCGCATCGTCTCAACGAGAACGCGCGAGCTTCAGCAGATCGACCAGAAGCGGATCGTGGAGATCGCCGAGGAGGACCGTGCGATCAACTTGGCCAGCAAGCGCGTCGAGCGCACCGAAGCGGACCGCTCCTTGCGGCAGGCCGAGATCGTGACGCGTCAGGAACTCGAACGCGCGGATGTCGAGCGCGAGCAGGCGCTCGAGGCGGCAAGACTCGAGCGCCGGCGCGCCATCGAGCAGCTCGAGGTCGCCCGCGTTCAGGCCTTGCAGGAAGCGCAGATCGCCTCGAACGAGGAGGTGGAGCGCGCCCGCATCGCCTCCGATCGCGGCCTCGACGAGGCGCGGGTGCTGCGCCAACGCGATCTGCGCAAACTCGAGATCGCGCGGGAGCGCGACGTCGAGGCCGCCGCGATGGACAAGGCGATCACGCTTTTCGCCAAGTCGCTGGAGGAATCCGCCGCGCGGGCCCGGGCCGAGACGGCGCGGGTCGAGGCCGTCGAAGCCGAGGAGAAGGTCAAGACCGTGCGGGAAAGCGAGGAGGCGCGTCGGCGGCAGACCGTCGAAGTGCTCCTGGCGCAGACCGCGGCCGAGGAGACCCGGATCGCGGCCGAGGCCGACCGCGTCCGCCGCTCTGTCGAGGCCGAGGCGCAGAAGCTTCTCTACGAGGCCGAGAACGTCCTCTCCGACGGCGCCCGCTACGGGCTCTTCCGGCGGCGCCTCCTCGATCGGATCGAGGGCATCGTGCGCGAGAGCGTGAAGCCCATGGAGAAAATCGAGGGCATCCGCATCCTCCACGTCGATGGTCTCGCCGGCGTGAACGGGGCCGGGGGAGGAGGTGGGCTTGGACGATCCCCCACGGACGAGGTGATCGAATCCGCTCTGCGTTATCGCGTGCAGGCGCCGATGATCGACCAGGTCCTGAAGGAGATCGGCATCGAGGGCGGCAATCTCGCCAAGATGGGCGGGCTGATGCGCGAGGCCTCCGACATGCAGCGCGTCGCCAAGGACGCGGCCGCCCAGCAGCCCAAACCCGATGGGGCGAAGGCGGACGGGGCCTCGCCGAACGGCGCCGAGGCGAAAGCTCCCGACGGCGCCGCACGCCGGTCCGACGCTCCGACCAAGAAGGCGTGAGGCACGATGGCTCGCGTCTACATCTCGAGCGTCATCGCCGCGCCCGCGGCCCGGGTCTGGGCCCGCGTGCGCGACTTCAACGGGCTGCCGAACTGGCATCCGGCCATCGCCGAGAGCCGGATCGAGAACGGCGAGCCTTCCGACAAGGTCGGCTGCATCCGCGCCTTCTCCCTGCGCAACGGGGACCGGCTGCGCGAGCAGCTTCTCGGCCTCTCCGACTACGACATGTTCTGCACCTACTCGATCCTGGATTCGCCGATGCCGCTGACGAACTACGTGGCGACGCTCAGGCTCACGCCCGTGACGGACGGCGACCGCACGTTCATTGAATGGTCCGCGGATTTCGATTGCGCGCCGGAACGGGAAGCCGAGCTCGTCGCCGGCATCGGCGGCAACGTCTTCCAGGGCGGCTTCGACGCCCTCAAGCGCGCGTTCGGCGGGTGAACGACATGCCCCGCGTCGTCCGCAGCACCATCATCGACGCCCCGGTCGACGCGCTCTGGTCGGTGCTTCGCGACTTCAACGGGCACGATACCTGGCACCCGATCGTCGCCCGCAGCGAGATCGAGCGCGGCCAGCCCTCCGACCGCATCGGTTGCGTCCGGCGCTTCACGCTTCAGGACGGGAGCGAGCTGCGCGAGCAGCTGCTCACCCTCTCGGATCTCGAGATGACGTTTTCCTACTGCCTGCTCGACACGCCGATCCCGCTCTTCAACTACGTCGCCCATGTCCGGCTTTTGCCGGTGACCGACGGAAACCGGAGTTTTTGGCACTGGGAGAGCCGCTTCACGACGCCCGCGGGCCGGGAGGAAGAGCTCGCCGCGACCGTCGGCGACGAGGTCTACACCAACGGGATCGAGGCCGTGCGCCGCTTGCCCGAACTCGCGCGTGCAGGGACTTAAGCGATGCCGATCGAGGTTCGAACCTGCGCGACGATCGCCGAAGCCGCCGGCCTCTTGTCAGGGGACCGGAACGCGCGTCTCATCGCGGGCGGCACCATCGTCATGCGTGACGTGAACGAGGGCCGGATCACGGACGGCATGCTCGTGCGGATCACGGATCCAGCCTTTTCCCGCATCCAGACGGGCGGCAGCCGGATCGAGCTGGGCGCCGGGGTCACCATGGCGGCCGTTCTCGCCAGCCGCGACCTGTCCTTCCTGCACCCGGCCGCGCGCGCGATCGGCGGTCCCGCGGTCCGCAGCGCCGCGACGGTGGGCGGCAACCTCTTCGCGCCCGCTCCTTACGGCGACTTCACGGTCGCGCTGCTCGCGCTCGACGCTCAGCTGACGGTGCAGTCCGGCTACGGCGGCGGGCGAGCGGTCCCGCTCGAAGAGTTTCTGGCCAGCCGCGAGCGCGGCGGGCAAGGACGTGGTGGGGATGGGCTCGTGACGGCGGTGCAGTTCACCCGGCCGGCGAGCCCCGCCGACCTCCGCTTCCGCAAGGCGAGCCGCGTGCGGCCGAAGGGCATCTCGGTGCTCTCCATCGCCGCGCATCTGCCGATGTCGGGCGGGCGGGTCGCCGGGGCGCGGGTCGCCTACGGCGCCATGGCGCCCACGCCGGTCCGCGCCAAGGGCGTCGAGCGCGCCCTGGAGGGCCGGGCGCTCGACTCGGCGGCGATCGGGGCCGCCCGTCAGGCGGCGGGCGACGGTATCAAGCCTGCCACCGACGCGATCGCCAGCGAGTGGTATCGCCGCGAGGTGCTGCCCGTCCATCTCGGCCGGATGCTGGCGGGAGAGAGGTGAAGCGATGGTTCGATGCGTTCGTCCGGCTGCGGCACCCCCTCCACCAAGCTCCGCCTGGTTCCCCTCCCCCAGAGGGGGAGGAGACGCGTGCCGCAAGCGGTTCGGCTTCGCGGAAGACTCGACATCGCCCCATGGTCTCCTCCCCCTCTGGGGGAGGGGAACCGCCCGAAGGACGGTGGAGGGGGCCGCGCCATGACGAAGCTCCCCGTCCAGTTCCGGCTCAACGACTCCGACCGGGCCGCCTTCGTCGATCCGGCCGATAACCTGCTCACCACCCTGCGGCGCGGTCTCGGTGACTTCGCGCCGAAATACGGCTGCGGCCAGGGCACCTGCGGCGTCTGTACGGTGCTCATCGACGGCGAGCCGCATCTGAGCTGCCTCACGCTCGCCGTGGCTTGCGAGGGCAGGGCCGTCGAGACGGCGTCAGGAATGGCCGACGGTCCGAACCTGCATCCGCTCCAGGCCGCCTTCATGGAGCATTTCGCCGCCCAGTGCGGCTTCTGCACCCCCGGGATGCTCACCGCCGCCCGGGCGCTCCTCGCCAAGAACCCGAATCCGACGCGCGAGGAGGTGGTGGAGGGCATCGCCGGAAACATCTGCCGCTGCACGGGCTACGAGCCGATCATCGCGGCGATCTTGTCCGTGGCCGGCATACGCCGTCAGGATCGCGGCCAAGCCAGCGGCGAGGATCGCCGCGAGATCTGGCACGGGTGAGGGAGACGCAAGTGCTCGAGTTCCGCAAGGATGTCTTCGCCGACGAGCGCGACGACGATCTCAACGTCGTCGGCAAGGGCCTGCAGCGTCAGGACATGCCCGGTCACGTCACCGGACGGACGCGCTTCTTCGACGACCACGCTTTCGAGGGATTGCTCCATCTCAAGGTGGTGCGAAGCCCGCATCATCACGCCCGGATCCGCAGCATCGACGTTTCGGCCGCGGCGCGGGCGCCGGGCGTGAAGCGGGTGCTGCGCGGGGCCGACGTGCCCGTGAACAAGAACACGCTGCTCAGCCTCATCAACTTCGGCAAGGACGACGAGCCGACGCTGGCCGTCGACAAGGTCCGCTACAAGGGCGAGCCGGTCGTCGCCATCATCGCCGAGACCGAGGCGGCGGCCTTAGCCGCCCGAAACCTCGTCCGGGTCGACTACGATCCCTTGCCCGCCATCTTCGACGTCGAGGAAGCGCTCAAGCCGGGCGCCCCCGTCGTCAACGAGACCTATCCCCACAACCATTTCGAGTATCACGAGAAGTACGATCACCAGAAGCTTCGCTTCGGCGACCCGGAACGGGCCCTCCGCGAGGCCGACATCGTGCTCGAAGAGCGCTATCAGATGTCGCCCATCGAGCACGCGCCGACGGAGACGAACGGCTCGATCGCCGCACCGGAGCACAACGACCGCTTCATCGTTCATTCCTGCGCGCAAGGGCTGTTCTTCTCGCTCGGCACCACGGCCAAGATCCTGAACCTGGAGTCGAACCGGCTGCATTTCGTCGGCGGCACGGTGGGCGGCGGTTTCGGCGGCAAGGTCGACACCCTGACCGAGCCCCTCGCGGTGCTCGGCGCCATGCTGACCGGGCGCCCGGTCCGCTATGTGCTCGATCGCGAGGAGGAGATGCTCTACGGCTCGCCGCGCGGCGCCGAGCGCATCTACATCAAGGATGGCGTGCGCCGGGACGGGCGGATCATCGCCCGGCACATCCGCAGCTACTTCGACGCGGGCGCCTATACGCGGCTGTCGAGCTACGCGGGCATCAAATGCACGGCCCACATCCCGGGGCCTTACACGATCCCGAACGTCTCGTCCGACGTCCACGTCGTCTACACCAACCGGTGCCCCTCGACCGCCATGCGCGGGTTCGGGGTCACGGCGGTCGATTTCGCGCTCGAGGTCCAGATGGACAAGCTCGCGCACGCGGTCGGCATGGACCCGATGGAATTCCGGATCCTCAACGCCTACCGTGACGGGGACATGAAGCCGCACCGGCGCGTGGCCAAGAACACGGCCCTGATCGAGTGCGTGCAGGTCGCGGCCGAGAAGGCGAACTGGCCGATCTCGGCGGAGGCCAAGCGGCAATCCTCGCTCCAGGGCGGGGCCGGCGAGCGGGCCGCGATCCCGGCAACCCCCATCGACGAGCGCGGCCGCATCGGGCGGCCGGAAACCCGCACCGCCGCGTCGCACCAGGTGTTGCCCGCGGGCACGCAGCGCATCCCGCTCAGCAAGGAGCCGGTGATGGAGGGCGCGCGGGACAATCGGGCGGCGCCGGCGGCAGTGCCCCGCTACGAGGCCGGCCGTCCGGCGGCCGCGCCGCCCATCCCCGCACCGGCCTCCCCGCCGGCTCCCGTATACCAGCCCTTGCCGATGTCGGCTCCGATGAGCCAGCCGGTGGCCGCTTCGGCACCTCCGCCGCCACCACCCGCTCCGCCCTCCCAGGCGCAGCACGGCGCGATGCGCTTCTCGTCCGTCTTCGGCACGCGGAGGCGCTGAGATGGCCCGGCACGAAGGACGGGGCATGGCCTCGGTGAACTACCCGATCGGGATGAACCTCGGCGGCGACCCGAGCCAGGCGCTCATCCATTCGAACCCTGACGGCAAGTTCACGGTGGCGCTCTCGGCCATCGACCTCGGCCAGGGCATGAAGCAGGTCACCCGGCAGCTCGCGGCCGAGACGCTCGGCGTGCCGGTGGAAGACGTCTATGTCGACACCGCGGACAGCGACACCGGCCCTCACGACATGGGCAGCTTCGCGTCGCGCGGAACCCACCGCATGGGGAACGCCGTGATCGCGGCCGCCCGGGAGGCGCGCGGCGTCCTGCTCGAAGCCGCGGCGGAAGAGCTCGAAGTGGAAGCCGCCGATCTCGTCACCGACGGGCGCGGCAACATCCATGTCCGAGGCGCGCCGTCGCGAACGATCACCGTGAAGGCCGCCTCTCAGGCGGGCCAGTTCAAGCAGGGCAAGACCATCGCGGGGCGCGGCATCTTCCTGATCCCGCTCTCGGCCGTCGATCCCGAGACGGGTGAGATGAACCCCAACACCGCTTTCGCCCACGCCTGCCTCGTCGCCGACGTCTCGGTCGATGACGAGACCGGCGAGGTCGAGGTCCTCAGGATGACGAGCAGCTACGAGCTCGGCCGGGTGATCAACCCGAGGATGGTCGAGCAGCAGCTCGTCGGCGGCGCCTGGATGGGCGTCAGCCACGCCCTCTACGAGACGCCCGAGCCCTACTATCCCAACCCCGACCACGGGCCGCGCGACTTCAACGAGTACCTGATGCCGGGGCCGGGCGACATCGCGCCCTACCACGTCACCATCCTGGAACGGCCGGCGCCCGACGGTCCGTTCGGCGGCAAGGGTCCGGGGGAGATGTGCGCCAACCCGGTCCTGCCCGCCATCGCGAATGCCGTGTTCAACGCGGTCGGCGTGCGGGTCGACGATCTTCCGATCACGCCCGAGAAGATCCTGCGCGGCATCAAGGCGAACGGCGGGGTGCGGCCGCAGGCGCGGCGCGGCGGTCCGCCCGCGTGGGGCGAGCCCACTTCCGGGGGGCCACAACCTTGGCGCTGAGGACGACGGTCGCCGGCATCTCGAGCCCGGAGGCGCTCGCTGAGGCGCTTCGATCGGCGATGTACCTCGCCGACGACGGCATCGCGACGGCCGGCTATCTCGCGCTCGCGCTGGGCAAGCCGCTCCTGCTCGAAGGCGCGCCGGGCGTCGGCAAGACGGAAGCTGCCAAGGCCCTCTCCGGGATCCTCGGCCGGCAGCTTATCCGCCTTCAGTGCTTCGAGGGCATCGACGCCTCGGCCGCGCTCTACGAATGGAACTACCCGCGCCAGATGCTGGCGATCCGGCAGGCGAGGGAGGATCAGCCCCTCGACATCTACCGGGACGACTTCCTCATCGAGCGGCCGATGCTCACCGCTCTGCGACGGCCCGAGTCGACGGTGCTCCTCATCGACGAGATCGACCGCTCCGACCACGAGTTCGAGGCCTTCCTGCTCGAGTTCCTCTCCGACTTCTCGATCTCCATCCCGGAGCGCGGAACGCTGCGGGCGGCGGAACGTCCTGTCGTCGTCCTCACCTCGAACCGGACCCGCGAGCTGCACGAAGCGCTGCGGCGGCGCTGCGTCTACCACTACATCGCCTACCCGGAGCCGGAGCGGGAGGCGCAGATCATCATGATGCGCTCGTCCGCCGTCGCGGAGAGCACCGCACGCGCCGTCGTCGCGGCGGTCGGGCGCCTGCGACAAGAGCCCTTGGCGAAGCCTCCCGGCGTCGCGGAGGCCGTGGACTGGGCGGAAGCGGCGACCGCGCTTGCGCAGAGCGGCGCGCCCTGGCCGGAAGCGTTCAGGCGCGCGCTCGGCGCCGCCATCAAGGACGAGGAGGACATGGCGCATTTGCGACCGCGCCTTCCCGTCTTCATCCCGGGGCTCGCGGCATGAGCGGGCGCGTCCGTCTCCTCCTCCACCCATCTCGGGCTTGCCCGAGATGGGCAGAGATGCGCCCAGGTCGGGAACACCCGACCTGGGTGGGGAGGGGGACCGCCCGAAGGGCGGTGGAGGGGGCTGTTCCACGATGGTGGGCGAAAGCCCCCTCCGTCAGGCGCTCCGCGCCTGCCACCTCCCCCTGCGGGGGAGGAGACGGGTGGCGCGATCGATGACCTCTCTTCCGGCTCCCATCCGCCCGCTCGTGGCGTTCCCCACTTTGCTGCGCCAGAACGGCTTCGCGGTCGCGCCGGAGCAGACGGTCTCCTTCCTTCAGGCGGCGGAGCTCCTGGGACCGCGCAGCGTCGAGCACCTGCGCAAGGCGGCCGTGGCGACGCTGGCGCCCCATCCGGAAGCGCGCGAGCGCTTCGACGCCCTCTTCGACATCCACTTCCTCGGCGCTTTGGCGGAGGTCGGCGAGGAGGAGTGGCAGCCCGACGAGGACGTGTCCGTCCAGGAGGACAGCGGCACGCGGGAGGTGCTGGTCGGCGAGGAGGTCAACGAGTCCGGGCGGGCCGCCACGGAGGCCGAAGCGCTCTCAGTCCGGCGCCTCCGAGACCCTGACGATACGGAGATCCTGCGCCGATTCAGTCGCGACCTGCCAGAAGCGCTCCCGCGCCGCCGCGGCTATCGCCGGGCCCCGTCCCGCCGCGGCCCGACCGTCGACCTCGCGGGCAGCCTCAGGGCCGCGATCCGCCACGACGGCGAAGTGATGAGCCTCAAGCGGCTCCGCCGCAAGACGCGGCCGCGGCCGATCCTGCTCCTGATCGACGTCTCCGGCTCGATGAAGGAGCGCACGGACGCGCATCTTGCCCTCGCCCATGCCGTCGTTCGCGCCGCACCGCGCGTCGAGGTTTTCACGCTGGGCACGCGCCTCACCCGCGTCACCCGCGCCCTCGGCCGCCGCAACCGCCGGCAGGCCCTCGCCGAAGCGGCCGGGCTCGTGGCCGACTGGGACGGCGGAACGCGGATCGGCGATGCGATGAGCGCCTTGCTGGCCGTGCCGCGCTACGCGAGCTTCGCGCGCGGCGCCACCGTGGTGTTCCTCTCCGATGGTCTCGAGCGGGGCGACCCGAGCACGCTCATCGCGGCTATCCATCGACTGGCGGCACGGGCGCACCGCATCGACTGGCTCTCCCCGCTCGCCGGGGATCCGGAATACCGGCCCGAGACGCAGGTGCTGCGCGCCATTCGTCCGCTCCTCAGCTCCCTCGTCGACGGCAGCACCACGGAGCGGGCCTGCCGCCACATCCTCACCCTTGGCGGGACGCGGGCGGCATGACCACCGGCATCGTCGACGCCCACTTCCACATCTGGCGCCAAGCCGACCTGCCTTGGCTCGTCGGGCCGATGCAGCCGCGCATCTTCGGCCCCTACGAGCCGATCCGGCGCGACTATCCGATCGAGGAGTATCTCTCTGACGGCCGGTCCTCGGGCGTTCAGCACGCGGTCTACGTCCAGGCGAACTGGGCGCCCGAGCGCTTCATGGACGAAGTCGCGTTCGTGGCGGAGGTCTCCGACCGTTCAGGCGTCCCCATCGCGATCGTCGCCTATGCCGACATGCTGGCCGACGACGTGCGGCCTCAGCTCGACGCGCTCTCGCAAAACGCCCGCGTCCGGGGCGTAAGGATGCAGCTGCACTGGCACGGGAACCCGCTCTATCGCTTCGCCTCACGGCCGGACCTGGCCCGCGACGAGCGCCTCCAGGCCAATGTCGCCCGCCTTTCCGACTACGGCTGGTCATTCGATCTGCAGGTCTTCACCTCGCAGATGGCCGGCGCGGCCGAGCTGGCCGAGGCCTGCCCCGACGTGACCTTCGTTCTCCAGCACGCGGGCATGCTGGAAGACCTCTCGGAGGGGGGCATTGCCGCCTGGCGCACGGGCATGGAGCGTCTCGCGGCGCGGCCGAACGTGACGAGCAAGCTCTCCGGCCTCGGCACCTTCCTGCGCGCGAACGACGCCGCCCATATCGCTTTCGTGGTCCGCGAGACGCTCGCGCTCTTCGGCGCACAGCGCTGCCTGTTCGGGTCCAACTTCCCGATCGAGAAGCTCTGGACGAGCTACGGCGACCTCATGGCCGCCTATCGATCGGCCGTGCCGAAAGCGGTGCGCGCGGACGTGTTTAGCAAAACCGCGAGGCGGATCTACCGTCTCGACCCAGACAAGGAGTGAGGGGACGTCATGGCGCTCGAGATCAAGATCCTGGACTACGGGGACATCGAGCTCGAATCGAGCTTCCTGGTCCTCGGGCGCGACTGCGGCCGTCAGCGGCGCGTCCCGACCTACGGCTTCCTCATCCTCGGGGGGCCCTGGCCGGTGGTGGTCGACACGGGTTACCGGCACAACCAGATCATGGAGGTGCTCGGCATGCGCGGCCTCCAGTTCCACGAGAACATGATCGAGAATCAGCTCGCCCGGCACGGCGTGCGGATGGGCGACGTGCGCTACGTGCTGCACACGCATCTCCACATCGACCATGCCGGGAAAGACGAGCTCTTTCCGATGTCGACGACGGTGATCGTCAACCGGCGCGAGCTCGAATACTCGGTGTCAGGTCTGATGCACCCGCAGTACCCGGCGCCCGACATCAAGCACCTGATCGACCGGCTGCATACCCGTGATGCGCTCCGCTTCGAGGACCTCGAACTGTCGGGCACGGTGGAGCTCTTTCCCGGCTGCTACATGGAAGCGGCCGGCGCGCACACGGAAGGCTCGATGAACGTGCACGTCGACACGGTGGAGGGTCGCGCGACCATCTGCGGCGACGTGATCTACGACTTCAACGACCAGATCGTGACGCCCTTCCACGAGATCAGCTCGAACGAGCCGCGCACGACAGGCAACCACGGCGTGTCGAAGCGCGAGGAGAAGGCCGCCATCAAGAAGCTGCTCTCCAACGCCAAGTTCCTGCTTCCCGTCCACGACAAGCCGGCCAAGATCGCCCACGGGCAGGTGGTCGGGCGCATGGACATGTCGGTGCCGGGCCCGGTCGTGCAGACGCTCCCGGCCCGGCACTGGTTTGCTGCGTGATGGCCTGTTTAGCCCCCTCCGTCAGGCGCTCCGCGCCTGCCACCTCCCCCAGAGGGGGAGGAGACCTGCCGTCGGGCACTGCGTACCGTCTCCTCCCCCTCTGTGGGAGGGGAACCATGCGAAGCATGGTGGAGGGGGCCTGACGCATGGATGCTCCCCGTGCCACGATCGCCCGCGCCCGAAAACTCCGCCGCGCCTTGACCCCGCCCGAGGCTCGGCTCTGGGTCGCGCTCCGGCCCCGCCCGGGCAATCTGAAGTTCCGGCGGCAGCATCCTGTCGGGCCATTCGTGCTCGACTTCTTTTGTGACCAAGCGAAGCTCGCGGTCGAGGTCGACGGAGCGGCGCATGATTTCGGTGACAACCCCTCCCGGGACATCCGCCGCGACGTCTGGTTGGCGGGCCGTGGGATCGCGGTGGTACGGATTCCGGCCGAGGAGGTGCGGGTCAACCTTGAGGGTGTCCTAGACACGATCCTGGCCGCGGCGGCCGAGCGGTTGCAAGGCCCCCTCCACCGCCCTGCGGGCGGTCCCCCTCCCCCAGAGGGGGAGGAGACGGTGCCGCGTGTCTTCTCCCCCTCTGGGGGAGGTGGCAGGCGCGAAGCGGCTGACGGAGGGGGCTGGATACGATGACCACACACGTCGCCGTGCGTCCGAGCTTCGCGGACCTGGTGGACCCTTGGGCGCCGGTGCGCCAGCTGGGGACCGGCTTTCAGTTCACGGAAGGCCCGGTCTGGCATCCGCGGGACCAGTATCTCCTGTTCTCCGATATGCCCGGCGACGTGCGCCGGGCTTACGACCGCGCCGGCGTCCGGGAGGTCATGCGGCCGGCGAACAAGTGCAACGGACTGACCTACGACGCCGAGCTCAACCTCATCGTCTGCGAGCACGCGACCTCGACGGTGGTCCGGGAACGGCCGGACGGGCGGCGCGAGACCCTCGCCTCGCACTACGAGGGCATGGAGCTGAACAGCCCGAACGATGTCTGCGTAAAGTCCGACGGGTCGATCTACTTCTCCGACCCGTGGTACGGCCGCATGCCCGTCTACGGCGTCGAGCGGCCGCGCCAGCTCGGCTTCCAGGGCGTCTACCGCATCCCGCCGGGTGGTGGAGAGCCGCAGCTCCTCGTCGACCGCTACCTGTTCGAGCAGCCTAACGGCCTGTGCTTCTGCCCGACCGAGGACCGCCTCTTCGTCAACGATACGGTGCAGCACCTCATCCGCGTCTTCGACGTCCTGTCGGACGGTCGGCTCGGGCCCGGCCGCGTCTTCGCCTCCGGCATCGTCTCGCCCACCGAACCCGGCGTGCCGGACGGCATGAAATGCGACGCTCAAGGGAATGTGTGGGTCTGCGGCCCGGGCGGCGTCTGGGTCTACTCGATCAAGGGAGACCTGATCGGGAAGCTGCGCGTGCCGGAGCTCGTGGGCAACCTCGCCTGGGGCGGGCCGGACTGGCGCACCCTGTTCCTGACCGCCACGCACTCGGTCTATGCCGTGGACACCAAAGTCGGGCCCCGGATCGAGCCCTACATGCGGGCCGGCGCGGCCGCGCCGTCGCCGTCGGCCCCATCGGGCACTGGCGGACGGCCGATCGCGGACGTCCGTCCCGCCGCCACGATCTCGAGCACCGGCGTCAAGAAGGCGGCGGCGGGCTACCGCCTCGATCCGTCCCGCTGCGCGCTCGTCATCCAGGACATGCAGAACGACGTGGTGATGGAGGGCGGCGCCTTCGCTTCCTCCGGCTCGCCCGTCCATTGCCGGCAGCAGAACGCGATCGGCAATGCCGCGCGCCTCGCCGCGGCGGCGCGCGCGAAGGGCATTCCGGTCGTCCACGTCTGGTTCGTCGTCGAGGCCGGAGCCCCCGGCGTCACCATGAACGCACCGCTCTTCGAGGGGCTGGCCGACGCCAACGCCCTCGTCCGCGGCTCCTGGGGCGTGGCGCCCGTGCCGGGGCTCGAGGCGCAGCCCGGCGACCACGTGGTCGAGAAGAGCCGCATGAGCGCCTGGGAGGGCACGCGGCTCGAGACCGTGCTGAAGGCGCTCGGCCGCGACGTCGTCATCGTGACGGGCGCCTGGACCAACATGTCGATCGAACACACGGCACGGACCGGCGCCGACAAGGGCTATTTCATGGTGGTGCCGGAGGACGCCTGCTCGACGATGAACGCCGAGTGGCACACGGCGTCCGTGAACTACGCGGTGCAGAACGTCGCAGTGGTGACGGACGTCGACGAGGTGGTCAAAGCGTTCGGCTGAGCGGAGGGTTGGCCCTGGGCCCCAGCACTATGGCTCGTTCGAGAACCGAACTGCACCGCCGGTTCTGATCGATCACTTGCCTCCGACCGGACCATCATGATTGTCCGTGTGCGATGTGTTCTGTGTCGGCGACCCTGAAGTCATCGACAAGGCCAAAGCTTTGCGGGTAGATCGCAGCATGGCATCGATCGGCGCCGTCAGGCCGCCTTCAGGGTCGATGAGCGAGATCACACACGCACGCGGCCGAGCACCGCCACGTCCGCCTCTGTCGGCTGCACGACGACGATCTCGCCCTCCGCCGGATAGACGCCGGTCGCGGCCGTGATGTTCACTTGGTGCGTCACGAGGACGAGAGCGCCGTCCCTCCCTCGCCAGGACGCCATGAGGGCTCGGATCTGGTCGGTCTGTTGCTGCTGACGCTCAGGCTCATCGAAGAAGCTGTCCAACGCGGGGTCGCGCTGAACGGGGATGTCCGGGAAGGCCAGTTCAGCCGTTTGCGAAGCGCGACACCATCGGCTGGAGCGCAGGTCCGTCACACGCACGCCTGCTTGGCGCAGCATGCGGCCGAGCTCTGCTGCCTGCCTGCGGCCGGCCTCGGAGAGGTTACGCTGCGTGGAGCAATCGTCGAGGCGAAAGCCTGGCGGGTCGCCCGTTCCCGGTGCCGCTGCATGTCGGATGAGGGCCACCATTCCGCCTTCCGCCAGCGCCCTGAGCGCGGACGCGTTGGAGGCAGCCTGAGCCAGCGCCGCGGCGGGACACACGGCGGCAAGCCCTGCGAGAAACCGGCGTCGATGCATCATGGGGGGCCTCCTGACCGCACTGTTGATGGAGATAAGCTCCGAGGCGGGGCGGGCATAGTCTGACCTGCACCCGTCATCTGTACGCGTCGAGGCCGAGCGTCTCCAAGTCACGGCCGTGGTCAGCGCTGTCGGTCGAAGGCTCCTTAGCGCCGAGCAGGCCAAACATTGCCGTCTGCTTCGGAGGACACCCGTTCGGCGGCTCTACGGCCGACATGGGCGGCGGACGGGCGCTTCACCCTCGCCGAAGTAGTACGTCCGAGTGGAGTATGCAAAACGCCTCATCGGTGCGGTCTGCTCGATTAGCCCTCAGGACCGCGCGTCCGTGCCTGCCACTCCGCGTAGCTTTCGCGCTGCAGCGCGAACCGGTCGCGCTGGCGCGCGTATAGATCGCCGAACAGCCGTCCGATCGGGTGATGATGCTCGGCGCGCACCCGCAGCGCTGCCTCGTCCACGAGGCCGGCGCGGGCATGGAGGCGCAGCACTTCCCCAATCAGGATCTCCCGCTGCGGCCCGAAGGCCAGCGACACGGTGCGCCGGCATTCGAGCGCGAACGGCGCGTCGGCGAGATGCGGCACGGGCACGTCGATGCCGGGCGCCAGCGCCAGCCCCGCCGCCTCGACCTCGCTGACCTCCGGCGGGAAGTCGACGGCGCAGAGGTTCATGGCCTGCGCCAGATCCTCGTCGACGAGGTTGACCACGAAGGCGCCGCTTCCCGCGATGAGGCGCGTCGTGTCCTTGGGCGAGCCCTCCGCCTTATGCTGGAGGCCGAGCACCACGAGCGGCGGCTCCTCCGAGAAGACGTTGAAGAAGCTGAACGGGGCGGCGTTCACGACGCCCTCGGGCGAGAGCGTCGTCACGAGCGCGATCGGGCGCGGCACGATCGTGGCGCAGAGAAGCTTGTAGCGTTCCCGCGGCGCCAGCTCCGCGAAGCCGACGGTGAAGGGCGCCGCCCCGCTCAAGGCAGCTCCACCCCGGTCTGGCTCGTGATGCGGCCGTAATGCTCGACGCGGCGGTGGCGGGCGAAGTCGAAAATCGTCTCCTTGCCGAACCGCGTCGCGTCGAGGTCGCAAGGGTGGACCACGACGCCGTCCTCCTCGTGCGCGATCTCGGCAACGATCATCCCGTCCGGATCGACGATGCACGTGCCGCCCATGAGGTGGTGGCCGTCCTCCGAACCGGCCTTGGCCACGGCCACGACCCAGGTGGAGTTCTGGTAGGCGCCGGCCTGCAGCGAGAGCTTGTGGTGGAACATGCGCCGCTCCAGCCCCTCGTCACCCTTCTGCGAGTTGACCGATGGCGTGTTGAAGCCGAGCACCACCATCTCGACCCCTTGCAGGCCCATGACGCGGTAGGTCTCGGGCCAGCGCCGGTCGTTGCAGATGCACATGCCGATGACGCCGCCGAGCATGCGCCAGACGGGGAAGCCGAGGTTACCCGGCTCGAAGTAGCGCTTCTCGAGGTGCTGGTGGGTGCGCTCCGGGTCGAACTCCTCGTGGCCGGGCAGATGCACCTTGCGGTAGGTGCCCCTGATCGCCCCGTCCCGGTCGACGAGGATGGAGGTGTTGTAGTGGTGCCCGTCGGGGGTGAGCTCGGCGAAGCCGAAGGACATGGCTAAGCCGAGCGCCTTGGCGCGCTCGAAGAGCGGCGCCGTGGCGGGGCTTGGCATCTCGCGCTCGAACCAGTGGTCGGCTTCCGCCCGGTCCTCGTGGTGCCAGCGCGGGAAGAAGGTGGTGAGCGCGAGCTCAGGATACACGATGAGGTCGGCGTCTTGCTCCTTCGCCTCGTCCATGAGGTCGATCATGCGGCGCACGACGGCCTGGCGGCTGTCGTCCTTCTGGATGGGTCCGAGCTGGGCGGCGGCGGTGCGGAGGATGCGCATGGAAGGGCTCCCGATCAGGCGGCGACGCGGTGCTCGAGGCGGCTGACGAGCCGCACCACGGGCCAGAGGATGAGCAAGTACAGGCCCGCCGCCATAACGATCGGCGAGGCGTTGTAGGTGACCGAGCGCGCCATGTCGGCGGCGTAGAGGAGCTCGGTGAAGGACACGACGCTGGCGAGCGAGGTGAGCTTCACCACCTCCACCGTGTTCGAGACGAGGTCCGGCAGCACGTTGCGCGCTGCCTGGGGCAGAACGACCGAGGTGAAGGCCTGGAACTCGGTCAGCCCCGTCGAGCGCGCTGCCTCCCACTGGCCGGTCCCGACCGAATCGATCCCGGCGCGGTAGATCTCGCCGTAGAAGCTCGAGGCGTTGAGCGTGAACGCGATGCACACCGCGAGGAAAGGCGAGGGGCGCAGGCCCGCGAAGGGCAGGCCGGAATAGATCAGGATCAGCAGGGCCAGCGGCGGCAGGGCGCGCAGGACGTCCGTGAGGATTTTGGTGGTGCCGCGAAGCCAGGCCCGGCGCGAACGGCGCGCCAGCGCCACCAGAAGCCCGCCGGCGAGACCCAACGGGATCACCGCGGCGCAGAGCAGCGCCGTCATGCCGAGACCCCGCAGGATCAGGGGCCAGGCCTGACGCATCACGTCGAGGTTCAGGAACTGGCTGACGAAGAGATCCATCAGGCGCGATTCCAGGCGAAGCGCCGCTCGATCCGGCCCGCCAGCGCCAGCACGGGGATGAAGACGAGGAGGTAGGCCACCGCGGCCATCATCAGCGGCGTCGCGTTGCCCGTCACTGCGACCGCCGTCTGCGCCTGGTTGATGATCTCGGCGACGCCGATCACCGAGCCGAGCGCGGTGTTTTTGGTGATGGCGATGGTGCGGTTGGTCAGCGGCGGGATCGCGAGCCGAAAGGCCTGAGGCAGGATCACGGTGCGTAATGTCTCGCCGAAGGTCAGCCCCGTGGAACGCGCCGCATCCCACTGGCCCTTGCGCACCGAGAGGATGCCTGCCCAAAGGATCTCCTCGGAAAAGGCGGCAAGCACCAGGGAGAGCACGAGCCAGAGCACCGCGAAGGCGGAGAGCGTCACCCCGACGTTTGGCAGACCGAAATAGGCGATCAGGATGATGACGAGGGGCGGTACGGCCCGGAAGACGTCGACGAGGACGATAATGAGAGCGTTCAGGGGCCGGATGCGGTAGGCGCGCAGGTAAGCGAGCGCGAGGCCGAGCGCGAGGCCCGTCGCCACGACGGCGAGTGCCACCTCCACGGTGACGAGCACGCCGTTGGCGATCGCCGGCCAGGTTTTCTGGGCGAGCGCTGGATTGAGGAAGGTCTCGACGAAGCGGTCGAGGTCGGTCACGGGCGATGCTTCCCGCGCTGCCTTCTCCCCTCGTGGGAGAAGGTGCCCTGCGAGGCAGGGCGGACGAGGGGGTGTTCGGCGAAGGCCCGAGTGGCGGAGAGATACCCCACACCCTCGCCTTCGGCTCGCTTCGCCTGCCGGTCCGCAGCCAAAGCCCTCTCCCACAAGGGGAGAGGGGAGGCGCGCCCCTCTGATGATGCTCTCACCGCGCGATCTCCGAGACGAAAGCCCTCGTCCGCGCGCTCTCCGGCGCGCCGAAGATGCGCTCGGGCGGGCCTTCCTCCACGACTCGGCCACCCTCCATGAACACCACGCGGTCGGCCGCCTCCCGGGCAAAGCGCATCTCGTGGGAGACGACAACCATCGTCATCCCGGCCTCCCTCAGGTCGCGCATGACGCCGAGCACCGAACCGACGAGCTCCGGGTCCAGCGCCGAGGTCGGCTCGTCGAAGAGCATGACGCTGGGCTCGAGCGCCACGGCGCGAGCGATGGCGACGCGCTGCTGCTGCCCGCCCGAGAGCTCGGCCGGGTAGCGCTCCGCCTTGTCGGCGAGGCCGACGCGGGCAAGCGCCGCGCGCCCGAGGGCGTCGGCCTCGGCGCGGCCCTTCTTCAGCACCTTGCGCAAGGCGAGCGTCACGTTCCCGAGCGCCGTCTTGTGCGGGTAGAGATTGAAGCTCTGGAACACCATGCCGATGCGCCTGCGCACCCCGTTGAGGTCGCAAGCCCTGTCCATCAGCTCGACGCCGTCGAAGCGGATCGACCCTTCGTCCGGCTCCTCGAGCCGGTTGCAGCAGCGCAGCAGGGTGCTTTTTCCCGAGCCCGACGGGCCGATGAGGAAGACGAGTTCCTGAGGCGCGACGAAGAGATCGACGCCCTTCAGCGCCTCGAAGGCGCCGAAGCGCTTCCAGATCCCCGTCGCCGCCAGAAGGGGCTCACGCTTCGCCCCGGCCTCGCCCGCGCTCAAGAGCACGAGGCTTGGCGCGGCGTCGCGTCGTAGCCAGGCATGTCCGGCACCCCCGTGCCCGGGAACACCGTGACGGCTGCGGCGCCCGCTCGGGGCGCGAGGCCGAACCACTTCTCGTGCAGCTTGGCGATCGTGCCGTCCGTCTTCAGGCACTCGATGGCGTTCTCGAGCTGGGCGCGCATGTCCGTGCGGTCCTTGCGCACCGCCGCCGACCAGACGAGACCCGTCGAGTGCAGGTAGGAGAGCTTGAGCTGCGGGTTCTGCTTCACGCCCCAGGCCGCCACGGTGTTGCCGGTGATGTTGGCGAAGGCCCGCCCTGACAGCACCGCCTGGACGGCGTCGGATTGCGTGCCGAAGGACTCGACCTTCCAGCCCACCTGGCTTTCCAATCCCCTGGCCCAGCTGTCGTAGGCCGAGCCCCGGTTGACGGTGACGACCTTGTCCTTGAGCTCTTCGAGCTTGCCGATCTCAGGGGCGTCCC
This sequence comes from Beijerinckiaceae bacterium, assembly GCA_036563505.1. Classification (GTDB taxonomy): domain Bacteria; phylum Pseudomonadota; class Alphaproteobacteria; order Rhizobiales; family Beijerinckiaceae; genus DATCMH01. The sequence continues at coordinate 74,679 of DATCMH010000025.1, forward strand.
GCTTCACCAGGAACTGGAAGTCCGTGTTGAGGTAGCCCTCGGGAAAGAGATAGCCCTCGGCCCGCTCCTTCGTGACCGTGACTGGCGCGATGATGAAGTCGTAAGTGCCGGCCTGGAGCGCGGGCAGGAGCCCTGAGAACTGCGCCGAGTCGACCGTGACCTCGCGCTTCAGCTTCTTGCCGATCTCCTGGGCGAGGTCGACGTTGAAGCCTTGCGTGCCGCCCTGGAGGTTGGGAAAGGCATGCGGCGCGAAGGTGCCGTCCACGGCCGTCTTGAGCGGGCCCTGTTGGGCGAGCGCGGCGCCGGCGAGAAGACAGACACTCGCCGCAAGGCCGAGGCGGCCCGCCGATCGAAACCAGGTCGTCGTCATCGTGCGCTTTCCCCCGTGATCCACCACGCCGCCGCGGGCGGCTTTCGGCGTTGTTCGCAAAGTCTATGCCGGGGGTCGCGTAAGGCTCAAGGCGAAGGTCGAGGGCGCTGGCAGAACTTTGAGGGCTCATCCGAGCTTTTGGTCAGCGATCAAGCGGATGCGGCAGCCTTCGGGCATGCATCAAGAGGCAGCCCCACGAGGCTCGTCCAGCGAGCCGTTCGGGCTTGGGCGTGAACTTGTCCTTCGGCGGACGTGAACCTCCGCGCGATCCGGAAGCACTATGATGTCATCGGCGCAGACGGCGTTCATGTCAGCGCAGTGGACAAAATCGAAGGCAGTCGCCTCAGGTGAACCGGAAGCGACGCTATCCGGATCATCGCTACTGCTTGTGATAATGGTCGGAGCGGCGGGATTTGAACCCACGACCCCTAGTCCCCCAGACTAGTGCGCTAACCGGGCTGCGCTACGCTCCGACGCCTGTGCGGCCGGACGGACATAGGGGAGTTCCGGGGCGGGCGCAACCCTGAGCGGGGTTGCGCGAGGTCCGGTCAGGCCTCGCCGGGTCGAAGCGTCAATCGCACGCCGACATGGGCGAGGGTGCCGGGAAGGGGTCGGTCGGCCACCAACCGATCGGGCGGATCGAGCGCGATCGCGTGATCGTGCAACAGGCTCGCGATCATCGCGCTGCCGACGAGGGGCACGAGGTGATGGGCCGGGCAGGTGCCCGGGCCCTCGCTGAAGGGGATCAAGGGCCAGCGCCGGGGAGTAGCGGGGCCGAGCCAGAGCTCGGGGGCGAAGCGGTGGGCTTCAGCCAGGCGCTCTTCGTCGCGGTGGAAGAAGGGGACGAAGATCAGGAGCTGGGTGTTCTTCTCGATCCTGCCTCCGGGCCAGGCTAAGTCCTGCATCGTCTCGCGCAGGATGGCGGGCGTCGTCGGCCAGAGCCGGATCGACTCGAGGAGGCAGGCGCGCGTGAAGGGCAGATCGCGGCGGGCCGTCGCGCGGGCGGCGACGCTCTCGTCGCGGACGCGTCCCTGGGCGGCCGAATGGGCGGCGATGAGGGCCAGCGCGCGATAGGTCGCGATGCCGGCCGCATCGAAGGCGAAGAGCCAGTGGGCGACCTGATCGGCAGGGGCCGTGACCGCCGTGTTCGATCGCGCCGCGATCCGCTCGGCGAGGCTGCCGGGCTCGGCTCGGTCGAGATGCGCCTGGAGCCGGGCGTAGAAGCGGTGGCGCAGGGCCCGGCGTTTCGGATGGAGGAACGCCCAGTTGCCCGCCCGCCGCAAGGCGGCGAGGTCGTCGGTGAGCGCGTGGTCGTCACGGGCCCCGTGGCCGAGGATGAGCCGTCGCGCGGCGGCGTACCAAGCGGTGATGAACCGGTCCCACGTCAAGGTCCGGCCGGCCTTCACGAGGAGGGTGCGGGCCTCCTCACCGATGATGCCGAACACGGTGTCGGCCATGCCGTGGAAGGGGCGGTCGCTCTCGAGGAGGTCGTCGTGGAAGCGGCGGCGCTCCGCGCGCTCGGGCGGATCGGAGATCAGGACGTTGCGCGGCTCGAAATGCGACAGCGCCGAACGCTTCTCGAGGGTCGCCGGCGCGAAGGGGTCCGGTGCGCCGGCCAGGACGCGGTGCACGTCCTCGGCGGCCAGGATGATCCCTTGCGGCCGAAGCGGGGTGGCGAGGAGGATCGGCCCCTCGCCGTAGCGCGCCCGCAGGTTCTGAAGCCGCCGGACGGCCCTCAGATCGAGACCGAGGTGTTCGGACATCGCTTCCACCCGGGGACGCCGGATGAACATCCCCTTGCCGAGGGTGGGGAGAACCACGTCGGCGAGCACGGCCAGGGTGTCGACCACGCTCGCCCTGGCGAGCCCTCGGCGGGGAGGGCTCTCCTCGATGTCCATGCGATCCTCGCGCCGTGAAAGGGCAGGCCGTCCCGCAAACGGGTTCAGGCCTCACCCGTTCCGCGCCGTGACGCGGCCGGCGCCCCATCGTTCCAAAGCCAGGCCGCGCCGCGCACGCCCGACGAGTCGCCGTGAACGGCCTTGCGGATCGGGGTCGTGAAAACGTCGGAGAAGACGAAGGGCGCCGCGCGCTCCGGCAGTGCCGCGTAGATCTCCTCGACCGCGGAGAGCCCGCCGCCGAGCACGATCACGTCCGGGTCGAGGACGTTGACGACGTGGGCGACCCCGCGGGCGAGGCGGTCGAGGTAGAGGTCAAGGGAGGTGAGCGCCTCCGCTTCGCCTTGACGCGCGGCCGCGACCACGTCCTCGGCGCGACGGGCTTGGCCGCTTCGCCGCTCGTGGTCGCGCGCGAGGCCAGGGCCGGAGAGCCAGGTTTCGAGGCAGCCGTGCCGCCCGCAATAGCAGGCCGGGCCGGGCCGCTCCTCGTCCCGCGGCCAGGGGAGGGGGTTGTGACCCCACTCGCCCGCGATCCGATGCCGGCCCGGGAGCGGCCGTCCCTCGACGGCGATGCCCGACCCGACGCCCGTGCCGAGGATGACGGCCCAGACGACTGCCGCGCCGCGGCCTGCGCCGTCCACCGCCTCGGATACGGCCAGGCAGTTGGCGTCGTTCTCGATCCGCACCGGCCGGCCCAGCGCCTGGGCGAGGTCGCGGTCGAGGGGGCGGCCGTTGAGCCAGGTGGAATTGGCGTTCTTGACGAGGCCCGTGGCGGGCGAGATCGCGCCCGGGATGCCGACGCCCACCGTGCCGCTTTGTCCGAGGCCGCTCTCGATCGCTTGCACGAGGCCGACGGCCGCCGCGATGCAGGCGGGATAATCGTCTTGGGGCGTCGGGATCCGCCGCCGGTCGCGGACGGCGCCGGCTTCGTCGAGCGCGACCGCCTCCATCTTGGTGCCGCCCCAGTCGATGCCGATGCGCAAAGTCCTGCTCCCTCCACGAGGAGTGCTGGCTCGCACGGGTTCGAAAGCGCGGCAAGCGCCCGTTTACCCTTCCGATCTAGGGTCGCTTCCGGGCCACGTCGCGTATCGGCCCCGCCTGCAAAAAGGTGCGGCGCCCCGCCTGCTCGAAGGCTCGAGCGGGCGGGGCGTCCGGCACGACCATGCCGAAGAGCCCTCGACGGGCTCCGGCGCTAGAACACGAAGGGCGGATCATGGGCCTCTACGACACCGCGATCCTGGTCATCGACGACATGCACATGATGTCCGACCTGATCGCGACGATTCTGCGCCGCCTCGGCTTCGCGACGGTGGATGTTGCCCATGATGGGACCGCGGGCCTCGCCATGATGGGCGAGAAGGCCTACGGCCTCGTGATCAGTGACGTGAACATGGAGCCGATGGGCGGCCTCAAGCTTCTCTCCCTCGTGCGCCAGGACCCGAGCCTGAAGCACACGCCCTTCATCCTGATGACGGCGAGCCTGGCGACCGAGAACGTCATCGCCGCCAAGCGCGCGGGCGTCGACACCTTCCTCATGAAGCCGTTCAGCCCCGCCATCCTGCGCGAGCGCATCGTGGGCCTCCTCGGTGAGGACGGCGGACGGGGGCGGGCCGTCGTCGCACGATAGCCGCCGCACCCGCGCGCATTCGCGGCGTGGTGCCTGTTTCGAGCATGTCGTAGGAAGGGCTCGGCGCGGCCCGCCTTTCGCCCTCCGGACCCACCTTGCCGATGACCGAACCCGCCGCCGCGGCGCCTGCTCGACGCAGCGTCGCCCTGCGCGTGATGACCTACAACGTCCATCGCTGGGTCGGCACGGACCGCCGCACCGATCCCGGCCGCATCGCCGACGTGATCGCCGCTTCCGGTGCGACGGTCGTCGCCTTGCAGGAGGTCTGGCGCGGCCGGGCCCGCCATCGCGGCCTTGACCAGCTCGCAGGCGTCGCCGAGCGGCTCGGGATGCAGATGCATTTCCACCCGACCGTCCGGGTGCTCGGCGAGGAATACGGTATCGCCATCCTGACAGCCGGCCCCTCCCGCCTCGTGCGGCAGGGACGCTTGCCCGGCCTGCCGAACGGCATCCCGGTCGAGCCGCGAGGCGCGCTCTGGATCGCCTCGGAGACGGAGGTCGGCGAGGTCCAGGTCGTCAACGCGCATCTCGGCCTGTTCGGGCCGGAGCGGCGCGCCCAGGCCAAGGCTTTGACCGGGCCCGATTGGCTTGGAAGCGCGCGGACCGGGCCGGCGATCCTGCTCGGCGACCTCAACGCCCGTCCGGGATCGGGAGCGCATCGCCGCCTCGCGATGCGGCTCCGAGACGCCCGGATCGAAGGCTCCGGGGCGGCTCAGCCCACCTTTCACGCGCGCCTGCCCCTGGTGCAACTCGATCACGTCTTCGTCGACGGCGACGTGAGGGTGACCAAGGTCGAGGCCCTGCGCACCTCGCTGACGCGTCTCGCCTCGGATCACCTTCCGCTCGTCGCGGACCTCGCTGTCGTCGCCTCCGAAACAGCCGGCCGCGAGGGCGTCGCGACCGCGGCGTGATCATGGAAGGTCAGTGCGTCGTGGGACGTTCCGCGGCGCGCGCCAGGAGGAGCTTCGCCTCAACGGCCCGAATGCGGGTCATGACGCGGTCCATCTCGGCCAGGATCGCGCGCTCGTCGGCCCGCGCCGTCTCCTTGATGTCGGCATCGATGACGTAGCGCTGCCGGGCTTCCGCCTCGCGCAACCGGGCGTCGATGGCGACGCGTTTCTGGTCGAGAGCCTCGAGTTCCTGCTTCAAGCGCGCTTCGTCGGTCATGGCAGCCGTGATGGACGATCCTCCGCTGAGATGACGGGTCGCAGGCGTCAAGGTTCCCTCGATTGCCTCGAAATGCATCCGCCCCGTCGCGCGGTGCACCCTGGCGCCCGGTGCTGCACCTCACCGGCCCGGCGGGCGCAACCTAGAAGGGGCGCATTCAACCAGGGCCTCTGCCATGTCCCGTTGTCTTGCCGTTCTGGCCGGCACCGGCCTTGTGATCGCTGCTCTTGCTCTGGGCCTGCCGGACCTTACCGCCCTGCCGCGCGCCGACGTCGTCGCCGCAACAGCGGCTTACGCCGCCTTCCTTCTCGGGGGCATGCTCCTCGTTCTGCGGGCCGTCGCGCCCGTCGGATCGCATCGCGATTCGCCGGGGAAGCTTTCAGAAACCGCGCGTTAACCCCGCCGGGCGCTTCATGGGGTTTGATCCCCGATCTGGGCGGCCGGTTTCGCGGCCGTCTTCGGACATGAAGCCCGCATCGCTCGACCTCGAGACCTCCTTCGTCCTCGCAACCCGCTTTCCGGCGGAGGCGATTCCCGGCGTCGCGCCCGGCACGTGGTGGATCGTCGAGCGCTGGCACGACGAGACGTCGGCGCGCCAGCAAGCCTACAAGCTCATCCCCTATCTGGCGTCTCTCGGCGCCGAGGCGGCGCTGCTGTTCCTCGTGCAGGGAACGCTCGGGCGGACCCTCGAGAGCCGGACGCTCGTCCGCCACGGCACCGCGAGGCCTCCCGAGCCGCAGCATCTGCGGGCGCTCGCCGCGGGGAAGGCCGACGACATTCGCGCCCGTTGCCGCGCCTTCCACGCGCCCCGGCGTTTCCGCTTCGGCCTGCGTCCGGACTTCCTTGGAAACTTGCTCCGCCGCGGTTCGCTCAGCGATCGCAGATCGTGAGCAGGCGCGAGACGGGCTGACCCTCGGCGTCGAGGACGCGCTGGCGCACGTCGATGCAGGTCTCGCCGGACGCATCCCGCGATCGGGGCAGCGCCGGTGCCGCCTTCGACGAGGGAAGCGGATCCCGGGCGAGAACCACCGCCACCGGTCCCGGCGCGATCGGATCGAGGTGGCGCGCGAAGGCCCCGACCGGCGACAGGACGACGAGGGTGACGAGCGACAGCGGAACGAGGGCACGCATGGGAGGAGGGCTCCGGGTGTGCGGCGCGGAGGGCGCCGGTCCTTGAGGACGCAAGCTCTCCTCAAAGCCGGATGGGGGCTGTGCGCTGAGACACGAAACCCTCGACTGCCTCCTGACCGGGCAGATGCCGCGAAAGAGATCAGCGGTGGCGTGAGCCGGTCACCCGTTCCCGAACCGGCGATGGACGATCAGCCAAGGGCATCGCGCCATCAGCAGGGCAGGGGAGACTGGCACACTCCGTGCTTGGCTTGATCCGTCGCTCCGTGTGAGCGTTTCCTCCCGATGAACTTCGCCCCTCCGCCCCGCGGTGGGGCTTTTTCATGGGCGTCTCTCGCGACGGTTTCACGCGTGAAGGATCGCCTACTGAAATGCCGCGAAACCGCCACGCTTCGTTTAGGAAGCGTCCACTTTGCGAGCCTTAGGGTCGTGCCCGGCGCGACCCGCGCGCCCCGGTCAGCCCCCGGTCCCCATCATCGGGCCACCAAGGTTCGAAACGCATGCGTACCACCCGTCTCCTCAGCGGCGCCCTCGCCGCCATCCTCCTGACATCCGCGGCGGCGCCCGCCTCGGCCGACTGGCGCTACGGTCCCTACCACCGGCGCGACCGGATCAACCCCGGCGCCGCGGCGGCGCTGGGCGTCCTGGGAGGCCTCGCCATCGGCGGGGCGATCGCCTCTTCCGCCCGGCCGGTCTACGCGGCGCCGGCTCCCGTCTATGGTCCGCCTCCGATCGTGGAGGAGGAATGCACCGTCGAGCGGATGCGCGAGTGGGTCCCCGGCTGGGGCTGGCAAGTCCGCAAGCGCACGGTCTGCGAATAACAGTGTGAGCGTTGGCAGCGCTGAGGCCGGTCGAGGGGCAACCCTCCCCGGCACCACGCGTTGACCCTTCGAGGCAACTCCAGGAAGGGTCGATCCCATGAGCGACACCGATCGGACGGCAGGGCAGGGCCGCGTCAACCCGGGCGACGATGCCGCCCCTGGGACGCCCGGTACGGGCGAGAACGTCTGTCCGGACTGCAAAGGCTCCGGACGTGTCGACGCCGCGGCCTGCCAGACCTGCGGCGGAACGGGGGTGGTCGTCGAGGGGATCGGCGGCGGTTAGGCAGCGCCGGGCGCGGTCGAACTCAAGGCGGGCGCCCGCTCACTGGGCACCGGCATGGACCGGCCGACAGGCCGTCGCGGCGCTTGGATCATCCGCCAGTTACGGGGATCCAGGCCCCAGACGAGACCCGTCATCAGCCAGAGGTGACGCCAGCGTTCCGCTTCGTGGAGCATCGCGCAACTCGCGATCGCGACCCAGGCGAAGAGGATCGTCAGGCAGATCTGGTCGCGGGTCAGCCGATAGGTCCGCACCGCGTTGACCACAGCGAAGATCATCAGAACGGTGAAGGCGAAGCCTGCGGTCCAGCCGTAGTTCATGAAGGAGCTGATCCAGATGTTGTGGATCGGCTCGGGGAACATGCGCTCGTATTGCAGCAGGCCGAGACCGCCGGGGAACGACAGGATGAAGGCGATGCTGCCGACGTAGCGGCCCAGACGGCCCTGCGCGCCGAGGTCGTAATCCTTCGCGAGGGTGAAGCGGTCGAGCACCTTGTCGTCGAAGCCGTCGATGAAGATCGCGGCGATCAACCCGAGAACCAAGACGGCAACGACGGTTCCGGCCCCGTAGACGAGGGTCCGTGCCAGCGCTCGGCGGTTCAGGATCACGAGCTGCAGCGCAACGAGGACGAGGCCCGCCGCGATGGCGACGCGCGAGAAGGACAGGAGCAATCCGAGCGTCAGCCAAAGTCCCCCAAGGACATGGTAGCCGCGCCGGCCTTCTCCCGTGAGTAGCGCGTGAACGCAGGCGAGGATGCCGGGCAAAAGATACGCGCCGTACATGTTCGGGTCGTCGAACAATCCCTTGGCGCGCCCGTCCCAGACAAAGTCCTCAACGCCGCCGGCAAAGCCGACGATGCCGAGCGTCGCCGCGATCAGGGCGCCGAAGATCCAGATCCGGAGAAAGAGCCGGAGCTTCGCGCCCGACCAATGCGCGGCCAGAAGGCTGGCGCCGAGGCCGATCGAGGTCGCGAAGCTGATCTTGGTGATCTGATAGGTGACCTCGTCGTCATCCAGGAAGCGCAGCGACGACACGACCATCGCCGAGAGCCAGACGAGCACGAGAGCGAGATAGGCGAAGGTGCCGAAGGTGATCCGCTGGCGGCAGAAGATCGTCAGCGCGAGCGCGATCGTGAAGCTCACGTCCACCGGCGAGGGCCGGAAGAGCGTGTAGTTCATGAGCACGACGGCGGCGAGGAAGAAGAACTCGCGCGCGCGCTGGGGCCCACTCTCCCGCGCGAGGACGATGCCCGCGGCAGGGGCTGTCAGCGGAAGGCGCTGCGGGCTCAATACGCGTTCTCGCTTTTCAGGAGCGCGAGGGGCGTCGCGGCGAGGATCTGCAGGTCGAAGAACACCGACCAGTTCTCGATGTAGTAGAGGTCGTGCTCGACGCGGCGCTGGATCTTCTCGCTCGTGTCGGTCTCGCCCCGCCAGCCGTTGATCTGCGCCCACCCGGTGATGCCGGGCTTGACCTTGTGGCGCGCGAAGTAGCCGTCGACGACCTGGTCATAGAGGCGGTTCTCCGCCTTGGCGTGGAGCGCGTGCGGGCGGGGCCCGACGAGGGAGAGGTCGCCCTTGAACACCACGTTCAGGAGCTGCGGCAGCTCGTCGATGGAGGTCTTGCGGATGATGCGCCCGACGCGCGTGACACGGGGGTCATCGCGGGTCACGAGCTTCGCCGCCGTGGCGTCGGACTGATCGACGTACATCGAGCGGAACTTGAAGACTTCGATAAGCTCGTTGTTGAAGCCATAGCGCTTCTGCCGGAAGAACACCGGCCCGCGCGAATCGAGCTTCACGGCGATCGCGGTGACGAGAAGGACGGGCGACAGCGCGAGGAGCAGCAGGGTGCCGACGACCCGGTCGAACACCGCCTTGAGGACGAGGTCCCAATCGGCGATCGGCTTGTCGAACACGTCGAGAACCGGCACCGAGCCGATGTAGGAGTAGGAGCGCGGGCGAAGCCGCAGCTTGCTCGCATGGGCCGAGAGCCGGATGTCGATCGGCAGCACCCAGAGCTTGGAGAGCATCTGCAGGATGCGACCCTCGGCCGAGATCGGCAGCGTGAAGATCACGAGGTCAAGCTGCGTCGAGCGGGCATATTCTACGAGCTCATCGACGCCGCCGAGCTTCGGATAGCCCGCGGTGACGTCGGGTGAGCGGTCGTCGCCGCGATCGTCGAACAGGCCGACGATGCGAATGCCGCTGTCCGGCTGGCTTTCAAGCGCCCGGATCATCGCCTCGGCCCCGGGACCGCTCCCGACGACGGCCGTGCGGCGATCGAAGCGGCCTTTGCGCGTGAGGCGGGTCACGACCACCGCGAGCACTAGGCGCTCGGTCAGGAGCGCGAAAAGGCCGGCGCCATACCAGCCAGCGAGCCAGACGCGCGAGAAATTCTCGCCCGTCTTGGCGAAGAAAACGGTGGCGAGCGCCAGCAGGAACACCAGCGTCCAGCTGGCCGCGACCTTGATCCCGACGGCGAAGAAGGCGCGGAAGGCCGGGACGGAATAGGCGCCGGCGGCCTGCAGCACTGCGGCAAGGACGACCGGTACCCCGAGGAGCAGGGCGAGGTGCAGCGAGTCGAAGGCGATGCGATCGGCGAGGTAGAGCTGCCTGACGGCGAAGCCCGTGCCCAGGATCATCGAAGCGTCGAGGAGACGCACGATCCCGGCGACGACCACCGGCGAGTAGCGTGGTCCGATGGCAAGCCCCGTCATGCTCTCGGCGGTCGGAGCCGGGCGGGAGGCAGGCGAGCGCGTGGCGGCCCGCGCCGCGCGCCGCCCATCGGTGAGCGTACCGGCGCTGGCCTGCAGGAGGTCGCGGATGTCGAAGCCGCTCATGGGATGTCCGATGCGCGATGGCGGCGGGGCCGCCGGGTCGGGCCGAACCCTAGCGTCACATCGTCAGGGAAGGCTTAATGCTGGCCTTCCGGAATAGTCGCGCGCCGCGATCGCGGCCTCGTAGCCCGCCAACACACCGTCGACCATGCGATCGAGGGAGAAGCGGGAGCGGATATGGTTCGTAAGAGCGTGCGTCTTCTCGGATTGGAGGCCCGGCGGCTCGTCGAGCTTGCGCCGGATCGCCTCGCGCAGCAGCCCCACGTCGGAGGGGGCGATGAGGTCCGCGCTCAAGGGTCCGAAGATCTCCGGGATGCCGCCGACATTGGTGGCGACCATGGGCTGGCCCGCCGCGGCAGCCTCGAGCACGACGTAGGGCAGGGACTCGGCTAGCGACGGCACCACCATGAGGCGGGCCTGCCCCAACGCGTCGCGGATCGGACGGGGCGGCACGAAGGCGACCGAATCCCAGATCCCCGCCCGCTTGGCCCGGGCCTTGAGTTCGTCTTCGCTCGGCCCCGATCCGACGACGAGCAGCGTCAGCCGCCGGCCTTCGCGGCGCAGCTCCGCCACCGCATCGAGGAGAGTCTCGACGCCCTTCGCCGCCCTCAGCTCGCCGATGTAGAGAAGGTCGAACGGGTCCGCGCCACGGGCGGGCGGGGCGAACTCAGCGGCGCCGACACCGTTCGGCACGATCCGCACGAGGCGGTCCGTCTCGCCGACGAAGGTCCGGAAACGCCCGGCAATGTAGGCGCTCTCGAAGAGGAACAGGTCGGTGCGGCGCGCCAGGAGACGCTCGGCCCTCATGTAGAGGCCGTGCAGGGCCGAGCCCGGCTGATAGTTGAAGCTGCCGCCGTGGGGCGTGTAGGCGCGGACCGCCGGCGAGCGAAGCGACGATGTTGGGAGCAGGCGGGCATAGGCGCCGCCCTTCGAGCCGTGCCCGTGGAGAATGTCCGGCACCGCCTTGCGGCACAGCCGCGCGAGCGCGACGCTCGCGGCAAGGTCGTAGAGGTGCGGGTTGCGGCGCATCGGCACGCGGGTGACCCCAAGCGTCAGGCGCGGGGCAAGCTCCGCCAGGACCGCGTCGGCCCGCGTTCCGCCCGTCGACGAATCGCAGAAGATACCGACCGCGTGGCCGCGCTCGATCTGAGCCCGGGCGACGTCCACGACGTGCCGGAACAGCCCGCCGAGAGGCGCGCGGAAGATGTGGATGATGCGCAGGCCGCTCTGGGTCATGACGGGGCCGAGTGTCGCCTGAAGATGCTAACAGAACTTGGCGCCGGTGGGCTGGAGCGTCTCAGAACCAGCGTTCCTTGACGACGACCGTGTCGCCCGGGCGCAGGCGCTGGTTGATCGGAACGGCAACCGTCATCGGGCCGCGCTGCGTCATCCGAGTCACCTCGGCGTGATCCCGGGCGGCCCGCGGCGTGTACCCTCCGGCGATGGCCACAGCCGACTGCACCGTCATGCCGTTCACGAAGGGGAACTGGCCCGAATTCGTGACCTCACCGAGGATGAAGAACGGGCGGTAACCATCGATCTCGACGGTGACTTTCGGCTCGCGAATGTAGCCCGTGCGAAGGCGCCCCTCGATGGAGCGCTCGAGCTGTGACGTCGTCATCCCGGCCGCGGGTACGGTGCCGATCAGCGGCATGGCGATCCGCCCGCTGCCGTCGACCGCGTAGATGTTCGAGAGGTTGTCCTGCCCGAAGACGATGACCCGCAGGCGGTCGCCGCCGGCCAGGGTGTAGGCCGCGGACGGCTCGTCGGGCAGGACGACGAGGCCTCCGTGCTGGCAAGCAGCGAGCGGGGCGGCGGCAAGGAAGGTGAGGAAGGTTCGCCGGTTCATGGCTCTTGAAGACGCGTGCATCGGCCTGTCGCGACGGCCCTTGATGCACGCGACATGGTTAACAAACCCTCACCGCGACGCTTCGAGCCCAAGGCCCCGCGCTTAACGCGGTGGAAACCTTAATCAGTTCTTCTGTGACCCACCGGCAGGCCCCACCATGCCGATCCGAGGTCTTTTCCGATGTCGTCCTCCTTCGTCTCCTCGCATCCCCTCGCGGCATCCGGGGTCCGGCCCGACGACGCCGTCAGCCTGACGCAGATCGGCGCGGCGCTGCGGCGGAACCGGCGCTGGATCATCCTGCCGGCGCTCATCGCGTTCCTGGGGTCCCTGGTGTTCGTGAACACGGTGTCGCCGCGCTACACGGGCGAGGCGCGGATCATCCTGGAGAGCCGGGACTCCTATTTCACCCGCCCGAATCAGGACCGCAGCGACCAGCCGCAGCAGATCGACGAGCAGGCGGTGGCGAGCCAGGTGCAGGTGGTGATGTCGCGCGACCTCGCGCGGGAGGCCATCAAGCGCTTGGGCCTCGTCGGCAACGAGGAGTTCGACCCCCTGGTGGGCGGCGTCGGTCTGGCGCAGCGGCTCCTGATGATGGTCGGCCTCGGCCGCAACCCGCTCGATCGCGCGCCGGAGGACCGCATCCTCGAGAACTACTACGAGCGGCTCGGCGTCTTCCCGGTCGGCAAGTCGCGCATCATCGCCGTCGAGTTTCGCGCCAAGGATCCGGAGCTCGCCGCCAAGGCCGCGAACACCATCGTCGAGCTCTACCTCGAGTTCCAGGAGGGGGCGAAGAAGGACAACGCCCGCTCGGCGTCCACCTGGCTCGGTGGCAACATCGAGACCCTGCGTACCCGCGTCGCCCAGGCCGAGGCCAAGGTCGAGACGTTCCGGGCCCGCTCGGGGCTCCTGATGGGCACGAACAGCTCGTCCATCAACACGCAGCAGCTCTCCGACCTCAACACCCAGCTCGCCCAGGCGCGTTCGGCGCGCGCCGATGCCGAAGCCAAGGCCCGGCTCATTCGCGACATGATCAAGGGCGGGCGGGCGGTCGAGATCCCGGACGTCGCCAATAACGAGCTCATCCGCCGGCTGACGGAGCAGCGCATCAACCTGCGGGCCCAGCTCGCCCTGGAGCTGCGCACCCTCCTGCCGGAGCACCCCCGGATCAAGGAGCTGAACGCGCAGCTCACCGATCTCGACAATCAGATCAAGGGCGCGGCCGAGCGCACGGTGAGGACGCTCGAGAACGACGCTAAGATCGCCGGCTCGCGCGTCGAGACGCTGCAGAGTGCCCTCGACACCCAGAAGACCGTGGTGTCGCGCGCCAATGAGAACGAGGTCGAGCTTCGGGCACTCGAGCGCGAGGCCCGGGCGCAGCGCGACCAGCTCGAGGCCTATCTCGCCCGCTACCGCGAAGCGACGGCTCGGGACGCTGAGAACGCTGTGCCGCCGGACGCGCGCATCGTCTCGCGCGCCATCGTGCCGGAGAAGCCCTCCTTCCCCAAGAAGGTGCCCACGATCTCCCTCGTGACCCTGGCGGCGATCGTGCTCTCGGCCGGCGGCATCGTCGCCCGCGAGCTCCTCTCGACGCCCGTCGGCGCCGCGGAAGCCGCAGGCCGGCAGCCGGCGCCCACGTCCGCCCGTGCCGAGCCCGTGCTGGCGCGTCGCGACGAGTCCGATGAGGATGAGGCCTCCGTCGCCGCTGACGATCGGGACGAGGCTCAGGCGGCCTTCGCCTTCGACGAAGCGGAGCCCACTCCGGTGTCGGAGCCCGTCAACGCGGCCGACGCGGCGCTCGCGCCCCTCGACCAGTCCGAGATCGAAGAGGAGGCGCCCGTCACGGCGGCGGAGCCGGCGCCGGCACCCCCCGCGGCCGAGGCAGCCTTCGACGGCCTCAAGCGGCGCCTCACGCGCCAGCCCGTGGGCGAGCGCGGCCGGCGCATCCTTGTGACCGCGCCCGCCCAGCCCGCGGAGGCGGCGTCGGCCGCCCGCGGGATCGGCCGCGGCCTCGCCGATTCGGCCCAGACGATCCTTCTGTCCATCGATGCCGGTCCGGACGACGTGGCGGGCCTGCCGGGCTTCAGCGACCTCGTCTGCGGCGAGGCCTCGTTCCTGAGCGTCATCGGGCGCGAGACGGCCTCACGGCTGCACCTCGTGGCGCCCGGTCGCCAGGGCGCGGCGGCGCTGGCCAAGGAATGGGCCGCCGTCGACATCGCGCTCGAGGCCCTCGACCAGACCTACGGCTGGATCGTCGGCGTCCTGCACGATCCGACCGACGCCGCGCTGCTCGCGCTCGTGGCGCCCCGCGTCGACGCGGTCGTGATCGTCTCCGACCGTCCGGCCGACGATGAAGCCTTGATCGCCCTCTACGACGCGGCGAAGGAGGCCGGAGCAGCCGACGTCGTCGTCGCCCGTTCCGGCGTCGCCGAGGAGGCGCGGCGGGCGGCCTGAACGGGTCCTCCGCTTGCGCCTCCGCCGGGGACCGGCTCAAATCGCGGATGGGCAACAAGGGGCCTCCGCGATGACCGTCGACTTCCTCCTGACCTCGCTGATCGTCGTGGCCTCGCCCGGGACCGGCGTCCTCGTCACCTTGAGCGCCGGCCTGTCCCGCGGGGCGAGGGCCTCCATCGTCGCCGCCTTCGGCTGCACGCTGGGTATCATCCCGCACATGCTCGCCGCGGTGACGGGCCTCGCCGCACTCCTGCACACGAGCGCTATTGCCTTCCAGGTCATCAAGTATGCCGGCGTCGCCTACCTTCTCTACATGGCCTGGATGACGCTCAAGGAGCACGGCGCCTTGTCCGTCCGGGCGGACGGCGTGCCTCGCTCCAACCGGCAGGTGATCCTGTCCGCCGTGCTCGTGAACGTGCTCAACCCGAAGCTGTCGATCTTCTTCTTCGCGTTCCTGCCCCAGTTCGTGTCCGTGAGCGAGGCGAGCCCGCTCGCCCGCATGGTCGAGCTCAGCCTCGCCTTCATGGCGATGACCTTCGCCGTCTTCGTGGTCTACGGCATCTGCGCCGCGGCCGTGCGCGACCACGTCGTGTCCCGCCCGCGGGTGATGGCCTGGATGCGCCGCGCCTTCGCCGCCGCCTTCGTCGGGCTCGGCGCGAAGCTGGCGGCGACGGAGCGCTAAGCGGCGGAACGCTTTGCCGGGGGGCTGTGCGCCAGGAGCTTGCGG
Organism: Beijerinckiaceae bacterium; assembly: GCA_036563505.1. Classification (GTDB taxonomy): domain Bacteria; phylum Pseudomonadota; class Alphaproteobacteria; order Rhizobiales; family Beijerinckiaceae; genus DATCMH01. The sequence goes on from DATCMH010000025.1 coordinate 89,830, forward strand.
GCGCGCTCGACCAGGCTCCAGGCCTGCGGCGAGCGCTTGATCTTGCGCTTGAGGTGTTGAGCCGCCGCGAACAGGGGGGCGGCGGCCTGGCCCTTAGCGGTGACGGGTAGGAAACGGTCGACCAGCGGCTCCACCTCCGGGCAGAGCGCGTCCTTGTAGCGCGCCTCGCCGACGCCGAGGTCGAAGCGCTCCAGCCCCGCGGCGCAGTTCGCGCGCAGGACGTGCTGCAAGAGGATGTCGCCGGGGCTGGTTTTGGCGATCAGGGGGTTGGGGTCGAACGAGATCACCATGCCGCTGCAGCGGCGGGCGTCGACAGCGGCGCCGAAAACCGCTGCGACCCGGTCGCCCACCATGAGCCCGTGCCATTCGATGGCTGGCCGCCCTTCGGCCAGACCGGCTCGCCCCGCGGCGACGAGAAAGGCCTCGACCTCCGCGCCGGCGAAGGGATTGGGCAGTCCGAGCGACCGGAACCGCTCGTGCTTCTGCTGGAGGAAGGCGGCGACGAGCGCCGAAACGTCCGCTTCGTCGCCTGCCACCCGATATTGGAGCGGGCCGAGGGCTGAGAGCACGCGCTCCTTGTTGCGCATCTTTTTGCGGGCACCCTTGCTCAAGGTGCGCTCGAGCAGGTCGTCGCCGCTCGGCATCAGGGCGAGGCCGTACGCGTCGCTCGGGCTCGGGCGACCGTCGATCGCGAGCGGATTCGGCGCGCCTGAAAGCGCGACTGGCATGTTCGTGAAGCTGAACAGGTCGACGCCGAGCCTGCCGCGGCCGAGGGCGACGAGGCGGCGCGTTAAGTCGGAGGCCGAGATCGCATCCGGCGTCGCAAGCAGCGGACCCTTGAAGTTGGCATGCTTGCCGCCGAGGAACGAGGCGATCGCGACGCCGCGCCGAACGATTCCGAGGGGGAGCAGGGCCGCCGGCCGCCCGCCGGCGTCGAGAAGCACCACGATGCGCGGCGCGATGCCGGCCGGCGCGGCGCAGGTCTCGGTATAGGCCCGCACCCAATCGAAACGCTGGTAGGGCGACCCGATCCCGGTGGTTTCGAGGGCGCGCCACAGGGACTCGACCGCCGACAGATCATCGAAGACCGCGACGCCGTCCGCGTCCGGCCGCAGCGTTCCGTCCCATCCCGCCGAGGCCGTCACCGCGCCCTCCTCGAATCTCGCCCACACGGGCCCAGAGGTAACTAAGCTTTGTTACCCCCGCGCTAAGAGGAGGGATGGACCCCGCCTTCCGCCACCGCCTCTTCGCCGCGGGCTTCCGAGCCATCTCCGCGACGCGCGCCGACCGCTGGCTCGCGCCCGCGGCCCGGGGCAGGGGCGTCGTTCTGATGTTCCACCACGTCCGGCCCTGGGTGGAGCGGGCTTTCGCGCCGAATCGCCTGCTTGAGATCACCCCCGCCTTCCTCGACCGGGTCCTCGTCGGGCTCCGTCGCGAAGGCTACGAGATCGTTCCGCTCGACGCGGTGCCGGATCGGCTCGCCGGTCCCGGCCAAACGCCCTTCGCCGCCCTGACCTTCGATGACGGCTATCGCGACAACGTCGAGTACGCCTTGCCGGTGCTGCGCCGTCACGGCGCCCCCTGGACCATGTTCGTCACCACCGGTTTCGCGGACGGCACGGGGCGGCTCTGGTGGCTGGAGCTGGAGGAGGCCGTGCGCCGCCTCGACCGGATCGAGGTTGCGATCGACGATGAGCAAATTGCTCTAAATAGCTCAACCGAAAGGGAGAAAGCGCGAGCATTCGACCAGATTTACAGGCGCCTGCGCGCCGGGCCGGAGGGGCGCCTGCGGGCGATGATCTCCCGTCTCGCCGCGCAGGCCGGTGTCGACGGCGCGGCGCTCACGCGAGGGCTGTGCCTCGATTGGGATGAGGTGGCTCAGCTCGCCGCCGAGCCCGGCGTGACGATCGGCGCCCATACCCTCACGCATCGGATGCTTGCCAAGCACCCCGAAGCCGCCGCGCGGGACGAGATCGCGTCCTCGCGGCGCATCCTCGCGGAGCGGCTCGGACGACCCATCCGGCACTTCGCCTATCCCGTCGGCGATCCGACCTCGGCCGGGCCGCGGGACTTCGCGCTGGCCGCCGAGGCCGGCTTCGCGACCGCCTGCACCACGCGCCCCGGCCATCTCTTCCCCGAGCACCGCGACCATCTGCACGCTCTGCCGCGCGTCTCCATCAACGGCCACCATCAGACCGATGCGGCGCTCGACGCGCTTTTGTCCGGTCTCCCCTTCCTCCTGTGGAACCGCGGCCGGCGGCTCAACGTCGCGTGAGACCCGGCCGTTGCGCTCAGGTGCCTCGCGGCCTTACCTGACGGGCATGAACCACGACCTCTACCCCGACGACTACGTCCGAGGCCTGCTCCAGACCGTTCGGACCATCGCCCTCGTCGGTGCCTCGAACAATCCGGCCCGCCCCAGCTACATCGTGACGAAGTACCTGATCGAGCGCGGCTACGAGCTCTATCCGGTCAACCCGGGCCTCGCCGGCTCGGACATCTTGGGCCGGCGCGTCTTCGCGAGCCTCGCCGCGGTGCCGGTGCCGGTCGACATGGTCGAGATCTTCCGCAACTCGGAAGCGGCCGGCGCCGTCACCGACGAGGCGCTCGCCCTCGACCCGTTGCCGAAGGTGATCTGGATGCAGCTCTCGGTGCGCAACGACGCCGCGGCCGCCCGCGCCGAGACCAAGGGCATCAAGGTCGTCATGGATCGCTGCCCCAAGATCGAGTACGGCCGCTACTCCGGCGAGATCAGCTGGCAGGGCGTCAACTCGCGCCTGCTCTCGGCGAAGAAGCCGATGCTCGCCGGCAAAGGCTTTCAGAAGCTCACCATCAACCGGCCGCGCTGACGCCGGCGCAGGCTGCCCCGCGGCCCCTTGACCGGCGAACGAACCGTTCTTTACAAAGAACGATACCGCCGATCGAGACCGACGAGGGAGCGCCCCGATGACCGACCGCCAGCCCGGATTCCACACGCTCGCGATCCACGCCGGCGCGACCCCGGATCCTGCAACGGGTGCGCGAGCGACGCCGATCTACCAGACGACCTCCTTCGTCTTCGACGACGTCGACCACGCGGCCTCCCTCTTTGGCCTGCAGGCCTTCGGCAACATCTACAGTCGCATCGGCAACCCGACGAACGCGGTTCTCGAGGAGCGGGTCGCGGCGCTCGAGGGTGGCACGGCGGCGCTCGCGGTGGCGTCGGGCCACGCGGCGCAATTCCTCGCCTTCCACGCCCTGTTGCAGCCGGGCGATGAGTTCGTGGCCGCGCGCAAGCTCTACGGCGGCTCGATCAACCAGTTCACGCATTCCTTTAAGAACTTCGATTGGCGCGTGGCGTGGGCGGATTCCGACGATCCGTCGAGCTTCGAGGCCGCGATCACCGCCAAGACCAAAGCCATCTTCGTGGAGTCGATCGCCAATCCGGGCGGCGTCATCGTCGACATCGAGGCGATCGCCGAGATCGCCAAGCGGCACCGGCTGCCGCTCATCGTCGACAACACGATGGCGAGCCCCTACCTCATCCGTCCCCTCGAGCACGGGGCCGACATCGTGGTGCATTCCGCCACCAAGTTCCTCGGCGGCCACGGCAACTCGATCGGCGGCGTCATCGTCGACGGTGGGTCGTTCAACTGGACCGGCGACGAGCGCTACCCGATGCTCTCCAAACCCCGGCCGGAATACGGCGGCATGGTGCTGGGCGAGACGTTCGGCAACTTCGCCTTCGCCATCGCGACCCGCGTGCTCGGCCTGCGCGACCTCGGCCCGGCTCTCTCGCCCTTCAACGCCTTCCTGCTGCTGCAGGGGATCGAGACCTTGCCGCTGCGCATGCAGCGGCATTCCGACAATGCGCTCAACGTCGCCGAGCACCTGGAGCGCCACGACGCGATCTCCTGGGTCAGCTATCCCGGCCTGCGCGGCGACCGCTACCACAACCTCGCCAAGCGCTACTGCCCGAAAGGCGCGGGCGCCGTCTTCACCTTCGGGCTGAAGGGCGGCTACGACGCGGGCGTGCGGCTCGTCTCGAACCTGCGGCTCTTCTCGCACCTCGCCAATATCGGCGACACGCGCTCCCTCGTGATCCACCCGGCCTCGACGACGCATCGCCAGCTCACCGACGAGCAGCGCACGGTGGCGGGCGCAGGGCCGGAGGTGGTGCGGATTTCCGTCGGCCTGGAAGATCCGGCCGACCTCGTCGCCGATCTCGATCAGGCCCTTGCCGCGGCGGCCTGAGGCGCGTCGCCGAGGCTCAGGCGGGTGTGCACCGTCGCCATGACGAGCACCGCCATGGCGAAGACCTGGTGCGCGAGGCCGGCCCAGAGGGGAACGACGAGCAGCAGGGTCACGATCCCGAGCACGGCCTGCGCCAGGGTCATGCCCGCGAGCGCCCGGGCGCGCCGGGCTGCGGGAGCTTCTCGCGCGCGCCGGGTCAGCGCGACGGCATGCCAGAGCGCGACCGCGACGAGGAGATAGGCCACGAGACGGTGGTTGAACTGCACGAGGGCGAGATTATCGACGAAGTTCTCGATCCAGGGCGTCACCGAGAACAGGATCGCCGCCGGCGGCACCAGCTGGCCGTCCATGAGCGGCCAGGTGTTGTAGGTCAGCCCGGCCTTCGAGCCCGCGACGAGGCCGCCGAGCGCGATCTGGAGGAAGACCAGGGCGAGCAGCGCGCGAGCGCCCCGTGACGCGTCGGTTCCCTCCGGCCGGGCCGGCGCCGGGCGCAGCCCCGCGGAGATCCACACTAGGCCGGCGAGGATGACGCTCGCGGTCGTGAGATGAAGGGTGAGCTTGATCGGGGCGACGGCCGTCATGCCGGGTTGGAGCCCCGAGGCCACCATGATCCAGCCGATCGCCGCCTGAAAGCCCCCGAGCGCGCCGAGACCAAGGAGCGCCAGCGCGAGCCGGCCGCGCACCGCGCCCGTGAACCAGAAAAAGGCCAGCGGGAGGAAGAAGGCGAGCCCGATCACGCGGCCGAGTTGGCGATGGCTCCACTCCCACCAGTAGATGAACTGGAAGTCGGAGAGCGTCATGCCCTTGTTGAGGAGCTGGTATTGCGGGATGGCGCGATACTGATCGAAGGCGGCGAGCCAGGCCTCGTGCGTCAACGGCGGGATCGCCCCGGTGACCGGCCTCCACTCCGTGATCGACAGGCCGGACCCCGTGAGCCGGGTCGCGCCGCCGACGGCCACCATCAGCACCACGAGCGCTGCGAGCCCGTAGAGCCAGGCGCGAACGGCCGCCTGCTTCGAGACGGCTTGATCGACCGCCGCGGAGGGAAGGGCCGCGGAGGCAATCGTGACGGGGGCAGCTGCGACGGAGACCTGGGCCATGCGGGACGACTTGAAGCAACGGCCCGGCCTTGATCGGCGGGCACGGACGGTCACATAACGGGCATCGACATAGGTTTCAGCGCGGGGCCGGGCAACGGCCGCCGTCGCCGCACCCGCCCGATCCCGACGCCGCGCGTCGGTGACACCAGGACTCTCCCGCATGCGCCGCCGCCTCCGCAAACTCATCGGAACGCTGTTCATCATCGTCTTCGTGCCGGCCTACGCGCTCATTGCGATGGCCTTGGCGGAGAGCCGCATCCAGACGGCGCCGCACGCCCTTCAAGTTGTGTCTTACGTCGTGCTGGGGCTTGTCTGGATCCTGCCATTGATGCCCCTTATCCGCTGGATGGAGCGACCGGATCCCGAGGGCGCCTGACGTCCGACGCCCGGCTTAGGCCCCATGATGAGTTCCTCGATGCGCCACCTCCTGCTCGCCGCTTCCGCGACGCTCTGCCTGCTCCTCCCGTCAGTCGCCGGCGCGCAGGCCCGCTCGATTCAGGATTGCGAAAAGATCAAGGCGGACCTCGCCTACAACCAGTGCCTGGCGGATTTCGGCCCCAGGATGGGCGAGCGGGCGCCTCGGGGAGCTGCATCGGCGGTCGAGCCCGACGAGGACGAGGAGCCGAAGGCCACGCGAGGCTCCGGGCGCTCGGGGTCGCGCGCCGCCGCGCGCTCCCGGTCCGGCCGCTACGCGGCACGCTCGGGCGGGCGGCTCCGTGCCACCTTCGACCTGCGCTCCAATCGGTTCGAGCTGGCCGAGAGCCGCTCGGAGGAGCGCCGCTCGAGCCGCCGCCGACGTCGCTAAGCAAGACTTGGCTAAGGTTGGACCCGGCCGTTCTCGATCCGGATCACCGCCTCGGTCAGCCGGTCGATCTCGGCCCGGCTATGGCTGACGTAGAGGATCGGCACCCGCATCTCGTCGCGCAGCCGCTCGATGTAGGGCAGGGTCTCGGCCTTGCGCGCCTCGTCAAGCGCCGCGAGGGGCTCGTCCATCAGGAGGAGGCGAGGGGAGGCCAGCAGCGCCCGCCCGATTGCCACGCGCTGCTTCTCGCCGCCCGAGAGGGTCTGCGGGCGGCGATGGAGGAGGTGGCCGATGCCGAGCAGCGCGACGACCTCCTCCAAGGACCCGTAGCGCCCCACCCGTGGGCTGAGGGCGCGTCCGTACAGCAAGTTCCGGCGCACGCTGAGGTGGGGGAAGAGCCGCCCCTCCTGAAACACGTAGCCGATGCCTCGCCGGTGGGCCGGCACGTGAACGCCTTCCTTGGTATCTAGGAGCACGCGGCCGTCGACGGCGATGCGGCCTTCCGACGGTCGAAAAAGGCCGGCGACGGCGTGGAGCACGCTGCTCTTGCCCGACCCTGACGGCCCGAACAGGGCGACGACCCGCGCCTCGCTGCGGAACGCGAGGTCGAGGATGAAGTCGCCCCGCCGGTGGCGGATCGCGACCTCGACGCTCACGTCAGCCGGCCCGGGCCGGCGACCCGGCGGGTCAGGATCTCCGAAGCCACGACGGCAGCAAGCGCCACCGCCACGCAGACGAGGCTCAGGCGCCAAGCACCGGCCTCGCCGCCGGGAACCTGCGTGAAGGCGTAGATCGCGGCCGGCACGGTCTGCGTCTCGCCCGGGATCGCCGAGACGAAGGTGATCGTCGCGCCGAATTCGCCGAGCGCTTTGGCGAAGGCGAGGATCGCGCCGGCGAGCACGCCGGGCAGGGCGAGCGGCAGCGTCACCGTGGCGAAGACGACGAGGCGGTTCGCTCCGAGTGTGGCGGCCGCCTGCTCCAGGCCGCGGTCGACGGCCTCGAGGGACAGGCGCATGGCCCGGACCATCAGCGGGAACGCCATCACCGCCGCGGCGAGCACGGCGCCGGTCCAACGGAAGGAGAACACGATCCCGCAGCAGGATTCGAGCGCCTGGCCGATCGGCCCGCGCCGCCCGAAAGCCACGAGCAGAAGGTAGCCTGTCACCACGGGCGGCAGCACGAGGGGCAGGTGCACGAGCCCGTCGAGGAAGGCGCGGCCGGGAAAACGCCCGCGGGCGAGGAGTAAAGCGACGAGGAGGGCCGGCACGAGGCTCGCGAGGGTGGCGACGCTCGCCACCTTCAGGCTCAGGCGCACCGCGACCCATTCGTCGGGCGTCAGGACCATGCAGGTTCGCTCAAAGGCGCCCGGGCGCTCGCCCAGGCTGCGGAGATTCGATCGGGGAAGGGGTGACCGGTCTCCCGTCGGAGCGGTCAGCAAAGGCGGCGCTCGCCAGCGCCGCGCGCAAGGTGCGTCGCGCGGGGCGCCTCGGTCAAGCTCCCCTGCTGCGCCGGCCGTCTATCAGCGGTGCTCCCAAGCCGGGTCACGCTTCTCGACGAAGGCGCCGATGCCTTCCTCGGCGTCGCGGGCGAGCATGTTCTCCACCATGACCTCGGACGCGTGGCGATAAGCCTCGTCGAGGGTCATCTGGCCCTGTTCGTAGAAAGCGCGCTTGCCGACCCGGAGCGTCAGGGCCGATTTCGCGGCGATGATCGCGGCCATGCGGCCCGCCTCGGCCAAGGCCTCGCCCGCCGGGGCGACGCGGTTCACGAGGCCCATGCGGGCGGCATCCTCGGCCGCGAACATCTCGCCCAGAAGCAGCATCTCCATCGCATGCTTCGGCGCGAGGTTGCGCGAGAGCGCCACCATGGGCGTCGAGCAGAACAGGCCGATATGGACCCCCGGCGTGCAGAAGCGGGCGTCTGCCCCTGCCACGGCGAGGTCGCAGGAGGCGACAAGCTGGCAACCGGCGGCCGTCGCGACGCCCTCGACCGCGGCGATCACCGGCTGGGGCAGGCGGACGATGCGCTGCATCATGGCTGAGCAGCGCGCGAGGATGTCGGCGAAATAGGTCCTGCCGCGATCCGGGTCGGCGCGGCGGGCGGTCATCTCCTTGAGGTCGTGGCCGGCCGAGAAGACCGGGCCCTGCGCGGCGAGGATGACGGCGCGCACGTTCGCATCCGCGGCGATGCGGTCGAGCTCCGCCGTCAGCGCGTCGAGCAAAGCCTCCGAGAGCGCGTTCCGCGCCTTCGGTCGGTTCAAGATCAGCGTCGCGACGCCGTCCTGGTCGTGACGCAGCAGGGGCGAGGCCTCGAGGGTGGTGTGCGCGTTCACGGGCGCGTCTCCGGTTCGAGGGCTATTGTCGGGAGCGAAGGGGCATGGTGCAAGGAGCCCTCCTCGTCGTCCCGTCATTCCGGGGCGATGCAAAGCATCGAACCCGGAATCCACGACTGGGTGAGCCGCCCCGAATCCCAATCGGCCCAGTCATGGATTCCGGGCTCTCGGCTCTGCCGAGCCCCGGAATGACATTCGTGATGGTTCCGCATGCCCCTGCAAATGACCGCCGCCGAGGTCGAGGCTTTCCTCAACCGTGAGTTCCCCCAGATTCACCACGGCGGGCGCACCTACCACGTCGAGGCGGTCGGGGACTTGGCCGCGCGCCTGCGCATGGACTACCACGAGCGTCACATCCGCCCGGGCGGCACGATCTCCGGGCCGGCGATGATGGCGCTGGCCGATCTCGGCCTCTACGTCGCCGTGCTCGCCAATATCGGCCCCGTCGCCCTCGCGGTGACGACGAACCTCTCCTTCAACTTCCTGAGAAAGCCCGAACAGCGGGCGCTCCTCGCCGAGTGCCGGCTGCTGAAGCTCGGCAAGCGGCTCGCCGTCGGCGAGGTTCTGATCCGCAGCGAGGGGAGTGAGGACCTCGTCTGCCACGCGACGGGAACCTACTCGATCCCCGACCGGCGCTGATGTGGTATGAAGGTACCGGTCGCATGAAAGCCAAGCAGCGCAAGCCTTTGCGCCCCATGCTTGCGCGCGAAAAGGATTGACATCGGGGGGCGCCGCCCGTATCTCCCCGCCATCGCCGCCGCGCTCCGCGTGGCGGCTTCGTCATTCGGACAACCGGGGCGTTCGCGCCTCTCAATCTCGGGACCCAGCGCGATGAAAACCTTTTCGCTGAAGCCCGCCGAAGTCGACAAGAAGTGGGTGGTGATCGACGCGTCGGGCCTCGTGGTGGGCCGTCTCGCGTCCGTCGTCGCGATGCGTCTGCGCGGCAAGCACAAGCCGAGCTACACGCCCCACGTCGACTGCGGCGACAACGTCATCGTCATCAACGCCGACAAGGTGGTGTTCACCGGCCGCAAGCGCGAGCAGAAGGTGTACTATCACCACACCGGCTACCCGGGCGGCATCAAGGGCCGCACGGCGAAGTTCATCCTCGATGGTCGCTTCCCGGAGCGCGTCGTCGAGAAGGCTGTCGAGCGCATGCTGCCCCGCGGCCCGCTCTTCCGCCAGATCCTCGGCAACCTGCGCGTCTACAAGGGCTCCGAGCACCCGCACGCCGCTCAGCAGCCGACCGCGCTCGATGTCGGCTCCCTCAACCGCAAGAACGTGGCGGCTTGAACACCATGGCAACGCTCCAGTCCCTCGCCGATCTCGGCACCCAGCCCTCGGTCGCGGTCCAGCCGGACGCTCCCGTCCACGTCCAGAAGCTCGACGCTCAGGGTCGCGCTTACGCGACCGGTAAGCGCAAGGACGCGGTCGCCCGCGTCTGGATCCGCCCCGGCAGCGGCAAGGTCACGGTCAACAACCGCCCGATCGAAGTCTACTTCGCCCGGCCGGTGCTGCGCATGCTGCTCCAGCAGCCGCTCCAGGTCGCGAACCGCGTCGACCAGTACGACATCACGGTCACGGTCGCCGGCGGCGGTCTCTCGGGCCAGGCCGGCGCCGTGCGCCACGGCCTCTCGAAGGCGCTCACCTACTTCGAGCCGGAGCTTCGCGGCCCGCTCAAGAAGGAAGGCTTCCTGACCCGCGACCCGCGCGTCGTCGAGCGCAAGAAGTACGGCCGGGCCAAGGCGCGCCGCAGCTTCCAGTTCTCGAAGCGCTGATCGGATCAGCCTCGCACGAGCATCAAAGGGCGGCTTCGGCCGCCCTTTTTCGTTGCCGGAACGGTCCGGCCCGGCTTTAAGCATCGCGCAACCCCGCAACGCTTCGGACGGGAGCTCTCCTCGTGTCGCTTCAGCCTCTCAGGGTCGGCGTCGCCGGTCTCGGCACCGTCGGCGCGGCGGTGATCCGCATCCTCAACCGGCGCGACAACGAACTCGCGGAGCGCCTGGGCCGGCCCGTGCGGGTGACGGCGGTGGCCGCCCGCGACCGGACCAAGGACCGCGGCATCGATCTCTCGGGTCTTGCCTGGTTCGACGATCCCGTCGCGCTCGCCCGGTCGGAGCAGGTCGACTGCGTCGTGGAGCTGATGGGCGGCGCGGACGGTCCGGCCCGTGACACGGTCGCGACGGCCCTCGACAGCGGCAAACACGTCGTCACCGCCAACAAGGCGCTGCTCGCCAAGCACGGGCTCGACCTCGCCCGCCGCGCGGAGGCGAAGGGCGTCGCGCTCGCCTTCGAGGCCTCCGTCGCGGGAGGCATCCCGATCATCAAGACCCTGCGCGAGGCCTTGCCCGGCAATGGGGTGACGCGCCTCTACGGGATCCTCAACGGCACCTGCAACTACATCCTCTCGCGCATGGAGCTCGAGGGCCTCACCTTCGAGGAGTGTCTCGCCGACGCCCAGCGCCTCGGCTACGCGGAAGCGGACCCGACCTTCGACGTCGGTGGCTTCGACACCGCCCACAAGCTCGCGATCCTGGCAAGCCTCGCCTTCGGCGCCGCCGTGGACGCGGAGGGCATCTACGTCGAGGGCATCGCCTCCATCGCGCCCCTCGACCTCGCGATGGCGGATGAGCTCGGCTATCGCATCAAGCTGCTCGGCGTCGCCGAGCGCACGGCCACGGGCATCGAGCAGCGCGTCCACCCGACGATGGTGCCCAGGTCCTCGAGCATCGCCCAGGTGATGGGCGTGACGAACGCCGTCACCATTGATGCGGACGCCGTGCGGGAGCTGACCTTGATCGGCCCCGGCGCGGGCGGGGATGCCACGGCCTCGGCCGTCGTCGCCGACATCGCCGACGTCGCGGGCGGACCGCCGCGTCCGCCCTTCGGCCGCCCCGTCGCGAAACTCGATCAGGCCGCGCGCGCGCCGATGCAGCGTCACGAGGGCGGCTACTACATACGCCTCACGGTCCATGATCGCCCGGGCGTGGCGGCGGGCGTCGCGACGCGGATGGCCGAGCATGAGATCTCGCTCGAGAGCATCCTGCAGAAGCGGTCCGAGCGCGCCGCCAAGACCGATCCGCACGGCCGCTCCGGCGCCCCGGTGCCCCTCGTCCTGATCACCTACGCCGCCACCGAGTCCTCGATCCGCTCGGCGCTGGAGCGCATCGCTGCCGATGGCCTCGTGTCCGAGCCGCCGCAGGTGATCCGGATCGAGCGGGAGTAGCGGCCGGCGCCAGGTGACAGCCAAGCCCAGCTCGGCTAGCGAGCAGGCCGAGACGAACCAGCCTTCCTTTAAGGAACCCCCATGACCCAAGGCATCACCGTCCAGCCCGCCCAGGCGATCGAGCGCATCCTCACTCTCGAGCTGGTGCGGGTAACGGAACGGGCGGCGGTGGCTTCCGCGCGGCTGCGCGGCAAGGGCAACGAGAAGGCCGCCGACCAAGCCGCCGTCGATGCCATGCGCCGCGAGCTCAACACGCTGCCGATCGACGGCACCGTGGTGATCGGTGAGGGCGAGCGCGACGAGGCGCCGATGCTCTTCATCGGCGAGCAGGTCGGCAACAAGAACGGCCCGAAGGTCGACATCGCCGTCGATCCGCTGGAAGGCACGACGCTCTGCGCCAAGGACATGCCGGGCTCCATCGCCGTCATGGCGATGGCCGAGGCCGGCACGCTCCTCGCCGCGCCCGACGTCTACATGCACAAGATCGCCGTCGGCCCGGGTTACCCGAAGGGTATCGTTCACCTCGACGCGTCGCCTGAGGAAAACATCCACGCGCTGGCCAAGGCCAAGGGCGTCTCGCCCGCCGAGATCACAGCGCTCGTTCTCGACCGGCCGCGCCACGCGGAGCTCATCGCGGCGATCCGCAAGACGGGCGCCGGCATCCGCCTCATCTCCGACGGGGACGTCGCCGGCGTGATCTTCACCACCATGCCGGAGAAGACCGGCATCGACATCTACCTTGGCATCGGTGCAGCGCCCGAAGGCGTGCTCGCCGCGAGTGCGCTTCGCTGCGTCGGCGGGCAGATGCAGGGCCGCCTTATCCTCGACACCGAGGAGAAGCGCTCGCGCGCCGCCCAGATGGGCGTGAAGGACCCGAACCGCACCTACGAGATGCAGGACCTCGCCTCCGGCGACGTGATCGTGGCGGCCACCGGCGTCACGGACGGGGCGCTGCTCCAGGGCGTGCGCTTCGGCAAGGAGGTCATCGAGACGGAGACGATCGTCTACCGCTCCGCCACCGGCACGGTGCGCCGCATCCTCGGCGAGCACCGCGAGTTCTCGAAGTTCCACTTGGGTTGAGCGCCGTGACCGTTACCATCCGCGCACTCACGCCCGCCGATCGGGCGGCCTGGGAGCCGCTCTGGCACGGCTACCTCACCTTCTACAAAGCCACCCTCGCGCCCGAGGTGACGGACGCGACCTGGGCGCGCCTCAACGACCCCGCCGAGCCGATGTTCGCACTCGGCGCCTTCCGGGGCGACGCCCTCGTCGGCATCGTGCATTACCTCTTCCACCGCTCGACCTGGACGGTGGGGAACTATTGCTACCTCCAGGACCTCTTCACGAGCGAGGCGGCGCGCGGTCAGGGCGCCGGCCGCGCGCTGATCGAAGCCGTCTACACCAAAGCCGCCGAGGCCGGCGCCTCGCGCGTGTACTGGCTCACGCATGAGACGAACGACACCGCCCGGGCGCTCTACGACAAGGTTTCCGATCGGTCGGGGTTCATCCAGTACCGCAAGATGCTGTGAGGTCGTCCGGCTTGAGGGCCGCTCGAAGCGAAATTGAGACCAGCGCGGCCCGTTCCCACCGTCATTCCGGGGCCGCGCAGCGGAGCCCGGAATCCACGACTGCGTGAGCGGCTGCTCGACGCGCGAGACGTGTCGCCCGGTCATGGATTCCGGGTTCTCGGCTTCCGCCGAGCCCCGGAATGACGGTGGTGTGAGTTCTCGCGAGCATCCGGCACTCGGATCTTGTCCACACGGACAGGCGAACGGATCCCCTCTCGGCCACAATCGCCCGTAATTTAGCCAGCGTGTCCGAATCAGCCACACCTCTCGCCGGTCCCCGGCCGATCCTCGGCGTCGAGCGCTCCGTGCTCGGCCGTCCGTGGGTGGATCGCTGCGACCCGACCCGGGGCGCCATCGCTGCGGCGATCGCCCAGACGCATGGCCTGCCCGACGTGCTCGCCCGCGTTCTGGCCGGCCGCGGCGTCGGAATCCACGAGGTCGCGGGTTTTCTTGAGCCTCGCCTGCGCGACCTGATGCCGGACCCAACGCTCCTGCGCGACATGGAGGCGGCCGCCGAGCGCCTGGCCCGGGCCGTGTCCGCGGGGGAGCCGGTGACGATCTTCGGCGATTACGACGTGGACGGCGCTTGCAGCGCGGCCCTCGTCGCCGAGTACCTGCAGGGCTGTGGCCTCAAGGTCCGCATCCACATCCCCGACCGGATCACGGAAGGGTACGGCCCCAACGTCGAGGCGATCCGCGCGCTGGCGGGGGAGGGGTCCAAGCTTCTCGTCGCCGTCGATTGCGGCACGGCCGGCCACGAGCCCTTTGCCGAAGCGAAGAGGCTCGGCCTCGACGTCGTCGTTCTCGACCATCACCAGGCGCCCGAGGAGCTGCCCGACGTGGCGGCTCTGGTCAATCCGAACCGCCAGGACGATCTCTCGGGCTTAGGTCACTTGTGCGCCGCGGGCGTCGTCTTCCTGACCCTCGTCGCCCTGAACCGCGTCCTGCGTCGGCAGGATTGGTGGGGCTCGCGCCCGGAGCCGGACCTGCGCTCCGGCCTCGATCTCGTGGCCCTCGCCACCGTCGCCGACGTCGTGCCGCTCACCGGCCTCAACCGCGCCTTCGTGCGCCAGGGCCTGGCGGTGATGCGCGGCCGGCGGCGGCTCGGGCTTGCCGCGCTCCTTGACACGGCCGGCTTGGCCGTGGCGCCGGAGAGCTGGCATCTCGGCTACGTGCTCGGGCCCCGCATCAATGCTGGCGGCCGCATCGGCGATGCCGGACTCGGCGCCCGCCTCCTGCTGAGCCAGGACCCGGTCGTCGCCGGCCGCATTGCGGCCGACCTCGACGGGCTCAACCGCGAGCGCCAGGCCATCGAGGCCGGCGCCGTCGAGGAGGCGTTGAACCAGGCTCAAAACGCGCTGGAGCGCGATCCGGCCTGCCCGGTTCTCGTCACGGCCTCGTCGGGCTGGCACCCCGGCGTCGTCGGCCTCGTCGCCTCGCGGCTCAAGGAGCGGTTCCAGCGGCCGGCCTTCGCATTCGCGGTGAGCAGCGAGGGGATGGCCACGGGCTCCGGCCGTTCGGTTCCGGGCGCCGATCTCGGCCGCGCCGTTCGCGCCGCCGTCGATGCGGGCCTGGCCGTGAAGGGGGGCGGCCACGCCATGGCGGCCGGGGTCACGATCGCGTCGGGGGGTATGGACGCGTTCGGAGCGTTCGTCGCCGAGCGCCTCGCGGCGGCGGTGGGCGAAGCGCTGGCCACAGACAGCCTCGCCGTCGACGCGACCCTGACCGCGGGCGGCGTCAACCCGGACCTCGTCGCCGCCATCGCGCGCGCGGGCCCCTTCGGCTCCGGCCAGCCCGAGCCCGTCTTCGCCTTTCCGCGCCACCGCCTGGTGGACGTGCGGGAGGTCGGCTCGGGCGGTCACCTGAAGGTTCGCCTGCGCGGGGGCGACGGGGAAACGCTCGACGCCGTGGTCTTCCGCGCCGCCGGCCAGCCCCTCGGCCGCGCCCTGACTCGGGCGCTCGGCGGCGACCTGCATGTCGCCGGCACCCTCTGCCTCGACCGCTGGAAAGGCCGCGAGCGCGTGGAACTGCGCATTTCCGACGCGGCCGTTCCCTGAGGAAGTTCAGGCGTTGCCCGAGCGGTCGCCTGAAGCCGGGCTCGCCGACCCGAGGCTTGCCGGGACCCCCCAACCCTTCTATATGTCCGCCCGCCCCACAGCGGGCCTCCAGGCGCCCTTCGTCTATCGGTTAGGACGCGACCCTTTCAAGGTCGAGAGACGGGTTCGACTCCCGTAGGGCGCGCCATTAGCCCGCCTGCCTTGCTCTTTGTGAATGAGCCGGTTCCCGCGGCCGGGACAGGATCGGGCATGCCTGATTCGCCGAACCATCCGCACACGCTCGCGCAGACCACCAGCGCCGAGGTCGCGCGCGTGGTCCGGCATGCGGCTCAGGTCATTGAGGAGAGCCGGCGGCAGGTGGACCGGGCGCAGGAGGTCATGCGCCGGATCAAGCTCGACCATCCCGATCCGACAACCAAGCCGCGGCCTCCGACCCAGCGCTGATCACTCCGCCGCTTGGCGCAGGGGCATGAACCCAATGGACTGGCGCTGCGGCGCCTCCTGCTTGAGGGTGCGCACCATCTCCTCGTATTCGCGCTCCGCCTCCGGCGTCACCGAAGCCCGCGTCTCGCGCAGGGCGTGCTCGAAATGCGAGCGGTTGACGATCTCGGCCGAGAGCGACTCGCGCAGGGCCAGAAGCCCGGCGCGGCGCACCAGATCCTCGAGGTCTGCGCCCGTGTAGCGCGGCGTGCGCTCGGCGAACTCGTCGAGATCCACGTCCGGGCCCAGCGGCATGTCCTTGGCGTGGATGCCGAGAATCCGCCGGCGTCCCTTCACGTCGGGAACGGAGACGTAGACGAGTTCGTCGAAGCGCCCGGGCCGCAGCAGCGCCGGATCGAGGAGGGTGGGCCGGTTCGTCGCCGCCATGACCACGACGCCTTGAAGCTCCTCGAGACCGTCCATCTCGGCAAGGATCGTGTTGACGACCCGCTCGGTGACGGCGGGCTCGCCCGAGCCCCCGCCGCGGGCCGGAGCGAGCGAGTCGATCTCATCGATGAAGATCACCGTCGGCGCCACCTGCCGGGCCCGGGCGAAGAGACGGGAGACTTGCTGTTCGGATTCGCCGTACCACTTCGAGAGCAAGTCGGAGGACTTCGTCGCCACGAAGTTGGCCTGTGCCTCGCGGGCGACCGCTTTGGCGAGCAGGGTCTTGCCCGTGCCGGGCGGCCCGAACAGCAGGAAGCCCTTGGCCGGGCGGATGCCGAGGCGGCGGAACGATTCCGGGCTCTTCAGGGGCAATTCAACGCCCTCGCGCAGGCGAAGCTGCGCCTCTTCCAGGCCGCCGATATCCGCCCAGGTGACGTTCGGCACCTGGATCATGATCTCCCGCAGGGCCGAGGGCTGGACGCGCTTGAGCGCGTTCAGAAAATCGTTGCTGGTGACCGAGAGGCTCTCGATCACCTCGGAGGGGATGCCGTCCTTGAGGTTGATGTCGGGCAGCACGCGGCGCAGCGATTCCATGGCGGCCTCGCGGGCGAGCGCCGAGAGGTCGGCGCCGACGAAGCCGTAGGTGGTGCGGGCGATCTCGTCGAGGCGCACGTCCTCGGCGAGCGGCATGCCGCGGGTGTGGATGGCGAGCACTTGGCGCCGGCCCGGCTCGTCGGGCACGCCGATGATGATCTCGCGGTCGAAGCGGCCCGGCCGGCGCAGGGCCTCGTCGATGGCCTCGCGCCGGTTCGTGGCGCCGATGACGATGATGTTCTGGCGCGGCTCGAGCCCGTCCATGAGGGTGAGGAGCTGCGCCACGATGCGCCGCTCGACCTCGCCGGTGACCTGCTCGCGCTTCGGCGCAATCGAGTCGATCTCGTCGATGAAGATAATGGCCGGCGCGTTGGCCTGCGCCTCCTGGAACACCTGCCGCAGGCGCTGCTCCGACTCGCCGTAATGACGCCCCATGATCTCCGGGCCGGCGATGTGGAAGAACTGGGCTTCCGTCTCGTTGGCGACGGCGCGGGCGAGCAGGGTCTTGCCCGTGCCGGGCGGTCCGTAAAGGAGCACGCCCTTCGGCGGATCGATGCCGAGCCGCTGGAACAGCTCGGGGTGGCGGAGCGGCAACTCCACCATCTCGCGCACCTGGTCGACGGTGTTCCCGAGGCCGCCGATGTCGTCGTAGGTGACGTCGGCGCGGCGCGCCTCCTTCGGCTCTTCGTATTGAGGCCTGAGCTCCAAATCCGTGTCGGCCGTGATCTGGACGATGCCCCGCGGCAGGGTCGAGACCACGACGAGACGGATCTCCTGCAGGCCGTAAGCCGGCAGGTTGAACATCCCGCGCAGCTCCTCCGGGACGCGCGGATCGGCCATACGCGATTGGGCCGAGGTCGAGATCACGTCGCCGGCCGTGAGCGGGCGCCGATAGAAGGTGCGGCGCAGGGCGTCCGTCGAGCCCTGAAGGCGGAGGTTCTTCTGCGCGGGCGCCAGCACCACGCGGGTCGCCGGACGCGCCTCCGCGCGCTTGACCTCGACGTAATCGCCCGAGCTGACGCCGGCATTGACGCGTTGGAGGCCGTCGAGGCGGATCAAGCTGAGGCCTTCGTCCTCCTCGTAAGGTCCCACCGCCATCGCCACGGTGTGGCGCTTGCCGATGATCTCGATTGCCTGGCCCTCGCCGATGCCGAGCTCGGTCATGAAGCGCTGGCTGACGCGCGCGATCCCGCGTCCCGCGTCTTCCGGCCGAGCATTCGCGACCTGCAGGCGCAGGCCCTGTCCGTCCGTCTCCGTCATGATGTCTCGATCCTTGGGTGATCCGCGCTGCCGCTGCGGAACGGGGGACTGCCGCAAGCCCCCCGCCGGCTCGCCCCGGCGACCCCGGTCAACGTCGCCGGGCGCGGATCGTTGCCGGTGCGGCGAAGGGCGTGAGCGCGCCGCCGCTCGGCCTTTGACACCTCAACGCCTTCCGTCCCATGCTGCACCACCCCGGGCCAAGGCCGCCGAGCCGGCCGACCCGCACGCTCGAAAGATGCCGCCCGACGGATCGGGCCGGCGCGGTCTTCTCGGAGGAACACGCCCCATGCCGACGAAACGCGACTTCCTCAAAACCTCCCTCGCCGTGGCCGGCGCCTCCGCTCTCGGCCTGCCGCGTCATGCCTTCGCCCAGGGCGTCGACCAACTGCAGATCTTCGTGCCGGCTGCCCCGGGCGGCGGCTGGGACCAGACGGCCCGGACCCTCGAGCAGGTGCTGCGCGCCGAGAACCTGATCAAGACGGCGCAGATCACCAACGTCGCCGGCGCCGGCGGCGCGGTGGGCCTGCCGCAGTTCGTCAACCAGTGGAAGGGCCGCTCCAACGCCGTGATGGTGGCCGGGATGGTGATGGTGGGCTCGCTTATCGCCAACAAATCGCCGGTCAAGCTGACGCAGACGGTGCCGCTCGCCCGGCTCACCGGCGAGTTCCAGGTCGTCGTCGTGCCGGCGAACTCGCCTTTCAAATCGATGAAGGACATGGTCGACGCCATGAAGGCCGACCCGTCCAAGGTGTCGGTGGCCGGCGGCTCGGCGGGCGGGTCCGACCACATCCTGCTCGGCATGCTCGGCAAGGCCGCGGGCGTGCAGCCCTCGAAGCTCTCCTACGTCGCTTATTCCGGTGGCGGGCCGGCCCAGGCCGCGATCCTCGGCGGCCACGTGGCGGCGGGTATCTCCGGCTTCGGCGAGTTCGCCGAGCAGATCAAGGCCGGCAAGATGCGCGCCATCGGCATCTCGGCCGACAAGCGTCAGGCCGGCATCGACGTGCCGACGCTGAAGGAGCAGGGCGTCGACGTGGAGCTGTTCAACTGGCGCGGCGTCTTCGCGCCTCCTGGCGTCACCGACGCGCAGAAGCAGGCCATGATCGCCCTTCTGGAGAAGGCGGCCGGCAGCAAGTCCTGGCAGGACGAGACCGCCAAGCGCGACTGGACGCCGATCCTCCTCACGGGCGACGCCTACGCCAAGTTCGTCCAGGACGAGACGAACCGGATCGAGGGCATCCTCAAGGATCTCGGCCTCGCGGCTTGAGGCCGTACCGGCAGGGGAGGAACGGATGGACGTGACGAAGCGCTCCGGCTGGGCCTGGCCGGAGGGCCTGATCGGGCTCGGCCTCTTGGGCTTCGCCGGCGTCGTGCTCTGGCAGACGGCCTCGATCCCCATCTCGCCGATCTACGCCAAGGTCGGGCCGACGATCTTCCCCTACCTCACGGCCTTCGGTCTCCTGGGCCTCGCTCTCCTGCTCCTCGTCCAGGCGGCGCGCGGCGGGTGGCAGCCCGAGGAGGAGCAGGCCTTCACGCCGGAGTGGCGAGCGATCGCCTTCGTGGTCGCCGGCCTTGTCGCCAACGTTGCGCTCATCGTTCCGCTCGGCTTCACGGCGGCCTCGACGCTCCTCTTCGTGCTTGTGACGTATGGCTTCGGCAGCCGGCGCCCGGTGCGCGACGCTCTCATCGGCTTCGTCTTCGCCATTGTCGCCTATTTCGGCTTCGCCAAGACGCTCTCGGTGAATATCGGCGCCGGCCTCGTCGAGGACGCCCTCGAGCCCGTCTGGACCGCGATCGCCAACGCGGTCACCGCTCCGTTCTCCGGCGGAAGGAGCTGACGTGGAAACCCTGTCGCAGCTCGCGCAAGGCTTCGCCGTCGCGATCACGCCGATCAACCTCATGTGGTGCCTCGTCGGCACGACGCTGGGCACGGCGATCGGCGTCCTGCCGGGGTTGGGGCCTGCGCTCACCATCGCGCTCCTGCTGCCGATCACCTTCAAGGTCGATCCGACAGCGGCCTTCATCCTCTTCGCCGGCATCTACTACGGCGCGATGTACGGCGGCTCGACCACCTCGATCCTGCTCAACACGCCCGGCGAGAGCGCCACCATCGTCACGGCGCTCGAGGGCAACAAGATGGCCCGCTCGGGCCGGGCCGGCGCGGCGCTTGCCACCGCCGCCATCGGCTCCTTCGTCGCCGGCACCATCGGCACGCTCGGCATCACGTTCCTCGCGCCGGTCGTTGTCGGCTTCGCCCTGCGTTTCGGGCCGGCGGAATACTTCTCGCTGATGGTGCTCGCCTTCGTCACCGTCTCGGCGGTGCTTGGCTCGTCCGCCGTGCGCGGTCTCGCGAGCCTGTTCTTCGGCATCTATCTCGGAATGATCGGCATCGACCTGCAGACGGGTCAGCCGCGCTTCACCTTCGGCCTGACCGAGCTCCTCGACGGCATCAACGTCATCATCGTGGCGGTCGGCCTCTTCGCCGTAGGCGAGACCCTCTACATCGCCGGCAGCCGTCACACGGGCAAGGACGAGATCATTCCCTTGCGCGGTTCGCTCTACATGACGGCCGAGGAATGGGCGCGCTCCTGGAAGCCCTGGCTGCGCGGATCCTTCCTCGGCTTCCCCATCGGCGCGATGCCCGCGGGCGGCGCCGAGGTGCCGACCTTCCTGTCCTACTGGCTCGAGAAGCGCCTTTCCAAGAAACCGGAAGAGTTCGGCACGACCGGCGCCATCGAGGGCGTGGCGGGACCGGAAGCCGCCAACAACGCGTCGGCCGCCGGCGTGCTCGTGCCGATGCTGACGCTGGGCCTGCCCACCTCGGCCACCGCCGCCATTATGCTCTCGGCTTTCCAGAGCTACGGAATCAACCCGGGGCCGCTGCTCCTGCAAAGCCAGCCCATGCTGGTTTGGGGGCTCATCGCGTCGCTCTACATCGCCAACATTATGCTCCTGGTGCTGAACCTGCCGCTGATCGGCTTGTGGGTGCGCATCCTGCACATCCCCCCGCCGCTGCTTTATGCCGGCATCCTCGTCTTCGCGACGATCGGCACCTACGGCATCTCGCAATCGCCCATCGACCTCGTGCTGCTCTATCTGCTCGGCGGCATCGGCTTCCTGATGCGGCGCTTCGATTTTCCGACAGCGCCCGTGATCATCGGCATGATCTTAGGCCCCCTCGCCGAGCAGGAGTTCCGTCGGGCGATGACGATCTCGAACGGAGACTGGAGCGTGTTCGTCACGCAACCGCTCTCGGCGTCGCTGCTCGCCCTCTCCGCCGTCGCGATCGCCGGGCCGAAGCTCTACCAGCTCGTCGCCGGGCGGCGGGCCGCGCACCGCGACGTACCGGCCTGAGATGGCCTTGGCGGGTCTCCTCGAGGGCATCCGCGTCCTCGACCTCACCAACGTGCTGGCCGGCCCTTACGGGGCCTACCAGCTCGCGCTCTTGGGCGCCGACGTGATCAAGATCGAGACGCCGAACGGCGGCGATCTCGCCCGCCAGCTCGGCGCATCGCCGGAGCTCAACGGCAAGCTCATGGGCGCGTCGTTCCTGGCCCAGAACGCCGGCAAGCGCTCCGTGGTCCTCGACCTCAAGACGGAGGGCGGCCGGGCCGATTTCCTCGCCCTCGTTGCCACCGCCGACGTGGTGATCGAGAACTTTCGGCCCGGCGTCATGGACCGGCTCGGCCTCGGCCCTGAGCGGCTTCGGGCGGAGAAGCCTGATCTGATCTACTGCGCGGTCTCCGGCTTCGGCCAGACCGGCCCGTGGCGGGACAACCCGGCCTACGACCAGATCGTGCAGGGGCTGTCCGGCGTGATGAGCATCACCGGCACGCCCGAGACGGCACCGCTCAGGGTCGGCTATCCCGTCTGCGACACGCTCGGCGGGCTGGTGGGCGCCTTCGCCATCGCCGCCGCGCTCGTGCGTCGGGAGCGGACCGGGGAGGGGGCGGTGCTCGACGTGTCGATGCTCGAATCGACCATCAGCGCCCTCGGCTGGCCCGTGTCGAACTACCTTCTCGCCGAAGTCGAGCCGACGCCCATGGGCAACGAGAACATGACGGCCGCGCCCTCGGGCACTTTTCGCACCGGCGAAGGCCTCCTGAACATCGCCGCGAACAAGCAGGACCAGTTCGTGGCCCTGTGCCGCCTGATCAGCCGGCCCGACCTGGCGAGCGACGCGCGCTTCGCCGAGCGGGAGGCGCGCAAGCGCCATCGTCTCGCGCTGAAAGCTGAGATCGAGCGGGCGCTGGCGAGCGCGCCCGCCTCGCTCTGGGAGGAGCGCCTGAACCGCGCGGGCGTCCCAGCCGGCCGCGTGCTCGGCGTGCCCGAAGCCTTGAAGGAGGAGCAGGTGCGAGGGCGCGGCATGACGATCCGCTTCGACGAGGCCAAGGGCTTGGATCGGCCCGTCACGGTGGTGCGCGGCGGCTTCTTGGTGGACGGCAAGGCGCCGCGCCCCTCGCGGCCGCCGCCGGGCCTCGGCGAGCACACCGACGAGATCCTCGCACCCTTGCGGAGCGGGTCGTGAGCGACGACGGCCGGGCCCGCGGCGAGGCATGGTGGTCGACCGAGATCATCGCGATGCGGCCGGGCATGATCCGGCTGCGGGGCTACCCGATCGAGGACCTGATCGGGCGGGTGAGCTTTCCGGCGATGATCTGGCTCATGCTGCGCGGCGACTTGCCGACCGACGCTCAAGCCGCGCTCTTGGGGGCCGCGCTCGGGGCCGCCGTCGACCATGGACCGCAGGCGCCCTCCATCGCCATCGCCCGCATGGCCGCGACCTGCGGGGTCGGCCTCAACAGCGCCATGGCCTCGGCCATCAACGTGCTGGGCGACGTGCACGGCGGGGCCGCCGAGCAGGCGGTGGCGATCTTCGGCGACGTCGCGGCCGCGATGGAGGAGGGCACAGCCCTCGATACCGCGGCCGACGCGCGGCTCGCGCGGTTCCTCGCGGAGGAGGGAGGTTACCTGCCCGGCTACGGACACCGCTTCCACCCCGTCGATCCGCGGGCGCCGCGGCTCCTCCAACTCCTGCGAGAGGCCGCGGGGGCGGGCACGGTGGACGGCCGCTACGCCGACATCGCCGAGGCGCTGGAAACCGCGCTCGCCCGGCGCAAGGGCAAGCGCGTTCCCCTCAACATCGACGGCGCCGTCGGCGCGATCTACGCCGCTCTCGGCTTCCCGCCCCCTCTGTGCCGCGGGCTCTTCGTGCTCTCCCGCTCGGTCGGCATCCTGGCCCATGCTTGGGAGCAGATGCAGGGATCCGAGCGCAACAAAGGTCCGCTGCCGCGGGAGTGGCTCTGGGCCTATCAGGGCGTCCCTGAGCGGCGTCTTGACGACCCGGCCTCCTGAGACCCAGCACCAGCATCGTGGCCGCCCAGCGCCGTCCTGAGGCGCCCGCCGGCCCTGTCCAGCGCGGCCCGCGCGTCCGCGACGGAGCGACCTCCGGCGACGAGCACCGCGAGCTTCACGTTCCCGTCCGCGGCGGAGAGCGCCGCCCGCGCCTCCTCGGCGCTGCAGCCCGTGAGTTCAGCGAGCATTTTCTCGCTGCGCCGAACGAGCTTGGCGTTCGTCGCCTGAACCTCGACCATAAGGCCATCATGCACCCGCCCGAGGCGGATCATGACGAGGGACGAGACGA
Organism: Beijerinckiaceae bacterium; assembly: GCA_036563505.1. Classification (GTDB taxonomy): domain Bacteria; phylum Pseudomonadota; class Alphaproteobacteria; order Rhizobiales; family Beijerinckiaceae; genus DATCMH01. The sequence continues at coordinate 113,510 of DATCMH010000025.1, forward strand.
GGTTGAGCGCGATCTTTTGGGCCGTGCCGGCCTTCATGCGCGTCGAGCCGGCGATCACCTCCGGCCCGGTATCGAGCCAGATGCCGTGATCGGCTTCGGTGAGGAGCGGCCCGCCCGGGTTGTTGGCGATGCCCACCGTCAAGGCGCCCGCCGATTTCGCCGCTCGCAGGCATCCGAGGGTGAACGGCGTGGTGCCGCTCGCGGCGAGGCCGATGAGGGCGTCGTTTTCGCTAAGCCCCGCGTCCCGCGCCGCGGCGGCTCCTTCGCTCTCGTGGTCCTCGGCGCCTTCGACGGGCCGCAGAAGCGCGGTCTCGCCGCCGGCGATCAGGAAGACGAGGCGGTCGGACGGCCAGCTGAAGGTCGGGGTCAGCTCCGCCCCGTCCTGGACGGCGAGGCGGCCGGAGGTGCCGGCCCCCGCATAGGCCAAGCGCCCGCCGCGGGCGAGCCGCGCCTCGATGCCGGCAGCCGCCGCTTCGAGCTCCGCGCGGACGGCCCTGACCGCCGCGACCGCCGCGAGCTGGCCCTCGACGAGGGCGTCGAGGATCTCGGACGAGTCCCAGAGGTCGAGGCCCTTGTAGCGGCGGCTGGCGTGCTCGGTGGCCATCGTGGATCGATCGTGTCCTCGGGAGGGGGAGCGCCTGAAGCGAGTCCCCGAAGATCCTCGTCTTGAACGGCTTGCGATGAAACCGAAAGGGGCCACCTTCGTTCCGGCCCTGGTGGAGCACGACCCCATGCCGGACGGCAGCCGAGACGCGACAATGATCCAGGGCCCCCTGCTGTTCGGCTTCGACGGCGGCGGGACGGGATCGCGCGGCCGCCTCGCGACCCGGGACGGGCGCGTGCTCGGCGAAGGGGCGGCCGGCCCCGCCAACTTGCGCTTCGGCGTCGCCGAGAGTTTTTCCGCCCTGCATGCTGTGCTCGGCCGGTGCCTCGCCGCGGCGGGGCTGCCCTCCGCGCAGGCCCTCCCCATCGCGGGCGCCCTCGGCTTCGCCGGCGCCTCGGAGCCCGCCTTGCGCGCGGAGGCCGAGAAGCAGCCGTATCCTTTCGCCGTCTGCGTCGTCACCTCCGACGCCGAGATCGCCTGCCTTGGAGCCCACGGCGGCGAGGACGGTGGCGTTGTCGTGGCCGGGACGGGCACCATCGCTTACGCACTGGTGCAAGGACGGGTGCTGCGCTTCGGCGGCTGGGGTTTTCCCGTCTCTGACGAGGGCAGCGGCGCCTGGATCGGCCTCGAAGCCCTGCGCCAAAGCTTGCGGGCGCATGACGGGCTCGTCGCGCGCGAGGCTCTCCACGAGGCCGTTCTCGCGCGGTTTCAGGGCGATCCCCGCGCCGCGGTCGCCTGGATGATGGACGCGAAGCCGCGCGACTACGCGACCCTGGCGCCCCTCGTCGTCGAGCGCGCGACGGCCGGCGACCAAGCGGCGGACGTGCTCATGACCGAGGCGGCGGACCACGTAGCAGCGCTCGTCAGGCGGCTCGTGATGGAGGGAACAAACCGCGTGGCGCTTCTCGGCGGTCTCGCCCCTCTTCTCGCCCCGCGTCTCCCGAGCGACCTACGCTTCGTGCTAACGCCAGCGCGGGGCGATGCGGTGGACGGGGCCCTGATCCGGGCGCGCTCGCTCGCCGACGCGTCAGCGAAAGCGCCGCGTTTCGCACAAGCACCGTGAGGAGGGGCGATGCCCGGAGCCGAACACCCGACGACTGTCTCGTCGCCGCGCGAGGGGCAGACGCACATGGCCCGGGAAATTCGCGAGGCGCCGGCGGCCGTGGCGCGCCAGGCCGAGCGGCTCGCCGGGCCCCTCGCCGAGCTGAGCCGGTGCCTGCGCGCCCGCCCGCCTCAGGTCGTCGTGACCTGCGCCCGCGGCAGCTCGGGGCACGCCGCGACCTTCGGCAAGCACTTGATCGAGCGACGGCTCGGGATCCCGGTCGCGGCCGCGGCGCCCAGCATCGCCAGCGTGTACGGGCAGCCGTTGAGCCTCTCGGGCCAGCTCTTCGTCGCCGTGTCGCAATCGGGCCGCAGCGACGATCTCTTGAGCCTCGCCGGGGCGGCGAAGAAGGGCGGCGCGCTCACCGTCGCCCTCGTCAACGACGAGGAGAGCCCCCTCGCAGCCTCCTCGGACATCGTACTGCCGTTGGCGGCGGGGCCGGAGGTCAGCGTGGCCGCGACAAAGACCTTCGTGGCCTCGCTCTCCGCGCTCGCGGCGCTGACGGCGGCTTGGGCCGAGGACGGCGCCTTGCGGGATGCGCTTGCGCGCTTGCCCGAGCGTCTGGACGCCGCGACGCGCCTCGACTGGAGCGGAGCCCTCGACGCGCTCACACCCGCCGAAAGTCTCGTCACGATTGGCCGCGGGCCGACGCTCGCCATCGCCCGCGAAGCGGCCCTGAAGCTCAAGGAAACTTGCAGCCTTCACGCCGAGGCCTTCAGCGCCGCCGAGTTCCTGCACGGCCCGGTCTCCCTCGTCGGCGACGATTACCCGATCATCGCGTTTCCGCCGACGGACGAGGCCGGCCCCGGCGTCGCCCGGGCCGTCGCGGATCTCAGGGCCAAGGGCGCTTCCGTGTTCTCGACGGACGCGGAGGGCGGCCTGCCCGGCTTGGCCCCCGACCATCCCGACATCGATGCCATCGCCCTCATCCAGAGCTTCTACGTTTTGGCCGAGGCTCTGGCCGGCCGGCGCGGCATCGACGTCGACCGGCCGCGCCACCTCAACAAGGTGACGCGCACGCGATGAGCAGAGTCCGCGCCCTCAAAGCCGCTTTTGTCTTCGACGGGGAGCGCCTGCACCGCGACCATGCCGTCGTGATCGAGGGAGGCGCGATCCGCGCCGTTCTGCCCGCGGTCGATCTGCCGCGGGATCTCGCGACCGAAAGCCTGCCCGAGCAGGCCTGGCTCGCGCCGGGCTTCATCGACGTGCAGGTCAACGGTGGCGGCGACGTCATGCTGAACGACGCGCCGACCCCGGAGGCCATGGCGGCGATCGCGGCCGCCCACCGCCGTTTCGGCACGACGTCGATTCTCCCGACACTCATCACCGATGCGCCGGAGAAGATGGCGCAGGCCCTCTCGGCCCTGGGGGAAGCCGCACGATCGAGCCCGGGCGTGATCGGCTTCCACCTTGAGGGCCCCTTCATCTCGCCGAAGAAGCCGGGCGTCCACGATCCGGCCGCCATCCGCCGGCCGGAGCCGAGCGACATTCAGTTGCTCACCGCCGGCCATGGCGCGCCGGTGCTCGTGACCCTTGCCCCGGAGGTGGTGCTGCCCGGCACGATCGCCGCCCTCGTCCAGGCGGGCGTCACGGTGTCGATCGGCCACACGGACGCGACCTATGATGAAACGCGGGCCGCGCTCGCCGAGGGCGCGCGGGGCTTCACGCATCTGTTCAACGCCATGCGGCCGCTCGGCAGCCGCGATCCCGGCCCGATCGCTGCCGCCCTCGAAACGCCCGGCTGCTTCTACGGCTTCATCGTCGACGGGCTGCACGTCGATCCGGCCATACTGCGCCTTGCCTTGCGCGGGCAAGGCCGCCCGGTCTTGGTGACGGACGCGATGGCGCCGGTCGGGGGCACGCGCGAGACGTTTCAGCTCTACGGCGAGACGATCACCGTCACGAACGGCCGCTGTGCCCGCGCGGATGGCACACTGGCAGGCGCCGCGCTCGACATGGCGAGCGCCGTGCGCAACGCCGTCGCGTGGCTGGAGATCGACTTGCCGACGGCCTTGCGGATGGCTTCGGTCGAACCCGCGGCCTTCGTCGGGCTCGATGATCGGCTGGGCCGCCTCGCCCCGGGTTACCGCGCGGACCTCGTCGCTCTCGATCCGGAAACGGTCACGGCGCTCGGCACTTGGGTCGCGGGGGAGGGCGGATTCTAGGGGACGCCGTCGAGACGGCGCGCCCGGCGCAACTCCGGGAACCAGCGCATCCACAAGACCGTGACGATCATCGTCCCCACGCCGCCGATCACCACGGCAGGCACCACGCCGATAAATCCCGCGAGCGTGCCGGCCCGAAACTCCCCGAGCTCGTTCGAGGCCCCGATGAAGACCATGTTCACGGCGTTGACGCGCCCGCGCACCTCGTCGGGCGTCGCGAGCTGGATCAGGGTCTCGCGCACGTAGACGCTCACCATGTCCGCCGCGCCCATCAGGACCAGGGCGATGACCGAGAGCCAGACGAGGGTCGAGAGGCCGAAGATCACCGTGAACAGGCCGAAGGCGCCGACCCCCAGGAACATGATCGCCCCCGCCCGGTCGCGGAGCGGGTAGAGCCCGAGCGCAGCCGCCATGGCGATCGCTCCGATCCCCGGCCCGGCCCGCAGCAATCCGAGGCCCCAGGGGCCGACGTCGAGGATGTCCCGCGCATAGGCCGGCAGCAGCGCCGTCGCCCCGCCGAGCAGCACGGCGAAAAGATCGAGGGAGATGGCGCCGAGCACGATCTTGTTCGACCACACGTAGCGGAATCCCGCGACGATCGTCGTCCAGGTCGCCGGCTCACCAGCGTGCTCGGCCCTGATTCTCGGCAGGAGCAGGGCGAAGCTCGCGCCTGCAAGGAAGAGCACGGCGGCGGTCGAGAACGCCACCTCCGGCGAGAGGCCGTAGAGAAGCCCGCCGACGACCGGGCCAACGATGGTGGCGATCTGCCAGGCGGAGGAGTTCCAGGCGATGGCCGTGGCGAGCATCTCGCGCGGCACGACGTTCGGCAGGAGCGACTGCACGGAGGGTCCGATGAAGGCCCGGGCGATCCCGAGAACGGCCAGCACCGCGAAGATCGGCCCGACGCTGCGATTGCCCGACAGCGTGAGCGCGAGCAGCGCCGCGGCGCAGAGGAACTCGACGCCGATGCAGAGCGCCACGATGAGCCGACGGTCGTAGCGGTCGGCGACGGCCCCCGTGACGAGCACGAGCGCCAGCGACGGCAGGAACTGGACGAGGCCGACGAGGCCGAGGTCGAACGGGTCGCGCGTGAGGTCGTAGACCTGCCAGCCGACGGACACGCTGACGATCTGAACCGCGAAGGCCGCGAGGAAACGCGCCGACCAGTAAAGTAGGAAGCTTCGCTGCCGGAACAGCGCGCGGGCGGACGGCGCGGGAGGCTCCACGGCGAAGGCACGCCGCTCAGCCGCGCGCCGCGGCGAGGGCGCGCCAGCTTTCAGCGAAACGCTGCGCCGCCGCGCCGACCTCCTTCGGCGACATGCTCGGCGTGAACAGCGCGGAGCCGAGGCCGAAGCCGTTCGCGCCGGCCTCCAAGAAAGGCTTCATGGTCTCCGGCTTGATGCCGCCGACCGGGATCAGGAGCGTGTCCTTCGGCAGCACCGCCCGCCACGCCTTCACGACCGGCGGCGGCAGGGCTTCGGCCGGGAACATCTTGAGCCCGTCGGCGCCGGCCTTGAGCGCCGCGAACGCCTCGGTCGGCGACGCCACACCGGGGGTGCAGAAAAGTTCGAGCTCCGCCGCCCGGGCGATCACTTCGACGTCGCCGTGAGGCATGACGATGAGGCGTCCGCCCGCGTCGCGGATGCGCGCCACGTCGGCGGGGTCGAGCACCGTGCCGGCCCCGACGAGCACGTCCTGCGGCAAGGCTTCCGCCAGGCGGGCGATGCTCTCGAGCGGCTGCGGCGAATTCAGGGGCACTTCGATGATGCGAAACCCTGCCTCGGCCAGCTCCTGACCGACGGCGACGGCGTCGTCTGGTCTCAACCCGCGCAAGATCGCGACGAGGGGCAGGTCGGTGAGGTACGGCGCGAGGCGTGAGGGCATGGCGGGCAGGTCCGGGTGGCGACGGGGCCAACGATGGCCCCGGGCGGGGGTTCCGCGGGGCTCAGGCCCAAGTGCGTTCGAGGAGGTTGATCCAGTTCTCGGACGCGATCTTGCGTACGAGCACCTCGCCATAGCCGCGTTCGCGCAGGGCGGCGATCAGGTTCGGCAGGCCCGCCGCGTCGCCGATGGCGTCGGGGATCTGCGCGCCGTCGAAATCCGAGCCCAGCGCGACGCCGTCCTCGCCCAAACGTTCGAGCAGGTAATCGACGTGGCGGACGATCTCGTCGAGGCCGGTCTGCGCGTTCTTGCGTCCGTCGGTCCGCAGGAAGCTCGTGGCGTAGTTCACCCCGACCAAGCCCCGGCTCTCGCCGATGGCCGCGAGCTGCCGGTCGGTGAGGTTGCGCGAGCTCTGGCAGAGGGCGTGTGCGTTCGAATGGCTCGCGACGAGCGGCGCGTCGCTCATCTGCGCCACTTCCCAAAACCCCTTCTCGTTCAGATGTGAGAGGTCGATCATGATCTTGAGCCGGTTGCAGGCCTTGATCAGGGCCCGGCCGAGGTCCGTCAGGCCCTCGCCCGTGTCCGGCGAGCTCGGGAAGCGGAAGGGCACGCCGTGGCCGAAGCGGTTCGGCCGACTCCAGACGGGCCCCAGGGACCGCAGCCCGGCCGCATGGAGCACCTCCAGCATGTCGAGGTCGGGGTCGATGCCTTCCGCGCCCTCGATGTGGAGCACGGCCGCGACGGCCCCGCGCGCCATCGCCGTCCGGATCTCCGCCGCACTCCGGCATACGGTGAGCGCGCCGTCAGAGGCCTGCTCCAGCCGGAGGAGGATCGCGGCCATGGACACGGTGGCTGCGCTCGCCGCGTCGAACGGCACGGCCGGCGCGAGGGGCAGCGCGTAGCGCTCACGCTCCATCAGGGCATCGCCGTCGAGACCGTCGCCGACGGACGGCACGTAGATCGCGAAGAGCCCTCCGGCGAAACCGCCGGCGCGCATGCGCGGCAGGTCGAGGTGGCCGTCGCTCCGACCCTCCAGGACGGCGCGCTCGCGCTCCGGCGGGGACAGGCCGTAGAGGCGCAGGAGAAGGTCGTTGTGGCCGTCAAAGACGGGAACGCGATCTGTGCTCAAGGGACGCTGGCGGTGATGGAGGGAAGGGGCCGCACCCTAATGGCGCCGCGGCGGAGGCGCCAGACGATCTTCGCGCATCTGAGCCGCGCCCTGCGCGCTGCCGAGCTTTAGGCGCTGCCGAGCCTTGCGCGGAGCGGGCCGACGTGGTGACGATCCGGCATGATCGCCGTGACGGATCGCATCGCCATCGACGAATCGGAGATCGAGGAGAGCTTCGTGCGCGCCTCGGGTCCGGGCGGGCAGAACGTCAACAAGGTGTCGAGCGCTGTGCAGCTGCGCTTCGACGTCCGCCGCTCGCCCTCGCTGCCGGAAGCGGTCCGCCAGCGCCTCGAGCGGCTCGCCGGCCGCCGCCTGACGCGCGAGGGCGTGCTCGTTATCATCGCCCAGCGCTTCCGCACTCAGGAACGCAACCGGGAGGATGCGGTGGCGCGCCTCGTCGCCCTCATCCGCGAGGCGACGGAAGTTCAGGCTCCGCGCCGTCCGACGCGACCGACCCTCGCTTCCAAGCGCCGCCGTCTCGACGAGAAAACGCGGCGCGGCACGATCAAGGAGGGGCGCAGCCGCAAGCCCGAAATGAGCTGAAGCTTTGCCATAAACTCTTGCGCCCCCACGGGGTTATTTCCTTGTGGTCTCACTTCTGAAACAATCGGCTCTTAGTGGGACAATCAGGCGGAAACGCGCGGCCGCGACGTTTCAGGCGTGTCATTGCGAGGGGATGGGACTGTGTTTCCAGCCATGAAGGGTCGCGGGTCGACCGAGCTTGCAGCAGCCTTGCGCTCCTGCCGCCTGGCCTTCCTCGGGGTGGGGTTGATGACGGCGGTCATCAACGTCCTCTACCTCACCGGCTCCTTCTACATGCTGGAGGTCTATGATCGGGTGCTGCCGAGCCGCAGCATCCCGACCCTCGTGGGCCTCTCCGTCATCGCGCTAGCCCTCTACGCCTTCCAGGGCGCGCTGGAGATGCTGCGCGGCCGGGTTCTCGTGCGCATCGGCGCCTGGCTCGACGAGCGCCTGAGCGGGCGCGTCTTCGACGTCGTGGTTCGCCTGCCGCTCAAGACCCGCGCCGGAGGGGATGGCCTCCTGCCGCTGCGCGACCTCGATACCGTGCGCGGCTTCCTCTCGGGGCTCGGGCCGCCGGCCCTCTTCGACCTGCCCTGGATGCCGCTCTATCTGGCGATCTGCTTCCTGTTCCACTTCTACATCGGTCTGGCCGCGCTCGTGGGCTGCGTCATCCTGGTGATCCTCACGATCCTGACGGACGTGCTCACCCGCGGTCCGACCAAGAGCGCCATCGAGCAGGGCATGGCCCGCAACGGACTCGCCGAGGCCGGTCGGCGCAATGCCGAGGTGCTCCATGCGCTCGGCATGAGCGGCCGCATGGGCCAGCGGTGGGGCGAGGCGAACCAGCGCTATCAGGACAGCCAGCAACGCGTCGCCGACGTGGCGGGCGGCCTCGGTGCCGCCTCCAAGGTCACCCGCATGGCGCTGCAATCGGTGGTGCTCGCCATCGGTGCCTACCTCGTCGTCCACGGCGACGCGTCGGGCGGCATCATGATCGCGGCCGGTATCCTCAGCTCCCGCGCGCTCGCGCCGGTTGAGCTCGCCATCGGTCAGTGGAAGGGCTTCGTCGCCGCCCGCCAGAGCTGGCGGCGCCTCAGCGACCTCCTCGCCGCCGTTCCGGAGCAGGATGATCCGCTGCCGCTGCCGAAGCCGACGAAGAGCTTCACGGTCGAAGGCGTCACCGCTTCGCCCCCGGGCCAGCAGCGGATCATCGTTCAGGACGTCACCTTCGGTCTGCGCGCGGGTCAGGCGCTCGGCGTCATCGGCCCGAGCGCGTCCGGCAAGTCGTCCCTGGTGCGTATCCTGACCGGCGTCTGGACGCCGTTGCGCGGCCGCGTCCGGCTCGACGGCGCGGCCCTCGACCAATGGTCGCCCGACATGCTCGGCCGCCATATCGGCTACCTGCCCCAGGACGTGGAGCTCTTCGCCGGCACCGTGGCGCAGAACATCGCGCGCTTCGAGCCGGACGCCACCTCGGAGGCGGTGATCGCCGCAGCGCAGGCCGCGGGCGTCCACGACCTCATCCTGCGGCTGCCCGAAGGCTACGACACCCAGATCGGCGAGAGCGGCGGCGCTCTCTCGGTGGGTCAGCGGCAGCGCGTGGCCCTCGCCCGCGCCCTCTACGGCGACCCTTTCCTCATCATCCTGGACGAGCCCAATTCCAACCTCGACGCGGAAGGCGAGGGGGCCCTGACGCAGGCGATCCTGGGCGCCAAGGAACGCGGCGCGGTCGTCATCGTGGTGGCGCACCGGCCGAGCGCGCTCGCCGCCGTCGACCTCGTCCTCGTCATGGAGGGCGGCAAGGCCCAGGCCTTCGGTCCTCGCGACAAGGTCATGGCCCAGCTCGTTCGCCCGGCCGGCACCCCGCCCGCCGCCCGCCAAGCCGGAGCGATGAGCGCCACGGCGGCCCCCGCCGGCGCGCCCCTGCGCGTCGTGGCCGATGCCCAAGGAACCGTTGCTCAAGGAGCCGCGTCGTGAGCGCCAATCGCGAAACCTCATCGCCGAGCCGCTCCATCCGGCGGCATCTCACCCTCGGCTTGGCCCTCTCGGCCCTCCTCGTCTTCGGCGCTGGAGGCTGGTCGGCGACGGCGCAATTGTCGGGCGCGGTGATCGCCCCCGGCGTCCTCGTCGTCGACTCGAACCTCAAGAAGGTCCAGCATCCGACCGGCGGCGTCGTCGGCGAGGTGCGGGTTCGGGACGGCGACAAGGTCAAGGCTGGCGACGTCGTCGTGCGCCTCGACGAGACGGTGACGCGCGCCAACCTCGCCATGGTCTCGAAGAGCCTCGACGAGCTCTACGCCCGTCAGGCCCGCCTCGAAGCGGAGCGCGACGGGGCCGACCGCATCGAGACTCCGGCCGAGATCGCCGACCGCGTCGGCCGCCCCGAAGTGGCGCGCAGCTTCAACGGCGAGCGCCGCCTCTTCGAGTTCCGCCGCTCCGCCCGGGCCGGACAGAAGGCGCAGCTCAAGGAGCGCATCGCGCAGCTCGGCGAGGAAGCGCAGGGGCTCACGGGTCAGATCGCGGCGAAGAAGCGCGAATCGGAGCTGATCGCCCAGGAACTCGAAGGTGTACGCGACCTCTGGCGCAAGAACCTGATCCAGATCCAGCGCGTGACGGCGCTCGAGCGCGACGCCGCCCGCATCGAGGGCGAGCGCGGCGCGCTGGCCGCGAGCCTCGCCCAGTCCAAGGGGCGGGCGAGCGAGATCGCGCTGCAGATCCTGCAGATCGACCAGGAGCTGCGCAGCGAGGTCTCGAAGGAGCTGCGCGAGGTGCAGGGCAAAATCGCCGAGCTCGTCGAGCGCAAGATCGCCGCCGAAGATCAGCTCAAGCGCATCGACATCCGCGCCCCCCAGGACGGCATGGTCCACCAGTCGATCGTCCATACGGTGGGCGGCGTGATCTCGCCGGCCGACACGCTCATGGTCGTCGTGCCCGAGTCGGATGTCCTCACGGTGGAGTCGAAGATCTCGCCGGCTGACATCGACCAGGTGCGCGTCGACCAGCTGGCCTTCCTGCGCTTCTCGGCCTTCAACCAGCGCACGACGCCGGAGATCAACGGTCGGGTGAGCCGCATCTCGGCCGACCTGTCGACGGATCAGCGCACGGGCCAGACCTACTACACGATCCGGATCGCCGTGACCCCGGAGGAGCTGGCGAAGCTCGGGAGCGTCCGCCTGATCCCGGGCATGCCCGTCGAGGCCTTCGTGAAGACGCAGGACCGTACCATGCTGTCCTACCTGACAAAGTCGATGACGGACCAGGTCAACCGCGCCTTCCGCGAGCGGTGAGGGCCAGTCAGGGCCGGGCCTTGGCGTAGCAGGCGCGGGAGATCTCGAGGAGCCGAGCCTGTTCGGCAGGCCCGACCCGCGATTCGAGGTGCAGTCGCCAGAGCCCGGCGCGCTCGGCCTCCGCCCGGGTGCAGGCCGCCGACGCGGCGCAGGCCTCTTGCTCACCTGCGGCTTGGCGGCACTGAGCGACGTAGTCCTGGACGAAGGCCGCCTCGAGCTGCCTGGCGTCCGGCGCAATCGTCCAGGCCAGGAGCTGGGCGCCGCCGAACAGCAGCGGCTGGTGCAGAAGGTAGATCGCGAGGCTGTGGCGCCCGCCGAAGGCGAGCCCGCGCGCGGCGGCGCTCCGGCTCCTCCACCCGCCGATCCGAGCGGCCAGTGCGGGTGAGGCGAGCCGCGCGAGCATTAAGCCGACGAGGACGAAACCGAACCAGGGGAAGATCGGCACGTAGTCGTTCGTGACCGGCGGGCGCGTCCGTAAGCCCAAGAAGGCGAGGGGAGGCGCGTCGAACAGGTCGCCTGTCCAGAGCGCGGCAACCGCGAAGACAAGTGCGGCGGCGGCGCCCAGAGCCCACCAGGGCATCGCCAGCCCCGGCAGGGCGAGCACGCTGAACAGGGCGATGGCGTGCAGGATCCCGAAGAAGATGTAGCTGTCGGGAAAGGCGAACCAGGTCGCCACCGTCACCGCCGCGGCCGCCGCGGCTACGAGTGCGAGGCGCCGCAGGAAAGCGGGCCAGCGGATGCCTGCGCCATGAGCCAGCACCAGGCTGATACCGGACAAGGCGAGGAAGCTCGCGGCGATGCACCAGGCGAAGGCGCGCCAGCCCGGGCTCAAGGCAAGCTCCGGCGGGAGGAGCCGCGTCGCGCTCAGGTCCCAGACGAGATGGTAGAGGATCATCGCCGCGACAGCGACGCCGCGCGCGACGTCGAGGGCCTGCCAGCGCCCGGACGCCTGCGCCGGGACAACGTTCGGGATCATGGCCCCTTGGTGGCAGGCCTTTTCCGCCCGATCTAGTCCCAATGATGTCTCGTACTCCATCGACCATGATCATGACCGATGCGAACGCGGCCGCGACGGCCTTGCGGCAGCTCGTCGCCGAGGCGGATGCCGTGGTGGCGTTCACGGGTGCCGGCATCTCCACCGAGAGCGGCATTCCGGACTTCCGCTCGCCGAACAGCCCGTGGATGCGCCACAAGCCGATCGACTACGACGCCTTCCTCGCCAGCGCCGAGGCGCGCCGAGAGGCGTGGCGGCGCAAGTTCGCCATGGATGATCTCACGCGAGACGCGCGCCCGAGCCGCGGCCACCGCGCCCTCGCTGCACTCGTCGCGGCAGGCAGCATGCCGGCGATCATCACGCAGAACATCGACGGCCTGCATCAGGCGGCGGGCGTTCCGCCTGAGCGCGTCATCGAGCTGCACGGGAACGGCACCTACGCCACCTGCCTCGACTGCGCGCGCCGCTACGAGCTCTCCTGGGTGCGCCGCCGCTTCGAGGAGACGGGCGACGCGCCGGCTTGCGAGATCTGCGGCGGTCCCGTCAAGTCGGCCACGATCTCCTTCGGCCAGGCCATGCCGGAAGAGGCGATGCGCCGGGCGCACGACTTGGCGCGAAGCTGCGACCTCTTCCTCGCGATCGGCTCGTCCCTCGTGGTGTATCCGGCCGCAGCGCTTCCCGTAGCGGCGGTTCGAGCCGGCGTCCGGCTCGTCATCCTCAACCGCGAGCCGACCGATCACGACGGGCTCGCCGACCTCGTGATCAACGCGGAGATCGGCCCCGTCCTCGACGGCCTCATGGCCTCGTGATCGCCGCCCGATGCGGATGGCGTCCGTTTCCCGCTTCCCCGGAGTCGCGACAATGCTATCGTCGGTGACGAATCCAGCGGCGTGATTCGATCAGAGCGTTGTTCATGTCTGACGACTACGGGCCAAGCGCCTTCGGCAAGCAGCCGTCCCTGTCGGCGGAGATCCTGAGCCGGTCCGCCCGCGACCTCGACCCCGCGGCCGGACGGGACGCCGCTGCCGAGCCGCCGATCGACGTCGTCCAGGTCAGCGGCCGCATCAAGTGGTTCGATGTCGCCAAGGGATTCGGCTTCATCGTGCCGGACAACGGCATGCCGGACATTCTCCTGCACGTGACCTGCCTCAGGCGCGACGGATTCCAGGCGGCAAGCGAGGGCGCCCGGGTCGTGGTGGAGGCCGTCCACCGGACGCGCGGCTATCAGGCGCTTCGGGTCGTGTCCCTCGATCAGTCGACGGCGCTCCACCCTTCCGAGCTGCCGATGCCGCGTACCCATGTCGCGGTGACGCCGACGAGCGGGCTCGAGCCGGCCGTGTGCAAGTGGTTCAACCGCCTGCGCGGTTTCGGCTTCCTCACTCGCGGTGACGGAACGCCGGACATTTTCGTCCACATGGAGACGCTTCGCCGCTACGGTATCGCCGAGCTGCGGCCGGGCGACCAGGTTCTCGTGCGCTTCGGGGACGGCTCGAAGGGGTTGATGGCCGCGGAAGTGCGCCTCGTCGACGGCGCGCTGCCGGCTTCCCACTGATGCCCATATCAGCCCTGCCGCGCCTCGCTGCGGCGACGGTTCTCGCGCTCTGCCTGTTGATCCAGGGCGCCTTGGCCCAGGTCTTCGAGCCCCTCGTCCTCGTGACGGGCGGCGGGCGGCACAGCTTCCAGGTCGAGGTGGCGCGCAACGACGCCGATCGGGCGCAGGGGCTGATGTACCGCCGCAGCCTCGCGCCGGACCGGGGCATGCTCTTCGACTTCGGCCGGGTCGAGCCGGTGTCGATGTGGATGCAGAACACCTACGTGTCCCTCGACATGATCTTCATTCGCCCCGACGGCACCATCGCCCGGATCGCGACGGACACCGAGCCGCTCTCGACGCGCACGGTCTCGTCGGGCGAGCCGGTCCTCGCGGTCCTCGAAGTCGTCGCCGGAACGGCGGCGCGGATCGGCCTCAAGCCCGGTGATCGGGTGGAGCACACCCTCTTCCGCAAGCGCTGAAGTCACACGCGTTCACCTGCCGCGCTTGCGCTTGCCGCCGGGCTTTCTCACATGGTAGCCAACGCGGGCCGTCAGCGGTCGGCGGGGCGTAGCGCAGTCTGGTAGCGCATCTGCTTTGGGAGCAGAGGGTCGCTGGTTCGAATCCGGCCGCCCCGACCACCGGTGACGCAGGCCCGCTGCGACAAGTCAAACAAGACACGAGGAACCGCCATGCCCGCCCGGATCTTCAAGCAGGCCAAGAACGCGTCGTCCTCCGGCATGGGCCGCACCAAGCTGTGGACCCTCGTCTTCGAGCAGGACACGCCGCGCGAGATCGAGCCCCTCATGGGCTGGACCGCGTCTGGCGACACGCACCAGCAGGTGCGGATCAACTTCGACAGCGCCGAGGAGGCGGTCGCCTATTGCGAGCGCGAGGGCATCCCCTACCGGGTCGAGGAGCCCCACGAGTTCAAGCGGCGCACGATCTCCTACTCGGACAACTTCAAGTTCAACCGCGTCGGCCCCTGGACGCACTGACGTCCGAGGCCGAACCCGCGGCACGGCCCCGTAGCTCAGCTGGATAGAGCAGCCGCCTTCTAAGCGGCAGGTCCCTGGTTCGAGCCCAGGCGGGGTCGCCAAAGCATCATCGTTTTACGGATGAGGTTCGCCCTCGGCGGCTGGAGCCCCCGTCTGGGAGTGCGCGGGCCAAGATGCCCGCGCGTCGTCTGCAACACGCCGTAGGCTCGGCGACAGCCGGTCGAAACACGGTTCGGGCATAGCAGGACGGGACAGAGCCCTTTCTCGCTCAGGTTGCCTTGGATGTTCCGCTCCCCGATCCGCCACCGTCTCGCGGCCTTCGTCGCCGCCGCGCTCGGCCTCGCCGCCGCAGCGCCGGCCGTCGCGTTCGAGGCTTTCGGCTTCGCGCCGCGCATGGACGTGCCCGCGTTCCTCGCGCAGGCCCGGGACCAGGGCTACCAGGTCCGGGCGCATAACGCCCTCATGGAGGCAATCGACGAGAAGGATTGGTCCGTTCCGGGCGCCAAGTCCTTCGAGTTGCGCAGACCCGGCGCTCGGGGCGGGACCTTGGTCGTGGCGTTCTGTCAGGAGCGCTTGCACATGCTCTCGCAGGCCGTGGACGGCGGCTATCACGAGTTCACGCGGGCCGTCGCCGAAGCGCAGGCGATCCGCGGACGCGGGAAGGTGGAGGTGCGCTCCCACGTGGCGCGGGGAGCGCTCGTCTCCACCATGCAGGTCGAATGGCCGGACCCTGCGTCGCGCATGGCGCACGGCTTGAGGTCCTTCGGTTTCGAGAGCACATTTCTCATCACCCGTTACTGGCAGGCCGAAATCCCCGGCTGTCCGGGCATCGGCTCGCACTTGTCCGACGAAAGGCCACCCCGCGCGCCGGGCGACGCGCGCCACGGCTGATCGTGATCGCCGTCCGGGGAATTGGCGAGCCGGTCCCAGGGATCTGGTTTGACTTCGCGCCGCAAATGCGTGACATGCCGGCCGCACTGGGACGTCGGCCGCGCGAGCGAATCCGCCGGGGCCCGCCGCCGACACAGATCGGCCAAACTCTCGACCGAACGAGCCGCCGGCGTTGCCGCGTGAGCCCGCCGTTCGCCGGAGCCGTTTCACGATGTCGAGCCTCGCCGCATCCGAACCCGCCGTGCCGCCCCGCCTCGGGACGTCGGCGCTCGGCGCCCGCGTCCTTGCTTTCGCGCAGCGCGGTCACGCGCAGGCCTGCGCGCTGCTGTTTTTGATCTCGCTGGCCTGCTTCCTCCCTGGTTTCGTCTCGCTCCAACCCATGGATCGTGACGAGCCCCGCTTCGCTCAGGCGACGAAGCAGATGCTCGAGACCGGCGACTTCGTCGATATCCGCTTCCAGGACGAGGCGCGGCACAAGAAGCCCGTCGGCATCCACTGGATGCAGAGCGCCTCCGTCGCTGCCGCTGAAGCGTTAGGCGTCCCCGAAGCCCGCATCCGGATCGCGGTCTACCGCGTGCCCTCACTGCTTGGCGCGCTCGCGACCGTGCTCCTGACGTACTGGGCCGCGCTCGCGTTCCTCGAACGGCGCGGCGCCTTCCTGGCCGCCGGCCTCGTGGCCGGCTCGGTCATCCTCATGGTCGAGGCGCGGCTCGCCAAGACGGATGCGATGCTCGCCGCGACCTGCGTCGCCGCCATGGGAGGGCTCGCGCGCGCCTACTTTGCGCGCGGCGTGAATCGGTTGCCCGGCTCCACGGTCGCGGTGTTCTGGGCGGCGATGGCGCTCGGGCTCCTCGTCAAAGGGCCCATGATCCTGCTCTTCACGGGCCTGCCCGCCCTCGTGCTCTCGATGCGCGAGCGCTCGGGCCGCTGGCTCCTGCCCTTGCGGCCCGGCCTTGGCGCCGTCGTGGTGTTCGGCGCGGTCGCCCCCTGGTTCATCGCCATCGCGGTGAAGAGCGGCGGAGCCTACTATGCCGCTGCGGTCGGCGATGACCTCCTCGGCAAGGTGAGCACGGGCCAGCAGAAGCACTGGGGCCCGCCGGGCTACTACTTCATCGCCTTCTTCGCGACCTTCTGGCCCGGCGCGGCGCTCGCGGCCATCGCGGCACCCTTCGCCTGGACGCACCGGCGCGAGGAGGGCATGGCCTTCGCGCTTGCCTGGATCGTGCCCGCCTGGCTCGTCTTCGAGGCGATCTCGACGAAGCTGCCCCATTACGTTCTGCCGCTCTACCCGGCCATCGCGATCGCGACGGTGGCGGCGATCGCGCGAGGCTACGTCGGCCCCCACCGGCCGGGCGCGACGCTCGCCGCGGGGCTGATCGTCCTCACTCCCGCCGGTCTGGCGCTGGGCCTCCTTTTCGCGGCGCAAACCCTCGACGGCGCCGTTCCTTACGCGGCACTGCCCGTTCTCGCCGCGGCGGCCCTCGTCGCGGCTCTCGCCTGTCGCGCCTTCGCGCAGGGTGAGGTCGAGGGGGCGGCGCTGACGGGGGTGGGTGCGGCGATGCTGCTCGCCGTCGGCGTGCTGGGCCTCGCGCAGCCGGTGTTCCAGTCGCTCAAGGTCTCGCCGCGCCTCGCCGAGGTCGCGCGCGGGCTCGACTGCCCCGATCCCGCGCTCGGCACGGTGGGCTATCGGGAGCCGAGCCTCGTCCTCCTGACCCGGACCGACCTGCAGATGTTTGAGAACGGGCGCGACGCGGCGGCCTTCCTAAAGGCGAGGCCCTGCGCCATGCTCTTCGTCGAGGCGCGTCACCGGCAGGCGTTCCGCGCCGAGGCCGAGCGCCTCTCGCTCCAGCCCGCGCTCGCGGCGACCGTGCGCGGATTCAACATCAACGGCGGCCGTCGTACCGAGGTCGAGGCCTACGCCGTTCGGCCGTGAGGTCGGGGCGTCAGCGATGAGGGCGAGCGCAGCCATGGCCGGGTCGAGCCCGAGGGTCAGCATCGTGATCCCGGCGAAGAACGAGGGCGCCACGGTGCCCGCGCTCCTCGACGAGATCGACCGCGCCTGCGCGGGGCTCGCGCCCTTCGAGATCGTCTACGTCGACGATGGATCGACGGACGACACACCCGTCCTGCTCGCCGTCGAGCAGGCGCGCCGGTCGCATCTGCGCGTCGTGAGGCATGCCGCGGGCTGCGGCAAGAGCGCGGCGATCCGGTCCGGCGTGCGCGCGGCGGCGGCGCCCCTCATTGTGACCGTCGACGGGGACGGGCAGAACGATCCGGCCTTCGTGCCGGATATGGTCGCCCTCCTGGAGCGCGATCCCGCACTGGCCCTTATCGCGGGCCAACGCCTGCGACGGGGCGACAGCGGCTTCAAGGGTCTCCAGTCCCGCATCGCGAACGGGGCGCGGGGAGCGCTCCTGCGCGACGGCACCCGCGACACCGCCTGCGGGCTTAAGGCGATCCGGCGCGAGGTTTTCCTGGCGCTGCCCTACTTCGACACGCTGCACCGCTTCCTGCCGGCGCTCGTGCGGCGCGAGGGCTGGGGCATCGCCCATTTCGACGTCGTCGACCGGCCGCGCCTCGCGGGACAGTCCCATTACGGGCTCCTCGACCGGCTGCTCGTCGGCATCCCGGACCTGTTCGGCGTCTGGTGGCTGATCCGCCGGCGCGAGCGGGTCCCCCAGGTCCGCGAGATCCACCCCGAACCCCACCCAGCGCCCGCATCGGAGCCGCGCCCGTGATCGTCGACGTGCTGAACCAGATCGGCGGCTACCTGCACGAGGTCTTCGTCAACCGGCTCGACGTAGCCGCGATGGTCGGCCTGTTCGGGCAGCTCTTCTTCACCGCGCGCTTCCTCGTGCAATGGATCGCGAGCGAGCGGGCCGGGCGCAGCGTCGTGCCCGTCGCCTTCTGGTTCTTCTCCCTCGGCGGCGGCCTGATCCTGTTCGCTTATTCGCTCTACCGGGGCGACCCCGTCTTCGTCATCGGCCAGGCGCTCGGCACCTTCATCTACGTGCGCAACCTGATGCTGATCGCCCGCGAGCGGCGCGAGCGGGCCCAAGAGTCCGGCGCCGCCTGATCTTCATGGCGCAGCCCGCGTTCTACGACGATCTCGATGCGTCGCTCCGGGAGGCCTGGCGCCTGCTCGCCCGCGGCGTCGTAGACCGCCGCTCGCCGTTCCATACGCCCGTAATCGCCACCATCGGCCGAGACGGCGCGCCCCGCGCCCGGATCGTGGTGGTGCGCGGCGTCGACGGCGAGGCCAGGACGGTTCGCTTCCACACGGATCGCCGCACCGCCAAGGCCGAGGAGATCGGGCGCGATGCGCGCCTCGCCCTGATCGCCTACGACGCTCCGGCCAAGATCCAGATCCGCCTCGAGGGACGGGCGAGCCTGCACGCGTCGGACGCCGTCGCCGACGAGGCCTGGGTCGGCTCGCGTCCGTTCAGCAAGGTCTGCTACGGCACGAATCCGCCGCCCGGAACGGTCATCCCCGCCGGCGAGGGCTACTCCCTTCCCCCCGCGGAGGAGGTCGAGACCGGCCGGTCTAACTTCTCGGCCGTTCTCCTGCAGGTGGAGAGCCTCGAATGGCTCTACCTCGACCGGGCCGGCCATCGCCGGGCGCGTTTCACCTTTGGCGCGGCGCCGACCGCAACTTGGCTCGTGCCTTAGGCCGCCTTCGCATCCGCCGCGCGCAGACGCGCGAAGCCGGCATCGAGGTCGGATTTCAGGTCGTCGAGGTCCTCGAGACCGATATGGAAGCGCAGGGTCGGCCCGCCCGGCTGCCAGCGCGTCGCTGTCCGGTAGCTCCCGCAGTCGAAAGGCACGACGAGGCTCTCGAAACCGCCCCACGAATAGCCCATGCCGAAGAACTGCAGGTCGTCGAGCATCGCCGCGATCGCTGTCTGCGAGAACGGCTTCAGCACCACCGAGAAGAGGCCGGACGAGCCCTTGAAGTCGCGCTTCCAGATCGCGTGACCCGGATGGGTCTCGAGCGCCGGATGCAGCACCGCGGCCACCTCCGGCCGAGCAGCGAGCCAGCGCGCCATGTCGAGCGCCTGGCGCTCGTGCTCCTTCAGGCGAAGGCCCATGGTGCGCAGGCCGCGGAGGCCTAAGAACACGTCCTCCGGCCCGGCGCACATCGCCATGGCGTCGAAGGTCTCGCGCAGCTGCGGCCAGCAGCGCTCGTTCGCCGAGACGAGGCCGAGCAGGAGGTCCGAGCCGCCGGAGAGGTACTTGGTCCCGGCCTCGATGGCGAGGTCGACCCCGCGCTCGTGCGGCGGAAAGAGGAGGGGCGTGGCCCAGGTATTGTCCATCAGAACCACCGCGCCGCGAGCGTGGGCGGCCTCCGCGATGGCGGGAATGTCCTGCATCTCGAAGCTCTGCGAGCCCGGCGCTTCGGTGAGAACGGCGCTGGTGTTCTCGCGCATCAGGCCCGCGATGCCCGCGCCGATCTCCGGCGGGTAGTACTCCGTCTCGACGCCGAGCCTTTTCAGCAGCCCGTCGCAGAAGATGCGCGTCGGGCGATAGACGGAGTCGGTGACGAGCAGGTGATCACCGGCCTTGACGCAGGCGAGCAGCGCCAGGGTCACGGCCGCGAGCCCTGAGGGCGCGAGCACCGTTCCCGCCGCTCCGGAAATCTCCGTCCAGGCCCGCTCCAGGGCTTCTGTCGTCGGCGTGCCCTTCGTGCCGTAGGTATAGCGGCCCCGGCGATGGTTGAGATCGTCGACGCTTGGGTAGAGCACCGTCGAGCCGCGGTAGATCGGCGTGTTGACAAAGCCGTGCTGGTCGGACGGATCGCGGCCCGCATAGACGAGGCGGGTGCGCTCGCTCATCGGACGGTTCGGGGGCTTGATGCTCATGGGGCACAGGACCTGGGTTTGGGTCTCGCTCTTGACCCATCTGACCGCCGCCTTCCGCAAGGTCAACCCAAGCCTCGCGCACGCCTGCCCCGCGGCCGCGCTTGACCTCCCGGGCGCCATCGCATGAGATGCGCGCAAACGGCGGCAAGTCCGTTCAGGAACGGTCGTTTCGGCTCAAGCTCGACGGCGCCTTGACCCTCCGAGGCAGGTTTGCCAGACAGCGCGCGCCTCGGCGACAGTGAGATCGCCGTCTGTGCACGTCCGCACAGGAACAGGGTCGCGGCCCGCCCCGGGCCGCGTGACAACAGAGTGGGAGACTTCACATAATGAAACGGGCCATCGTCTCGATCGCCTTCGGCCTCGCCGCGGCCGTCGCCGCCACGGGCGCCTCGGCGCAAGCTACCCTCAACAACGTCAAGCAGAAGGGCTTCCTGGCCTGCGGCTCAAACCCGAGCCTCGCCGGCTTCGGCGTGCCGGACGCGCAGGGCAACTGGACCGGCCTCGACGTTGATTTCTGCCGCGCCCTGTCGGCGGCGATCTTCAACGACCCGACCAAGGTGCGCTTCATCCCGCTCTCGGCGAAGGACCGCTTCACGGCGCTCCAGTCGGGCGAGGTGGACGTGCTCGCCCGCAACTCCACGTGGACGATGTCGCGCGACACGCAGCTCGGCCTCGAATTCCCGGCCATCAACTACTATGACGGCCAGGGCTTCATGGTGCGCAAGAAGCTCGGCGTTTCCTCGGCCAAGGAACTCAACGGCGCCTCCGTCTGCACGCAGCAGGGCACCACGACCGAGCTCAACCTCGCCGACTTCTTCCGCGCCAACAACCTGAAGTACGAAGTCGTGGCCTTCGCCACGGCGGATGAGACCTTCAAGGCCTACGATTCCGGCCGCTGCGACGCCTTCACGACGGACGCCTCGGGCCTCTACGCCGAGCGACTGCGCGCCACGAACCCGGACGAGCACGTCGTGCTGCCGGAGATCATCTCCAAGGAGCCGCTTGGACCGGCGGTGCGCCACGGCGACAACCAGTGGGCCGACATCGTGCGCTGGACGCACTACGCCCAGGTCAGCGCCGAGGAGCTCGGCGTGACGAAGGCGAACGTCGACCAGATGCGGGGCTCGGACAACCCCGAGATCAAGCGCCTGCTCGGCAGCGAGGGCAAGTACGGCGAGGCGATCGGCCTGACCAACGATTGGGCCTACCGCATCATCAAGCTCGTCGGCAATTACGGCGAGGTCTTCGACAAGAACGTCGGCAACGGCTCGCCGCTCAAGATCCAGCGCGGCCAGAACGCGCTCTGGTCGAAGGGCGGCCAGCAATATGCCATCCCGGTTCGCTAAGAACTGACTAGGGAAGAGGCGCTCGGAGCGATCCGAGCGCCTCTTTTTTCCAGTTGCCGAACGATTGACGACGCACGACACTCGTCGGAACAGGGGTTGCGGCCACAAACAAGAATAGGCCGCCCGAGCGGGAACAGAGTCCAGTGCCCACCAGTGCCAGCACGCAAGCGCCGCCGAAAGTCTCTCCCTTCTACGACCCGAAAGTCCGCGGGATCGTCTACCAAGTCGTCCTCGTCTCTGCCGTCGTGCTCCTGTTCTACTTGGCGGCCTCGAACGCCGCGCGGAACCTTCAGGCGGCGCGCATCGCCTCCGGCTTCGGCTTCCTCGACAACACGGCGGGCTTCGACGTCAGCCAGTCCCTGATCCGCTTCTCGGCGGCGGGCTCAACCTACGGCCAGGCCTTCACCGTCGGCCTTCTCAACACCCTGGTCGTGGGGGTCATCGGCATCTTCTTCGCCACGATCCTCGGCTTCCTCGTCGGCATCGGGCGCCTGTCGAAGAACTGGATCGTCGCGAAGGTCGCGACCGTCTACGTCGAAGTCATCCGCAACCTGCCGCTGCTGCTCCAGCTTCTCTTCTGGTACGTCGCGGTGCTCGCCGCGCTGCCGGAGCCTCGCGAATCTCTCAATATCGGCGCCGGCTTCTTCCTGAACAAGCGCGGCCTTACGATGCCGAAACCGATCTTGGATGATCGGGCCTGGCTGATCCCCGTGATGTTGAGCCTGGGCATCGTGCTGACGGTGGCCTTCCATCTCTGGGCGAAGCGCCAACAGGCGGCCACGGGCCGGCAATATCCCGTTCTGCTGACGGGATTGGCCCTGATCATCGGCCTTCCGGCGCTTGCCTGGATTGGTCTTGGCGTCGCCTCGCACAACCCGATCACCTTCGAGCTTCCCGAGCAGGGACGTTTCAACTTGCGCGGCGGCACCTCCTTGTTGCCGGAATTCGTGGCGCTCTTCCTCGGGCTCACCACCTACACGGCAGGCTTTATCGCCGAGGTGGTGCGCGCCGGCATCCTCGCCGTCTCGAAAGGTCAGACGGAGGCCGCCAACGCGCTGGGCCTGCGCGCCGCGCCGACCTTGCGCCTCGTCGTGATTCCGCAGGCCATGCGGGTGATCATCCCGCCCCTGACCAGCCAATATCTCAACCTGGTCAAGAACTCGTCGCTCGCCGTGGCGATCGGCTATCCCGACCTCGTCCAGGTCTTTATGGGCACAGTGCTCAATCAGACAGGCCAAGCCATCGAGGTCGTCGTCATCACGATGGCCGTCTATCTCACCATCAGCCTCGTCACCTCCTTCTTCATGAACATCTACAACCGCCGCGTCGCGATCGTGGAACGGTGAGGGGCGCGCCATGAACACCGCCGTCGACACCCTGACCTTCGTGCGGCGCGACCAGCAGGCCGCGCTGCCGCCGCCGAGCCTCGCCCGCGGACCTCTGGCCTGGATCCGCGAGAACCTGTTCTCGGGTCCGCTCAACTCGATTCTGACCCTGGCGGTCCTGGCCCTCCTCTTCGTCGCGATCCCGCCGGTTCTGCGCTTCGCCATCACGGACGCCGTCTGGACGGGGACCAACCGCGATGCTTGCCGCGCCGAGACCGCGGGCCGTGCTGTCGGCGCCTGCTGGGCCTTCGTCTTCGATAAGATCAACTACTTCATCTACGGCTCCTTCCCGATCACCGAGCGCTGGCGCGTCAACGTCGTCTTCGCGCTCTTCGCGATCGGCGTTTTCTGGCTCCTGAACCTGCGCATGCCGCGGCGGGATCTCGGCGCCCTGTTCTTTTTCGTCTTCGTCCCGCTCGCGACCTACATTCTCCTCGTCGGCTCCGACACGCTCGGGCTGACCTACGTGCCGACCTCGCTCTGGGGCGGGATCCTCGTCACGCTCCTCGTCTCGGCCGTGGGCATCGTGTTCTCTCTGCCCTTCGGCGTGGTGCTGGCGCTTGGGCGGCGCTCGAAGCTGCCGATCATCCGGCTCCTCTCGATCATCTTCATCGAGTTCGTGCGCGGCGTGCCGCTCATCACCGTGTTGATCATGGCCAACACGATGCTGCCGCTCTTCCTGCCGGAAGGGATGAGCGTCGACCGGCTGATCCGCCCGCTCGTCGGGGTCGCGCTCTTCGCGTCGGCCTATATGGCGGAGGTGGTCCGCGGCGGCCTGCAGGCGATCCCGAAGGGCCAGTACGAGGGCGCGATGTCGCTTGGCCTCGGCTACTGGCGCATGATGATCCTCATCGTGCTGCCGCAGGCCCTGCGGATCGTCATCCCGGGCATCGTCAACACCTTCATCGGCCTGTTCAAGGACACGACGCTGGTGTCGATCGTCGGCATCTTCGACTTCATCCGCACGATTGAGGCCTCCCGCGTCGACCCGAACTGGGCCGCGCCGACGGTGGCGACGACCGGCTACGCCTTCGCGGGCATCTTCTACTTTATCGTCTGCTACGGCATGTCGCGCTACTCGACCGGAGTCGAGCGACGTCTCGCGGCCGGCCAGAAACGGTGACCCCTATGGCGAGCTCCACGATGACCGCATCCCCCATGCCTGCCGCCACCGTCGACCCGACGGCCGAACTCGCCGTCCAGCTGATCGGCGTGCACAAGTGGTACGGCGAGTTCCATGTGCTGCGCGACATCAACCTCAACGTTCGCCGCGGCGAGCGCATCGTGATCTGCGGGCCGTCAGGCTCCGGCAAGTCGACGATGATCCGCTGCATCAACCGGCTGGAGGAGCATCAGCAGGGCCGCATCATCGTCGACGGGACGGAGCTCACGAACGATCTTAAGAAGATCGACGAGATCCGCCGCGAAGTCGGCATGGTGTTCCAGCACTTCAACCTTTTCCCGCACCTCACCATCCTCGAGAACCTCACGCTCGCGCCGATCTGGGTGAAGAAGATGCCCAAGAAGGACGCCGAGGAGGTGGCGATGAAGTACCTGCGCCGGGTCAAGATCCCGGAGCAGGCGAACAAGTATCCGGGTCAGCTCTCGGGCGGTCAGCAGCAGCGCGTGGCGATCGCCCGCTCGCTCTGCATGAGCCCAAAAATCATGCTGTTCGACGAGCCGACCTCGGCGCTTGACCCGGAGATGGTCAAAGAGGTGCTCGACACCATGGTGGGCTTGGCGGAAGAAGGCATGACCATGCTGGTCGTAACCCACGAGATGGGCTTTGCCCGCCAGGTCGCTGACCGGGTGATCTTCATGGATTACGGGCAGATCGTCGAGATGAACACGCCCGACCAGTTCTTCAAGAACCCGCAGCACGAGCGCACCAAGCTCTTCCTGAGCCAGATCCTGCATTAAGCGGACGGGCGCTGTCCCGGGGCCGCGCCTCGGGACGATAGGCCGGCCTCTACTTGTCCACTTTCTCCACCGGCGTATCCTCCCGCGAGCCCCATTCCGCCCAGGAGCCGTCGTAGAGCGCCTTGGGCGGGCGGCCGACGCTCTCCAGGGCGAGCGAGAGGATCGCGGCCGAGACGCCTGAACCGCAGCTCGTGATGACGGGCCGGTTCGGGTCGATGCCGGCGCGGTCGAGGGCGGCGCGCACCTCATCGGGCGCCTTCAGGCGTCCGTTCTCGACGATCTCCGGGAAGGGCAGGTTGAGGCTCCCCGGCATGTGGCCGGCCCGCACGCCGGGACGAGGCTCCGGGGCCTCGCCGCGGAAGCGGTCGGCCGGGCGGGCGTCGACCACCTGCGCCGAACCCTTCTCCAAGGCCTGACGCACCTGCGCGAGGTCCGCCACGGCGGAATGGTCGAGCCGCGCCGTGAAGTGGCGCCGTTCCCGCGGGCGCTGCGGTCCGTCCTCGACGGGACGTCCCTCGACCGTCCAGGCCGGGAAGCCGCCCTCGAGGATGCGCACGTCCCGCGCGCCCATCGTGCGCAGCGTCCACCAGACTCGGGGTGCGGAGAACAGGCCTGCGCCGTCGTAGACGACGATCGTCATGCCGTCGCCGATGCCGAGGCCGCGCATCGCCGAGGCGAAGGCCTCTGGTGAGGGCAGCATATGCGGCAGCGGGGAGGCCGCGTCCTTGATCGTGTCGATGTCGAAGCGGATGGCCCCTGGGATGTGCCCGGCCAGGTACTCGGCCTGCGGATCCCGGTTCATCGTCGGCAGGTACCAGGAGCCGTCGACGACGACGATCCCGGGCGCCCCGAGACGGTCGTGGAGCCATTGCGTGGAGACGAACGGGGAGGTCATGGGAGAAGAGCCTTCTGCGGCGCGGGCCGTTAGGGGCGGGACGTCAGGCGAGAGCGATGCGGACGCGGCGGTTCTGCTTGCCCTTCTTCTCGATGGCGGTCACCGCGACAGGGCCGATCTCGCCCGTGCGGCGCACATGGGTGCCGCCGCAGGGCTGCAGATCGATGCCCTCGATCGCGACGAGGCGGACGCGCCCCGTGCCGCGAGGCGGTTGCACCGACATCGTCTTCACGAGGCCCGGATTGGCGTCGAGCTCCTCGTCGGTGATCCAGCGCTCCGTGACCGCGGCGTCGCGGGCGATCAGGGCGTTCAGCTTTTCGGTGACCTCGTCCCGGTCGAGCCCGGCTTCGGGGATGTCGAAGTCGAGCCGCCCCTCGCTGTCGCCGATGGCGCCGCCCGTTACAGGGTAGGGCAGGACGACGCTCAGGAGATGAAGCGCCGTGTGGATGCGCATGCGCGGAAAGCGCCGATCCCAATCGAGCCGCGCCGCCACCCGCTCGCCGACTGGCGGGGCCTCGGCCGCGCCGATCTGATGGACAAGACGGGACCGGTCAGCGCCATAGACCGTGTTCGCAACGGGAATCGCGCGGCCGTCAGGCAGCTCGAGCCACCCGACGTCACCGGGCTGTCCGCCGCCCTGGCCGTAGAACACCGTCCGGTCGAGAACGACGCCGTTATCGTGGGCCAGCACGGTGGCCTCGCAGCTGCGGAGATAGGCGTCGTCGCGGAACAGGAGCTGCGTGGCGGTCATTGGGATCCTCGCGGGCCGGCGAGCCTAAGAGCGCCGCGCCGCGCCGGCAAGGCGGAAGGCCGGCCGCGCGAACGCCGTCGAGCGTCGCCCCGGCAAGCTGATCCAGGGACCTGCGACACGCGTAGGGCTCAGTGGTCGAGCGATCCGCGACCGACGAGACGAGGGACCGGAACAGGGTGGCGAAGGGGACGGCCGAGATCGGCGATGCGCGCGACCTCGACGCGCTGCTGGCGGGCTACGCCGGCGGCAGCTTGAGTGCGCCGCTCCACGCCCTCGTCTCGGGGCACCTCGCGATGAATCGGTCGGCCCGCCGTTTCGTTGCAGCGCTCGAAGCGGCCGGCAGTGCTGAGCTCGAGGCGCTCGCGCCGACGCCCGTGAACGACCGCGACGGCAAGCTCGCGGCCATCTTCGGGCTCGAGCCCATCACACTCCCGGCCCGCGGCGAGACCAGGCCGTGCCGCACGATGCTGCCCGAGCCCTTGCGCCGCTATCTTGGACGGGAGCCCGCCGAGGCGGATTGGCGCGTGCTGATGCCGGGCGTCAGGCAGTTCCAAGTCGAGCGGGCAGGGGATTGCGAGGCGGCCTTCTACTGGCTCGAGGCCGGGCGCGCCGTGCCCCAGCACAGACATGCGGGGATTGAGATCACGCTCGTCCTCGACGGTGCCTTCGCGGACGGCGGCACGGTCTACGGCCCGGGCGAGGTGGCCTTGGCCGACGAGGCTGTCGAGCACAGCCCCGTCGCCGACGGGCGCCGCGGCTGCCTCTGCTTCACTGTGACGGAAGGGCCGGTGCGGCTGACAGGGCCGGTTGGATTGCTGCACCAGCTTCTGCGGCCGTAAGGCGCTGGCGTGAGAGCGCGTGCCGAGGGGGCAGGCGGCATCGCCTGGGTGACAGGGGCGAGCTCCGGGATCGGGCGGGCCGTCGCCCTGGAGCTCACGCGAAGGGGTTGGCTCGTGGCGGCAACGGCCCGCCGGCTGCCCGAGCTCGAGGCTTTGGTCACGGAGGCGGCAGCGGAGGGCGGGCGCATTGTCGCCTACCCGTGCGACGTCACCGACGGAGCGGGGATGGACCGCCTGGTCGCGGTGGTCGAGCAGGTGCACGGACCGATCGCCCTCGCGATCCTCAATGCCGGCGTGGCGCCGAAGAGCGCCGCAAGCCTTGATGTCGCAACGTTCCGGCAGGTCATCGACGTCAACCTGATGGGCGTCGTCCACGGCCTCGCGGCGGTCCACCCGCGCATGGCCGGCCGTGGGCGGGGCCGGATCGCCGTGAACGCGTCCCTTGCCGGTTATCGTGGCTTGCCGGGGGCCGGAGCCTACAGCGCGTCGAAGGCCGCCGTCATCGCGCTCTGCGAGTCGCTACAGATCGAGGCCGGCCGGGCCGGTATCGTCCTCCAGGTTGTCAATCCTGGCTTCGTCGAGACGCCGATGACGCGGGACAATCCGCACCCGATGCCCTTCCTTCTGCCCGTCGAGACGGCCGCGCGCCGTCTCTGCGACGGGCTGGAGCACGATCGCTTCGAGATCGCGTTTCCGCGGCGCCTCGCCTGGATCGCGAAGCTGTTTCGCCTCTTGCCGGCCGGGGCCTACTTCGCCCTGATGCGCCGCGCACCGACCGCGAAAGGGGAAGCGGAGCGAGCTGAGACGCAGCGATAGGGGCAAAGAAAAAGCCGGGCACACTGGCCCGGCTTTCTCCGAAAAACTGGCTCCGCGGGTAGGATTCGAACCTACGACCAGCCGGTTAACAGCCGGCTGCTCTACCACTGAGCTACCGCGGATCGTAGTGGCAGGGGATATAGCACGGGCTGGCGGGCGCGCAACCCCCGGGCGGGCGACGATTTACGCCGCCGGCCGGCGCCCAGCCGGCTCTCCATGGTTGCTCTCCGGCCCTGGGCTCTGCTAATGGACCAGCGCCGCGCGAGCGGCCCCGCAGCGGACGGCCTCGTGGCGGAGTGGTTACGCAGAGGACTGCAAATCCTTGCACCCCGGTTCGATTCCGGGCGAGGCCTCCAAACTTCCCTGACATGATCACAAGGCCAGGCGGCTCCGGGTTCCGGCCACGTGCGCTCGTGGCGTCTCATTGGGCTGAAGCATCGCCACGGCCTCCGCTATCTCGTCCTGCGCGTCGTAGTGGATCATGTGCCCGAGGCCCGGAAGGATCTGCAGCGTGCTGCCCTCGATGGCCTGGTGCAGGGCGATTGCATGGCGCCACGGATCAACGACACCGTCGCCGTCGCCAGCGAGGATGGCGGTGGGCACGCTGAGGTCGGCGTAACGGTCCCGGAGGCGCGCGGCGGCGGGCACCATGAGGGCGCTGTCGGCGGCGCTGCCCCGCAACTGGAACGGGCGAAGCGCGAGGGCGAGCGGGAAGCCCTTCGCGAAACGGGCCGGCACTGGCCGGGGCGCGAAGACCTTGGCGATGAGTTTCGGCGCGATCATCGCGGAGAGCGGCGGCGCGATCGTGTAGCGTAGGACGTCACCGAGGCCGGGGATCGCCGGGCCGGAGGCGGCCCAGGCATCGGGGCGGACGGTCGGCACGTAGTAGCCCGAGAGAAGGACGAGGCCTTGCGCCATCTCCGGGTGATCGAGACCGAGTGCCAGCGCTGTCAGTGCCCCCCAGGAATGCCCAACGATAACGGCCCGCTCGACACCAATGCGGCGCAGCGTCGTCGCGATGAGCGCGGCCTGGGCCTCAGGCGTCCAGGCCCGGTCCCGAGGCCGCTCGGTGTAGCCGTAGCCCGGGCGGTCGATCGCGATGACCCGGTGATCGCGGGCGAGGCGCTCGGCGAGGCCGCTCACCGCCCAGTCGTGAACCATGGTGCCATTGCCGTGGATCAGCACGACGGGGGAGCCCTGGCCCCATTCCGCGACGTGCACGTGAATGCCGTCGATCAGCAGGCGGCGCCCGATCGGAGGGTGCTGCCGCTCCGCGCCGCTCGCCCGCCGGGCGTTGAACAGGGCAAGGGCCGCCGCGGCGCCAGCGGCCGCGACGAGCGCGGGAGCCTTGCCGAGCACGGACTTCTTGCTGGGCAGGGCTTTGCGGGTCGTTGTCATGGGGCCTCGCGACGACGTAAAGCCTGCGGGCCGGAACCCGCGGGCATGTTGCCGTTGGGGAACCGCGGCGCTTCGGGCTGGTTCCGGCTCGGTCGTCCGAGGCCGGCTTGCGTTTTGGCCGTCGATGCCTACAAACCGCCGGCATCACCGCCCCAGCAAGCGCCGTTCGACCCCGTGAGGAACCCATGATCGATTTCGCGCTGGCCCGCCGCGCCATGGTCGATTCGCAGGTGCGGACCTTCGACGTGAACGACCTGCCCTTGCTCGCGGTGCTCGACGAGTTGCCTCGGGAGAATTTCGTCCCGGCAGGCCGCGAGAACCTCGCTTACATCGACCGCGACATGTGCGTGTCGGACGGCATCAACGGTGCCGAGAAGCGCTTCATGCTCTCGCCCATGGTCCTCGCCCGGCTGATCCAGGACCTCGGACCTCGGCCAGGCGAGCGGGTGCTCGATATCGCGTGCGGCCTGGGTTACTCCACGGCTGCCATGGCGCGGCTCGGGGCCAAGGTGACGGGTCTGGAATCGAGCGAGGCCATGGCGGCAGAGACGCGGACGCGGCTCGCCGGCGTTGGCGTCGAGGCTGAGGTGGCCGTGGGAGACCTGAAGGCGGGCTTGCCGCAGGCGGCGCCGTTCGACGCGATCCTCGTCAACGGCACCGTCGAGGAGCGGCCCGAGGCGCTGCTTCAGCAACTCGCCGAGGGCGGCCGTCTGGCCTGCGTGCTCGGCACTGGCCGTGTCGGGCGGGCCACTCTCTTCACCCGCGCCGGGGATGCCTTCGGCAGCCGCGCCCTCTTCGACGCGCATGCCACCGCGCTGCCGGCCTTCAGGCGCGAGCCCGGCTTCGTTTTCTGACCCGAAGCGGCCCAGGCGGCAGGTGTCGCCTTTTTGCGCCACTTCCCGACGAACTTCTCGCAACGCAGCAACGCTCATTGCCGAGACGTGAACGCGGCGGCATGGTCGACCCTCGTCGGGGGCAGCGCAAAAGAGTCGGCCGGGTCACGAACGTGACGTCGAGACCACGGCCGCCGACAGGCAGGTAGGCGTGACAGGACAGGTACTCCGAAGGTTCCGCGGCTTCGCCGTGGGCGGCTTGGGCGCGGCTTGGCTCGTCGCCCTCTCCTCGGGCGTGTCCGCGGAGACGTTGGAGAGCGCGCTCGCGCGCGCTTACGGCGGCAATCCAACCCTCAACGCCCAGCGTGCCAGCGTGCGGGCGACCGACGAGAACGTGCCGCGGGCGAAATCCCTGTCGCGACCGCGCATCAACGCGACGGCGGATGCCGGCGCGGCCTATAGCGAGAGCTCGGCCCCCGGCCTCGAAGGCGAAGCCGCGACGGCCGCCCTGCGCTCGCTCAATTCCGCGAATAACGCGACTGCTGCCGGCGGAGCGGGCGGCGTCGGCGGAACGGGCGGCCGCGTGGGCCGCTCCTCCGTGTCACGCACCCTGCCGCGCGGCTTCGGCGTCCAGGTCGACCAGACGCTGTTCAACGGCTTTCGGACCGAGAACAGCATCCGCCAAGCGGAGAGCCAGGTCCTCGGCGCCCGCGAGACGCTGCGCAACACCGAGCAGGACGTCCTGTTCCAGGCCGCGCAGTTCTACATGAACGTGCTGCGCGACACCGCACGGTTGAGCCTGCAGCGCAACAACGTCGAGGTGCTCGAAGAGCAGCTCCGTCAGACGCGCGACCGCTTCAACGTGGGCGAGGTGACCCGCACCGACGTGGCCCAGGCCGAGTCGCGTTTGGCGCTCGCCCGCTCGCAGGTCAGCGTCGCGGAGTCCGACCTCCGCACCAGCATCGCCCAGTTTCGCCAGATCATCGGCGTCGAGCCGCGCCAGCTCGCCCCCGGACGTCCGGTCGACAGGCTCGTCCCCGGCTCGATCGACAGCGCCATCGCGATCGCGATGGACGAGCATCCCAACATCAAGTCGGCCATGCACGCGGTCGACGCGGCCGAACTGCAGGTGAAGGTCACCGAAGGGGAGCTTCTGCCCTCCGTGACCCTCTCGGGTGCCGCCAGCCAGCGCTACGACACCGGCCAGCAGGGTGCCGAGGCTTTCAGCGCCCAGCTGGTCGCCCGCCTCACCGTTCCGATCTACGAGGGCGGCGAAGTCTACGCCCGCGCCCGTCAGGCCAAGGAGATCGCGGGCCAGCGGCGCATCGACGTCGAGACGGCCCGGGATGCCGTGCGTGCCACCCTGATCCAATCCTGGGGCCAGCTCGAAGCGGCCAAGGCGCAGATCATCGCGACCCAGGCCCAGGTCCAGGCGGCCGAGATCGCCCTGAACGGCGTGCGCGAGGAAGCGCGCGTCGGCCAGCGCACCACGCTCGACGTGCTCAACGCGCAGCAGGAACTTCTCAACGCCCGGGTGAACCTCATCATCGCGCAGCGCGACCGCGTGGTGTTCTCCTATGCCGTCGCGCGGTCGATCGGACGCCTGACCACCCGGGTGCTCGGCCTCAACGTCGCGCAGTACAGTGCCAAGCAGCACTTCGATCAGGTCAAGGATCTCTGGGGCGGGCTGCGGATCCCCGACGGGCGCTGAGGCCGCGATTCCCTGTTGGGCCGGTCCCAGCCGCGCTTGCGATGCCCCGGCAGCCTGCAATACTCGATCGCAGCGGGCGCTGGGGTGATTCCCCGCCGAGTTGCATCGTGAAGTGATCGAGACGCGCATGAGTTCGGCGAGCCCCAAAACCAACGAACCCTCGATGGAGGAAATCCTCGCCTCCATTCGCCGCATCATCGCGGACGATCAGGAGAACGGGAAAGGCGAGCCGGCGAAGCCCGCCGCGCGGGCGCCCGAGCCAGAGCCGGAGGACGACATCCTCGACCTCGCGGAAGTGCCCCAGCCCGCCAAGCCGAGCCTGGCGCTCGAGCACGAGGACGTGTCGTTCCAGACGGTCGAAGACGGGCAGATCGATTTCGACGCGATCTCGTTCGACGACGAGCCCGAGCCTGAGCCGGAACCTCTGTCGGAGCCAGTGCTCGCACGTCCGGTCCCGCCGCCCCAGTCTCCGCCGGCCTACGAGCCGGACCCTGAGCCGGAGCCCGAGCCTCTGATCTCGCGCCGCACGGACGAGAGCGTCGGCCAGGCTTTCAACATGTTGGCCCACACGGTGCTGACCCAGAACGCCCGGACGCTCGAGGATCTCGTCAAGGAGATGCTCCGGCCGATGCTCAAGAACTGGCTCGACGATAATTTGCCGTCGCTCGTGGAGCGGTTGGTGCGCGCCGAAATCGAGCGGGTCGCGCGGGGTCGTTAGAGGCGCTCCTCCTTCTCCCCTCGTGGGAGAAGGTGCTCTCGCGCCAGCGAGGGCGGATGAGGGGGGTGCTAGGCGTAAGCTCGGGTGGCGGAGAGCCCCCCTCACCCCCGCTTCGCCTTTGGCTTCGCTTGCTCGCACGGAACCTTGCGTTCAGCGCGAGCCCTCTGCCCGCCCGCGGGGAGAGGTGATGGCGGCCGGGTCGCGGCTCTGTTTGTGTGATCAGAAACGGCGGTGCGCGTTCCTCCTCTCCCCGCCAGCGGGGAGAGGGCTTCGCCTGCGCACCGGCAGGCGAAGCAAGCGAACCGAAGGTGAGCGGAGGTGAGGGGGAGCCGGGCGTGAGCCAGGATGCCCTCAACCCCCCTATGTTGTTCGCGGGCTTGACCCACGAACCTCAGCGCGGAACCGTCACCGCCTCCGAACGGTGATGGCCGGGTCGAGCCCGGCCATGACAAGGGTGTGGCGATCTAACGACACGCATCCAACCCGGTCCGCGCCGCGCCCACTCGACCTTAGCCTTTGTAGCCAGCAGCCCGATCGGTTGACGAACCCCCGTCTCTCCGTTTTCTAGCCGGCTGACCCCGCGCGCCGCCGAGCGCGCCCGAAAGACCGGTTTCCCGCCCCATGATGGACAAGACCTTCGACCCGGCCGCCGTGGAGTCGCGCATCGCGGCCCGATGGGAGGAGGCCGAGGCCTTCAAGGCCGGCCGGCCCGACCGCCACGGCGCCGCGCCCTACACGATCGTGATCCCGCCGCCCAACGTGACGGGCTCGCTCCATATGGGGCACGCGCTCAACAATACGGTGCAGGACATCCTGTGCCGCTTCGAGCGCATGCGCGGCAAGGACGTCCTCTGGCAGCCCGGCACCGATCATGCCGGCATCGCCACCCAGATGGTCGTCGAGCGCAAGCTCGCCGAGACGCAGCAGCCCGACCGGCGGACGCTGGGCCGCGAGGAATTCCTTCGTCGGGTCTGGGCCTGGAAGGAGGAATCGGGCGGCACCATCGTCAATCAGTTGAAGCGCCTCGGCGCCTCCTGCGACTGGTCGCGCGAGCGCTTCACCATGGACGAGGGCCTGTCCAAGGCCGTGCTCAAGGTCTTCGTCGACCTGCACAGCCAAGGTCTCATCTACCGCGACAAGCGCCTCGTGAACTGGGACCCGCGCTTCCAGACGGCGATCTCGGACCTTGAGGTGCTCCAGGTCGAGGTGAAAGGCCATCTCTGGCACATTCGCTACCCCTTGGAGGGCGAGGCCGACCGCTTCATCACGGTCGCGACGACGCGCCCCGAGACGATGCTCGGCGACACCGGCATCGCCGTTCACCCGGAGGACGAGCGCTACAAGGACCTCGTGGGCAAGTTCGCGATCCTGCCCCTCGTCGGTCGGCGCATCCCGATCGTCGCGGACGAGTATTCCGACCCGGAGAAGGGCACGGGCGCGGTGAAGATCACGCCGGCGCACGACTTCAACGATTTCGAGGTCGGGCGGCGGCACGGGCTCAAGGTCATCAACGTGCTCGGCCCTGAGGCCCAACTCGCGCTCGGCGCCAACGCCGCCTTCACTGATGGCCTACAGCCGTCGGCCGATCTCGACGCCGTTCTGGCCCTCGACGGCCTAGACCGTGCGGAGGCGCGCAAGCGCATCGTCGCGATGCTGGAGGAGCGGGGCATCCTCGAAAAAATTGAGCCGCACACCCACGCCGTCCCGCACGGCGACCGCTCCAACGTCGTCATCGAGCCCTACCTGACCGACCAGTGGTACGTTGACGTAAAGCCACTCGCCGAGCGCGCCATGGCAGCGGTGCGCGCCGGCGAGACGCGCTTCGTGCCCGAGAGCTGGGAAAAAACCTACTTCCAGTGGATGGAGAACATCGAGCCCTGGTGCGTCTCGCGCCAGCTCTGGTGGGGCCATCAGATCCCGGCGTGGTTCGATCCCGAGGGTCAGCCCTTCGTCGCGCTCACGGAAGAGGAGGCTCGGGCGCAGGCGCGCGAGAAACACGGCCGCGACGTCGAGCTGAGACGCGACGAGGACGTGCTCGACACCTGGTTCTCCTCGGCGCTCTGGCCGTTCTCGACGCTCGGCTGGCCGGACGAGACCCCGGAACTGGGGAAGTACTACCCGACCACCGTTCTGGTGACGGCCTTCGACATCATCTTCTTCTGGGTGGCCCGGATGATGATGATGGGCCTGCACTTCCGGGACGAGGTGCCCTTCAAGGAAGTCTACATCCACGCCCTCGTCCGCGACGAGAAGGGGGCCAAGATGTCAAAGTCGAAGGGCAACGTCATGGACCCCCTCGACCTCGTCGACCAGTACGGCGCCGACGCCCTGCGCTTCACGCTCGCCGCCATGGCGGCCCAGGGGCGCGACATCAAGCTCTCGGTCGCCCGCGTCGAGGGCTACCGCAATTTCGCGACCAAGATCTGGAACGCGGCGCGCTTCGCCGAGATGAACGGTTGCGCCCGCGTGCCCGGCTTCGATCCGGCGAAGGTTCAGGGCACCTTGAACCGCTGGGCGCTGACCGAGGCCGCGACCGCGAGCGAGGCGATCACGCAGGGCATCCTCGCCTACAAGTTCAACGAGGCCGCGGGCGCCGCCTACCGCTTCACCTGGAACGTGTTCTGCGACTGGTATCTCGAGCTCGCCAAGCCCGTGCTCCAGGGCGAGGACGGCCCGGCGAAGGACGAGACCCGGGCGACGGTCGCCTACCTGCTCGACTTGATCTGCGCGCTGCTCCACCCCTTCATGCCCTTCCTCACCGAGGAGCTCTGGGCCATCAAGGGCGCGGAGGGCGAGCCGCGCGCCAACGTGCTGGCCCTCAGCCCCTGGCCGGAGCTGTCGGGGCTCAAGGACGCGGCGGCGGAGGCCGAGATCGGCTGGGTCGTCGATCTCGTGTCGGAGATCCGCTCCGTGCGCTCGGAGACGAACGTTCCGGCCGGCGCCCAGGTGCCACTCATCCTCGTCTCTCCCTCGCCGCAGGTGACGGAACGCCTGCCGCGCTGGATCGACACGATCCGCCGCATGGCGCGCCTCTCCGGTGTGACGATCGGCGATGCGGCGCCGAAGGCGTCGATCCAGGTCATCGTGCGCGGCGAAGTCGCGGCCGTGCCGCTGGAGGGCGTCATCGATGTCGCGGCGGAGCGGGCCCGTCTCGACAAGGAGAAGACGAAGGCCCTCGGCGACGTGGCCAAGATCGACGCCAAGCTCGGCAACGCCGATTTCCTTGCCCGCGCGCCGGAAGAGGTCGTCGACGAGCAGCGCGAGCGCCGGGACGACCTGACGGCACGGATTGCCAAAATGGACGAGGCCCTGACGCGCCTTCAGGGAGCCCAGTGAGGGACCTGCTCCCGCATCAGGCAGTAGTAGTGGGAGCGGGCCGGATCCCGGTCCGCGCCGCCGCGAGCCAGAACCCGGCGGCGCCGACGAGGGCGGCCAGGATCAAGGCCTCGATGACGGCGGCGTAGCCGCCAGTCCACTGCCAGAGCGCCGCGATGGCGAGCGGCGCGCCGACCTTCGGCACGAGGGCGATGAAGCTCAGCGTGCCGGCGACCGTCCCGTAGCGCTCGCGGTCGAGCATCTCGCCGATGCCGGCCGCCCGGACGATGGTCAGGCTGCCGTCGGCGACGCCATAGAGGACAACGAAGGCGATCAGGGCCGCAGTCCCGCCCGGCGCCGTCGCGAAGAGCGCCGCGAGGGCGAGCGGCGGCAGGAGCACGATGAAGCTGCCGACGCGTCTTGCCGGCGCCTTGCTGCCAAGCGCGAGAAGCAGCATGCGGGCCCCGACCTGGGCCGGCCCGCGCAGGGCAAAGACGGCGACCGCCGTCTCGATGCCGAAGCCGCGTTCCTGCAGCAGCGGCACGAGGTGGAAGGTCAGCCCGGACGAGATGAACGCCTGCGCAGCGAAGCAGAGCGCGAAGCTCCAGAAGGCGGCGCGGCGGAAGACCGGCCGTGCCTCCGACGCGCTGCCGTCGCGCTGACCCGCCTCGATCTCCTGCGACGACCGGCGCGGTCCTCGCGTGCCCTTTAGGACAAGCGCATGGGGCAGGGCGCAGAACAGGAGCTGGACGAGACCGAGCGCGAGGAGGGCGTTGCGCCATCCCAGATGCTCGATGAGGGCCTGCACGAGAGGGAAGAACACGGTGGTGCACAGGCCCGTCACCAAGGTCAGGGCCGTGATCGCCCGCCGTGCGTCCCGCGCGTTCGCGGTGATGACGGCGAAGGCCGGGTCCCCGAGCGACGCGCCCTGCGCGATCCCGAGCGCCACGCACAGGCCGTAGAAGGCCGGAAGCGAGTCGATCCGCGACCAGAGGACAAGGAGCAGGGCGCCCGCGACGGCGCCCGCCGTCATCGGCAGCGCCGCGCCGAAGCGGTCGATGAGGCGGCCGATCGGCACGGCGCCGAGCCCCGTCGCGAGGAGGCCCGCCGTCAGCGCGCCGTTCAGGTCCGTGCGCGACCAGCCGAGTTCCGCCTCCATCGGACCGAACAGGAGGGCGTAGCCGTAGTAGAGCGTGCCCCAGCCGACAAGCTGCGCCACCGCGAGGCCCCAGAGCCGCGGGCCGGAAGGTGAGAAGTCGGGCAGGGACGGGGAGGCGGCCACCCTTCGGTTCTATGAGGCTGGCGGGACAGCCTCAAGGCGGCGTCCCGCAGCCCTGGCATCCGGCGCAGCGGGGCCGAACAAGGAGGTGACAAACGGGGCGCGAACGCTCTAGGTCAGGGCCTGTCCAGCGCCCGTTCGAGACACGAGACCCGCGATGCTTCCTTCCGTTCTCATCGCCAACCGCGGCGAGATCGCCTGCCGCATCATCCGCACGGCGCGCCGGATGGGCCTGCGCACCATCGCGGTGCATTCGGAGGCCGATGCGGACGCGCTCTTCGTGCAGATGGCCGACGAGGCGCACCTGATCGGCCCGGCGCCGGCCCGAGAGAGCTACCTCGTCATCGACCGCATCCTCGAGGTCGCCAAGCGTACGGGGGCGGCCGCGATCCATCCGGGCTACGGCTTCCTCTCCGAGCGGGCGGAGTTCGCCGAAGCTTGCGAGGCGAACGGCATCGTTTTCGTTGGACCGCCGGCCTCCGCCATCCAGGCGATGGGCCTGAAGGACGCGGCCAAGTCCCTCGTCGCCAAGGCGGGTGTGCCCGTGGTGCCGGGCTATCACGGGGCGAAACAGGAACCCGAGTTCCTGCGCCAGAAGGCCTATGAGATCGGCTACCCGGTGCTGATCAAGGCGGTGGCGGGGGGTGGCGGCAAGGGCATGCGCCGGGTCGACAAGGTCGGCGAGTTCGAGGCGGCCCTGGAGAGTGCCCAGCGCGAGGCGGCGGGGGCCTTCGGCGATCCGCGGGTGCTCGTGGAAAAGTACGTGCTCTCGCCGCGCCACATCGAGATCCAGGTCTTCGCCGACGGCCACGGCAACGTCGTCCACCTCTTCGAGCGCGACTGCTCGCTCCAACGCCGCCATCAGAAGGTGATCGAGGAAGCGCCGGCGCCCGGAATGCCGGAGGAGATGCGCGCGGCCATGGGCAAGGCGGCCGTCGAGGCAGCGCGGGCGGTGGGCTATGTCGGCGCGGGCACCGTCGAGTTCATCGCCGACGGGCGCGAGGGCCTGCGGCCGGACCGCTTCTACTTCATGGAGATGAACACTCGCCTCCAGGTCGAGCACCCCGTGACCGAGGCGATCACCGGCCTCGACCTCGTCGAGCTGCAGCTGCGCGTGGCCTCGGGCGAGGCTCTCTCCTTCACGCAGGACGACCTCGCGATCCACGGGCATGCCGTCGAGGCCCGGCTCTACGCCGAGGACCCGGAGAAGGGGTTCCTACCCTCGACCGGCAAGCTCTGGGCGCTGCAGTTCCCGGAGGGCGAGAACCTGCGCATCGACACCGGCGTTGAGGCGGGGGACGAGGTGACCCCCTACTACGACCCGATGATCGCCAAGGTCATTGCCCGCGGCGAGACCCGCGACGAGGCGCTGTCGACCCTGGCCGAAGCTTTGGGCCGAACGGTGGTCGCCGGGCCGAAGACGAACGTCGCTTTCCTCAAGCGCCTCTGCGAGGCCCCCGAGTTCCGCGCCGGTCGCTTCGACACGGGCTTCATCGACCAGCGGCTGGAAGAGCTCGGCGCGGTGCCGCGGGGCCTCGATCCGGCGGCGGTCGCGGCGGGCGCCTTGGCGCTCGTCGAGAGCGGGATCGCGGGCGTGAGCCCGCCGGCTTCCGGCGCCGGCGGATGGTGGGTCGACGACGGGTTTCAGCTCCTCGGCGCGCGAGAGACGGGTTTGCCCGTTCTCGTCGACGGCGAGCGGATCGAGGCGACCTTGTCCTGGGATGCCGAAGGGGCTCTCGTGGGCTTGTCCGGCCAGACGATCGAGACCACCGGCGAGGACCTCGCCGTCGTTCAGGCGGGGCGGGGCGTGATCGTGGTGCGCGACGGGCGCCAGACCCGGGTCGAGCTGCACGACCCCTTCGACGTCGACCTCGAGCACATGGACGAGGGCGGGCTCGTGAAGGCGCCGATGCACGGCAAGCTCGTCGCGGTTTTTGTCAAGCCTGGCGACGCGGTCGAGAAGGGCCAACGGCTCGCCATCGTCGAGGCGATGAAGATGGAGCATGTCCTTACGGCCGCCGCGGACGGCGAGGTGGCAGAGGTCGCGGCGGAGCCGGGCGCCCAGGTCGCGGAAGGGGCGCGGCTTATTGTCTTGAGGGCGAATGGCGAATAGCGAGTGGGTCGGTCCCAGCTGCTAGTCCCTCCAGAAACAGCCTCCATTCGCTACTCACCACTCGCTATTCGCCGCCAATGCCCCTCCACCTCCTCAAGCTCTGCGTCGGCTGCGATTCGATCCGCGACCTCGAGGAGTGGATCGAGGAGAACCGGCTGCATCACGCCCGCCTCGGGCGCACGTACGAGCAGGTCCACACGACCCGCATGATGCCGAAGCGCTTGGCGGAGATCGTGGACGCCGGCTCGCTGTACTGGGTGGTGAAAGGGCAGCTCGCCTGCCGCCAGCGTCTCGTCGCCATCCGGCCGTTCACGGACGGGGAGGGGATCGGCCGCTGTCACCTCGTCCTCGATCCGGTTGTCGTGCCCGTCGAGCCGCGCCCCGTCCGCCCGTTCCAGGGCTGGCGGTACCTGGAGCACAAGGATGCCCCGCGCGACCTCGATCGCGCGGGCGGCGAGCTCGGTCTCATGCCCGAGAGCCTGCGCCGGGAGCTGGCGGCGTTGGGACTGCTCTGAGCACCGGTGGTCATTGCCGGCCCGATGGCAGCTGCAGCCGGCTCTGTTGCCCGCAATCCACAGCCTTTCGCCCTGATGCTATGCCGCGGGGGCTCAACCGGAACCGTTAAACGGCGACTCGCATTGCTCCACTGTGTTCCCGAGTGGAGGAAGCGATGCTCCTCGCAGCGTCCGAAGGTCGTCACTGGCGGTACGAAGTCCACGAGCATGCGGACGGGTACCTCGTTCATATGCGCGACCTGGAGACGGGGGAGCTCGACGACGAGTTCGCCACGATCTTTCGCACCCTTCCCGTCGCGTTCGCCTATGCCGAGATGTCCGCCTGCTTCGACCGTTTCGCCTCCGCGGAGATCGAGAAGGTCGACGATCCCGAAGGCGCGAGCGATCTCGAGGTGAGCGAGAAGCACTTCGCCGAGCTGAGCGGGCGTCTTCGCGACAGCGGCCTCAACGGCTCGGCCCTGCAGGCCTGGGAGCGTCGGACGGACGACGGCCCGCGCCGGGTGCTTCACTGAACCCTTGCGCTGGCCCGCGGCGCCTGAGCCGGCTGGTCCGCACCGAGCGCGACGAGACGATTGAACCCGGCCCGGCGACGCGCCACATTCACGGCCATCCATGGCCGATAAACGCGATCTGACGAGACCTGATGTCCCGGCGCCGACGGGCCGCGCGGCCGTCGACGCATTCCTCGGGCAAGCCGCGGTCGTGGCGCCGGTGGACGGGGATCGTGGCCGGCTGATCTTCGCGCTCGACGCCACCATGAGTCGGCAACCCACCTGGGACCTCGCCTGCCGTCTGCAGGCCGAGATGTTCGCCGAGGCGACGCGCGTCGGCGGCCTCGCCGTGCAACTCGTCTATTTCCGCGGCTTCAACGAGTGCCGCGCCTCGCGCTGGGTGAGCGATCCCGCCGCCCTGACGAGCCTGATGACCGGGCTCGCCTGCCAAGGCGGGCACACCCAGATCGGGCGCGTTCTGCGCCATGCCCGGGAGGAGAACCGCCGGAGGCCGTCGCGCGTGCTGGTCTATGTCGGCGACGCGATGGAGGAGAACGTCGACGAGCTTTGCGCCGTGGCCGGCGAACTCGGCCTCCTCGGCGTCAAGGCTTTCATGTTCCAGGAGGGGCGTGATCCGGCCGCCGGCACCGCCTTTCCCGAGATCGCCCGCCTGACCGGGGGCGCCTATGCCAGCTTCGACGCTGGCGCGGCGCGGACGCTGGCCGGCTTGCTGCGCGCTGCGGCCGCCTATGCCGGCGGCGGGGCCGCTTCGCTCAAGGCCTTGGCCGGTCGCGACCCCGAGGCGCGGCGTCTGCTCACCGCGATGGGAGGCCGCTGATGACGTTGCTCTACGGGGCGGGCGTCCTCATTCTGGTGTGGTGGCTCTCGAAGGTTTTCACCCGCGCCAACCCCGCCGCGATGGCAAAGGCGCTGCGCCTCGTCGGCGGCGTCGCGGCTCTCGGCGGCGCCGCGATCCTCGCCCTGCGCGGGCGCATCGACATGGCCTTCCTCCTCGGCGGGGTGGCGAGCTGGCTTCTGGGTTGGCAGGCCTTGTCCTTCGCCAATTTCGGACGGTCGGCACGCAAGAGCGCGGGCGCCGTCTCCCGCGTCCGTTCGGCCATGATCGAGATGGAGCTCGATCACGACACCGGCTCGATGGAGGGCACGGTTCTCGCCGGCGAGTTCGCCGGCCGGGCCTTGCGCGACCTCGACGAAGCGGCGCTCATCCGCCTCGTCGGCAAATGCCTCAGGTCCGATCCGGACGGGGCGCGCCTCCTAGAGGCTTATCTCGACCGCCGGATGCCCGGTTGGCGTGAACACGCTGACCGCGATGCGCACCCGCGGTCGGGCGGCGTCCCGCAGCCGGGCGCGATGTCCGAACAGGAGGCCTATGAGATCCTGGGGCTGCGGCCGGGGGCGGGTGCGGACGAGGTGCGCACGGCCCATCGCACGCTGATGAAGAAGCTTCATCCCGACCAGGGGGGCTCGACGTATCTCGCGGCCCGCGTCAACCAGGCCAAAGAGGTGCTGCTCGGCCGACATCGCTGATACTCCACGCGCGATGAGGGGTGAGGGGAGGGCGGCGCCGAACGCGCGCCGCCTGTTATTTCGTGGTGGAGGGCGGCGGTCCGAGGCTCAGGAGCGGGTCGCGAAGCAGGCGAAGCCGCTCTTCTTGAGGCTCTTGCACGCTTCCTGCGCCGAGTCGGGATCCTCGAAGCCGGAGAACCGGGCGCGGAACAGCGTCGCCCCGTCCCGGGCCACCTTCTCGGTGAAGGGCGAGGCCTTGGCGAGGGCGCGGGCGCCGGCGCTGCGGGCCTGATCGAGGATCGCCTTGGCCTTCTCTTCCTCGTCCGTCGCGCCGAGCTGGATGACCCAGGCCGAAGGCGTCACGGCGGGTTTCGTCGCTTCCTTGGCCGCCTCGCGCTTCGGCTCCGGCTTGGACTCGGTGCGGGCTTCGAGTGCCGCGGCACGCGCGGCCGGAGCGACATCGACGGCGG
The DNA here is from genome assembly GCA_036563505.1 of Beijerinckiaceae bacterium. Classification (GTDB taxonomy): domain Bacteria; phylum Pseudomonadota; class Alphaproteobacteria; order Rhizobiales; family Beijerinckiaceae; genus DATCMH01. The sequence goes on from DATCMH010000025.1 coordinate 155,834, forward strand.
GGAGGCGCGCCTCGATCTTCCGGTCCTTCTCGGGCCCGGCGAGCGGCAGGGGCGGCGCGGCCTTGGCAGACGTCTCGACAGCCGCATAGGCGCGGGCGGCCGTGGGAGCGGGTTGCGGGCCGCTGCTCCAGCGCAGGCCCGACGTGGGCGTCATCGTCGAACTGGCGCCGGCCGCCGAGGCCACGACAGGCCGCATGGCGTTCAGGTCGAGGGGCTTGGCCACGGCCTTGGGGGAGGGCGTCGTAGCGGTGGTCTCGACGTCGGCGACGCGGGCCGGACGGGGCGCTTCCGCGACCTGCGCGGCTTCAGCGGCGCTGGGCAGCGTGCGCGCGCCGGCATAGGCCCGGGGCAGGGTCGTGCGGACGAGGCCCGCCATGATCTGGTCGCGGCTCGCGCCCGAGCGGCCGCCGAGCACGACGGCGACGATGTGGCGGTCGTCCGTCTTGACGTTGGTGAGCAGGTTGAAGCCGGACATGCGCGTGAAGCCGGTCTTGATGCCGTCCACGCCCTCGACCCGGCCGAGAAGCTTGTTGTGATTCTTGTAGGACGCCCCGGCGAAGTTGAAGGTCCGGGTCTGGAAGTAACGGTAGTAGCGCGGGAAGCGGTCCTGGATGGCCCGCCCAAGGATCGTGAGGTCGCGCGCCGTCGTCACCTGTTCGGCGTCGGGGAGACCTGAGGCGTTGCGGTAGACCGTGCGGTTCATGCCCAGCGCGCGGGCCTTGCGCGTCATCTGCTCGGCGAAGTCCTCCTCCGAGCCGCCGAGGTTCTCGGCGACGGTCACGGCGACGTCGTTCGCGGATTTCGTCACCAGCGCCTTGATCGCGTCCTCCACCGAGATGGTGTCACCAGCGTCGAGGTAGAGCTTGGACGGCGACTGGCGGGCCGCATTGGCTGAGACGCGCAGCGGCGTGTCGAGCGAGACCTTACCCTTCTCCAGCGCCTCGAAGAGGAGATAGAGGGTCATCACCTTGGTGACTGAGGCGGGGTGCCGGAGCGCGTCCTCGTTCACGGCGTGCAGGACCCGGCCGGTCTTGGCGTCGATCACGATGTTGGCGTAAGGCGGGTTGTAGCCGCCGCCCCGCGCCTTGCGCCGGGCCGCCTCGGCCGGAGTCGCCGTCACGACGAGGAGGGACGCCGCGACCGCGGCGAGGCCTGATACGGCGACCCAGTGGCCGCCCGAACGCTGTACGCACCCCAGAGCCATCGGACTGTCCCAGACCCTTTCGATCATCGCTCTCTGACGGCGCCGGCCCACGAAGGAAGCCGTTGCCGCCGAAGCACAGTCCGGAACGGTAGGGAGACGCGGTTACGAATGGGTTAAGTGCAAAACCGCCGTTCGAGCGCTCATGTTGCAGTGCACAATCGACTTGACAAAAATGGTGCAGTGCACATATTCAGACCATCCGCCGCGGCGTGTTGCGTTCCGGACGGCGGCATCGGTTCTCATCACTCACTGACGACGCGGCCCCGCGGGTGCCGCGCGGGGGATCCCTATCATGATGCAGCAGTTCGACAACATCCAGAAGCTCAGCAAGGACAACATGGACGTCGCTCTCAAGAGCTTCGGCACTGTGTCCAAGGGCGCCCAGGCGATCGCCGTCGAGGCCGCCGACTACGCCAAGAAGTCCTTCGAGCAGTCGACCGCGACCTTCGAGAAGCTCGCCGGCGTGAAGACCCTCGACAAGGCGCTCGAGATCCAGACGGACTACATGAAGACCGCCTACGAGGGCTTCGTTGCTCAGGCCACCAAGATGGGCGAGCTCTACGCGAACCTCGCCAAGGAGGCCTACAAGCCGCTCGAGGGCCTCGTCGCCAAGCAGGGCGTCGCCACCGCTCCGGTCGCCAAGTAAGCAACCGTTCTCATCTCCCGCCTTCGGGTGGGATGACGAGCGCCCGGCCTCTCGGCCGGGCGTTTTGCGTTTGAGACCACCGCCGCGACGTTTCGTCCGCTGAGCCGAGCCTCTGGCGGAGCCTCTGGCGTAGGGCCGCCGTGCTCCCCACTTTTACGGTTGATCTCACGCCGCCGTCGGGGTGACACTCCGATCCGACGCGTCGCAATCGGGCGACGCCTGAACCGTCGGGGCCGTGCGGCTTTCAAGGAACCTGGCACACGTGACGGAACGACCGCTGACGACGTGCACCGGCGGCCCTCGCGAGCGATCCTCGCCCGCGTTCGGTGCTCGCCGGTCCTGGACGTGGCCTTCGGGGATGGCCTCGAACCCCCGTTCGCCGGGCGGCGATGACGGCCGCAGCGGCACGGCCATCGTCACCCGGACGAAGCCGCGCACCAAGCGCCCGAACCTCTACCGCGTTCTCCTGCTGAACGACGACTACACCCCGATGGAGTTCGTCGTTCACATCCTCGAGCGGTTCTTCAACAAGGACCGGGAGGATGCCACGCGCATCATGCTGCACGTCCACCAGAACGGCGTCGGCGAATGCGGCGTGTTCACCTACGAGGTGGCCGAAACCAAAGTGACGCAGGTCATGGATTTCGCCCGCAAGCACCAACATCCTCTCCAGTGCGTTATGGAGAAGCAGTAGCCTTCGACGCCCCCTCCCGGACCAGAGGCCCCCCTTGCCGAGCTTTTCGCGAAGCCTTGAACAGGCGCTCCACCGTGCTCTTGCCCTCGCAGGCGAGCGGCGCCACGAATACGCCACCCTCGAACATCTCCTCCTCGCCCTCGTCGACGATCAGGACTCCGCGGCCGTCATGCGGGCCTGCAACGTCGATCTCGATGTTCTGCGCCGCAACCTCGTCGAATACGTCGACACGGAACTGACGAACCTCGTCTCCGACGGACGCCACGACGCGAAGCCCACCGCCGGCTTCCAGCGCGTCATTCAGCGCGCCGTCATCCATGTGCAGTCCTCCGGCCGCGAGGAAGTGACCGGCGCCAACGTGCTCGTCGCGATCTTCGCCGAGCGCGAGAGCCATGCCGCCTACTTCCTGCAAGAGCAGGACATGACCCGCTACGACGCGGTGAACTACATCAGCCACGGCATCGCCAAGCGGCCCGGCATGTCCGAGAGCCGCCCGCCCAAGGGCGCCGAGGAGGAGAGCTCGAACGAGCGGCCCTCCGGCGGCGACGAGGATGCGCGCTCCAAGAAGAAGGGCGACGCGCTCGAGGCTTACTGCGTCAACCTCAACAAGAAGGCGAAGGACGGCCGGATCGACCCGCTCATCGGCCGCGAGTCCGAGGTGCAGCGCACGATCCAGGTTCTCTGCCGTCGGCAGAAGAACAACCCGCTCCTCGTCGGCGACCCGGGCGTCGGCAAGACGGCCATCGCCGAGGGCTTGGCGCGCAAGATCCTGCGTGGCGAGGTGCCGGAGGTGCTCGCCAACGCCACGGTTTTCGCTCTCGACATGGGTACGCTTCTCGCGGGCACCCGCTACCGCGGCGACTTCGAGGAGCGCCTGAAGCAGGTCGTGAAGGAGATCGAGCAGCATCCCAACGCGATCATGTTCATCGACGAGATCCACACGGTGATCGGCGCAGGCGCTACCTCCGGCGGCGCGATGGACGCCTCGAACCTGCTCAAGCCCGCGCTCGCCTCCGGCACGCTGCGCTGCATCGGGTCCACGACCTACAAGGAGTATCGCCAGTACTTCGAGAAGGATCGGGCGCTGGTGCGTCGCTTCCAGAAGATCGACGTGAGCGAGCCCTCCGTGCCCGACACGATCGAGATCCTTAAAGGGCTTAAGTCCACCTACGAGGAGTTCCACAAGCTCAAGTTCACCAACGACGCGGTGAAGGCGGCGGTGGAGCTCTCGGCGAAGTACATCAACGACCGCAAGCTGCCGGACAAGGCGATCGACGTGATCGACGAGACCGGCGCGTCGCAGATGCTGCTGCCGGAGAACCGGCGCAAGAAAACCATCGGCGTCAAGGAGATCGAGGCCACCGTCGCCACCATGGCGCGAATCCCGCCCAAGACCGTGTCGAAGGACGACGCGGAGGTGCTGGCGGCCCTCGAGACCACCCTGAAGCGGGTCGTCTATGGACAGGACAAGGCGATCGAGGCGCTCACCTCCTCGATCAAGCTCGCCCGTGCGGGGCTTCGCGACGCGGAGAAGCCCATCGGCTCCTACCTCTTCGCCGGTCCGACGGGCGTCGGCAAGACGGAGGTCGCCAAGCAGCTATCCCTGTCGCTTGGCGTCGAGATGCTGCGCTTCGACATGTCGGAGTACATGGAGCGGCACACCGTCTCCCGCCTTATCGGCGCGCCTCCCGGCTATGTCGGCTTCGACCAGGGCGGGCTGCTCACCGACGGCGTCGACCAGCATCCGCACTGCGTGCTGCTGCTCGACGAGATCGAGAAGGCCCATCCGGACCTGTTCAACATCCTGTTGCAGGTCATGGACCATGGGAAGCTCACCGATCACAATGGCAAGCAGGTCGATTTCCGCAACGTGATCATCATCATGACCACGAACGCGGGCGCGGCCGACATGGCGCGGGCGGCTTACGGTTTCACGCAGAACCGGCGCACCGGGGACGACGTGGAGGCGATCAACAAGATGTTCGCGCCTGAGTTCCGCAACCGCCTCGACTCCGTCATCTCGTTCGGCCACCTGCCGACCGAGGTCATCAAGCAGGTCGTCGACAAGTTCGTCCTCCAGCTCGAGGCGCAGCTCGCCGACCGCAACGTCACGATCGAGCTCTCGGACGAGGCGCGCGACTGGCTCGTCGAGCACGGCTACGACGAGGCGATGGGCGCACGTCCCATGGCGCGCCTCATCCAGTCCTCGATCAAGACGCCGCTGGCCGACGACGTGCTCTTCGGCCGGCTCAAGAACGGCGGCGCGGTGCGTGTCGTCGTCAAAAAGGACGTGGACGGCCTGAGCACGCTGGGCTTCGAGTACCCGGACGGGCCGATCACGCCCAAACCGGAGAAGGACGTCACCGAGGCGGCGCGCAAGAAGCCGCGGCGCAAGCCGGCGAGCTATGCGAAGAAGCCGAAAGCGGCTAAACCTAAGGGATCCGGCGGCGAGGGCGGTGTCCGCACCGTCCCGAAGGTTCCCTTGGTACGCGCATGACGTCAGACATCCACGAAGGACCTCTCGAGCCGGCCCAAGGGCCGGCTCAACGCGTTGCGGCGCCCCGCCTGACCTGGCGCGAGAAGCGCTGGGAGCGCCGTCGCAAGCGCAAGGTCTTCGAGGAGGTGCTGGGCTGGATCCTCGTCCCCGTGATCCTGATCGCGGGCTACTGGGCGCTGACCGGCATCCTTGGCATCTTCGGGCTGACGCCGCGCGCGGTCATGGACGGCATCGACGCCGTGATCACGGCCATCACGCAGCGCTCTCCGACGCCCTGACGTCAGCCCTCTTCCAGCGCCGTGCGGATCTGCGCGGCAAGGGTCTTCAACTTTTCCGGATCGGCCATCTCGCCCGTGTGGGGACGCATGGCCACCCCGTCCCAGCGCGGGATGACGTGGACGTGCAGGTGGAACACCACTTGACCACCAGCGCTCTCGTTGAACTGCTGGATCGTGAGCCCGTCGGCCCCGAACGCCTTCACCACTGCCCGGCCGACGGTCTGCACGCTCGCCATCACGGCGGCGAGGCTCTTCGGATCGGCGTCGAGAAGGTTGCGCGCCGGCGCCTTCGGGATGACGAGCACGTGCCCGTCGGCGCGAGGCATGATGTCCATGAAGGCGAGCGTCGCCTCGTCCTCGTAGACCAGGTGACACGGCAACTCGCCGCGCAGGATCTTGGCGAACACGTTCGATGGGTCGTAGCTCGGCACGGGCTCAACTCCTCGCTGTCGGCGTCGCCGCGTGATGCGATGCAGCCCGGCCTCTGGCAAGCCCCTCAGTCGTCGATCTCGCCGCGGCGGAACGGCGTCGCCTCGGCGAGCACGCTGCCGACTTCGGCCACCGAGAGGCGCTCTCGTTCGAGATAGGCCGCCACGGCCCGGCGCAGCCCCGGATCGCCGATCTCGTGGGCGGAATAGGTGGTGACCGGCCGATAGCCGCGGGCGAGCTTGTGCTCGCCCTGCGCGCCGGCCTCGACGCGGTCCAGCCCCCGCGCGATGGCGAAGTCGATGGCCTGGTAGTAGCAGAGCTCAAAATGCAGGAAGGGATGATCCTCGATGCAGCCCCAATTGCGGCCGTAGAGCCGCGATCCGCCGATGAAGTTGAGGGCGCCGGCCACGTAGCGGCCCTCCCGCCGCGCCATGACGAGGAGGATCCGGTCCGCCATGCGCTCGCCGACGAGCGAGAAGAAGCGCCGGTTGAGGTAGGGGCGCCCCCATTTGCGCGAGCCGGTGTCCATGTAGAAGCGGTAGAAGGCGTCCCAGTGCCGCTCCTCGATAGCAGGGCCGGTCAGGGCTTCGACGGTCAGGCCGCCCGACAACGCGTCGCGCCGCTCGCGCCGGATCGCCTTGCGCTTGCGCGAGGCGAGGGCACCGAGGAAGTCCTCGAAGGAGGCGTAGCCCTCGTTGAACCAGTGGAACTGCTGGTCCGTGCGCTGCAGGTAGCCCGCCCCGGCCAAAGCCTCCCAATCCGCTTCCGGCAGGAAGGTAACATGGGCCGAGGAGGCGCCCGCCTGGGCCCGGAGCGTCCTCAATCCCTCGGCCAATGCGAGCCGCGCCTGCGGATTTCGAGCGTCGGCGAGAAAGCGCGGCCCGGTGACCGGCGTGAACGGCACGCTGACCTGGAGCTTGGGGTAGTAGCGCCCGCCGGCGCGCTCGTAGGCGTCCGCCCAGGCGTAGTCGAAGACGTATTCGCCTTGCGAATGGGTCTTGAGATAACAGGGCGCCACGCCGGCGATCGTCCCGTCCGGCGCTTCGGCGACGAGATGCGCCGAACTCCAACCCGTGCCGCGACCGACGCAGCCGGCCTCCTCGAGCGCCGAGAGGAAGGCGTGACGGACGAAGGGGTTGTCCTGGTCTTCGCCCGCGGGGGCATGGGTCGCGAGGGCGTCCCAGACCGGTGCCGGCACGGCCGTGATCTTGGGCGCGACCCGGACGGTCCAGGCGCCCTCCGGCTTCGCTTCGCCCTGCTCTGGCTCGATCATCGCGACCGGAGCTAGGTCGCGACGTGCAACGAAGCAAGCCGACGCGACATCAGGGAACGAAGTTCTCGAACACGATCTGATCGGCCCGGGCGGTCGCCCGGGCGCGGTCGTCAGGGGTGCGCACAGTCCAGGCCATCACGGGCACGCCACCCAGCGTCCGCGCGAGGAACGGCGCCGCATGCGGCAGGTCCGTGACCTTCCAGGAAACGAAATGCGGTTCGGTCGCAGGCCAATGCAGCAGGTTGGCGAGCTCGACCTTCGTCTCGCGCGGGAGCGCGTCATAGCTCGGATGCTCGTAGCGCGCTTCGGCTACGATGCCTCTGGGCAATTCGGGGGCGAGCGCCCTTACGGTTGCCACCACGTTCGGGTCGAAGGATTTGATCGCGACCGGGCCATCGTAACCCGCGATGACCTCGAGGGTGCGCCGTGTCAGCCCGAGGCTGCCGTCGAAGCGGCTCTTCACCTCGACGACCAGAGGCACCCGGCCGGCAATGAGCCCAAGGAACTCGGCCAGCGTCGGGATGCGGTCGGCCGTGCCGCCGATCATCAAGGCCTGGAGCGCGGCAGCCGTTCGCTCGCGCACCGGTCCGCGCTCGCCGGTGAGCCGGTCAAGGGTGTGGTCGTGGAAGACCATCGCCTCGCCATCGGCGGTGTCCTGCACGTCGCATTCGATCGCGAACTCCGCGCGGGCGGCCGCGTCGGCCGCCGATAGGGTGTTCTCGTAGATGCCGCGGGCGGCGTCGTGCAGGCCGCGATGGGCGATGGGGCGAGCGGTCAGCCAGGTCGGCGCGCTCATCGGACCTCGAACATCCCCTCGACCTCGACGCAGGCATCGAGCGGCAGTTCCGCCACGCCGATCGTGGAGCGCGCATGCCGGCCCGCGTCGCCCAAAGCCGCCACCATCAGGTCGGAGGCGCCGTTCATAACCTGCGCCAGGGCCGCGAAAGTCGGCACCGCGTTGATGAAGCCGCCAAGCCGTACGCAGCGCTCCACGAGGTCGAGATCGCCGATGGCCGCCTTGAGTTGAGCGAGCAGGTTGATCGCGCAGAGCCGCGCCGCGGCCTGGCCCGCCTCGGGACCGATCTCGCCGCCGAGCTTGCCGATATGTGCGGGATCGAGCTTGCCGTCCGGACCGAGGCAGAGCTGGCCCGAGATGACCACGAGATTGCCCGTGCGGACGAAAGGCACGTAGTTGGCCACCGGCGCCGCCGGCCGCGGCAGCGTAATGCCGAGATCGCTGAGCCTCTGATCGACCTGCCTCATGATCCCTCCGGCCCTGCGACGCTCTCGCGGTTGTGGCGGATCGGTGCGGGAGTGGCAAGGGCGCTCGTCCCTCGTTGTCGCGCACTGTCCTCCCCCCTATCTTCCCCGGCAACAAGGGGAGTGGACATGAGAGTTCCGGGACAGATCGCGGCCGCTCTCGTCGTGTGCCTCGGCGCGGCGGAGCAAGCAGGCGCGGAGCCCGTGCGGCTCGCCCCGCATCGAGCGGTCTACGACCTGTCGCTGGGCTCGAGCCGAGGGGCGAAGGTGGTGGATTCCGCGCGCGGGCGGATCGTGTTCGATTTCACGGGCGATGCCTGCGAGGGCTACGCCCTGAAGTACCGCCAGGTCACCGTGATCGAGAGCAGCGAGACGGGGACTAAGACCTCGGACCTGCGCAACGCCACCTTCGAGAGCGGCGACGGCGACAGCTTCCGCTTCAAGACCGACTCGACCCTCAATGGCACCGGCAACGAGGTCGACGGCGAGGCTGCCCGGCGCGCGGATCGGGTCGAGGTGCGGCTCAAGCAGCCCCAGCGAGCCAGCTTCGGGATCGACGGGGACACGGTATTCCCCTCGATGCATCTCAAGCGCCTGATCGAGGCCGCGCGCGCCGGCGAGACGACGCTCAGCATCAAGGTTTTCGACGGGTCGGACGACGGCCGCAAAATGTACGAGACGCTGGCCGTGATCGGGAAAGCCTCGGCGGGCGGGTCCGACGCGCTCGAAGCGCCGGCGCGCCAGGACGCGATGGCGCCGCTGCGGCGCTGGCCGGTGAGCCTGAGCTACTACGCACCCGGACAGGGCGAGAGGACGCCGGTCTACGTGATCACCTTCGACCTCTACGAGAACGGTGTGAGCCGGTCGCTTCGTCTCGACTACGGGGACTTCGTCCTCAAGGGCGACCTGCAATCCCTCGACTTCTACCCGGCTTCCGCCTGTCAGCGCTGATCGGGTCGAAAGGAGCGCCCGGTCTGGAGGGCGCCGGCGCCGTATTTCTCGCGAACCGCGTCGATGGCGCGCTCGACCTGCCGTTCCCGGGCGATGGAGCCGTCGACGAGGTCTCCCCGGTCGGCTTCGACCCCGGGCCTGAGATCGCTCGCCCCGATCCCGATGAGGCGGAAGGGCGTGCCGTCGCATTCCGACCGGAGCAGGTGCTCGGCTGCCTGGAACAAGCGCTTCGTGAGCTGGGTCGGGGCAAGTCCCGACCGCGTGCGGGTGCGCAGGGCGAAGTCCGCCGTCTTCAGCTTGAGCGTCACGCTGCCCGCCGCGAAGTCGGCCCGTTTAAGCCGCCCGGCCACTTTCTCGGCGAGACGATAAAGAATCGGCGCCAGCTCGTCGGCGCGGCGCAGGTCGGTCTCGAACGTGGTCTCGGCCGAGACGCTCTTCGTCTCCCGCTCAGGGCGCACCGGGCGCGCATCCTCGCCGCGCGAAAGCCGTTGGAGGCGCAGGGCATCGGAGCCGACGGCTGCGGCAAGGCGGTCGAGAGGCGCTGAACGGAGCTGGCGCACGGTGGTAAGGCCCGCGAGCGCGAGGCGCTTCTGCGCCGCGGCGCCGACCCCTGGGATGATCCCGACGGGCCTGTCGGCCAGGAACCGGACCGCATCGGCCCGTCCGAGGACCGAGAAGCCGCGCGGCTTGTCGAGGTCGGACGCGATCTTGGCCAGAAACTTGTTGTAGGACAGGCCCACCGACACGGTGATGCCGAGCTCCGCCTCGACCCGGCGGGCGAAGCGGGCGAGGGTCGCGGCAGGCGAAGCGCCGTGCAGCCGCTCCGTGCCGGTGAGGTCGAGGAACGCCTCGTCGATGGAGACCGGCTCGACAAGGGGCGTCAACTCCAGCATCAGCCGGCGCACGGCCCGGCCGGCCTCGCTGTACTTCTCCATTCTCGGCCGAACGACCACCGCGTGCGGGCAGGCTTGCAGCGCCTTGAACATCGGCATAGCCGAGCGCACGCCGTAGGTGCGGGCTACGTAGCAGGCGGTGGCGACCACGCCGCGCTTGCCGCCGCCGATGATGACCGGCTTGTCCCTCAGACTCGGATCGTCGCGCTTCTCGATCGCCGCGAAGAATGCGTCGCAATCGATGTGGGCGACGCTCAAGACGTCGCTCTCAGGGTGCCGCAGGAGGCGAGGGGACCCGCAGGCGCGGCAGCGTGCATCATCGTCGCCGGCCTGGATCAGGCAGTCGCGGCAGAAGGCGCCCTGGAGCAGCACGACGGCCTCAGGCCTCGAAGGACGGGCCGGCCAGGCGATGATGCGCGTAAGCGACCGCCTCCGGCTTCAGCCCCTCGGCTTGGGCGAAGGCGAGGAGCAGCTCCTCGTCGCTCATCACATAGTCGAGGACGGATTCGAGGAAGCCCGGCTCGCTCGCCACGGCCCTGATCGCGTCGGGCTCGAGGCCCGTCACGGCGAGGAAGCGGGACAGGCGTTCCGGATCCCCGGCGAGATAGCCCAACGCCGCCACGGCAACCTCGGCTGGGGCCTTCTCCTGCAACTTGTCGCGAATCATCCCGGGCTCGCTGATTTGCTATTCATCAAGACATGGCCGCTATCTCTATCCTCGACCGTCGCAAGGCGGACGGGAAGGGCGCTCGGCGCCGTCCTCCACGGCTGAGATAGGCGTTCCTGATGAAGACAGTTCTCATCGTCGAGGACAACGAGCTCAACATGAAGCTCTTCAACGACCTTCTCGAGGCTCATGGCTACGCAACCCTGAAGACGGCGAACGGCATCGAGGCCATCGAGCTCGCCCGCGCGCACCATCCCGACCTGATCCTGATGGACATCCAGTTGCCGGAGGTCTCCGGTCTGGAAGTGACCAAGTGGCTGAAGGAGGACGAGGAGCTCAAGAGCATCCCCGTCATCGCCGTCACGGCCTTCGCCATGAAGGGGGACGAGGAACGCATTCGCGAAGGCGGCTGCGAGGCTTACCTCTCGAAGCCGATCTCCGTCGCCAAGTTCCTGGCGACGGTTCGCACCTATCTCGGCGAGTAGGACGCTTTCCCATGACCGCCCGCGTCCTCGTCGTCGACGACCTCTTTCCTAACGTCAAGCTTCTCGAAGCGAAGCTCTCGGCCGAGTATTTCGACGTCGTCACGGCGATGAACGGGCCCGACGCCATCGCCATCTGCGAGCAGGGCGCCTGCGACATCGTCCTCCTCGACGCCATGATGCCGGGCATGGACGGCTTCGAGGTCTGCCGGCGCCTCAAGAACACGCCGACGACCGCGCACCTGCCCGTCGTCATGGTGACGGCTCTCGACCAGCCCTCGGACCGGTTGCGCGGGCTCGACGCCGGCGCGGACGACTTCCTGACAAAGCCCGTCGACGACACGGCGCTCTTCGCCCGCGTCCGCAGCCTCGTGCGGCTGAAATCGATGCTCGACGAGTTGCGGACCCGGGCGCTCGCGACGCGGGGCTACGGCTTCAACGACCCGCTCGAGGCGGCCGTCCGCGAGACGGGGCAGAACGCTCACATCATGCTCATCGACGACCGCGCGAGCTCCTACGAACGCCTCGCGGCGGCGCTCGGGTCGTTTCACCGGGTCGATGTCGAGCGCGATCCGCACCAGGCTCTGATCCGCCTGGCCGAGAACGACTACGATCTGGCCCTGGTCAGCCTCGACCTGCAGGACCACGACGGCTTGCGCCTGTGCAGCCAGATCCGGTCGCTCGAGCGCACGAGGCATCTCTCCGTCGTCATGATGGCCGAAGCCGATGACCGGGCGCGGGTGCTGCGCGGCCTCGACATCGGCGTGCATGATTTTCTGCTGCGCCCCGTCGACCGGAACGAGCTCGTGGCGCGCATCCGCACGCAGGTGCGGCGCAAGCGCTTCGGCGAGCGCCTGCGCTCGAGCCTCCAGGCCTCGGTGGAGATGGCGATCACGGATCCGCTCACGGGGCTCTACAATCGCCGCTACCTCGACAATCACCTCGGCACCGTCTTCGACGAGGCCGCCCGCCGTGGGCGGCACGTCTCGGTGCTGATCCTCGACCTCGACCGCTTCAAGGCCATCAACGACACCTACGGCCACGACGCCGGCGACGAGGTCCTGCGCGAGTTCGCGACCCGCATCCGCGCCCAGACCCGCGGCATCGATGTCGTGGCTAGGTTCGGCGGCGAGGAGGTCGTGGTGCTCGTGCCGGACACGCCGCTCGAAGGGGCGCGGATCGTCGCGGAGCGCATCCGCGAGCAGGTGCGGGCCGAGCCGTTTTCGATCAACCGGGGCGCGCGCGCCATCCCGGTGACGGTCTCGATCGGGGTTGCCGCGCGCCAAGCCGGCGACGCGAGCCCGAGCGAGATCCTGAAGCGGGCCGACGTTGCCCTCTATCAAGCCAAGAACGAGGGCCGGAACCGGGTCGTCTCCGCGGCGGCCTGAGCGCAGGAGCCTTTCGGCTTAACCTTACGAGAGGATTAAAGGGCCGCAGACGCCCTGCGCGGTTGCATTGCTCCGGCGCAGGGATAGGGTCCTCGTCACGGGACGTCTTGGGCGTTCCGACGAGTTGCCTCGATGCTCAGGTCCGCCGCATCTCCTGGGTACTCGACGGCAAGGCCGGGTCGGGGGCGGTTCTTGGCCTCCTCATCGCCGCCTCCACCCGGCCACCCCTCGAACGAAAAAGGGCGCCTCACGGCGCCCTTCTTTGCATTCGGAAGCCAGTCGACCTCTTACTTGATCTTGGCTTCCTTGAAGTCGACGTGCTTGCGCGCCACCGGGTCGTACTTCTTCATCGAGAGCTTCTCGGTCTTGGTGCGCGAGTTCTTCTTGGTGACGTAAAAGTAGCCCGTGTCGGCGGTGGAGACGAGCTTGATCTTGATCGTGACGGCCTTGGCCATGGTGAACCCCTGCGATTGAGCCGATCGGCCGAGCCGAAACGGAAAATGGCCGGACGAGGCCGGCCGAATTCAGGCCGGCTCTGTGCCGCAAAAGGCCTCCGAGGTCAAGAACGCGGGGGCAGTTCGAAGCTGAAGGTGGCCCGAGCGGCAGCGAGCACGCCCTCACCCTCGCTCCACTGCGTTGCGCTCGTCGCGTCGGCCGGTCCGCCGACGCGACCCTCTCCCCTGCCGGGAGAGGAGGGACGCGCTCGGCCGTGTCAGACACACGAACACAGAACCGAAACTCGGATGCCCAACCCTCTCCCTTCTGGGGAGAGGGCTTCGCCTGCGCACCGGCAGGCGAAGCAAGCGGAACGCAGTGGAGCGGGGGTGAGGGGAAGCCGGGCATAGCCCCGCACGCCTGAGACCACCCCCTGTCGTTTGCAGGTTCGACCCGCGACCCCCGGCCCGAACACCCGAGACCACGAACCGAGATAGCCGGGTCGAGCCCGGCCATGACAGCGGGGGCCGGAGAGGTGCCGCTAGACCTCCTCGCGCACGAAGGCGCCGCGCCGCTCGTAGTAATACGGCACCGGCAGCTCCGGGGCGAACCCGGCCTTGAGCCGGGTTTCGAGCTCTTCCAGGATCACCTGCGTGATGGCAGGAAGGTCGAGACGGCGAGCCTCGTCGAGGTTGACCCAGGCGAGTTCGACGAGTTCGGCGTTGGGGCCGATGACGCCGGGCACCTCGTCGGCGATCGTGCTCCGGTCGACGGCGAAGAAGCGGGTGTCGAAGCGCTTGGGCCGTCGGGGCGGCGTGATCGCCCTCGCGACGACCTGAAGGCTCTCGAGGTCGGGGAACACGCCCCGTTCGCGGAAGGTAGCCCACGGGCCTGCTGGGGCGGAGGGGGGCGGCCCATGCTCCTTCGTGCCGAGCAGCAGCCCGGTCTCCTCGAAGGTCTCGCGGATGGCGGCGAGCGCCAGCGCCCGCCCGCGTTGAACCGAGGGGCGCAGCGTACGGGCGATGAGCGCGGCCTCGGCACGCGGATGGAGCGCGCCAAAGGCTGGCATCGATCGGTCGCCAGCCTCGATGCGGCCGCCGGGGAAGACGAACTTGCCCGGCATGAATTTGTGCCCGGCGTGACGCCGGCCCATCAGCAGCTTCGGCTTCTTCGCGCGCCGGTCGAGGATGATGAGGGTCGCCGCGTCCTTCGGGCGGACATTCGGCCAGCGCCGCTCGCGCTCGGTCCGGGTCAGGCGCTCCGTCAGGACCTGGCCGAGGTCGCGTCCGCCATCGTCGTTCACGCCGAACCTCACTCCGCCGGCTGGCGATCGGGCGGCGCGGCGAATCCGTGCATGCCCATCGCGTACTGAAGGCCGACGACGGCGCCCTTGATGGGCTGGAGCAGGGCGAGTGACAAGCCGATCGTGAGCGCCGGCCACAGGGTGATGTGCACCCAGAGCGGCGTCTCGAACCGGGTCTCGGAGACGAGGATGCCATAGCCGACGAGGTGGCCAACGAGAAAGATCACAAGGTAAGGCGGCAGGTCGTCGGCGCGATGGTGGTGCAGTTCCTGCCCGCAGGCGTCGCAGGCGTCGGCCACCTTGAGGTAACCGGAGAAGAGCTTGCCCTCGCCGCAGGCCGGGCAGCAGCCGCGAAAGCCACGGCGCATGGCGGTGAGCTTGCCTACCGGCTCCATGGGCTCCAGCCCTTCTCCTGGGCGCGCTCGCTTCCGCCGCGGCCGCCCTTGACCCGGGCCGTGATGCGTCGGGGCGCGGCTGCCGGGCTGCGCGTTGTCTTGCCGCCCTTGGCCGCTTGGCCCCGCCGCACGACGCTTCCTTCCGAGAGGATCTCGAAGCGCAGCGCGCCGGCGACGGGGGCCGCCTCGACGAGCTTGACCTGTACCTCGTCCCCGAGGCGGAACGTCTCGCCCGTGCGGTCGCCAACGAGCGCGTGGAGCTTCTCTTCGTAGCGGTAATAGTCGGCGCCGATGGTGGCGGCGGGCACGAACCCGTCAGCGCCCGTCTCGGCCAGCTTCACAAAGAGCCCCGCCCGGTTCACGCCGGAGATGCGGCCCTCGAAAGTGACGCCGATCTGGTCGGCCATGTGCTGGGCGATGAGGCGCTCGACGGTCTCGCGCTCGGCCGCCATGGCCCGGCGCTCGGTGTTCGAGATTGCCTGCGCCACCTCCGTGAGCTGCTCCCGCGTGGTGTTCGCCGGCAGTCCATCGTCGCCGAGCTTGAACGCGCGGATCATGGCCCGGTGCACGACGAGGTCGGCGTAGCGCCGGATCGGCGAGGTGAAGTGGGCATAGCGGCGCAGGTTGAGGCCGAAATGGCCGTAGTTCTCCGCCGCGTATTCGGCCTGGGCCTGCGAGCGCAGCACCACCTCGTTGATCAGGCTCTGGTGCTCCGAGCCCTCGACGCTCGCGAGGATGCGATTGAAGAGGGCCGGCTGGAGCGCGCCCGCCTTCGGGAGCTTGTGGCCGATCGAGGCCAGCACCTCGCCGAGCGCCCGCATCTTCTCGAGGGAGGGCTCGTCGTGGACGCGGTAGATCAGCTCGGCATTCGCCTTCTCCAGCACCTCGGCCGCGGCGACGTTGGCGAGGATCATGAACTCCTCGATGAGCCGGTGCGCGTCGAGGCGCGGCGGCACGATCACGCGGTCGACGGTGCCGTTGGGTTTCAGCAGGATCTTGCGCTCGGGCAGGTCGAGGTCCAGGGGCGAGCGGGCGTCCCGCGCCTTGCGCAAGGCCGCGTAGGCCGCCCAGAGCGGCTTCAGGACGGGCTCGAGGAGCGGAGCGGTGATCTCGTCCGGGCGCCCGTCAATCGCGCCTTGAGCCTGCGCGTAAGCGAGCTTCGCCGCCGAGCGCATCAGGATGCGGTGGACGCTGTGGCGCTTCTTGCGGCCGTCCGCGCCGATCACCATGCGGATGGCCAGCGCCGCCCGGTCGACCTGTGGTTTCAGGGAGCACAGGTCGTTCGAGATGCGCTCGGGCAGCATCGGCACGACCCGGTCGGGGAAATAGACCGAGTTGCCACGTTTCAGTGCCTCGCGGTCGAGGGCCGAGCCGGGACGCACGTAAGCCGCGACGTCAGCGATGGCGACGGTGATGACGAAACCACCGGCATTCTCGGGACTCTCGTCCGGCACGGCATGGACGGCGTCGTCGTGATCCTTGGCGTCGGGCGGATCGATGGTGACGAGGGGGAGCGCGCGCCAGTCCTCGCGGCCGTCGAGCCCGGCGGGCTTCGCGGCCTCGGCCTCGGCGAGGACGGCGGGCGGCAGGACGTGTGGGATGTCGTGGGCGTGAATGGCGATGAGGCTCACCGCCTTCTCGGATCGCACGGATCCGAGGCGTTCGCGCACCTTGGCATGGGCTAAGCCGAGCCGGCCGCCGCTGACGGAAACGGCGACGAGATCGCCGTCCTCCGCCCCGCCCTCGTCGCCCGCACGCACGGCAAGTTCACGCCCCTTCGCGCGCTTGTCGACGGACAGGATGCGCCCGCCGCCACCGGCCTGCGCCCGGAAAACGCCGAGCGTCTGAGCCTTCTCCTTGGCCAGGAGCTTGACGATCTTGCCCGTATAGCCGCCTTCCCGCGACGGCTCGGCGCGCAGGAGCACGCGGTCGCCGACGCCCGCCGCCGGCGTGCCGGGGCGGGGCTTGCGCCCGGACAGGATGAGGATCTTGGGCGCCGGGCCTTGCTCCTCGACATCCCACTCGGCGGGCACCGCGACGAGCTCGCCGTCTCCGTCGCGGCCCGTGATGTCGGCGAGCAGGGTCGGCGGCAGGCGGCCGGCGCGATGGACGCGCTTGCCGCGCCGGTCGAGGATGCCATCGTCCTCGAGGGCGCGCAGAACCTTCTTCAGCCCGATCTTGTCGCTGCCCCCGATGCCGAAGGCACGAGCGATCTCGCGCTTCCCGACCTTGCCGGGCGCGTCGGCAATGAACTTCAAAACCTCCTCGCGGGAGGGCAAGGCGCTGGCAGGAGCGCCGTCGGCTTTCGAGCGTTTAGGCAAAGACGACCTTTCTCGGCGCGGATGCGAACGGACCGCATGATCAAGACGCGCGAGGCGTGGGAAACGATCCCGATATGGAGACCGAGGAGCCGCCGGGCAACGGCGGGCAGAGACGGGCGTGGATGGCGACGCTCAGCCGAAGGCCGTCCCGCGCTGTGACGAGCCTGAGGGCAATGCGAGACGGGCTTGGCGCAGCGTTCCTCGGCTCGCGTCCGAAAATGTCCGACGACTTGGCTGTTCGCAGCCTTACGATCTGTTGCTGGTCTTCCAGCAGGTCGGGGCGCCCCGAATGGACCAGATACCGTTCGCCTTGCAGTTCGCGAGCGCAACCTCGCATCTCGCCGCGGCGCAACGGCTCGGGTTGGCCTCGTTCGCGCAGACCTGCTCGCATCGCGCCTTCATCTGACTGCAGGACATCTGTGCCGGCTGACACCCCTCCTGCGCGAAGGCCGAAGACGGGCCAAGCATCATGAAGGCTGCCGCGGCGACAGCAAAAACAGGTCGCATGTTGTATTCCCCCTCATCAGGCCCGTCGGTTTCGAGCTCTTTACTGTAAAGCTTTAATTGTCTTGCTGACAAGGACGCCGCCCCCTCGTCGTCTCGCCTTGTGAGGAGATGTCGAGGCTCTCACGGCATGGGTCGCTCTGGTCAGAGCCACGTATCCGGAGCACTGCTGCGACGAACAAAAGCAAACGCCGGAGCCCTTTCGGACTCCGGCGCTGAGCAGCCGCCCGGAGGCGGCCGGGGTCGAACGGCCTGACGCTCAGACCGAGTAGTACATCACGAACTCGACCGGGTGCGGGGTCATCTCGAACTTGGCGACTTCGGTCATCTTCAGCTCGATGTAGCTGTCGATGAAGTCGTCGTTGAAGACGCCGCCGGCCTTGAGGAAGGCGCGGTCCTTGTCGAGGCTGTTGAGGGCCTCGCGGAGAGAGCCGCACACGGTCGGGATGCGCTTCAGCTCCCGCGGCGGCAGGTCGTAAAGGTCCTTGTCCATCGCAGAACCCGGATCGATCTTGTTCTGGATGCCGTCGAGGCCGGCCATCAGCATCGCCGCGAAGGCGAGGTAGGGGTTTGCCGTCGGGTCGGGGAAGCGGACCTCGACGCGCTTGGCCTTCGGGTTCGTCGTCCACGGGATGCGGCACGAGGCCGAGCGGTTGCGCGACGAGTAGGCCAGCAGCACCGGCGCCTCGTAGCCCGGCACGAGCCGCTTGTACGAGTTCGTCGACGGGTTCGTGAAGGCGTTGAGCGACTTCGCGTGCTTGATGATGCCGCCGATGTACCAGAGGCATTCTTGGCTGAGATCGGCGTATTTGTTGCCCGCGAAGAGGGGCTTGCCGCCCTTCCAGATCGATTGGTGGACGTGCATGCCGGAGCCGTTATCGCCGTAGACGGGCTTGGGCATGAAGGTCGCGGTCTTGCCGTAGCTCTGGGCCACGTTGTGAATCGCGTATTTGTAGATCTGCATCTGGTCGCCCATGCGGACCAGCGTGTCGAACTTCATGCCGAGCTCGTGCTGGGCCGAGGCCACCTCGTGGTGGTGCTTCTCGACCTTCACGCCCATCGCGGCCATGGCGGCGAGCATCTCGCCGCGCATGTCCTGCGCGGAATCGAGCGGCGGGACGGGGAAGTAGCCGCCCTTGGTCTGGATGCGGTGGCCGAGGTTGCCGCCCTCGTAATCCGTGTCGCCGTTCGTCGGCAGCTCGACGTTGTCGAGCTTGAAGCCCGTGTTGTACGGGTCGGCCATGAAGCGCACGTCGTCGAACACGAAGAATTCGGCCTCGGGGCCGACGAAGATCGTGTCGCCGATGCCGGTGGACTTCAGGAAAGCCTCGGCCTTCTTGGCGATGCCGCGCGGGTCGCGGTCGTAGGGCTCGCCCGTTGCCGGCTCGAGGATGTCGCAGACGATCGACATCGTGGCGGCGGAGAAGAACGGGTCCATGCAGGCGGTGGCCGGATCCGGCATGAGGGTCATGTCGGACTCGTTGATCGCCTTCCAGCCGGCGATGGACGAGCCGTCGAACATGATGCCTTCGGCGAACACCTCCTCGTCGACGATGGAGACGTCGAAGGTGACGTGCTGCCACTTGCCGCGCGGGTCGGTGAAGCGGAAATCGACGTACTTGACGTCGTTGTCCTTGATCGCCTTGAGCACGTCCTTCGCGGTCTGCATGATGGTCCTCTCTCTGCCCTGAACTGGAAACGTTCTGGTTGGTCCGGCCGGGGAGGCCGGGGTGTTCTCGTCGGCGAACGAGGCGGCTGGAGCCGCCTTCAGATCGCGTCGGATCCGGTTTCGCCGGTGCGGATGCGGATCGCTTCCTCCACCGTCGATACAAAAATCTTGCCATCGCCGATGCGGCCGGTCTGGGCGGCCTTGCGGATCGCGTCGACCGCGCCGTCGACCCGGTCGTCCGGCAGCACGATCTCGAGCTTCACCTTCGGCAGGAAGTCGACGACGTACTCGGCGCCGCGGTAGAGCTCGGTATGACCCTTCTGCCGGCCGAAGCCCTTCGCCTCGATGACGGTGATGCCCTGGAGTCCGACCTCCTGGAGCGCCTCCTTCACCTCGTCGAGCTTGAACGGCTTGATGATGGCTTCGATCTTTTTCATCGCGGACCTGGAGGCGCTGGCGCAGGCGAGGTTGCCGCTCTTAGCATCAAGCCGGGCCGCCTTCCACGGCGTTGTCAGCCGACAAAGGTCGAGTGTGCCCGCCGGAAAGGCTGCTGATGCATGAAGATTGGGCATATGCTGCCGTGAGAGGCAGCCGTGGTGCCATCGCCGCTCCCGGCAACGAGATCCTAACCAGCGCCGAGATGGGGCAGGCGGACGCGCTCGCGGTGACGGGCGGCGTGAGCCTTACGGAGCTGATCCGACGCGCCGGTACGGCCGTGGCGGACGCGGCGCGGGCAATGGCGCCGGCCGGGCCGATCCTCGTCCTGTGCGGACCGGGGAACAACGGGGCCGACGGATACGTCGCCGCGAGTCTGCTGGCCCAAGCCGGACGCGAGGTGTCGGTTGCGCTCATGCCCGGTTTGCCCGCGCCTGCGGGCGCCGCGGAACAGGCGGCCGCGGCCTGGTCGGGGCCGACCATCGACGCGCAGAGAGCCGACCCTGCTGCTTATGCGCTCGTTATCGACGCCCTGTTCGGGAGCGGGTTGAAGCGTGACCTCTCCCCTGCGGTCGGCGCGATCCTGGAGCGGTGGGCCGCTGCCGGTACGCCGGTGCTCGCCGTCGACGTGCCGACCGGGCTCGACGCGGACACGGGTCAAGTGCGGGGCGGGGTGCTTCCAGCCACCCGAACCGTGACCTTCGTGCGCCGCAAGCCCGGGCACCTCCTCCTGCCGGGCCGTGAGCTCTGCGGTCACCTCGACGTTCTCGACATCGGTATCGGGGCGGAACTCGTCGCGAGCCTGAGCACGGTCCTCTGGCACAACGGCCCGGCGCTTTGGCGCACGCAGTTCCCCGTTCCGGCGACCGCCGGGCACAAATATAGCCGCGGCCACGCCCTCGTCCTGTCCGGCCCGGCCTGGCGCACGGGCGCCGCGCGGCTCGCGGCCTTAGGCGCGCTGCGGATCGGCGCGGGGCTCGTCACGCTGGCCTCTCCAAGCGAGGCCCTGTCCGAGAACGCAGCCCACTTGACCGCTGTCATGCTGCGCCCGTGCGAGGATGCCGGGGACTTGCGGGCGATCCTCTCCGACCGGCGCTTCAACGCGGTTGCCCTCGGGCCAGGCCTTGGCGTCGGGCCGGCGACGGAGGAGCGGGTCGCGGCAGCGCTCGACGCGGGCGTGGCCACTGTCCTCGACGCCGACGCCCTCACCAGTTTCGCCTCCCGCCCGGAGCGGCTTGCGGCCCTATGCCGGGGCACAGCGTCCTGGCCGGTCGTCACGCCCCACGAAGGCGAGTTCGCCCGGCTCTTCGCGGCCGCGCCCGAGACGGCCTCAAAGGTGGAGCGCGCGCGACGGGCGGCCGCTATTCTCGGCGCGGTCGTGATCCTCAAGGGGCCCGACACGGTGATCGCCGCGCCGGATGGGCGTGCCGCGATCAACGACAACGGCTCGCCCTACCTCGCGACCGCCGGCTCGGGCGACGTGCTCGCCGGCTTCGTGACGGGACTGCTGGCGCAGGGTATGCCGCCCTTCGAGGCGGCCTGTGCCGGCACCTGGCTGCATGGCGCCGCGGGCCGGCTCGGTGGCCCGGGGCTCATCGCGGAGGATCTGCCGGGCCTGCTGCCGAAAGCTCTCGCAGCTCTCCTTGATGCGATTAGGTGACCTCGAACCAAGTCCAGAGCCCCGTGTCGAAGCGCTCCAGCACGGTCGAGGACAGGGCCCAGCGCCCCGGATTGTCGGCGCGGAAAGCAATGTGGACGCTGCGCATCTCGGGAACGCTCAAGGTATCGAGCCAGTAAGGCTCCCAGCCGTCGTCCCTGGCGTGGAGCAGCCGGAACGAGTGTCCGTGCAGGTGCATCGGCTGCGCCGTGGGCGTGCGATTGTGGATGGCAAGCACGACGAAGGTGCCTCGCTTGACCGAGAGTGCCGGCTTCGCCGTGCCTGAGCCCGGGGCGCCGTTGATCGTCCAGATGCGGGCGGGATCGCCCGTGTAGACGACGGCTCCGGACGGGTCCCGGGTCGCGCCGCCCTCGATCGTCAACTCCTTGCGGGCCGCGTTCTGGAGCCTGATCTCGGCCGGCAACTTGTCGTTGGGGCGCAGCGGCGCGATGGCCGCCTGGTCTCCTCGGGGGAGGGACTCGCCGGCCCCTTCCACCGTGACGAGGGCCGTGCCCCCCTGGCCGACGAGGCCCATGACCGAGCCTTTCGGGCCGGACGTCGCGGGCACCTCGACGATGACGTCGTAGCGGCTGCCGGGCGGGAAGGGCAGGGTGGAGCGCAGGGGCTCGAACGGATCGGTCGGCTGGCCGTCGATCGCGATCACGAACGTCTTGAGGTCGTCGAAGCGGATGCGCATCGCGCGGGCGTTGGCGATGTTGGCGAGCCGCAGCCGCAATCGCGACCCGGGACGCGTGGAGAACGCGGCCGGGGCGGGTTTGCCGTTGACGACGAGCAGCCCGCCGAGGCGTCCACCCGTCGCCGCTTCGAGCGCCGCGCCGAACGGGGCGAGGTTTCCATCTGGCGCGAGCCGCATGTCGCCGACGAGGATGACGTGGTCGGCGTCGACCTTGGGCGGCTCCGGCTCCTCGACGACGAGAGCGCCTGCGACGCCGCGGCCCCCCAAGGCGCCGCTGTGCCCGGGCGCGAACGGCCGCAGGAGGATGATCCCTGGGTCGGGCGGCGTGAAGCGCTGTTCGAGGCTCGCTCCGGGCGCGATGGGCGGCTGAGTCAGCCCGCCGACCCCGTCGACGGCGTTGGGCCCGCGAAGGCCGTGCCAGTGCAGCGTCAGGGGCAAAGGCCCGTCATTGACGATGCGCACGAAGAGGTCCTCGCCCGCCTTGGCGCGCAGGACAGGGGCGGGGACGCTGCCCTCAAGGGCGAGCAGGTCGAGTTCCGGTGCAGGATCCGGCTGCAGCCGGGTGCGCAGCGGAGCCACGCGCAAGACCCGCGGCTCGGTCGCCGCAAAGGCCCTCGGACCAGCGCCCGCGAGGAGCGATCCGGCGGCGAGGCCGAGGGTAAAGGCGCGTCGTGTGAGATAGCAGGGCATAGCGATGTTGGCGAGACTCGAAGGGAGCGTAGTGCGTGCGACGCCTCGCGGCCAAGCCCGTTCGCGCCAGGGCCGGGCGCGACGACTTTTCTGGTGCAAGGCGAAACGGGCGTGATATAGAGCCGCGTCCCGGAGAGGAGCGTTCGCGCCGTCCTCGAGCGGGCGTGGCGGAACTGGTAGACGCACTGGATTTAGGTTCCAGCGGCGAAAGTCGTGGGGGTTCGAGTCCCTCCGCCCGCACCAGGGCCGCCTTGAGGCGGGTTTGGTCGAGGACGCACCGACAACCGCCCCATCCCATTCACGAGGCGGCGCTTCGACGCCGCTGCAGGAGACGCTCCGGGCGCCCGGACGAGCGAAGGCGAGAAGATCATGCAGGTGACGGAAACCCTGGCGCAGGGCCTCAAGCGCGAGTTCAAGGTCGTGCTGCCGGCGCAGGAGCTCGAGGATCGGCTCGCGAGCGAGCTCACCACGATGAAGGACAAGGTGAAGCTCAACGGCTTCCGGCCGGGCAAGGTGCCGGTGGCGCATCTACGCCGCGTCTACGGCCGTTCGGTGATGGCCGACGTGGTCCAGAACGCCGTCAACGAGGCCAACCGCAAGATCGTCGACGACAACAAGCTGAAGCTCGCCTTCGAGCCGAAAGTGGAGCTTCCGAACGACCAGGCCCAGGTCGAAGAGGTGATGAACGGCAAGGCCGACCTCGCCTTCACCGTGGCGCTGGAAGTTCTGCCTCAGTTCGACCTCGCGGACCTGTCCGACGTCTCGATCAAGCGGCCCGTCGCCGAGGTGACCGACGTCGAGATCGATGAGGCGATCGAGCGCATGGCCAAGGGCAACCGCCCTTACGCCGACAAGGCCGAGGGCACTGAAGCCGCCAGCGGCGACCGTCTGACCGTCGACTTCGTCGGCCGCATCGACGGCGAGGAGTTCAAGGGCGGCACGGCCCAGGACATCACGGTCGAGCTCGGCTCCAACTCCTTCATCCCGGGCTTCGAGGACCAGCTTGTCGGGGCGAAGGTCGGCGAGGAGCGCAAGGTCAACGTCACCTTCCCGCACAACTACATGGCCGAGCATCTCGCCGGGAAGGCCGCCGAGTTCGACGTGACGATCAAGTCCGTCCAGACCCCGGGCGAACTCACCGTCGATGACGAGCTTGCCAAGGGCTTCGGCATGGAGTCCCTGGAGAAGCTGCGCGACGCGGTGCGCGCGGCCATCCAGCGCGACTTCGACGGGCAGAGCCGGCGCAAGCTCAAGAAGGAGCTGCTCGACGCGCTCGACGCCAAGTACCAGTTCGAGCTGCCCCCGAGCCTCGTCGAGCAGGAATTCGCGGCCGTGTGGTCGCAGGTGCAGGCGGACCTGAAGAACAACAACAAGACCTTCGCCGACGAGGGCACCACGGAGGAAGAGGCCCGGACCGAGTACCGCCGGATCGCCGAGCGCCGCGTTCGCCTCGGCCTGGTGCTTGCGCAGATGGGCGAGACGTCCGATATCAGGGTCTCCGACGACGAGGTCACCCAGGCGCTCGTCGAGCGGGTCCGGCAGTACCCTGGCCAGGAAAAAGAGGTCTGGGACTACTACCGGAAGAATCCGCAGGCGCTGGCGGAAATCCGCGCCCCGATCTTCGAGGAGAAGGTCGTCGACCACGTCCTGTCCCAGGTGAACGTCGTCGACGAGCCCGTCACCAAGGATCGGCTGTTCGGCGAGGACGACGAGGCCTCGACGACGGAGACGGCTAGCGCCTGAGCCCCCCTTCGGCGACGCGTCCGCGTCCGCCGTCCCGGCCGCGTCCTGCGGCCGGGTCTCAGGAGCAGTGAGAGACGATGAGAGATCCGGTCGCGGTCTTCAACAATACCCTCGTGCCCATGGTGGTCGAGCAATCGAACCGGGGCGAGCGGGCGTTCGACATCTACTCGCGGCTCCTGCGCGAGCGCATC
This sequence comes from Beijerinckiaceae bacterium, assembly GCA_036563505.1. Taxonomy (GTDB): domain Bacteria; phylum Pseudomonadota; class Alphaproteobacteria; order Rhizobiales; family Beijerinckiaceae; genus DATCMH01. The sequence continues at coordinate 180,536 of DATCMH010000025.1, forward strand.
ATCTTCCTGACAGGGCCGGTGGAGGACTACTCCGCCTCCCTCATCGTGGCCCAGCTCCTCTTCCTCGAGGCCGAGAACCCCAAGAAGGAAATCTCCTTCTACATCAACTCGCCGGGCGGCGTGGTGACGTCAGGGCTCTCGATCTACGACACGATGCAGTTCATCCGCTGCCCGGTCGCGACGCTCTGCGTCGGCCAGGCTGCCTCAATGGGCTCGCTCCTGCTGACGGCCGGCGAGAAGGGCCATCGCTTCGCCCTGTCGAACGCGCGGATCATGGTCCACCAGCCGTCCGGCGGCTACCAGGGCCAGGTCACGGACATCCTGATCCACGCCCGCGAGGTCGAGAGTCTCAAGCGGCGGCTCAACGAGATCTACGTCAAGCACACGGGGCAGGACTACGCGACGATCGAGCAGGCGCTCGAACGCGACAACTTCATGACCGCCGACGCAGCCAAGGATTTCGGCCTCATTGACGAAGTTTTGGTCAAGCGCCCCGAGGCTGCTCAGCCTCAGGTCTGACGTAGTCTCGGTGAATGTTGGGGATGGCGCGAAGGGCGGTGCGTCCTTTTCGCGTCGTCGATCGTTCCTATTGATCACGCGTCGCCTGCGTGTTTGCATGCGGATTCGGGAGGTTCGGCGGCGCGCCGGCTCGAATCTTGCGACCGCTACTGTTTCTTAGCGGGGCGCGCTTAAACCTTGAACCGCGACTCGCGGGCCCGCGAAGGCCCGCTCGTCGCGACGGGAGAGACCATCATGAGCAAAGCCGGCGGAACCGACTCCAAGAGCACCCTGTACTGCTCGTTCTGCGGCAAGAGCCAGCACGAGGTCCGCAAGCTGATCGCGGGCCCGACCGTGTTCATCTGCGATGAGTGCGTCGAGCTGTGCATGGACATCATTCGCGAGGAGTCGAAGTCCTCTCTCGTGAAGTCGCGGGACGGCGTGCCGACCCCGAAGGAGATCCGGCGCGTCCTCGACGACTACGTCATCGGCCAGGACCACGCCAAGAAGGTGCTCTCCGTCGCGGTCCACAACCATTACAAGCGGCTCGCCCACGCGACGAAGCACAACGACGTCGAGCTGGCGAAGTCCAACATCCTGCTCGTCGGCCCGACCGGCTCGGGCAAGACCCTGCTCGCACAGACGCTCGCCCGCATCCTCGACGTGCCTTTCACGATGGCGGACGCGACGACGCTCACGGAAGCGGGCTACGTCGGCGAGGACGTCGAGAACATCATCCTCAAGCTGCTCCAAGCCTCCGATTACAACGTCGAGCGGGCCCAGCGCGGCATCGTCTACATCGACGAGATCGACAAGATCTCCCGCAAGTCCGACAACCCGTCGATCACGCGCGACGTGTCGGGCGAGGGCGTGCAGCAGGCCCTTCTCAAGATCATGGAAGGCACGGTGGCTTCCGTTCCGCCCCAGGGCGGCCGCAAGCACCCGCAGCAGGAGTTCCTCCAGGTCGACACGACCAATATCCTGTTCATCTGCGGCGGCGCCTTCGCCGGGCTCGAGCGGATCATCTCCGCCCGCGGCAAGGGCACGTCGATCGGCTTCGGGGCGAGCGTCTCGGCGCCGGACGATCGTCGTACCGGCGAGATCTTCCGCGAGGTTGAGCCGGAGGACCTGCTCAAGTTCGGCCTCATCCCCGAGTTCGTCGGCCGTCTGCCGGTGATCGCGACCCTCGAGGACCTCGACGAGGCGGCGCTCAAGCGCATCCTTCAGGAGCCGAAGAACGCGCTCGTGAAGCAGTACCAGCGCCTGTTCGAGATGGAGAATGTCAGCCTCACGTTCCAGGAAGAGGCTTTGTCCTACGTCGCCCGCAAGGCCATCGAGCGCAAGACCGGCGCCCGCGGCCTGCGCTCGATCATGGAGGGCATCCTGCTCGACACGATGTACGACCTGCCCGGCCTCGACTCCGTCGAGCAGGTGGTTATCGGCCCCGAGGTGGTGGAGGGCAAATCCAAGCCCCTGTTCATCCACGGCGACCGGGGTGCGGAGCAGACCCAGAGCGCCAGTGCCTGACCGACGAGGCCCATCGATCACGACCTCGCGCGCGGGTCTCCGCGCGCTTGAAGTCCGGCCATCCGGACGCCAACTAATGACCCACGCGGGCGCTTCACGCTCATCCCCGGAGGTGGGGCCCCGCGGACCGCGCGCGACCCTTGAACCGGGCTTGAGCGCGACGGTTGTACGCTCGTGGACCGGCTCACTCGAGAGGTCCCGCGGGTGCCTCCGAAAGGATCCCCAATGACACAAGCGAAGTCACGCCAGCCCGTGGTGCCCGGTTCCGTCGGCACCTACGCGGTTCTGCCTCTGCGCGACATCGTCGTCTTCCCGCACATGATCGTGCCGCTGTTCGTCGGCCGCGAGAAGTCGATCCGCGCCCTTGAGGAGGTGGTCAAGACCGACCGCCATATCCTGCTGGCGACCCAGATGAACGCCACGGACGATGATCCGGCCACCGACGCGATCTACACCGTCGGCACGCTGGCGAGCGTCCTGCAGCTGCTCAAGCTTCCCGACGGCACCGTCAAGGTTCTGGTCGAGGGCGCCGGCCGCGCCGAGGTCAAGGCCTATACGCGAACCGACGAGTACCTCGAGGCGGAAGCCGCCGCGCTGCCCGACTCGCTGGGCGACCAGATCGAGGCGGAGGCGCTTGCCCGCTCGGTGGTCTCCGAGTTCGAGAACTACGTGAAGCTCAACAAGAAGGTGAGCCCCGAGGTCGTCGCGGCGGTGACCCAGATCGAGGAGCCCTCGAAGCTCGCCGACACCATCGCCTCGCACCTCGCGATCAAGATCGCCGACAAGCAGGCCATCCTCGAGATCCCCACCGTAGCGCAGCGCCTCGAGAAGGTGCTCGGCATGATGGAGAGCGAGATCTCCGTTCTGCAGGTCGAGAAGCGCATCCGCACCCGCGTCAAGCGGCAGATGGAGAAGACGCAGCGCGAGTACTACCTGAATGAGCAGATGAAGGCCATTCAGAAGGAGCTCGGCGACGAGGAGGGCAAGGACGAGCTGGCCGAACTCGAGGACAAGATCGAGAAGACCAAGCTCACCAAGGAAGCCCGCGACAAGGCGCTGGGCGAGCTCAAGAAGCTCCGCCAGATGTCGCCGATGTCGGCCGAGGCCACGGTCGTGCGCAACTATCTCGACTGGATGCTCGGCATCCCGTGGGGCAAGCGCTCGAAGGTCAAGAAGGACCTCGTGGCGGCGCAGGGCGTCCTCGACAACGACCATTACGGTCTGGAGAAGGTCAAGGAGCGGATCGTCGAGTACCTCGCCGTGCAGCAGCGGGCGAACAAGCTCACCGGCCCGATCCTGTGCCTCGTCGGCCCCCCTGGCGTCGGTAAGACCTCGCTCGGCAAGTCCATCGCGAAGGCCACGGGCCGCGAGTTCGTCCGTATGTCGCTCGGCGGCGTGCGCGACGAGGCGGAGATCCGCGGTCACCGGCGGACCTATATCGGCTCGATGCCGGGCAAGGTCATCCAGTCGATGCGCAAGGCCAAGACGGCGAACCCGCTCATCTTGCTCGACGAGATCGACAAGATGGGAATGGACTTCCGCGGTGACCCGTCCGCTGCGCTCCTTGAGGTGCTGGATCCTGAGCAGAACTCCGCCTTCAACGACCATTACCTCGAGGTCGATTACGACCTGTCGAACGTGATGTTCGTGACGACGGCGAACACGCTCAACATCCCGCCGGCGCTTCTCGACCGCATGGAGGTGATCCGGCTTGCCGGCTACACCGAAGAGGAGAAGGTCGAGATCGCGCGCAAGCACCTCATCCCGTCGGCCATGCAGAAGCACGGGCTCGACGCGAAGGAGTGGGCGATCGACGAGGGTGGGCTGATGATGCTCATCCGCCGCTACACGCGCGAGGCGGGCGTCCGCAACCTGGAGCGCGAGATCTCCAACCTCATCCGCAAGGCGGTGAAGGAGATCCTGATCTCCAAGGTCAAGACGGTCACCGTCACCGAGGCCAACCTGCCCGACTTCCTGGGCGCGCCGAAGTTCCGCTACGGCGAGGCCGAGACGGAGGACATGGTAGGCGCGGTCACGGGCCTGGCCTGGACCGAGGTCGGGGGCGAGTTGCTCACGATCGAGGGCGTCATGATGCCCGGTAAGGGCAAGATGACGGTGACGGGCAACCTGCGCGACGTCATGAAGGAGTCGATCTCCGCAGCAGCGTCCTACGTCCGCTCGCGCTGCATCGACTTCGGCGTCGAGCCGCCGATGTTCGAGCGCCGGGACATCCACGTCCACGTGCCGGAGGGGGCGACCCCGAAGGACGGGCCGTCGGCTGGCATCGCGATGGCAACGGCCATCGTCTCGGTCATCACCGGCATCCCGGTGCGCCGCGACGTGGCCATGACGGGCGAGGTGACCCTGCGGGGCCGTGTGCTACCCATCGGCGGCCTCAAGGAGAAGCTCCTCGCGGCGCTGCGGGGCGGCATCAAGAAGGTGATGATCCCGGAGGAGAACGCGAAGGATCTGGCCGAGATTCCGGCTTCCGTGAAAAACGGGCTGGAGATCGTGCCGGTCTCCCGCATGGATCAGGTGCTCGAGCACGCCCTCGTGCGCATGCCCCAGCCCATCGCTTGGGAGGAGCCTGCCCCGACGGTGAAGCCCGTGCCGGCCGCCGAGGAGGACGCCTCCGGCCTCGTCGCGCACTAAGCGACGGACAGACTTTTCATCATTGACCCCGGGGAGCGATCCCCGGGGTTTTCGTATGGGAAACCCCGCCAGCAGGGATCATATCGAAGCGTGGCCGGGGCTTGTCACCTTCGCCGTCTTCGGCCACAGCATCACGCCCCGAACAAGGCGGTCCGTCCCTCGGACCGCCAATCCTGAGGAGGACAACGCGATGAACAAGGGCGAACTCGTCAGCGCCGTTGCCGAGAAGACGGGCTTGAGCCGCGGTCAGGCCAGCGACGCTCTCGATGCCGCGATCGACGTCATCACCGGCGCGCTCAAGAGTGGCGAGGAGGTAAAGATCGTAGGTTTCGGCACCTTCACCGTCGCCGATCGGGCCGCTGGCGAAGCGCGCAACCCCCGCACGGGCGAGAAGGTGGCGGTGCCGGCGAGCAAGGCCCCCAAGTTCAAGGCCGGCGCGGGCCTGAAGGATGCCGTCAACGGCAAGTAACGCGCTCGCGCGGCCGGCTTCCTGCAACAGCGGAGCGGCGTGGTTCAGCATTGATGGCCATCAGGGCCGCTGACGCGCTTGCGTCATCGGCCTTTGCTTTTTATCTGAGGCGGGCGGGCGGTTAGCTCAGTCGGTAGAGCGCTTCGTTTACACCGAAGATGTCGGCGGTTCGAGCCCGTCACCGCCCACCAGCCCCGCCAGACTGACTGTCGGCTCCACCGAGTGATGTCGTAGGCTCACGACGCAGTCTTCCGGCTTCGAGGATGCTGGAGCGGCGTCGCTTGACAGGGCAGGGCCGCCACCGTACATCGCCGCCCACGCCGCTTCGACAGCGGCCCATGCGCGGGCGTAGCTCAGTCGGTTAGAGTGCCGGCCTGTCACGCCGGAGGTCGCGGGTTCGAGCCCCGTCGCCCGCGCCATATCGCTTGCGAAACCTTCCATGATCAGCAGCTTGCCGGGCGGTGTTCACAGGCCGCTTGACGGGTCCGCGCGGTCGTGGTCGCAAGGTAAATGCGTCGACCTCGCATGACGTCCGCGATACCTGCCTCGTTCCCGCGCTTCGTCCGAGCGTTCTTCGCCGCCCTGGCCGTCATGCTCGCCGCGTGCGCCGGGTTGACCCTCGCGGTCGATCCTTATGGCCTGTTCGGGACGCGTCTCCTGCCCTCCCGCATGTTCCCGAAGACTGAGCGGATGAGCTTCGGGGCTGATCGCTCCTTGAAGGCGATCGAGATCGCGCGATTGGAGAAGGGCGGGGCGCTCGTCCTCGGCTCATCCCGCGTGGCGGTCGGCATCGACCCCGAGGAGCCGAGCCTGCGCGACCTCGGGCTCTACAACGCCGGCCTCCTCAACGGCACGATGCGCGAGAATGTGGCCGTCGCCGACTACGCCGTTCGGCATGCCGCGCCCAAGCGCCTGATCTGGGCGCTCGATCATGAGCTCTACGCCGCGGACATGAACCCGCAAACCGACTACGCCCTATCGCCCTTCGCCGGCGGAGGGGTCGCGGCGGCCTGGGTTCGGGCGACGCTGAGCACGAAGGCGCTCACGGCTGCGTGGCGCGTCGCGCGTCGCATCCCGCGCCGGATCAACACCGACGCTACCCTGCGGGGCTGGAGCCGGGTCACCGCCTGGGGTGAGGGCAGGGCGCTCGACTGGGCCGGCGCCTTCCGCAGCGAGTTCCGCGGCTTCGCCGCCACGCCGCCTGGGATGGGTCTCGACGCGGACGCGGCCGATGCCGCCTTCGAGGCGGCGCTGCGCCGCTTCGTGGCGGCCGGAGTCGCGGTCGATCTCGCCATCAACCCGCGCTACGTCTGGCGCCTCGAAGCGACTGAGCAACTCGGCCGTTGGGCGGATTACGAGGCGTGGAAGCGCCGGCTCGCGGCGATCGCAGCCCGCGTCTCGCGCGAGACCGGCCGGCCCGTGCGCCTGTTCGATTTCGACGTGGCCGGGCCGATCACCACGGAGGCGCTGCGCCCCGGAGTCTCCGTCGAGCGTCCCCGCTACTTCCAGGAAACCTCCCACTACCGCTCTGTCGTGGGGTCGGTCTTGGTCAACCGCGTGCTCGGCCGCCCCATCCCGCCCGGCTTCGAGGCGTTCGGCATGGAAATCACCCCCGCCACCATCGAGGCGCACCTCGCCGAAGCGCGTCGCGCTTTCGAAGCTTGGCGTCGGGCAGAGCCCGACGTCGTCCGGGACGTGCACAGCCTTCTCGAAGAAGCGCGCCGTTCGACTGCCGCGGCGTCCTGATCGGCCAGAACCTGACTGGCCCGGCGCGGGGCCAAGGTTGTCATCAAAAGCGCGACGCAAAAAAAGGCCCCGGCTGGGATGGGCCGAGGCCGCGTTAAGGTCAGGCGAGGGCCGGCAGGCGGTCCTCGATCTCCTGCCGCCGCGACTCGAGGAACGGCGGCAGCTTCAGGGTCTCGCCGAGCGACGCGGCCGTCTCGTCGGCCGTGAAGCCCGGATCGTCGGTAGCGATCTCGAACAGGATCCCGCCCGGCTCGCGGAAATAGACCGAGCGGAAGTAGTTGCGATCGAGCTGCTCCGTGGCGCGGATGCCGTGCTCGTCGCGAAGCTTGCGCACCATCTCGGCCTGCGCGGCGTCGTCGGAGGCCCGGAACGCGACGTGATGCACCGAGCCGCCGCCGGATCGTCCGGGCAGAAAGCCGCCGGCCTCGCGGATGTCGACATGGCCACCGATCGTGGCGTCGCCGCTGAAGCGATGCACGCCGCCGTCCTGCCCAGCCGCCTTGAAGCCGAGCACGTCGGTCAGGATGGCCGCGGTGGGCCCGGCCTTCTCCAGAAGCAGCGTCACCCCATGGAAGCCGCGGATCGCGGCATCCGCCTCGATGCCGTCGCTGGCCCAGGCCGGCTCGCCGGCGGCGTCCGGCACCCCGACGAGGGCGAGGCTCATGCCGTCCGGATCCTTGAACGGCAGGACCGACTGGCCGAACCGCCGTTCGAGGGTCTCGTGCGGCACGCCCTTCTCCACGAAGCGCTGGGTCCAGGTCCCGAGAGCGCTCTCCGGCACGCGGAAGGCGGTCTCGTGCGTGAAGCCGACGCCGCGGCGTCCGGGCGCGACGTGCTCCCATGGGAAGAAGGTGAGAATCGTCCCGGGCTGCCCGGTCTCGTCCCCGAAGTAGAGATGATAGGTGCCCGGATCGTCGAAGTTGACGGTCTTCTTCACGAGCCGGAGCCCGAGGATCCGGGTGTAGAAGTCGAGGTTGCGGCGGGCGTCGCCCGCGATCGCCGTGACGTGATGGATGCCGTGAGCCATGGTGCCCTCCTGCGCGAAGCGCTGCTGTGATCCCACAGATGGGGCGAGCGCTCGCAGGGCGAAGGGCGGCAAAGTTCGTTTGTCGAAACGCATATTGCTGCGGCGATTGGCTACGATCTTCTTGCAATCCAGTCAGGGCACGAGGGCCGCGAGGACAACGTTTGCGCAACCAAATCCGTCGAACTCCGCTTAACCTGAACGGAGATTCAGACCTCGCCATTAACTCACGCGAGACGCAGGTGAGCGCATCGTCAACGCCAGACAGGGACACAACCGGCACCAAGCAAAAGCCGGGGAGGCGACAGACGATGATTAAGACAACACTTCGCACTTTCGTGGATGCGGTTCTCGACAACCGGATGCTGACGCTCGACGACACGAACGTCCTTCGTCGTGATCTTCTCGCCGATGGCCTGACCTGCCGCGAGGAAGCCGACACCTTGATCGCGCTCGACCGCGCCGTTCCGACCGACCCCGCGTTCCAGGATTACGTCGTCGCGGCGGTCGTCGATTACGTGGTCTGGACGGAGGGACGGACCGGCTACGTCGATGCGGACGCTGCCCGCTGGCTCGCGACCTCGCTTAGCTGCGGCGTCGGCCCGACCGAGACCGCCCGGCGCGTGGCCTTCGAGACGGTCAAGGAAGCGCAGCAGGTGGACGAGGCCCTGCTCGGTTTCGTTCTCTCGGTCAGCCAGCGCCCGATAGCGGGCGACCGCACGGGCCTCGCCGCCCTCGCCGCTTGAGGCGGCCCCTTTCCCGAGTGCAGCTCACGCTTCCCCTGAGCGGACGCGTGCAGTAGGGGAGCGGAGGCCGCCGCGTGAAGCGCGGGGCCGCCGTTCCGTGCTGCCGCGTGTCCGAGGGGCCATGTTCTCCAAGATCCTGATCGCGAACCGGGGCGAGATCGCCTGCCGTGTCATCAAGACGGCGCGGCGGCTCGGCATCAAGACGGTGGCCGTGTTCTCGGACGCGGATCGGGACGCGCTCCACGTCGAGATGGCCGACGAGGCCGTCCATCTCGGGCCCGCGCCGGCCGCCGAGAGCTATCTCGTCATCGACAAGATCGTTGAGGCCTGCCGACAGACGGGCGCCGAGGCCGTGCATCCAGGCTACGGCTTCCTCTCCGAGCGCGAGGCGTTTCCGAAGGCGCTAGAAGCGGCCGGGATCGTGTTCATCGGCCCCAACCCTGCGGCCATCGCCGCCATGGGCGACAAGATCGAGTCGAAGAAGGCCGCGGCCGCGGCACGAGTGTCGACCGTGCCCGGCTATCTCGGGATCATCGAGTCTCCCGAGCACGCCGTCGAGATCGCGAACGGCATCGGCTACCCCGTCATGATCAAGGCCTCGGCCGGCGGCGGCGGCAAGGGCATGCGCATCGCCCATTCGGCCGGAGAGGTCGCGGAGGGCTTCGCCCGGGCCAAGTCCGAGGCTGCGTCGTCCTTCGGCGACGACCGCGTCTTCGTGGAAAAGTTCATCACCGACCCGCGCCACATCGAGATCCAGGTGCTCGGCGACAAGCACGGCAACGTCATCTACTTGGGCGAGCGCGAGTGCTCGATCCAGCGTCGCAACCAGAAGGTCGTCGAGGAGGCGCCGTCGCCCCTGCTCGACGAGGCAACGCGCCGCCTCATGGGCGAGCAGGCGGTCGCGCTGGCGCGTGCCGTGAACTACGATTCCGCCGGCACGGTGGAGTTCGTGGCGGGCCAGGACCGCTCCTTCTACTTCCTGGAGATGAACACACGCCTGCAGGTCGAGCACCCGGTGACGGAGATGATCACCGGCATCGACCTCGTCGAGGAGATGATCCGCGTTGCGGCGGGCGAGCGCTTGCGGCTCAGCCAAGACGACGTGCAGCTTCAAGGTTGGGCGGTGGAGAGCCGCGTCTACGCCGAGGATCCCACCCGCAACTTCCTGCCCTCGACGGGGCGCCTCGTCACCTATCGCCCACCCACGGAAGGTGAGCGCGGCGGGGCGACGATCCGCAACGACACGGGCGTGTTCGAGGGCGGCGAGATCTCGATCTACTACGACCCGATGATCGCCAAGCTCGTCACGCACGCGCCGACGCGCGACGAGGCCATTCGCGCTCAGGGCCAGGCCCTCGATGCCTTCGCGATCGAGGGCATCCGGCACAACATCCCATTCCTGTCGAGCCTCATGGCGCATCCGCGCTGGATCGAGGGCCGGCTCTCGACGGGGTTCATCGCCGAGGAGTTCCCCGAGGGCTTCAAGGCGCCGGCGCCAGCGGGGGACGTCGGCCTGCGCATGGCCGCGGTCGCGGCCTGGATCGATCACCTCCAGAACGAGCGCAAGCGCGCCATCGCGGGTCAGATGCGCGGGGCGTCTGCCGTGCGCTTCGCCCGTGAGCGGGTCGTGCTGCTCGGGAACGAGCGCCACGAGGTCACGGTCGAGGACATCGCGGGGAGCCTGGACGGCGGTGTCGCGATCCGCTTCGCGGGTGGCGAGGCTTGGCCGGTCGAGAGCGCGTGGCGGCCGGGCGAGCCGGTCTGGTCCGGAACAATCGGCGGAGCGCAGCTCGCGATGCAGGTGCGGCCTCTCCTGAACGGCTTATCCCTCAGCCATGCCGGCGCGAGCAGCCAGGCCCGGGTCTACACGGGCCGCGAGGCCGAGCTCGCCGCGCTCATGCCCGAGAAGCGCCAAGCCGACACCGGCAAGCAGCTGCTCTGCCCCATGCCGGGCCTTGTCAAAGCGGTGATGGTCCAGGCCGGCCAGGAGGTGAAGGCCGGCGAGCCCCTCGCCATCGTGGAAGCCATGAAGATGGAGAACGTGCTGCGCGCCGAGCGCGACGCCACCATCTCCACCGTGTCGGCCAAGGAAGGCGACAGCCTTGCGGTAGACGCCGTCATCCTCGAATTCGCCTGAGGACGGCGCAAGGATCGCTCGACATGAAGCTGCTCCCGCATCTCCTTGCCCGCTTCGTCCGCAACGGCCGCCTGACCGTGACCGATCACGACGGCTCGTCGCGCAGCTTCGGCTCGGGCGAGAATGGTCCTGCGGTAGCGATCCGCTTCACGGACGCGGCGGTCGAGCGCGAGATCTTTCTCAACCCGGAGCTGAAGGCGGCCGAGGCCTACATGGATGGGCGGATCGTCTTCGAGCGGGGAGGGGTCTTCGACCTCCTCCACCTGTTCTCGGTCAACCGTTCCGGGCTCGCGAGCCACCCTTTGCAGAAGGCGCTCCGCCGCGGCTGGAAGGCGCTGCGCGGCGTTCATCAGGCCAACCCGCAGGGTAAGGCTGCCGCCAACGCGTCGAGTCACTACGACCATCCGGCGTCGTTCTACCGGCTCTGGCTCGACGAGAGCATGGCCTACTCCTGCGCCTACTTCGAGAGCCCCGAGCAGTCGCTCGAGGACGCCCAGAAGGCCAAGTTCCGGCACATCGCGGCCAAGCTGAAGCTCGAGCCGGGCATGAGCGTCGCCGAGATCGGCTCCGGCTGGGGTGGGCTCGCGATCTACCTCGCCCAAGTCTGCGGGGCGCGGGTGACGGCGATCAACGTCTCGCCCGAGCAGCTCGCTGAGTCGCGCCGCCGGGCAGCGGAGGCGGGCGTCGCCGAGCGCGTCACCCTCGTCGAGAAAGACTATCGCGCGCTCGACGGCCGCTTCGACCGGGTCGTGTCGGTCGGCATGATGGAGCATGTGGGCGTTGCCCATTTCGACGAGTACTTCTCGGCCGTGAAGCGGCTCCTGGCGCCGGGCGGATTCGCCATGATCCACGCCATCGGGCGAATGTCGCCGCCGGGCTCCACGGCGCCGTTCATCCGCAAGTACATTTTCCCCGGCGGCTACGTGCCGGCACTCTCCGAGGTGTTCGCCGCAACGGAGCGCACCGGGCTCTGGGTCGCCGACTGCGAGATCCTGCGTCTGCACTACTACTGGACGATCAAGGCTTGGCGCGAGCGCTTCGAGGCGCGCCGCGGCGAGGTGGTGACGCAGATGGGCGAGCGCTTCGCCCGCATGTGGGAGTTCTACCTTGCGGCGGTGGAGCTCGGCTTCCTCAATGGCTCCAACATGGTGTTCCAGCTGCTGCTCGCCGAGACGCGCGACGCGGTTCCCGTCATTCGCGACTACATCACCGACGAGGAGCGCCGGCTCGCCGCCCTCGACGCCAGCCCCTGATGCCTCTCGTCTTCGCTTATGGCTCCAACATGGATCAGGCGGCCATGGCGCGGCGCTGCCCTGCCTCGCGGCCTCTCGGTCCGGCCCGCCTGCCGCGGCACCGCTTCGTGATCACGACGGCGGGCTACGCGAGCGTCGAGCGCGACCCGCGCCGAACCGCCTGGGGTCTTCTGTGGGACATCGCGGTGGCCGACATGCCCGCCCTCGACCGCTACGAGAGCACCGGGACGGGGCTTTACCGCAAGGCCGTGGTGTCGGTGATCGCGTCGGGCGGTCCACGCCGCGCCGTGGCGTACCTTGCCCGTGACAGCGCTCCGGGCACGCCGCGGCCCGGCTACCTCGAAGGCGTCCTCGCCGCGGGGCAGGAGATCGGCTTGCCGGCCGCCTACCTTACGGAGCTGGCCGGGTGGCAGCACGAGGCGGGCCCGCGCCGCGCGGCTCCCGCCCCCGATGGTCCCGTTCCCGGCGTGCGAGCGACCCGCGCCTCCCCGCTCGCGGCACAGGCGCGGGCGAAAGCCTGGAGATGGGATCCATGAGCGAGCGGCGAACGGTCCGCGTCATCGTCAGCGGCCGCGTCCAGGGCGTCGGCTTTCGGGCCTGGACGCATCACCAGGCGGAGCTGCACGGTGTCGATGGCTGGGTGCGCAACCGCCGCGACGGCTCCGTCGAGGCTGTGTTCTCGGGCGCGCCGGCAATGGTCGAGATCATGATCAAGGTCTGCCGGCAAGGGCCGGCCGGTTCACAGGTGACTGGCGTCGAGGTTGCGGAGGGGGCGGGCGAGGGCGAACCGGTGACGCCGGGTACCTTCCGCGTGCTGCCAACGGTCTGAGAGCCCGTCAGGGCTTCGGCTTGTCGCCCACCTCGACCGGCCCGCCGGCAGCTTTCCAGCCGGAGAAGCCGTCGCTGACATTCGCGACCGGCTTCAACCCCATGTCCTGTGCCGTCGCGGCCGCGAGCGCCGAGCGCCAGCCTCCGGCACAAACGAAGACGAAGCGCTTGTCCTGCGCGAAGACCGGCTTGTGATAGGGGCTCTCGGGATCGATCCAGAACTCGAGCATGCCGCGTGGGCAGTGCACGGCCCCGGGCAGCCGGCCCTCCCGATCCAGCTCGCGCGGGTCCCGCAGGTCGACGAAGACCACATCGTCGCGCCCGTGCAGGGCAAGGGCCTCCGCAGCGGGAACGGACTCGACCTTGGCGTTGGCCTCCGCCATCAGGGCCTTGTAGCCGCGGGTGATCGTCTGGGGCATGGTGGGCTCCGTCGGGTCGGCCCTGACGATGGGCCAATGGAGGGAGCGCGGTCAACGCGCGCGACGATGCAGGATTTTTCGGGGCTCGATCTCGCTGCGCTCGCCTTCTTCCTCGCCGCCTGGTTCGGCTACAGCTTCGGCGTCGAGCGCCTGGCCGCGACGGGGCGCAGCCTCAACCGCCTGATGGACGCCCAGCGCCGGACCTGGATGCGGCAGATGATCCTGCGCGAGAACCGGATCGTCGACACCACGATCATGGCCTCGCTGCAGAACGGCACGGCCTTCTTCGCCTCCACCTCGCTCCTGGCGCTCGGCGGCTCGCTGGCGCTCCTGCGCTCCACGAACGAGATCCTCGACCTCTTCGCGGACCTGCCGCTCGGGCTCGCGACGACGAAGGGTGCCTGGGAGCTGAAGGTGATCGGCCTCGTGATCATCTTCATCTACGCTTTCTTCAAGTTCGCCTGGGCGTACCGCCTCTTCAACTACGCGGCGATCCTGGTCGGGGCGGTGCCGGTCGGAACGCACAACCCGGAGGCTTTCCGGGCCGCTGACCGGGCCGCGGCGATGAACACCGTCGCCGGCGGCCACTTCAACCGGGGCCAGCGGGCCTTCTTCTTCGCGCTGGCCTATCTCGGCTGGTTCGTCAGCGCGTACCTGTTCCTGGCGACCACGGCGGGCGTTCTCTTCGTCATGTGGCGACGTCAGTTCGCGTCGAGCGCCAGGCACATCCTGGTCGACGAAGCCCAGTCCGAGGACGTCCATGCCGAAACCGTCTCAGCCAAGTCCTGAGCTGATCGAGGAAACCGTCCTGCGTCTCGTCGAGGCGCGCGGGGACGGCAAGACGGTGTGTCCGTCCGAAGTGGCGCGCGCGCTCGGTGGCGATCATCCCGACGGCTGGGGCCCGCTCATGCAACCTGTCCGGAAAGTCGCCGTGCGCCTGATGAAGGAAGGTCGGGTCGCGATCCTGCGCAAGGGGCGGCTCGTCGACCCCGACGATTTTCGCGGCGTCTATCGCTTGTCGGTCCCGCGCGAGGAGACCTGAGGATCCGGCGCCGGGAAGAGCGCGTCGGTGCGGTTCGTGAGGCGGTAGAAGAGAAGGCCTGCCCACTCCTTCGTTCCGAGATCGAGCCGCCGCAAACCCTCCGAGACGAAGCCGAAGGTCTTCCAGGCATCATCCGAGCCGCGGGTGCGGAAATCGACGGGATAGGCCGTCACGGGAAAGCCTGCCTGCCGGAAGCAGCCGACGGCACGCGGCATGTGCCAGGCGGAGGTGACGAGGAGCCAGCGCTCGCCCTGCTTCGGCTCAACGAGCGCGCGGGTGAAGCGGGCGTTTTCGGCCGTGGTGAGCGATCGGTCCTCGAAGATGATCCGGTCGGCCGGGAGGCCCAGGGTACCGGCGAAGCGCCGCAGGCCCTCGGCTTCCGACACCTCCTCTGCGAAGACCGTGCCGCCGCCGCCCGTGAAGACGAGCTTCGCTTGCGGATAGCGCCGGGCGAGATCCGCCATGGCCGTGAGCCGCTCGCCCGCGTCGTTCAGGGCCAGCTGCGCGCGCGCGATCGACTCTTCCGCGAGCAACGCGCCGCCGAGGACAACGATGCCGGCGACCGGCTGGCCGTCCTCCTGGACGGCAGGGAAGCGGTTCTCGAGCGGCAGCATCACCCAGTTCGCGAGGGGCGAGAGTCCGGCCACGACGATCAGCATCGCTCCCGCGAGCACGAGACCGCGCCCGAACCGCGCGAGGCGGCGCGTGCGGCTCAACAGAGCCCCGAGCAGGATCAAGGACGGCAGGAGATTGGACGGCGTGGCGAAGAACCACGCGACCTTGGACGCATAGTAGAACACGGGACCGGGCGGCTCAGCGCTCGATCCGCGGGCGCGGACTGGCCGGAGCCGTCTGCCGCCGCAGCATCCGCTCGACTTCGATAGCCCGCGTCGCCGCTTCCTGGAGCTCGCAGGCGGCCTGAACTGTCAGCCCCTGAGCCTCGGGCTGCAGGCCGCTCAGGAACGCGCATTTCTGGGCGGCGTAGCCTTCCCAGCTCTGCTGCAGGGCGGCGAACCGGCCCTTCTGCCCGCTCTCGAGCCTCTCCCCGAACACCCGGACGGCCAAGTCGAGCCGTTCGCGCCAGACCCCGGCCTCGCGCCGGCTGCACGCGACCGGGCTCCCCCGGCGCTCGGTGCTGCCGCGGGCGCAGGCGACGGCGATCGAGCCGATGCAGGCCCGCGGCGTCTGGGCGCTGTCGCGCAGGCAGGCGACGATGGCCGAGCGATCAGCGGCCTCCACGGCCGTGGATTGGACGGTTTCGGCGCGGCCTGAGCCAAGCGTTGCAAGGAAGATCGCGACGGCGAGCGAAAGGGTGGCGTTCATGGGCCTGATCCTCTCCGCCGGCGCCATCGCGTCAAGCCTGGCGCGTCTCGGCCTCGAAACGCGCCTTGGTCTCGGCGTTGGGCGGGTAGAGCCCCGGCAGCGGCACGCCCTTCTCGATTTCGCGCATGATCCAAGCTTCGAGCTGCTCCTGCTCCACGGCCGCTTGCACCACGTCGGCGACGAGGGCCTGCGGGATCACGACGGCGCCGTCACCGTCGGCGACGATCACGTCGTCGGGAAAGATCGCCACCCCACCGCAGCCGATGGGCTCCTGCCAACCGACGAAGGTGAGACCCGCGACGGAGGCCGGGGCCGCGACACCGGAACACCAGACCGGCAGGCCCGCTTCGGACACGCCCGCTCCGTCGCGCACCACGCCATCGGTGACGAGGGCCGCGACGCCGCGCTTGCGCATGCGCGCGGTGAGGATGTCGCCGAAGATGCCCGCATCCGCCACGCCCATAGCGTCAACGACCGCGACGCAGCCCTCCGGCATCTCCTCGATGGCGGCCCGGGTTGAGCGCGGGCTCGACCAGGATTCGGGCGTCGCGAGATCCTCGCGGGCCGGCACGAAGCGGAGCGTGAAGGCCGGACCGACGACACGCGCGTCGGCGTTGAACAGCGGCATCGGCCCGTTCATCCAGGTCCGGCGCAGCCCCTTCTTGAGCAGCGCCGTGGTGAGCGTCGCGGTGGAGACGAGGCGCAGTGCCTCGAGGTGGACGGAGGAGAGGGGCATAAACGTCGCGGGTGCGTTGCGGGGACGTCCTGACTAGCGGGCCGGGGGTGGTTTGTCATGGCGGACGGTGCGCCATTGCCGCCGGATTGTCCTGGCCGCTGGTATGTCATGGCCGGGCTTGACCCGGCCATCTCGGTTGAGAGGCGGGCAAGGCTTCGCGCCGAGGTTCGCGGGTCGAGCCCGCGAACGACATGGGGGTGTGTTGAGCCGTTCGGGCTTATGCCCTGCTCCCCCTCACCCTCGCACCGCGGGGAGAGGTGATGACGGCCGGGTCTCGGCTCTGTTCGTGTGATCAGAAAGCGATGGTGCGCGTTCCCCCTCGCCCCGCTTGCGGGGAGAGGGCTCGCGCGGAACATGCGTTCCATGCGAGCAAGCGCGTCAGCGCGGGGGTGAGGGGGGCTCGCCGACACCCGAGCCTACGCCAAGCACCCCCTCATCCGCCCTCGCTGGCGCGAGGGCACCTCCTCCCTCAAGGAGCGAAGGGTAGACGTCCCGTCCTACGCCGCCTCATCCCAGGCCGGCGCGAAAGAGGGCGAGACTAGACGTCCCTCCGGTCGCGCGAGAGCATGCATGCGCTGCATCTCGGCGTCTGTCAGCGCGAAGTCGCCGATCGCCAAGTTCTGGCCGATCCGCTCCAGGTTGCCTGATTTCGGGATCGCGACGACGCCGGCCTGCTGCACGTGCCACCGCAGGATGACCTGCGCCGGGGAGCGCCCGTGCGCCGCGGCGATGGCCCCGACTGTCGCGTCCGCGAGTAGGTCGCCGCGCCCCAGGGGCGAGTAGGACGTGAAGGCGAGGCCGTGCCGGCGACAGGCGGCGAGAACCTTCGCCTGATCGAGGTAGGGGTGATACTCGCACTGGTTGACCACGAGGGGTTCGCTGGACGCTGCCACTGCTTCGTCGACCATCGCGGCCGTGAAGTTCGAGACGCCGACGTGTCGGGCGAGACCGCGCCTTCCCGCTTCGGCGAGGGCCCGTACGCTCTCCGCCACCGGCACGTCCGGGTTGGGCCAGTGGATCAGCAGCAGGTCGACCTGATCGAGCCCGAGGCGCTTCAGGCTCGCTTCAGCCGAGCGCTCGAGGTCGCCGGGCCGGATGTCCTCGTACCAGACCTTGGTGGTGACGAAGACCTCGTCGCGCGCGAGCCCGGAGGCTCGCAGACCTTCGCCGACAGCCTCCTCGTTGCCGTACATCGCCGCGGTGTCGACGTGGCGGTAGCCTTGCGCGAGCGCGCCCGCCACGATGCGGGCGCAGTCCTCGCCTTCGAGACGCCAAGTGCCGAGGCCGAGCGCGGGGATCTCGGCGCCGTTGGCGCGAACGGGGGGCAGCGGCGTCATCGCGAGGCTCCGCAGAAGAGGGTCAGGCAGCTTTCTGGTTCCGCAGCGCCTCGGCCTCCGCGTAGAACCGCTTCTCCCATTCCTGATGGTTCTCCAGCCCCTCGCGGATGAAGGGCGTGAAGACCGCAAGGTTCAGGAGAAGCCAGTTCACGACGTTGGCCGGGAAGCGCAGCGGCTTCACGAAGTCCACGAACAGCACGACGCGGGTGCGGTCCGTATGGTTCCAGGCCTCGTGCTCGTAGGCATCGTCGAAGACGAGGGCTTCGCCCTCGGTCCAGGTGCAGACCTGTGTGTCGACGCGGATGCCGAGCTTGTCTTTCGGCTCCGGCACGATCAGCCCGAGGTGGAGGCGCAGCACGCCGTTGTAAGGCCCGCGATGGGGCGGCAGGTGCTTGCCCGGCTCGAAGATGGAGAACATCGCGGTCTTAAGGCCGGGGATCTTCTGCACGATGCGCCAGGTCTCGGGGCAGCGCTTGATGTTCTCCTGCGAGGTCAGGCCGTAGGCGGAGAGCAGGAAGGTCTTCCAGCGATCGTCGTTGGTGATCGTCGCCACGTCGGTCGCGATGTTCTGGAAGGCGGGAAGGTCGGCCTGGCGCACCAGCACGCGGTCGAGCTCGGCACGGATGAGGGGCCATTCCCGCTCGATCTCCGCCACCCAGGGGAACGTGGCCTTGTCGTAGACGGGCGGGTTGCCGACCTTCGAACCTTTCAGGTTGAGGCGCTCGGCCCCGGCCACGATGCGCATGAAGAAACGCGTCACGAGGCTCGGCCGGCTCATCGGCGCGATTCCCTCCGTGCCGAAGGTCTGGTCGGCGGCGGGCGCGACCTGAGAAGTGACGTGCTGCTGGGCCGTGGTCATCCGCTTGGCAATCCCATGAACTATCGGTTCGTTAGCTAAGGGCCACGGATCGCCGTGCCAACCCTGCCTTGCCAAGCTTCCTGTGCCGAACAGCGGCGGATCTCGGTCAACGGGTCAGCACCGCGACCGTCGCCGCGAGATAGACGCCGTAGGCGCCGACATAGACGGCGACCCGCCCGGGGCCGAGATCCTGGCCCTGGAAACGATGGTTGAAAAGCAGGTAGAGTCCAAGCGTCGCGACGAGCGAGGCGAGGTTCAGGCCGTAGATCGCCACGTTGCCGACAGCCGCGCCGACGAGGGCCGGCGGGATGAGGGCCAGGGTCAGGGAGACGACCCCGTCCGCGACCGCGCCCGAGACGGCCGTCGTGGTCTTGTTCTCCCGCGTCAGGCGCCAGGCCGCGAAGGATTCGGGCAGGGCGCAGAGAAGGCCGATGATGAAGAGGCCGCCGATCAGGTCGGAGATGCCGAAGGCGTCCGTGAGCCGGCGCGCCGCGATGACGCTGGCGAGCGCGCCGCCGGCGATGGCGGGCAGGCCGATCAGGGCGTGGGTGATCGCGCCGTCCGGAATCGGCTTGCGCTCGCCGCGGGTCTGGCGCCGCAGCGCGTGCCAGGCATAGAGTCCGAAAGCCGCGACGAGGATCGCGCCGTCGACGGGCTGAAGTCCCGACCACCAGGGCGGGAGCGTCAATGCGGCGAGGAGCAGGACGATGAGCAGGTAGGGCATGACCTGCACGGGGACTGCGTCCGGCTGAACATGCGGAGCCTCGCCCTCCTTCGCAGCCGGTTTCGAGCGCGCAGCGAGGAACGAGATCAGGAACACGAGCGGCAGGGCCGGCACGTTGGAGCCGAGGGCCGCCCCGAGACCGAGATCGGGCCAGCCGAAGGCAACGCTCGCGACGTTGACGGAGATCTCGGGGCAGGCGGTCGCCAAGCCCATGAACACGCCGCCGACGGTGGCCGGCAGGCCGAACCGGGCGCGAAGCGACCCGAGCAGGCTGCTGGCTCGGGTGCCACCCCACTGCATCGCATAGATGCCGAGGAGCGCGAGGGCGGCCCAGAGGCCGATCGAGAGTACGCCGGACATGCGCGAGAGGAACGCGCGACCGGCGGGAAGGTCTCAGGTAATCGGGAGCGTCAGCACGCGCCGCGCTGCCGGCCGGGTCATGATCTCGTCGTACCAGCGCTGCATGTGAGGACGCGGCGCCTTCTCTGTCGGCAGGTTGAACCAGCGATGGGCGCCGCAGGCAACGGGGATGTCGCCCATGCTGAAGGCTTCACCGGCCACGTAAGCGCGATCAGCCAAGTGAGCATCGAGGATCGCCGCCATCTCCTCGCTCTTGGAAAGCGAGTCCTGGATCGCCTCCTGCCTCTGGCTTCCGGGCGAGCGCACGAGACCGTGGAAGGCCACGCCGAAGGCCGGATTGAAGGCCGTGTGCATCCAATCCATCCAGCGGTCGGCATCGGCGCGGACTTGCAGGTCCTCCGGCATGAGACCGCTCGCCGGGTGCTTGGCAGCGAGGTAGCGCACGATGGCGTGCGACTCCCAGAGCACGAAGTCGCCGTCCTTGAGCACCGGCACGAGCCGGTTCGGGTTCATCGCCCCGTACTCGGGAGTGTCGTTGACGCCGAAGCCGCGTCCGGCGTCGATCCGCTGATAGGGGGTGCCGATTTCCTCGAGGGCGAAAACCGCCTTCTGGACATTGATGGAGTTGAGGCGGCCCCAGAGGGTGAGCATGAGGGCAATCCTAGCGGATGAGGCGAATGTCGACGGGGAGGCCTACAGGCGTCCAGTCACGGTCCGTCATGAGCACGAGGCGATTCATCGTGGCCCCGAGCGCCAAGCAGGCACGGTCGCCGAGGGAGAGGCCGTAGTCTCGGGTCAGAGGCCTCAAGCGAGCGGACTCGAAGGCTTGCGCGGTGTCGAAGGGGACAACGACGACCTCGGCAGCCGCGATCTCGCGATGGACGAAGTCGAGTGTCGCACCACGATCCACCATCTTCGCCCCGACCTCGGCGAGGTTCACGGCCGATATTGCAGCTCCCTCAAGGTGCGACGCGACCACGTCCGCTCCAGCCTCGCCCAAAATGAGTGCGAGGAGGGCGGAGGCGTCGAGCACGACCGGACTCACGGGTTCGGCCGCCCGATTTCCCGCTCCTTGCCCTGGTTCATCTCCTGAAGCGTTTCGAGGCTCTCCTTCCAGCCCTCGATGCGTCGCTCCGCGACGAACTCGTCCACCAACGATCCAGTTGGCGACCGGTATGGCGCGAAGGCTTCCTGAAGGCGCTTGACCCGCTCCTCAACGCTCGGTCGAGGCGCGCTCACCTCCGCGCCGACCGCCTCGGCGATCAGCGAGCGCACCTCGGCCTCGGTGCTGCGGCCGTTGCGCGCCGCCCGCACGCGCAGCTTGTCGCGCACGTCGTCGGGCAGGTTCCTGATCGTCAGCGTCGCCATGCACCGAAGATTGACAGTGACAGCAATGCTGTCAACGCCTCACGCCGTCTTCTCGAACAGCTCGCGCCCGATCAGCATGCGCCGGATCTCGCTCGTGCCGGCGCCGATCTCGTAGAGCTTGGCGTCGCGCAGCAGGCGCCCCGTCGGGTAATCGTTGATGTAGCCGTTCCCGCCCAGCAGCTGGATCGCGTCGAGGGCGCATTTCGTCGCCTTCTCGGCGGCATAAAGAATCGCGCCCGCGGCGTCCTCGCGAGTCGTCTCTCCGCGATCACAGGCCTTCGCCACGGCATAGACGTAGGCCTTGGCGGCGTTCATCCCGACGTACATGTCGGCGACCTTGCCCTGGACGAGCTGGAACTCGCCGATGGCGCGGCCGAACTGCTTGCGCTCGTGGACGTAAGGCAGCACCACGTCGAGGCAGGCCTGCATGATCCCCAAGGGACCGGCCGCCAGCACCGCGCGCTCGTAGTCGAGGCCGGACATCAGGACGTTCACGCCCTTGCCCACCTCGCCGAGCACGTTCTCCTCCGGCACCTCGCAATCCTCGAAGACGAGCTCGCAGGTGTCGGAGCCGCGCATGCCGAGCTTGTCGAGCTTCTGGTGCGTGGAGAAGCCCTTCATGCCCTTCTCGATGAGGAAGGCGGTGATGCCGCGCGGGCCCGCATCCGGATCGGTCTTGGCATAGACGACGAGCGTTTCGGCCTCGGGGCCGTTGGTGATCCAGAACTTGTTGCCATTGAGGACGTAGCGATCACCCTTCTTGTCCGCGCGGGTGCGCATCGAGACGACGTCGGAGCCCGAGCCCGGCTCCGACATGGCGAGCGCTCCCACATGCTCGCCCGAGATGAGCTTCGGCAGGTACTTGCGCTTCTGCGCCTCGTTGCCGTTGCGGCGGATCTGGTTGACGCACAGGTTCGAATGCGCCCCGTATGAGAGCCCCACCGAGGCGGAGGCGCGGGAGACCTCCTCCATGGCAACGACGTGCTCGAGGTAGCCGAGGCCCGTGCCGCCGTAATCCTCCTCGACCGTGATGCCGTGGAGGCCGAGATCGCCCATCGGCTCCCAGAGGTCGCGGGGGAACTGGTTGGTGCGGTCGATCTCCTCGGCGCGGGGCGCGATCTCGTTCTGGGCGAAGTCGCGCACCGTGAAGCGGATCGCGTCGGCGGTGTCGCCGAGGTCGAAGTTGAACTCGCGGGCGGCGTTCGGGATCATCGGAGCGTCCTCGTGGCTGGTCGCGCGGCGTCGGAGAATATCTGAAGCTTCCCTATAGCGCGGCGGCATCCGAGGGGAAGCACTTGGACCCTGCGGGCCTTTGTCCTTGAGACCGCTCGCGACCTCGCGCCCCAGATGACGATGGGATATGGCCCGCGGCCGAACTCCGCCACGACGAGGACGCCATGAACGACACCGCGCCCGAACGCCCCGATCCTTATCTCTGGCTCGAGGAGATCGAGAGCGAGGAGGCGCTCGCCTTCGTTCGCGCCCGCAACGAGGCGACCCGGGCGGCTTTGTGCGATCCCGCCTTCGAGGCGGATAAAGCGGCGATCTACGAGATCAGCACCCGGCCGACGAACATTCCGTTCATCACGCGCCGCGGTCCGCACGTGTACAATTTCTGGCAGGATGCCGAGCATGTGCGCGGCCTGTGGCGCCGCACGAGCCTCGACGAATACCGTCGCGACGAGCCGGATTGGGAGACCGTGCTCGACCTCGACGCGCTCGCCCGCGGCGAGGGGGAGGACTGGGTTTGGAAAGGCTGCTCCACCCTGGAACCCGAGCATCGGCTCGGGCTCGTGACGCTTTCCCGCGGCGGTGCCGACGCCACCGTTGTCCGCGAGTTCGACCTGGTCGAGAAGCGCTTCGTCGAGGGCGGCTTCGCGCTGCCGGAAGCCAAGGGACAGCTCGCCTGGATCGACGCCGATACGCTGCTCGTCTCGACCACGCTCGGCGAGAACGCCGCGACGTCTTCGGGCTACCCGCGCACGGTGCGCCGCTGGCGGCGCGGCACCCCCTTCGCCAACGCGCCGCTCGTCTTCGAAGGGGAGCCGGGCGACGTTTACATCTCCGGCTCCTACGATCGCGAGCCGGGCCGCGAGCGCGAAGTCTACCGCCGCCAAATCACCTTCGAGGAGGGCGAGAGTTACCTCCGCACGCCCGACGGCGAACGGGTCAGGCTCGATCTGCCGCTCGACGCCGCCTACATTTGGCAAGGCCCTTGGCTCGTGGTGAAGCCTAAGTCGCCCTGGACCGTGGGCGAGGCGACCTACGCGCCCGACGCGCTGCTCGCGACCGACTTCGACGCCTTCATCGCGGGCGAGCGCGACTTCACGATCCTGTTCGAGCCGGGGCCGCGCCGCGTGCTCGAGGATTTCTGGTGGGGCAAGACGCGCCTCGTCCTGACCGTCCTCGACAATCTCGAAAGCAGCATCCTTTTCGCGACCCCAAGCGCCGAGGGCTGGCGCGTCGAGCCCGTCGCGGACCTGCCGCGCGCGGCGTCGCTCGGCGCCTACGCGCTCGATGCGGGCGAACTCGACCGCACAGACGACGTGCTCGTGTCCGTGACGGGGTATCTCGAGCCATCCAAGCTCGCCCTCATCGCGCCCGATGGGACGATCGAGACCCTGAAGGAGGCTCCAGCCGCCTTCGACGCCGCCGGCCTCGCCGTGACCCGGCACGAGGCGGTCTCGGTCGACGGCGAGCGCATCCCCTACTTCGAGATCGGGCCGGCGGACCGGGACGGCCCGCGGCCCGCCGTGCTCTATGGCTATGGCGGCTTCTCTGTCTCGCTGACGCCTGGCTATCTCGGCGGCATCGGCAAGGTTTGGCTGGAGCGGGGCGGGATCTGGGTTGTTGCCAACATCCGCGGCGGCGGCGAGTTCGGAGCAGCTTGGCACAAGGCGGGGATGCGGCAGGGCAAGCGCCTCTCGCACGACGATTTCGCGGCGATCGCCCAGGATCTCGTCGACCGTGGCGTGACGACGCCCGCGCAGCTCGCGGCCTATGGCGGCTCGAACGGCGGCCTGCTCGTCGGCAACATGCTGGCCCGCTACCCGGAGCGATTCGGCGCGATCTGGTGCACGGTGCCGCTTCTCGACATGCGGCGCTTCACCAAGCTCCTCGCCGGCGCGAGCTGGGTGGCCGAATACGGCGACCCGGACGAGCCCGAGGACTGGGCTTTCATGGAGGGCTTCTCCGCTTACCATGCCCTGGAAGCCGGGCGAGACTACCCGCCGGTGCTCCTCGTGACTTCGCGACGGGACGACCGCGTCCACCCCGCCCATGCCCGCAAGATGGCGGGGAAGCTCGAAGCCCTGAAGCAGCGCGTGCTGTTTTACGAGCCCGACGACGGCGGGCACGGGGCGGCCAACAAGGAACAAGCTGCCTTCCTCTCCGCCCTCGGCTTCGCCTTCTTGCGCGCTACCATCGGTCGCGCAGGCGGCGAGGGCTGAATCTCCTGGCCTTTTCGACAACTTTCGAACATCTTCCCCGCCATAAGCTCCGCGGGCCGGCGCACCGCCGGCTCGATGGGCGGCCTGTCGGGTGAGTGTACGCGTGTTGAGCACGGTGTCGGGACGAAGGCGGCGCGCGGTTTCGTCAGGTCGGCGCGTCGCGCTGGCGGTCGCGAGCCTGACGCTGATGTCGTCAACGGCCTGGGCTGCGGACCCGATCCAGCTTCATGCCGCCGGCAGTCTCCGTGCGGCCATGACGGAGATGGGCCGCCTGTTCGAGGCGCGGGACGGCACCCGGGTCGAGACCCGGTTCGGCGCCTCGGGCCTTCTGCGGGATGCGCTCGTCGGAGGCGAACGCGGCGAGGTATTCGCCTCGGCCAACATGGACCATCCGATCGCCCTGGCTCAGGCCGGCCGCAGCGGGTCCGTGGTTCTTTTCGCGCGCAACCGCATGTGCGCCCTGGCCCGGCCAGGGCTCGGCGTCGACACGTCCTCGGTCGTGCGGCGCATGCTCGACCCTCAGATCAAGCTCGGAACCTCGACCCCGGGAGCCGATCCCTCCGGTGACTACGCGGTGGAGGTGTTCCGCCGCATCGAGGCCGCCCTGCCCGGAAGCTTCGCCACCTTGAACGCGAAGGCGCTCCGCCTCACCGGCAACCGCGAAGCCCCGTCACCGCCGAGCGACCGGAGCATCTACGCCCAGCTCATCGAGCAAGGCGCCGCGGACCTCTTCCTGACCTATTGCACGAACGCCCGCGCCGCCGTGGCCGAGCTCGAAGGCGCGCAGGTGGTGGAACTGCCCCCGAAGCTCGCCGTCGGGGCGGATTACGGCCTGACCGTGCTCAAGGACGCGAGCCCGGCCGCCTACCGCTTCGTCCTTCTCGTGCTCTCCCCAGAAGGCCAGGCCGTGCTGGCCAAGAGCGGCTTCACGACGCCTTTCACGCCGACGCCGTAGCCGCCGCGCAGTTCTACTTCCCGTTGCACAGGCCCTGCGCCGCGAGGCGGCGGTAGTCACGCGGGTCGCAGTCGGAGGCCATGAAGCGGCGCCAATCATCCTGGCTGCCGTAAAAGGCGTTGCGGTCAACGTCGCCGCGGATGCCGGGTACGCGGCCCGTCGTGGTCCACTGCCACATCATCCAGCGCCGGTTCTCGTAGCGCTCCTCGGGCTCGGCCGCGACGCTGCGCAGCCAGTAGGCGTAGTCGTTGAGCTCTCCCGTGAGCACGTCCTTGTGGAAGGTGATGTCGGTATAGATGATCGGGCGCTTGCCGGTATGCGCCTCCATTTCCCGCAGCATGACGCGGATCTTCTCCAGCGCCTGGGCCCGCGGCAGGGTCTTGGGGCAGGTCTTGGAATGACCGTTCCATTCGAGGTCGAGGACGGGCGGCAGCGCCTCTGGGTCGTTCGGAACGTTGCGCTTGAACCAATCGGCCTGCTCATGGGCGGGGCGGCACCAGTAGACGAAGTGGTAGGCCCCGCGGGGGATGCCGGCCTGCTTGGCGCCGTACCAGTTCTCCAGGAAGCGCTCGTCGACGTGGTCGCCGCCTTCGGTCGCCTTGATGAAAGCGAAGCGGGTGCCGGCCTGGCGCGCGGCCGCCCAGTCGATCTTACCCTGCCATTTCGACACGTCGATGCCGTGCACGGGCAGATCGTGGGCCCGAGCGACCGCCGGATGAGGCTTGGCGTCGCTCTTCTCGGGGTAGTAGGTCGGCTTGGAGCAGGAGGCGAGGGCGAGGGCGGCTGCTGCGATCAGTCCCCACGGCGCGAGACGGGTCCGGGAGGGGCGGGGACGAGTCAGGGCGGGCATCAGATACTCGTTACGCAACGACGTCGTCCGAGCCATGCCGCGAACCTGGTTAACATCGGCTTCACGGCACCGATCATCACCGCGCAAAACCGCATGGAACCAATCCCTTGTCATCCCAGGTGGAACCACAAAGTCGCGATGCCCAAGAAAGCGAAGAAGCCGACCACGTCGGTGATAGTGGTGACGAACGGGCCGGACGAGACGGCCGGATCGGCTCCGGACCGGTCGAGCGCGAGGGGGATGAGGATGCCGCCCATGGCGGCCGCGACCAGGGTGAAGACCATCGCCAGGCCGATCACGACGCCGAGCCCCGGGTTGCCGAACCAGATCGCGGCCACGCCGCCGGTGATCGCGGCGAAGGCAACGCCGTTGAGGAGTCCGACCAGGCCCTCGCGCACGATGACGCGGAGCATGTTCCACGAGCCGAGATCGCGGGTCGCGAGCGCGCGCACAGCAACCGTCATCGTCTGCGTCGCCGCGTTGCCGCCCTGGCTCGCGACGATCGGAGCCAGCACGGCCAGAGCGACCATCTTCTCGAGCTGAGCCTCGAAGCCCTTGAGGACCGACGAGGCCAGGAAGGCCGTGGCGAGATTGATTAGGAGCCAGGTGAAGCGGCTGCGCGCGATGGTCCAGACCGTGTCGGAGAGCTCCTCATCGGGGGCGACGCCGCCGAGCGCCTTGATCTCCGCATCCGCCTCCTCCTCGATCACGTCGACGATGCCGTCAACCATGAGCACGCCGACGAGGCGCCCGCCTTCGTCCACGACGGGCGCGGAGACGAGGTTGTAGCGCTCGAACAGGCGAGCGACGTCCTCCCGCGGTTCGCCAGCCTCGACGCGCTCCACGTCATCGTTCATCACGTCGCCGATCACGACCGGGCGCTTCGAACGCAGCAGGCGGTCGAGAGGCACGGAGCCGAGGAGCCGCGCGCCGGGGTCGATGACGAAGATCTCGTAGAAGGTTTCGGGCAGGTCGGGCGTTTCGCGCATGTAGTCGATGGTCTGCCCCACCGTCCAAAAGGGCGGCACGGCGATGAACTCGGTCTGCATGCGCCGCCCGGCCGAGTCCTCCGGGTAGTCGAGGGAGCGCTGAAGCGCGACGCGCTCCATGGCCGGCAGCCGGTCGAGGATCTCCGCCTTGTCCGCCGGGTCGAGGTCTTCGAGGATGTAGACCGCGTCGTCGGAATCGATCTCGCGGACGCCCTCCGCGACCGTGGCGCTCTCGAGTTCCTCAAGGATCTCTTCGCGGACGGCGTCGTCGACCTCGGTCAGGGCCGTGAAGTCGAACTCGCGGCCGAGCAGCTCGATGAGCCGGGGCCGCTCGTCGGGCGAGAGCGCCTCGAGGAGGTCGCCGAGGTCGGCGGCGTGCAGGTCTTCCGTGAGCGCGCAGGCGCGGGCGACGTCGCCAGCCGCGACCGCGTCCGAAAGGGCGGCGATGAAGGCGGGGTTGAGGTCGCCCTCCTCGTCGCGGGGCGCGGGGAGGGGAGCCTCGTTCGCCGCGCGCGGCGCCTGGCTGTCGACGTCGAGCATCGGCGCGGTCCCCCTGCCATCGGCGTTCTTCGAGGCTGCGGGCGTTGTAGGGAGCCGCTCTCTTGATGACAATCCGGCGGGCCGGTTCGACCGAACGCCCGGACAGGACATTCAGCGCATGATCCCGCTCTATACCATCGGCTACGAAGGCTCGGACCCGGATCGCCTCGTGGCGGCGCTGCGCCGCTCCGGCGTCGCGGTGCTCGCCGACGTGCGCGCGGTCGCCAATTCGCGCAAGCGCGGCTTCTCCAAGGGAGCGCTCCGCGAGCGTTTGCTCACCGAGGGCCTCGGCTACGAGCACTTCATCGCGCTCGGAACGCCCAAAGCCGGGCGCGAGGCGGCGCGGGCGGGAGACGCGGAGGGCTTGCGGCGGGTCTATGCCGAGCAGCTCGCCACCGAGGCGGCCGTCGATGCGCTCAGTGCGTTGCGCGACCTAGCGGCCCGGCAGCCGATCTGCCTGTTCTGCTTCGAGCGGGACCCGCGGTTCTGCCATCGCCGGCTTCTCGCCGAGCGTCTCGCGCCAATGGGCTTCGAGGCCGTCGACCTCGACGCGGTTTGAGCAACACGCGGTTCCAAGCCAGGGAGTTGAGGGCCAAGAAAAAAGCCGATCCTGCTGGTCAGGACCGGCTCCGATCGCCTCTATCGTCCTACGATAGATGGTGCGGCCGAGAGGACTCGAACCTCCACTGGTTGCCCAACTAGCACCTCAAGCTAGCGCGTCTACCAATTCCGCCACGGCCGCGGTCGCCGTCCGGGATGCTTCAAGCGCCCGGGGCGGCGGAGCGTGTAACAGATCGATTCCGGGGCCACAAGCCTCATCGCTCGGGCCAGGTGGAGTTAGATTTCGGCCGCGGCGACGTGGGCGATGGCGCCGTCGCCCACCGTCACGCCCGGCTTGCGCACGATCTCCGGCTTGCGGATCATCTCGGTGATCTCGACCGCGATGCGAGTGCCCGTCACCACCACGTGCCCGCGGGCGATCGGGTGGTCATTGGCCAGGATCTCGACCATATCCGTCTGATCGGAGGTCAATTCGACCACCGCGCCGCGGCCCATGCGCAGGAGCATGTGGATGGGCATCCGGCTGCGGCCGAGGACGACCGTGAGGCCGACAGTCATGGTTTCGATCTTGGACAGGGACGGGCTCCGAAGGAGAGCAAGGGTGAGTGAAACCGCGGAGCCATTGATCGCGGAACAGGGTGAACCATTGGTAAACGGGCGCGGCCGCATCGCCGACGGCTTCCATCCCGCCCCGGGCTCGCCCCCGGTGGAGTGGCGCATCGCGGAAGGGTTGACGCCGTACGACGAGGCCGTCGCCGTTATGGAGGCGCGCGCGGCCGCGATCGCGGCCGGAGACGCTCCCGAGCTCGCCTGGCTCGTCGAACACCCGCCGCTTTACACGGCCGGCACCTCCGCGCGCGACGAGGACCTCCTGGAGCCGGCGCGCTTCCCCGTCCACCGCACGGGGCGGGGCGGACAATTCACCTATCACGGCCCGGGCCAGCGCGTGGCCTACGTCATGCTGGACCTCAACCGCCGCAAGCCGGATCTGCGCGCCTACGTGGCCGCGCTCGAGGCCTGGCTGATCGGCACCCTCGACCAGTTCAACATCCGCGGCGAGCGGCGCGAGGACCGGGTCGGGGTCTGGGTCCGCCGGCCCGACAAGGGGCTCGAGGCCGAGGACAAGATCGCTGCCATCGGCATCCGGGTACGGCGCTGGGTAACCTTTCACGGGGTGAGCCTCAATGTCGAGCCGGACCTGTCGCATTTTTCCGGCATCGTGCCCTGCGGCGTGCGCCAAAACGGCGTTACCAGTCTCGTCGATCTGGGACGGCCGGTGACCATGCCAGAGGTCGACTCGGTTCTGCGGGCGCAGTTCGAGCGGGTGTTCGGACCGACGCTTGCCGCTTAGGCCCCGCATTGCTCCGCCCCGGCGCGCAGGATAAAGCGCAGCTCACGAGCATAGGGCAGGGGACACGCGTGCCGGTCATCCCATCGACGATCGATCTCAAGTCGGATTCGGCCCGGACGAACCGCGAGGCCTGGGCAGCGCTCGCCCGGGAGTTGCAAGTTCAGCGCGAGACCGTCGCGGCGGGCGGGCCGGCCCGGGCCAGGGAGCGGCACCTCGCCCGCGGCAAGCTCCTGCCGCGCGAGCGCGTCACGCGCCTCCTCGACCCGGGCGCGCCCTTTCTCGAACTCGGAGCGCTCGCCGCGCAGGGCATGTACGAGGACGCGATCCACGCGGCCGGCATCATCACCGGCATCGGCCGCGTGTCGGGCCGCGAGGTGATGATCGTCTGCAACGATTCCACCATCAAGGGCGGCACCTACTACCCGATGACGGTGAAGAAGCACCTCCGCGCCCAGGAGGTCGCGCGGGAGAACCGGCTTCCTTGCATCTACCTCGTCGATTCGGGCGGCGCGAACCTGCCGCACCAGACGGAGGTCTTCCCCGACCGCGAGCATTTCGGGCGCATCTTCTACAATCAGGCCACGCTCTCGTCCCTCGGCATCCCGCAGATCGCCTGCGTCATGGGCTCGTGCACCGCGGGCGGCGCCTATGTTCCGGCCATGTCCGACGAGACCGTCATCGTACGCCGCCAGGGCACGATCTTCCTCGGCGGCCCGCCGCTGGTGAAGGCCGCCACCGGCGAGGTGGTGTCGGCCGAGGATCTCGGCGGCGCCGACGTTCACGCCCGGCAATCCGGTGTCGCTGACCATTACGCCACGGACGACGTCCACGCGCTCGCCATCGTGCGCCGGATCGTGGGGACCCTGAACACCACGAAGTCCGTCGACATCGACCTTGCCGACCCCATCGAGCCGGCCTACGACGCGTCCGATCTCGACGCCCTCGTCCCGACCGACCTCAAGAAGCAGTACGACATCCGCGAAGTCATTGCGCGCCTCGTCGACGGCTCGGAGTTCGACGAGTTCAAGCGCCTTTACGGCACGACGCTGGTCACCGGCTTCGCCCGGATCTGGGGCATTCCCGTCGGCATCATCGCCAACAACGGCATCCTGTTCTCGGAGAGCGCTCAGAAAGGTGCGCACTTCATCGAGCTGTGCTGCCAGCGGCGCATCCCGCTGCTTTTCCTGCAAAATATTTCGGGCTTCATGGTCGGCCGGCAATACGAGGCCGGAGGCATCGCCAAGGACGGGGCGAAGCTCGTGACGGCGGTGGCCTGCGCTCAGGTGCCGAAGGTGACGGTGCTCGTCGGCGGCTCCTTCGGCGCCGGCAATTACGGCATGTGCGGCCGGGCCTACTCGCCGCGCTTCCTCTTCACCTGGCCGAACTCCCGCATCTCCGTGATGGGCGGCGAACAGGCTGCCTCCGTGCTCGCCACCGTGCGACGCGACAACCTCGAGGCGGACGGCAAGGCTTGGAGCAACGAGGACGAAGAGGGGTTCAAGGCTCCGATCCGCGCCAAGTACGAGGAGGAGGGCTCACCCTACTACGCCACCGCCCGGCTGTGGGACGACGGCATCATCCTGCCGTCCGAGACCCGCCGGGTGCTGGGCCTCGCCTTCTCGGCGACGCTGAACGCGCCCGTGCCCAAGACCACGTTCGGCGTTTTCCGGATGTAGCTCGCGACAAGTCGGCCCCGAAGGGGTTAAGCTGCGGCATTGCCGTATCGAGACCCTTTCCATGGCCGGCCGCGACCTCATCACCGCGCTGCGCGAGGGCTACGCCGCCGAGATCATCAAGGCCGGCTGGGTGACCGACCCGCGCATCGAGCGCGCCTTCGCGACGATCCCGCGCGAGGCGTTCCTGCCGCCCCCGCCCTGGACGATCTTTCCTCCGGGCGCCTGGATGAAGCGGACCACCGCCGACCCCTCGGACCTCTACGCCGACGTGCTCGTGGTGCTCGACGCCGCGCGCGGTGTGAACAACGGCCAGCCGTCGCTCCACGCCGCCTGGCTCGCGGCGGTCGACCCGAAGCCGGGCGAGACCGCGATCCATGTCGGGGCGGGGAGCGGCTACTACACGGCGATCCTGAGCTTTCTCGTCCTGCCCGACGGCGCGGTGCACGCCTACGAGATCGACCCCTGGCTCGCCGACCTCGCCGCGCGGGCGCTTGGTCCCTGCGAGCACGTCTCGGTCCATCCCGTCACGGCGCTCGGAGGCCCGTTGCCGCCGGCAGACGTGATCTACGTCAACGCGGGGCTCTCCGCCCCCGACGCGGCCTGGCTCGAGGCGCTGCAGCCGGGCGGGCGGCTGATCATGCCCTGGCAGCCCGTCGCGCCCGGCGGCGTCACGCTGAAGCTGTCCCGCGTCGATAGCGGCTTCCGCGCTGAGCCATCAACGGCCGTCGGCTTCGTGGATTGCGTCGGCGTGACGTCGGCCCAGGCTGGTCCGCCCCCGCGCCCCGATGCTGTTGAGAACACCCGTTCCGCTTGGCTTGTTCGGCAGCGGGCGCCCGACGACACGGCGACTGCCGTCTATGGCGAGGTATGGTTCTCCTCCGATCCCGTGTGACCCAACGCCGCCGCGCTGTGACGGGAACGTGACTTCCCGCGTCGCCGTCCTGCCCTAACCTCTGGTCAGCGAGGAGCTCTCCCCACCCATGCACGACACGCTGCCCCTGCTCGACGCGATCCCGTTTCCAGCGCTCGCCCGCGGGCGGCTCACGACGCTTCAGGTCAATCTCGGCTATCGCTGTAACCAGTCCTGTCTGCACTGCCACGTCAATGCGGGGCCGAACCGCACGGAGGCCATGAGCCCGGAGCTCGTCGATCTCGTGATCGAGGTGCTGGAACGCCGCGCGATCACCACCCTGGATGTCACGGGCGGAGCGCCGGAGCTGCATCCCGACTTTCGCCGCCTCGTCGCGGCGGCCCGGGACCGGGGCGTCAAGGTCATGGACCGCTGCAATCTCACGATTCTCCTGGAGGACGGTTTCGAGGACCTGGCCGACTTTCTCGCGGCGCATCAGGTCGAGGTCGTCGCCTCGCTGCCCTGTTATCTCGAAGAGAACGTCGACAAGCAGCGCGGCAAGGGCGTGTTCGAGCGGAGCCTCGAGGGCCTTCGTCGTCTCAACGCTGTGGGCTACGGCGACCCGCGGACGGGGCTGTCCCTCAACCTTGTTTACAACCCCCAAGGGCCGAGCCTGCCGCCGAACCAGGTTGCGCTCGAGGCCGATTACAAGCGTATCCTGGCGGAGCGCTACGGGCTGCGCTTCGACGCTCTCTACGCGCTGGCCAACATGCCGATTCAGCGCTTCGGCTCGACGCTCATCTCGAAGCGCCAGTTCGACGGCTACATGGAGCTCCTGCGCGGTGCCCACCGCGAGGAGAACCTGCCCGGCGTGATGTGCCGCAGCCTCGTCAGCGTCGACTACGACGGCTACCTGCACGATTGCGACTTCAACCAGATGCTGAAGCTGCCCCTGGGCGGGGAGGGCCGACCGCACCTCTCGGATCTCCTCGACGATGACCTCGAGGGCCGCTCGATCCGGGTCGCGGGTCACTGCTTCGGCTGCACGGCGGGGCAGGGATCGAGCTGCGGCGGCGCCCTGAAAGAGGCGGCCGAGTGACGGCGCTCTCCGGCGCGCCGCGGCCCGGGCGGGTCTGCCCCCTCGACTACGCTTACGCGCCGTCCGTCTTCGCGCGCCGGGCGGAGCTCATAGCGCCCGCGCTCTACGTCGCCGGCGGGCTCTACGGGAACCTGCCGGCCATCGAGGCGGCCGCCGCGATGGTAGCGGCGGAGCCCGGGGCAATTCTCATCGTCAACGGCGACGCGCACTGGTTCGATGCCGAGCCGGCTTGGTTCGCGGCCGTCGAGCGGACGCTCGCGCCGCACGTCGCGATCCGCGGCAACGTCGAGAGCGAAATCGCGCGCGGTGTCGGGGAAGCCGGATGCGGCTGCGCCTATCCCGACCACGTCGACGACGGCACCGTCGAGCGCTCGAACGCCATCCTGGCCCGGCTCGCGGGCTGTGCCTCGGACGCGGCCCGGACGCGGTTTGCAGGGCTGCCGATGCACCTCGTCGCCGCGGTCGGGCCCGCCCGAATCGGCATCGTCCACGGGGATGCGACTTCTCTTGCCGGCTGGCGGTTTGACCGCGCGGCGCTCGACGACCCGCGTGCCCGCGATTGGCTCGCCGGCGTCCGCGCGGCGAGCGGGATCGACGTCTTCGCCTCGACGCATACCTGCGCGCCGGCCCTGCGGCGCATCGTGACGACCGAGGGCGCAATGGCCATCGCCAACAATGGCGCGGCGGGCATGCCCAACGCCCGCGGCACGCGGTTCGGGCTCGTCACCCGCATCGGCGTCGCACCTTCGCCCGTCCCGCCGCTCTACGGGCTGACCACGGCGGGCGTCCACGTCGACGCCTTGCCGCTCCGTTACGACCACGCCCGGTTCCTCGAATCCTTCGACGCGGCCTGGCCGGAAGGCTCGCCAGCCGCGATCTCGTACCGGTCGCGGATGGTGGACGGGCCGGCGATGACGTTCGACCTGGCGGCACCGCCGGCCTGACCGCGTGGGCACGCTCTCGATCATCGTGCCGGTCCTGAACGAGGCGGGGGCGATCGCGTCCCATCTCACCGCTCTCGCGCCGGTACGCGAGCGGGGCGCCGAGATCGTGCTCGTGGATGGCGGAAGCGAGGACGGTACCCTCGACGAGGCCGAGGGCCTCGCCGACCGCACCGTCATCGCCCCTCGGGGGCGAGCGAGCCAGATGAACGCCGGAGCGCGGCTCGCGAAGGGGGAGACGCTTCTCTTCCTTCACGCCGACACCCGCCTGCCGCCCGACGCCGACCGTATCGTGCAGCGCGCCCTGGAAACGCGGAGTTGGGGCCGCTTCGACGTAGTGATCGAGGGAGCCCACCCGATGCTGCCCGTCGTGGCCGCGATGATGAACCGGCGCTCGCGCCTGACCGGCATCGCCACGGGCGATCAAGGGATTTTCGTTCGCGCCACGACCTTCCGCGCCGTCGGGGGCTTTCCCGACATCCCGCTCATGGAGGACATCGCCCTGTCGACGCGCCTCAGAACTCTCGGCCGTCCGGCCTGCCTGAGCGAGCGCGTCACGACCTCCGGCCGGAGGTGGGAAACGAGGGGCGTCGGTCGCACGATCCTGACCATGTGGCGGCTGCGCCTTGCCTACGCTTTCGGTGCCGATCCGCACCGGCTGGCCGTCGCCTACGGCTACCGCCCGCGCGATGTCTGAGATCGCCGTCTTCGCCAAGGCGCCGGTGCCGGGCTACGCGAAGACGCGCCTTATCCCGCGTCTCGGGGCCGAGGGCGCCGCGAAGCTCCAAGCCCGTCTCATCGACCACACCCTGCGGACCGCCGCGGCCGCAGGCCTCGGGCCCGTCACCCTCTGGGGGGCACCCGATACCGACGATCCGCTCCTCAAGGCCGCCGCGCTCCGCACCGGCGCGCGCCTCGTCCCGCAACCCGAAGGAGATCTCGGTGCCCGCATGCTCGCGGCCTTCGCCGCGGCGGAAGGGCCCCTCGTTCTCATCGGCACCGATAGTCCTTGCCTGACCCCGCGAGACCTGCGCGACGCGGCGGCGGCGCTCGCTACTGGTGCCGATGCTGTTATCGCCCCGGCCGAGGATGGCGGCTACGCGCTCATCGCCGCCGCACGTCTCTGGCCGACCTTCTTCGCCGACATGCCCTGGAGCACGGCGGAGGTCGCCGAGGAGACCCGCCGACGGGCGCGGAAAGCAGGGCTGACTCTCGTCAGCTTACGCACCGTCTGGGATGTCGACACGCCCGCCGATCACGCCCGGCTGGAGCGCGAAGGCCTGCTTGGTTGAGATGTGACCTCGCCCCCAGCTTTCACTTATGTTGCTCTTCAGCAACATCAACAAAGCATCCTGAAGTCGCCTCAGCCGGCCCCCAGCTCCGCCGCGATCCCGCCATAAACCAGGATCACCTCACGCTTGAGCCAAACGGCTTGCAGTTCAACGCGTTACGAAGGCCCCTGAATGCTCCGGCGATGCCCTGCATCGCCCCGGCCGCGGGGGCTTCGAGCGCGTTGCAAGGTCTGGCGCGTGCGTGGCAGATCACAACGGTTCGGCAAGGCCGAAACGGTAAACGAGACGTCACGCTGGGGAGCAAACGAGATCATGGACGCGCGCCTGACCGACAAGAGCAAGCTGCCGAGCCGCCACGTCACGGAGGGCCCGGAGCGCGCGCCCCATCGCTCCTACTATTACGCGATGGGCCTGACCCGCGAGCAGATGGCCCAGCCCTTTGTCGGGGTCGCTACCTGCTGGAACGAGGCCGCGCCCTGCAACATCTCGCTCATGCGCCAGGCGCAGGCGGTGAAGAAGGGCGTCGCGGCCGCCGGCGGCACCCCGCGTGAGTTCTGCACCATCACCGTCACTGACGGCATCGCCATGGGCCACGAGGGCATGAAATCCTCGCTGCCGTCCCGTGAGGTCATCGCCGATTCGGTCGAGCTGACGATGCGCGGCCACGCCTATGACGCCCTCGTCGGCATGGCCGGCTGCGACAAGAGCCTGCCCGGCATGATGATGGCGATGTGCCGTCTCAACGTGCCCGCGATCTTCATCTACGGCGGCTCGATCCTGCCCGGCACCTTCAAGGGCAAGCCTGTCACCGTCCAGGACGTGTTCGAGGCGGTGGGCCGCCACTCCGTCGGAGCGATGTCGACCGACGACCTGGAGGAGCTCGAGCGCGTCGCCTGCCCATCGGCGGGCGCCTGCGGCGCCCAGTTCACCGCCAACACCATGGCGACCGTCTCCGAGGCGATCGGCCTCGCGCTTCCTTACTCGGCCGGCGCGCCGGCTCCTTACGAGATGCGCGACCAGTTCTGCGCCACGGCCGGCGAGATGGTGATGCAGCTCGTGCGCTCGCAGATCCGCCCACGGGACATCGTGACCCGCAAGGCGCTGGAGAACGCCGCCACCGTCGTCGCGGCCTCCGGCGGCTCGACGAACGCGGCGCTGCACCTGCCGGCGATCGCCCACGAGTGCGGCATCCACTTCGACCTCTTCGACGTCGCCGAGATCTTCAAGCGCACGCCCTACGTCGCCGACCTCAAGCCGGGCGGCCGCTACGTGGCGAAGGACCTGTTCGAGGTCGGCGGCATCCCGCTTCTCATGAAGACGCTGCTGGAGGCGGGCTTCCTGCACGGCGACGTGATGACGGTGACCGGGCGCACCATGGCCGAGAACATGGCCAAGGTGTCGTGGAATCCGGACCAGGACGTCGTGCGCCCGGCCTCGAACCCGATCACCCCGACCGGCGGCGTCGTCGGCCTGAAAGGCAACCTCGCGCCCGAGGGCGCCATTGTGAAGGTCGCCGGCATGCCGGCCGACAAGCAGACCTTCCGCGGCCCGGCCCGCTGCTTCGACGGCGAGGAGGCCTGCTTCGCGGCGGTGAAGCTGCGCCAATACGAAGAGGGCGAGGTTCTCGTCATCCGCTACGAGGGTCCGCGCGGCGGGCCCGGCATGCGCGAGATGCTCGCCACCACCGCGGCCCTCTACGGCCAGGGCATGGGCGACAAGGTGGCGCTCATCACGGATGGGCGCTTCTCCGGCGCGACCCGCGGCTTCTGCATCGGCCATGTCGGTCCAGAAGCCGCTGTCGGCGGTCCGATCGGCCTCTTGCGGGACGGCGACGTCATCGCGATCGATGCCATCGAGGGCACGATCACGGCCGAGGTCTCGGACGAGGAGTTCGCCCGCCGCCGCGAGAGCTGGCAGGCGCGGCCGCTCGCCTTCGGCTCCGGCTATCTCTGGAAATACGCGCAGACCGTGGGATCCGCGCGGGACGGCGCCGTGACCCATCCGGGCGGCGCCCAGGAAAAGAGTTGTTATGCGGACATCTAGGGTCACGTTCGCCCTCGCCGGCTGGCTTGTCGGCGTTGCCCCGGTGGCCGCGCTCGACACGATCGCGCCGCCGCAGGCCAAGGCGCCCGTCGCCGGCTTCGGCTCGGCGCGGGATGCCCTTCGCTCAGGTGTGCGCGACTACAACAAGGGCGACAAAGTCGGAGCGGTGCGGGCGCTCGAGTTCGCGGCGACTCAGGGGCATGCCCTGGCGCTCTGGAAGCTCGGGCGCATGTACGCCGACGGCGACGGCGTCCCGCACGACGACCTCAAGGCCTTCGAGTATTTCTCCAAGATCGCCGACGAGAACGCCGACGAGACGCCCGACTCGCCCAACGCCGCGGTGGTGGCGAGCGCGTTCGTCGCGCTCGGCACCTATTTTCTCGAGGGCATCGCCAGCACCTACGTCAAGCCGAACGTCGCCCGAGCGCAGGAGATGTTCCAGTACGCAGCCTCCTATTTCGGGGACCCAGCCGCGCAGTACAGCCTCGCGCGCCTCTACCTTGACGGGACGGGGGTCGAGCAGGACGCGCGTCAGGCCGCGCGCTGGTTCAATCTCGCGGCCGAGAAGGGCCATGCCCAGGCGCAGGCGCTCCTGGGGCAACTCCTCATCAACGGCCAGGGCGTGCCGCGCCAGCGCGCGCGGGGCCTGATGTGGCTGACGCTCGCCCGCGACGGCGCCGACCCGGTGAAGGACGCCTGGATCGTCAAGCTCCACGACCAGGCTTTCGCGGCGGCGAGCGAGAGCGAGCGGCAGAGCGCGCTCGCTTCGCTGGAGCAGTTCCTCAGGAAGCGCCGCTGAGGGCGGCGGCCGGCTCGGCCGGCGCCGCGGCGGCGCGCTCGCGCCAGGCCGTGATCAGGTTGGCGTAGACCTTCTGGTACTCGCCCGCGAGGGGATCGTCGGCGCAGGCCTTGAGCGCGACGAGCGCCTCGGGCGCGCCGGCGCGCACCAGGGCCAGCGCTGCCTCGTGACTTTCACGATAAGTGAGGAAGGCCGGCGTCAGCGCCTCCGGGCCGCCGTGGAGGGCGAAGAGCGTCGTCAGCCGCTGCTGCCCGCGCAGCTGCACGTCGCCAACGGGCAGGGTGGCGAAATCGGGTGCCGCTTCAGCGATCTCGGCCGAGACCAGGATCGAGACGCCGTAGGGCTTGCACAGGGGCTCGATGCGGGCCGCCGTGTTCACCGTATCGCCGATGGCCGAGTAGTCGAAGCGCCGCACGGAGCCGACATTGCCGACGCAGGCGGGCCCTTTGTGTAGCCCGATGCCGAGGCCGATCGGCTCGCCGCCGGGCCCGAGCTCGGCGTTGAGCTGGGCCAGGCTGTCGCGCATGGACAAGGCGCAGCGCAACGCCGCGCGCACCGGGTCGGGATGATCGAGCGGCGCGTTCCAGAACGCCATCATCCCGTCGCCGATGAACTTGTCGAGCGTCCCGCCGGTCTCCAGCACGTGGTCGGTCATCGGCGTGTGGACGCGGTTCAGAAAGCTCACCACCTCCTCCGCCGAGAGCGACTCGGAGCGGGAGGTGAAGCCGCGCACGTCGGAGAAGAGCACGGTCAGCTCCCGCGTCTCGCCACCGAGCCGCAGCCGGCCGGGATCCTGGGCGAGCGTCTCGACGACGGCCGGCGAGACGTAGCGCGCGAAGGCGTCGCGGATCATCCGCCGGGACAGTTCGGATTGGCGGTAGATGCCGAGCGTCGCGATGGCGAAGGGGCCGGCGAGCCCCAGCATGGGCCAAACCGGATCGACGAGGATGCCGAGCTTGGCGAAACTGCCGAAGCTGCCGGCCGCGAGGCAGGTGAGAAGCCCCGACACGAGCCAGCTCGCGACCGCCGGCGTCAGCCGCGTCGCGGCAACGACCGCGACAAAGCTGCCGAGCACGATCAGCAGGGATTCGAGCCCGCGCATCCAGTCGGGTCGGGTGAGATGGACGCCGGATATCAGGCTCTCGATCACCTCGGCGTGGAGATCGATGCCCGGCACCCCCGCTTCGAGCGGCGTGGCGCGCAGGTCCTGGAGCGCGGCGGCCGTCGCGCCGACGAGCACGATCGCGCCCTCGACGCTCGCGCGGTCGAACGTGCCCGTGACGATCCGCCAAGCCGGGATGCGCTCGTCGGGCTTGCGACCGGAATAGTGGATGCGCACCGTGCCGTTGCCGCTGGTCGGCACCGTGAGATCGCCGACCTTCACCGAGGTGATGCCGGTCTGGCGCCCCAGGGCCGTCTCGCCGCTGGCATTGGAGGACTTCACGACGAGGGTCGACGCGCCCTGCGCCACGCGCAAGGCCTCGATGGCGAAGCTCGGCACGAGCTTGGCGTCGACGGCAAGCAGCGTCGGCACCTCGCGCACGACGAGGTCGCGGTCGGGGGTCCAGTTCATCGCGCCGAGACCCGACGCCGCGTCCCGCAGGATGGGCAGCGGTTGAAGCGCCCCGACGAAGCGCGGCGCGTAATCCCGCGCGTCGTCGCCCGCCGTGGCAAAGCCGGGTTTCACGTCCGGCGCTCCGCCGCGATTCGACAAAGCAAGGCCGAGCACCACCCGCCCGCGCCCGATCGCCCCGGCGAGCGCCTGGTCGCCCGCGCTCGCCTCGTCGCCGCGCTCGGCTTCCGCGAGCAGCACGTCGAGGGCGACGGTTGCGGCGCCGGCCTCGCTCAAGGTGTCGACGAGCTTCGCCAGGGTTTCGCGCGGCCAAGGCCACTGGCCGAGGCGCGCCAGCGACTCGTCGTCGAGCGCCACGATCCGCACGGGGCTCGCCGGGTCGTGCGCCCGCGGCATCATGCGCTGGTAGCTGTCGAACACGAGATCGCGGAGCGCCCGGACCGGATAGGGCTCGGTGAAGGAGAGCGCGAGGCAGAGCATCGCGCTCAGCAACGTCGTCAGCGTGAGCGTCGTGCTCAGCCGCAAGTCCGGCCGTCTGGTGTTCTCTCTCGATCGGCGTTGGCCGAACATGCCGCAGTCCCCCCGCGCGGGTGTTTACTCCGTTTCGAGCGCGGCTGGAATCCCGGGGTGTGTGAGAAGCCTCTCGCGGAGCGGAGAGCAATAGGGTGAGGGGTGGTGGGGCTTGGCCGGGTGCTGTTCGGAGAGATGAAAGGTTTCCCCGGCGCTCACCCCACCCGACCCTCGCTGTCGCGAGGGCCACCCTCCCCGCAGGCGGGGAGGGATGAGGGGCGCTGGTGCGCCCTCCTTCTCCCCTGAGGGGAGAAGGTGCCTGCCGTGAGGCAGGCGGATGAGGGGTGGCGCGCAGCGCCTCGCGAAGCGAACAGGACGTGTGAAGCGGAGAGAGCCTGATCGGCCTGTCGGCCGTGCGCCGCTTCGCGCCGCACCCCTCTCCCGACCCCGCTTCGCCGGGCCACCCTCTCCCTCAAGGGGAGAGGGGACGC
>DATCMH010000011.1:0-5333 GCA_036563505.1 Beijerinckiaceae bacterium
CGCAGCGCCTCGCGAAGCGAACAGGACGTGTGAAGCGGAGAGAGCCTGATCGGCCTGTCGGCCGTGCGCCGCTTCGCGCCGCACCCCTCTCCCGACCCCGCTTCGCCGGGCCACCCTCTCCCTCAAGGGGAGAGGGGACGCAGCGGCACCACCCCTCATCCCTCCCCGCCTGCGGGGAGGGTGGCCGGCGCGAGCCGGACGGGTGGGGTGAGGGCTGGGCATGGATTGGCCAACCCAGAACCTCCCCAAGCGGCAAACCCTTCCTAACCCTCAATGACGGTAGCCAGGGACGGAGCGCCGCCTACCCGATCACGATCCGCGTCCCCGGCCCGATGCGCGCGAGAAGCGCTCGGATCCGGCTCTTGGGCACCGCCACGCAGCCCTCCGTCGGCTGAAAGCCGGGCTTGGCCAGATGCAGGAAGATGGCGCTGCCGCGCCCGGGGCGGATCGGGCCGCGGTTCCAGGCAATGTCGAGGACGACGTCGTAGAGATGGTCGTCCCGCCACATCGGCTCGTGGCTCGCGGGGAAGGGCCGGCGGACCGGGCGGTTGTAGAGGCGGTGGCCGGGCGCGTCGCACCACCCGTCATAGCGGCGGATCGGGCGCAGGGGCAGGAGGCCGCGCGGCCGCGGGCCG
This sequence comes from Beijerinckiaceae bacterium, assembly GCA_036563505.1. GTDB lineage: Bacteria > Pseudomonadota > Alphaproteobacteria > Rhizobiales > Beijerinckiaceae > DATCMH01. The sequence goes on from DATCMH010000011.1 coordinate 636, forward strand.
GCATCCGGGCGATAGAAGCCGCCCAGTAGCCGGAAGCGCCCCAGCGGCGTCGCGCCATCGCCTTCGCGCTTGAACCGCGTCACGCCGGAGCGGCCGAGCGCGCAGGTCATGCTGAGGCCGCCCGCCACGAGGCGCCCGCGGCGGCGGTCGAGGGGTGACGGGTGGACCCGGATGACGGCGAGGCCGGGCCGGCGGAGGGGCGGTCGAACGATCTTCATCGGCGAATCGTCAGGGGCGAAGCGGCTCGGCGGTGGACGAATCCCACGGGGCCTTGTTGTCAAGCTGGATGTCTTTAGTCTAACCCGAAGGGCGGGGCGCCGTCCGCGAAGAGCGTTGAGTGCATGTCGAACGCCAGCCGTCTCCTCATCGTCGACGACGACCAGGACCTGCGCGATACCCTCGCCGAGCAATTGGCACTGACCGACGAGTTCGAGATCGTCACCGCCGACACTGCGGGCGACGGGATCGCCAAGGCGAAGGCCGACCGGATCGACCTCGCCATCATGGATGTGGGCCTGCCCGACATGGACGGGCGCGAGGCGGTGGAGACCTTGCGTCGCGGCGGCTTCCGGGCGCCCGTCATCATGCTGACCGCGCAGGGGTCCGAGGCCGACACGGTGCTCGGCCTGGAATCCGGCGCCAACGACTACGTGACGAAGCCCTTCAAGTTCGCCGTGCTGCTCGCCCGCATCCGGGCGCAGCTGCGCCAGTACGAAGCGAGTGAGGACGCGGTCTTTCGCATCGGCCCCTACACCTTCCGCCCCGGCGCCAAGCTGCTGCTCGCCGAAAAGGGCTCGAAGCTGAAGCTCACGGAGAAGGAGACCGCGATCCTGCGCTTCCTCTACCGCGCCGGGCAGAAGGTGGTGAGCCGGGAAACTTTGCTCACCGAGGTCTGGGGCTACAACTCCAACGTCACGACGCACACCCTCGAGACCCACATCTACCGCCTGCGCCAGAAGATCGAGATCAACCCGTCGAGCGCCCGGATCCTGGTCACCGAGCCCGGCGGCTACAAGCTGCTGCCTTGACCGTGAGCGGACCTCCTCCGGTGCCGCGGGAGGCCAGGCGTGGCGCTTGAGGACGACATCCGCGTCCTCGCGAGCGCGCCGCTCTTCAGCCTGCTCGACCGCGATGCCCTGCGCCTTCTCGCCTTCGCCGCCGAGAGCCGGCGGTTGCGCGCCGGGGACGTGCTGTTTCGCAAAGGGGACCGCTCCGACGGAGGCTATGTCGTCACCCGCGGGGCGATCGCGCTGGACGCCCGGGAGGACGGATCGCCGGCGGCCTTCATCGCCGAGCCTGGCGCCCTCATCGGCCAGAGGGCGCTCTTCGTGCGCGCGCCCCGCCCCGCTACCGCGCTCGCCCGCGAGCCCTCCGCCGTGATGCGCGTCTCCCCGACCCTGATGCGCCGGGTGCTCGAAGAATTCCCCGCCGCGGCGGAAGCCCTGCACCAAGCCCTCGCCTTCGAGCTCTCGGCGCTCAGCGGCGGCCTGGAGCGCGTGCGCCGACGGCTGACGGCGTTGGACGAGGGATAGAGGCAAGCGAGGCGCGGCGCCGCTCCCTTCTCCCCTCGTGGGAGAAGGTGGCCGGCGTGAGCCGGCCGGATGAGGGGGCGCTGGGCGTGGACCCGAGTTGCGGCACCAGACCCCTCACCCCTCGGTCGCTGCGCTCCCTTGCTTCGCCTGCCGGTACGCAGGCGAAGCCCTCTCCCACAAGGGGAGAGGGGAAACGCCGGCGGGATCACAGTCGGTTCACAACTCCATCGTCGCGACGAGCGGCACGTGGTCGGACGGCCGGTCCCAGCCGCGGCAATCCTTGTGGACGTCGACGGACCGCAGCGCGTCGGCGAGATCCGGGGTGAGCCAGACATGGTCGAGGCGCCGGCCCTTGTCCGCCGCGCGCCAGTCCGGCGAACGGTAGCTCCACCAAGTGTAGACCTTCTCGGGCTCCGGCTTGAGCCGCCGCGGCGCGTCCACCAGGCCGGCCTCTTCGCGCAGGGCTTCCAGCGCCTGCGTCTCGACGGGCGTGTGGCTCACGACATCGAGCATCTGCCTGTGCGACCATACGTCGTGTTCGAGCGGCGCGACGTTGAGGTCCCCGACGACGATCACCGGTCCTGACCCCGCGCCCTGCCGACCGGCCCAGGCCCGCATCTCGGCGAGGAAGTTGAGCTTGTGGGCGAACTTCTCGTTGACCTCCGGGTCCGGGATGTCGCCGCCGGCCGGCACGTAGAAATTATGGATCGTGACGCCGCCCGCCGGCCCGGCTTCGGGCGCGAGCGTCACCGCGACGTGGCGAGCGTCCTCGCGCCCGCACCAGTCGAGGCCTTGGATCGCGGCGAGCGGGAACCGGGAGAGGATCGCAACGCCGTTGTAGCCCTTCATGCCGCGATGGGCGATGTAGGGATAGCCGAAGCCGCGCAGCTCGGAGAGCGGCAGCTTGTCGTCCGGGCACTTCGTCTCCTGCAGGCAAAGCACGTCGACCTGAGCTTCCTTGAGGAAGCGCTCCACGAGGCCGATGCGCAGCCGCACGGAGTTGATGTTCCAGGTGGCGACGGAGAATTTCACGGGGAGAGGCCTTCGGGCGCGGGTGCGGAGGCTCTACGGGAGATCGGCCGGGAGGAGAAGGGCCGATCACCCTCCGCTGTCATTCCGGGGCGCGCAGAGCGCGAGCCCGGAATCCACGACCGGGCCGGATGCCGATCGACGCCGCTCACCCGGTCGTGGATTCCGGGTTCGCCTGCGGGGCGGCCCGGAATGACAGCGAATACCGTACCAGCACACCCCGGCCTCCCTCCCCTCAGGGGAGGGACTGAAGGGTGGGGTACGCGCCGTGAGGCGCGATCGTAGGCGGTCGGCAAGACGCAGGTGATTGCCGCTGCGCGGCATACCCCACCCCAACCCTCCCCTGAGGGGAGGGGGAAACGTGGCTCAGGTCGGCGCGCTTAGCGCGTCTCGATCGCCCGCTGCTGGTCGATGACGAAGAGGCCCGGGTCGACGCGGCGGCCCTTCTGGAGGTTCGAGAGCGAGACCGTCGTGGTGTAGCCCTGCGGATCGATCACGCGCCAGCGCTGAAGGGTTTCGAGGTCGCGGTCGAAGGTGAGGGTGATCTTGGAGGTGCCGCCGAGCGTCGCCTTGTCCTCGAGCGCGATGCGCACCCCGTCGCCGTCCGTCGCGACCGAGGTGACCCGCACGTCGCGGGTGAGGTCGATGTTGTCGCGCACCAGGAATTTCAGCGGCGTCTGCGAGATGAGGTAAAGGTCCTGCGTGGCGAGCTTGCGGTCGCGCACCGCCACCGAGCGGCCGTCGGCGATGACTTCCAGGGCCGACGGCGCCTCGTACTCGAACCGCAGCTTGCCGGGACGGGCCAAGTAGAGCTTGCCGCCGAGCTTGCGGCCGTCGGCGCCGATCTGGACGAAGTCGCCCACCAGCGTCGAGAGACCGTTGAAGTAGGCGTTGGCCTTGGCGACGGCCTGGGCGTCCGAGAGCGGCCCGACGGCGGCCGGCGTCACGGTTGCTGCGGCAGCGAGCGGCGCCACGGGCAGGGCCGCGGCTTCGCGGATCGGACTTGCCGAGGTCGAACCTGCCGAGGCAGAGGTCGCCGCGCTGGTCGTCGAGCTCGTCGGGGCCGCGCCGTCGGCGGGCAGGTTCGCCGGGCGTTTCGGCGGTCGCACGGCCGCCGCGCGCGGGGTCGACCCCGCCTTGGCGTCGGACGGCGTCCGAGCCTCGGGCGCGCTTCGGGCGTCCGGCGCCGTCCTGACCTCGGGCGCGGGGGTCGGCGCAGCCGGCTGAGCGGAAGACGGGGCGGCCGGGGCGCTCTCCCAGGGCCAGCGGAACTGGGCCGCGGCAGGGCTCACTGCCAAGGCGAGAGCGAACCCGGCCAGCAGCGGGCGGATCGGCGAGGAGCGGGTCAGGATCATGGCGCGAGCGCCTTAAAGGGGGGCTGTGGCGAAACGAGGACGCACACGGTCACGCTTCGGTTCCGTTCAGACCTGGGTTCCGTTCAGGCTGAGGCGCCGTTTCGGGCGCCCCTGCTCACTCATCGTCATCGGGCGCCGCGCCGCCCGCGGTCTCGAGCAGGATCTCGCGCTTGCCGGCGTGGTTGGCGGGTCCGACGATGCCTTCCCGCTCCATGCGCTCCATGAGGGAGGCGGCGCGGTTGTAGCCGATCTGCAGGCGGCGCTGGATGTAGGAAGTCGAGGCTTTCTTGTCGCGCAGCACCACGGCGACGGCTTGGTCGTAGACGTCGCCGCCCGGCTCGCCGAAGGAGCCCTGGTCGAAGACCGCCGTGTCGCCCGCACTGGCGTCGCCCGCGCCCTCGTCGTCGCCCTGCGTGACCGCGTCGAGATAGGCCGGCCGTCCCTGCTGCTTGAGGTGGGCCACCACCTTCTCGACCTCGTCGTCGGAGCAGAAGGGGCCGTGGACGCGGGTGATGCGCCCGCCGCCGGCCATGTAGAGCATGTCGCCTTGGCCGAGGAGCTGCTCGGCGCCCATCTCGCCGAGGATGGTGCGCGAATCGATCTTGGACGTGACCTGGAAGGAGATGCGGGTCGGGAAGTTCGCCTTGATCGTGCCGGTGATGACGTCGACGGAGGGGCGCTGCGTCGCCATGATGAGGTGGATGCCCGCAGCACGCGCCATCTGGGCCAGGCGCTGGATCGCGCCCTCGATGTCCTTGCCGGCCACCATCATGAGGTCGGCC
>DATCMH010000013.1:0-129992 GCA_036563505.1 Beijerinckiaceae bacterium
GGTGGGCGGCTTCGGGAGCCACGTGCTGCATCTTCTCGCCACCCAGGGCCAACTCGACCAGGGGCTCAAAGTGCGCTGCCTCACGCTCCCCGACCGGTATCTGGACCAGGACACGCCTACCCGCCTCTACGCCCAGGCAGGACTGGACGCCGCAGCCGTGGTCGCGAGCGTGTTCGCGGCTTTGGGACAGGACGCTTACGCGAAGGTCCGCGCCTGACGCGCCGTCCCTAGTCGCACCAGAACGTCTGAAGCGAGGGCGGGTCGAGACGGGCTTGATGGAATGCGTTGTTCATCAGCATCTCGGGCAGGCGCTCGACGCGTCTCAGGGTGACGATGAGGCCGTCCATTCGCTCGAAAACGACGGTTTCCTCGATCTCACCGAGGCGCGTGAAGCCGATCGAGCGAAGATGCGCTTCGACCTCGCGAAACCAGATGCAGTAGATCATTCGGAGCCGGGCGTTTACGCCGCGAGCTGCTCCACGAATTCCACTTCCGGCTTGTCGACGCCGCGCTTCGCCGCGATCAGGTCGAGAACCGCGATCGCCTCGCGCTGGGCTTTGGCCAGGGTGTCGCTGACGACGTAGAAGCCTTCCAAGTCAGGCGAGACGAACGCGTGATAGCGTCCGCCCATCTCGACCCTGTGCTCCAGCCGAACGCGCTTGCCCACGGCGATCTCCACGCGACACGAAGGGAAGGTAGGCCGTGCCGCCCGTCACATCAAGCATGCTGCGCCCGGAACCGTTCCCGTCGGGTTGACGAGAACGCCTTCAACCTCCGCCGCTTCAGATCGCGTTCGGCATCGCCTGCGGCCGCACTTCCGTATCGACCCGCGTGACTTCCACGTCCGGGCGGGACGGGGCGGCGGGGCCGGCAAGGCGGATCAACTCGGCCTCGTCGAGGGTCTCGACTTCAAGGAGACGCCGCGCCGTGCGCTCCAGCGCCTCGCGGCGCTCGCCCAAGAGCGCGACGGTACGCTCGAAGGCGCCGTTGACGATCCGGCGCACTTCGTCGTCGATGGCGGTCGCCGTCTCGTCGGAATAGGCGCGCTCGCGGCCACCATCCATCATCGGGCCGGGGGCCAGGAACGAGCGGCCCTCCTTCTCGAGCGACACGTTGCCGAGCTTCTCCGACATGCCGTAGCGCGTCACCATGGAGCGGGCGATGTCGGTGACGCGGGCCAGATCGTCCGAGGCGCCCGTCGAGAGGTGGCGATAGATGATCCACTCCGCCGCGCGGCCGCCGAGCAGCACGAGCATCTTGTTCTCGAGCTCCTCGCGGGTCATCAGGAAGCGGTCCTCCGTCGGGCGCTGGATCGTGTAGCCGAGCGCTCCGATACCGCGGGGGATGATCGAGACCTTGTGCACCGGGTCGGAGCCCGGCACTGCCATCGCGACGAGGGCGTGGCCCATCTCGTGATAGGCGACGATCTCGCGCTCCCGCGGGTTGAGCAGGCGGTTGCGCTTCTCCAGGCCTGCCACGATGCGCTCGACCGCGTTGTTGAAGTCGCTCATCGTGACGGCCTCGGCGCCGCGGCGGGTGGCGAGGAGGGTCGCCTCGTTGACGAGGTTGGCGAGGTCCGCGCCGGTGAAGCCGGGGGTCAGCGCCGCGACCTGCTCCGGGTTCACGTCCGAGCCGAGCTTGGCCTTGCGCATATGGACGCCGAGGATCTGGATGCGGCCGCCCTTGTCCGGCCGGTCGACCAGCACCTGGCGGTCGAAGCGGCCGGCGCGCAGGAGCGCGGGGTCCAGGATCTCGGGCCGGTTCGTGGCGCCGAGCAGCACGAGGCCGGTGCGGGCGTCGAAGCCGTCGAGCTCGACGAGGAGCTGGTTGAGGGTCTGCTCGCTCTCGCTGTGGCCACCGGCGAAGGCGCCGGCCCCGCGGGCGCGGCCGAGCGCGTCGAGCTCGTCGATGAAGATGATCGCCGGCGCCTTGCCCCGCGCCTGCTCGAAGAGGTCGCGCACCCGCGCGGCGCCGACGCCGACGAACATCTCCACGAACTCGGAGCCGGAGATGGAGAAGAACGGCACCTTGGCCTCGCCGGCCACCGCCTTGGCGAGCAAGGTCTTGCCGGTGCCGGGCGGGCCCACCAGCAGCACGCCCTTCGGCATGCGCCCGCCGAGCCGCCCGTAGCGCTCCGGCTCGCGCAGGAAGTCGACGATCTCCTTCAGCTCGTCCTTGGCCTCGTCGACGCCGGCGACATCCGTGAAGCGCACGCCCGTGTCGTTCTCGACGTAGACCTTCGCCTTCGACTTGCCGATCTGCATCAACCCGCCGCCGAGACCTCCTTGCGCGGCGACGCGGCGGGCGAGGAAGGCCCAGATACCGAAGAAGAGCAGGATCGGCAGGAAGATCGAGAGGATGTCGCGCAGGAGCGTCGACTCGATCTGCCCGGTGTAGCGGACGTTGAAGCGCTCGAGCTGCTGCGAGAACTCAGGGTCGACGCGGGTCGTGGCGAAGCGGGTCTGGCCGCTGGGCAAGGGCTCCTTCAGGGTGCCCTGGATGAAGCGGTCCGAGATGCCGATCTCGGCGACCTTCTGCTCGCGCAGCAACTGCTCGAACTGGCTGTAGGGGATCGTCGCGATCTGGCGCGCGGTGCCTACGAAATACTGGATCGCGAGGATGCCGAGGATGGCGGCGAGCCAGTACCAGGTGTGAAAGCGTTTCGTCCGGTCCATCGTCGAGCCTCCCGCGTCGCCGCCCTGGCCCAACGCACGTGCCTGTGATGGGTTCGCGATGGGGCGCAAGCGTCGCAGCGGTGAGATGGGCAGGGAGCGCGGGCTGCGCCAGAGCTTGATCTTTCGGGTCTTGGCCCAGCGCCTACCCCACCCGACCCTCGCTGCCGCGAGGGCCACCCTCCCCGCAAGCGGGGAGGGATCAGGGGCGACGCCGGCCGCAGTTTCCCCTCTCCCATCTGCGGGAGAGGGTGGCCCCGCGAAGCGGGGTCGGGAGAGGGGGCGCTCGGAACGAGCGCTCGGCCGCAAGGCCGATAGGATCTCTCCACCTTGCTCGTTCCACTCGCTTCGCGAGGCGCCGTGCCGGCGCTACCCCTCATCCGCCCTCCTGGGGAGGGCACCTTCTCCCCCAGAGGGGAGAAGAAAGCACCCCTCAGATCGTCAGTGTCCCCGCTTTCGCGGCGGCATAGCGCTCGCCGACCTTGTTCCAGTCGACCACGTTCCACCAAGCCTTCAGGTAGTCCGGCCGGCGGTTCTGATATTTCAGATAGTAGGCGTGTTCCCACACGTCGTTGCCGAGAAGCACGCGCTGGCCGTCCATCAGGGGCGTGTCCTGGTTCGGCTTCGTGACGAGCGCCAGCTTGCCGTCGCGGGCAACCGTGACGAAAACCCAACCGGAGCCGAAGACGCGGCCGCCGGCGGCGTTGACCTCGTCCTGCATCTTCTGGACGCCGCCGAGGTCGCGCTCGATGGCCTGGGCGAGCTCGCCCGAGGGCTGGCCCCCGGAGCCGCCCATGATCTGCCAGAACATCGTGTGGTTGGCGTGCCCGCCGCCGTTGTTGCGGACGAGGGTGCGGACGTTCTCAGGGACGCTGCCGAGATTGGCCAGGAGCTCGTGAAGCGGCTTCGACGCCCATTCCGGGTTCGATGCGGCTGCTTGGTTCAGGTTGTTGACATAGGCCGCGTGGTGGCGGCCGTGGTGGAGCTCCATCGTCTGGGCGTCGATGTGCGGCTCGTTCTTGTTCGCCGCGTAGGGCAGGGGATCGAGCTTGAACGGGCCCGACGGCGTACCTTGCGCGAAGGCACGGCGCGTGCCTCCCGCGACGGCGAGGGCGGCGAAGGCGACGGTGCCGGCGACGAGGGAGCGGCGAGTCATGAGCGTCATGTGAGCGATCCTCCTTGTCGGGAGCGGCCGTCGCGCGTTAACCCGCGACAAGCCCCCGGCTTCGGCGCCATCTAGGGCACACGAAGGGGCGGGCTCAGGGGTAGAGGATCAGATTGTCTTGACCGAGCGCCGCCGGGCCGATCTTCTCCTTGTCGAGCGTGGCTTTTTCGAGAGCCGGGCCAAGGCGCAGGACGCCATCGCCGCCGGTCTTGTCCTGGCCGACGGCGTGCCGGTCGGAAAACCCTCCGACAAGCTCGATCCGGCAAGCCGCATCGAGGCGGCCGCGGCGCACCCATACGTGTCCCGTGGCGGCCTCAAGCTCGCGGCGGCGCTCGACGCGTTCGGCATCGACCCCATGGGCCTGACCTGCCTCGATCTCGGCGCCTCGACGGGCGGCTTCACCGACGTGCTGCTGCGCCGGGGCGCGGCGCTCGTCTACGCCGTCGATGTCGGCCACGGGCAGCTGCACCCGAGCCTCGCCCACGACCGCCGGGTGGTGAGCCTCGAGGGCACCGACGCCCGCGCTCTTGACGCCGCGCTGATCCCGACGCCGCCCGATCTCCTCGTCTGCGACGTGAGCTTCATCTCCCTGCGCCACGTCCTACCGCCGGCGGTGCCGCTGCTTGCGCCGCGGGCGCGCCTCGCCGTGCTGGTCAAGCCGCAGTTCGAGGCCGGGCCGGCCTTCGTGGTAAAGGGGCTCGTCAAGGACGAAGCCGTGCGCGAGCGGGTCTGCGGCGAAGCCGAAAACCTGGTAGCCGGGCTTGGTTTCACCGTCGACGGCGTCGTGCCCTCGCCCATCACCGGGGGCGACGGGAACGTCGAGTATCTTCTGGGAGCCTCCCGTGGCTGAGCGCGTCACCATCGAGCGCCTCGGCGCCAAGGGCGACGGCGTCGCGCCGGGGCCGGTCTTCGTGCCCTACGCCCTGCCCGGGGAGACGGTGCGCGTGACGCGGGAGGGACCGCGGGCCGCGGTCGAGGCGGTCGAGACCTCCTCGTCCGAGCGGGCCGAACCCTTCTGCCCCTATTTCGGCGCCTGCGGCGGCTGCGCGGCGCAGCACATGAGCGCAGCACTTTACGGGGCCTGGAAGCGCGGCATCGTCGCGGGCGCGCTGGAGGCGGCCCGCCTCGCGGCGCCCCTCGCCGACCTCGTGGACGCGCACGGGGCCGGGCGCCGACGGATCACGCTCCACGCCCGCTGGCCCGACGGCGCGACGCATGTCGGCTATATGGCGGCGCGCAGCCACGCGCTGATCGACATCGCCGCCTGCCCGATCGCGGAGCCGGCTCTGGCCGCGGCGCCGGCCGTCGCCAAGGCCTTGGCCGGGGCGCTCGCCCGCTCCAAGAAGCCTCTGGACATCCAGGTCACCACCTCCGAGGCCGGTTTCGACGTGGACCTTCGAGGCCATGGTCCCGTGGGCGAGGGGCTGCGCCAGCGCCTCGTCGCGCTCGCGAACGAGCTCGACCTCGCCCGCCTCGCGGTTCACGGCGACGTCGTGGTCGAGCGCCGCCCGCCCTGGCACGCCATGGGGCGGGCCCAGGTGGTGCCCCCGGCCGGCGCCTTCCTGCAGGCGACGCGGGCCGGCGAGGAGATCTTGAGCGCCCTCGTCATGGATGCCTGCAAAAGCGCCAAGCGGGTCGCTGACCTCTTTGCCGGCTGCGGGCCCTTCTCGCTCCGGCTCGCGCAAGGCGCGGAGGTCCACGCCGTCGAGGGCGAGGATGCCTCCCTCAAGGCTCTCGACCGGGCCGCCCGGGGGACGCCTGGTCTGCGGCGCGTGACGGTGGAGACGCGGGATCTCTTCCGCCGGCCGTTGCTGCCTCTCGAGCTCGATCGCTACGACGCCGTCGTGATCGACCCTCCGCGCGCTGGCGCCGAAGCCCAGGCGCGCCAGCTCGCGGCTTCGAAGGTGCCGGTCGTGGCGAGTGTATCGTGCGACCCCGGCACCTTCGCTCGCGACGCCGGCCTCCTCGTCGCTGGCGGCTACGAACTCGTGCAGGTCACCCCCGTCGACCAGTTCAAGTACAGCCCCCATGTCGAGCTCGTCGGCATTTTCTGCCGGCCCGGGCGCAAGCGGCGTTAGCTCAGCCGCAGCGTGAACGGCGTGCCCTCGAAGGCTTCGGCCCCGCGTCCGATCGCGGCGATGGCCGAGATCATGCGGCCCTCTCGGCCGAGCATCGTGTCGGCGAGCGCGACGAGGCGGCGGTTCGGCGTCGCGGAAGGCGCGGCGGCGCGTAGGGCGCGCGCGATCTCCGCCTCGTCACGCTCTGGTGCGAGCGCGCAGGCTGCGATGTAGGCCGCCGCCGTCGAGCGGCTGATGCCCGCCCAGCAGTGGAGGACGAGGGGCTCCTCCCGCGGCCAGGAACGCACGAAGGCGAGGAGCGCCTCGACGTGGCTCTCGTCGGGCATCACGTGCCCGTCGAGGGGCTCGACGATGTCGCTCATCGACAGCACGAGGTGGCGCTCCGCCGCGATGCCCGCCGGGCGCTCGAACGCCGCCGTCGCCCCGACGAGGGTGACGAGATGGCTCGCCTGCGTTGCCGCGAGCACCTCGGGGAGATGGGACAGGGAACAGACGTGCAGGGTCGGCATGGCTTTTGGCGGATCAGGCGTCCGGAGCGAGTTCACGGAAGCGCGCGAGGTAGCGCGTCTGCGCCTCCTCGACCGGCCAGGGCGCGAGCAGCGCGTCGACGCTGCGGGGCAGGGGCTCCGGCCGGCCGAAGATCTTGAGAGCCTCCTCGCGGCCGAAGCCGGCGAGGCGGGTCGCTTCGTGGAAGGCGGCGATGCGGTCCGCCTTCTTGGCGAGGCGCTTCACGGCAGGCTCCGTGTGCGGCGGCAGGCCGAAGCGCAGGTGAATGGCGGCGAGCAGCCTCGCCTCGACGGCCTTGTAGGCGTCGCCGACGACGGTCTTGAAGGGCGAGATGATGTCGCCGATGACGTATTCCGGCGCGTCGTGGAGGAGGAGGACGAGGCGTCCGCCCTGCGGCAGGTCCGGGGCCAGCGCCGCGCCGATCGCCTCGACGAGAAGGGAATGCTGGGCGACGGAGAAGATCGACGAGCCCGCCGTCTGCCCGTTCCAGCGCGCGACCCGGGCGAGGCCGTGGGCGATGTCCTCGATCTCGACGTCGAGCGGGGAGGGGTTGAGAAGGTCGAGGCGACGGCCCGACAACATGCGCTGCCAGGCGCGGGGCGGCTTCGCGGCTCCCATTAGGCGTCGGCGAGCGCGGCGCAGGCGTCATGGCGATGGCAGCCGGTGAGGTGGTCGTTGACCATGCCCACCGCCTCCATGAAGGCGTAGACGATCGTTGGGCCGCAGAAGGTGAAGCCTTCCGCTTTCAGCGCTTTCGAGATGCGGCGGGAGAGATCCGTTTCGGTCGGCACCTCGGCGCGAGTCGCAAAGCGGTTCTGGAGCGCGCGGCCATCGACGAAGTCCCAGAGGAAGGCGGAAAAACCCTGCCGCTCCTCGATGGCGAGCCAGGCCCGGGCGCTCGCGATCGTGCCCTCGATCTTGGCGCGGTTGCGCACGATGCCGGCATCCAGCATCAGAGCTTCGACGTGCTCGGGCGTGAAACGGGCGACAACTTCGGGATCGAAGCCGGCGAAGGCGCGGCGGAAGGCGTCGCGCTTGCGCAGGATGGTGATCCAGGAGAGACCCGCCTGGAAGCCGTCGAGGATGAGCTTCTCGTAGAGGGCCCGTCCGTCCCGCTCGGGCATGCCCCATTCCGTGTCGTGGTAGGTGACGTAGACGGGATCGAGACCGCACCAGGAGCAGCGGCAGCGCCCGTCGGGATGGAGGAGAAGGCCCTCGGTCATGCGGCCGGTGTAGCGGCCTCGTTGGGATAGGGGAAGCGGACGAAGGCGGGTTTGGGCGCGAGCCGGGCCGGCAGCCCGCCGGCCAGGATCGTTCGTCCCTCGGTGAGGGCGTCGGCCAGCCGGTCGAGGCGCAGGAGCGCGAGCCCCGTCCCCGGCGCGCCGTCGTGCCCCGATACGCCGGTGCCGGCCGTGCCGAGCGGCTTGTCCCCCGCCGTCACCGGAGCGCCCGGCTCGGTGGCGAAGCCTTCCGGATAGTGGAGGGGCACGATCCGGGTGCGGGCGGTCCCTCGGTGCTGCATGCGCGAGACCACCTCCTGGCCGACGTAGCAGCCCTTGTCGAAATCGACCCCGCCGAGCTGATCCATCAAGGCCTCGTGCGGAAAAGCGTCGCCGAAGAGGAAGTCGCGCCCGCCCTCTGGGACGCCGAGCCGGACGCGATGCGCGTCGTAGGCCACCGTTCCCCCTTCGTCGGTGTCCAGCCCCTCTCGTGGTACGAAAGCCCGCCAGCCGAGCGCCGGCTCGCGCGGGTCGGCGAAGGCAAGGGCCGTCGCCTCGTCGGGCCGCTCCGCTCCATCCCAGCCCACGAGAACACCGAGCGTCTCGGACAGGTCCTCGACCGTCACCTTGGCTCTCAGCTTGTAGAAGCCGAGGCGCTTGGCGAAACCGGGCGCGTAGGCGCGGGCGACGTCGAAGAGATAGCCGCCCCCGTCCGCCTCCGCCGCCTCGATCACCAGGAAGTCGAACAGGATCTTGCCCTGCGGCGTGAGCAGCGCGCCGAAGCGGGCGCTCTCGGGCTTCACCTTGTCGATCGCGCAGGTGAGGAGTCCGTCGAGGAAGCCCTTGGCCTCCGGGCCGCTCACGCGCACGGCGCCGCGATCGGGACGAGGGGTGACCGGCATCAGGGCTCTCCGACGCGCCCGCTGTTGTGCGCGGGCCGTCCGTGACTTATGCGGCCCTGGTCCCGCCCTCAAGCCGCCGGAGCCTTTCATGGCGCAGACCTTCGACCTCGTCCTCGCCGGCGGCACGGTGGTCAACCACGACGGAGAGGGCCTACGCGATGTCGGCATTCGCGACGGCCGAATCGCCGCGATCGGCGACCTCTCCCAAGCCTCGGCCGGCGAGCGGGTCGACTGCTCAGGGCTTCACGTCCTGCCGGGCGTCATCGACAGCCAAGTGCATTTCCGCGAGCCCGGCCTCGACCACAAGGAAGATCTCGAATCGGGCTCGCGCGCCGCGGTGATGGGCGGCGTCACCACCGTCTTCGAGATGCCGAACACCGACCCGCAGACGACGACCCCCGAAGCCCTGGAGGACAAGATCCGGCGCGGGCGTCACCGCATGCACTGCGATTTCGCCTTCTGGGTCGGCGGCACGCACGAGAACGCGCGGGATGTCGCCGAACTCGAGCGCCTGCCGGGGGCAGCCGGCATCAAGGTCTTCATGGGCTCCTCCACCGGCTCGCTCCTCGTCGAGGACGATCCAGGCGTGGCGGAGATCCTGAGGCGCACCCGCCGCCGCTCGGCCTTCCACTCCGAGGACGAGGCCATGCTGCGCGAGCGGAAAGGTCTTCGCGTCGAGGGCGACCCGTCCTCGCATCCGATCTGGCGCTCGCCGGAAGTTGCGCTGACCTGCACCAAGCGCCTCGTGCGCATCGCCCGCGAGACTGGCGCGCGCATCCACGTGCTCCACATCTCGACGGCCGAGGAGATGCGTTATCTCGCCGACTACAAGGACGTGGCCTCCGTCGAGGTGACGCCCCATCACCTGACGCTGGCTGGGCTGGAAGCCTACGAGCGGCTGGGCACCTACGTGCAGATGAACCCGCCCGTGCGCGACGCCGCCCACCGCGAGGTACTGTGGTGGGGCGTGGCGCAGGGGATCGCCGACATCCTCGGCTCCGACCACGCGCCGCACACGCGGGCGGAGAAGGAGGGTGTCTATCCCGCGACGCCGTCCGGCATGACGGGCGTGCAGACCCTCGTCCCGGTCCTCCTCGACCACGTCAACGCCGGGCGTTTAAGCCTCGCCCGCTTCGTCGACATGACGAGCCACGGGCCGCAGCGCCTCTTCGGCCTTGCCCGGAAAGGGCGTCTCGCCGTCGGCTACGACGCGGACGTGACGGTCGTCGACCTGAAGCGCCGCGAGACGATCCGCGACGCCTGGATCGCCTCGAAATGCGGCTGGACGCCCTACGACGGCATGCAGGTCACCGGCTGGCCCGTCGGAACCTTCGTGCGCGGCGCGAAGGTGATGTGGGAGGGCGACCTCGTGACCGCGTCCCGCGGCGAGCCGGCGCTATTCGCGGAGACGCTGCCGCTTTCGGCATAGCGGCGCAGGCAGCATCAGCGTCAGCCAAAAAGGCGCTCGGCCCCATCCGCTCCCTCATCCTGAGGTGCCGCGCTCGCGCGGCCTCGAAGGAGGGCTCCAGCGGCGTGAACGGTCCTGGAGCCCTCCTTTGAGGCTCAGGCTCTGCCTTCGCACCTCAGGATGAGGTTTTGAAGTTGGAATGCGGGTTAGTTCTCGGCCTAAGCCGCGAGCCGCATCGGCAGCCCGGCCTGCGCCATGTAAGCCTTGGCCTCGCCAATCGTGTGCTGGCCGAAATGGAAGATGGAAGCCGCGAGCACGGCACTCGCGTGGCCATCGCGCACGCCCGCAACGAGGTCCTCGAGGCCGCCGACGCCGCCCGACGCGATCACCGGCACCGGCACCGCGTCGGCGATGCGCCGTACGAGGTCGAGGTCGTAGCCCGCCTTCGTGCCGTCGCGGTCCATGGAGGTGACCAAAAGCTCGCCCGCTCCGTTCGCCACCACCTGCCGCGCGAAGGTGACGGCGTCGATCCCCGTGGCGTTGCGCCCGCCATGGGTGAAGATCTCGTAAGCCGCGCTCTCCGCCCGCTTGGCGTCGATCGCCACCGTCACGCATTGGCTGCCGAATTTCTGGGCCGCCTCGCGCACGAAGTCGGGGTTCTTCACCGCGGCCGTGTTGATGGACACCTTGTCGGCCCCGGCGAGCAGGAGGCGGCGGATGTCCTCCACCGTGCGCACGCCGCCGCCCACGGTCAGGGGCATGAAGCAGGCTTCCGCCGTGCGGCGCACCACGTCGAAGAGAATGCCCCGGTCCTCGTGGCTCGCCGTGATGTCGAGGAAGCAGAGCTCGTCGGCGCCCGCGGCGTCGTAGGCCTTGGCCGCCTCGACGGGATCGCCGGCGTCGCGCAGGTCGAGGAACTTCACGCCTTTGACCACACGGCCGTCCTTGACGTCCAGGCAGGGGATCAGGCGGATCTTGAGGGTCACGTCAGGCCTTCTCAGTGGCTTGCGCTGCGCCGGCCCGCCGGATCAACGCGAGTGCCTCCTTCGGGTCGATCCTGCCATCGTAGAGCGCCCGGCCCGTGATGGCCCCGGCGAGCCTCGCGCAGTCGGGTTCGAGGAGCCGCTCGATGTCGGCCATGGAGGCGAGGCCGCCTGAGGCGATGACGGGGATCGAGACGGCCTCGGCCAGGGCCAGCGTCATCGGGATGTTGAGGCCCTTGAGGATGCCGTCGCGGGCGATGTCGGTGTAGATGAGGGCCGCAACGCCGGCATCCTCGAAGCGGCGGCCGAGCTCCTCGGCCGTCAGGGTCGAGGCCTTGGCCCAGCCCTCGACGGCGACGCGGCCGTCCTTGGCGTCGATGCCGACCGCGACCTGACCCGGGAAACGGCGCGCGGCCTCGCGCACGAAATCCGGGTCGCGCACCGCCGCGGTGCCGATCACCACCCGGCGGACGCCGCGGGCGAGCCAGCCTTCGAGGGTGCGCATCTCGCGGATGCCGCCGCCGAGCTGAACGGGAACCGACACCCGGCCCAGGATCGTCTCGACCGCCGCGGCGTTGCGCGGCGCTCCGGCAAACGCCCCGTCGAGATCGACGACGTGGAGCCAGGGGAACCCTTGCGCCTCGAAGCTTGCCGCCTGCGCGGCCGGGTCGTCGCTGAAGACCGTCGCCTGGTCCATGTCGCCCTGAACGAGGCGCACGCAGCGCCCCTCCTTCAGGTCGATGGCGGGAAACAGGATCACGGGCGCCACCGCAGGAAATTGGCGATGAGGCCGAGCCCCAGGGTCTGGCTCTTCTCCGGATGGAACTGGGTGCCGGCCACGTTGCCCTTCGCCACCACGGCCGTCACCGGCCCGCCATAGGCCGTGATCGCCACGACGTCGTTCTGGTTCGCCGGATCGAGGGCGAAGGAGTGGACGAAATAGGCGTGCAGGCCGTCGGGGCCGGTGGCGAGCCCGTCGAGGAGCGCGTGGTCCTGCTGCGGATGCAGCGTGTTCCAGCCCATATGCGGCACCTTGAGCGCCGGGTCGGCCGGATGGATCGCCCGCACGTCGCCCGGAATCCAGCTTAAGCCCAGGGTCGTCTCGTGTTCGAGCCCGCGGCTCGCCATCAACTGCATGCCGACGCAGATGCCGAGGAAGGGACGGCCTTGCCCCTGCACCGCCTCGGTGAGCGCTTCGACCATGCCCGGAACGGCGTCGAGCCCGCGGCGGCAATCGGCGAAGGCGCCGACACCCGGCAGCACGATCCGGTCCGCCCGGCGGACCGTCTCCGGGTCGGCGGTGACCGTGACCGTCTCGTCGAGCCCTGCTTCGCGGGCGGCGCGCTCGAAGGCCTTGGCCGCCGAATGCAGGTTGCCCGAGCCGTAATCGACGATCGCGACGCTCATCGGCGCCGCTCCGGCTCCGGGAAGAGGCCGAGAATGGGCTCCGGGGTCCGATAACCCCCGAGCGGGGTCAGCGGGAGAGGCGCGGCGGCGACGGGGCGGGCGGGGGCGGGCCCGGCGAGCAGCCGGGCGAAGCTCTTGGCCTCGGCCTCGTCGCGGTTGGCGGCGCTCACCACGTCGACGACGGGCAAGCCGCGCCGCTCGAGCGTCCAGCGCTTCAGGGTCGAGGCTTCGAGGCCGACGAGCAGGCCGAACAGGGCCTGGGTCGCCGCCATGGCGCCAGGCGAAGCGCCAAGCGCACGGGTCAGCGCGCCGAGTGCGAGGGCCGTGACCAGAACGCCGAGGCCAGCGAGCCAGAGGCGCTGCGCGAAGAACCAGAAGAACGTGAAGATCGCGGCCGTCCAGGAGAAGCCGTCGCGCACCAGCCGCGCCTCATCCAGGGTCTCCGGATCGGCGAGGTCGGCGTCGGCGGGCAGGTGGAGGGTGTAGGTCTTCATGGCGTGCCTGGCCTCGTCACAGCGTGCCCTTGGTGGAGGGAACGCGCCCACCCTCGCGATCGTCCACCGCCACCGCCGCGCGTAAGCACCGGGCGAGGCCCTTGAAGCAGCTCTCGGCGATGTGGTGGCTGTTGCTGCCGTAGAGGGTTTCGACGTGGAGCGTGATGCCCGCATTCATCGCGAAGGCCTGGAACCACTCGCGCACGAGCTCCGTGTCGAAAGCGCCGACCTTCTCGGTCGGAAAGGCGGTGCGGAAGACGAGGAAGGGGCGCCCCGAGATGTCGAGCGCCACCCGGGTCAGGGCCTCGTCCATCGGCAGGTCGAGGCTGGCGTAGCGCCGGATGCCCTTCTTGTCCCCGAGCGCCTGCGCGAAGGCTTGGCCTAAAGCGATGCCGGTATCCTCGGCGCTGTGGTGCTGATCGACGTGGAGGTCCCCGGTCACCTTGATGTCCAGGTCGAACAGAGCGTGGCGGGCCACGAGTTCCAGCATATGGTCGAGGAAGCCGATCCCCGTCGCGATGCCTGCCCGGCCCGCGCCGTCGAGCGAGAGGGTGACGGCGACGTCCGTCTCGGCGGTCTTTCGCTGGATCGTGGCGCTGCGCATGAAGGAACCCGAACTCCGCGCCGGGGAGGCGCGGGCGGGTTCTAGCAAGGCCTTCGTTCCGGCGCTACGGCTCAGCCGTCAGCGGTAGAGGTAGTAGACGGGGGCGGGCGCGTAGGCACCATAAGGATCGTAGACCTCGTAAGCTCGCGGCCGAGGCGTCAGGCGCCGCTGCGGTCTGGGCGCCGGCTCCTCGGCGACCACTTCGCGCGTGAAGTTGCGCATGAGCGCCCGGGCCGGGCGGGCGCGGCGCGGGCCGTCGGCCACCGCCGCGTTGCCCGAGATCACGATCCGCGTATTGCCCGCGCCCCGGCTCTGCACGAGCTGGTAGAGCCGGGCGGCCGCGCCCGGCGCGAGGCGGATGCAGCCGTGGGACGCCGTGCGACCGAGCCGCCCCGTCGCCCCGGTGCCGTGGATCGCGTAGCCGCCGCGGAAGAAGATGGAATAGGGCATCGGCGACATGTCGTATTTGCGCGAGTAGTGCATCCGCACGAGGCGCTGCGGCCGGTAGGTGCCGTTGGGCGTGCGATAGCCGTCGCGCCCGCTGGAGATCGGGAACCGGTGGAGAACCCGGCCGCCGTCCGACACGGTCATGGACTGGGCGGAGAGGTCGACGGCGACGGTAAGCCCGGCCTGTGCCGCGACGGGCAGAAGGGCGAAAGCGAGGGTGAGGACCTGGAGAAGGCGGGTCATGAACGGGCGTCCCGAGAAGGCCCTCGATGCGGTCGTCCGCGGGAGAGCGCTCCCTTGATACCTGTTCCAAGCTGGGCCGGTGAAGCCGGGTCCCTCGTTTACCTTGCGTTAACCTGAACGGCGCGGATTGCGCCTTCGCCGGCGCGGCTTATCTACGGGCTCCTACCCCCTCCCTGACCGTAGCCTCCCGATGCCCGACGCGCCTCCCCAGATGCACGCCACCACGATCCTCATGGTCCGCAAGGGCGGACGCGTGGTGATCGGCGGGGACGGCCAAGTGTCGCTCGGCCAGACCATCGTGAAGGGCAACGCGAGAAAAGTCCGGCGGTTGTCCAAGGGCGCAGTCATCGGCGGCTTCGCCGGCGCGACGGCCGATGCCTTCACCCTCTTCGAGCGGCTCGAGGCCAAGCTCGAGCAGTATCCCGGCCAGCTCACCCGCGCCTGCGTCGAGCTCACCAAGGACTGGCGCACCGACCGCTACCTGCGACGCCTCGAGGCGATGATGCTCGTCGCCGACAAGGAGGTGAGCCTCATGCTGTCGGGCGCTGGCGACGTGCTCGAGCCGGAAGCCGGCGTGATGGCCATCGGCTCCGGCGGCAACTTCGCGCTGGCCGCCGCGCGCGCGCTCGCTGACACGGAACTCGATGCCGAGACCATCGTGCGCCGCTCGCTCACGATCGCGGCGGAGATCTGCGTCTACACGAACGGCAACCTCGTCATCGAGAGCTTGGACGCGTGAGGTGGTGGAAACAGAGCTCGCATCCGCCTACATTCGCCAGGCACGGGAGCGTTGAGCATGTCGTCTACTGTCACCGTTCAGATCAACGAGGAGACTCTCGCGGCCTTCGATGCCTATGCGCATCGGATCGACCAGTCCCGCGACGTGCTTCTGACGCAGGCTTTGGAGGAGTGGCTGACGGTTCAGAACTGGCAACTTGAGCAGATCGATGCCGGAATCGCCGACGCCGAGGCTGGGAACTTCGCTTCCGACGAAGAAGTCGCAGCCATTTTCGCCAAGCACGGCATCAAGTACGGCGCTCGCCGGTGAAGGTGGTCTGGACCCGCAGAGCCATCATCAACCTCGCCGAGATCTCCACCTATCTTCAGACGTACGACAAGGGAGCGGCTGACCGGATCGTCGATGATATCGAGCGATGTGTGACACGACTGACCGAGTTTCCGTTTCGGGGTCGGATCGGCCGTCGCAGACGCACGAGGGAGTTGGTGATCCCTCGAACCCCCTACATCGTTGCTTACCGCCTCGATGGCGACAACGTACTCGTCTTGGCCGTCGTCCATGGTGCACGGCGCTGGCCCACGCGCTTCTCGTGAAAACCCCATGACCACCTTCTCCCCCCGCGAGATCGTCTCCGAACTCGACCGCTACATCGTCGGCCAGCACGACGCGAAGCGCGCCGTCGCCATCGCCTTGCGCAACCGCTGGCGGCGCCAGCAGCTCGAAGGGCCGCTGCGCGAGGAGGTGGCACCTAAGAACATCCTCATGATCGGGCCCACCGGCTGCGGCAAGACGGAGATCGCCCGGCGCCTGGCGCGACTTGCCGGCGCGCCATTCCTGAAGGTTGAAGCGACGAAGTTCACAGAGGTGGGCTATGTCGGCCGCGACGTGGAGCAGATCGTGCGCGACCTCGTCGAGGTCGGCATCGGCCTCGTGAAGGAGGAGCGCCGGCGCCAGGTCGAGGCCAAGGCCCACCTCTCGGCGGAGGATCGGGTGCTCGATGCGCTGGTCGGCCCGACCGCCTCGCCCGCCACCCGGGACTCGTTCCGGCGCCGGCTTCGCGCCAACGAGCTCGACGACAAGGAGATCGAGATCGAGGTGGCGGGCTCCGCCCCGGGCCTGCCCATGTTCGACATCCCCGGCATGCCCGGCGCGTCGGTGGGCGCGATCAACCTGTCCGACATGCTCGGCAAGGCCTTCGGCGGCCGCCCGAAGGCACGGCGCACGACGGTGCGCGAAGCCTACGCGCCGCTCATCGCCGAGGAATCCGACAAGCTCCTCGACCAGGACGCCATCGTAACGGAGGCTCTGCGTCAGGTCGAGAACAACGGCATCGTCTTCCTCGACGAGATCGACAAGATCTGCGTCCGGTCCGAGGGCGGGCGCGTCGGAGCCGACGTGTCCCGCGAGGGTGTGCAGCGCGATCTTCTTCCCCTCATCGAGGGGACGACGGTGGCGACGAAGCACGGGCCGGTGAAGACCGACCACATCCTGTTCATCGCGTCCGGCGCCTTCCACGTCGCCAAGCCGTCGGACCTGCTGCCGGAGCTGCAGGGGCGGCTGCCGATCCGCGTCGAGCTCCAGCCCCTCACCGTCGAGGATTTCCGCCGCATCCTCACCGAGACGGAGGCGAGCCTGATCAAGCAATCCGTCGCGCTCTTGGCGACGGAAGGCGTGACCCTCGATTTCACGGACGATGCCATCGATGCGCTGGCCCGGGTCGCGGTGGACGTCAACAGTTCCGTGGAGAACATCGGCGCGCGGCGCCTTCAGACGGTGCTGGAGCGGGTGCTCGACGAGGTCTCCTTCACCGCGCCCGACCGCTCCGGCGAGACGACGCGCGTCGACGGAGCCTACGTGCGCGACCGGGTGGAGAGCCTGGCGCAGAACGCGGACCTGAGCCGGTTCATTTTGTAAGGCCTTCGGGGGCGATCGGAAGCAAGGCGGAGCGCCTATCGGCGCGCGTTGCAGTGCTGGATCCCCTTCCCCTCCGGCGGACAAGCCGCCTCCGGCCGGGGATGACAGTTCAGACCTTCTCAGCCTTCTCCGCTGTCATCCCCGGCCGGAGCGCGCCAGCGCGCAGGGGAAGGGGATCCAGCACAGCATCTCGTCGCGCAGCGACGCCGCACCTCTTCAGTGGGGGCCGCGCCGTTTTGACTCGGGAACGCCGGTCCTCGCCCGCGGATTCCTGCCTCATGGCCGAGGACACCTCTGACCTGCGCGCGAAAGCGCTGGAGATTCACCGCCGCCTGTGCGGCGTGTACGGCTGCCCCATTCCCTACTTCCACTCCCTCGACCCCTTGAGCGAACTCCTGTCCTCGCTCCTGTCGCACCGCACCCGCAACGCCGATTCCGGCCGCGCCTTCAAGGCGCTGCGGGCCCGCTACCCGGATTGGGCGGCCCTGCGCGATGCGCCGACGCCCGAGGTCGAGGAGACGATCCGCGGCGTCACCTGGCCGGAGCTCAAGGCGCCGCGGCTCCAGGCCGTGCTGCGGGCGGTGGGTGAACGGCGGGGCGAGCTCTCCCTCGATTTCCTCGCCGACTTAAGCGTTCCCGAGGCCCGGGCTTGGCTCGAAGCCATCCCCGGCATCGGCCCGAAGACGAGCGCTGCGGTGCTTTCCTTCTCGACCCTGCGCAAGGCGGCGCTGCCCGTCGACAGCCACCATCACCGCGTCGCGCAGCGCACCGGGCTGATCGGCCCCAAGATCGATGTCGGGCCGTCCCACGCCGTCCTGCGCGCTCAGTTGCCCAACGATTGGGACGCCCAGACGCTCTACGACAATCATGAGATTCTCATGCTGCACGGTCAGCAGGTGTGCTTCTTCAAGAGTCCCGCCTGCCACCGCTGCGTTCTGCTCGAATTGTGCCCGACGGGCCAGGCGCGCCAGGCCGGGCAAGCCATCCGCGCTGCACCACGCGCCGCCGTCCGAGACGTGCCCTCGCGCCCGCGTTAAGCGAGCGCCGATCCGCCCCATTGCCAAAGCGGGCGGGGCGGGTCACACCCGATCCCATGCGCGATCACCCCACCCGCGACGCGGGCTTCGGCGTCTACGTCCACTGGCCGTTCTGCGCCTCGAAGTGCCCTTACTGCGACTTCAACAGCCACGTCCGGCACAAGCCTGTCGACGAGGCGCGCTTCCTCGCGGCCTTCCGGCGGGAGATCGCCGACACCGCCGCCCTCGCGCCGGGGCGGGAGGTGACGAGCATCTTCTTCGGCGGCGGCACGCCCTCGCTGATGAAGCCTGACACGACCGCCGCCATTCTCGACGCCATCGCCGGCGCTTGGAGCGTCGCGCCGGGGTCCGAGGTCACGCTGGAGGCCAACCCCACGAGCGTCGAGGCGGAGCGCTTCCGCGGCTATCGCGCGGCGGGGGTCAATCGGGTGTCGCTGGGCGTCCAAGCCCTGAACGACCCCGATCTGCGCCGCCTCGGCCGGCTCCACAGCGCGGCGGAGGCCTTGGCCGCCGTCAGAACCGCCGCCTCCATCTTCGAGCGCTTCTCCTTCGACCTGATCTACGCCCGGCCCGAGCAGACGCTCGACGCCTGGCGGGCCGAGCTCGAAGAGGCCATCGGCCACGCCGCCGAGCACCTGTCGCTCTACCAGCTCACCATCGAGCCCGACACCTGGTTCTACCGCCTGCACCAAGCCGGCAAGCTCGTGGTGCCCGATGCCGACACCGCCCGGCGGCTCTACGACGTGACGCAGGAGGTCTGCGCGGGCCATGGCCTGCCGGCCTACGAGATCTCGAACCACGCCCGGCCCGGCGCCGAGTCCCGCCACAACCTCCTCTACTGGCGCTACGGCGAATATGCCGGGATCGGCCCCGGCGCCCACGGCCGGCTCGTCACGGGCGAGGGCCGCATCGCCACGGCGACGGAGAAGCATCCGGAAACCTGGGTCGAGCGCGTCGAGCGCGACGGGCACGGCCGGACGGAGGCGACGCCTCTCTCGGCGGAGGAGCAGGCCGACGAGTTCCTCGTCATGGGTCTGCGGCTGCGCGAGGGCATCGACCCGAACCGCTACGCCGCGCTCGCCGGGCGCCCTCTCGACGAGGCGCGCATCCGTGATCTCGAGGGCTACGGCTTCGTGGCCCGCCCGCGCGAGGGGCGCCTCGCGGTGACCCCGGAGGGCTTTCCCGTGCTCGACGCCGTGGTGGCGGATCTCGCGGCCTGAGCGCCCTTCTCCCCTCGTAGGAAAGGTGCCCTCGCGCCAGCGAGGGCGGATGAGGGCGTGCTGGGCGGAGGTGAGGGTGGCTGCGGCGAGCACCCCCTCACCCTCGCTCCACTTTGCTGCGCTCGTCGCGTCGGCCGGTCCGCCGACGCGACCCTCTCCCCTGCCGGGAGAGGGGTGACGCGCACCACGGTGTCAGGTGGTCAGGAACAGAGCCGAAGTCCGAGTGCCCAACTCCTCTCCCTTCTGGGGAGAGGGCTTCGCCTGTGAACCGGCAGGCGAAGCAAGCGCGAAGCGCGAGGGGAAGCCGGGCCCAGGCCCGACCGTTTCACAACCTCAGTCTGCCGTTCGGCCTCAAGCCCCCGAGCCGGTGAGCGCCCGGGGCGCCGGGCTCGCGACGGCGGTCGCGCCGTTGCGGATTTCCAGCACGGCAAGCGACCGCTCGTTGAGGCCGTCCGTCCGGAAGCGGAACACGCCGTCGGCGCCGGCAAAGCCCGACGGATTGGCGATGGCGCCTTCCGCGAAGCGCTGGGACCCCTGCGTGCGCACCAGAGCCGCGGCGAGCGACACCGCGTCGTAGGACAAGGTCGCAATGCGGGTCGGATCGGCGCCGTAGCGGGCGCGGTAACGTCCGGCGAAGGCGTCGAAGCCGGCCTTGTCGGGCGCGGCGAACCAGCCGCCCTGGAGCGCACCGATCCGGAACAGGCGCGGGTCGTTCCACACGCCCGTGCCGAACGGCGTGACGCGCTGCGGATTGAAGCCGGCCTGGGTCAACGCCTGCGCGACGGCCGGCAGGCCATCGGCGTTGTCGGGCACGAAAAGGGCGTCCGCCTGGGGGCTGGCGCCAGCGACGAGCGAGGCGACGCGGCCCACCGCGGCCTGGGGCTGGCCGGAGGCGTAGCGCTCGATGGCGACGACCCGCGCGCCGCGCCGCGCTGCGGCCTCCCGGAACTGCGCCTCGGCCACGTTGCCGTAGACGGTCTCCGGGATGAGCGCGGCGAAGGAGCGCTTGCCTCGCGACACCGCGAAATCGACGATCCGGTCAACGTCGGTCTGGGCGAGGAAGCTCAGGAGATACACGCCCCGCGCGGCGACGCTGGCATCCGTCGAGAAAGCGATGACCGGCTTGCCGGCCTGCCGCGCCACCTGGCCCACCGCCTGCACGGAGGGCGCGAAGAGCGGGCCGATGATGAGCTCGGCGCCTTCCGCGAGGGCCTGGCTCGCCGCCTCGCGTGCGCCGTCGGCGGTGCCGCGGTCGTCCTTGACGAGGAGGGTGAGGTCCGGTCCCTGGAACTCGGCGAGCGCCAGCTCCGCGGCGTTGCGCAAGGACGCGGCGGCCGCGGCGCCCTGGCCCGCGCCGGTCAAGGGGAGAATGAGGCCGACCTTGACGGAGCCCGCGCCGATCGTGGGGCCGGTGGACGCCACGGGGGCCGGACCGGGCGCGGGGGGCGGCGGCTCGGCCTGCGCCGTGCCGCGCGATCCCGAGAGGCCGCCGACGCAGCCGCCGAGGGCCAGGGCGGAGACGCCGAGGAGCGAGGCGGCGACGCTGCGCCGCGTGAGCATGTTGGACCCGGCCACGAGAGGCCTCCCCCTTGCGCGACGTCGTTCACGGGCCTGACGCGGCCCGCCCGCCGCTGGTCGTGCGAACTGAAACGATGATCGCAACGAAAAGTAAACTTTGTTTTCAAGCCACGCTTCGCTGGTTCCGCGGCCGGGTCCCCCGTGCCACAGTGCGCTGCCGACGCAGCGTCACCTCAAGGACGGCATGAGCGCCCGCATCGACAACCGAACCCGCCGACGCGCCGGGCCCGAGAGGGCCGGGGTCTTCACCGCCTTCGGCCTCGCCGCCGAGGCCGAGCCCCTGACCTCCGGGCTCTACGTCGTCGCCACCCCGATCGGTAACCTCAAGGACGTGTCGTTCCGGGCGCTCAGCGTGCTGGCCGCGGCCGACGCCGTGCTCGCCGAGGATACGCGCGTCACGAAGACGCTGCTCGCCCATTACGGCATCACGACGCCGCTTGTGGCCTATCACGAGCACTCGAACGAAGCCGTGCGCGAGCGGATGCTCCTGAGGGTGCGGGAAGGCCAGGCGCTCGCGCTGGTGTCGGATGCCGGCACGCCCCTCGTCTCCGACCCCGGCTACAAGCTCGTCCAGGCGGCCATCGCGGAAGGGCTTCCCGTGACGCCGATCCCCGGCCCCTCGGCCGTGCTGACAGCACTTGTGGTGTCCGGCCTGCCGACCGACCGCTTCTTCTTCGAGGGATTCCTGCCCGCGAAGAGCGCGGCGCGGAAGGGGCGCCTTTCAGTGATCGCCAAGATCCCCGGCACCCTCATGCTCTTCGAGGCCCCGCATAGGCTGCCCGAGATGCTGGCGGATGCTGCCGCCGTTCTCGGGCCCCGGCCGGCCGTGGTGGCCCGCGAGCTCACGAAACTCTTCGAGACGGTGCGCCGCGGAACCCTCGCCGAACTCGCCGAGACCTTCGCCGCGGAGGGACCGCCCAAGGGCGAGATCGTGGTGCTGATCGGGGAGGGCACCGAGGAGGCCCCGGGCCCCGAGGCCGACGCGGCTCTCGATGCCGCGATCACCGCTGCGCTCGCCCGGCATTCGATCAAGGACGCCGCGGCCCTCGTCGCCAATGCCCGCAAGATTCCCAAGCGCGAGGTCTACGCCCGGGCGCTCGCCTTGGCGCAGGCCGTCGCCGAGGCGCCGGGAGACGACGACGCGTGAGGAGCCCGGGCGAGCGCCGTCGGCGAACCTACCAGCGTGGCCGCTTCGCGGAACTCGCTGCCCTCGTCGCGCTCCTCGCGAAAGGCTACCGGCCGCTCGCCCGGCGCTACGCCGCGCACGGGGGCGAGGTCGACCTCATCGTAGTGCGCGGGGCGACGGTGGCCTTCGTCGAGGTCAAGGCGCGGGGCGTGCTCGATGACGCGGCCACCGCCATCACGCCGGAGAAGCGCCGCCGCTTCGCCCGCGCGGCGCGGGCCTGGCTCGCGCGCAACCCCTGGGCCGCCGCCCGCACCTTGCGGGCCGACGCCGTCTTCGTCGCGCCCGGGCGCTGGCCGCGCCACCTGGAGGCCGCCTTCGCGCTGGAGATCGGGTAAGCGCCGGGCCCAGTAGCCGGGAACGGCCAAGCCGCTATGCTCCGCGCCGATTCACGCCAAGCGTTAGCCGGAGCTGCCCCCATGACCCTCACCGTCGCGGTCCAGATGGACCCGATCCAAGACATCAAGATCGCGGGCGATTCCACCTTCGCCCTGCTCCTCGAAGCGCAAAGACGGGGGCACCGGCTCCTACATTACACTCCCGACCGGCTGTCCATGCGCGACGGCAAGGTGGTGGCGCGGGCCGAGACGCTCGAAGTGCGCGACGTTCCAGGCGACCACTTCACCCTGGGCGAGCCGCAGGCCATCGACCTCGCCACGACGGATGTCGTCCTGCTGCGCCAGGACCCGCCCTTCGACATGGCCTACATCACGACCACGCACCTTCTCGAGCGCATTCACCCCGGGACCCTGGTCGTCAACGACCCGACCCACGTGCGCAACGCGCCCGAAAAGCTCTTCGTCACCCTCTTCCCCGACCTGATGCCCGCGACGCTGATCACCCGGGACAAGGAGGAGATCGAGGCCTTTCGCGCCGAACACGGGGACGTCGTGATGAAGCCGCTTTACGGCAACGGGGGCGCGGCGGTGTTCAAGGTCTCCCGCCAGGACCCGAATTTCGGCTCGCTCTACGACCTCTTCGCCCAGACCTTCCGCGAGCCTTGGGTGGTCCAACGCTTCCTGCCGAAGGTCACGGAAGGCGACAAGCGCATCATTCTCGTCGACGGGGAGGCCGCGGGCGCGGTCAACCGCGTGCCGGCGGAGAACGACATCCGCTCCAACATGGTCCGCGGGGGTGCCGCGCGGCCGACCGACCTGACGCCGCGCGAGCTGGAGATCTGCGAACGGATCGGGCCGGACCTGAAGCGCATGGGGCTGATCTTCGTCGGCATCGACGTCATCGACGGCAACCTCACCGAGATCAACGTGACCTCACCGACGGGCCTGCGGGCCATCAAGCGGCTCGGCGGGCCGGACCTCGCCGCGGCGATATGGGACGCGATCGAGGCGAAGCGGGCGCGCCCGGCGTCGTAACCCACCCTGTCATTCCGGGGCGCGCAGAGCGCGAGCCCAGAACCCACGACTGGGCTCCATGCTGCTCGCGGCCGCTCACCTGGTCATGGATTCCGGGTTCTCGCCTTCGGCGAGCCCCGGAATGACAGCCTGATGGTTTACCGCCACGCTCAGCTCCGGGCGGTGATTGAGGGTCTGGAACACCACGCAGTAGCGCTCGGTGAGCTTGAGGAGCTGAGCCAGCTGCTCCTCGCTCGCCTCCGTGTCCAGGTCGAAGGCGAGGCGGATGGCCCTGAACCCGACCGGAGCCTCCTTGTCGACGCCGAGCGTGCCGCGGAAGTCGAGGTCGCCCTCCGCCCGCACGGTGCCCTGGCGCAGCGGGATGCCGAGCGCGGTCGCGACCGCCTTCAAGGTCACGCCCGCGCAGGCGACGAGGGCCTCGAGCAGCATGTCGCCTGAACACAGCTCCGCCCCCGACCCGCCCGAGGCCGGGTGGAGCCCCGCGACGGCGAGCGCGCGGCCCGTCTCCACCTTGCAGGCGATGGATTGGTCGTCGAGGCGCCCTTGCGCTTTGAGCGTGATCACGGCGGCCTGCGGCTCGGCGCGGTAGCGGTCCTTGATCGGCGCCTGCAGGGCGCGCAGAGCGGTGGCGTCCATCGATGTGTTCTCCCGGGTCGTTGCGCTTCCCGAGCCTTCTACCACTCCGCGTGCGGGCCGCCAGGCGAGGGGCTGGATGACGGCGCGATCGCGCCGCCCCGAGGCCGCGTATGCGCGGCGGCGCGGGCGTGCTAATCCCCGCCCCCGTGACCGACCTCGCCGCTCTCCTTCAGGCCCTCCACGACGAGCGCTTCCCCGATCCCGCGTCCCTGCGCGCGCGGCTGGTGCCCGAGCTGCGCACCTATCTCGACGCGGCGCGAGGTGAGGCGCGCGAGCGCCTCGACGAGGAGCGGGACGGGTTGGCCTGCGCGCGCCGGCTCTCGGCGGCGATGGACGCCGCCGTGCGCTGCCTCTTCGATGCGGTGACGCTCCACCTCTACCCGTCGGACAACCCCTCGACCTCCGAGCGCCTCGCCGTCGTGGCGACGGGCGGCTACGGCCGCGG
This sequence comes from Beijerinckiaceae bacterium, assembly GCA_036563505.1. Classification (GTDB taxonomy): domain Bacteria; phylum Pseudomonadota; class Alphaproteobacteria; order Rhizobiales; family Beijerinckiaceae; genus DATCMH01. The sequence continues at coordinate 24,256 of DATCMH010000013.1, forward strand.
GACGCTGGCGCCGGGCTCCGACGTCGATCTCCTCTTCCTGCTGCCCTACAAGCAGACCGCCTGGGGGGAGAGCGTCGTCGAGGCGATGCTCTACGTGCTCTGGGATCTCAAGCTGAAGGTCGGCCACGCCACGCGCTCCGTCGACGACTGCATGCGCGAGGCCAAGGCGGACATGACGATCCGCACGGGGCTGCTGGAGGCCCGCTATCTCCACGGCGACCGGCCGCTCTTCGACGAGCTCCTCGCCCGCTTCGACCGCCAGGTCGTCCAGGGCACGGCGGCCGAGTTCGTGGACGCGAAGCTGAAGGAACGCGACGCCCGCGTCGCCAAGGCGGGCCGCTCGCGCTACCGCGTCGAGCCCAACGTCAAGGACGGCAAGGGGGGCCTGCGCGACCTCAACACCCTCTTCTGGATCGCCAAATACGTCTACCAGGTGCGCGAGCCGGAGGAGCTCGTGCGCGCGGGGCTGTTCACGCCGGAGGAGTTCAACCTCTTCGCCCGCTGTGAAGAATTCCTGTGGCGGGTGCGCTGCCACCTGCATTTCGTGACCGGTCGGGCCGAGGAGCGCCTCACCTTCGACCTCCAACGTCAAATCGCCGAACGCATTGGATTCTCGTCGCGCGGGGCGCTCACCGGCGTCGAGCGCTTCATGAAGGCCTACTTCCTGACCTCGAAGGACGTCGGCGACCTCACCGCCATCGTCTGCGCCGAGCTCGAGGCGCGTCAGGCCAAGCGCCAGCCCATGCTCGACCGCATGTTCGGCCGCTTCCGCCGGCGGCGAGCCAAATCCCTGGAGGCTGAGGATTTCATCGTCGACAACAGCCGGATCACGGTGCGGGCCGACGACGCCTTCGAGCGCGATCCGGCGAACCTCATCCGCCTGTTCTGGCTCGCCGACCGCCACAACCTCGCGATCCACCCCGACGCGACGCGGCTCGCCACCCGCTCGCTCAAGCTCATCGGCCAGACGCTGCGCGAGGACCGGGACGCCAACCGGATGTTCCTCGACGTCCTCACCTCCCGCAACGCGCCGGAGGTCGTGCTGCGCCAGATGAACGAGGCGGGCGTGCTCGGCCGTTTCGTCCCCGATTTCGGGCGCATCGTGGCGATGATGCAGTTCAACATGTACCACCATTACACGGTGGACGAGCACTTGATCCGCTCCATCGGCGTGCTCGCCGAGATTGACGCGGGCCGCGCCGGCGACGAGCACCCGCTCGCCAACAAGATCATCGGCGCGATCCAGAACCGCCGCGCCCTCTACGTAGCGCTCTTCCTGCACGACATCGCCAAGGGGCGGGAGGAGGATCATTCCATCGCCGGCACCCGGATCGCCCGGCGCTTAGGCCCCCGCTTCGGCCTCGATCCCGCCGAGACCGACACGGCCGCCTGGCTCGTCGAGCATCATCTCCTGATGTCGACCATCGCCCAGAGCCGCGACCTCTCCGACCCCGTCACGATCCGCACGTTCGCCGACGTGGTCCAGAGCCTGGAACGCCTGCGCCTCCTCCTCGTGCTCACCATCGCCGACATCAAGGCCGTGGGGCCGGGCGTCTGGACAGGCTGGAAGGGCGAGCTGCTGCGCAGCCTCTACTACGAGACGGAGGTCGTGCTGTCGGGCGGCCATTCCGAGCTCGCCCGCCTCGACCGGGTGCGCGTGGCGCAGATGCGGCTGCGGGAGGAACTCGGGGACTGGTCGGCCGAGGCTTTCGAGACCTATGCCCAGCGTCACTACTCCGCCTACTGGCTCAAGGTGGACCTCGCCCGGAAAGCGAAGCACGCCCGGTTTGTGGCGCGTGCCGAGGCGGAAGGGCGCACCGTCGCGACGGAGGTGGAGACGGACGAGTTCCGCGGCGTCACCGAACTCACCGTGCTCTCGCCCGACCATCCGCGGCTGCTCGCCATCGTCACGGGCGCCTGCGCCGCGGCGGGGGGCAACATCGTCGACGCCCAGATCTTCACCACCGCCGACGGCATGGCGCTCGACACGATCTTCGTGTCCCGTGCCTTCGACCGCGACGAGGACGAGTTGCGCCGGGCCGAGCGCGTGGCCTCCGCCATCGAGCGGGCCCTGAAGGGCGAGGTGCGCATCGCTGACCTCGTGGACGGCAAGCGGCCACCGGGCGGGCGGACGAAGCCGTTCCACGTCGCGCCGGAGGTGATCATCGACAACGCCCTGTCGAGCCGCCAGACGGTGATCGAGGTCTCAGGCCTCGACCGGCCTGGCCTGCTCTACGACCTCACGACGGCGCTCGGCCGGCTCAACCTCAACATCGCCTCCGCGCATGTGGCCACCTTCGGCGAGAAGGCGGTGGACGTGTTCTACGTGACGGACCTGACCGGCACCAAGATCACCCATCCGAGCCGCCACGGGGCGATCCGCCGGGTTCTCCTCGAAACCCTCGAGGCGGACGGTGCGGAGCCGCCGCGCTCGGCTGCGCGCGAGCGGCCGGGCAGCGGTCAGGCACCTGCAACCGCTTGATTCGACGCGCTTCCGCCCTGATATGAGGCGGTCCAGACATCACCTTCTCAGCAGGCCATGACGACGAACCCGACTGTTCCGGACGAGACCTCCATGCCCGCCCCTGAAGCCGGCCCTGCCGACATCGCCGAGACGCCGGCCGTCGACGGTCTCGAGGCCCGCCTCGCCAAGGCCGAAGCGGAGGCTTCGGAGATGAAGGACCGGGCGCTGCGGGCGCTCGCCGAGATGGAGAATCTGCGCCGTCGATCGGAGCGCGAGATCGCCGACGCCCGCACCTACGGCGTCACGGGCTTTGCCCGCGACATGCTCACGGTGGCCGACAACGTGCGCCGGGCGCTCGAGAGCGTGCCGGCCGAGGCGCGGACGGAGGCCACCGAGGCCCTCAAGGCGCTCATGGACGGCATCGAGCTCACCGAGCGCGATCTTCTGAAAACCCTGGAGCGGCACGGCGTGCGCCGCCTCGATCCGCAGGGGGCGAAGTTCGACCCGAATCATCACCAGGCGATGTTCGAAGTGCCCGACCCGAGCGTGCCCTCCGGCACCGTGGTCCAGGTGGTCCAGACGGGTTACGTCATCGGCGAACGCGTGCTGCGCCCGGCGCTCGTCGGCGTGGCCAAAGGCGGCCCGAAGGCGGGGGAGGGGGCGCCGAACGGCGCGGCGGAGGCCGAGCAGCGGTCGTAAGAACGGCGTCGCTTCGCGACGAGAGTTGTGCTGGGTTCCCTTCCCCTCCGCCCTGTCGGGCTCCGGCCGGGAATGACAGTGGGGGCTGCCTGATGCGCCTCAGATGATTCTTCGGCTGTCATCCCCGGCCGGAGGCGGCTCGTCCGCCGGAGGGGAAGGGGATCCAGGACAGCCTCTCGCGCCGAAGGCGCTCCTCTTCCTTCTCTGATGAACTTCTACCGCCCGTCGATCACGTCGACGCTGTCGATCACGTTCCGAAAGCGCGGGAGTATCGCGTCGCGTGTGTCGGCGCGGGCGATGCCGACCATGCGGACGTAGCCGTCGGGGGCGAAGCGGATCGTCTGCGCCACCACCAGGGGACGCCCGGTCTCCTTGTCCTGGCCGCGGGCCACGATCTCGTGCCAGTCGGCGCCCCGCTGGCGGAAGCCCTGCGAGCGCTCCACGATGAGGTCCTTCATGGTCGCGTTGGAGTAGAGAGCGCTGCGCGCGAACTCCGCCCGCTGCTCGGCCCGGGGCGGCGGCGTCAGCGACTGGGCGATGATGAGGAGCGGCTGCTCGTTGTCGCGGATCACGTCCTTCGGCCCCTCCGTCAGGAGGAGCGAGTTGCCGGCCATGGCGCGCACGGCGCGAAAGCCCGCGAGTTCCCCCACCTTGAAGGGCAGGGAGGCGATCTGCTCCTGGATGGGCAGCGGCGGCCGCAGCGCGATGGTCTTCAGGAGCCCGCGCATCTCGGCATCGCCGTAGCCGGCGGCGTTGGCGGGCGCTTGCGCGATGACGAGCGCGGTCAGCGTCGGCTCCTTGGCGACGACGAGCCACTTGCGGATGGTGAGCGACCCCTGGCTCTGCTCTCCCGTGACCACGACGGCGTCGTTGCCCGCGACCTTCGTGTCCTCCCGCCCCTTCACGGCGACGCCCTGACCTTTCAGCGCCTCGGCCGTCATGCTGGCGGCGATCTGCGCGTAGGCCTCGGGCGGCATCTCGACGAAGGTGACGGTGGCGCCCTTGCCCGGATCCTCGAAGCCCGTGAAGCGGCGCGAGAACTCCATGTCCTTGCGCGGCGCCAACCCGATTCGGGAGCCGGGCGGGAAGACGGCCTCGGCCTGGGCGAGGGCGGGCACGAGAAGGCTGAGCGCGAGCGCGAGGACGCGGATCATCGAGGTCGGTGGCTCCGGTAGAGAAAGGCCGTGGGACACTGAAGAACCAATGATGGCGAAGGTATGCTCCGCGCCGCTCACAGGGTGACGCGACGCAGCGTCAGGTTCAAGCGCCCCCCGTTCGGCAGCAGGGCCGAGGTGCCGGGCCGCACCCGGTCGACGCCGTGAAAGGCGAGGCGCGAGGCGCCTCCGAGCACGAGGGCGTCGCCCGAGCGCAGGTGCACCGACCGCGTCGGCCCGCCGCGGGCCGTGCCGCCGAAGCGGAACACCGCCTCATCGCCGAGGGACAGGGACAGGACCGGCGCTTCGAGGTCCGTTTCGTCCCGGTCCTGGTGCAGGCCCATGCGGGCCTTCTCCTCGTAGAAGTTCACGAGACAGGCCTCGGGCGGCTTCGGCCATCCGGACAAGCGCTCCCAGGCCTCGAGGGCGAGGGCCGGGATCGCGGGCCAGGGCTCGCCCGTCGCGGGGTGGGTCGGCTGATAGCGGTAGCCTCTCGCGTCCGACACCCAGCCGAGCGCCCCGGCATTCGTCATGCGCACCGAGAACGGCTTTCCGGTGCGGGGCATGGTCGGGACGAAAAGGGGCGCCGCGCGCACTACGGCGCGCACGGCGGCGAGGAGGCGCGCCTGCGCCTCGGCGTCAAGGAAGCCCGGCGCGTGAAGGAGCCCGGGCGCGAGCTCGACGCGCGGCCCCTCCATGTCAGGCGTCCAGGACCTGCTTCGTCGCCACCGTCGTGTCGCTCTCCAGCGCGTAGACGAGGGGGATGCCCGTCGCGAGCTCGAGGCTCGGGATCGTGTCGGGGGTGAGCTTGTCGAGCACCATGACCAGCGCCCGCAGCGAATTGCCGTGTGCAGCGACGAGCACCCGCTCGCCGCGCATCACCCGGGGCAGGATCTCGCCCATGTAGTAGGGCAGGACGCGGGCCACGGTGTCCTTCAGGGATTCGCCGCCGGGCGGCGGCACGTCGTAGGAGCGGCGCCAGACATGGACTTGGTCCTCGCCCCAGCGGGCGCGGGCGTCGTCCTTGTTCAGCCCCGAGAGGTCGCCGTAATCGCGCTCGTTCAGGGCCTCGTCGCGCAAGGTGACGAGGTCGGGCTGGCCGATCTCCTCCAGGATGAGAGCGCAGGTGCGCTGCGCCCGCGACAGCGCCGAGGTGTAGGCCACGTCGAAGCGCACGCCCATGGCTTTGAGGCGCTGCCCGGCGCGGCGCGCCTCCTCGACGCCGAGTTCGGTGAGCCCGGGGTCCTTCCAGCCCGTGAAGAGGTTCTGCAGGTTCCATTCGCTCTGCCCGTGGCGGGCGAGGACGAGGAGGCGATTCATCGCGGGTGTTGCTCCTTGAGGAAAGGGAGGGCGGCTCAGAGGTCGGTGAGGCCGAGCACGTCGTCCATGGTGTAGTAGCCCGGCTTCTTGTCGAAGGCCCAGAGCGCGGCGCGCAGCGCCCCGCGGGCGAAGAGCGAACGGTCCTCGGCCCTGTGTGACAGCTCGATCCGCTCCGTCGCTCCGGCGAAGATCACGCTGTGCTCGCCCACCACCGCGCCGCCGCGTAAGGCGGCGAAGCCGATGTCGCCCGGCCGGCGCGCGCCGGTCTGCCCGTCGCGGCTGCGCACGGAGCGTTCGGCAAGCGCGATGCCCCGCCCCTGCGCCGCCGCCTCGCCCAAGAGCAGCGCCGTGCCGGAGGGCGCGTCCACCTTCATGCGATGATGCATCTCGACGATCTCGATGTCGAAGTCCTCACCGAGCGCCGCCGCGACCTTTCGGACGAGGCCTGCGAGCAGGTTCACCCCAAGCGACATATTGCCGGACTGGACGATGCGCGCGTGGCGCGACGCCGCCTCGAGCTTGCGGAAGTCGGCCTCGGCGAGCCCGGTCGTGCCAATGACGTGAACCACCCGCGCCTGCGCGGCCAGCGCCGCGTAGCCGACGGTGGCCTCAGGCGTCGTGAAGTCGAGGACTGTGTCGCAGGCGGCGAAAGCCGGCAGCGGGTCATCTGTGACGGGAACGTCGAGGGGCTTGAGGTCGGCGACCGTGCCGGCGTCCTGGCCGAGAAGGGCTGAGCCCTCGCGCTCGATCGCCCCGACGAGCCGGCACTCCGGCGCCTCGGCGACGGCGCGGATCAGCATCCGCCCCATGCGCCCGCCGGCGCCGACCACGACCACCCGCAACTCCGCCATCCGGCCCTCGCTCGATCCGGGCGGGGGTATAGCGATGCTGTCAGGCCTCTGCAAAGGTCAAGGAGGCGGTTTCACAGCACCTTCGCCATGGCGACGCGTCGCTCGGCCCCCAGCCCGTTGGCGATGTCCGTCGCGAGGAACGCGGCGAGGTCCGGCGCGAGGCCGTCGGGCTTGAGGATGACGAAGCCGTGGCGGCGATAGAAGGGCGCGTTCCAGGGCAGGTCCCGGTCCGTCGTCAGGGTCAGGACCGGATCGAAGCGCCAGCGGGCATGGTCGATCACGCGTCGCAGGAGCGCCGTTCCGAGCCCCTGTCCCTGATGCGCGCGGGCCACCCCGATCTCGAGCAGGTGCAGATGACCGTCGGCGATGGCGCCGAGCGCGAAACCGCATGGCGCGCCCGCTGGATCGAGGGCCACCCAGGACTGGTCTTCCAGAATCCCGAGCGCGTGCTCCTCGCGGCTGCGCACCTCGGCGAAGGTCTCGGTCCAGGCGCCGGCGGTGCGAAACAGCTCCGCCGCGTCCCGCTCGACCGCCTGCAGGGCCGGGATGTCGGTTTCGACCGCCGCCCGGATCCTGTAGCCTGTCGGAACTCCGGTCCCGGGCGTCACGCCGGCTGCGGACCGTCCGCCGGCTGCGGGCCGTCGTAGCCCTCGATGATAATCATATCGACCTCGGCGCTCTCGCCGCGGGCCGCTAGCGCCGCCTTGTATTCCGGCGAGTCCCAGCAGTCCTTGGCAGCTTCTAGGCTCGGGAACTCGATGACGACGTTGCGGGCGCGGCTCGTCCCGACGGGGGTGTCGAAGGATCCGCCGCGGACCAGGAAGCGCCCGCCGTACTTGGCGAAGGCCGGGCCGTTCGCCGCGACGTAGTTCTTGTAGGCCGCCTCGTCACGGACGTCGACGCGCGCCACCCAATAACCCTTGGCCATCCCTCAAGCTCCCTCGACCGCCACGATATCGGCAAGCCCCGCGCCCTCGCGCTTGGCCTTCGCCGCCTGGTATTCCGACGAATGATAGTAGCGCTTGGCCTGCTCGAAGCTCTCGAACTCGATCACGACGTTGCGCGGCCGGCCCTCGCCTTCGAGCGTCTCGACCTGACCGCCGCGCACGAGCGGCTTGCCGCCGTACTTGGCGATCGCCTCCGAGGCGCCCTTCACGTACTCCGCGTAGGCCTCGGGATTCGTGACGGTGACGCGGGCGATGACGTAGCCTTTGGGCATTGCTCTGAGCTCCGGCGGGGGCGTTTCAGCGAAGGGAGGTAGCGATCTCGTCGACGATGGCGGCGGCGACGCCGCGCGGATCGAGGCTCGCAGTGATCGGCCGGCCGACGACGAGGAGGTCGGCGCCGGCCGCGATGGCGCTGGCGGGCGTCACGACCCGCTTCTGGTCGCCTGCGGGCGCCCCGGCGGGGCGGATGCCCGGCGTGACGATGAGGCGGTTCGGCCCGACGATGGCGCGCACCGCGCCGGCCTCGGTGGCCGCGCAGACGATGCCGTCGGCGCCGATCCGGTGCGCCTGCCGGGTGCGCTCTTCGACGAGGCTCTCGACGGTGCCGGCGTAACCCGCCTCTTCCACGTCCTCGTCGTCGTAGGAGGTGAGCACCGTCACGCCGAGGATCTTCAGGCTCGACGAGCCTTTGCCCCGCACGGCGGCGCGCAGGGTCTGTGGGTAGGCATGGACGGTGAGGTAGGCGGCACCGAGCGCCGTCACGGACTGCACGCCCTCCTCGACGGTGTTGCCGATGTCATGGAGCTTGAAGTCGAGGAACACCTGCCGGCCCGCCCCGATGAGCTCCTGCGCCAGGGCGATCCCGCCGGCGAAGCCGAGCCGATAGCCGATCTTGTAGACGCCCGCCGCGTCGCCGACCCGATCGACGAGGCGGCGCGCCTCGTCGGCGTCCCCCATGTCGAGGGCGACGATCAGGCGGTCGCGGGCGTCGAGCTGAGGGGAGAGGAGCATCGGCTCACCGCGAAGGCTGGCGTCGCCGGGATGGACCACGGGCGGCGCCAATGAGTCAATCGGGCGATGGTCCAACCCGTCACCGCCGGATCAGGACGACGCCGGCGATGAGCAGGGCCACGCCGACGAGGCGCGGCCCGTCGATGGCGCGTTGCGCCAGGCCGAAGGCGCCGAAATGGTCGAAGGTCACGGAGGCCAGCATCTGACCCGTCACGAAGAGCGCGATGAAGGTCGCCGCGCCGAGCGTGGGCACCAGCAGGATCGCGAGCGCGATGAAGATCGCGCCGAACAACCCGCCCCACCAGGCCCACAGGGGCACGCGCGCCGCGAGCGCCGCGGCGGGGACGGGGTCGCGCAAAGCGGCGGCGAAGAGGGCCATGCTGACGAGGCCCACGAAGTAGCTCACGAAGCCCGCCCAGGCCGCGGAGCCGATCGCCGCCTTGAGGCTCGCGTTCATCGCCTGCTGCACGACGATGCTCACGCCCGCCGCGACGGCGAGCAGCATGAGGGGAAGCGAGGAGAGCATCGGGGCTGTTGTCCGGCCAGACGAGAGAAGATCCTTCTATAAAGATCCGCTCCCGCAGGACCAACGGTCTGATCCGCATCGCCGGCCCGCGGCTCGGGAATAAGCTTGGTGGCAGAGGGGCAGACCCGCGCGCGAGGCGCTTCCCTGTCCCGGAACGCCCTCTTAGGGTGGCGGCATGACCACCGCAGCACCCGCTTATCCCGATACCTATTACGCCCGCACGGCGAGCGATGACCGGCGGCGCGCGGCGCTCGCCGGCCGGATCGAGGCCGACGTCGCGATCGTCGGGGCGGGCCTCGCGGGCCTGACCGCCGCCCTGGAGCTCGCCCGGGCGGGCCGCTCCGTCGTGCTGCTGGAGGCCGAGCGGGTCGCCTGGGGCGCGTCGGGGCGCAACGGCGGCTTCGTCGGGCCGGGCTACGCCACGAGCCACGCGCATATCACCCGCATGGCCGGCCTCGAGCGGGCGCGGGCGCTCCAGCATCTGGCCATCGAGGGCGCGCGCATCGTCGAGCGCAACCTTGGCGAACTGCAGGTGACCGGCGCCGCGCCGACCTACGGCAAGCTCTCCGTCCTGCGCCACCCCGACGCCGACGGCCTCGCCCGCCGGCGCGACCTGATGGAGCGGGAGTTCGGCTATCGCTTGGAGCTGCGCTCGACGGAAGAAGTCCGCGCCGTCCTGCGCTCGGACAAGTATCACCAGGCCCTGTTCGACCCCTCAGCCTTCCATTTTCACCCCTTGAACTACGCCCGGGCGCTGGCGGGGGCCGTCGAGGCCCGGGGCGGGCAGGTGCACGAGGGCTCGCGGGTGGTGAGCCTGGAGAGCGACGGGCCGGCGACGGTCGTTAGAACCTCCGGCGGGCAGGTGCGGGCAAAGGACGTGGTGCTCGCCGCCGGCGGCTATGCCGATGCCATCGAGCCGCGCCTGCGCCGCGCGATCCTGCCCATCGCAACTTATGTGCTTCTCACTGAACCGGCGCGGGACAGGATCGCGCAAGCCATCCAGGTGCCCTTCGCCATCAGCGACAACCGCCGGGCCGGCGACTACTACCGCCTCGTCGAGGGCGGCGAGCGCATCCTGTGGGGCGGGCGCATCACGACGCGCCGCTCCGAGCCGCGCCGCCTCGCCGAGATGCTGCGCAAGACCATGGTCTCGACCTATCCCCAGCTCGAGGGCGTGAAGGTCGAGGTCGCCTGGTCCGGCCTCATGGCCTATGCCCGCCACCTGATGCCGCTGATCGGCCAGGTGCGGCCCGGCGTCTGGCACGCGCTGGGCTTCGGCGGCCACGGCCTCAACACCACGGCGATCGCCGGCCACGTCGTCGCCGAAGGGATCCTCGGCACCACGGACCGCTGGCGCCTCTACGAGCCCTTCGGCCTCGCCTGGAACGGCGGCCCCTTCGGCACGGCGGCCGCCCAACTCACCTACTGGACCTACCAGGCCCTCGACCGCCTGCGGGAAGCCCGCGGCCAGCGCGAGGCGCAGGGCGCCCGCCAGGCGCGCGGCGCCCGCGAGGCGCAGGGCGCCAGCGGACAGGCCAGCTGAACCGCCGTGATGCTTCCCCTACCCCCTCACCTCATCCTGAGGTGCGAGCCGCAGGCGAGCCTCGAAGGAGGGCTCCAGGACCGTGTACGTCCCTGGAGCCCTCCTTCGAGGCCGCTTCGCGGCACCTCAGGATGAGGTCGTTGGGTTGGAGCAGCGTCTCAGGTTGAAGCCAAGCCACACGTGAACAATCAAAAATAGGGAGAGAGCCGCCCATGACGTCCGCCCCGACGCCCGCGCCGACCAAAGTCTTCCGCCGCTGCGACTGGATCGTCGCCTGGGATGCCGCCGCCAAGAGCCACGTCTACCTTCGCAACGCCGACCTCGCCTTCTCAGGCGACCGGATCACCTTCGTCGGCCAACACTACGACGGCGAGGCCGCCGAGGAGATCGACGGCTCAGGGACTCTCCTCATGCCGGGCTTCGTCAACATCCACAGCCACACGGGCCACGAGCCGGGCTGGAAGGGGATGCTGGAGGAGCTCGGCAGCCCGCGGCTCGGCCAGAGCTCGCTTTACGAGTTCATGCCCGTCTTCCAGGTCGGGCCGGAATACGCCCACCATGCCCGCCGCGTCGCGGTGGCGGAGCTTCTCAGAAGCGGCGTCACCACGATCTGCGACCTTGCCTATCCCCGCGACGGCTGGGTGGAGGATTACGAGGCGACGGGCATCCGCGCCGTGCTCTGGGCGATGTTCCGCTCCGGCCCCTGGAAGACCAGGAACGGCCATTCCGTCGAGTACGACCTCGACTTCGCGGCCGGCGACAAGGCGCTCCGCTCCGCCCTCGACCTCACGGCCGAGATCTCGAAGCACCCGAGCGGGCGTTTTACCGGCTATATCGGCCCGGCGCAGATCGACACGGTGAACAAGGGCCAGATCAAGGACGCGCTGGCCGCCGCCCGCGAGCGCGGCCAGCCGATCACGATCCACGCCGCGCAGAGCATCGTCGAGTTCCAGGAGATCGTGCGGCGCACCGGCTTCACGCCCATCGCCTGGCTCGACCACATCGGCGCGCTCGGCCCCGACACCTTGATCGGCCACTGCATCTTCCTCAACGACCACCCCTGGATCCACTTCCCGCAGGCCAACGACTTCGAGCGGCTGCGGGACAGCGGTGCGGCGGTGGCCCATTGCCCCGTGGTCTTCGCGCGCCGCGGCATCGCGCTGAACACGCTCGGCCGCTACATGGACGCCGGCATCCCCTGCGGCATCGGCACGGATTCCTTCCCGCACAACATGCTCGATGAGATGCGCCTCGCCTGCTACGCCGGCCGCATCCTCCAGGGCAGCTTCACCGCCGTCTCGACGCGCCACGCCTTCATGGCCGCCACAACTGGGGGCGCCGACATCATCCGCCGGCCCGACCTCGGACGCCTTGAGCCCGGCGCCAAGGCCGACCTCGTGGCGGTGGAGATGACCCACCCGCAGATGCAGCCCGACTACGAGCCCCTGCGCAGCCTCATCTACTCCGCGGGCGACCGGGCCGTGCGCGACGTCTGGGTCGACGGACGGCAGGTGGTCCGCGCCGGCGACCTCGTCACCTTCTCCATCGAGGAGAACGTCGCCATGCTCCGCAAGGGTCAGGCCGAGGTCATCGCCGGGGCGCCGGGGCGGGACTGGGCCGGGCGGGGGCTGGAGGAGCTGTCGCCAAGGGTGTTTGAGGTGAGGGGGTGAGAGTTGGGCTGACCATTACAGCATAAATTTGTACTCACTTCTTCGTGCGAGCACGTACGTGAGTCCTGTTCAGAGATTAAATTAGTAATTTACGCACAGTCATCGAAACGAGAAGCTGTCACTCATTGATGTTCGCGCAGAAGCGCTGGTGGAGAAGATTTCACAACGTCTAACAAGCTGACAGGCAGGGCGAAAGTATGGAGCAAAAATCAGGTGTTTCCTGTAATGCGGACCAAATCGCACATGTCGCGCAAAGGCCGGCTTTTGAACTCGGTCTCTGTCAGGATTAATGGATCGATTGGAACGCCGATTGTATTTTCGACCTCTAGCATTGCGGCCCTGAGTTCGCGCGCTGTGTCAAGAAGCCTGTGTTTCGGCACCGCGACTACCAACAGCAGGTCGATATCGTGATGGCGCTCTCCACGGAAGAATGAGCCAAAGCCCCAGGCACTGGTAACCGCGGGATGCGATTTGAGACCACGTGCAATCGCACTTCTAACTCGCGCGGACATAGCTCCAGAAGTCATTGCGGTAGAGCGCTCCCCTAATCTCCTTCGCATTGAACAGGCCAATCTGCGCATCGATACAATGCCGCTTCGCATCTTGAGTGTAGCTGTTCCACGCCCCACCGACGTAGATGAGGTTTACACCAGGGAACGCCTCCTGAGCTTCTAACACTCGTGCGAGCCCGCAGGTGTACTCATCGAGGCATACCAGCCGAATAGGCCCGCCACGTTCACGCACGATGTCGAACTGAATATCGTTCGATCTTCTGACATCGACAACGTTCGAGTGAGTAGCGAGAAGGCGATCAAGGAAAGAGATCTGGGCGAAGCTGACGCCGAAATCATTTGAGCCGTTAGACATTTTTGTATTTCTCTACCAATTCGGCGAACGACGTTGGAAAGAGTTCGTACCGATCGAGGCGCTCGTAAGCGTTCTGCTCGTAACCTGACACGTGATCGCGGAATTGCAGAATAGGTCTCTTCATCTCGTCGGGTACCAGCCCGGCGTTGACATCGAGCGCGGCGACGATCTTTCGGTTGTTGGGCAGGATCGTATCCAAACGACGCGCCACCCAGAGTGCGTAAGCCGACGATACAGGGTCGCTGACGGCAGCGGACGACCTCGGGCCGTACCTCTCGAAATAGTAGTGGTTCTCCTCAAGCAATCCTGAAATGAACTCCATTAGCTCCTGTGTTGAGTTCATCCGGTCCGCCTTCGCCCAGCCGTCGACCCAAGCCTCCTGTTGCGCCTTCCAATCGAGTAATGTCTCAACAGGGAACTCATCAGGCGCCTTGTCCACCTTGGTGTGGCAAGTTGGACATAACAGCACAAGATTTTCGTAAGTGTCATCGCCGCCGACACCGTCACCGCGTGGCCCCTTGGCTTGGCGGGCGACGATGTGCGCCATTTCACCGATCAGATAGCTCTCGCCCTTGTCACTGACGATGGCGACACGCTCGCGGCAATCGGGGTTGCTACAATAGCCCCCGGCCATGCCCCACAATTGTTTAATGTCTTTTTCAGCGATCATCACACGCAGGACTCCTGATCACCCTAGTCTCACGAACTGACTAGCCACCTTGGCCTCAGCACAATTGGACTGGTGGGGCCCGATCATCTTGCATGCTCATCCTCATCACGAGATGAGCTCATCGTTGTGACTAGCGTATTTCGCCCAGGGTTGCTCGTCCGCTCTCGGCCAGCTCAGGACAATAAGCCTATTTCTTGCTTTAAGCTGCATCGGATCAGATCCAATCTAATCCAATGCTCTTAAGTCAGCCTATTACTCAATCCACCCCCAACCTTAACCGCCGCTCCAGATACCGGCTGTACGCCCCCATTCCGTACGAGAACAGGAAGTAGACCAAAGCCGCGAAGGCGTAGGCCTCGATGACGGCGAGGCCGATCCAGGTCGGGTCCTGCATCGCGGTGCGCACCGTGGAGAGGAAGTCGAGGAGGCCGATGATGGTGACGAGGGTCGTGTCCTGGAAGAAGCCGATGAAGATGTTGACCAGCGGCGGGATGACGATCTTGAGGGCCTGGGGCAGCACCACGAGGCGCATCGACTGCCAGTAGTGCAGGCCCATGGCGCCCGCCGCCTCGTGCTGGCCCCGCGGGATGGCCTGGAGGCCCCCGCGCACCGTCTCGGCGATGTAGGCGGCCGCGAAGATGATGATGGCCACTTGAGCGCGCAGCAGCTTGTCGACCGTCATGCCTCCCGGCATGAACAGCGGCAGCATCACCGAGGCCATGAAGAGGATGCTGATCAGGGGAACGCCCCGGATCACCTCGATGAAGATGATGGCGAGCACCTTGATCGCCGGCAGGTTCGAGGCGCGGGCGAGGGCCAGCACGACGCCTAAGGGAAAGCCTAAAGCGAGCCCCACCACCGAGAGCAGAAAGGACAGGGGCAGCCCGCTCCACTGGTTCGTCGGGATCGGCCGCAGGCCCAGCACGCCGCCGGCGATGAGGATGCCGATGGTGAGCGTCGCCCCCGCCCACAGCCACAAGAGCTTCGCGCTCCAGAAGCGCGGGATCATGGTGATGCCCGCGGCCGCGAAGAACACGCCCATGGCGAGCATCGCCCGCCAGTGCTCGTCGTAGGGATAGACCCCGAAGATCATGAAGCGGAGCTTGGCCTCGTAGAACGGCCAGCAGGCCCCGGCCGCGCCCTTGCAGGCCGCCGCCCCGCCGCCCCACACGCCCCGGGTGATGAAGTAGCCCCACAAGCCCGTCGCCGCCTTCGCGATGAGCCAGAGGCAGGCCAGCGAGACGATCGCGTTGAGCGGGGTCCCGAACAGGGGTTTGAGGCTGCGGCGGATCACGCCCGCCCGGGCCGGCGGCGTCATCGGCTGCGGGGCGACCGGCTGCGGGACGATGCCGAGCTCGGCCGGCGTGAAGGGAGCGGCTTGGCTCATGCGGCTCACCGTTCCTTCAGCGCCACGCGCCCGTTGTACCAGTTCATGAAGAGCGAGATCGCGATGGAGATCGTGAGGTAGATCAGCATGAAGATCGCGATGCCCTCGATGGCCTGGCCCGTCTGGTTCATCGTGGTGTTCGAGACCATGACGAGATCCGGATAGCCGATGGCGATGGCAAGCGACGAGTTCTTGAACAGGCTCAAGTAGCTCGAGGTCAGGGGCGGGATGATCACCCTGAGCGCTTGGGGCAGCACGACGAGGCGCATCGCCTGGCCCTCCCGCAGGCCGAGGGACCGGGACGCCTCCCACTGGCCCTTGCGCACCGAGAGGATGCCGCTGCGCACGATCTCCGCGATGCCGGCCGAGGCCGAGAGCGCGAGGCCCATCAGCAGGGCGGTGAACTCGGGCTTCAGCTGCGCCCCCCCGACGAGGCGGAACCGTCCCTTCTCGGGCAGGCTGATGGTGAGATCAGGCTGAAGGACGAGGAGGGCGAGGACCGGCGGCGCGAGGAGGGCGAGCATCACGAAGGGCCAGGCCCGGCGCTCCTGCCCCGTCTGGACGCGGATATCGCGAAAGCGCCCGTTGACGAGGAGCGCGAGGACGATCCCGAGAACCGCCGCGACGAGCACGCCCGTATGGGCCGAGCTCCAATTGACGGAGGGCACCACGAGGCCGCTGTTGCTGATGAAGACGTGCGGGATCACCTCGTAGGCGTCGCGGACGGCTGGGAAGCTCGTGACGATCAGCGCGTACCAGAGGAAGAGGTAGAGAAGCAGCGGGACGTTGCGCAAAGCCTCGACGTAGATCAGGGCGAGGAACGCCAGGAGCGGGTTGCGCGACAGCCGCGCGATGCCCACCGCGAGGCCCAAGATCGTCGCGAGGATGACGCCCCAGGTCGAGACCCAGATCGTGTTGCCGGCCCCGACCAGGATGGCGCGGCCGTAAGAATCGCTCGGCTTGTAGTCGAGGAAGGTCTGGCTGATGACGAAGCCCGCTTGGCGGCTCAGGTAACCGAAGCCGGAGGCAATGTTCTGCTCGGCGAGCTTCTGCGCGACGTTCGAATAGAGCTGCCAGCCGACGAGCGCCACGACCGCGACCGCGATAACCTGATAGGCGATGGCGCGAACCCGCAGGTCGTAGAGAAGGCGGGTGGCGGGCACGGCAGCCGACATGCGGGCTCCGGTTCAAGGAGGGGAGGGCGGCCCGGCGGGCCGCTCCCGTTCAGGGAGGTTCGATCGATCCTTCGCCCAGCCCACCTCCTCATCCTGAGGTGGCGCGAAGCGCCCTCGAAGGAGGTTCCAGTGACGAATCCGGTCCTGGAGCCCTCCTTCGAGGCTCGGCTTCGCCTCGCACCTCAGGATGAGGTGGGAGTTGGGACCGAGATCACAGGCAGGCTATGGTCAAGCCGGCGCCCTCCGAGAGCGCCGGCCTCGAAGACAAATCTCAGCGGAAGGGCGGGGCGTAGAGCAGGCCGCCTTCGGTCCAGAGCCGGTTCGGGCCGCGGGTGAGGCCGAGCCGCGTGCTCGGGCCGACGTTGCGGTCGAACATCTCGGCGTAGTTGCCCATCGTCTTGATGACGTTGTAGCTCCACTTGGCGTCGAGCCCGAGCATCTTCCCGAAATCGCCGTTGACGCCCATCATGCGCTGGATCTCAGGATCCTCGCTCTTGAGGAAGGTGTCGACGTTCGACGACTTGATGCCCTTCTCCTCCGCCGCGATCTGGGCGTAGACCACCCAGGTGACGATGTCGCGCCAGTTGGAATCGTTCTGGCGCACGACGGGGGCGAGAGGCTCCTTCGAGATCGTCTCGGGCAGGATGGCGTAGGCCGCCGGGTCGCTCGCGATGGCGCGCACCGAGGCGAGGTCCGAGCGGTCGGTGGTGATGGCGTCGCAGCGGCCGGTGAAGAAGGCGTTGCGCCACTCGTCGGAGTTCTCGAACACCACCGACTCGTACTTCACGTTCTTGGGTCGGAAGTAGTCCTCGAGGTTCTGCAGCGTGGTGGTGCCCGGCAGAAGGCAGATCGCGGCATTGGCGAGCTCCGCCGCGCTCTTCACCCCGAGCTTCGAGGTCACCATCAGACCCTGGCCGTCGTAGAAGACGACGGGGCCGAAATCGAGGCCGAGCGAGGTGTCGCGGGTGAAGCTCCAGGTGGTCTGGCGGGAGAGGAGGTCCACCTCGCCCGATTGCAGTGCCTGGAAGCGGACATTGGTGTTGAGGGGGATGAAATCCACCTTCTCCGAATCGCCGAAGACGGCGGCCGAGACGGCCCGGCAGAGGTCCGTGTCGAAGCCGCGCCGCACGCCCCGGTCGTCGGCGTAGGAGAAGCCGGGGGCCGTGGGCGACACGCCGCACAGGATCTTGCCGCGCTTCTTGATCGTATCGAGGGTGGCCTGGGCCGAAGCCGGGGCGGCGCTGAGCGCCGCGGCGCCGGCGACGAGGCCGAGCGCCAGCCAGCGTGCGAGGGATTTGGGCATCGTTGTCGTCACTCCCCTTAGGGCGCGTCGGGCAGCGCCACTGAGGTCAGCCTAGCGCCCCGGTTTCACCTTCCACAAGCGCCGAGCAGACCCGAAAGCGGAGAAGCAAACAGCTTGCCGTTCCGCCGCCCGGAGAAGCTTTTGCTCCGTGCCCTCGGCTGCCCCGATCCGGCCCGGCGCGGTTGTTCGCGCGCCGCCCCCGTGGCACGAGGCGATCCGTCCCCCATGCATGCGAAGCGACCCGCGATGATCGGCCACGAATTCCTGCACGCCCCCGGACCGACGCACGTGCCCGACCGGGTGCTCCGGGCCATGCACCGCCAGCCCCTCGACCTCATCGACGCGCGGCTCAAGGACATCGTCCGCACCTGCTTTGAGGATTTGAAGGCGGTGTTCCAGACCGCCGGCCACGTGTTCATCTACGCCGCGAACGGCCATGGCGGCTGGGAGGCGGCGCTCGCCAACCTCTGCCGCCCGGGCGATCGGGTGCTCGTGCCGGAGATCGGCCACTTTTCCCGCGGCTGGGCCGAGCACGCCCGTGCCCTGGGCCTCGAAGTCGAGACGGTGGAGGGGGACTGGCGGCGCGCCGTCGATCCGAACCGGATCGAGGCGCATCTGCGCGCCGACCGGGAGCACCGCATCAAGGCCGTGCTCGCCGTGCAGATCGACACCGCGACGGGCATCGCGAGCGACATCCCGGCGGTGCGGGCGGCCATCGATGCCGCCGGCCATCCGGCGCTCCTCGTCGCCGACACGATCGCGTCGCTGGCCGCCATGCCCTTCGCGATGGACGCCTGGGGCGTCGACGTCGCGGTGGCGGCCTCGCAGAAAGCCCTGATGTGCCCGCCGGGCCTGGCGATCCTCGCGGCGAACGAGCGCGCCGTGGCCCATAGCCGAAGCCTCGGTGCCTCTCACCGCTACTGGGATTGGGGCTTCCGGCTGGGCGACGAGAACTACACCCGCCATTGCGGGACCATGCCCGAACTGCACTTCTTCGCCTTGCGCGAAGCCCTCGACATGATCGCCGAGCAGGGCCTGCCCGCCGTGGCCGAGCGCCACCGCCGGATCAGTGGAGCGGTGCAGCGGGCGGTCGAAGTTTGGGCTGAGGCGGGCGCCCTCATGCTCAACGCCGAGGTCCCGCAAGAGCGGGCAGCCTCGGTGACGACGATCCTCACGGGCGAGGGCGTCGACCCCGACCGCATCCGCACCCATGCCCGCGAGCGGCTCGGGGTCGCGATCGCCGGGGGCTTAGGTCCCATGCAGGGCCAGGCCTTCCGCATCGGGCACCTCGGCGACGTCAACGAGCCGATGATCCTCGGCTGCCTCGGAGCCCTCGAACTCGCCTTCATCGAGCTCGGCATCCCCCACGGGGCAGGCGGCGTCCGCGCGGCCGTCGAGCACCTGGCGCGCGAACGGGCCGGAGCCAAGGGCTGAGTCGATAGGAATTTGATCTTGACAGCGCCGCGCTCGATCGCTAGGGTTCCGGCATCCTGGCGAACCGTGACCGAAGCGCCTGCACCGAGCGGCGCCCTCCGTTCGCCGTCCCCATCCCGCCGCATCGACCTGCCTGAGCGCCCCTCTGCGCTCCGGGCCGTGCTGCGCTTTCTGCCGAGGGCCTGCGATGTCCGATCCCCTGCCTCGCTTCCAGTCCTTGCCGCCCGAGCGCTGGGCGGAGGCGCGACGGTTGTATGAGGCGGAGGAGCTTCCCGTCGCCGAGATCGCGCGCCTGACCGGGATCAGCCGGAGCGGCATCCACCGGAAGATTTCCGCGCAGGGCTGGGGGCCGAGCGAACCGGATGCGGCCGAGGCCGCGCCGCCTGTGAGACAGCCGCCGGCCCCGTCCCCCTTCGCGGCCCTGGCGTCGCGCCTGCAGAACTTCGTCGCGGCCCGGGTCGCCGCCTTGGAGGCGGGCGCGGCGAAGGCGGACCGGGACCCGGAGCGCACGGCCCGAGCGGTCACCGCCTTGGTGCGGGCCTTCGGCGAGCTCGAGGCGCTGCGCCAGAAGATCGCCCTCGAGCCGGCGGTCGCGACCGACGAGGCGCCCGTGCGTCCGCTTGCCGAACTGCGCGACGACGTCGCCGAGCGGCTCATCGCCTTGCGGGCCCAGGCCCGCCGCCGCGCGAAGGCGGGCGGGCTGACCCGCGGCGGATCGCCGGCGGCGATGCGCGGCCTGCGCACGGATCTCAGCGTCACGATCGACGAGATCCATCGCCGGCGCCGTTAACCTTCCGCTAACCACGATCGGCCAGATTGGTCCTCGCCGCAGCGGATCCGGTCCAGCCGCCGCGGATCGATCCGGAGCCCGCCCTTGGCCTTGAGCCGAGCGGCGGGCTTCTTCGATTCCGGCGCGCTCAGGCCGGCGCCAGCGCCCGCTTCAGGGCCGCGATGCAGGCCGGATCGAGGGCCGAGCCCGCGTCCGCATCCATGATCGAGAACGCTTTGTCCGCCGACATCGGGCCGCGATAGGGCCGGTCGGCGGTGAGCGCGTCGAAGACGTCCGCGGTCGCGATGATGCGCGCTTCCATCGGGATGGACCGAGCGGTCCTCCCCCGCGGATAGCCCTTGCCGTCGAGGCGCTCGTGATGGGCGCCCGCCACCTGCGCGAGGCCGCCGAAGGCCGCGATGCGGGACAGGATCGTCTCGCTCATCGCCGCGTGCGCGCGCATCTCGACCCATTCCGCCTCGTCGAGCTTGCCCGGCTTGTCGAGCACCTGGTTCGAGACCCCGAGCTTGCCGATGTCGTGCAGGAGGGCCGCGCGTTTGAGCCAGCGCCGCTCCTCGCCCGCCACGCCCATCTCCCCGGCGATGAGGTCGGTGAAGAGCGCGACGCGGTCCGAGTGGCCGTGGGTATAGGGGCTCTTGGCGTCGATCACCTGGGCGAAGGCGATGGCGATGTCGTCGAGATCATCCGCATCGACGGGTTCCGCGCGCCGGGCCGGCGCGAGCGCCAGCACCGCGGCCTCGATGCTCGGGCCCGCCAGCATGGCGCGGAAATCCGCGTCGCGGAACACGGCCTCGGCCGCCTCCACCAGGCTCGGGTCGAACCAGGTGCCCGAGCGGTGCCGGATCTCGGCGAGCGCCGCCGCGGGGCCGCCGTTCAGGTGGAAGACGTCGATCACCTGTGCCAGCAGGGCGATGCGGGCGAAGAGCGAGATGTCGGTTCCCTGGAGCCGCGCCGGCTTGCCGCCGCCGTCCCAGTGCTCGTCGAGGTCGAGGATGCCGGCCTGGACGTGTGTCGAGAAGCGCATCTGTTGCGCGATGGCCGCCCCCCGCTGGCAGCGGGTCTCGATGAGCTCGCGGGCGATGGTGCCGCCGTTCTGCACGATGTGGAGCACGGCCCGGAAGCGCTCGGCGAGGTTGGCTTTGAGCCCCGTATGGCTCAGCACGAAACGCAGGGCCTCGGGCAGGCTGTCGCCGACGCGCTTGTAGTCGCTTTTGAAGGTGCGGTCGTCGGTGAGGTAGAGCTCGCAGATGCGCGCCGCGTTGCTGGAGCAGCCCAGATCTTTCAGCAGGATGGCGTAGTAGAGGTCCGAGAGCGCCGCCTCGTCGAGCCCGATCTGCCGGCCGAGATGCACGCCGATCCAGCACGCGCGCATGCAATGGCCGGGCGGCTGCCCCTCGGTGAGGTCGAGGGCATAGCTCAGGGCTCCGAGCAGCTCGGAGAGCAGGATCGTGCCCTGCGGCCGCAGGCCGCCGGTGAAGAGCGGAGGCGGGTCGCGGTGCGGGGGAGCGGACGGGCGCGCGGGCAGGGCTGTCATGATCCGGCGAGTGTGATGGATCAGTGGTAAAGAAGCAGTCTCACGAGCCGCTTCGGTTCTATGCGCATTTGGTTGGCTCAAATCATCTGAGAACCGCAGAAACCGCGAGCAGAGCAGCGCAGCGCGCTCCTTTCGTACAGGGAATTTGCAGCTCACTTCCGCCTTTAAGCTGCTTCAGAAACTTCCTTAATTGGCCCGACCAATCCAGGGATAGCGAGCGACGGTGAGAAGAACATGACTTCTCTGCCGACGCGCGCTTCTCGGGCTGTATATCCTACATTGTAAATTACGCGCCGAAAGTCGGAGTATAGGGCTTTTATAGGCTCAACGTTGTCGTAAGATACGATCCAGGACCGGTCATTCATGTTGTTTGATATGAATTCGGCGAGGTCCGCGTGATCCCTGGCTTGATAATAATCATAGTATAGTTCTCTGCCCTGCTCGAAATAAGGTGGATCGAGATAAATCAGAGTGTTGGTGGGCCAACGTGGCAGCCCATGCTTTAGAAGCGCTAGTGCATCGCTGCGCGTCAGATCGATCGATCGTCGCAACTTTGCGATCGACTCAATGCGGAAAACAAGCTCGCTTGCGTTGTAGCGAGCACCAATTTTCCAAGGTCCGCTCTGGTCTCTTCCGCCAATCACACCAGCGTTGAGGATGCCTGAACGGTTTGTGCGATTGAGAAAGAAAGTAGCAAATCCGAGTTGGACGTAGCTGTGATCGTCGGGATTCGCGAATACCTTCTTCTGCTGGTCCCAAGCAGGAACCGTAAGTGGAGTGTCCCTGATTAGTCGGCAAAGCTCGTCGGTATCGTTGAGAACGGCCTTCCAGAACGAGTAAACTGGCTGACTCAAGTCATTAATATGTATCCGGGTTACATATTCCTGAAACAATAGTTCCAGCGCTATTGCGGCTCCTCCCGCGTAGGGCTCCACGTACTCGCCATCATAAAGTTTGTTTGTGCGAATAATCTCCTTGACGTAAGCAGCTAGCTTCCCCTTACCGCCGGGATAACGAAGTGGGGTGAAATGTATCAGACGGCGCGGCTCACCCTCCGTCATCGTCATGGCCAAATTTTCTCGAACAGCGGCTGCGCGTGATCCCACGCCGCCGTCAATTCTGCGGGCGAAGGCGTGGCGTAACGATTGTGCACATAGAGGTGTAGCAGGTCGATACGCATCGGGCTTGTCGGCACACTGAGGCTTCTCGTGACAGCCGCGAAGTGGCTGTGGGGCACTCCCTGAGATACTAACATGGCCACGGTCTCTGCCAGCTTTTTGTCGAGTTCCTTGAAACGTTCTCCCCCGCCCTTCTTGGGTTCGGAAAGTTTGCCTCCATTAAGTTCAAGGAAATAATCAATCGAGAGTTCGAGGAACACTCGGAGAAGAACCGCAATTGCGTTCCTTGCCCCGTCAAGTGGGAGCGTCCGCAACTCGCGATAAATGTCGTCGATTCGATTATCTGTGACGTTGACGGGGCAGTTTTTCGGGACGAGCTGTTTGCGCTCAGATGGACTAGGCTGTCGGCGCGTTCGAGACTTGGCCGGTTTGGTGAACTCGCCTTTGTCAATACCGCTGACTGGACGCTCTGCAACTGTCTTGCTCAGATCAGGTTTATGCTCTTCAGCGAGGCCTGCAACGTGTTTGACTAGATCAGATTTTTTATTCAGCGTGCGCGAAGTCACTTTCTTGTTTGCGATGTCGAGCACTATCTGTTTAAGAGGCTTAACGATTTCGGCCCCTGGAAGACTCGTTACGAGCTGCCCGTTTTTCACGCTGAGGCCGAGCATTGCCTGAACGTCTGGTGAGTCAGTGAACCGTTTCAGTGTTGATAGCGAAAATCCCGCTCTAACCGTCTCCGCTTCATCCTCGCTGAAGCCTCCATGCTCCATCACCATGTCGAAGGCTTGTATGTCTGGTCCTCTGTTGCGGAAACGCGCAGCAACAATGGGTTTCCAGCCTACCACTCCTCTTCCTTCATCTTCACCATTGTGACGGAGCTCTATCCAGTATCGCCCTTCCTCGCGGGACCCGACTTCAAAACAGTCTATGGGCTCAACCAGGTTCCGCTCAAAAATTTTGGCTAAGCATTCAATTGGGCGTTAAACGCCCTCAGGCATTTCGAGTCCGGTCATCACAGCAGGATTGATAAGAAGCCGTAGAGTTGCGACCCTACGATTACCTTCGAGCGCGATGTAGCGCCTCGGGTTAGTGCTGACCTGCAAAACCATAAGCTTTTCGATTGGGCTCAAGCCCTTATCGACAATGCTCTCAGCCAGTCGAACAATTTTCTGTTTCTGATCCCTCACGACCTTCTGAAGCGCTTGGTGCTGGCTCTCCGAATGAGTGATGCGAGGGTTGTCATTATCGAGCACTAGGTCGTCGATTTTCAGCTTGATCTCGGGCATACGGCGCTCTCCCAGCGAGAGAACGATAGGCAGTCCACAACCTATGCGTAAAGCCTAGCTTATATCTGTCCTCCCGTATTTTCGTCATTACATCTTAGGAAAATATCCTTGACACCCGCGCGCTCCTGGGCTACAAGGGGAGCACGGTGACGATCCGCGCCCGGGCTTCGGGGCTTCGTTCCCGGCCCGCCCCGCCCCCTCAGTTCACGATCTTGAACGGCTGCTCGATGGTCGCGGTCTTCGCGCTGTTGGCGTCGCGCATCGTGTAGGTGACGATGTAGTCGCCCGGCGGGGCGCCGGAGATGGTGAGGGTCAGGTTCACCATCACCTCCTGGTTCCGGTAGCGGCTCGTCTGGGCGTAGTTGAGGAACTTCTCCTGGCCGCCGAGCACCTGGCCGTTCGGCCGCTTGATGGTGAAGTCCACCGTCAGGCCGAAGGCATATTCGCCGTTGCCGAGGCTTTTCCAGGCGTAGCCCACGGGCTCGACGTAGCTGTACAGGGGCTCGCCGCTCTTGAAGGTGTTGGACGGGCGCTCCTGGAAGGCGCCGTAGATCGTCGCGGGCGCCGTCACGAACACGGCGCGGCGCGCGGTGAGCGGCGTCTTCTCCCAGGCCTCGACCACGGCCTGCTGGCGGGCCTCGACCTCCTGCAGGGTCTGGGCCGCGGCCGGCCCCGACACGATCGGCATGCCGGCGAGCGCGAGGCAGGCGAGGGCGGTCCAGGATTTCACGGAAGGCTTCATGGAGCGTGGCTTTCGGGTGGCGCGGGGCAGGCTACGGCCGAGCTTTTCGCTTGTCCACGGCGGTTCGGGGCGATGGGCCTGCTTCGACGAATGCCTGTCCGATCACTTGCCTCATCCCGAGAGGCTGGCCAGACCCGGGCTGCTGACCCCAACCAGGAACCTCATCCTGAGGTGCGAAGGCAGAGCCTGAGCCTCGAAGGAGGGCTCCAGGATCGTTCACATCGCTGGAGCCCTCCTTCGAGGGCGCTACGCGCCACCTCAGGATGAGGTGGTTGGGTGGGATGTCCGTCCTGTCTGACCCGCCTTTCAGGGTGAGGTGGGATAACACCATGGTCGGCGCGTGCCGGCCCAGCCCGCAGCCACCCCTTACCGCCCGCCGCTTCGACCGGGGAGGTTTTGAATGCCGTCGCCGCGAGAACCCTCACGGGCGAGATCGCCGAAACGAGCGGCCAAGAAGCCTCGCTCGCCGGCGCGGTCCCGAAGCCGCGCCAAGGCCGTGGTCAAGCAAGCCGCCAAAAACGCCGGCAAGAGCGCCGCCAAGAGCGCACCCTCGCGACGCGCCTCCGCCACGAGCCTCCCCGAACGGATCTTCCTCGACCTCGGCGCCCGCGTCGGGAGCCGGAGCGAGGCGACTGCCGCGCTCGACGCGCTCTCACGGTCGGAGCTCGAGCGGCTCCTCGGGTCCTGGGGGTTTCAGGCGCTCGAGGCGCAGCAGCCACCCTCGCCCCGCCTCGACGGGGAGGATTGGACCACCTGGCTCGTGCTCGGCGGGCGCGGCGCGGGCAAGACCCGGGCCGGCGCCGCCTTCATCAAGGGCATGGCCTTGGGCGAACCCGACTTCACGGCCAAGGCCGTCGGGCGCCTTGCCCTCGTCGGCGAGACCTTCGCCGATGCCCGGGAGGTCATGGTGGAGGGGCCCTCAGGCGTCCTCAGCCTGCATCCGTCCGGCGAGCGGCCCCTCTGGTCGCCCTCCCGCCGGCGTCTCGAATGGAGCAACGGGGCGGTGGCCCTCGTCTTCTCGGCGGAGGACCCGGAATCCCTGCGCGGCCCCCAGTTCGCGGCAGCCTGGGCCGATGAGATCGGCAAGTGGCGCCAGGATGAGGAGGTCTGGGACATGCTGCAATTCGGCTTGAGGCTCGGTGCGCCGCGCCAGGTCGCCACCACCACGCCGCGGACGACGCCCCTCATCCGGCGGCTGCTCGCCGATCCGCGCACAAGGGTGAGCCGGCCCCGCACCCGGGACAATCGCCACCTCGCGCCGGGTTTTCTGGCCGCGGTCGAGGCCCGCTACGCCGGCACGCGGCTGGGCCGGCAGGAGCTCGACGGCGAGCTCATCGAGGAGCGGCCCGGCGCGCTGTGGCGCCGCGACCTCATCGACGGGTGCCGGGTCGCGGCCGCGCCGGCCCTCGCCCGGGTCGTCGTCGCGGTCGATCCGCCGGCCACCTCAGGGCCACGGGCGGATGCCTGCGGCATCGTCGCGGCGGGGCTCGACAAGGGCGGCACGGCCTACGTCCTCGCCGATGCCACCCTGGAACACGCAGCGCCCCATGTCTGGGCCGCGGGAGCGCTGGCCCTCTACCGACGGCTCGAGGCCGACGCCCTCGTGGTCGAGGTGAACCAGGGCGGGGAGATGGTGACGAGCGTGCTGCGCGGGGTCGACCCGGGCGTGCCGGTGACGAGCGTGCGGGCGACCCGCGGCAAATATCTGCGCGCCGAGCCCGTCGCCGCGCTCTACGGGCAGGGCCGAGTGCATCATGTCGGCGCCTTCCCGCAGCTCGAAGACGAGATGTGTGATTACGCGCCGGGCCAGGCCTATTCCCCGGACCGCCTCGACGCGCTGGTCTGGGCGCTAACCCATCTGCTGGTGGACCGGGTCGAGCCCCGGATCAGGGTGTTGTGAGGGGGGAGGGGGCGGCGCGCCTTCGGCGCGTGGTTATGGTGCTGGGTCCCCTTCCCCTCCGGCAGACAAGCTGCCTCCGGCCGGGGATGACATCCGGGGTGTGCCTGACACGGTTTCCCCTGTCATCCCCGGCCGGAGCGCGACAGCGCGCAGGGGAAGGGAATCCAGCACAACGTCCCGTCGCGCAGCGACGCCGCCGCTACTTCTTGCCGAGCCCGTACCGGCCCGGCCCCGCGGCGGCAAGCATGAGGAGCCCGCCGATCAGCCCGAGATTCTTGAGCGCCTGGATCTGGTTCATGCGACGCAACTCGCCGCTCATCGTCCAGAAATCGTGGAAGAAGAACGTGGCGATCAGCGTGAAGGCGATGAGCCCCAGCGCCGCGACCTTGGCCTGCCAGCCGATCACCACCAGCGCCGCGAGCCCGAGCTCGGCCACGCCTGCGAGGTAGGCGAGGATTTTCGGATAGGGCAGGCCCTTCGCGGCGATGGCGCCAGCCACCGCGTCGGGGGCCATGAGCTTGCCGAAGCCCGACCACAGGAAGATGGCGACGAGGGCGATGCGCCCGAGGGCGTAGAGCAGGTTCGGCATCGGAGTCGTCCGCAGGCGAGCGAGGAGAAGGTCCCGCGCTTTGCGCGAGGGACGGTCGGCGGTCAATGGCCGCGCTTTCGCTCACGCCCAGCATCCACCCCACCCGACCCTGCTGCGCAGGGCCACCCTCCCCGCAAGCGGGGAGGGATCAGGGGCGGTGCCGCTGTTCCCCCTCTCCCCTCTGCGGGAGAGGGGGGCCCCGCGCAGCGGGGTCGGGAGAGGAGTGCGCTGCGGTGAGCAGCGCTCGGCCGAAAGGCCGATTACCATCTCTCCACCCCACCCTTGTCATGGCCGGGCTCGACCCGGCCATCTCGGTTCGGAGCACCCGAGACTTCGTGCCGAGGTTCGCGGGTCAAGCCCGCGAACGACAGTCGGGCCGTTCTGACCCGCGTGGGTCCATGCCCAGCGCCCCTCATCCGCCCTCGCTGACGCGAGGGCACCTTCTCCCTCAAGGGGAGAAGGCTACGCTCACAGACGAGGCTCCCCATGCTCCACGCCCTCGCCCGTTTCGCCGGACGCTTCGCTCCACCCCAGGCCAAAGCCTCGCGGGCGCTCGCGGCGGCGCTCTATGAGGCAGGGCATCCGGCCTGGACGCCGCGGGACTACGGCGCGCTGGCCCGCGAGGGCTTTCAGCGCAACGGCGTGGCGCATCGCTGCGTGCGCCTGATCGCGGAGGCTGCGTCAGGCGTGCCGCTCCTCCTGTTCCAGGGCTCCGACGAGATTTCGGAGCACCCGCTGCTGGCTCTGCTCGCCCGGCCGAACCCGCGCCAGGCGGGCCTTGCCTTGCGTGAAACCCTGTTCGGGCACCTGCTGGTGGCCGGCAACGCTTATCTGGAAGTGGTGGCCGTCGAGGGCATGCCGCGGGAGCTCCATGCGCTTCGCCCCGACCGGATGCAGGTCGTGCCCGGCCGCGATGGCTGGCCCGCGGCCTACGATTACGGCGCCGGCGCCGAGCGGGTGCGCCTTCCCGTGCCGGCGGAGGGCCTGAGCCCCGTCCTGCACCTCTCGCTCTTCCACCCGACGAACGACCATTACGGCCTCTCGCCGCTGGAGGCCGCCGCACTCGCGCTCGACATCCACAACGCCGCCTCGGCCTGGAACAAGGCGCTCCTCGACAACGCGGCCCGGCCCTCAGGCGCCCTGGTCTTCGGCGCCCAGAGCCTCGGCGATGCGCAGTTCAACCGCCTCAAGGAAGAGCTCGCCCAGAGCTTCCAGGGGGCGGGCAATGCCGGGCGTCCCATGCTCCTCGACGGCGGCCTCGATTGGAAGCCGCTCTCGCTCTCGCCCCGCGACATGGATTTCGTCGAGGCCAAGAACGCCGCCGCGCGGGACATCGCGCTGGCTTTCGGCGTGCCGCCTCTGCTGCCCGGCCTGCCCGGCGACGCGACCCATGCCAACTACGCCGAGGCCAACCGCGCCTTCTATCGCCAGACCGTGATCCCGCTCCTCGCCCGCACCGCCGAGAGCCTCGCCGCCTGGCTCGGCCCCGCCTTCGGCGAGACCCTGACCCTGCGCCCCGACCCCGACGCGATCGAGGCGCTGGCGAATGAGCGCGAATCCCTCTGGCGCCGCGTCACGGCGGCCGACTTCCTCACCGCCGACGAGAAGCGCGAGGCGGTGGGCTACGGGCGGCGGTGAAAACCCTCTCCCCGCGTGCGGGGAGAGGGGAGGGTGAGGGGGTGGTCCGGCTTGGCCGGGTGCTTCTGGAGAGGCCCGGGGCTGCCCCGGCGCTCACCCCACCCGACCCTGCTTTCGCAGGGTCACCCTCCCCGTGACCGGGGAGGGTGGACGGCGAAGCCGGCCGGGTGGGGTGAAAGCCGGGCCTGTCGCGTCACGGCGCCGCCCGCGACCCTGCTCAGCACGCAGCCATCGTCTCACACCACGACGGAGTTCGCCCATGCACGCCGTCGACAGCCTGGTCGAGGCGGTGGTGACGCGGGGCGACCTCGCGCATCTCGCGCTCCTGTTCTGGGCGAGTGCCGCCACCGGGGGCGCCCGCCACCTCCTGAAAGAGCTCGCCCGCGCCAACGAGCGCTTCGACGCCTTCGTGCGCGAGTTCGCCCGCGTCAACCGCCGCCTCATCGGAGACGAGTGATGACCCTCCTGCGCCGTCCCTTCATGCGCCGCCCGCCCGCGCGATCCCGGCCGAGCCCGCCTGACCCCTACGCCGTGATCACCACCTTCCTGCGCTGCCTGGAGCGCCTCGCCACGCCGCGGGG
Source organism: Beijerinckiaceae bacterium (assembly GCA_036563505.1). Classification (GTDB taxonomy): domain Bacteria; phylum Pseudomonadota; class Alphaproteobacteria; order Rhizobiales; family Beijerinckiaceae; genus DATCMH01. The sequence goes on from DATCMH010000013.1 coordinate 53,458, forward strand.
CGGCACCGCGAAGGAGGGGCGATGAGCGCCGCCCTCGCCGCCGTCCGGACCCGGCCCGCCGGCCTCTTCGAGGGCTACGCCTCGCTGTTCGACGCGCCGGACCTCGCCCGCGACGTGATTGCGCCGGGGGCGTTTGCCGCCTCGCTGCGCCGCCGCCCGGCGCGGGACGTGCGCCTGCTGTGGCAGCACGACCCGGCCGAGCCCGTCGGCCGCTGGATGTCGCTTGCCGAGGACGGGCGGGGGCTTCGGGCCCGCGGCCAGCTCAACCTGGAGGTCGCCCGCGGCCGCGAGCTCGCGGCGCTCCTTGCCGCCGGCGACGTCGACGGCCTCTCCATCGGTTTCCGGATCGTGCGGGCCCGCCCCGACCGCCTCCGGTCGCTCCGCCGCATCGAGGCAGTGGACCTGTGGGAGGTCTCCCTCGTGACCTTCCCCATGCTTCCAGGCGCCCGCGTGAGGCGGTGAGGAACCCCTCTTCCCGCGTGCGGGGGACGGTCGAGTCGGGGGGCGGCTCCGCTGCGGGATCACGCCCAGCGCTCACCCCACCCGGCCGGCTATCGCCGTCCACCCTCCCCGCAGGCGGGGAGGGATCGCCAACCGCACCGCCCCTCATCCCTCCCTGGCCACGGGGAGGGTGGCCCTCGCGCAGCGAGGGGCGGGTGGGGTGAGCGCTGGGGCAGGCTGACCCCCCCCGAACGCTCGCGGCCAAATGGTCCCACCCCTCACGTTGCCCCCTCCCCAGGCAGTGAGAGGGTTCGCAAGCACCGCTTCGTGCGTCCCACTCCCTCGCGGCCCCGCCGCTCAACCCCGAAGGACCTTCCATGCAGCCCGTCATCGAAACCAAGGCCCTCGACACCCGTGCCTATGGCGGCCCGGACGACGACCTCGCCCGCGCCTTCGAGGCCTATCGCGAGACGAACGATCAGCGCCTCGCCGAGATCGAGGCGCGCCGCGCCGACGCCCTCACCGAGGAGAAGCTCACCCGCATCGACGCCCATCTCGACGAGCAGAAGCGCCGCATCGACCGGCTCGCCCTCGACGCGCGCCGCCCGGCCCTCGCCGGGGCCGACATCCGAGGCGACACCGACCCGGGCACCCAGGCCCACAAGAGCGCCTTCGACGCTTACCTTCGCACCGGCGAGGCCGGCGGCCTGAAGGGCCTCGAAGGCAAAGCGCTGTCGCTCAAGGCGCTGTCGGCCGGCGCCGGCCCGGACGGGGGGTATCTCGTGCCGTCCCAGGTGGAGCAGGAGGTCTTGCGACGCCTCTCCCACGCATCGCCGATCCGCGCCATCGCCGCCGTGCGCACGGTGTCGGGCGGTCTCTACAAGCGCGCCTACGCCACGGCCGGCACGGCCGCGGGCTGGGTCGGCGAGACGGGCAATCGGGTCCAGTCGGCGGGACCGACGCTGGCCGAGCTCGCCTTCCCGGCCATGGAGCTCTACACCATGCCGGCAGCGACCCAGACCCTTCTCGATGACGCGATCGTCGACCTCGACCGCTTCATCGCCGACGAGGTGGAGACGGCCTTCGCCGAGCAGGAGGGCGCGGCCTTCGTCAACGGCGATGGGATCAACAAGCCCAAGGGCTTTCTGGCCGCCGAGACGGTGGCCGAGAGCGGCTGGAGCTGGGGCAGGCTCGGCTTCATCGGCACGGGCGCGTCCGGCGGCTTCGCCGCAGACGATCCCTCCGACACCTTGATCGAGCTGATCCACGCGCTGAAGGCCGGCTACCGGCAGAACGCCAGCTTCGTGATGAACCGCAAGGTTCAGAGCCTGATCCGGCGCTTCAAGACGGCGGACGGCCAGTATCTCTGGTTGCCGCCGGCGAGCGCCGGCGCGCCCGCGACGCTGATGGGCTTTCCCCTCATCGAGGCGGAGGACATGCCCGACCCCGCCGCCGGCTCGCTCTCCGTCGCCTTCGGCGATTTCCACCGCGGCTACCTCGTCGTCGACCGCGCCGGCATCCGGGTGCTGCGCGATCCGTTCTCGGCGAAGCCCTACGTGCTCTTTTACACCACGAAGCGCGTCGGCGGCGGCGTGCAGGACTTTGGGGCGATCAAGCTCTTGAAGTTCGCGTGAGAGCGGAGTGCGAAAACCCTCTCCCCGTGTGCGGGGAGAGGGCAGGGTGAGGGCGTGGTGGGGCTTGGCCGGGCGCTTCCGGAAGGATGGTTCGGCTGCCCCGGCCCTCACCCCACCCGACCCTCGCTGTCGCGAGAGCCACCCTCCCCGCGGGCGGGGAGGGATGAGGGGCGCTGGTGCGCCCTCCTTCTCCCCTTGAGGGAGAAGGTGCCTGCCGCAGGCAGGCGGATGAGGGGTGGCGCGCAGCGCCTCGCGAAGCGAGCAGGACGTGTGAGGCGGAGAGAGCCTGATCGGCCTGTCGGCCGGGCGCTCGTACCTCGCGCCACCCCTCTCCCGACCCCGCTTTGCGGGGCCACCCTCTCCCGCAGAGGGGAGAGGGGGAGAGAGTGGCGTCGCTTCGCGACGAGAGTCATGCTGGATCCCCTTCCCCTGCGCCCTGTCGGGCTCCGGCCGGGGATGACAGCGGGGACGGCTCCGTAGAACCCCGACTGTCATCCCCGGCCGGAGGCGGCTTGTCCCCCGGAGGGGAAGGGGATCCAGCACCTCTCTCGCGCCGATAGGCGCGCTATTTGAACGTCCTCCGCGCCGTGCGCGGAGGAGTTCCATCACCGCCCCCGCGCCACCCAATCCACCGCGTTCGAGCGTCCCGGCTCGGCGGGCAGCGGCTGGCCGGGGGTGAGGCGGCGGAGGTCCGAGGCGCGGGCGGCGATCCAGCTCGTGTGCTCGGCGACGGGCGTCACGGCGGTGACGCCGCCGCAGGGGCTCTCCGTCGGCATGCCAAAGGGGCCGCTCGACCAGCTCACGATGCCGAGCAGCTGATAGCGCCCCGCGCCGCCGCCCAGGATCGGCCCGCCGGAATCGCCGCGGCAGGCGCCGGCGCCGGGCACCTCCGCCAGGCGCTCCTCGTCGACGACGGCGAGCACGCGGTTGGCGGCCGGATAGGGCCCGAGCGTCACGAGACGGGTCTCGCGGAGCGTCCGCGCGGTGGCGGAGCGCCCGTCCACGGCGACGCCGAAGCCCGCAAGCGCCACCGGGTCGCCGCGCCCGATCCGCCCCGAGGCGTAGACGTCAAGCGGGGTGAAATCGGGGCCCAGCGGCTGGGCGAGCTTGAGGATCGCGAGATCGACGCCGGGCTGGGTGCGCGGCGTGGTGCCCGGCACGAAGGCCGGGTGCATGGCCGCTGCCACCGCCATCACGGCGCGGGGCCGAAAGCTCCGGTCGACGCCCACCACCCGGTAGGCGGCGCGCTGGAGCACGCAATGAGCGGCGGTGAGCACGAGGTCCGGCGCGATCATCGCGCCGGAGCAGAGCTCGCCGTTGGAGTTCTCGACCCGCACGACGGAGGCCCGGACCCCGTTCGGATCCCGCGACACGGCCCCGCGCACCACCGCGAGGGCGGGGGTGGCGGCGAGGAGGGCAAGGCAAGCAATGAAGAAACGATGCATGGTAAACAGGAGTGTGGCGCTCAACGAACGCTGCCGCAAGGGAAGCGTTTCGTCGCGGGGGCAACAAGCAGCACCTCTCTCGCGTCGATGGGCGCTCCGCAGTCCCTCTCAGCACCTCACCGCCACGCCGCGCGCATGCCCCAGCCGGCGAGCACGCCGTCGATCCAGGCTTTCTGCGCGCCCACGAGCGCACCTTGCGCGATGCCGCCGCAGCCCTGTTCCGCCCAGGCGGTGATCGCGGCCACCGCGCCATCGACGAGCATCGGTCCGCCGGAATCGCCGGTGCAGGCGCCGGTGCCGGGCGGGCCCTTGGCGAAGAGCAGCAGGCGGCTGCGCCCATAAGGCTCGACCGCGGCGAGCGCGACCGACCGCAGCTTGCCGTCCGGCCGAGCGCCCGCGCCTGGCGCGCCGAAGCCCGCGAGCGTCACGGCGTCGCCCGCGTCGGGCTGGCTTGAGGCGAGCGTCGCCGGCCCGAATCGGCCCGGCAGGGCTTCGGGAAGGCGCAGGAGCGCGAGGTCGACCGAGCGGCTCCGCGCCCGCGGCGCGTTCGCTGCGTAGCCCGGATGAACCGCTTTCGCCGCCGGCGTCAGGAGCACCGGCTGGCCGCCCTCGACGAAATGCACCCGGTGCTCGCCCGCCCCCGTCGCGCAATGGGCGGCGGTGAGCACGGCTCGGGGCGCGACCACCACGGCGCTGCACACGCCGCCCTTCGAGGACAGCACCATCACGCTCCGGTCGGCCAGCGAAGGCGCCTCCGCGCCGCCGACAACCGCGCCCGCCGGACCCACTGCGGCGACGAGCCATGCGCCGAGCAGGCCGCCGAGCGTTCGGCCGACCCGCCGTCTGTTCTGGAAATTCATGATGACCCCGATACGCTTGGATCACCCCGCGGTCGAGCCCGTCGCGGTGGCGGAGCTGCGCGCGCATTTGCGCCTCGAGGACGGGGCGGAGGACAGCGTCCTCGCCACGCTCATCGCCGCCGCGCGGGAGGTGGTGGAGGCGAGGAGCCGCCGCGTTCTCATCGAGAGCCGCTGGCGCGCCGTGCTGCCCTGGCGCAGCGCCCGCCTCGCCCTGCCGCTCTCGCCCGTGACGGCGCTCGTGAGCGTCGCCCGCTTGCGTGACGACGGCATTGCCGAGCCTCTGCCCCCGGAGCTCTGCCGCCTCGACGCCGCGTCCGAGCCGCCGCGGCTTCGCCTCGACGCGCTCCCGCCCGGGCCGGACGCGCGGGTCGCGGTGGAGTTTTTGGCGGGCTACGGCGCCGCCCCCGCCGCTGTGCCGGAGGCGTTGCGCCTCGCCGTGCGGCTGCTCGCCGCCCGCTGGTTTGAGCACCGGGGCGACGGCGAAGTGCCCGCCTGGCCCGCTGACTTGGAAGCCGTCGTCGCCCCGTTCCGCCCCGTGCGGCTCTGAAATCCTTCGCGAGGCCGTCATGACCTTCGTCCCCGCCGGCGCCCGCCGGCGCCGCTTCGTGCTGGAATTGCCCGTCGCCAGTCCCGACGGTTTCGGCGGCACCCTCACGAGCTACGTGCCCGGCCCCGTGCTCTGGGGCTCCCTCCTCGTGCTCAAGGGCGACGAGCGCCGCCGGGGCGACCGGCCGGAGCGCGCCACCCTCTTCGAGGTGACCTTGCCCTATCGCCCGGATCTCACCGGCGCGATGCGCCTCGCCGCCGGACCGCGGCGCTTCGTCATCCGCTCGGCCGATGATCCGGACGGGCGCCGCCGCAGCCTTGTCTGCCGCGTCGAGGAGATCGCGCCGTGACCGGGCCGATCCTGGCCCTGCGGGCCGCGGTCCTCAGCCACGTCGCGGGCGACGCGGCGCTCGCCGGCCTCATGGGCGGGCAGGTGCGCCTCTACGACGAGCCGCCCCGCGCAAGCGCCCCCGTCTACGCCGTCTTCGGCGAAGCCTCGGCCGAGGACTGGTCGACGAGCGAGGGCCAAGGCCACAGCCACCGCCTCAGCCTCATCGTCTGGGGCAAGGCCGGCGCTGCGGCGGGGGCGCTGCAGGCCGCCGAGCGCTTGGCCACGCTCCTGCACGAGGCTCCGCTCGTTCTGACCGGCCACCGCCTCGTGCTGATCCGGGTCGTCCGCCTCGCCGCGACGCGGGACGCCGGGACGGGTCAGGCGCGGGTGGAGGTGACACTGACCGCGCTCACCGAAGTGGCGTGAGGTCCTTCCTTCTCTCCTCGTGGGAGAAGGTGCCCTCGCGTGAGCGAGGGCGGATGAGGGGTGCTGGGCGTAGGCTCGGGTGTCGGCGAGTCCCCCTCACCCCCGCTTCGCCTTCGGCTTCGCTTGCTCGCACGGAACGTGTCGTTCCGCGCGAGCCCTCTCCCCGGTCGGGAGAGGAGGATGCACTCTGCCGTGTCGGATGAACGATCACACCTTCGATGCTCGGATGCCCAACTCCTCTCCCTTCTGGGGAGAGGGCTTCGCCTGCGCACGGCTGAGCGAAGCGAGCGAACCGAAGGTGAGCGGGGGTGAGGGGAAGCGGGGCACAAGGCCCGAGCGCCTCCTGAACCCACCCTGCCCCAACCCGTCCAACCAACCGCCCAAGACAAGGACCCCGTCATGAGCGCCCAGAAAGGCAAGGACCTCCTTCTCAAGATCGACGATGGCGTCGGCGGCTTCGTCACGGTGGCGGGGCTGCGCGCGCGCCAACTCGCCTTCAACGCCGAGACGGTGGACGTCACGAATTCCGAATCCGCCGGGCGCTGGCGCGAGCTCTTAGGCCAGGCCGGCATGCGCCGGGCCGCGATCGCCGGCTCCGGCGTGTTCAAGAACGAGGCGTCGGACGCCCGCCTGCGCCAGGCGTTCTTCGACGGCACGATTCAGACCTATCAGGTGATCGTCCCCGATTTCGGCCGCATCGAAGGGCTGTTCCAGGTGACGAGCCTCGAATACCGCGGCGACCACGCCGGCGAAGTCACCTTCGACCTCGCCTTCGAGTCGGCGGGCGCCCTGAGCTTCACGGCGCTCTGACGTTTCTTCCCCTCTCCCCTTGCGGGAGAGGGTGGCCCCGCGAAGCGGGGTCGGGAGAGGGGTGGCGCTTGCTCGCAAGCGCCCGGCCGAGAGGCCGATCAGCCTCTTGCCGCCCCACCCTTGTCATGGCCGGGCTTGACCCGGCCATCTCGGTCCGTGGTCTCAGGTCTTCGCGCCGAGGTTCGCGGGTCGAGCCCGCGAACGACAGTGAGGACGTTCTGAACTGCTGGGATCTATGCCCAGCACCCCCTCATCCGCCCTCCTGCGGAGGGCACCTTCTCCCGCAGAGGGGAGAAGGAGGACGCATCAACCCCGGAGCCCCCATGACCAACCGCCATCGCGGCGAGGTGTCCGTCACCGTGGACGGAGTCCGCTACCGCCTCTGCCTCACCTTGGGCACCCTCGCCGAGCTCGAAGCGGCGCTGGGCGCCGAGAGCCTGTCGGCCTTAGGTGAGCGCTTCGGCGGGGGCGAGGTGAGAGCCTCCGACCTCCTCGCCCTCATCGGCGCGGCCCTGCGCGGGGGCGGGCACGCCCTCGACGAGGCGGGGGTGGCGGCACTCCCGCTCGCCCATCTCGAGCCGCTGACGGATGCCCTGGGCGATCTGCTGACCCTGACCTTCGGCCCCTCGACGGCCGCGACGGCAGGAGGCGTCCCCGCAAACCCTCCCTCGCCGCAGGAGGCCTGAGCGCCGCGCCCTTCCCCTGGGAAGCGGCGATGGCCGCAGCGCTCGGCCCCCTGCGGTGGAGTCCCGACACGTTCTGGCGCGCGACGCCCCGCGAGCTCGGTGCGGCGCTTCAGGACCTCGCGCCCCCGTCCGCGCCGCCCGCCAGCCGCGCGGACCTCGCCCGCCTCATGCAGGCCCATCCCGACGGAGACTAAGCCCATGGAGCCGGACCTCGTCCGCGACGCCGAGCGGCACGCCCGCCAGCTCGAAACCCTTGACCGCTTGGCGCAGCGCTTCGGGGCCTCCCTGTCAGGGGCCTTCGCCCGCAACGTTGCGGAAGGACGCCGCCTCGACGGCGTGCTCGGCACGCTCGGGCGCACCCTCGTCAACGCGACCTTGCGCGCGGCGCTCAAGCCGCTGCGGTCCGGTCTCACGGACCTGTTCAAGGGAGGCTCGGACACGACCGAGTTCGCCAGGGGAGGCGCCGTTTCAGGCGGGCGCGTCCAGCCCTTCGCGGCAGGCGGGGTGGTCGCGTCCCCGACCTACTTCCCTTTGGGACGGTCGCTCGGGCTGATGGGCGAGGCGGGCGCGGAGGCGATCCTACCCCTCGCCCGCGGCGCTGACGGCCGCCTCGGCGTCCGGGCGGGCGGGGGCGACCGGCCCCTCTCCGTCACGGTGAACATCGCCGCCTCCGAGGTCGAGAGTTTTCGCCGCTCGGAGGCCCAGGTCGCAGCGTCCCTCGCCCGCGCCGTGGCGCGCGGGCGGCGGGGGTTGTAGGCCACGCCCCCTTCTCCCCTTGAGGGAGAAGGTGCCCGGCGTGAGCCGGGCGGATGAGGGGGCGCTGGGCGTGAGGCCCGAGCGGCTTAGGACATCTGATATGTCGTTCGCGGGCTCGACCCGCGAACCTCGGCGCGAAGCCCCGCCCGCCTCCGAACCGAGATGGCCGGGTCAAGCCCGGCCATGACGAGGGTGGAGTGGAGAGATGGTGATCGGCCTCACGGCCGTGCGCCGCCTCGCGCCGCCCCCCTCTCCCGACCCCGCTTCGCGGGGCCACCCTCTCCCGCAAGGGGAGAGGGGAAACTCACGCCCGGGCCGTCTCAAGCCAAAGGCCGCGGCCCCGGCCGCTTCGCCCCGTCGTTCATCGAGCCCGAGACCTCGTCGCCCTGCAGCATGAGGGCGATCTCGTCCTTCAGGCGCACGCGCTTGCGCTTGAGGTCGTCCTCGACGTCGTCGCTCGCCGGCTCGATGCGGGTCTCGATCCGGTGAATGGCCCGGTTGATCTCATGGTACTCCTCGACGAGCCGCGCGAAGTGGCCGTCGCTCATCTTCAGCTCGCGGATGCGGTCGGTCATGTCCGGGAATTCCTCGTGCAGCTCGTGCGGGGTGTTCTGGCTCACGGAACGGCTCCTTGGTGTCGGGGTGCCCCCGTTCGTCCGGGCCCAACGCCCGCGCGCCGCTCCCGGTTTCTCCTCTCTTCGCCGGAGCCCCCCGCATGGTTGCCGATTTCCACGACGTGCTCTTCCCCCTCGATGTCAGTTTGGGACGCCGCGGCGGCCCGGTGCGCCGCACCGAGATCGTGACGCTGGCCTCGGGGCGTGAGCACCGCAATGGCCGCTGGGCCGACGCGCGGCGCCGCTACGACGCCGGCCTTGGCATCCGCACGCTTGACGCGCTCCACGCCGTCACCGCCTTCTTCGAGGAGCGCCGCGGCCGCCTCTACGGCTTCCGCTTCCGCGACCGGGTCGACGACCGCTCCGGCCCGCCCTCGCAAGGTGTGACGCCCCTCGACCAGGCCCTCGGCACAGGGGACGGCCTGACGAAAGCCTTCGCCCTCGCCAAGACCTATGGCGGCGCGCACGCGCCCTACCGGCGGCCCATCGCGAAGCCCGTGGCCGGGACCGTGCGGGTCGCGGTGAACGGGGTCGAGCTCCCGGCCGCGGGCTTCTCCGTCGACGTCGCGACGGGGCAAGTCGCCTTCGCGGCTCCGCCGGCGGCGGGCGCCGTGCTCACCGCCGGGTTCCGCTTCGACGTGCCGGTCCGCTTCGACACGGACGAGCTCGACATCGACCTCTCCGCCTTCGACGCGGGGGCGATCCCCCGCATCCCGCTCATCGAGATCGTGCCGTGAGCCCTCTCCCGGGCCGATGATCCCTCCCCGCGAGGCGGGGAGGGTGGCCCCGCGACAGCGGGGTCGGGTGGGGAGTGCGGTCGAGGGCAAAGCCCAGCGCTGCCCCCACCCGGCCGGCTTCGCCGTCCACCCTCCCCGCGAGCGGGGAGGGATCAAGCTCCTCATCACCGGAGGCTTCCATGCGCTCCTTGCCTCCCGCCCTCGCCGACCATCTCGCCGGCGGCGTCACGACGCTGTGCCGCTGCTGGCGGCTCTCCCGGCGCGACGGCGCGGCCTTCGGCTTCACCGACCACGACCGGGATCTGGCCTTCGACGGAACCGTTTTCGCCGCCCGCACCGGCCTCGAGGCGGCCGAGGCCACCGCCGAGCTTGGCTTCGCAGTCGGCGGCGGCGAGGTGTCCGGGGCGCTCGCGGCGCCGGGGCTGACGGAGGCCGATCTCGCGGCAGGGCTCTACGACGATGCAAGCGTCGAGACCTGGATCGTCGATTGGACGAACCCCGCGACGCGGCTCCTCCTCGACCGGGGCTCGATCGGCGAGATTCGCCGCGCCGATGACGCCTTCGTGGCGGAGGTTCGCTCCGCCATGCACCGCCTCGACGAGGAGCGGGGCCGCCTGTACCGCGCCTCCTGCTCGGCCGACCTCGGCGACGCGCGCTGCGGCGTGGCGCTCGGCAGCCCGGCCTTCACGGGTGAGGGCACGGTGACCGCGACGGACGGGGCGCTCCTCATCGCCGCAGACGGCCTGGCCACCTTCGCCGACGGCTGGTTCACGCAAGGCCGGCTCGTCTGGAAAAGCGGCGCCAATGCCGGGCTCCCCGCCATGGTCAAGGACCACCGCCGTCTCGGCGCAACGGTGGAGCTCGACCTCTGGCAGCGCGCCCCGCGCCCGATCGCGCCCGGCGACGCCTTCACCGTGACGGCGGGCTGCGACAAGACTTTCGCCACCTGCCGCGAGCGCTTCGCCAACGGCCCGCGCTTCCAAGGCTTCCCTCACATGCCCGGCACCGACTTCGTGCTGCGCGTGGCGCGCCAGGGCGAGCCGGGGCTGGACGGGAGGAGCTTGTTCCGGTGAGACCCGAAACGTGCGACGATGCTGCTGTCCGAACAGTTGCCCACGATCGGCCGGCAGCATGACGTCCATGAACCGTGTCACCGCCGCGAGCCGTTTAGTCGTCGTGAAGATCGCCTTCGATGGCCAGGCCGGCGTCTGGTACGTCGATCACAGCGACGTGCCGGGCATGCGCGCCGAGGCGGACACCGCCGACGAACTGATGAACCGCATCCCTGATCTGATCGCCGATCTGGTCGAGGAGAACGGGCTCGACGGGCAGCCAGGCGACGCCGTTCCCGAGCTCGCCGTCGAGATCATCGCCTCGCACAGTACCCGCATCCGCCCGAACGACGCCGCGTGAACGATTTCACGGCCGAGGTGGATTCCCTGCTGACCGTGTCCGGACGACCCTAGGATCGACTATGAGGTTCGGGATCAATCGGCGAGGTCGATTATAAGATTGATTACCTCATCGCCGAAGGTGAGCAATTTTACACATCGATCAGTGGTACAACTCTGTCTGAGAAAAAATTATCTACGAAATCATCGACTCGAAAGCTTGATTGATTGGGATCCATTTCGAAATATGACACATCTACTTCGTCGGATCGAAGTACGGCTTCGGTACGTCGGCCGAAAACCGAAGTCGGAACACGGTTTGCTTCAGATGGTCCGTGACATGCATCTGCCACTCAGTTCCGAAGGTGAACTTTTCGCCCATGTCGGCCAGGATCTCACCTGCGGTTCGGATTGCCTGACGGCGGACCTCCTCCATGGTGGCGCAATGGGTTCCCGTGTCGTCTACGAGGAACGCGCCGTCGATCACGTGGAAGAAGTAAAGAGGCATGGCTGTGCTCCGGGCCGTTGAGGCGGGAGCACACGCATCTCTCAGTCGCCGACGCCTGAGGCGAGTTGCCGACGATGCAGGGTCAATACAGGCAAAACGGCGCGCGTTCCAGCGCCGTGCGCAAAAGATACAATCGCCTTGCCGAACGACTGGCGATCAGCGTGCAACGTGGTCGCGCCTCAGCCCTGACGGAGCCCTGAAGAAGGCCGGCCTGCCAAGGGCTCAATTCGATCCCTCGGCGGCTCTCAAACCAATTCTGACCTGAGCCGCCCTGGGGCGGCCTTTTTCATGCCCGGAGTCCGCCCATGCCCGAACCCGGCCTCGTCGTCGCGCAGGCGCGGCGGTGGATCGGCACGCCTTATCGCCATCAGGCCTCGCTGCTGGGCGTCGGCTGCGATTGCCTTGGGCTCCTGCGCGGGGTCTGGCGAGGGCTCTACGGCGCCGAGCCCTGCGCCGTGCCGCCCTACGCGCCGGGCTGGGCGGACACGGCCCGAGGGGATCCGCTGCGCGAGGCTGCGGCGCGCCACCTCGTGCCGCTCGACCCGGCCGAGGCCGGGCCCGGCGACGTGCTGCTGTTTCGCTGGCGGGCGCATCTCCCGGCCGGACATTGCGCCATCGCCTCGGGCCCTGGCGCGATGATCCACGCCCATGACGGCGCGGCGGTGGCCGAGGTCGCCATCCATCCCTGGTGGCGGCGTCATCTCGCCGGCGCCTACCGTTTCCCTGACCTCGCGAGGCTTCCATGACCACCCTCGTCCTCCAGGCCGCCGGCTCGGCATTGGGCAGCGCCGTCGGCGGGCCGATCGGTGCCGCGGTCGGACGGGTCGCGGGCGCGCTCGCCGGGTCCGCCCTCGATGGCGCGCTCTTCGGGACGGGCGAGGGCACGCGGGTCACGCAAGGCCCGCGGCTCTCCGAGATGGAAGGGCTCGGCTCCACCGAGGGTGCGCCGATCCCCCGCGTCTACGGCCGGGCCCGGGTCGGCGGCCAGCTCATCTGGGCGACCCGCTTCGAGGAGGTGGCCTCGACGAGCGTCGAGCGGTCGGGCCGCTCCGGCGGCAAGAGCTTAGGGAGCGGCGGCAAGACCGTCTCCACGACCTACGCCTACTTCGCCAACCTCGCGGTCGGGCTCTGCGAAGGGCCGATCGCCCTCGTGCGCCGGGTCTGGGCCGACGGCCGCGAGCTCGACCTCACCACCCTGACCATGCGCCTCCACCGCGGCGCCCTCGACCAGGCGCCCGACCCCTTGATCGTTGCGAAGGAGGGCGCGGAGAACGCCCCGGCTTACGGCGGCCTCGCCTATGTCGTCTTCGAGCGGCTGCCCTTGGCCGGTTTCGGCAACCGGGTGCCCCAGTTCAGCTTCGAGGTGGTGCGACCCGTGGGCAGCCTCGCCGAGGCGGTCCGCGCCGTCTGCCTGATCCCCGGCGCGGGGGAGTTCGCCTACGACACGAAGCCGGTGTCGCGGCTCCTCGGGCTCGGCGCCAGCGCTCCGGAGAACGTGCATCAGCTCCAGCGCGACACGGACATGGCCGCCTCGCTCGATGCCCTCCAGGCCCTGTGCCCGAATGTAGGTCAGGTCTCCCTCGTCGTGAGCTGGTTCGGCGACGACCTGCGCGCGGGCCAATGCACCGTCGCGCCGCGGGTGGATCGGCTCGACAAGGTCACCGTTCCGGAAGCCTGGTCGGTGGCGGGGCTCGCGCGGGCCGAGGCCCGGCTCGTGAGCACCGTGGAGGGAGCCGCGGCCTATGGCGGTACGCCCTCCGACGCGAGCACCGTCCGCGCGATCCAGGACCTGAAGGCGCGGGGCCTTGCGGTGGTGCTCTACCCCTTCGTCATGATGGACGTGCCGCAGGCGAATGACCTGCCCGACCCCTGGAGCGGCGCGCCGGGCCAGCCGCCCTATCCCTGGCGCGGACGCATCACCTGTGACCCCGCTCCCGGACGCCCCGGCAGCCCCGACGGGACGGCAGCGGCGGAAGCGCAGGTGGCGGCGTTCTTCGGCACCGCCGCGCCGGGTGACTTCGCGGTGTCCGGCACCAGCGTGACCTATTCCGGCCCGGCGGAATGGAGCTTTCGCCGCATGGTGCTTCACATGGCCCATCTCGCGAAGGCCTCGGGCGGGGTCGACGGCTTCGTGATCGGCAGCGAGCTCGTCGGTCTCACCCGGGTGCGCGGCGCCGGGACGGCCTATCCCGCCGTGACCGCGCTCGCCGCCATCGCCGCGGACGTGCGCGCGGTGCTCGGGCCCGAGACCAAGCTCACCTACGCCGCCGACTGGACGGAGTACGGCGCCCATGTGCGCGACGGCGGGGCGAGCCTGAGTTTCCCTCTCGACCCGCTCTGGGCGCATCCCGCCATCGACTCCGTGGGGATCGACTTCTACCCGCCGCTCTCAGACTGGCGCGACGGGCCGAACCACCTCGACCGCGCGGAGGCCCGAGGCCCCGCCGATCCGGCCTACCTCCAGCGCCGGGTCGCGGCGGGCGAAGCCTTCGACTGGTACTATGCCAGCCCGGCCGACCGGCTCGCGCAGGCGCGCATCCCGATCACCGACGGAGCCTACGATCAGGTTTTCTCCTACCGGGCGAAGGACCTGAAAGGCTGGTGGGAGCGCGCGCATGTCGAGCGCCTGAACGGCGCCGTCACCGGCCCGACTCCTTGGGTGCCGCAGTCGAAGCCGATCTGGCTTACCGAAATCGGCGTGCCGGCGGTCGACAAGGGGCCGAACGGGCCCAATGTCTTCCCCGACCCGAAATCCTCGGAATCCGCTCTGCCGCCCTTCTCGCGCGGCGCGCGAGACGACCTGATCCAGGTGCGGGCGATCGAGGCGATCATCGGCCGCTTCGATCCCGCGCGACCGGGCTTCGTTGAGGCCGACAACCCCGTCTCCGCGCTGAACGGACAGCGCATGGTGGACCCGGCCCGCACGGCGCTCTGGGCCTGGGACGCCAGGCCCTTTCCCGCCTTTCCTGATTTCGACCTCGTCTGGGCGGACGCCGCCAACTGGCAGACGGGACACTGGATCACCGGCCGGGTCGAGGGCATGGGCCTCGATCGGCTGGTCGCGGCGATCCTCGCCGATCTCGGCCTGGAGGTGCCCGACGACATCTCCCTCGACGCCTATCTCGACGGCTACGTGCTGGATCGCCCGATGTCGGCGCGGGACGCGCTCGAGCCGTTGGGCCGGCTCTACGGCTTCGATGCGCTCATGCGCGGCGGGACGCTCGCCCTCGTCGCCCGCGGCGCGGGCGAGGCCGTGGCGCTCGATGTGGGTTCGCTCGTCGAGGAGGAGCGAGGGCCGCGGCTCAAGCGCGGCCGGGCCCAGGAGACGGAGCTGCCCGCCGAGGTGGAGGTCGGGTTCACGGACGGAGAGGGCGAGTATCGCCGCGCGGCGGTTGGCTCCCGCCGCCTCGCGACGTCGAGCCGCCGGCAGGCGCGGGCCGATCTCGCGGTGGTGACCCGGCGCGCTGAGGCGCAGCGCCTCGCCGACGCCTGGCTACAGGACCTCTGGGCCCGGCGCGAGACCGCGGAGTTCGCCCTTTCGCCGCGACGGCTCGACCTCGAGGTCGGTGACGTGGTGGCCCTGCCGGGCGAGGCCGGACCGGCGCTCCACCGCGTCGAGCGCATCGCCGACGGGCCGACCCGGGCGGTCACGACCCGGGCCGTCGAGCCGGCGGTTTTCGCGACCCCTGCCGGACGCTCGACCCCGCCCCGCCGTCCGCCGCCGCCTGTCCCGGGCCAGCCCACACTCTTCGTGCTCGACCTGCCCGCGCGGGGCACGGGAGCGGTGGTGCTGCAGTCGCTCGCGGTCGCGGCCGATCCCTGGCCGGGAGCGATGGGCCTCTGGCGCTCGGGCGATGGCGGCGTCACCTTCGATCTCCACGAGGTCGTCCAGGTTCCGGCCCTCGTCGGCCGCACCCTCGCCGCGCTCGGTCCCGGCCCGGTCTGGCGCTGGGACGCCCTGAACGCGGTCGAGGTCGAACTGTCGGGCAACGGGCTCGCCGCGATCTCCGACGAGGCGGCGCTGGCCGGCGGCAACCTCTTGGCTATCCAGGGTGCGGATGGCGCTTGGGAGGTGGTCTCGGTCGCGCAGGTCGAGCTCGTCGGGCCTCGCCGCGTTCGGTTGTCGCGGCTGCTGCGCGGGCTCGGGGGCACGGAGGCCCTGGCCGGGCGGGTGCTCCCGGCCGGCGCTCCCGTCGTGGTGCTCGACGAGGCGATCGTGCCCCTCGCCGAGGATCTGAGCGATCTCGGCCGTCCCTGGCGCTACCGCGTCGGCTCTCTCGACCGGGGTCCGGGCGATCCGGCCGCGGTCGCGTTCGACGCGACGCCCGAGCCGCTCGCCCTCAAGCCCTTGGCGCCGGTGCACCTGTCTGCCCGGCGCATGGCGGACGGGGTGCGGGTGAGCTTCGTGCGCCGGGGCCGGCTCGACGCCGACGGCTGGGAGGCTGAGATCCCGCTCGGCGAGGAGCGTGAGGCTTACCTCCTGGAGATCCTCTCCGGCACCTTGGTGCGGCGGACCCTGAGCGGCGAGACCAGCACGATCCTGTATCCGGCCGCGCACGAGCTCATCGACTTCGGCGCGCCGCAGACGAGTCTTGCGGTCCGCGTGTCCCAGATCAGCGCCGCCGTCGGCCCCGGCCTGCCCGCGACGGCGGTTCTGCCGGTGGTGCCGGGCTAGGGGACAAGGCGCGCCCGATCCTCACCCCACCTGTCATGGCCGGGCTTGACCCGGCCATCTCGGTTCGTGGGTGGGCACGGCTTCACGCCGAGGTTCGCGGGTCAAGCCCGCGAACGACATCGATAACGTTCTGAGCTGCCCGAGCCTACGCCCGGCACCCCTCATCCGCCCTCCTTGCGGAGGGCACCTTCTCCCGCAGAGGGGAGAAGGCGACGCGCCCAACCCTCTCCCCTTTGCGGGAGAGGGTGGCCCCGCGAGGCGGGGTCGGGAGAGGGGGCGCTCGCGAGAGCGAGCGCTCGGCCGCAAGGCCGATCAGCACCTTTCAACCTCCGCCCCGCATCCGCCACTCCCAACCCCGAGGCCTCCCATGACCGCCACGCCCGCCCTCGGCCTGCCCTTGATCGCGGCGCAGCAGGCCCAGAAGCACGTTACCCACAACGAGGCACTGCTGGCCCTCGACGCCCTCGTCCAGCTCTGCGTCCTCGACCGCGATCTCGCGGCGCCTCCCGGCACCGGCGCGGACGGGGACCGCTACATCGTGGCAGGCTTGGGCACCGGCGCCTGGGCCGGCCAGGGCGGCAAAGTGGCGGTTCGGCTCGACGGCGCCTGGCGCTTCTTCGCGCCGCTCAAGGGCTGGCTCGCCTATCTCGCCGACGAGGGTGCCCTCGTCGCCTGGAATGGAACGGCCTGGGTCGACGCCATCGCTGCGATCGGTCCCCTGCAGAACGTGCCCCGGCTCGGGCTTGCCACCACGGCCGACGCCGCGAACCCTTTGAGCGCCCGCCTCAACGGCGCGCTCCTCACCGCGCGCCCCGTCGGCGAGGGCGGGACGGGCGACCTGCGTCTTGCGATTAACAAGGAGGACGCGGCCAAGACCGCTTCCCTGCTCTTCCAGGATGCGTTTGCCGGCCGCGCCGAGATCGGGCTCCTCGGCGACGACGATTTCAGCTTCAAAGTCTCCGCCGACGGAACCGTCTGGACCGAGGCCTGGCGGGTCGACCGCGCGAGCGGCGCGGTATCCTTCCCCGCGGGAGCCGTCGTTACGGCGGGCCTGCGCAACCGGATCCTCAACGGCGGCTTCATGATCAACCAGCGCAACTATGCCTCGGGCGCCGCCCTCGCCGCCAACGCCTACGGCTTCGACCGCTGGAAGGCGGGGACGTCGGGCTGCACCATGACCTTCAGCGTCGGGACGCCCGACGTCACGGTAACGATCACGGCCGGGTCGCTGCGCCAGATCGTCGAGGCCCGGGAAGTCGAGGGCGGCGCCTATATCCTGTCCTGGTCGGGGAGCGCCCAGGGACGCGTCAACGGCGGCGCCTACGCCGCCAGTCCCATCCGGATCGCGGCGCTGCCGGCCAACACCGCGATCACCGTGGAGTTCACCGGCGGGACGCTGGCGCGGGTCCAGTTCGAGCCGGGCCGGGCCGCGACCCCCTTCGAGCGTCGCGGCGCCCTCGAGCTCCCGCTCTGCCAACGCTACTTCGCCGCGGTCGGGCACACCCACGCCTTCGTCTCGGGCGCGGCGGGGGCGGTGAACCATGCCGGACGGCCTCTGCCCATCGCGATGCGCGCGACGCCCACCGTTACCCGCGCGGCGACCTCGAGCACCAATGGCACCCTCGCTTCCACCGCGTTCGGGCCGGACTTCCTGCGCTCCACCCTGACCGCCACGGCATCCGGTTTGTCGGAATGGACGGGGACCCTGTCTTGCGACGCGGAGCTCTGATCCCCATTCAGACCCTATTCAGTCCGCCCTTGCGAGGGTCCGGCCATGCCGCTCGCGCTTTTCCTCCTCCTCCTGGCGGCCAGTCCCGCCCGCGCCGAGGGCGGCCCGGGCGCCTGCCTGGACACGGCGGAGATGCGGGACGCCGTCGAGGAGAAGGCGGTCATCGCGCCGCCGGTGGCGGTGATGGTCGCCCGCCGCGCGGTGCCGGGCGCGGAGGTGATCCGCGCGCGGCTGTGCCGCTCCGGCGAGGGCATGGCCTACCTGATCTCGGCCTTGCGCGAGGACGGCCGGCTCGTGCAAGTCGTCGTGGACGCCCCAACGGGGAAAGTGGTCGCCGTCCACTAGCGCCGCCATCGGACCCCAGAAACGCCGGGAAGACCTGAGGAAGAACCGCCGTGCGCCTGCTCGTCGTCGAGGATGAGAAGCATCTCAACGCCCAGATCGCCGCTGCCCTGGAGCAGGCGGGCTACGCCGTCGACACCGCGTTCGACGGCGAGGACGGGCAGTTCCTCGGCGAGACCGAACCCTACGACGCGATCATCCTCGACCTCGGCCTGCCGAAGGTCGACGGCGTCTCCGCGCTCGCGGCTTGGCGCCGGGCGGGGGTGAAAACCCCGGTCATCATCCTCACCGCCCGGGACCGCTGGAGCGACAAGGTGCAGGGCTTCGACGCTGGCGCCGACGATTACGTCACGAAGCCCTTCCACATGGAGGAGCTTCTCGCCCGCGTTCGGGCGCTGCTTCGCCGCGCCGCTGGTCACGCCACGAGCGAGATCATCTGCGGTCCCGTCCGTCTCGACACCCGCTCGGGCCGCGTGGTCGTCGACGGCAGCCCCGTTCGCCTCACCTCGCACGAGTACCGGCTGCTCTCTTACCTCATGCACCATACGGGGCGCATCGTCTCCCGCGCCGAGCTGACGGAGCACCTGTACGACCAGGATTTCGACCGCGACTCCAACACGATTGAGGTGTTCGTCGGGCGCCTGCGCAAGAAGCTCGGCGTCGACGTGATCCAGACCGTGCGCGGCCTCGGCTACCTCATCGACACCAAAGCCGAGGCCTGAGAGGGCCCGCGCCGATGCTCCTCGCCGGACGGCCGATCGCGGTTCGCCTCGCCGTCTCCTCCGTGTTCTGGAGTTCGGCGCTGCTGCTCATCGCGGGGCTGATCCTCTCGGCCCTTTACCGCGAGAATACCGAGCGCGCCTTCGACCAGCGTCTTCTGGTCTACGCCAACGATCTGGCCGCCGACCTCGTGGCCCCAGGCGAGCCGGACCGCCCTGATCTCGGCGCCGGCGACCCGCGCTTCGAGCTGCCGCTGTCGGGCTGGTATTGGCAGGTGCAGCGCGCCGATGCTCTGCCCAAGGACGTGCGCGCGTCCAAATCCCTGTTCGGCGGCGCGATCCCCTCCCTGGCGCCCGCCGAGGAGCGCCGCTTCGGCGAGATCCGGAAAGGCTATGGCCGCGCCCCGGATGAGCGGGAGCTGCGCGTCGTCGAGCGCGACATCGATCTCGGCGAGGACGGCCGCTTTCTGGTGCGCGTCGCCGGCCCCGCCGACGAGATCTCAGGCGACGTGCGCCGCTTCGTCATGGCGCTCGCCGTCACCTTCGGCCTGCTCGGCCTGTCGCTCGGCTTCACGACCCTGCTGCAGATCCGCTTCGGCCTGCGCCCCCTCGTGGCGCTGCGCAGCGCGCTCGGTTCGGTGCGCCGCGGCGAGGCCGAGCGCATTCCGGGCACCTACCCCCACGACATCGCGCCGCTGGCGAGCGAGCTCAACCTCCTGCTCGAGACGAACCGCGAGATCCTGGAGCGGGCCCGCACACAGGTCGGCAACCTAGCTCATGCCCTGAAAACCCCCTTGAGCGTCATCGTCAACGAGGCCGACGCCGTGCCCGACGAGGTCGCCGCCCGCATCCGCGAGCAGGCGGCCCTCATGCGCGATCAGGTCACCTACCATCTTGACCGGGCGCGCGCCGCCGCGCTGGCCGGCACCTTGGGCTCCGTCACGGAGGTCGAACCCCTCGTCGCGGGCCTGCTTCGCACCTTCGGCAAGATCTACCGCGACAAGGCCCTGGCCCTCGAAGCCGCCGTCGATCCGGCCGCGCGCTTTCGCGGCGAGCGGCAGGATTTCGAGGAGATGGCGGGCAACCTCATCGACAACGCCTGCAAATGGGCCCGGACCGCCGTGCACGTCGAGGCCCGCGTCGTCGCGGACGGGGATCGTCCCCGTCTGGTGCTTTCGGTCAGCGACGACGGGCCGGGCCTGAAGCCCGAGGAGCGGGCCGAGATGGTGAAACGCGGCCGTCGCCTCGACGAGACGAAGCCCGGCTCGGGGCTCGGCCTCTCCATCGTCTCGGACCTCGCGGCCCTTTACCGCGGCGGGTTGCGTCTCGAAGAGGCCGAAGGCGGGGGCTTGCGGGCGGTGCTGGACCTGCCGGGTGCGACTGCAGGAGAGGGATAGCGCGGGCCTCGTTCCGTCAGGCCGCCGCAGCGGCCCGGCCGTTGAAGAAGATGCCGAGCTCGCCCGCCGGACGGGGCGGGCTGAAGTAGTAGCCCTGGACCTCGGTGCAGCCCTCGGCCTCGACGCGGCGCAGCTGCTCCTCCGTCTCGACGCCCTCGGCGGTCGTCACCATGCCGAGGCTGGAGCCGAGACCTGAGACGGCGCGCACGATGGCGAGGCAGTCGTTGCGCTCGGCCAGTTCGCGCACGAAGGAGCGGTCGATCTTGATCTTGTCGAAGGGGAACGACCGCAGGTAGCTCAAGGACGAGTAGCCCGTGCCGAAATCGTCCATGGCGATGCGCACGCCCATGCCGCGCAGCTGGTGAAGGGTGGCGAGCGTCGCCTCCGAGTCGGCGAGCAGCACCGATTCCGTGATCTCGAGCTCCAGCCGCTGCGGGCTCAAGCCCGACTTGCCCAGCGCCGCCGCGACGGCGAGCACAAGGTTGCGGCTCTTGAACTGCGCAGGGGAGAGGTTGACCGCGACCTTGAGGTCTCTCGGCCAAGTGACGGCTTCGGCGCAGGCCCGGGCGATGACCCATTCGCCGAGCGGCACGATGAGCCCGATCTCCTCGGCCAAGGGGATGAAATCCGCAGGCCCGACGAGGCCCCGCACCGGGTGCCGCCAGCGCAGGAGCGCCTCAAAGCCCGAGACCTCCCCCGAACTCACGCTCACGAGGGGTTGGTAGTAGAGCTCGAACTGCGCCAGCGCGAGCGCCTTGCGCAGGTCAAGTTCGAGCGTTCGGCGCTGTTGCAGCCGGGCGTCCATCGCCGGCTCGAAGGAATGGCAGGTGCCGCGCCCCTCGCTCTTCGCGCGGTAGAGCGCCATGTCGGCGTTCTTGAGAAGGGTATCAGGGTCGGACCCGTCGGACGGAGCGACCGCCAGGCCGACGCTGGTGCCGATGACGACCTGGTGGCCGTCGAGCTCGTAGGGGTCAGCCACCGCCTCGATGAGGCGGCGCGCCACGGTGGCGGCGGCTTCCGGCCGCTCCAGGGCGGGCAAGAGGATCGCGAACTCGTCGCCGCCGAGCCGCGCGAGGAGCCCGCTTCCGGCGAGCGCCTCCTGCAGGCGGGCTGTGACGGCGCGCAGCAGGGCGTCGCCGGTCGGGTGGCCCAGCGTGTCGTTGACGGCCTTGAAGTGGTCGAGGTCGAGGCAGAGCAC
This sequence comes from Beijerinckiaceae bacterium, assembly GCA_036563505.1. GTDB lineage: Bacteria > Pseudomonadota > Alphaproteobacteria > Rhizobiales > Beijerinckiaceae > DATCMH01. The sequence continues at coordinate 74,703 of DATCMH010000013.1, forward strand.
GCCGAAGGTCTCGCCCTTCTCCGCGCGGTCCAAAGCCTCTTCCAGAGCCTCGCGGAACAGGGTGCGGTTCGGCAAGTTCGTCAGGGCGTCGTGGCGCGCCATATGGGCGATGCGCGCCTCGTTGCGCTTCTGCTCCGTGATGTCCTCGTAGGTCGCGACCCAGCCGCCCCCCGTCATCGGGCGATGGTTGATGGCGATGGTGCGCCCGTCGCGCAGGACGCGGTGCATGGTGAGCGAGCCGCGGGTCGCGAGCGCCTGAACGTATTCGTCGTAATGCGTATCGGCCGAGCCGTGCAGGTTGCCGAGCGCCACCGTGTGCTCGAAGAGCATGCGCAAGGTCGCGCCCGGGCGCACGGCGTCGCGATCGAAGCCGAGCATGTCGACGAAGCGCTCGTTGAAGATCACGATCCGGAACGCGGCGTCGAACATGCACAGGCCCTGGGCCATGTTGTTCAGGGCCGCGTCGAGGCGCTGACGCTGCTCGGCGAGGGCTTCCTCGGCCCGCACGCGCTCGGTGATGTCGGCATAGGTCGCCACCCAGCCGCCGCCGGCCATCGGCCGGTAGGTGGTCTCGAGCACCCGGTCGCCTTCGAGGCGGGTCAGGATGCGGGCGGGTGCCCCTTGCGCGAAGAGCGCGAGGCGTTCCGCGTAGAGTTCCTCCACGCTCTGCCCGGGATGGCGCCCGAGGGCGACGTTGTGGGCGATGAGGTCGCGCAGGTGGGCGCCCGACCGGGCGACCTCGGGCGGCAAGCCGAGGAGGGCGCGGTACTGCGCGTTGCAGACAGTGATGTTGAGCTGCGCGTCGAGGAGAAGCAGCCCTTCCGCCATGTTGGAGAGCGCGGCGTCGAAGCGGCGGTTCTGCTCCGCCAGGTACTCGCCGGCCGCGAGGCGCTCCGTGATGTCCTCGTAGGTCGCGACCCAGCCGCCGCCCGTCATGGGCTGGTGCAGGATCTCGATGGTGCGCCCGTCGCTCAGCCGCCGATGGACGCCCAGGCATCCGTCAGCTTCGAGCTTGGCCCGGTAGCCGGCGTAGAGGTCCTCCGCCGTGGTGTCGGGATGGTTCCCGAGCGCCACCGAGTGCTCCATGATGGTGCGCAGTGCTACGCCCGGCCGCACCACCTCGGGCGAGAGCCCGTAGAGCTCGACGTAGCGCCGGTTGGCGATGAGCACGTTGAGGTCGGGGTCGAACAGGCACAGGCCGTTCGACATCGTGTCCAGGGCCGCCGTGAAGAGGCGGTTCTGCTCGGTGAGCGCGTCGCCCGCGCGGCGCACTTCCGTCACGTCCTCGTAGGTGATCACCCAGCCGTCATCGGCCATGGGCGTGTAGGCCACGGCGAGAATGCGCCCGTCGGCGAGCGTCTGCTGATGGCGACTTCCCTCGCGCCGGGAGAGACGTTGCATCCAGCCGGTGCCGGCCTGCTCGACGGACCGCTCGCCGTAATGGCCGAGGCGGCCTGCCGCGGCGACGAGCTCACGCGCATGGACGCCGGCCTGCAGCACCTCGGGCGGAAAGCCGAAGAGATCCGCCAGGCGCCGGTTGAAGAGCACGACGCGGAGCTTGCCGTCGAGTACCAGGAGACCCTGGTGCACGTTGTCCAGCGTCGCCTGGAGGAGCTCGGCTTGGCGGGAGAGGGCGCGTTCCTGCTCGGCGAGGCGCTTGTTCTGGCGCTCGTACTCGGCATTGACGACGCTGTAGGCCTTGTTGATCGCCTCGAGCGCCCGAACCGTCCGCTCGTTCTCGGTTTCCATCCCCGACCCGCTTGTGCGCGGCCGCTCGTACGCTCGGCCGACCGTTTCGCGGGTACCCTGGCGCGAATGTCTTGCTTTGGATTTAACTCAGAAAATTCGAGTTGGCCGCGCCACCGATCGCCGCGAACCTCGCCTCGACAGGGCCGGAGCCGGCCACTACAACCCCTCTCAAATCCAACCGACAGGCTCCTTGATCCGAGCCGACGAGAGCCAAGCACCCCGATGAGCGGCGTCAACGAGATCCGGTCGACCTTCCTCGATTACTTCGCCAAGAACGGCCACGAGGTCGTGGCCTCGAGTCCGCTCGTGCCGCGCAACGACCCGACCCTGATGTTCACGAACGCCGGCATGGTGCAGTTCAAGAACGTCTTCACGGGCGTCGAACGCCGCCCCTACGCGCGTGCCACGACGAGCCAGAAATGCGTGCGGGCCGGGGGCAAGCACAACGACCTCGACAACGTGGGATACACGGCGCGCCACCACACGTTTTTCGAGATGCTGGGGAATTTCTCCTTCGGCGACTATTTCAAGCCGCTCGCCATCGAGCTCGCCTGGAACCTGATCACCAAGGAGTTCGACCTCCCCAAGGACAAGCTCCTCGTCACCATCTACCACACCGACGACGAGGCGGCCGATCTCTGGAAGAAGATCGCCGGCTTCTCCGATTCCAAGATCATCCGCATCCCCACCTCCGACAATTTCTGGCAGATGGGCGACACCGGCCCCTGCGGCCCGTGCTCGGAGATCTTCATCGACCAGGGCGAGGCGCTGCAGGGCGGCCCGCCCGGTTCGCCCGACGAGGACGGTGATCGCTTCCTCGAGTTCTGGAACCTCGTGTTCATGCAATACGAGCAGATCGAGCCGGGGAACCGGATTGGTCTCCCGAAACCTTCCATTGACACCGGCATGGGGCTGGAGCGCATCTCGGCGGTGCTGCAGGGCGTCCACTCGAACTACGACACGGACCTGTTCCGCACCCTCATCGAGGCGGTGGCGCACGCCACCGGCGTCGCCCCGGAGGGCGCGCGAAAAGCCTCGCATCGGGTCATCGCCGATCATCTGCGCGCCGCGTCCTTCCTGGTGGCGGACGGGGTACTGCCCTCCAACGAAGGCCGCGGCTACGTGCTCCGGCGCATCATGCGCCGCGCCATGCGCCACGCGCAGCTCCTCGGGTCGAAGGACCCCCTGATGTACCGCCTCGTGCCGGCGCTGGTGCGCGAGATGGGCCAGGCCTATCCGGAGCTGGTGCGAGCCGAGGCGCTCATCACCGAGACCCTCAAGCTCGAGGAGACGCGGTTCCGCCGCACACTCGAGCGCGGCCTTGCGATCCTCGACACCGAGACCGCGGAGCTCGGCGAGGGCCAAAAGCTTTCGGGCGAGACGGCCTTTACGCTCTACGACACGTACGGCTTCCCCCTCGACCTCACACAAGATGCCTTAAAGGCGCGCGGTATCGGCGTGGACACGGACGGCTTCACCGCCGCGATGCAGCGCCAGAAGGAGAAGGCGCGGGCGGCGTGGTCGGGCTCGGGCGAGGCGGCCACCGAGACCGTGTGGTTCGGCCTGCGCGAGCGCGCCGGCGCCACCGAGTTCCTCGGCTACGAGACGGAGGACGCGGAAGGCGTGGTGCTGGCCCTCCTGCGCGACGGCCGCGAGGTCGAGCGCCTCGAGGCGGGCGAGACGGGCCTCCTCGTTCTCAACCAAACGCCGTTCTACGCCGAATCCGGCGGCCAGGTCGGCGACACCGGCACGGTCGTAGGGGAGGGTGCCGCGGCCCGGGTGACCGGCACCGAGAAGAAGCTCGGCGACCTCTGGGTTCACCACGTCACCGTCGAGAGCGGCGCGCTCAGCGCCGGCCAGCCGCTCCAGCTCCACGTCGATCACGCCCGCCGCGGCGCGGTGCGCGCCAACCATTCGGCGACCCACCTCCTGCACGAGGCCCTGCGCGAGGTGCTCGGCGACCACGTCGCCCAGAAAGGTTCGCTCGTAGCGCCGGACCGCCTGCGCTTCGATTTCAGCCATCCGAAGCCCGTCAGCGACGCGGAGGTCGAGCGCGTCGAGGAGATTGCCAATCAGGTGCTCCTGCAGAACGCGCCCGTGGTGACGAAGCTGATGGGCGTCGAGGAGGCGATCGAATCCGGCGCCCGCGCGCTCTTCGGGGAGAAATACGGCGACGAGGTGCGGGTGGTCTCCATGGGCCGGGCGCCCGACGGGAACAGAACCTTCTCCGTCGAGCTCTGCGGCGGCACCCACGTCGCGCGCACCGGCGATATCGGTACGGTGGTCGTGGTGGGCGAAGGTGCGGTCGCCGCGGGCGTGCGCCGCCTCGAGGCCATGACGGGCGAGGCCGCCCGCCGGCATCTTGCCGCCGAGAGCCGCAAGCTCCACGCCTTGGCAGGCCTTCTCAAGACCACCGTCGACGAGGCGCCCGAGCGCGTCGCGGCCCTGATCGAGGAGCGGCGCCGCCTCGAGCGCGACCTCGCGGAAGCGCGGCGCAAGCTCGCCATGGGCGAGGGCACGGGCGGCGGCGACCCGATCCGCACGGTGGCGGGCGTCCAGCTCATGGCCCGCGCGGTATCCGGCGTCGAGATGCGCGACCTCAAGACCCTCGCCGACGAAGGCAAGCGCCGCCTCGGCTCGGGCGTCGTCGCCATCGTCGGGATCGCCGAGGACGGCAAGGCGGGCATCGTGGTCGGCGTCACCGACGACCTCACGCCGAAGATCGACGCGGTGACGCTCGTTCGCGCCGGCGCGGAAAAGCTCGGGGGCAAGGGCGGCGGCGGCCGCCGCGACATGGCCCAGGCCGGCGGCCCGGACGGCAGCCAAGCGGAAGCCGCGCTCGCCGCCGTCGAAGCGGCGCTGCAGGGGGCTTGAGGTCACACGGGTAGGTTGAAGCCACGCGGGCACCACCGGGCCCGTACGGCCGAGCAGACTCGGGTGATGTTGGGCGCTACGCCCGACGGCCGGCCCTGTACGAGGGGGAGGACCCTGGCCGCCGTGCCAGGATCCGATTGACAGCGACGGGCGCGGCTCAGGCGCGGCCGACGGCCCGCTCCAGCTCCGCCTTCGACATCTTCGAGCGGCCGGGGATGTTCTTCGACCGGGCCTTCGCCATCAGGTCGGCCTTGGTCGGCCCGCCCGCGGAGGCTTTGCCCGTCTTGCGTGCCGCGGCCGCTTTCTTGGCGACGTCCCGCGGCTGGGCGGAGAACTGCTCGCCCTTCTTCGTGTCGGCCCGCTTCTTGGCCGTGGTGCGCTTGTATTCCGCGTCGGAGAGCTTCTCCCGCGCCTTCTTCGGCAGGTAGCGCTCTCCCGTCTCGGTGCTCTTCTTGCCGGACTTCGTGCCCCACTCCTCCTTGGACCACTGCGTCAGGCTGTTGTCCTCCGCCTTCTTGCCTTTGTAGCCGCCGCCCTCCTCCTGGTACTCGTGGCTGGCGAGCTGGGCCTTGCGCGCCGACCATTGGCCCGGCCGGCCGCCCTTGGATGATTTCGTGACGTCCTTCTTCACCTTTTCCCAGAGCTTCGGATCGGTTTTCTCCGCCGTCTTCGACATTGAACGCTCCTGTCAGGGCTACTCTCCGCGGGCAACCGGCACCGAGCAGCCCCCGTTCCGCCCTGCGACGGTTGGGCACCAGGGAGTGGTCCGCCGCGTGAGAGGAACGGAGCGCCTTCGGCGCGAGATGTCGTGCTGGGTTCCCTTCCCCTCCGCCCTGTTGGGCTCCGGCCGGGAATGACAGTGGAAGCGGCTCAGCAGAACCTCCCCTGTCATCCCCGGCCGGAGGCGGCTCGTCCGCCGAGGGGAAGGGGACCCAGCACAATAGCTCGTCGCGAAGCGACGCCGCACGATCTGCCTCAGCCGCCATCGCTGAGCCCATTGACTTTCCCCCGAGCCTGGCCGCATGGAAGCGGGATGACGACTGCGATCCTCCGCACCCGACGTACGCCGACCGCCCTGGCGCGATCGCGGTAACGGCGCACGTCCGTCGTCTCGAAGCGAGCCGCGCCCCTCAGCGCGGCTTTTTCTTTGCCGGATGCCGGTCCTTTTCCCGACCTCTCCTCCTCCCCATTTCCAGCGCGCCTCGAAGAGGATCAAAGCCATGCTCATGAGCGACACCCGCGCGAAGGCCGGCACGGCCAGCGTCCCTGGCACCGCCAGCGTCTTCATCGACGGCGAGGCCGGCACCACGGGCCTCGGCATCCGCGACCGCCTCGCGGGCATCGAGGGCGTCTCGATCCGCTCCATCGACCCGGCGCGGCGCAAGGATCCGGAGGCCAAGCGCGCGATCTTGGGCGAGGTCGACGTGGTGATCCTGTGCCTGCACGATGCTGCCGCGCGCGAGACCGTGGCCATGGTCGACGCCCTTGGGGAGGCCGGACCGCGGGTCCTCGACGCTTCGACCGCGCATCGCATCGCGCCGGGCTGGACCTACGGTTTCCCGGAGCTCTCCCGCGACCAGCGGCGGGCGATTGCTGGGGCGTCCCGGGTCGCCAACCCGGGCTGCTATCCGACGGGCGCCATCGCGCTCCTCAAGCCTCTGGTCGACGCGGGGCTCGTGCCGGCCGACCACCCGATCTCCGTCAACGCGGTGAGCGGCTACAGCGGCGGCGGCCGCTCGATGATCGAGGCCTACGAGGCCGGCACGGCGCCGGCCTTCGAGCTCTACGGCCTCTCCTTCGAGCACAAGCACGTGCCCGAGCTGCAGCGCTACGCCGGCCTGACGCGGCGGCCGATCTTCGTGCCCTCCGTCGGCAACTTCCGGCAGGGCATGCTGGTCAGCGTGCCGCTCCACCTCGACGCTCTGCCGGGTAAGCCGTCACCAGGCGACCTCGAAGCGGCGCTCGCGGCCCACTACGAGGGGGCGGACTTGGTGCGTGTCCTGCCGACGGCGTCCGAGGGCAAGCTGGTGGAGCGCATCGAGCCCGAGGCGCTCAACGACACGGATGTTCTGGAGCTTCGGGTCTTCGGTCAGGAATCTTATGGCCACGCGCTCCTCGTGGCGCGCCTTGACAACCTCGGCAAGGGCGCCTCGGGCGCGGCGGTGCAGAACCTCAAGGTGATGCTGGGGCTCTGAGGACGGCCGGCAATCCACCCCACCCTTGTCATGGCCGGGCTTGACCCGGCCATCTCGGTTCGGAGGTGTTGGCGGTTTCACGCCGAGGTTCGCGGGTCGAGCCCGCGAACGACAGGGCTGGTGTTCCGATCTCTCCGGACCTCCGCCCAGCGCCTCCTCATCCGCCTGCCTTACGGCAGGCACCTTCTCCCACGAGGGGAGAAGGTGAGGCGCCTCACACCGCCACGCCGCTTGTGTCGATCGGGCGCTCCTCGAAGGCCAGGACGCGCTGGGTCTGCTCGCCCAGGCGCTCGATGCCGAGACGCACGGTGTCGCCGGACTTGAGATAGCGCTGCGGCTTCATGCCCATGCCGACGCCCGGCGGGGTGCCCGTGGTGATCACGTCGCCCGGCTCCAGGATCATGAAGTGCGAGGTGTAGGACACGATCTTGCGCACGTCGAAGATCATGGTCTTCGTCGAGCCGGTCTGCATGCGTTCCCCGTTCACGTCGAGGAACATGGAGAGGTCCTGCACGTCCGGGATCTCGTCGCGGGTGACGAGCCATGGGCCCAGAGGGCCGAAGGTCGGACAGCCCTTGCCCTTCGACCAGGTGCCGCCGCGCTCGAGCTGGTATTCCCGCTCCGACACGTCGTTGCAGACGCAGAAGCCCGCGACGTAGTTCAGCGCCTCGTTGGCGCCGACGTAGGACGCCCGCTCGCCGATGACGATGGCGAGTTCCACCTCCCAATCGGTCTTCGTCGAGCCGCGCGGAATGACGACGTCGTCGTTCGGCCCGACGATGCAGGACGGCGCCTTGTTGAAGAGGATAGGCTCGGCCGGGATCGGGGCGCCCGTCTCGGCGGCGTGGTCGGCATAGTTGAGACCGACCGCGATGAAGTTGCCGACCTCGCCCACGCAGGGGCCAAGGCGCGCGCCGGCGGGGGCTGCTGGCAGGCTCGCCGGGTCGAGAGCCCGCAGCCGATCGAGGCTCTCGCGCGACAGGGTGGGTCCGGCAAGGTCCGGGATTACCCCGGACAGATCGCGGATCGTGCCGCCGGCATCCACCAGGCCCGGCTTCTCTTCACCCGGCGCTCCGAAACGAACGAGCTTCACTGGGGCGTTCCTCCATGAACATCAAGGCGCACACTCTGGCCGGCCCGAGCGGGCGTGGCAACGCGGGAAGCCCTGCCTTCGACGAGACCCTGGGCCGCGTCACACGTCTGTTGCGCAATTGTCACGAGCGCTTGGATTCGTCTCGTCGAATGAGCCTCGGACGCTTCCGGCCTGCTCGGAATTACTTCGGCTATTCTTGACGTCGACCCAGGTTCATCTCAGCAAACGCCTGTAAACGCCGGTCAGTCCGACCGTTGTCGCTGCCTCCCTTATAGTCGAACCGCCTCTCGACTGGGCAGCAACTTAGGGGCTCGCGCCACAGATGCGGCAGGATTGCGGCGCGGGCGCGAGATCGGCAGGATCATCGACAACGGCGGCACTCGACCGCACGCGAAACACCAAGAGATCCCAAGGGCTGGACCTTCCATGCGAATTCTCGACCGATCCTTCATTCTCGCCGCCGTGTCCGCCGCGGCGCTGACCGCCGGCACCGCGTCGGTCCAGGCCGGCTCCTTCTCCATCCGCGCCGGCCAGAGCGCCGAAGGCCTCGGCCTGTCCTTCGCCGGTGCCGCCTCGGGCGGCATCGGCCTCGGCTCGATCGGCTTCAACCCGGCCACGATCACCATGTTCCCGGGCCGCCACAGCCAGGTGAACGGCACCTATATCCTGCCGCAGGCGGAGTTCGAGCCCCTCGACGCGCTGACCATCGGCACCTCGCAGCGCTTCGGCGTCTCGCCCAACTCGGGCGATATCGGCCTCGGCGGCGCCTTCGTCCCCGCGTCCTACAGCGCCTTCCAGATCAATGAGCGCCTCTGGGTGGGCATCGCGACGGGCGCTCCCTTCGGCCTCAACTCGAAGCCGGACGTCCAGCAGTTCGGCGGTCAGGTCTACGGCACGTCGAGCAAGGTCCGCACCCTGTCGGCGGCGCCCACGATCGGCTACAAGGTCACCGACTGGCTCTCGATCGGCGCCTCGGTCCAGGTTCAGTATTTCAAGACCACCCTGAAGCAGGCGCTGACCCCGGCCTTCAACTCGCCCCGCACGATCCTCGAGGGTGACGACACCAGCGTCGGCTGGCGCGTTGGCGCGACGATCACGCCGTTCACCGGCACCACGATCGGTCTCGCCTACCGCTCCTCCATCCGCCACACGCTGGACGGCAGCTTCGTCGCTCCGGCGCGCCTCAACGCCGTCGTGAACGCGTTCGATAACCCGATCAGCGCCAACCTGAACCTGCCCGACTTCGTCACGTTCAGCCTGTCGCAGCAGATCACGCCCGACCTGCAGGCGCATTTCACGGCCGAGTGGGAAAACTGGAGCCGCTTCCGGCGCATCCCGGTGGTGCTCAAGAACGCCGGCGTGCCGCTCACCGGCCTCAACTTCGAGTACGACGACGGCTGGTTCTTCTCCGGCGGTCTCGAGTACCAGGTCCGTCCCGGCCTGATCGTGCGCGGCGGTATCGGCTACGAGCTCTCGCCGGTGAACGATCGGGTGCGGACGGTGCGCATCTCCGACAACGACCGCCTCTGGCTCTCGGCGGGCCTCGGCTATCAGGTCACGCAGCAACTCCGGCTCGACGTGTCCTACTCCCACCTCTTCGTGAAGGACGCGCCGGTCTTCCTCAACGCGACCTCGGGCAACCCCTCCTTCAACCCGGCGGTGCCCGTGCCCTACAACGCGGAAGCCAAGCCCAGCATCGACATCGTCTCGGCCTCGCTCACCTATCGCTGGGACACCCCGGCCGCCGCGGCGGTGCCGGTGGCGCCCATCGTGCGCAAGTACTGACCAACAACGGGAGAGGCGTCCCGAGGGCCGGCGGTCAACGCCGGCCCTTTTTCATTTCGGCGTAGGCGCGCTGCGGCCGCGACGTCCGGCGGGCCTCGTTCGCCGCGTGCGAATGGCGCCCTCACGGAGATTGAGGAAGACCCTTGAGCAGCGTGGCTGCATCCGGGATGCTGGACGCCTCTCTGCGGGGTTCCATGCGCAAGCTGCTCTTCTCGAACGGCTCACCCTATGCTCGGCGCGTGCGCGTCGTGCTGATCGAAAAGGGGCTCGCCTTCGAGCCGGACGTCAATGACGCGGTCCGCCCCATCGAGGAGATCAGGCCCCACAATCCCGCCCTGCAAGTGCCGGTGCTCTACGACGGTGATCGGCACCTGTTCGGGTCTAACTTGATCATCGAGTACCTGTTCGAGACCTATCCCACGCCAACCCGTGCGCCCGGGGTCATTCCGCTCGCTCCGTCCATCGTGCGCCCTGACCGGGTCTGGGACGACAAGCTGGTCCTGACAGCCATCGAGGCGCTTGCGGACGCGCTGGTGAATGTGCGCCTGATGACGGGAGCCGACGAGGAGAGCGTGCCCTTCATGGCCCGCCAGCGCAGGCGCATCGCGTCGTGCCTTGACTGGCTGGAGCCGCGCATCGAAGCCGATGGCGAGGGCTTCTGGCCCGGCACCTTCTCGGTCATGGACCTCAACCTGATGTGCCCGCTGCTCTACGGCGAGAAGCGTGGCACCTTCGCCTTCCGCACGGGCCAGTGGCCGCGGGTGACGGCGATGGTCAACCGCTGGCAGAGCCGCCCGTCGGTGGCTGCTACGCCCGTCAACGAATGGCCGCCGAAGGCGGCTTAGGTCTCAAGAAGCCAGACCCGGTCTTGCGTCCCCGAGCGCGTCTTACGCCGCCATCGTCACGTAGGTGCCCGGCGCCGGGCACAAAGCTTTCAGCTTGCCGCCGCCGGGCTCGCGGGCCGGCACCCGCTCGGGGGCCTGGGCCTCGACCCAGGAGAACCAGTAGGGCCACCAGGTGCCCGGATGCTCCGTCGCCTTGGCGAGCCAATCCTCCAGCTCGCCCTCGACCGGTCCGCCGGTCCAGTACTGGTATTTCGGCTTGCCCGCCGGGTTCACGACCCCGGCGATGTGGCCCGAACCCGCGAGCACGTAATCCACCTTGCCCCCGAAGGCCTTCGAGCCCTTGAACACCGAGCGGGCCGGAGCGATGTGGTCCTCCTTCGCCGCGAGGTTGAGCACCGGGGTCGTCACCTTCTTCAGGTCGAGCCGCACGCCGTCGAGCACCATCTCGCCCTTGGTCAGCTTGTTCTCGAGGTAGCAGTTGCGGAGATAGAAGGCGTGGTTCGCCGCGGGCATGCGCGTCGAATCCGAGTTCCAGTGCAGGAGGTCGAACGGGAAGGGGGAATGCCCCTTCAGGTACACGTTGACCACGTAGGGCCAGATCAGGTCGTTCGGGCGCAGCATGTTGAAGGCGTTCGCCATGCGCGAGCCTTCGAGGTAGCCTCGCGCCTTCATCATCCCCTCGATGGAGGCGATCTGGGCCTCGTCGGCGAACACTTTCAGGTCACCGGCGTGAGTGAAGTCCACCTGCGTCGTGAAGAAGGTGGTGCTGTCGATGCGGTCATCGCCAACGGCGGCCATGTAGGCCAGCGTGCAGGCGAGCAACGTCCCGCCGACGCAGTAGCCGATCGAGGTCACCTTGCGCTCGCCGGTTGCCTGCTCGATGGCGTCGAGCGCGGCGAGGATGCCCTCGCGCATGTAGTGCTCGAAGCCCTTGGTCGCATGGCGCTCGTCCGGGTTGACCCAGGAGATGCAGAACACCGTGAGTCCCTGCGCCACCGCCCAGCGGATGAAGCTCTTCTCCGGGTTGAGGTCGAGGACGTAGAACTTGTTGATCCAGGGCGGCACGATGAGGAGCGGCCGGCGCAGCACCTCGGGTGTCGTCGGCGCGTACTGGATGAGCTCGATGAGCTCGTTGCGGAACACCACCTGGCCTGGGGTGGTGGCCATGTCGATGCCCACCTTGAACTTGTTCGGCTGCGTCTGGCGCAGCTTCAGCTCGCCCTGGCCCGCCTCGATGTCCTCGGCGAGCATGCGCATGCCGCGCACCAGGTTGGCGCCGTTCTCCTTCACCGTCTCGCGGATCAGCTCCGGGTTCGTCGCCAGGAAGTTGGAAGGAGAGAGCGCGCCCGACAGCTGGCGCACGTAGAACTGCGCCTTGTGACGGGTATGCTCGTCGAGACCCTCGGCTCCCTCGACGAGGTCCTCGGCCCAGCGGGTCGTGACGAGATAGGCCTGCTTCAGGAAGTCGAAGACGGGGTTCGTCGACCACTCCGGATCCTTGAAGCGAACGTCCTTCGGGTCGGGCGCGGCGACCGGGGGCGCCTCCTCACCCTGCATGCGGCGCAGCGTATTCGCCCAGAGCGCCAGGAAGTCCGAGCCGATCTTGGCCTGCGCCTGCATCGCCTTCTGCGGGTCGACGAACCAGGACTCCGCCACGACGCCCAGCGTCTTGACCATCTCGCCGACCTCGTCGGCGAGGGCCGGCGGCGTGCGGCGCTCCTCCAGAGGTTTCAGGTAGGCGGCCGCGGCCTTGCCCGCCTCCTCGACGAAGAGCGCCATGTTGCGCGACAGCTCCTCCGGGTTCGGCACCGCGAGCTTGATCGCCGCTTCGTCCTGGGCTCCGTTCATCCTGCGCGTCCCCCTCCGTGTCGGTTCGTCTGAAGACTGACTGAGCCGTCTTTTCGTCAATTTAACGAAGTAGCGACCAATCTCGCCAGTCGCCAGACCGTTCGCCTGCGAGTTCGTCATGTCACGCTCCGTTCTTCGCCGTCTCGCGCTCTCCATGGGCGCCGTCGCGGCGCTCGGCGCCTGTTCGGGAGACATCAACCCGGTGCGGGATGTCGCCATCTCGGCCGGAGTCGGACAGAAGCGCCCCGACGGTCAGGATTTCGTGCGCGACTCCCGCCCCGCTACGCTCGACTACCGCCCCGTCGGGCGCCTCGCCGCCGAGCGCGACCGCAAGGCGCGGACGCCGACGGAGGTGAAGGCGCTGGAAGCTCAGGTCGACAAGAGCCGGGCGGCGGTGCAGGCCGCGGGCGAGCAGGCGAAGCAGGCCGGCCAGACCCCGGCGCCCGTCTCGCCGAAGGTGTCGCCGTAAGAGGCCGGGCTGGCGAAGCGGGCGAAGGCTGCTAAAGCTGATCGAGGACTGCCGCGCGACGGCGGCGCGACGCGAGGGCGCGTGATGAGCGACTTTCACCGGATCAGGCGGCTGCCGCCTTACGTGTTCGAGCAGGTCAACCGCGCCAAGGCCGCCGCCCGGGGGCAGGGAGCCGACATCGTCGACCTCGGCATGGGCAACCCGGACCTCGCCGCGCCGCCCCACGTGATCGCCAAGCTCGTCGAGACCGCCGGCAAGCCGCGCACCGACCGCTACTCGGCCTCGAAGGGCATCGCAGGGCTTCGGCGCGCCCAGGCCGGATACTACGAGCGCCGCTTCGGCGTGAAGCTCAACCCTGACACCCAGGTCGTCGCGACGCTCGGCTCGAAGGAAGGCTTCGCCAACATGGCGCAGGCCATCACGGGACCTGGCGACGTGGTGCTCGTGCCGAACCCGAGCTACCCGATTCACGCCTTCGGTTTTCTGATGGCGGGCGGCGTCATCCGCTCCGTGCCGGCCGAACCCACCCCCGCCTTCTTCCCGGCTGCCGAGCGGGCGGTCAATCACTCGATCCCCAAGCCCATCGCCCTCGTCGTCTGCTACCCGGCGAACCCGACCGCCTGCACGGCGAGCCTCGATTTCTACCGCGACCTCGTCGCCTTCGCGAAGAAGCACGACCTGATCCTGCTCTCCGACCTCGCTTATTCGGAAGTCTATTTCGACGGGGACCCGCCCCCCTCCGTGCTTCAGGTGCCGGGCGCGATGGACTGCACCGTCGAGTTCACCTCCATGTCAAAGACCTTCTCGATGGCCGGCTGGCGCATCGGCTTCGCGGTGGGTAACGAGCGGCTGCTCGCGGCGCTCGCCCGGGTGAAATCCTACCTCGACTACGGCGCCTTCACGCCCGTCCAGGTGGCCGCCACCGCCGCGCTTAACGGGCCGGACGATTGCATCAAGGAGATGCGCGCCACCTACAAGCGCCGCCGCGATGTTCTGGTGGACTCCTTCGCGAAGGCAGGCTGGGCCATCCCAGCCCCCTCGGCTTCCATGTTCGCCTGGGTGCCGATCCCGGAGAAATTCCGCCCGCTCGGGAGCCTCGAGTTCTCCAAGCTCCTCGTCGAGAAAGCGGACGTGGCAGTGGCCCCCGGTATCGGCTTCGGCGAGCACGGCGACGATTACGTGCGCATCGCGCTCGTCGAGAACGAGCAGCGCATCCGCCAGGCCGCGCGCGGCATCCGCCGCTTCTTCGAGACCGCGGACGCGACGCTGCACAACGTCGTGCCGATCGCCAAGGCGGGCTGAGGCGGCCGGGCGGATCGGGCAAGGGAACCGCAGCCGTCGCGGCCGGGTTCACGGGGGCAACCCCGGAGGCCTTGAGCGATGCGTTTCCTGCCGACCCGGATCCACGGCGTCATCGACTATCTCTGGGGCCTCGCGCTGATCGCGGCTCCTTTCGTCCTGGGCTTCGCCGACGGAGGCGCGGCGCAATGGACGGCTCTCGTCGCCGGGGCGGGGGCCCTGGTCTACGCGGCCGTGACGGATTTCGAGCTCGGGATCTGGCGCCTCCTGCCGATGCCCGCCCACCTCGTCATCGACGGCCTGGGCGGAGCGGCGCTCGCCGCCTCGCCGTTTCTCTTCGGCTTCGCCGACCAGGTGCGCTGGCCGCATGTCCTCTTTGGGCTCTTCGCGGTCGTGGCGAGCCTCATCACCGAGACACGGGCGAGGGGGTGAGCCCGGCCGCGTTAAGGATCGCCCCAGGCCACCGTTGCCGGTGCTCCCCGGCTTGACTACCTTCCGACCCGTGAATCTGCTTCGCGCCCTGTCCCGCCTCGTGCTGGCCTTCGCTCTGCTGGGCGTGGTGATCGCGCCCGCGCAGGCGATCGGGTCGATGACGCGCGGTCTGGTTCAGGCGCACGGGCACGACGCGCATGGAGGCCATGGCGGCTCGACGCCGTCCGTCGATCACACCGTCCACGACCACGGCGCGCCGGCAGACGAAATGCCGGTGCACAAGCCGGATGCCTGCAAGACGGCCTGCTGCATCAGCGTGACCTCGTACCCGCTCCCCGTGAGCGAGGCGACGATGATGTTCTACCGCTCGGTTCGCTACCGCGAGGCCGCGCAAGCCGCTTCGGGGCGCGTCGATGCCCCGGAACCTGGCATCCCCAAGCTCTTCGCCTGACCGGAATCCGCAAGCAAGGCCCTGTGCTGCCCATGGCGGCGCAGCCCTGAACCTGCCCTCATCGATCAGGAACGAGCTATGTTTTCCAATGCCATCCGTCGCCTCGCGACGCGCACCCTCACGTCCAAAGCCCTCACCGCCTTCGCCCTCGCCGCGGGGCTGAGCACCGCGGCCTCCGGCGCTGCCTTTGCCCAGCACAGCGGCCATCATGGGCATCACGGCCACCACGGTCATGCAGGCCACGGGGCAGCGAAGTCCTCCGCTCCGAAGAAGAAGGCGCCGGCCAAGAAGCGGAGCTCCGCGGCCGCCGGCGCGCACCATGCCCATGGCGGCGCGGCGATGGGCCATGGCGGGCATCGAGGCCATGGCGCGAGCGCGTCCGATCCCGCCTCGGTCCGCGAGTTCAAGGTCGCGCACGCGCAGATGATGCGCGGCATGGACCTGCCCTATACCGGCGACGCTGACGTCGACTTCCGCGTCCAGATGATCCCGCACCACCAGGGCGCCATCGACATGGCGCGGGTCGCCATGCGCCACGCCAAGGACCCCTGGACGCGCCAGCTCGCCGAGGCCGTGATCGTCGAGCAGCAGCGGGAGATCGCCGAGATGCAGGCCTGGCTCTCGCGTCGGGGCATCGCCGCCCCGGCGGGCAGTCAGCCGCGTCACCTCCTGACCGCCGACTCGTTTCGGACGGTTCCGGAAGAGCCGGGCACGCGGGCCGAGCTGCGCGGGCAGTCCTGGGCTCCGGGAGGCGGCATCCCGGCCTTCGGCGCGCGATGAAGCGCTGGCTCCATGCCATCGGGGCGGTGCTGCTGGTGTCCGGCGGCACCGCCTCCGCGCACGAGGGCGCGACCGGCATCGTCAAGGAGCGCATGGATCAGATGGAAGCGCTCGCCCGGGCGATGAAGCGCATCGATCAGCAGCTCAAGGGCAAGCGGGACCCGGCCAAGATCGCGACGGATGCGGAGCTGATCCGCGCCGCCGCCGTGGCGATGCCAGCCCTCTACCCTCCGGGAAGCCGTGACGGCCACACGGAGGCCACCGCCGCAGTCTGGGAGAAATGGCCCGCTTTCGTTGCGGCCGCCCAGCTTCTCGCCCAAGAAGCCGAGAAGCTGGCGGCGGAGGCCCGATCCGCGCCCGAGGGCGCCGCCGCGCAGTTCCGCGCGGTGGCGCGGACCTGCAGCGCCTGCCACAAGGTGTTCAAAGCGGGCCGATAGCCTTCGGGCTCCCGGCTGAGCGCTGCCCCAAGAACATCCCGTTCGCCGGCAGCGAAATCGCATGATGGACGCCGACCGTCGTCGGCGTCCATCACGGTCCGTCGGTGGCCGAAGCCTCAGCGGCGCAAGGCTCGTTGCAGGCGGCGTTCTGGACAGGGTAGGGCGCGTTCATCCAAACTCGGGCCGCTGTTCGGTAAAGCGAACACGGAATGCTTTTCCGCTTGTCAGGGCGTCCAGCAGCACATAAACATATCTTTATATGTTGAGCTGACGGGCCTCGATGACCGCGTTTACCCCGCCGACCTTGCCGAATGCCTTGGAGGCGCTGCGTGCCGCCGCCGAGGAGACGCGCCTGCGCCTCCTCGCTCTGCTGGCCGAGGGCGAACTCTCCGTCTCGGACCTGACCGACATCCTCGGCCAATCCCAGCCGCGCATCTCGCGCCATCTCAAGCTCCTTGTCGAGGCGGAGCTCGTCGAGCGGCATCGCGAGGGGGCCTACGCCTTCTTTCGCCTCGCCGATCACGGCGGCGCGGCCGAGATCCTGAGGCCGATCCTGTCGGCCCTCGACCGCGGCGATCCCCAGCTCTCGGCCGATCGCGCCCGGCTCGTGGCCGTGCGGACGCAGCGCGCCGACGCGGCCCAGACCTTTTTCGCCCGCCTCGCGCCGGATTGGGACCGGCTGCGCTCGCTGCACGCGTCGGAGGACGTGGTCGAGGCGGCGGTGCGCGAGGCGCTGGGCGCCAAGCCCGTGCGCAGCCTTCTCGATCTCGGGACGGGCACCGGCCGCATGCTGCAGCTCTTCGCCCCGCATGTCGGGCGCGCGGTGGGGCTTGATGCCAGCCATGCCATGCTGTCCGTGGCCCGGGCCAATCTCGAACGGGCGGGCCTGACCCGGATCGAGCTGCGCCAGGGCGACGTCTACGCCCCGCCCTTTCCGCGCGGCACCTTCGACCTCGTGATCGTTCATCAGGTGCTGCATTACCTCGACGACCCGGCGCGGGCCCTGCGGGAGGCCGCCCGCCTCGTCGCGCCCGGGGGGCGGTTGCTCGTCGTCGACTTCGCGCCGCACGGCCTCGAATTCCTGCGCGAGACCCAGGCCCACCGCCGCCTCGGCTTCGCGACGGAGCAGGTCGCCGGCTGGCTCGAGGAGGCGGGGCTCGCGTGCCGCGTGACGCGGCTCATCGCGCCGCCGACCGCGGGCGAGGGTCAGCTCACGGTGTCGCTCTGGCTCGCCGAGGACCCGCGCGTCGTCACCGATTGGCCGCTCTCCCCCGCAGCCCGCGAGGTCGCCTGATGCTCAACGCTTTCCGCCCCAGCCGCGACAGCGCCCGGCCGATCCGGGTCTCCTTCGAGTTCTTCCCGCCGAAGACGCCGGAGATGGAAGCGACGCTCTGGTCGTCGATCGAGCGCTTGGCCCCCCTCGACCCGGCCTTCGTCTCGGTGACCTACGGCGCGGGCGGCTCGACCCGGGAGCGCACCCACAACACGCTGTCGCGCCTCGTGCGCGAGACGCGGCTCAAGCCGGCGGCGCACCTCACCTGCGTCGCCGCGACCCGCGCGGAGGTCGACGACGTCGTGCGCTCCTACTGGGACGCGGGCGTGCGCCACGTCGTGGCCTTGCGCGGCGATCCGATCGCTGGGCCGGGCACCCCCTACGAGCCTCATCCCGACGGTTACGATCAGACCTGCGATTTGGTTGCCGGTATCAAGCGGGTCGGCGACTTCGAGGTTTCGGTCTCCGCCTATCCGGAGAAGCACCCCGAGGCCGCGTCGCTCGACGCCGATATCGATGCCCTGAAGGCTAAGGTCGATTGCGGCGCGGACCGAGCCATCACCCAGTTCTTCTTCGACAACGACCTCTACTTTCGCTACCTCGATCGTGTCCGGGCGCGCGGGATCACGATCCCGATCGTGCCGGGCATCCTGCCCGTCCAGAACTTCAAGCAGGCCGCGAATTTCGCCGCCCGCACCGGGGCGAGCGTGCCCGGCTGGCTCGCCCAGCGCTTCGAGGGGCTCGACCAGGATATCGAGACCCGCAAGCTCATCGCGGCGGCGGTGGCGGCCGAGCAGGTCATCGACCTCGTCGACCGGGGCGTGACCGACCTCCACTTCTACACCATGAACCGCGCCGACCTCGTCTACGCGATCTGCCATCTTCTGGGCTTGAGGGCGCAGCCGGCGGCCGAAGCCGAGAGAGCGGCGGCTTGAAATCGGCCGTCATTCCGGGGCTCGCGGAACGCGAGAACCCGGAACCCAAGATCGCTAGCAACCGACTGAATGTGCCCGGGACCGGCCATGGTCCTGGGTTCCGGGTTCCGCTTCGCGGCCCCGGAATGACAACGGGGAACGCATGACCGACACCCGCCCCGCCGACGGCGCCGCCGTCCTCGCCGCCCTCCGCCAGGCCGCGGCCGAGCGCATCCTCGTCCTCGACGGGGCCATGGGCACCGAGATCCAGTCTTTGAAGCTCGCCGAGGACGATTTCCGCGGCGAGCGCTTCAAGGGCTTCGGGCACGACCTGAAGGGCAACAACGACCTCCTGATCCTGACGCAGCCCGATGCGGTGCGCGAGATCCACCTCGCCTACTTTCGCGCCGGCGCCGATATCGTCGAGACGAACACCTTCTCCGGCACGTCCATCGCCCAGGCCGATTATGGCCTGGAAGCCATCGTCTACGAGTTGAACCGGGAGGGCGCGCGGCTTGCCCGCGAGGCGGCGGTCGAGGCCGAGCGCGGCGACGGGCGCCGCCGCTTCGTCGCGGGCGCCATCGGACCGACGAACCGGACGCTCTCCCTCTCGCCGGACGTCAACAACCCGGGCTACCGCGCCGTCACCTTCGACGAGGTGCGCGAGGCCTACGCCGAGCAGGTGCGCGGCCTCCTCGACGGCGGGGCGGAGATCATCCTCATCGAGACGATCTTCGACACGCTGAACGCGAAAGCCGCGATCGTTGCGACGAGCCAAGTCTTCGCCGAGCGCGGCGTCGCTCTGCCCGTGATGATCTCCGGCACCATCACCGACCTCTCCGGCCGCACGCTGTCCGGCCAGACGCCGACCGCCTTCTGGCACTCGGTGCGTCACGCGAACCCGTTCTCGATCGGCCTCAACTGCGCGCTCGGCGCCCGCGAGATGCGCGCCCACGTTCAGGAGATCGGCCGCGTCGCCGACACCTTGGTCTGCGCCTACCCGAATGCGGGCCTGCCGAACGAGTTCGGCCTCTACGACGAGCGCCCGGAGGCCACCGCCTCCATGCTGGCCGAGTTCGCGCAGGCCGGCCTCGTCAACCTCGTCGGCGGCTGCTGCGGCACGACGCCGGCTCACATCCGCGCCATCGCGGAGGCCGTGGCCGGCAAGGCCCCCCGCCGCGCGCCGCAAGTCGCTCCCCTGATGCGCCTCTCGGGCCTGGAGCCCTTCACCCTCACGAAGGAGATCCCCTTCGTGAACATCGGCGAGCGCACGAACGTCACGGGCTCGGCCAAGTTCAGGAAGCTCGTCACCAACGGCGACTACGCCGCGGCCCTCGACGTCGCCCGCGAGCAGGTCGCGGCGGGCGCGACCGTGATCGACGTCAACATGGACGAGGGTCTGCTCGATTCCGAGAAGGCGATCGTGGAGTTCCTCAACCTCGTCGCCGCCGAGCCCGACATTGCCCGCGTGCCGGTGATGGTGGACTCGTCCAAGTTCAACGTCATCGAGGCCGGCCTGAAATGCCTTCAGGGCAAGGCCATCGTGAACTCCATCTCGATGAAGGAGGGCATCGAGGCCTTCAAGAGCCAAGCCGCGATCTGCCGCGCGTATGGCGCCGCCGTGGTCGTCATGGCCTTCGACGAGCAGGGCCAGGCCGACACCTTGGAGCGCAAGGTCGAGATCTGCACCAAGGCCTACCGGGTCCTCGTCGACGAGGTGGGCTTCCCGCCTGAGGACATCATCTTCGACCCGAACGTCTTCGCGGTGGCCACCGGCATCGAGGAGCACGACGGCTACGGCGTCGCCTTCATCGAGGCGACCCGGATCATCCGCGAGACCCTGCCGCACTGCCATGTCTCGGGCGGCGTCTCGAACCTGTCCTTCTCGTTTCGCGGCAACGAGCCGGTGCGCGAGGCGATGCACACCGTGTTCCTCTACCATGCCATCCAGGCGGGTATGGACATGGGCATCGTGAACGCTGGGCAGCTCGGCAACTACGACCGCCTCGACCCGGAACTCAGGGAGCTGTGCGAGGACGTCGTCCTCAACCGGCGCCAAGGGGAGACCCCGTCGGCCACCGAGCGCCTGCTCGAAGCCGCACCCCGCTTCAAGGGTGACGGCTCGGTCGCGGCAGCGGTCGACCTCGAGTGGCGCCGCCTGCCCGCGGAGAAGCGTCTCGAGCACGCCCTTGTCAACGGCATCACGGAGTTCATCGCCGCCGACGTCGAGGAAGCCCGCCAGGCCGCGGAGCGGCCGCTCCACGTCATCGAGGGCCCGCTCATGGCCGGCATGAACGTGGTCGGCGACCTCTTCGGCGCCGGCAAGATGTTCCTGCCGCAGGTGGTGAAGTCGGCCCGCGTGATGAAGCAGGCGGTGGCCGTGCTCATGCCCTACATGGAGGCGGAGAAGGAACTGACAGGTCTGGCGGGCAAGCCCGCCGCCGGCAAGATCGTCATGGCGACGGTCAAGGGCGACGTCCACGACATCGGCAAGAACATCGTCGGCGTCGTGCTCGCCTGCAACGGCTACGAGGTCATCGACCTCGGCGTCATGGTGCCAGCGGCGACGATTCTCGAGACCGCGCGGCGCGAGAAGGCCGACATCGTCGGCCTGTCGGGCCTCATCACCCCGTCCCTCGACGAGATGGTGCAGGTGGCGAGCGAGATGGAGCGGGAAGGCTTCGATATCCCGCTCCTGATCGGCGGCGCCACGACGAGCCGCGTCCACACGGCGGTGAAGATCCATCCCCATTACGAGCGGGGCCAAGCGGTCTACGTCACCGATGCGAGCCGCGCCGTGGGTGTGGTCTCCTCGCTCCTCTCAGAGGAGGCGAAGGGCCCCTACATCGAGACTCTCAAGGCCGAGTATCGCAAGGTCGCCGACGCCCATGCCCGCGCTGAAGTCGAAAAGCAGCGCCTCTCGCTGCCCAAGGCGCGCCAGAACAGGCTCAGGCTCGATTGGGCCGGTTACGCGCCCCCGAAGCCTGCCTTCACGGGCACCCGGGTGTTCCGCACCTACGACGTCGGCGAGCTCGTCGCCTACATCGACTGGACGCCGTTCTTCTCCACCTGGGAGCTCAAAGGCCGCTTCCCGGCGATCCTCGACGATGAGAAGCAGGGTTCGGCCGCCCGCCAGCTCTACGAGGACGCGCAGGACATGCTCGCCCGCATCGTCGCGGAGCGCTGGTTCAACCCGAAGGCCGTCATCGGCTTCTGGCCGGCGAACGCGGTCGAGGACGACATCCGCCTCTACACCGGCGAGAGCCGGTCCGAGGCGCTCGCCACCTTCTATGGCCTGCGCCAGCAGCTCTCGAAGCGGGATGGACGGCCGAACCTTTGCCTCTCGGATTTCATCGCCCCGGCGGAGACGGGCTTGCCCGATTACGTCGGCGCCTTCGTGGTGACGGCGGGGTTGGAGGAGGTACGCATCGCCGAGCGCTTCGAGCGGGCGAATGACGACTACCGCTCGATCCTGGTCAAGGCCCTGGCCGACCGCATTGCGGAAGCCTTCGCCGAGCGCATGCACCAGCGGGTGCGGCGGGAGTTCTGGGGCTACAGCCCCGACGAGGCCTTCTCGGGCGAGGAACTCATCGCCGAGTCCTATCAAGGCATTCGCCCGGCCCCGGGCTACCCGGCCCAGCCGGATCACACGGAAAAGGAGACGCTCTTCCGGCTCCTCGAAGCCGAGCGGCGCATCGGCGTTTCGCTCACCGAGAGTTTTGCCATGTGGCCAGGCTCCTCGGTGTCGGGTCTCTATCTCTCGCACCCGCAGGCGCATTACTTCGGCGTCGCCAAGGTCGAGCGCGACCAAGTGGAGGATTACGCGTCGCGCAAGGGCATGAGCGTCCCGGAAGTCGAGCGCTGGCTCTCGCCGATCCTCAACTACGATCCGGCCTCGTACCGGGTGCTCGCCGCGGAATAGGCAAGCTTGGCCGCAGGTGGCAGTTCACTGTGCTTCGGCGGACACAGACAACGTCGGGGGAACACAGCTACCGTTACGGCAACGATCCCAATCCGCCGTGAGGCTCCGATGCTGAAGCGAATCACCCTGGCCGTCCTGACGACCACCGCGCTCGCGGCGGGCGCGGCCCACGCCGCCGACCTGCCCTCCCGCGTCGCCCCGGCGCCGATGTTGCCCCTGCCGCCCGCCTTCACCTGGTCCGGCTTCTACGTCGGCACCTACAGCGCCCTGATCTCGGCCGAGAACAAGATCACCACGCAGGGCAACGCGGCCAACACGATCGGCAACGTCGCGACGGGCCGCCGTCCGGCCGCGATCGACGATGACCGCACCGGCCGCTTGAGCGGCGCGCAGATCGGCTACAACCTCCAGTTCGGCATGTTCGTCGCCGGCGTCGAGGCCGATATCGCCCTCGCGAACGTGACGCCGAAGAGCGTCTACGTCAGCCCGCTCGCGGACGTGAGCTACTTCCGCTCCGACATCGACGCCTTCGGCACGGTGCGCGGACGCCTCGGCGTCGCCTTGGACAACGTCCTGATCTACGCCACCGGCGGTCTCGCCGGCGCCGACATCACGGACCGGGTCGCCTTCTTCCGCAACACCGACCGGGCCTTCCAGTTCGTGGGCAAGAAGAGCGGCGTCGAGTACGGCTACACGGTCGGCGGCGGCGTCGAGATCGCGCTGCCCGCCTCGCTGCAGCAATACGCGTTCGTGGGCCGTCTCCTCGGCGCGACGGCCGTCTCGATCAAGGCGGAGTACCTCTACTACGACCTCGGCGACCGCAACGTGGTCGTGAACAACATCCCGGGCGTGGGCGTGAACTCTTACACGTCCAACTTCGAGCGGACCGGCCACATCGGCAAGATCGGGTTCAACTACCGCTTCGGGACGATGTGAGGAGCAGGCGTTTGCCTGTTCTCAAATGACCTTGAGGCCGAGATGGGCTGCCATCGGCGTGAAATCTCGGTCCTCATGGAGCAGAGCATAGCCGCGATCGATGCAGAAGGTCGCGATGATCAGGTCCGCGGTTTTCCGGACGGTGACGCCGAAACCTCTAAGAGTGCGGTAGTAGTCGGCGGCTTGCCGCGCGAGCCGCTCATCCAGCATCGCTTCAATTCGAAAAAGGCGGAGACCGCTCTCGAGTTCACGCGCGTGCCGCCGATCCCTCGCTCCCTGAAGCACCTCCAACAACACGATGTCGCCGACGACGATCTCGTCGACGAACTCGCCTGAGCGGATTCGGAGTGCCGTACCGGACCGGGCGCCTTTGAGGAAGTTGATCCAGACTGAGGTATCGACCACGATCATTCGATGACTTGCGGCTCGTCCCCGGTCCGCATGGCCTCAAGATCGCCTTCCCAGCCAATTCCATAAAGATCAGAGAGCGCTTTGCGCCGCCTCTGGCCGTCGACGAGTTTGCGCAGAGCCTCTTCGACCGTGGCCTTCTTGGTGGGAAGACCCGAGAGCCTCATAGCTTCCGCGAGCAAACGATCGTCGATGTCGATGTTCGTTCGCATCAGAGCCGCCCAATGTGTATAGTTTAAAGACAATCTACACACGGCGGTGATCGTCATCAAGGTCTCACTCCCGCCGCAGCGCCTCGATCGGGTCGAGCCGCGCCGCCCTTTGCGCGGGGTAGAAGCCGAAGAACACGCCGACCAGCCCTGAGAAGGCCACCGCGACGATGATCGCGTCGACGGAGACGAGGGACGGCCAGCCGGCAGCCTGGGCCACGGCGTAGGCCGCGCCGACGCCGAGCAGCACCCCGATCAACCCGCCGAGACTCGCGAGCACCGTCGCCTCGATCAGGAACTGGCCGAGGATGTCCCGCGGCCGTGCGCCCACTGCGAGGCGCAGGCCGATCTCGCGGGTCCGCTCGGTCACCGAGACCAGCATGATGTTCATGATGCCGATGCCGCCCACCATGAGGGAGACGCCGGCCACCGCGGCCAGCAGGAGGGAGAGGGTGCCCGCCGCGGCGCCTGCCGTGTTGGCGATCTCCGTCAGGTTGCGGATCCCGAAATCGTCCTCCGCCTCCCCCGGCAGGCGATGGCGCTGGCGCAGCAGCGCCGTCGTGCGCTCGATGCCCGGCGCGATCTCGTCCTCCCGCTCGAACTTCACGAAGATCGAACCAACGGAGCGGTCTTTAGCGTAGTTGCGCCCGACGACTCGGCGACGGCCGGCGTCGAGGGGCACGAAGATGATGTCGTCCTGGTCCTGGCCGAAGGCCGACTGACCCTTCGAGGCCATGATGCCCACGACGCGGAAGGGCACGTTGCGCACCCGGATCGTCTGCTCCAGCGGGTCGGACTCGCCGAACAGTTTTTGGGCCGTCGTGCGGCCGAGCAGCGCGACGATCTCGCCGCGGCGGATCTCCTCCGGGTCGAAGTCGCGGCCCTCCTCCACGTCCCACTCGCGGGCGGCGAAATAGTCGAGATCGACGCCGAAGACGGAGGTGTTCCAATTGTTGCCGGCCCACACGGCCTGCGCCCGGGTCTGGACGAAAGGGGCGGCGGCGGTGACGCCCTCGATCTCGCGCTTGATTGCGGCGGCGTCCTCGTCGGTCAGCGTCGAGGCCGCGCCGGCGCCGAGGCGCGCGCCGCCCTGCGTGACGTTGCCCGGCGTCACGATGGCGAGATTCGCCCCGAGCGACCGGATCTGCCGGTCGACGAGGTTGCGGGCCCCCGAGCCGATCGCCACCATCGCGATCACCGCGGCGACGCCGATGACGATGCCGAGCATGGTGAGCGCGGAGCGCAGGGCATTGGCGCCGATGGAAGAGAGGGCGGAGCGCAGCGCTTCGGTCAGGCGCATGGGCGTGCCTTTCCCTCCCCCCTCGCGGGGGAGGGTGGCCTCGCCGTGAGGCGAGGTCGGGAGAGGGGGGCGCCGCGTCGCGGCGCACGGCGTGAGCCGATGCGATGATTGGGCGATGAGGGTGCGAAATTCGCTTCGCGAGCGCCCGTTACGGGCGCGACCCCTCTCCCGACCCCCGCTGACGCGGGGGCCACCCTCTCCCGCAAGGGGAGAGGAAAATGCCGAGATCTCACGCCGCGTCCTCCAACTCGCGCCGGGCGAGGAGCGGCTCCTGCCGGACGTCCTCCAACACGCGCCCATCCTTGAAGCGCACGAGGCGCTTCGCGTGGCGGGCGACGTCGGCGTCATGGGTGACGAGGACGACGGTGACGCCCTCGGCGTTGAGCTCCTGGAAGAGGGCCAGGATCTCGATGGCCGTGCGGCTGTCGAGGGCGCCCGTCGGCTCGTCCGCGAGGAGGAGCGAGGGCGCGTTCACCAGAGCCCGGGCGATGGCGACGCGCTGCTGCTGGCCCCCCGACAGCTGCATCGGCCGGTGGTGCCAGCGGTCGCCGAGACCGACCCTGTCGAGGGCGCCGCGCGCCCGCACCTTGCGGGTCTTGGCGTCCACCCCGGCATAGACCATGGGCAGCTCGACGTTGCCCAGCGCGTCGGTGCGGGGCAGCAGGTTGAATTGCTGGAAGACGAAGCCGATCTCGCGGTTGCGCAGGGCCGCGAGCCCGTTGGCGTCGAGCGTCTCGACCGGCGTGCCGTTGAGGCGATACGCGCCGTGGGTCGGCCGGTCGAGGCAGCCCACGAGGTTCATGAAGGTGGACTTGCCCGAGCCCGACGGGCCCATCACCGCCACGAACTCGCCGGCCTCGATGGACAGGGACACGCGGTCGAGCGCCACGACGCGGCCGGCGTCGAGATCGTAGGTGCGGGAGAGGTCGCGGGTCTCGATGAGGGCCACGGATGCGCGCCTCAGAAGGGGCGAGGACCCCGCGGCCGCTGGCCGGGGCCGGTCTCGGGCGGGACCGCGACCGGGCGCGGGCCGCCGCCGGTGATCACCGCATCGCCCTCCTTCAGTCCGCCGAGGACTTCCGTCGTGCTGCCGTCGCTGACGCCGAGCCGCACGGGCACGGCCTTCGGCTGGCCGTTCTCGTCGATTACGAAGACGCGCCCGGGCGTTCCCTCGTCCGGGCGTCGGCGCTCCTCGATCATGGCCGCGAACTTCGCGCGGCGCTCCGGATCGAGCACGGCCGCGATCTTCGCCTGCATGTCCTGGCGCATGCGCCGGAAGGCGGCGCGGCGCTCCTCCTCCGTCAGCGAAGGGTCGCGCCCGGGCGCGGCGGCTCGGGCCTCCGCGATGGCGCTCGCGATGGCTTGCATCTGCTCGGGTGTCGGCTGCACCTCCGCGACGAGGCGCTCGCGCAGTGCTTCCATCGCGCGGCTGCCTCCGCCGCCGCGGGGGAGGGCGCTCATGTCGATGCCCGCCGCGACCGCCGGCGCCGGTCCCGTGACCGCGGCGGGAGCGCCCGGCGGGCGGAAGCGCAGGGCCGCGTTGGCGACGCGAAGTGCCAGCGCCCGCTCGTCGGTGACGATGGACAGGTTCGCAGTCATGCCGGGCAGGAGCGCCTGATCGGGATTCTTGACGCCGATCACGGCCGTGTAGGTGACGACGTTCTGCACGGTCTGGGCGCCGAGGCGCACCATGCGGACGAAGCCGCTGAAATTGCGGTTCGGGTAGGCGTTCACCGTGAAGCTCACGGGTTGGCCTTCCTTCAGACGCCCGACATCGGCCTCGTCGATATTGGCCCAGATGTCGATCTCGCGCAGATCCTGGGCCACCGTGAAGAGGGTGGGGGCCGAGAGCGAGGCGGCGACCGTCTGTCCGAGGTCAATGTCGCGCTTGACCACCACGCCTTCCACGGGCGAGCGGATCTCGGTGCGCTCGAGGTCGATCTCGACGTCGCGCAGCTTGGCCTGACGCTGCAGGATGACGGCCTCCGCCGATTGCACCTGTGCCTCGGCGAGCGCGATGTCGGCGGAAAGACCGTTGAGCTCGGCGCGGATAGAGGCGATCTGCGCCTCGGAGGAGGCCAGCGTCGCCTGCTGCACCTCGGTCTGCGTGCGGGC
Source organism: Beijerinckiaceae bacterium (assembly GCA_036563505.1). Classification (GTDB taxonomy): domain Bacteria; phylum Pseudomonadota; class Alphaproteobacteria; order Rhizobiales; family Beijerinckiaceae; genus DATCMH01. The sequence goes on from DATCMH010000013.1 coordinate 102,037, forward strand.
GGTGTCGAGCGACGTCTGCGAGCCGACGGCGCGGGCGGTGAGCTCCGTCTGGCGCTCGAGCGTGCGCCGTGCGTCGGCGAGCAAGGCCGCGACGCGCTCGCGCTGGGCCTGCATGTCCTTCAGCCCGGCCTCGGCCTTGATCCGGGAGGCGCGGGTGCGCTCGACTTGCGCTCGGCGCTGGGCAAGGTCGGCTTGAGCCTGCGCGAGGTCGGCGCGCGCTGCGTCGCGCCGCGAGCGGATCTGCTCGGAATAGAGGCGGGCCATCACCTGGCCGGCCTTCACGGGGCTGTTGTAATCGGCCAGCACCTCGATCACCTGGCCCGACAACTGCGAACCGACGAGCACCGTGGTGACCGGGTTGAGGGTGCCCGTGGCGCGTACGCTTGCCGTGATGGGGCCGCGCTCGACGCTGGCGAGGCGGTAAGGCGCTTCCGCCGCGCGGCCGGCGCCGCGCCACGCGTAGAGGCCGCCCGCCGCGGCGCCGAGCCCTGCGACCACGCCGCCGATGATGAGAATCCGCCGAATCGCCACGAACGCCGTTCGCCCCAAAGCCCTTCGAGAGAGCCTTTCCTTGGGCGCCAATGTCGCCGATTTCGCGGCGCGAGGCGAGTTAAGTTCTTGTCATGCGTCGGAAAGCCCCGCGCCATCCGGGGACCGCGCCGGGCGCGCGGGCCGGCTCGCGATGAGGTCGCGCAGCGTCGTGATCGTGGACGCGTCGGCGATGCCGTCGACGCGCTCGGGCCGGAAGTGGCGCTGGAAAGCCGTGACCGCGAAGGCCGTCTCCTCGCAGTAGCGGCCGGAGATCGGAACGCCGTAGCCATAGAGAGCCAGCATGGCCTGGAGCGCCTCGACGGGAGGTCCTTCGTCGCCGGCCTGGAAGAAGCGCCCGTCCCGGATCGGCGCCGGCTCGACCCAGTGGCCGAGCCCCGCCCCGTACAGCGCGCGCCAGGGGAAGCGCTCGCCCGGGTCGCGCTTGCGCCGCGGCGCGATGTCCGAATGCGCCAGCACCCGATCGGCCGGGATGGTCCAGCGCGCGCAGAGATCGAGGCCGAGTGCGATGACGCTCGCGATCTGCGCCTCGTGAAAGGGCGGCAGCCCACCATCGTGGCCCGCGTTCGCGATCTCGATCCCGATCGAGCAGGAGTTGATGTCCTCCTCTCCTGCCCAGCGTCCCGCGCCGGCGTGCCAGGCCCGGCGGCCTTCCGGCACGCTCTGCACCACGTGCCCGTCCTCGAAGACGAAGTAGTGCGCCGACACCTTCGAGACGGGGTTGCACAGCCATTGCAGGGCCTCCCCCGCCACCGGCATGCCGGTGTAATGCAGGAGGAGGAGGTCCGGCCGGCGGCCGCCCTTGCGCTCGTCATGGCTCGGCGACGGAAAGACCTTCGCCGCGACGGAGCTCTCGGGCCGCAGGCGCTCGCTCACCTGAGTCCGCGCTCCGCGGCGATGCGCTCCCAGGCTGCGTTGATCACGGCGAGGCGCTGCGTCGCGATCCGCACCGCCTCGGGGGGCAGGCCGCGGGCGATGGCGTTGTCGGGATGGTTCTCGACGACGAGCCGGCGGTAGTGGCGGCGCAGGGCCGCGTCGTCGAGGGAGCGCTCGGCGCCGAGGATCAGGTAGGGATCTTCGGGCTGGCGAACGTGGCGCGCCGCGATGCGGTCGAAGGTCGGATCGTCGAAGCCGAAGATAGCGCCGACGGCGCGAAGATAGGCGAGCTCCGCCTCGTGCACCGCGCCGTCGGCCTCGGCGATGTAGAACAAGCCGTCGAGCACGTCCTCCAGGAGCTTGGGCTCGGCGCGGAACAGCTCGGCGATCTGGCGGGCATAGGCATCGAAGCCCTCCGCCGTTTCCCGGGCGAGGTCGAAGAGGCGGCGGATGCGCTCGCGCTCGCCGTCGGGCACCTCGACGACGCGGTCGAAGGCGTCCACCTCCGAGCGCACGACGACGCCGTCGGCCTTCGCCATCTTGGCGGAGAGTGCGACGAGACCGGTGGTGAACACCACCTCACGGGGCGCCGGGCCGAACAGCGCCCCTTCACGGTCGACGAGCACGTGACCCGCCACGCCGCCGATGAGCGCGCCGAGCGGCCCTCCTACGGCGAGGCCAAGGCCCACTCCGCCGATCTTGCCCCACAGGGATCCAACCATGGCGCCTGTTTAGTGAGGGGATCGGCAAAACGAAAGGGCCGGAGGTGATCCGGCCCTTCGCGTCCCGGCCCCGGAGCCGGAGGAACGCGGTCAGGCTCAGCGGCAGTAGAGATTGCCGTAGACGTCCTGGTAGGTGCCGTAGGGGCACTGAGGAGCGGTCGCCGCGCCGACGATGGCGCCGCCGGCGGCACCGATCGCCGCGCCCGCGAGCGCCCCGCCGGCCCGGCCCGTCGCCGCCCCGCCGATCGCCGCACCCGCGATGCCGCCGATCGCCGCGCCGCCGAGCGCCCGCTCGCCGGGCGTGTTGCAGGCGGCGACCGAGAGGGCGAGGGTGCCCGCGAGGGCGGCGGAGATGATCTTCTTCATGGGAGCGTTCCCTATTGTCGGTCCGTGGAGGCAGCCGCTGGTCGAGGGCGGCCAGGATCGTGCCATTGTACCTTGGCCGTGCCGTCACGCAAACTCGCGAGGAACGGCCATGGTTCCAGATCGGCGCCGCGCTTGACCTTCGGCTGATCCGCGGCCACACGGGGCGCGTCAGCCGGCCGGGCGGCCGCTCCGGGCGCTTCGCTCGGGGAGGAAAGTCCGGGCTCCCAGGAAACACGGTGCCGGATAACGTCCGGCGGGGGCGACCCCAGGGACAGTGCCACAGAAAGCAAACCGCCTCAGGACCTCGCGTCCCGGAGGTCAGGGTGAAAGGGTGCGGTAAGAGCGCACCGCGGACGCGGCAACGCGGACGGCACGGCAAACCCCACCGGGAGCAAAACCGAATAGGGGCGGCACGGACGCTCGCGTCCAGATCGGTTTCCTGATCCGCCGCCCGGGTTGGTTGCTCGAGGCGGCCGGCAACGGCCGTCCCAGAGGAATGGCCGCCACGTTCCGGGCGCTTGCGCCCGGGGCCTGACAGAACCCGGCTTACAGGCCGGCTGACGCCTTTCATCCAGCACAACGTCTCGTCGCGCAGCGACGCCGATTTCGGACGGGCCGAAGCGCCCCTCCTTACCCTTCCTTAACCCTAAGCAAGTCTGATCCGGGATGCCTGGGGAAGGCCGTCGCGGGCGGCCGTTCCGTTGACGACCATATGAGCCCATGGTATCCCAAATCGTCCCGTCCACGGCACCTTTCCCCTCAGCGGCCAGCGAAGGCTGGGGCTGCGCAGCAGCTTCCCGCGACGAGGGCCTGTGCGCCGCGAAGACGGGGCACGGCGGGGTTCACCCCGCCGGGGGGATGAACTTCGGGAGCGCGCCGGCGGCTGGCCATGGACCGTTTCGTGTCCAACTTCACCAACCGCCTGGACGCGAAGGGTCGGGTCTCGATTCCCGCGCCGTTCCGGGCGGTGCTCGCGCGGGATGGCTTCGAGGGGCTCTACGTCCATCCGGCGCTGGATCAGCCGGCGCTGGATTGCGGGGGGCATCGGCTCCTGACGGAGATCGACGCGGTGCTCTCGGGCTTGCCGGCCTACGCGGACGAGCGGGACCAACTCGCGACGGCGCTCTACGGCACGAGCGAGATCCTGAAGGTGGATCCGGAAGGGCGAATCATCCTCACGGACACTCTCAAGGAGCACGCCGGGATCACGGACGCGGTGGCGCTCGTGGGGCTCGGCCACAAGTTCCAGATCTGGGAGCCTCAGGGCTTTCGGGCGCACTTGGAGGAGGCGCGCACGAAGGTCCGGGCGCTGAAAGCGCAGCTCGGCGGCCGATCTGGATCGCAGGGCTCTCCGCCGGGAGCCGAGGAGCGATGACGGGCCGCGGCGACGGTTCAACCGGCGCCGCTGGCGGACCGGCCCGGCACGTTCCCGTGCTCCTGGCGGAAGTCTGCGCGGCGCTCGAACCTCAGAAAGGCGGCGTCGTCGTCGACGGCACCTTCGGGGCCGGCGGCTATACCCGGGCCCTGCTCGACGCCGACCCCGCCACGCGGGTCGTGGCCATCGACCGCGATCCCGACGCGATCGCGGCCGGTGCCGCGCTGGCAGCCCGGTCGAACGGCCGTCTCAACCTGATTCCGGGCCGCTTTGGCGCCCTCGACGCCCTCGTGATGGAGGGCGGCCACGACACGGTCGATGCCGTCGTGCTCGACATCGGAGTCTCCTCGATGCAGCTCGACGAGGCCGCGCGGGGCTTCTCCTTCCGCCACGACGGCCCCCTCGACATGCGCATGGAGCGCTCGGGCGCGAGCGCCGCCGATCTCGTCAACGAGGCGCCGGAGGCCGAGCTCGCCGACATCTTCTTCCACTACGGCGAGGAGCGGCGGGCCCGGGCGGTGGCGCGCGCCATCGTCGAGGCCCGGCGCAAGGCGCCGATCGCCACGACGGGGCAGCTCGCCGCCCTCGTGGCCGGCCTGATCCGGGCCGAGCCGGGCTTCCACCCGGCAACCCGGGTCTTCCAGGGCCTGCGCATCGCCGTCAACGACGAGCTCGGCGAGCTCGTGCGGGCGCTGCACGCCGCCGAGGGCGTGCTGCGGCCCGGCGGGCGCCTCGCGGTCGTGACCTTCCATTCCCTCGAGGACCGCATCGTGAAGCAGTTCATGGCGGCGCGCACCGGCCGGGGCGGCAGCGGCTCGCGTCATCTGCCCTCGCAGGAGCCTGCGCAGCCGAGCTTCGCGACGGTGACCCGCGGGCCCGTGACGCCCTCCGACGACGAAGTTCTGCGCAACCCGCGGGCGCGCTCCGCCAAGCTCCGGGTCGCCGAGCGCATCGCCGCGCCGGCACAGGCCGCCCTGCCTGCGCTCCAACTCCTCGCGGAACTGCCGCGCACGGCCGAATTGCGGGGAGGACGGCGATGATCCGGCTCCTTCACATGATCGCCATCACGGCGCTGATCGCCTCGGCGGCCTACGCCTACTCGATCAAGTACGAAACCCTCTACCAGGCCGAGCAGGTCGCGAAGCTGCGCACCAAGATCCAGCGCGAGAAGGACGCCATCGCCGTGATCAAGGCGGAATGGCAGCACCTCGACCGGCCCGACCGGCTCCAGGCCGCCGTCGACCGCCACCTCGACCTGCAGCCGATGAGCGTCCACCAGCTCGCGCGCCTCTCCGACCTGCCCCTCAAGCCGGAACGCGGCGACGAGATCGGCCGCAAGCTCGAGGCGCTGGGCGTCTTCGAGCCGACCTCGACGCCCAAGGACAAGCGTCCGAGCGACGCCCGTACCCCGACCGCGACCACCAAGACACCCTCCCGGTGAGCCCTGTGTCCAGCTCCTTGTCGACCGAGCCCTCGCCCGACGATCGTCAGGCCGCCTTCGCTGATGCCGCTGCCACGCCGGGGCGCTGGCGCCGCGGCTGGCATCACGTCCGGGCCCTGTTCCACCTTCGGGTCGACAAGAGCGCCACCCGCGTCGGGCTCGTGGCGCTGGCCTTCGTCGGGCTGTTCGGCACCATCTCGGCCCGGCTGGTTCACCTCGCGCTGGCACCCGAGACGAGCCGCGCCAACCGGCATCCGGCGACGCTTGCCGTCGCCGCGGCGCGGCCCAACATCGTCGACCGCAACGGCGAGGTTCTCGCCACCGACGTGCGTACCGTCTCGGTCTTCGCCGAGCCGCGCAACATCGTGGACAAGGACGAGGCGGTCGAGCTCCTCACCGCCGTCCTGCCCGACCTGAACGCCCGCGAGCTGCGCGACAAGCTCGGCACGAAGAAGGGCTTCGTCTGGGTCAAGCGCGAGGTGACCCCGCGCCAGCAGGCGGAGGTCCACCGCCTCGGCATCCCGGGCGTGGGCTTCCTCCCCGAGCATAAGCGGGTCTACCCGAACGGCGTCGCCGCCGCCCACGTTCTGGGCTTCGCCAACATCGACAATGTCGGCATCGCCGGCATCGAGAAGTACATCGATGGCCAGGGCCTGCAGGATCTGGCCGGCTTCGGCTTCGCCCGCTCCTCAGCCGACCTCGCGCCGGTCCAGCTCTCCCTCGACCTGCGGGTGCAGCATGCGCTCCGCGACGAGCTCCAGCGCGGCCTCGACAAATTCAAGGCGAAGGCCGCGGCCGGCGCGATCCTCGACGTCAACACGGGCGAGGTGATCGCCCTCGTCTCGCTCCCCGATTTCGACCCGAACAACCCGGTCGACGCTCTCGAGAAGGACCGGATCAACCGGATCAACGTCGGCGTCTACGAGATGGGCTCGACGTTCAAAGCCCTCACGACCGCGATGGCCCTGGACTCGGGCAAGTACAACATCAACTCGACCTTCGACGCCCGCTCGGCCCTGCGCTACGGCAAGTTCAAGATCGGCGACTACCACGCCACGAACCGCGTCCTGACGGTGCCGGAAGTCTTCGTGCACTCCTCCAACATCGGCACGGCCAAGATGGCCCTGGGCCTCGGCGTCGAGGCGCACAAAGCCTTCCTCAAGAAGATGGGCCAGCTCGAGCGCCTTCAGACGGAGCTGCCGGAGAACGCGCTGCCCATCATCCCACCGCGCTGGGGCGAGCTCAACACGATGACCATCGCCTTCGGCCACGGTTTGGCGGTGGCGCCGCTCCAGGCGGTGATGGCGGTGAACGCGCTCGTCAACGGCGGCATCCTGATCCCGCCGACCTTCCTCAAGCGCACGGAGGAGCAGGCGAAGAAGATCGGAACGCGGGTGATCAAGCCGGAGACCAGCGAGGGGATGCGCTACGTCATGCGCCTCAACGCGACCCGGGGCTCGGCGAGCTCGGCGGCGATCGCCGGCTTCTTCGTCGGCGGCAAGACGGGCACCGCCGAGAAGGTCATCAACGGGCGCTATTCCAAGACCAAGAACCTGACGACCTTCACGGCCGTGTACCCGATGGACAAGCCGAAATACCTCTTCCTCACCATCATGGACGAGCCGCAGGCCGTCGAGGGCACCCACGGCTTCTCGACCGCCGGCTGGAACGCGGCGCCGGTGACGGGCAACATCATCGAGCGCGTCGCGCCCATGCTGAGCGTGCCGCCGACCTTCGAGGCGCCGCCGCAGGCCTTTCCGCTGATGACCCGCCTTGGGGCCTGGGGCACCCGGTGACGGCTCCCCGCGCCCTCGGCGAACTCTTCCTGGAGGCGGAGCCGCAAGGCTTCGCCGCCGTTCCCGTGACTGGCTTGGCCTTCGACAGCCGAAGAGTGGGGCCGGGCACTGTCTTCGTCGCCGTGCCGGGCGCCAAGGCGGACGGCCTCGCCTTCGCCGCGAAAGCCGCCGAGGCCGGCGCCGCGGCCGTGGTGGGACAGGGGGAGCGCCCGGCCGACCTCCCGCCGGGGACGCCCTACTTACACGTCGCCGACGTCCGGCAGGCGCTCGCCCATGCCGCCGCTCGGCTCCATCCCCGCCAGCCCGACCGCGTGGTGGCGGTGACGGGCACGAGCGGCAAGTCGTCGGTGGCCGATTTCGTCCGCCAGCTCTTCGCCAAGCTTGGGCATCGCTCGGCGAGCGTGGGAACGCTCGGCGTCATCACCTCCGACGGGGCGGCCTACGGCTCGCTTACCACGCCCGACCCGATCGCGCTCCACACGACCCTCGACCAGCTCGCGGGGGAGGGCGTCACGCGGCTTGCCATGGAAGCCTCGTCGCACGGCATCGATCAGCGCCGCCTCGACGGCGTGCGCCTCGCGGCTGCGGGCTTCACCAATCTCGGCCGCGACCATCTCGACTACCACCAGACGGTGGAGGCCTATCGCGACGCGAAGCTGCGCCTCTTCGATACGCTCCTGCCTGTCGGCGCCCCCGCGGTGATCAACGCCGACGGACCGTTCGCCGAGATCTTCCTCGCCACCGCCGCGACCCGCGGCCCGGTCCTGTCGACCGGCCGGGCCGGCGATACCCTGCGACTCATGGAGAGCCGGGCCGAGGGCTTCGCGCAACGCCTCACCCTCGTCGTTCACTGGGCCGGGCGCCACCACACCGCCGAGACCACCCTGCCGCTTCTCGGCGGCTTCCAGGTCGAGAACGCCCTCGTCGCGGCGGGCCTCGTCCTGGCGAGCGAGCCCGGGGCCGATCCGGACCAGGTGCTCGGCCATCTCGCGAACCTCAAGGGCGTGCCGGGCCGGCTCGAAGCGGTGGGCGAGGTCGAGAGTGCGCTCTGCATCGTGGATTACGCCCACAAGCCCGACGCGCTGGAGCACGTCCTGACGGCGCTTCGCCCCTTCACGCCCGGCCGGCTCGTCTGCGTGTTCGGCTGCGGCGGCGACCGGGACCGGGGCAAGCGGCCCCTCATGGGCGAGATCGCGGTGCGGCTCGCCGACAGCGTCATCGTCACCGACGACAACCCGCGCTCGGAACGCCCCGAGGCAATCCGCGGCGAGATCCTCGCGGCCGCCCCCGGCGCGCGCGAGATCGGCGACCGCGCGGAGGCGATCCGCGCCGCGGTGGCGGAGCTTTCCCGCGGCGACGTGCTCGTCGTCGCGGGCAAGGGTCATGAAACGGGCCAGATCGTCGGCGACCGGACCCTGCCGTTCTCGGACCACGACGTGGTCCGGGCGGCGATCGCGGAACGCGAGGCGCGCTAGACCCATGACGACACCGCTTTGGACCTCCGATGAGCTCGTCGCCGCCATGGACGCGCGCCTGGACGGCCCTGTCGCGCCAGCCACCGGCGCCTCCATCGACACCCGCACCCTCGAACCCGGCGACCTCTTCTTCGCGATCCAGGGCGAGGCGCGGGACGGCCACGACTTCGTCGCCAGCGCTCTGGCGAAAGGCGCCGCGGCGGCCGTCGTCGCCTCCGACCGCGCTGCGGAGCTCGCGGGTTCGGGGCCTCTCGTCGTGGTCGACGACGTGCTCGAGGCCATGCGGCGATTGGGCGTCGCCGCCCGCCGCCGCGCGCCCGTCCAGGCCGTCGCGGTCACGGGCTCCGTCGGCAAGACGGGGACCAAGGAGGCGCTGCGCCTCGCGCTCACGCGCCAGCGGCCGACCCACGCCTCCGTTGCCTCCTACAACAATCACTGGGGCGTGCCTCTCACCCTTGCCCGCATGCCGCGGGAGACCCGCTACGGGGTCTTCGAGGTCGGCATGAACCACGCGGGCGAGATCGCGCCGTTGACGCGGCTCATCCGGCCCCACGTCGCGCTCGTCACCACCGTCGAGCCGGTGCATATCGAGTTCTTCCGCTCGCTGTCGGGCATCGCCGACGCCAAGGGCGAGATCTTCGGCGGCCTGGAGCCGGGCGGGACTGCGGTGCTGCCGCGTGACAACCCGCATTACGAGCGTCTGCGCGCCCACGCGCTGTCCTCCGCCGCCGGAAGGATCGTCACCTTCGGCGAGCACGCGGACGCGGATATCCGCGCCGAGCGGATCGTGGTCGAGCCGGGCCAGTCCATCGTCGAGGCGCGGGTGCTCGGCACGCCGTTGCTCTTCCGCGTCGGGATGCCGGGCCGGCACATCGCCGTGAACGCGCTGGGCGCGCTCGGCGTCGTCAAGGCCCTCGGCGCCGACCTCGCCTTGGCCGGATTGGCGCTGGCCGAACTCACGCCGCCCGTCGGGCGCGGCGAGCGCACGCGGCTCCATCTCGCGGCCGGCGAGGCGATCCTCATCGACGAGAGCTACAACGCCAATCCGGCCTCCATGCGGGCGGCGCTGGCGGCGCTCGCCGCCACGAAGCCCGGGTCGCGCGGCCGACGCGTCGCGGTCCTCGGCGACATGCTCGAGCTCGGCCCCGAAGGTCCCTCCATGCACGGGGCCCTGCAGGAGCCCGCGGCGGTGGCCGACATCGTCTTCGCCGCGGGGCCGCTCATGCGCCACCTCGTCGACGCGCTTCCCCCCGAGCGCCGCGGCGGCTATGCAGCCACCGCCGCGGAGCTCGAGCCCGAGGTCCTGGCCGCCCTGCGGCCCGGCGACGTCGTCATGATCAAAGGGTCGAACGGGGTGCGCATGTCGCGGATCGTCCAGGCCCTCAAAGCCCGCTTCGGCCCCGACGCCGTGGCTGCACGGCAAGGGTGAGCAGCGGATGTTGGCCTTTCTCGCGGAATTCAGCGGCGCGTTCAGCCCGTTCAACGTCTTCCGCTACATCACCTTCCGCACCGGCGGCGCGACGCTGACCGCGCTGTTCTTCGTCTTCTGGTTCGGCCCGGCAATGATCTCGTTCCTGCGTCTCAAGCAGGGCAAAGGTCAGCCGATCCGCGAGGACGGGCCTCAATCCCACCTGCTCACCAAGCGCGGCACGCCCACCATGGGCGGGCTCATGATCCTCGCCGGCGTCCTCGTCTCGAGCCTGCTCTGGGCCAACCTCTCGAACGGCTACGTCTGGGTCGTGCTCTTCGTGACGCTGGGCTTCGGCGCCATCGGCTTCTACGACGACTTCCTGAAGGTCACGAAGCAGTCGCACAAAGGATTCTCGGGCCGCTCGCGGCTCGCCATCGAGGCCCTGATCGCGGGCATCGCCTGCATTGCCATCGCCGAGATCTCGACGCCGGGCCTGTCCAACAAGCTGTCCTTGCCGGTGTTCAAGGACGCGCTCATCCATCTCGGCTGGTTCTTCGTCATCTTCGGCGGCTTCGTCATCGTCGGCGCCGGCAACGCGGTGAACATCACCGACGGGCTCGACGGGCTCGCCATCGTGCCGGTGATGATCGCCGCCGCCACCTTCGGCTTCATCGCGTATCTCGCCGGCAACGCGATCTTCGCCAACTACCTCCAGATCCACTTCGTGCCGGGCTCGGGCGAACTCGCCGTGCTCTGCGGCGCCTTGATCGGGGCGGGCCTCGGCTTTCTCTGGTTCAACGCCCCGCCCGCCCAGATCTTCATGGGCGACACCGGCTCGCTGGCGCTCGGCGGCCTTCTCGGCACCGTGGCGGTGGCGACGAAGCACGAGATCGTGCTCGCGGTGGTCGGCGGCCTCTTCGTGCTCGAGATTCTCTCCGTCGTGATCCAGGTTGCCTCCTTCCGGCTCACGGGCAAGCGCGTCTTCCGCATGGCGCCGATCCACCACCATTTCGAGCAGAAGGGCTGGACCGAGCCGCAAGTCGTGATCCGCTTCTGGATCGTGAGCGTGGTGCTGGCGCTCGCCGGCCTCGCGACGCTGAAGATCCGGTGATGGAGGCGGCACTGCTTCCTTCTCCCCTTGAGGGAGAAGGTGCCCTGCGCAGCAGGGCGGATGAGGGGTGGCGCGCCAGCGGCGCGCACGGCGAAGCCGGTGGGGCTTCATTCGCTTCGCGAGCGCCCCTGACGGGGCGCCCCCTCTCCCGACCCGGCTTCGCCGGGCCACCCTCCCCCACAGAGGGGGGAGGGGAGTGACCCCCGTCACCTGCATGGCAGGACAAACCCTCGCCCTGTTCGGCCTGGGCGGCTCGGGGCTTGCGACCGCGCGGGCGCTGCAGGCCGGCGGCGCCACCGTCGTGGCCTGGGACGACGATCCGAAACGGGTGGCTCAGGCCGCGGCGGAGGGGATCGGCACGGGCGACCTCGCCGACGCCGACTGGTCACAGTTCTCGAGTCTCGTGCTCTCCCCCGGCGTGCCGCTGACCCATCCCGAGCCGCACTGGACGGTGCGCAAAGCTCAGGCCGCCGGCGTCGAGGTCATCGGCGACATCGAGCTCTTCTGCCGCGAGCGGGCAGCCATTGCGCCGGACGCGCCCTTCGTCGCCATCACGGGAACGAACGGCAAATCGACCACGACGGCCCTCGTCGCCCACATCCTGCGCGAGGCGGGGCGCGACGTGCAGATGGGTGGCAACATCGGCACGGCGATCCTCTCGCTGGCACCGCCGGCCGCGAACCGCGTCCACGTCGTGGAGATGTCGTCCTTTCAGATCGACCTCACGCCGTCGCTCAACCCGACGGTCGGTGTGCTCCTCAACGTCTCACCCGATCACCTCGATCGGCACGGGACGATGGAGAACTATGCCGGGATCAAGGAGCGGCTGATCGCGGGAGCGGAGATCGCGATCGTCGGCGACGACGATGATTTCAGTCGCTCGGTCGCGGACCGCCGCGCGGCCGATGGGCGCCTTCTCAAGCGCATCTCTGTCGAGCCCCTCGGCAGCGAGGGCGTCTTCGCCGACGGCGCGACCCTCGTCCGCGTCGACGCGAGAGGCGCGACCGGCGCGGCCGATCTGACGGGCATCGGATCTCTGCGCGGCGAACACAATGCCCAGAACGCGGCGGCGGCGCTCGCCGTCGCGGATGCCCTCGACATCTCTCCCGAGGCGATCCGCGCGGGCCTCTCCACCTTCCCCGGCCTTCCCCATCGCATGGAGGAGGTCGGCCGGATCGGCCGAGCGCTGTTCATCAACGATTCCAAGGCCACCAACGCCGACTCGACGGCGAAGGCGCTCGCCTCCCTCGACGCGATCCACTGGGTCCTCGGCGGCAAGGCGAAGGCGGGCGGCATCACGAGCCTCGCCGCGTTCTTCCCCAAGATCGCCAAGGCCTATCTCATCGGCGCGGCGACGGAGGAGTTCGCGGCCACGCTCGAGGGCCAGGTGCCCTTCGAGCGCTGCCGCACCCTCGACGTCGCGGTGGCGAAAGCCGCGGCCGACGCCGAGGCGTCGGTCGCGCCCGAGCCCGTCGTCCTGCTCTCGCCGGCCTGCGCCTCCTACGACCAGTACCCGAACTTCGAGCGCCGCGGCGACCACTTCCGCGACCTCGTGCGGGCGCTCCCGAACCTCACGGTTAAGCAAACCTGAACGAAGCCAGGTCAGGATCGCGCGAATCTCAGAGCGCCCCGATTCGAGGGCGCAGGACGCGAGGTGCCTTCGATGATGTCGCGCGCGGAACGCTCGGTCGTCAGTGACTGGTGGTGGACGGTGGATCGCCTGCTCCTGGCGTGCCTCGCAGCCCTCATGGTGGCCGGCATCGTCTTCCTGATGGCGGGCGGTCCGCCGGTCGCGGAACGGCTCGGGCTCTCGACCTTCCACTTCGTGAGCCGTCAGGTGCTCTTCCTCGTCCCGGCGGTGGCGATCCTGATCGCGGTGTCCTTCCTCAACCTGCGCTACGTGCGCCGCGCCGCGCTCCTCACGTATCTCCTCGGGATGGCCCTCGTCCTGCTCGCCCTACAGTTCGGGCCGGAGATCAAGGGCGCCCATCGCTGGATCAACATCGCCGGCATCGGCCTTCAGCCCTCCGAGTTCGTGAAGCCCGCCTTCGTCATCATCGCCGCCTGGGCCTTCGCGGAGGGCGCCCGACGCAAGGACATGCCGGGCGCACTCGTCGCGATCCTGCTCCTGCCCGCCACCATCGTGCCCCTCATCCTCCAGCCCGATTTCGGGCAGACGATGCTGATCACTATCGTTTGGTGCGGCCTATTCTTCGTCGCCGGCCTGCACTGGTTCTGGGTGTTCGGCTTAGGCGGCGCAGGCCTCGCCGGGATCGCTGCGGCCTACCAGTTCCTGCCCCACGTGCGCGCCCGCATCGAACGCTTCATGGACAAGTCCTCCGGCGACACCTTCCAGGTCGACGTCGCCATGGAGAGCTTCGCGCAAGGGGGATGGTGGGGGAAAGGCCCGGGAGAGGGCTCGGTGAAGCGCATCCTCCCGGATTCGCACACCGACTTCATCTTCTCCGTCACGGCGGAGGAGTTCGGCATTCTTGTCTGCCTCGGCCTCGTGGCGCTCTTCGCCATCATCGTTCTGCGCGGCCTGACGCTCGCCCGGCGGAACGAGGACACGTTCTGCCGGTTGGCCATCACCGGGCTTCTGCTCATGTTCGGCCTTCAGGCCTGCATCAACATGATGGTCAACGTGCATCTCATGCCGGCCAAGGGCATGACCCTGCCTTTCGTGTCCTACGGCGGCTCCTCGCTGATCTCGCTCGCGCTCGGCATGGGCTTCCTCATCGCCCTCACCCGTCGCCGGCCGCGCTCCGAGACCGTGGAGCGGCTCCCCTCTGGTCTCGTCGCCGCCGAATGAACGCGCCTCTCATCCTTGTCACCGCCGGCGGGACCGGCGGCCACCTCTTTCCGGCCGAATCGCTCGCCGTCGCCCTGAAGACACGCGGGGCCCGCGTGGTGCTCGCGACGGACGAGCGCGTGGGCGGACTGGCCGACGCCTTCCCGGCCGAGGAGGTGGTGGAGATCCCCGCCGCCACGCCGTCCGGCGGATCGCCACTCGCCAAGGCGAAGGCCGCCGCGGTGCTCGGCCTCGGAGTGGCGAAGGCCCTTCTGGCCCTGCGACGGCTCAAGCCAGACGCCGTCGTCGGTTTCGGCGGCTACCCGACCGTGCCGCCGGTGCTCGCGGCGTCTCTCCTCAAGATCCCGGCAGCGCTCCACGAGCAGAACGGCGTCATGGGTCGGGCGAACCGCTTCCTCGCCCCCCGCGTCTCCCTCGTCGCCACAGGGTTCGCGAACGTGCGCGGCGTGCCCCCGGGCGCGCGGCAGGTTCATACCGGCAACCCCGTCCGCCCGGCGGTCATCGCGGCGGCGGCCACGCCCTATCCGGCCGCGCTGCCCAAGGGGCTGCTCCGCCTCCTCGTCTTCGGCGGCAGCCAGGGCGCGCGGGTGATGAGCGAGGTGGTGCCCGAGGCCCTTGCCCTCGTGCCCGAAGAGCTGCGGCCGCAACTCGTCGTGACGCAGCAGGCCCGCGGCGAGGACCTGACCCGGGTGCGAAAAGCTTACGCCGAGCTTCGCCTTCAAGCCGAGGTCGAGCCCTTCTTCAAGGACCTGCCCCGGCGCATCGCCGAGAGCCACCTCGTGGTGTCCCGATCCGGCGCCTCGACGGTGGCCGAACTCGCGGCCATCGGCCGGCCGTCCGTTCTCGTGCCCCTGCCCGGGGCGCTGGATCAGGACCAGGCGGCGAACGCCGCGACGCTCGCGGAGATCGGCGCGGCGACCGTGATCCTACAGCCGGAGTTCACGCCGCAGCGCCTCGCCGACGAGATTTTGGCGCGGCTCGCCAACCCCGCGCGCTTGACCAACGCGGCCGAGGCAGCCAAGAGCGCGGGCCGAACGGATGCCGCCGAGCGGCTCGCCGACGAAGTCCTGCGGCTCGCCCGCCGCTGAGAACAATGGGACCGACGCCATGAAACTGCCGCCGAAACTCGGCCCCATCCACTTTATCGGCATCGGCGGCATCGGCATGTCCGGCATCGCCGAGGTCATGCACAACCTCGGCTACACGGTGCAGGGCTCGGACGCCGCGGACAACTACAACGTCCGCCGCCTCGCCGAGAAGGGCATGACCACCTTCATCGGCCACGAGGCGAAGAACGTGGAGGCGGCCGAGATCGTCGTCGTCTCCACCGCCATCAAGCGCGACAACCCGGAGCTCGCCGCCGCCCGCGAGCGGCGCCTGCCGGTGGTGCGCCGCGCCGAGATGCTGGCCGAGCTGATGCGGTTCAAGTCCTGCGTCGCGGTGGCCGGCACCCACGGCAAGACCACGACGACGTCGCTTGTCGCCACGCTCCTCGATGCCGGCGGCCTCGACCCCACCGTCATCAACGGCGGCATCATCAACGCCTACGGTACCAACGCCCGCATGGGCGCCGGCGCCTGGATGGTCGTGGAGGCCGACGAGTCCGACGGCACCTTCCTGAAGCTTCCGGCGGACGTGGCGATCGTCACCAACATCGATCCGGAGCACCTCGATCATTTCGGCTCCTTCGACGCCATCAAGGATGCCTTCCGGAGCTTCATCGACAACATCCCGTTCTACGGCTTCGCCGTGATGTGCATCGACCACCCGACGGTGCAGGACCTCGTCGGGCGCATCGAGGACAGGCGCATCATTACCTACGGCGAGAACCCGCAGGCCGATGTCCGCCTCATCGACGTGGCGCAGGGCGGCGGCCAGACCCGCTTTGGCGTGCTGATCCGCGACCGGCGGCCCGGCTTCCGCATGGAGATCGACAACCTCGTCCTGCCCATGCCGGGCAAGCACAACGCGCTCAACGCCACGGCGGCCATTGCGGTGGCCCACGAGCTCGGCGTCTCGCCCGAGGTCATCCGCAAGGCGATCGGCGGCTTCGGCGGCGTCAAGCGGCGCTTCACCCGCACGGGCGAGTGGAACGGCGCCGCGATCTTCGACGATTACGGCCACCATCCCGTGGAGATCGCCGCCGTGCTGCGCGCCGCCCGCGCCTCGACGGACGGGCAGGTCATCGCGGTGGTCCAGCCCCACCGCTACAGCCGCCTGCATTCCCTCTTCGACCAGTTCTGCACCTGCTTCAACGACGCCGACGCAGTGATCGTGGCCCCCGTCTACGCCGCCGGCGAGCAGCCCATCGAAGGCGCGGACCGGGACGGCCTCGTCGCGGGCCTCAAGGCCCGCGGCCATCGCAACGCGGTGGCCCTGGAGCGCTCGGAGGATCTCGCCGCCCTCGTGCGCGGCCTCGCGGGACCGGGCGACTACGTCGTGTGCCTGGGCGCCGGCAACATCACCCAATGGGCCTACGCCCTGCCGGGCGAGCTGCAGGCGCTGGGCGAGAAGGCGGCGTGAGAGAGAACCCTCTCCCCGCGAGCGGGGAGAGGGCAGGGTGAGGGGGCGGTATGCGCGGTGCTGAAACCGTCAGGACGACTCGGGCGAGAGAGCTTCGTCGCGGTCAGACCGAGGCTGAGGCGAAGCTGTGGCAGCGTCTGAAGGGCCGTCAGCTCGCCGGGCACAAATTCGTCCGTCAGGAGCCGATCGGACCCTACTATGCGGACTTCGCGTGCCGCGAAAGGCATCTGATCGTTGAGGCCGACGGCAGTCAGCACGCCGAGAGCCAGCACGATCAAGTCCGGGACGCTTGTCTTCGGTCGCGCGGTTACACCGTTCTGCGGTTCTGGAACCACGACATCCTGACGAACACCGACAGCGTTATCGATACGATCTACGCCTCGCTTCATCCTGAGCCGCCCCCTCACCCCAACCCTCTCCCCGCTCGCGGGGAGAGGGGGTAAGTTCCCATGACCTTCCCCGACATCACCCGCGACCTGCGCGCCCGGATGCCGGCCCTGCGCGGCGCGCTCAAAGCCAACGCGCCGACGGCGCCGCTCTCTTGGTTTCGCACCGGCGGGCCGGCGCAGGTTCTGTTCGAGCCTGCGGACGAGGCCGACCTCGCCCTGTTCCTCAACGAACGACCGGCCGACCTGCCGCTCCTCGTCGTCGGCCTCGGCTCGAACCTGCTGGTGCGTGATGGCGGGCTGCCCGGGGTCGTCATCCGCCTCGGCAAAGGATTTTCCGAGATCGCCGTCGAGGGCTTGCGGGTCCGCGCAGGCGCCGGCGCGCCGGATGTTAAGGTCGCCCGCGCGGCGGCGGAGGCCGGGATCGCGGGCCTGTCTTTCCTGCGCGGCATCCCCGGCGCGATCGGCGGCGCGCTGCGCATGAACGGCGGCGCTTACGGGGGCGAGGTGAAGGACGTGCTCGTCGAAGCCCGCGCCCTTGATAGGCAGGGCAGGGCGGTGACGCTGTCATTGGCCGAGATGGGCTTCACCTACCGCCACAGCGGGGCGTCCGACGACCTGATTTTCGTCGAGGCCCTGTTCGAGGGGCAGCCCGGCGACCCGGCCGCGATCCTCGCCGAGATGAACGCCATCACCGAGGCGCGTCAGGCGACCCAGCCCGTCAACACCCGCACCGGCGGTTCCACCTTCAAGAACCCGCCCGGCCACAGGGCCTGGTCCCTCGTCGACGCCGCCGGCTGCCGCGGCCTGCGCCGCGGCGACGCGCAGGTCTCCGAGCTCCACTGCAACTTCCTCATCAACCATGGCGGCGCGAGCGCTGCCGACATCGAAGGTTTGGGCGAAGAGGTCCGCCGCCGGGTGCGCGAGACATCGGGGGTCGAGCTCGAATGGGAGATCAAGCGGGTCGGGGTTGAGGCTCAAACAGGTAAAAGTTAGGATATACATTTGATATGTATATCCAGGAGCGTGGAATGAAGGTGGCTCGCTGGGGCAACAGCCTCGCCGTTCGCTTGCCGAAGTCCTACGTCGACGCGCTCGAGCTGCGGGTAGGTGACGAGCTCAACATCCCGTGCGAGGCGATCCAGAAGGTCAGCACGGATCAAGAGCGCCGTGCCGAGGCTTTGCAGCGTTTGACGGAACTCAGCCAGCCCCTCCCGGTCGGCTTCACCTTCCGTCGCGATGAGCTGTACGAGGATCATCGCGGTGGCTTCGCGCGCGAGGCGGATGCCGCTGATGAGCCGTGAGGTTTTCCTCGACACGAACGTGCTGATCTACGCTTTCGCGTCGTCTGATGTCCGCGAGGCTCGCGCGAAGGCCGTCGTCGCGAATGGCGGCCGTATCAGCGTGCAGGTCGTGAACGAGTTCATCGACGTGTCGCGCCGAAAACGCGGGTGGAGTTGGGATCGTGTCGAGCAAACCTTGGAGGTGGTTCATGGCCTGGTCGGACGGCCACTCTCCCTTACCGACGAAACCTATCGCTTGGCGATCAGGATCGCGCGTGACCACGGCTTCCGCATCTACGACAGCCTGATCATCAGCGCGGCTAAGCTTGCTGGCTGCACGGTCGTGATGTCGGAAGACATGCAGGCGAGGCAGGTTGTGGAGGGCGTCGAAATCCGCAATCCGTTCATGTCGCCGGATGCAGCTTAAAGGCCAACGCTTCGATGATGCGAACGTAGGCTCTCCAGCAAATTGGCTGACCAGCCCTAACCTTACTCTGAGCAATGCCGGGACGTTAAGGAGCCCCCATGTCCAAGCACGTCGCAGTTTTGATGGGCGGGTGGTCCGCCGAGCGCTCCGTGTCGCTCTCCACCGGCACCGCCTGCGCCGCGGCGCTGGAGAGCGTGGGCTACCAGGTGACCCGGGTCGACGTGCAGCGCGACATCGCGTCGGTTCTAGCCGAGCTGAAGCCCGACGTCGCCTTCAATGCCCTGCACGGGCTGTTCGGTGAGGATGGCACGATCCAAGGTCTGCTCGAGATCCTGGGCATCCCCTACACCCATTCAGGCGTGCTCGCCTCGGCCCTCGCCGTTAAGAAAGATCAAGCCAAAGTCGTCATGAAGGCGGCCGGCGTGACCGTTCCCGATGGCTTTACGATCGATCGTCACGAAGCGGCCAAGCGCCATGTCCTGCCGCCGCCCTACGTCGTTAAGCCGATCAGCGAGGGCTCTTCGCTCGGCGTCATCATCGTGCGCGAGGACCGCACCCATCCGCCTCAGGAGCTCGGTCGCGAGGACTGGGCTTACGGCGATCAAGTGCTTGTCGAACCTTACATTCCCGGCCGCGAGCTCACCTGCGCTGTGATGGGGAACAAGGCGCTTGGCGTCATCGACATCCGGCCCGCCACGGGCCTCTTCTACGACTTCGACGCCAAGTACGCGAAAGGCGGATCGATCCACGTCCTGCCGGCCGAAATTAAACCGAATATTTACCAACAGGTCCAAGAGTTGGCGTTAACGGCGCATCAAGCTCTCGGTTGCCGAGGCGTCAGCCGTGCGGACCTTCGTTACGACGACACGCCCGGCGGAACCGGGCAGGTCGTGGTGCTGGAGGTCAACACGCAGCCCGGCATGACCGAGACGAGCCTGGTGCCTGAACTCGCGGCGCATGCCGGCTACTCGTTCGGTGAGCTTGTCAGATGGATGGTGGAGGACGCTACCTGCGACCGGTGACCGCCGGGGCCTATGGCCCCGGGGCCGCGTCCAGCGTCTTCGCGCCCTTCTTCGGCGACCGGCCGCTTCTTAGCCGCTTCTCCCTCCGTTCTCCTCTGCGCCGCCGCTCGGTGGCGGTGCCGGTCGCCCACCGCCTGCCCCGACTCCTCGGCACGGGCCTCGTCGCCCTGTTCTTCGCCGGCGTGGGCACGACGGGAGCGATCTACGGCGGCCACTACCAGGATTTCCGTCAAGTCTACGGCGAGCCCTACAACGCGCTGGCCCGCCTCGTCGGGCTCGGCGTCGAGCGGGTGACCATCGCCGGCGTCGCCCAGCTCACCGAGCGCGAGGTGCTCCAGGCGGCCGGCATCACGACGACGGGCTCGCTGCCCTTCCTGGATGCCGCCGACGCCCGGACGCGCCTTGAGCGCATCCCGCTCGTCAAGAGCGCCTCGGTGCGCAAGATCTTCCCCCAGGACGTGGTGGTGACGCTCACCGAGCGCGAGCCGCATGCCCTGTGGCAGCGCGGCGGCGAACTTTTCGTCATCGCCGCCGACGGCACGGTCATCGACCTCATGCAGGACGCGCGCTTCGCGACCCTGCCCCTCGTCGTCGGCGACGAGGCCAACGCCCGCACCCGCGACTACCTCGCCCTCCTCGAGGCGGCGGGGCCGCTGAAAGGGCGCATCCGCGCCGGCACCCTGGTGTCGGGCCGGCGCTGGACCCTCAAGATGGACAACGGCGTCGACGTGCGCCTGCCCGAGCTCGGTGCGGCCGAGGCGCTTGCCCGCCTCGTGAAGCTCGAGCGCGAGCAGAAGATCCTCGGGCGCGACCTCATCGCGATCGACCTGCGCATGCCCGACCGGGTGGTGGTCCGCCTCACGGAAGAGGCGGCCTCCGCCCGCGCCGAAGCCGTCAAGAAGAAGCCGACCCGCGGCAAGGGGATCGAAACGTGACCCTCGTCAACCACGGCCTGACCCCGCGGCTCAAGCCGCTCTCGGCGCGCCGCAGCGCCACCCTCTCCGTGCTGGATATCGGCACGAGCAAGGTGGTCTGCCTCGTGGCGCAGCTCCATCCCATCGAGCAGTTCGAGACCCTGCGCGGGCGCACCCATCTCGCCCGCATCATCGGCATCGGCCATCAGCGGTCGCTCGGCGTGAAGGGCGGTGCGATCGTCGATCTGGAGGCCGCTGAGACGGCGATCCGCCAGGCGGTCCACGCGGCCGAACGCATGGCCAAGGTCGAGATCCAGTCGGTGATCGTGAACATCACCGGCGGCCGGCTCCTGTCGCAGCATTTCGAGGCCCAGATCCCGGTCCGCAACGGGCCCGTGAGCGCGGGCGACCTGCACCGGGTGCTCGAGAACGCGAGCAATCACTCGCTGCGCCCCGGGCGGGCGGTGCTGCACGCGCTTCCCACGGGCTTCTCCCTCGACGCTCAGCCCCACATCGTCGATCCGACGGGGATGATCGGGGACAAGCTCGGCGTCGACCTTCACGTGCTGACCGCGGAGGCTGCCGCCGCGCGCAACCTGATGCTCGCCGTCGAGCGCTGCCATCTCGGCGTTGAGGCCGTCATCGCCACACCCTACGCGTCGGGTCTCTCGGCCCTCGTCGACGACGAGGCGGAGATGGGCTGCGCCGTCGTCGACATGGGCGGGGGCACGACGAGCGTCGGCGTCTTCGCCGCCGGCCACCTCGTGCACGCCGACGCGGTCGCGGTGGGTGGCCATCACGTGACGATGGACATCGCCCGCGGCCTCACCACCCGGGTGGCGGCGGCCGAGCGGCTCAAAACCCTCTATGGCTCCTGCATCACCTCGGCCTCCGACGACCGCGACATCATCGCGGTGCCTCAGGTCGACGAGGATGAGCGGGACGTGCCGAACCACCTGCCGAAATCGCACCTCACCCGCATCATCAGGCCGCGGGTCGAGGAGATCGTCGAACTCGTCCGCGACCGGCTGAAAGGGGCGGGCTTCGCCGCCCAGGCCGGGCGCCGCGTGGTGCTCACGGGGGGCGCGAGCCAGCTCGTGGGCCTCCCCGAGGTCGCGCGCCGCATCCTCCAGGGCCAGGTCCGCATTGGCCGGCCCCTGGGAATCAAGGGTCTGCCCGAAGCCGCGAAGGGTCCTGCCTTCTCGGCCGCGGTCGGGCTTCTCGTCTACCCGCAGGTCGCCCACGCGGAGCATTTCGAGCCGCGCTCGGGCGGGGCTTTCGCGGGGACCGGAACCGACGGCTACCTCTCGCGGGTGGGTCGCTGGATTCGGGAGAGTTTTTGAACCGTTGCATCGCGCTCGGCCGGAGCGGGGAGCGTTCCGGACAACGTGATCTTGAGCCGCGCCGGTCCGGCGCAGTTTGAAGTGTAAATGGCCACGAAGGGGCTAAGGGACCATGGCAATCAGTCTGCAAGCGCCGGACATCCGGGAACTCAAGCCGCGCATCACCGTGTTCGGGGTCGGCGGCGCCGGCGGCAACGCCGTCAACAACATGATCGACTCAGGCCTCATGGGCTGCGAGTTCGTGGTCGCGAACACCGACGCCCAGGCGCTCACCTCGTCGCGGGCCGAGCGCATCATCCAGATGGGCCTCGGCGTGACTGAGGGCCTCGGCGCCGGCTCGCAGCCGGAGGTCGGCCGCGCGGCTGCCGAAGAGGTGATCGACGAAATCCGTGATCAGCTCTCGGGCGCTCACATGGCCTTCATCACCGCCGGCATGGGCGGCGGCACGGGCACGGGAGCCGCGCCCGTCATCGCCCGCACGGCTCGGGACATGGGCATCCTCACGGTGGGCGTCGTCACGAAGCCCTTCCAGTTCGAGGGCCTGCGCCGCATGCGCGTGGCGGAAGCCGGCGTGGACGAGCTCCAGGCGGCGGTCGACACCCTCATCGTCATCCCGAACCAGAACCTGTTCCGGGTGGCCAACGAGAAGACCACCTTCGCCGACGCCTTCGCGATGGCCGACCAGGTGCTCTACTCGGGCGTCGCCTGCATCACGGACCTGATGGTCAAGGAAGGCCTCATCAATCTCGACTTCGCCGACGTGCGCGCGATCATGCGCGGCATGGGCAAGGCCATGATGGGCACGGGCGAGGCCTCGGGCGAGAAGCGCGCCAACCGCGCTGCGGAAGCCGCCATCGCCAACCCCCTCCTCGACGACGTGTCGATGAAGGGCGCGCGGGGGCTGCTCATCTCGATCACCGGCGGCCACGACCTCACCCTCTACGAGCTCGACGAGGCGGCGACCCGAATCCGCGAAGAGGTCGACCAGGAAGCCAACATCATCCTGGGCGCCACCTTCGACCCGAGCCTCGAGGGCACGATCCGCGTTTCCGTCGTCGCGACGGGGATCGACCAGGCGCTCATCACGCAGGGCAACGAGCTCTCCGCCACGGAGCAGCGGATCGCGGAGGTGGCCGAGCGGCTGCGCGCCGAGGCTCGCGCCCGCGCCACCCAGACCGTGCCGACCTTTCGCGCCGCGCCCGCCGAGATCGTGACCCGGACGCCGGAGCCCGCGCCGGAGCCTATCCCGGCCCCGATGCCGGCGCCCATCCCGACTCCCGCCGTGCTGCGCGACGAGATGACGATCACCCCGACCCAGCCGCGTCAGGCGATGGCCTACGAGATGCCGGCCCCGGTCGAGGCCGCTCCTGCGATGGAAGCGGCTCTCTCGACCGAGCCGTTCATCCCGCCGGCGCCGGAGCGCGCGGTCCTGCGCCAGCCGCGCATGCCGCGCATCGACGAGCTGCCGATGCCGGCTCAGGCGCAGATCCGCGCCCAGGCCGAGGGTTCGGCCCCGATGGATCAGAAGCGCATGCCGCTTCTGAAGCGCCTGGCGACCGTCGGCTTCGGCCGCAAGGACGAGGCCGGCACCCCGGCTCCCGTCGAGGCGCCCCGTCCCATCGTCGAGCCCCAGGTTCGGCCCCCGATCGCTCCGGCGGCTCCTCCGTCGTCGGTTCATCAGGACTACGTGAAGCGCCCGGTTCAGCCGCAGGGCTACCGCCCGGCGCAGGGCAACCTCGATCCGCAGGGTCGCGCGGTGCCGCAGCCGCGCGGCTTCGAGGACGACCAGCTCGAGATCCCGGCTTTCCTCCGGCGGAGCTCGACGAATTAAGGCAGACTGACGGCACGCGCCAGAAACGCCCCCGGACGGGTCCGTCCGGGGGCGTTTCGCGTTCAGGGAAACATAATCAATTCAGTCTCTTAATTGCGGCTGAGGGACGCCCGAACGGCTGTAACACAGCGTAAGAAAGCGTGATTTGGTTTGCTGCACCGCCGCGACTATGGTGCGCTCACGTCAAAAAAAGGGCACCACCGCACGGTGACGGGCGGTCGGACCAAGGGGCTCAAACAGCGGTCAGGACATTCGGCGGCTCGCATCCAGCGGCCGCGCGGGACGCGCTTGGCCGAGGTTGAAAGAATGAAACAGACCCAACAGACGACGCTCCGTTCCTCGGCCTGCCTCACAGGCATCGGCGTCCACTCGGGCGACGACGTGAAGGTGGTCCTCCATCCGGCCGAAGCCAACCACGGCGTCGTCTTCCTCCGGACCGGTCTGCCCAAGGGCCGCGACCGCCTCATCAGCGCCAAGCACCTCGCCGTCACGGCCACCGAGCTGTGCACGGTGATCGGCGATCGCGAGACCGGCGCGGTGGCCACCGTCGAGCACCTGATGTCGGCGTTCTGCGGCCTCGGCCTCGACAACGTGCTGGTCGAGATCGACGGTCCGGAAGCGCCCATCCTCGACGGCAGCGCCGCCCCGATCGTCGAGGCGATCGACAGCGTTGGCCTCGTCTCCACGGCCTCCTCCCGCCGGCATCTCAAGGTTCTCAAGCCCGTGCGCGTCGCTCAAGGCGACGCCTTCGCCGAACTCTCTCCCTATGACCGCGGCTTTCGCGTCGACGTCGAGATCGCCTTCGACAACGCGGTGATCGGCCGCCAGCGCCGGTCCATCGACGTGACCCCGGGCGCCTACCGCCGCGAAGTCTCCCGCGCCCGCACCTTCGGCTTCATGCGCGACGTCGAGAAGCTTTGGAAAGCCGGCTTCGCGCTCGGCGCTTCCCTCGACAACACCGTCGCCATCGGCGACGAGGCGGTGATCAACCCCGAAGGGCTGCGCTACGCCGACGAGTTCGTCCGCCACAAGATGCTGGACGCCATCGGCGACCTCTCGCTCGCCGGCCTGCCCTTGCTCGGCAGCTACCGTTCCTATCGCGGCGGCCACCGCCTCAACTTCGCGGTTCTCGAGGCCCTGTTCTCCGACCGCACCAACTACGCCGTCGTGGACTCGGGCGCTCGCCGCGAGACGGGCTACGCCGAGATCGCGGCCGGCATCGCCGTTCCGGCCTACGCGCCCGACACGCACTGATCCCGGTCCGGTCGATTGGTCGCAGGCGACCAGCCGCGTCCGGAACGCAACATCGCGGCAGGATCGACGCAAGATCGTTTCCTGCGGGCTTGGCGTGGCCGGTAGCCTTGAGGTAAACAGCCTCACGCGTCGCCGCGGGGGCGGCAACCACAAGAAACGCATCAAGAGGACGGACCAGGTATGTCATTCGCGAAGGCGATCCGGGGCGCGAAAGGCGCCATCGCCCGCACGACGCTGATCGTCGCTTGCGGTTTTGCACTCACGGGCTGCGACACGCTCGCCAACATAAACCCGTTCGACTCGGCGCCGAAGTACAAGCCCGAGATCATCGCCGACGTGCCGGCCGAGCAGCTCTACAACCAGGGCCTCGGGCGCATCCAGACGGGCGATTACGAGGGCGCGGCCAAGCGCTTCGCCGACCTCGAGAAGAATTATCCGTACTCCGAATGGTCCCGCAAGGCGGTGATCATGTCGGCCTACGCGAGCTACGAGGGCCAGCAATGGGAGGACGCGATCAGCGCCTCCCGGCGCTACCTCCAGCTGCACCCGAACACCAAGGATGCTGCCTACGCTCAGTATCTCTTCGCGATGGCGAACTACAACCAGATCCCGGACGTGACCCGGGATCAGGAGCGGGCCGACAAGGCGCTCTCCGCCCTGACCGACCTCGTCCAGCGCTATCCCACCTCAGAATACGTCGCCGACGCCCGCGCCAAGATCCAGGTCGCCCGCGACCAGCTCGCCGGCCGCGAGATGACGATCGGCCGCTACTACCTCGAGAAGCGCAACTACACGGGCGCCATCAACCGCTTCCGCGACGTCGTCGCGAAGTACCAGACGACGCGTCACGTTGAGGAGGCGCTGATGCGCCTGACCGAGTCCTACATGGCGCTCGGCATCACCGGCGAGGCGCAGACGGCTGCTGCCGTGCTCGGGCACAACTTCCCGGACAGCCCCTGGTACAAGGATTCCTTCGCGCTCCTGAAGACCGGCGGTCTCGAGCCGCGCGAGGACGAGGGATCCTGGATCAGCCGGGCGGTGCGCGGCATCGGCCTGCCGAAGCCCGTGCGCGTGAAGACTGGTTGATCCTGCCCCCCATCGATGCTCGTTCAGCTCGCGATCCGCGACATCGTTCTGATCGACAGGCTTGAGCTGAACTTCACCGAGGGTCTGAGCGTCCTCACGGGCGAGACGGGCGCCGGGAAATCGATCCTGCTCGATGCCTTCGCCCTGGCGCTGGGCGGCCGGGGCGACGGCGGGCTCGTGCGCCACGGCGAGGGGCAGGGCTCCGTCACCGCCATCTTCGACGTGCCCCTCGATCATCCGGCCCGGCGCCTCGCTGCGGCCTCGGAGATCGACACCGAGGGCGACCTGATCCTGCGCCGCACCCAGATGGCGGACGGCCGCACCCGCGCCTTCGTCAACGACCAGCCGGTCAGCGTACAGGTGCTGCGCGGCTTAGGGACAACCCTCGTCGAGATCCACGGCCAGCACGACGACCGGGCGCTGGTCGACCCCGGCACGCACCGCGCCATCCTCGACGCCTTCGCCGGCCTTGGGCCCGAGCTGCAGGCCGTCGCCGAGGCCGCGCGGACGGTGCGCGAGGCCAAGACGGCGCTGACTGGGCATCGCGCCCGCATCGAGAAGGCGCGCAAGGAGGCCGATTACCTGCGCCACGCCGTGGAGGAGCTCGCCACCCTGGCCCCCGAGCCGGGCGAGGAAGCAACGCTCGCCGAGCGCCGTCTCACCATGATGCAGTCGGAGAAGGTGGCGAAAGACCTCAATGAGGCTTTCGAGGCCGTGGCCGGCAACGGTTCGCCGGTGCCGCTCATCGCGGCCGCGGTGCGCAAGCTGGAGCGCCGTGGCGACCAGGCACCGGGCTTCGTCGCGCCCGCCATGCAGGCCCTCGACGCCGCGCTGGTCGCCCTCGACGACGCCCGCACGGCCCTGGAAGAGGCCTTGCGCGACGCCGACTACGATCCCCGCGAGCTGGAGCAGGTCGAAGAGCGGCTCTTTGCGCTGCGAGCCGCCGCCCGCAAATACGACGTGCCCGCCGACGAGCTCGCGGCCCTGCGTGAGCGTTATCTCGGCGAGGTCGCGGCCATCGACGCGGGCGAGGAGCAGCTCGGCCGGCTGGAGGCCGCGCTCGCGGCGGCCGACGCGACCTACGTCGCCGCGGCACGCACCCTCTCCGCCGCGCGCAAGAAAGCCGGCGCCGCCCTCGACGCCGCGGTGCAGGCCGAGTTGCCTCCGCTCAAGCTCGAGCGGGCCCGCTTCATCACCCAGATCGACACCGACGAGGCGAGCCGGGACCCGGCCGGCTTCGAGCGCGTGGAGTTCTGGGCGCAGACCAACCCCGGCACCCGCGCCGGGCCGATGATGAAGGTGGCTTCCGGCGGCGAGCTTTCCCGCTTCATGCTGGCCCTGAAAGTCGTGCTCGCCGACAAGGGCTCCGCGCCGACCCTCGTCTTCGACGAGATCGACACCGGCGTCGGCGGCGCGGTGGCCGACGCCATCGGCCAGCGTCTCGCGCGCCTGTCCCGCAAGGTGCAGGTCATGGCCGTCACCCACGCGCCGCAGGTGGCCGCCCGCGCCGGGAACCACTTCCTCATCGCCAAGGAGCCGGTGCCGGCCTCCGACCGCGTCGCCACCCGCGTCGTGCCCTTGGGCCAGGCGCCGCGGCGCGAGGAGATCGCCCGCATGCTCGCCGGCGCCACCATTACCGAGGAGGCCCGCGCCGCGGCGGCCCGGCTGCTGGAGGCCGCGGAGGCCTGAGCGCCGCGAGGAGCGGAACAAACGAGAAACATCGGCGAGGCGCTCAGATCGTGCTAAGCCCCTGCGCGACGCCATCCTGAACCGCACCCGCCCGAGCCCATGGCCACGCCGAAGACCCTTTTGACCCCTGAGCGCCGCGAGGACGACCTCGAAACCTCGCTCCGCCCGCTCTCGCTCGCCGAGTTCACGGGACAGCGGGCGGCCCGCGCCAACCTCCAGGTCTTCATCGATGCGGCGAAAACTCGGGGCGACGCCCTCGACCAT